>CAJTCU010000003.1:257633-311294 GCA_910574935.1 Oscillospiraceae bacterium
CACACCCTTCCCGGAAAGTCAACACCTTTTTTCAATTTTTTTCGATTTTTTTCTGAGTTTTTTTGCGCATACTATATATTGAATTTTATTCCCGATATTTTACAATATATAGATCAATTTCCAGGGCTTTCCAGACATAGTTTGTCCTGGACCGCATAGAATGATTTATAGAAAGGGGCGTCGCCGTATGAAAATTGATAAAAAAAAGACGTTTATTCTTTTTTGGAGGGCCGGTGTGGTGCTCCTTGTCAACGTAATGGTTCTTCTTATGCTCATGGATTCCGGCGGCGCCAAGGCTCTTTCCAAGTATGGTTCCACTGGCAGCGAAGTTACGCGGATTCAACAAAAACTGCAAAAGCTTGGCTACGACCCCGGCAATGCGGATGGAATTTACGGAACAAAAACAAAAAATGCCGTGATCTCTTTTCAGCGAGACAACGGCCTGGATGACGATGGCATTGTGGGGCCAAAGACTTTAGAGGCTCTTGGACTCACGGGCGGTGGTGGTTCTGGGGGCAACTATGGCGGCTTTTCTGAAAGCGACATACAGCTTATGGCCACCATTATCTCCGCCGAGGCCAGGGGCGAGCCCTATCAGGGACAGGTGGCGGTGGGCGCGGTCATTATGAACCGCATTGCCCACCCCTCCTTTCCCAATACTCTTTCAGGCGTCATATACCAGGAAGGGGCGTTTTCCTGTTTATATGATGGCGGTGTGAACGCTCCGGTGGCGGACTCGGCCTATACGGCGGCCCGAGAGGCCATTAACGGCTGCGACCCCACCGGCGGCGCCATCTATTACTATAACCCGGCCAAGACCACCAATAAGTGGATCTGGTCCCGGCAGGTGGTAGCTGTCATCGGCGCCCACAACTTTGCGGTATAAAATCAGTTTGGCTCATATCTTGCCATTAAGGGGCCTCTCTCCACGGCTCAAATCGCCATTTTCACAGCGTTCTTTTCTTAATATAGGAAAATATTGGCGGTCCTTTTCGGTCTTTTGGGTCTATAAAGCCCGATCCCGCATCCCCCAGGACCAGTCCATTTTTCTTTAATATATTGAATCATTGAACCAAAGATATCTGGTTCCTGGGTGAAGAAGCGCTCCTCCCTATGGCGCAAAGCTACGAACCAGGTCGTTGTGGCTCCCCATATGCCCGTCAGCCCTCCAACCCTATTGGGTCTTTCCAAAACCCATACCTCAATATTAAAGATAAGGGGAATGTTTACGCCCTCCCATAACCACTGGGTGTATCCCGAGCTCTGGGCCGTGTTGCCGTCCTTTCCTAAAATACTGGGAAGGATGGTTTTCTTTCCCCTCAATTTTCCTGGTCCGCCTCTTTCTCCGTAACCGGCAGCCAAATGTAGCACCGGTAGCCAGCGCTGCCGGTATCCCCCGAGTCATATAGTTCCAGATTCACCGGAAAAGCCAGCTCATAGTCTGGGTTGCCGGGAAGCCACTCCTGGAAAATTTGGGTGTTTATGCTCTGTAACGATCCCGGCAGCGGACCCACTGCCCGGAACTTGGCCCAAGTGGCAGCGGGAATCTCCCGCACGGTCAAGCCATCCGGCACGGGCCCGCCATTATAGGGACCTGCCACCATGTAGGTAAAACTACTGGGGTCCGCTTCATCCTCAATACATACCCCGAACATGCCAATATTATTCTCCATAATAGCCCGCTCTATGGCTGTCTCCGGTTTTTTCCCCTGACAAACCGCATGAAAATGTTCCTCCTTCAGCTTATCCCAGAACTTTGGGCACTGCTCATAGCCTTTCCCCTCGGGGATGCTCTCCGCAAAACCAATAAACGTTTTGGGGCCTTCCCTTTCAATGACATAGTCCATGCTGGTTCCTCCTTGAATGGATATTTTTATTTTCAGAGGCAGAAAGGGCTTTATGTCCATGCGTTTCCCCTTCACTTGGGAGGGAGGGAAACCATGGAACCGGACAAAGGCCTTTGTAAAGCTTTCCGGGGTCTGGTAGCAGTATTTAAAGGCAGTGTCAATAACCTTCTCCCCTGCCACCAGGTCCATGGCTGCCATATACAACCGGCGGTTGCGGATATACTCGCTAATAGAGTATTCAGTGATGATCTGAAATCCCTTTTGGAGATAAAAAGGTGAGATGTTCACCGCTCTGGCTACTTCCACAGGGCCCATGGGCTCTGTCATGTGCCCTTCCATATACTCTATTGCACCCCGCAAACTTCTCATCCAGTCCATTTCTGTCACCTCTTTGACTGATTTATACCTGATCTCCCGCCGCTTGTCCTGTCACAAACTGCTTGCGTTTGTCCAAAACCACCACACTGAAGAATATTTTTGATAGGCTTAGAGTCTGTTTTAAATTCGGAGAAACGCTGGCGCCTTTCGAGACTTTTTGACGCCGAAGCTACCATTTCTGGGCAAAACAGACCCTGTTTCCGAGTTTTCACACAGACTCTAAGGTTTCCGCTGCCGGAAATTTTTGTGTTTATACAAACAGCTTCGCGGCCTTTTCCATGCGCTCTGCGATCTTCACGCCAAAGGGACAGCGTTCCTCACAGCTCCGGCAGCCAATGCACTGGTCGGCGCCATGTGCCAGCCCCCGGTAGTGTTCCCGAATAGACGCGGGAACATCCTCCTGCATCAGGGCCAGGTCGTAGTATTTGTTCACCATGGCGATGTCAATCTCTGCGGGGCAGGGCTTGCAGTGGCCGCAGTATGTACACTCCCCCTGGCTAAACCGGTGCTGGGGGGCCGCCGCCAGCACACTGGCATAGTCCCGCTCTTCCGGTGTGGCGGTCTCATAGGCCACGGCTGCGTCCACCTGCTCCACGGTTTCGCAGCCGGGCAGCACCGCCGCCACGCCGGGACGGGTGAGGCAGTAATGGATGCACTGCACAGGAGTCAAGGCCGTGCCAAAGGGGGACTGCTCCGCCTGGAACAGCCTTCCCCCCGCATAGGGCTTCATCACTGTAAGCGCCACGCCCTTGCTCTCGCACAGGTTATATAGCTCTGTCCGGGCGGGGTCGATGCCGGAGAGCTCCGGGGCATATTCCTTTACAAAATAGTTGTCCAGATTGTCCGTGGGCGGCAGCAGGTCAAAAGCTGGATTCACACTGAACAGAATGACCTCAATCCACCCGCTTTCTACGGCCTTTTTGGCCATATCCGGGTTATGGGTGCTCATGCCCACATGGCGGATCCTCCCGGTGTTTTTCAGCTCCTGGACCAGGTCATAAAACGGGCCTTTTGTCACCGCCTCCCAGTCCTCTGCCCGGTCCACGAAATGGATCATCCCCAGGTCGATATAGTCCGTCTCCATCCGGGCCAGCAGGTCCTCAAAGCCCTGCCGACACAGTTTTACGTCCCGTGTGCGGGTATACTGGCCGTCTACCCAGACAGAGCCGATATGCCCCTGGATGATCCACTTTTCCCGGCGTCCGGCAATGGCCCTGCCGATATTGGAGCGCACGTTTGGCTCGCACATCCAGCAGTCCAGCAAGTTAATCCCCCGCTCCTCTGCGTGGAGGATAACCTCCCGGCACTCTTGGGTGTTATGCCGCTCCAACCACTCGCCGCCCAGGGCGATCTCACTGACCTTTAGGCCGGTCTTGCCAAGTTCCCGATACTGCATAAGGCGCCTCCTAAAAATAAAATAGGAGCCTGTTTAAAATATGGAAAACACTGTCTTTTCTGTAAGAATAGAAGCAGCCATTTTCTCTTCTCAAACAAGCTCTAGAAAATATGTTCTTATTATACCAGAGCGGCCAGGTGCTGTCAAGCAAAGACCAGGAAGTGCCCAGCGGCCACGCCTGCTCGTCTCTCCACTACCATTCTACCCGACTCCCCCCCTAAACTGTAAAAAAACTTCGTCACTTCTCCCACTTGAAAAGATCTTCCTTTGGTGCTATAATTTTTTGTTAATAACATCCCCGCTCCACTCGCGGAAAAGGAACGGAAAACAAGGAAAGAGGTTTAAATTTATCGGAAAGAGAGTGTGAATGTGATGAAAATGGATTTCCAACACAAATTCGGCAAAGAAGGGCTTACCTTTGACGATGTTCTGCTCATTCCCGCCGAGTCATACGTACTGCCCAACCAGGTGGATTTTACCACCCAGTTGACCAAGACCATCCGGCTAAATGCTCCCATCCTCACTGCCGCTATGGACACTGTTACCGAGTCCGACATGGCCGTGGCCATTGCTCGCGAGGGCGGCGTAGGCATTATCCACAAAAACATGACCATCGAAAATCAGGCTGACCAGGTAGACCGGGTAAAGCGCAGCGAGAACGGCGTAATTGCCAACCCCTTCTTCCTCTCTCCAGACAGCCTGGTGATGGAGGCTGAGGAGCTGATGGGCCGCTTCAAAATTTCCGGTGTGCCTATCTGTGAGGACGGCGTACTGGTGGGCATTATCACAAACCGGGATCTGCGTTTTATGGAGGGCGAGGACTTTAACCAGCCGGTAAAGAACGTGATGACCAAAGAAAACCTTGTCACTGCCCCGGTGGGTACCACCCTGAAGCAGGCCCAGGAGATTCTGCGGCGCCATCGCATTGAGAAGCTGCCCCTCGTGGACGGCAACATGCGCCTTAAGGGACTGATCACCATTAAAGACATTGAGAAGGCTGTGCGTTACCCCAACTCTGCCAGGGACCAGAGCGGACGCCTGCTCTGTGGCGCGGCGATTGGCGCAACCGTCGATGTTTTGGACCGGGTGGCGGCTTTGGTGGAAGCCCAGGTGGATGTAGTGGCCCTAGATTCAGCCCATGGACATAATGACGGTGTGATCAAGGCTGTCAGCAAAGTAAAGGCGGCTTATCCCAGCCTACAGGTCATTGCTGGCAACGTGGCTACTGCCGAAGGAGCGAAAGCCCTGATTGATGCGGGAGCAGACTGTGTGAAAGTGGGTATTGGCCCAGGATCCATCTGCACCACCCGGGTGGTGGCAGGCATTGGCGTGCCCCAGATCACCGCTGTATTTGACGCGGCCTGCGAGGCAGCTAAACAGGATATTCCAGTTATTGCCGACGGGGGCATTAAATATAGCGGAGATATTGTCAAGGCCCTGGCCGCTGGAGCCAACTGTGTGATGTTGGGATCTATGGTGGCTGGCTGCAAAGAGGCTCCTGGCGACTACGAATTGTACCAGGGCAGGCAGTTCAAGGTATACAGGGGTATGGGCAGCCTGGGCGCCATGGGCAAGGGCAGCAGCGACCGGTACTTCCAGGGCGAACAGAAAAAGTTTGTGCCTGAAGGCGTAGAGGGCCGGGTTCCCTATAAGGGCCCCCTGGCCGAGACTATCTTCCAAATGCTGGGTGGTCTTCGTTCCGGCATGGGATACACCGGCTGTGCAAACATTGAGCAACTTCATGAAAAGGCCCAGTTTGTGCGCATTACAGGCGCTGGCCTTAAAGAGAGCCACCCCCATGACATTCAAATCACAAAAGAAGCGCCGAATTATTCCATAAACGCTTAAAATTTCTCGAAAACCCCTTGACATTCTCTTTTTCATCCATTATAATAATGAGCGTCCCGTTCATGGCGGGACGCATATGTGGCGGTATAGCTCAGCTGGCTAGAGCATTCGGTTCATACCCGAAGTGTCGATGGTTCAAGTCCATTTACCGCTACCAAATGGCCCGGTGGTCAAGCGGCTAAGACACCGCCCTTTCACGGCGGTAACACGAGTTCGATTCTCGTCCGGGTCACCAAGTTCGGCGGGTTTCAGTCAAGAGGCCCCTGGGAATATATTTGAGGGAAGGGCGCTGGGCAGTTTGCTGCGGCGCTTTTCTTTTTACAAAAAGGATGATAAAACATGTTGAAAAAACTGATTATGTTCATGGGTGCCGCTGCCCTGGCCCTATCCCTTTCTGCCTGCGGCGGCGGCCCCACCCAGTCTGTGGCAGTCCTGGAGAGCGCTTCTTCCGGCATTACCCAAGAGGCAGTGGAGGACACAGGTTATGAGGATAACCTGGAGGGCCTGTGTGGTTATCTCTCTGCCAACAAGGCCATTGCTGGGGACCCGGTGGAGATGTCCTATAAGGAGATCGGCGCTATAGCTGGCTGCCGGTACAGCTTCCGCTTTGGAGGCAGCACCATTCAGGCGGAATTTTATGAGTTCGACCTGGACAACCTGGACCAGAAGGGAAAAGAATGTGTGGACAGCGTACAGACCAAGGGCTTTTTTACCATTTTGGGAAATGAGGTTCACGCACAGCTTAATGGAAAATACCTGATGATCTATGTAGACAAAAGTCGCGAAGATGCTAATATAGCGCATACTGCCCAGGTGGAGGAGTTGTTTCTAGGTTTTAAGCAGTAAAACGGAGGTTGTATTTATGAGTCTTGGCGTTGGCCTTTATGTAAAAAACAGCCGGGAAGCGGTGAAGCTCTATCAGGCCGCTTTTGGAGCGGAACTTGGGTATCATGTACTTAACGAGGACGGCGGATATTTTCATTCCGAACTTATGGTAGACGGTGACCCATTGGTCTCGGTTTGTGAGGCAGGAGACGCTATTGAGCCTAGAGGAAACCCTGTAGAGCTGGGGGTGTTTTTCCAGACTCGGGAAGAGGTTGACCGAGCTTTTTCGCTGCTGCGTCAGGGCGCGCATATAATCATAGAGCCCAAGCAGCTGCCCTGGAGCCCATGGGCCGCCTGTCTGGTGGACCGCTTTGGAGTGCGCTGGTTTCTCTCACTGCCTAATCATCGTCCGCCGGAAGATTTTAAGCCCGGAGATGAACAATAAAGTATAACGTATGTATACCATATTTAAGGCCATCCGAGGTTTTCTCTTGGATGGCTTTTTTCTTTTGCGGCTTCCTCACTCTTCCAGACTCTATGGACAATTCTCTACAAAAGGTAATAAACCAGCATGTAGCCTGTCCGCTATGGACAGAAATGCCAGCAGTTTTCTAAGCATATATCATGATGTATTTTTTAGAATTCCTTTTTAATCATTCTGTGCCGCAAAGTGCGTTTTCCTGGAAGGGGGTTTTTTCTTCTTCTGGTATGCGTTGTCGTTAACCCGGTTCAAACAGAGATTTCTTGGCTCTTTTGAACCGGAGCTTTATTGCCCAGCTTAAAAATCCCTATCTACCGATTTTTAACTGGGTTTACGCTACTGGGCAAAATCCGGAGCTTGGACATAATCGGGAATTAAACTTTTACTTCTCTCCCTGCTATTCCCACCGCAATTCTCTTCTATGCCAGGACCTCACTCTATCTCCCTGTTAGGATACATATCTAAGTACAGCCAGCTGCACTTTTCTTCAATCCTATCAAAAAAGAAAGCTGACTTTTAGCCAGCTTTCCTCTCTTTGATCTTGTAATCTTATTTCCTTTTTTATTCTACAAAAGAGATCAACCTTTTTTCAAAATTACCTGCCGGACCAAGATTGTGGAAACCATCCCCACAATGCCTAGCAGAAAGTTGATTCCAGCATAAATTAGGAAGTCCATTTCAAGGGCAAAAAAGATCCATTCTGCGCACAGTGCCAGCAGGGGACCACTCAAAAGCAGCCACCACCGGGCCCTTATATCCAGCCCGGCAAAAATCCCCATTCCCAAAGAGCAGGTGGGGTGAATGACCAGAAGAATTAATATGTCCACCGCAAAGTATATATCCAGACTACCAAAGATCAGGTTTAGAGCAGGCAGTCCGGCTAGGACTACTACTTGAACCACTAATGCGATTAAGCCCGACTTTTTCATTTTACTCTCCCATAGGGGTCCCGATGGCGGCCTTTCCCCCCATATACATGCGCAGTGGTTCTGGAATACGAATGCTTCCATCAGCCTGCAAATTATTCTCTAAGAAAGCAATGAGCATCCTGGGCGGGGCTACCACAGTGTTGTTTAAGGTGTGGGGGAAGTAATTCTCCTCCTTGTTCTTCACCCGAATGCCCAGCCGCCTGGCTTGGGCATCTCCCATATTTGAGCAACTGCACACCTCAAAATATTTCTTCTGTCTGGGAGACCAGGCCTCAATATCTACACTCTTTACCTTTAGATCTGCCAAGTCTCCCGAACAGCACTCTAGGGTGCGTACCGGAATATCAAGGGAGCGGAAGAACTCCACCGAGTAGCTCCACATCTTATGGTACCACTCCATGCTGTCCTGGGGCTTACAGACCACAATCATCTCCTGCTTCTCAAACTGATGAATACGATAAACGCCCCTCTCCTCAATGCCATGGGCGCCCACCTCCTTGCGGAAGCAGGGGGAATAACTGGTAAGGGTTTGAGGTAACTGGTCTTCGGTGAGCAACTCGCCGGCAAACTTACCAATCATCGAGTGCTCGCTGGTGCCAATCAGGTATAGGTCCTCCCCTTCAATCTTATACATCATGTTTTCCATCTCGGCGAAGCTCATGACCCCAGTGACCACATCGCTGCGGATCATAAAGGGCGGAATGCAGTAGGTAAAGCCCTTCTTATCTACCATAAAGTCCCGGGCGTAGGCCAAGATACCCTCGTGCAGCCGGGCAATGTCCCCCATCAGATAATAGAAACCGTTTCCGCTCGTGCGCCGGGCACTGTCCAAATCAATGCCGTTTAGGCGCTCCATAATCTCCGTATGATAGGGTACCTCAAACTCCGGTACAACAGGATCGCCAAAGCGCTCCAGCTCAACATTTTCACTGTCGTCCCTGCCTACGGGCACACTGCTGTCAATGATGTTTGGAATCACCATCATGCGCTTTTTGATCTCGGCGGTCATCTCCGCCTCTTTCTGCTCCATTTCAGCCAGTTCGCCGGCAATTTCGGCCACCTTCTTCTTGGTCTGCTCTGCCTCTTCCTTTTTGCCCTGGCCCATGAGCTTTCCAATTTCCTTGCTGATGGTATTGCGCTGGCGGCGAAGCTCGTCGCCCCGAGCCTTACTGGCCCGGAACTTTGCGTCTAGATCCAGAACTTCATCCACCAGGGGCAGCTTTTCTTCTTGAAATTTCTTCTTGATATTTTCCTTTACCAGGTCCGGGTTAGTACGGACCAGTCGAATATCTAGCATAATGATTCCTCCAATTTTTAAGCACTAATCTTTCAAAGAGACCAACCTAAAGTAAAAGCTATCCTTCCATTTTTCAAGTAATAGAAACCAGGGATAGACTCTCTAGCTGCCAGAGGATCTCTTGTACTTTGCGCATAACAAGGGGCTGCCTGCCCAAATCCTGTCAGGAACTAGCATCCCTGCACCCACGCATCATGGCGCGGCGTTCCATCTTTTTTCCTACTATTCCTTTAGTTTTAGTTCACTAAGCAGGTTTTGCAGGTCCTCTTCCCCATAAAATTCAATCTGCAAAACACCCTTTTTCTTTGAGCCCGCCACCTTTACCTTTCGGCCCAGGTAATCGCTCACTGCCAACTGGGCCTCTGCGTAAAACTGGCTGGGCTGGCTAGATCGGGGTATCGCCTGGGGCTCCTTTGTCTCCGCGCTTTTCTTGGCTAATGCCTCCAGCTCCCGCACAGAAGCGCCCTCTTTCGCTCTCTGGGCTGCCGCCAGCATATCCTCCTGGTTCTTAAAGCTTAGCAGGGTTCTGGCATGTCCGGCGGAGAGTTCTCCTCTTTCTACCATCTGCTGAATCTCCTCCGGCAGGTTCAACAGCCGCAGCGCGTTGGCCACGGCGGGCCGGGATTTTCCCACTGCTTCTGCCGCCTTCTCCTGGGTAAAGCCCTGGGCCTCTATCAGCTGTTGGTACCCCCTGGCCTCTTCCAGGGGGCTTAAGTCCTCCCGCTGTAGGTTCTCGATGAGAGCGAAGAGCATCTCTTCCCCATCGCTCATTTCCCGCACCACTGCGGGCACCTCGGAAAGGCCAGCCATGCGTGCCGCCCGCCACCGGCGTTCCCCAGCCACAATACGGTATCCGCCACTGACCATGGGCCGCAGCAAAATAGGTTGAAGCACCCCGTGCTGCGCTATGGACTCTGCCAATTCTGAAAGAGCGGCCGGGTCAAATTCTTTTCTGGGCTGGTCCCGGTTTGGCTCGATTTCACTGATGCGCACTGCCACCGTTCCCTCGCCGTTTTCCGCCGCGTTTTCCGCGAAGATGGCGTCTAGCCCCTTGCCCAGTCCACGTTTTTTCACGCTCATCATAAAATCCTTTCTAAAAAATGTTCATGCAGGCCTGATGTAAATATTGTGCAGTAGAGGGACCCCACCGCAACTTTTGAATGAGGCACTGCCGGTTACTTTGGCGGCCTCAAGCAATTTGGGTCATGTAACATAGATCAAGCTGGCAGCGGAAAATAGTAAAACTTTTACTGTCTCATTACCGAGACTTTCATGCCACCTTTAAACATTTCCCTTTACCATCCTAATTCTTTCCTGCGCTCGCTCTCTATCATGTCTTACTTTTCAGCAGCTCCTCTGCCAGTTCCTGATAGGCCCGGGCGCCCTTTGAGCTTTTATCATAATACATCACCGGCTGGCCAAAACCCGGAGCCTCTGAAAGCCGCACAGCCCGGGGAATAACTGTTTTAAAGACCTTTCGTGGAAAGTACTTCTTCACTTCCTCTACCACCTGTTGGGTCAGGTTTAGCCGGCCGTCGTACATAGTCAGTAATACTCCCTCTAACTCCAGCATATTGTTATATTGGCGCTTTACCCGGCGAATGGTGTTCATTAGCTGAGAAAGCCCCTCCAAAGCGTAGTATTCGCATTGGATTGGGATAAGGATGGTATCTGAAGCGTTTAGAGAATTCGTGGTGATCAGTCCTAAAGAAGGGGGGCAGTCAATGAAGATATAGTCATATTTGCTCCGCACCCCAGCCAATGGCTCCTTTAACCGCTCCTCTCGTTTTTCCACCGAGGCCAACTCAATCTCTGCCGCCGCCATGTCAATACTGGCAGGCAGCAGCTCCAGGTTCTCGAATTCTGTTTTCACAATGGCATCCGCCGCCTTTGCTCCCCCGATAACTACCTGATACATTGTCACCGGGCAGTTGCGTCGGTCCACCCCCACGCCGCTGGTGGTATTGCCCTGGGGGTCCGCATCGGCCAAAAGTATCTTTTTGCCCATACTGCCCAGCGCTGCCGCCAAGTTGACCGCTGTGGTGGTTTTCCCCACGCCGCCCTTTTGGTTAGCCACGGCAATAATTTTTCCCATTTTCTTCACTCTCTTTAGTTGTTTGTTGCCTTTCTAAAAATCCAGTAATTCACTCACATTATAACACAGAATGGGGCTTTTTTCCAGTCCCAATATTTTGTAGATTTATTAAAAGAATGTCGCCCTATTCCTATTTTGTTTCTTGCTCTGCCCGTCTACTTTTTCTCTGTTCCACGTGAAACAAAAGCTGACGGCCGGAGCTTTTCAGCCCCGGCCGCCTTCTGTGGGAAATGAATAAGGGAATGGGTTAAACTTGTACTCGTGATAATTTAGGAATGCGCACCACACACTCGATATAGTCTTCCGTCTCCTTTTTCTCCGTATGGGCCTGTATCCCAGCTGTCTTCATGGCGTCCACCGCATGGTCAATGGTATTAATAAATAAGCGGATATCCTTTGCCACAAAAGTACGCTTGGGCCGCCGCACTGGTTCTCGCGGCTTTAAAGCCTCTAAAATCAGCTCTTCCGTCTGGGCCACATTCAGGTTTCGCATAATGACGGTGCGCAAAATTCTCTGCCGCAGTTCAATATCGTCTACCCGCAGCAGCGCCCTAGCATGGCGCTCTGTTAAGTTATTATTAATAATCTCAGACTGTTCCTCTGGGCTCAATTTCAGCAGCCGAATCTTATTCGCTAAATAGGATTGGCTCATTCCCAGCCGCCGGGCCGCCTCTTCTTGGGTGATTTGCCATTCTCGTAATAATGCTAGAATGGCGTTGGCCTGTTCAAACATTTGCAGGTCCCTGCGTTGAACATTTTCCAAAAGAGCTAGCACTGCGCTATCTTCAGGTTCGCAATCTGATAAAATCGCAGGTATTTCCTTTAATCCTGCCAGCTTACAGGCCCGAAGCCGACGCTCTCCCGCCACCAAAAAGTATGCGCCGCTCTCTCGCCTGACTGTCACTGGCTGAAGCAGGCCATTTTCGACGATACTTTGGGCCAAGCTCTGCAATTCGTCCTCACGAAATATCTTTCTCGGCTGGGACGGGTTTGGCAAGATTTTATTAATGGGAAGTTTAATCAGTTTCAGCTTGTCCTTTGTGAACATCCTGCCTTACCTCCTTTGCAAGACCTATTTTACTACAAACCAAGCGCGAGTTTTGTTGCTACTTGTCGGCGGGGCAAAAAAAGAACAATTCCTGAAGGATGCTCTCTAAGAATTGTTCTTGTGGCTAGTGAAGGATTTATTATATTAATATTCCGGATTGATTGGCTTCCAATCAGCAGGAAACAACTCGTGAAAATTTGGGACCCGCTCTTTTGTCCCATCAGGACTGAGGATGTAACCCTCAATCCCATCTTGCGACCAAGCGTCCACTCGGTTAATAATCCGTTTCCTTGCTTCAAGAATCACGGGCTTCATTGCTTCTTCTGCCTGCTCCAAATTCATATAAGCATAATATTCCGGGTCATGAAGCGAAAAGGCCTGTTCCATGGTTTGCGGTGCTTGTTTTTGAAATGTCCTGGGCAGATTTGGAGTAGAAGCAATTGCAGTAACACAGCCTAGACATATTACTAAAGCTTTTACATTCATTTTGTCACCTCCTCTCTGAAACAATTATAACATCATAAATAACAAATGTCAATAACAAAACAAAAAATTTATAGAGGATGCTTCACAATTGTCCCACCATGTCTTGGGTAACTCTTGGGAGTAAAGGCCAGCTTTCGCACCACCACCAGGTTTCGCTCCCCAGCATGGGGCAATAAGACCGGCTTTAACTCCACCTGACTGCCGCCCAGAATCTCTAAAGCTTGCTTCGCCTCATTCAATTCTTTCTCAGCCCCTGGTCCCTTCATGGCTACAAAAAGGCCCTTCATTTTTACCAGGGGTAAACAGTATTCACTAAGTACATTCAGCGCTGCCACTGCCCGAGCAGTCACCAAATCGAAGCTCTCTCTCATGTCTTTATCCCGTCCAGCCTCTTCGGCCCGCTTATGCACCCGAGGGCAATCCAGTCCCAGCCGCCCGCAAACCTCCTCCAAAAAACAAAGCCGTTTATTTGCTCCATCCATTAGTGTAACTTCCAAATCTGGCCGGAGAATCTTCATGGGCATCCCAGGAAATCCAGCCCCTGTCCCTACATCTAGGACCCTGGCTCCCTCCTTAAGGTTACAAACACTTAAAACTGTTAAGCTGTCAAGAAAATGCTTTTCTACAATTTCTTCTGGCTGGGTAATAGCGGTTAAATTCAATTTTTCATTCCATTCCAGCAGCTGTTCCATATAAATTTGGAATTTCTCTCCCTGTTCCCTGGTCAAACGCAGTCCAAAAGATTTTGCCATTTCCAGCAGCTGTTCCATTATGTTTACCAATATTCTCTACTCCTTTTTCTTGTAATTAAATCCTTCTATTCCTCTCTAGCTCCAGCATATTAAGTCAGCCTTGAGCACCTATATTTTCCAAAGTCTTTATGTGTTTTTTCTATCCCCCTCTTGGGCCGCCAGCCAGATCATCAGCACTGAGATGTCTGCTGGACTCACTCCCGACACACGCCCTGCCTGGCCTAAATTAGCAGGCCGGACTTTCTCAAGCTTTTCTATTGCCTCTAAGCGAAGGCCAACAATAGCTTGATAATTTATATCGGGCGGCAGTTCCTTTCGCTCCACTCTCCGCATTTCTTCAATATCAGCCATTTGTCTGCGGATATATCCCTCATACTTCAGCTCAATTTCAACACTCTCCAAGACTGCTTTGGGAAGCAAAGGACGGTTCGTATCCACTGGTTCTAAAGCCGCGTAAGTAACTTGGGGACGTCTCAAAAGCTCCGCCAAACGAACACCCGTGGAAACAGCTGTTGTTTCACATGAAACAAGTATTTGATTCAGCAGATCTGTGGGCGGAAAAATAGTAGCATTAGCTCGCTGCAGCTCCCGTCGTTTCTGCTCTTGCTTTTCATTAAATTTGTCCCATCTCCAATCCGAAATCAGGCCCAGCTGCCGGCCCACCGGGGTCAGCCTTTCGTCCGCATTATCCTGCCGCAATACCAGCCGGTACTCAGAACGAGAAGTCATCATTCGATAAGGGTCTGAAACGCCTTTTGTAATTAAATCATCAATCAAAGTACCGATATAAGAGCCTGCCCGGTCCAGGACCAAAGGAGGCTTTCCCTGCACTTTTAAAGCCGCGTTAATTCCTGCCACCAGTCCTTGGGCTGCGGCCTCTTCATAGCCAGAACTGCCGTTAAACTGTCCCGCTCCATATAGCCCAGGCCAATCGCGGAATTCTAAGGTTCCTTGCAGCTGCAAAGGGTCACAGCAGTCGTATTCAATGGCATAAGCAGTACGCATAATCTGTACCCGCTCCAACCCTGGAATGGTACGATAAAAGGCCACCTGCACCTCTTCTGGCAAAGAAGAACTCATACCTTGCAGATACATTTCCTCCGTATTTAAGCCACAAGGCTCAATAAACAGCTGATGCCTTGTTTTATCGGGAAAACGCTTGACTTTATCCTCAATACTGGGACAATACCTGGGCCCTACCCCATCAATCATCCCCGAATACATAGGAGACCGATGAAAATTTTCTCGAATTACCCGATGGGTTCCTTCATTCGTCCAGCTGACATAGCAGTCCACCTTATTTGCCAGCGGTTCCACTGTTTCAAAGGAAAAGGGTTCCACTGGCTCATCTCCCTGCTGGATCTCTAATCCAGAAAAATCAATAGAGGAGCGCAGTACTCGGGCCGGAGTACCCGTCTTGAATCGACGCAAAGAGATACCTAGCTCTCGCAGAGAATCCGGCAAAAAGGCAGAGGGAAACATTCCGTCTGGGCCACTGTCCATTACTACCTCGCCCACATAAATCTTGCCGCCTAAAAAAGTTCCCGTACAGATAATCACCGTCTTTGCCTGAAAAACAGCACCAAATCGTGTAAATATCTTCCAGTCCCTTTCCTCTCTCTTCAGACTGACCACCTCCGCCTGCCGAAGAGTAAGATTTTCACAACGTTCCAGCTTCTGTTTCATCATTTGAGAATAGCGGTTTCGATCAATCTGCGCCCGCAAGGAATGCACAGCAGGTCCTTTTCCCAGGTTCAGCATCCGGCTTTGCAGCATACATGCGTCCGCTGTCTTTCCCATCTCTCCCCCCAAAGCGTCAATCTCCCGCACTAAGTGGCCTTTAGCGGTTCCACCAATACTAGGATTACAGGGACAGTTTCCCACAGCATCCAAGTTAATCGTAAACACAGTAGTTTTGCAACCCAGACGGGCTGCGGATAAACCGGCCTCAATTCCCGCATGGCCCGCGCCTATTACAGCCACATCCAAATATCCAGCAAAATATGTTGATACCATAAACAGAACTCCTTAATAACATGAATAAATTATTCTTAGCCCGGATCTGACCCCAAATCTCCAAAATGATCCATAAGTAAGATTCACATCAAAGTTACTTCAGGCCAATCCCATGTAAAACTTCCCAAGTAGTAAAAACGACATCAGAAAATTCCATTTCCGATAGTTCAAAAGGCAGTTCCGCATAACCACTTAAGCGAATCAACTGATCATTCAAAAGCAGACGCTCAGTATTTTCCAAAACAGTGGTCCTTAATCTAGGGTTAGAAATGTGTACAGCATTCTCAATCAGCTGAGAAAGACTACCAAACTCACGCAATAGAGCAGCGGCCGTTTTCGGCCCTATTCCCCGTACACCATTAATATGATCCGAGGAATCCCCTATTAACGACTTAAAATCCGCATACTGGCATGGCTCAATTCCAAAACGATCTCGAAGATATTCTATTCCACAAAAATAAGATTTTTTACCGCGATAGCGAAAAACCTTCACATTTGCACTAAGCAGCTGAAAAAAATCACTGTCAAAGGAGGAAATTATAATCTCATCTTCCACACCATATCGGCTTACATAACCAGCCATCCAGTCGTCAGCTTCACAATCAATGGTTTCTTTATAGGGGATTCCTAAATAATCAAGGGAAGCATACACCCAAGGCAATTGGGAATAAGGATTATCTTCTTCCGGAACATCCTGATAATCAACCCGGTTGCATTTATACCCAGCATATAATTTATTACGAGGATTTTCATGTTCTCCATCAAACAAAACCGCGACATGGGTAGGCTTTGTGTACCGGAAAATCTTCAAAAGTGCCCCCACAAATCCTAAAACACCCCAAATACCTATTCCATTCGCATCCGTTATCCTGGCAGGGATTCCAAAGAACATTTGAAATAACAGATTATTTCCATCCACTAAAAGAATTCGTCGCTTATCATCCATATCAATTATTTTCCCACACAGAACTGCTCAAAAACCTGATCCACAATTTCCTCTGAAACCCTTTTGCCTGTCAGTTCATAGAGAGCAGCCAAGGCATCTTCCACACAGACCGTTACCGCATCTAAAGTCATTCCTCCACTCAAAGCGCTTTCCCCTTCCATCAGGCTCTCAACGGCTCGCTGAACAGCCTTTCTCTGTCGTTCCGTAAACAACTCGCCATGATCTGGATCAAAGTCCTTTTCACTTAAAAGTTTCTCTAAGGCCTTACCCAGTTCCTCTATCCCCTGGCCCTCTCCAGCGGAAATCACTACAACCTGGCTAAAACGAGCATATATCTTTTCTAAATCCATCTTCTGCTCCAAATCTGTTTTATTAACTACAGCCAGTGCGGGGTAGCCCCTTAGACGCTTCATCAAAGCAATATCCTCTGCCTCTAATTCACAGGATCCATCAAAGACAGCCAACACTAGCTGAGCGGAAGAAATCCGCTCCCGAGCAGCCGCTACCCCAATCTCTTCCACTGGGTCCTCTGTCTCACGCAAACCAGCAGTATCCGCAAGAATCAAGGGAATTCCCGCCAACATCACCGTTTCCTCCACCACATCCCGGGTAGTACCTGGATACTCTGTAACAATGGAACGCTGACAGCCTGCCAAAAGGTTCATCAAAGTTGATTTTCCCACATTCGGCCGACCAGCAATCACCGTACGAAGCCCCTCTCTATAAATCCGCCCCTGTTCAAAGCCTTTTAGCAGCTTTTCCAAATTCGCCCGGCAACCCGCCAGTGAAGCGGCCAACTCTTCATCTGCCAGTTCCTCCACATCTTCCTCAGGAAAATCTGCCCATGCAGCCAGATGTGCCCCCAACTGGCCCAATGTAAAAGCGATTGCATCAACTTTTTTTGTCAATGCCCCTCTGCTGGCTGCTTCCGCCATACGTGCCGCCTGGTGGCCACTAGCATGGATCATCTCCATTACAGACTCTGCCTGAGCCAGATCCATTTTTCCATTTAAAAAAGCCCGCTTAGTAAATTCTCCAGGCCCTGCTGGCTGTGCACCTGCAAAAAGCACCTCCTGTAAAACTCGACGAGTAATATACAGGCCTCCATGACAGGAAAGTTCTACTACATCCTCGCCCGTATAGCTTCTGGGAGCGGCAAAAACCGTGGCCACACAATCATCCAACTTATCCCCAGAAGAGGAATGTACCCACCCAAAGGCACAAGTGTAGCCATCCATTAAGCAAAGCCGCTTTCCTCTCATAGCGGAAAAAACCCTGTCCCCTACCCGCCGGGCCTCTGGACCTGATATACGAACTACACCAATTCCCCCCGGAGCCTGTCCGGTAGAGATAGCCGCAATAGTACTACTCACAAAAAATCCTCCTACAACAATAGTATCTATAAATTATCATACTAAAATTATCAAATAATTGTACCAACAATTTAATCTATTACCAATACACTTATGATGATAATCCATTCAATTCAAAATGCTCAAATCATAGAATGCAGTCAAAAAAGAAAAGCGGGACCGCACAAAGCCGCCCCGCTAAAAATCTCACTTTTTTGCTTCAATTTTCCCGTAAATCGGCGCACCGGGATCATCTGCCTTTGGACCCTCAGCACGCGGAGCCGCACTAGACTGACTGCCCTTTTGGGGCCGGCCGCCCCGGCGGTCCCGATCATAACCCCGGTTATTATAACCGCCTCTGCCGCCGCCCCGGCGATTCCGGAACTGAGAGCGCTCGCCGCCCTCTGGCCCAATCACCACATGCCTGCCCTGGTTCTCTCCTTCGCTCCAGGACTTAGCCCCTTCCACAGTTTGAACCGCTGTATGGATAATTCTCCGCTCATAAGGATTCATAGGTTCCAAAGAAGCATTACGACCAGTCTTTACCGCCCGATAAGCCATCTTCCTGCCCAAAGCCTCTAAAGTCTCCTTGCGCTTCTCCCTATAATTCCCTACGTCAAGCGTTAGACGGAAATAGGAGCCATCTGTGTGGTTGGCTACTAAAGAAGCCAGATATTGCAGGGCGTCCAGGGTCTCCCCCCGGTGACCAATCACAAAACCAATATCTTCGCCGCCCAAAGTAAGAGCCGCTCCAGACTCCATTTCCTTTATACTAACCGTTGCATCATGCAGGCCCATACAACTTAATACCTGCTTTAGATAATCCGCCGCTTTCCGCGCAAGATCTTCTCCCCCACTAGAGGGCACAGCAACCGACGCCTCCTCTACAGGCTTTGAAACAGGAATGGCCTTGGGAGCCAGATTCTTTGGAACAGGCTGCTCCAAAACCTTCGCCGGAGCAGGAACTGATACAGAATGTGCTTCCTCCACCTCAATATAAGCCCGCACTTTAGCTGGCCGGCCTCCAAAAAGTCCAAGAGTCTTTTTCTGAGGCATTTCTAAAACTTCACACCCGGCGTCAATAGTATCCACGCCCAATTGTTTGCAAGCGTTTGCAAAAGCAACCTCTACGCTTTCACCTGTGGCTACGGCCTCTTTAATCATGGTTATTCCTCCTTTATAAAGAGCGCGCCCTTATTCACCACAAAGGCGCGCAAAAAATCAAAACATTTCTAATTGGCACAAAGTTTACTTCTTACTACCCATATAATTAGCCGTATCACCAGAACCAGACTTCTTCTTTTTTTGTGTCTGTTTCTGCTGCTTCTGCACTGCTTTTTCAGCCTTTTGTTGAGGCACATGGCTTAACTTTTCCGCAATCATCCTCTGCTGGGCTGCGGTCAAAGGGGTAACATTTGCCTCTGCCTGCTCCAGGGAAACCGCCCTTCGAGCTTCCGCCATAGAGGCCATCTGGTCATTACTAAAGTACTTGTTCATAATGATTGTCTGCAAAAAGCTTGCCAACAAAGAAATGATATTATACATACCCACAGCCGCTGGCATGATAAAAGCCCAGTACACGCTAATAAGCGGGAAAACGTACATCATCACTTTTGTGCAGCCCTTTCCCGCGCCCTGGGGAGCCCCATTCATCTTACTAGTATAAAATTGGAACCCAAAGCTCAATACAAGAGACAGCACGGGAATCATCCAAAGGAAGGTCCAAAAACTAGACTCCTGGGGAGAAGCCAACATATCCAGGCCCATAAACCGAAAACCTTGGGAAAAGAATTCAATACGCGCCAGATCATCCTGGGAAAACATGGTCAGGTTGTCCTTCAGAACATCAAAATGGCGGATAATTTGCAGTTCGGTGTACATCCCCATACCACTGCTGGAACCAATACCCGGAATCTTCATAATATAGTCCGTGGCTTTTGCCACAGCCTCACTGGCAATATGAAGCGTATTGGAAAGAGGCATAATTACACTATAGAAAATACCCAGCATAATGGGAAAGGGAATCAAGGTAGTCAGACACCCGGAACCAGGGTTAACCCCTTCCTTTTCATAGAGCTTCATCAGCTCCTCATTATATTTCTGTTGATTATTCGCGTATCGCTTTTGCAGTTCCTGCTGTTTGCCAGTCAGCTTGGTCTGAGCAGACATACTGCGCTGCTGCTTGACGGACATGGGGAACATAACTGCCTTGAGAATAAGGGTAAACAAAACAATTGCTACGCCATAGTTCCGGAAGATCGTATACAAAAACCATAACAAATAACCTAATATGCTGCCAAAAAAATTAAAAATTCCCATTCGGTGTTATTAACCCTTCTTTACTCTTTCATAAGGTAGTAAGCCTTTTTCTCGCGAAATTCAAATAATACAGAATAGCCTCCATGTTCAAGATCTCCAGAAGCTTTTAAGCATCCACAAGTTCCTTCTACATGAACCGGCAATTCCTGGCCTGTCCGCCACAGACAAAGACTTGCTAAAAAACCAACGCCTTTTCACTGCGCTTCGCTCAACACGGTTTAAAAAAACTCTTTTTTCGAAAGCCTGTTAATATTTCTTCTTTTCCGGTACCGGATCATACCCGCCCCGACCCCAAGGGTTGCAGCGCAATATTCTCCACACAGTCAGAGCCATACCCTTTAAAGCGCCAAAACGCTGGATTGCTTCTAACCCATACTGGGAGCAGGTGGGAATAAACTTACAAGAAGGCTGGGTATGCGGCGAAATGTGATTTCTATAAAATTTAATCAGCCATATCAAAATGAACTTCATCTGCTCTTTGCTTTTTCCGCCTCATTCCACAAACCAGCGGCTTTCAGCTGCCGCCCCAAATGCGCCTGCACTTCTGTGCTTTTTACAAAAGGCGTACGACCCCTGGCCACAAAAACTAGGTCATAGCCAGTGTGAACCTCTGGGGCCAGCGGTCGAAAAGCCTCACGAATAACACGCCGGGCACGGTTGCGCTGCACAGCGTTACCAATCTTCTTACTGGTGGTAATGCCTACCCGCAGGACCCGCTGCCGGTTTTTCAGCACATAAAGCACCACCACTGGAGAAACATAGCTCTTTCCCCGGGAATAAACCCGGCGAAAATCATTGTTCCTGCAAAGCGAAATCATCTTGTCCAAAAACAGCCTGCCTTCCTCTTTCTCGGGGCCCTCTTTATAACAAATAAAGGCCACAACAAGAGCCTGTTTCAAAAACCAGAAAACGCTGCCTTTTTTTTCAACAAAAACGGGATATTCGCGTGAAGCATCCAAGAAATACGGAAGTATTTCTCAAAGGTTGTTCTGAAATACCACGCACTTGGAAAAGATCCAGCATTTCCTCGGTTTTAAAACAGCCTCCCGGTGGCCTTTATAGTCGACTCACTTGAAAAATAGCTTTTCAAGTGGCAGGCAGAGTTTATAAAACTCCACCCGCGTAATGGTCTTGTTCAAAAATAAAACCATTACGACTCATGCAGTTAAGAAGCACTATAACGTACAAAAGTTTCTTAACCATAAGCGCCGGATAAAACTGCACCCGCCAAAATAAAAGGCAAATTAATAAGACAGGCGGGCCCTGCCCTTTGCCCGGCGGCGCGCCAAAACCTTGCGTCCGTTTCTGTCAGACATGCGCTTGCGGAAGCCGTGCTCCTTTTTTCTGTGGAGCTTCTTCGGCTGATAGGTTCTCAGCATAGAAAGTCCCTCCTTTCGGACTAATCCCTTGCAATTAAGAATTATACCTTACCAAGGGGCCTTATGTCAACAGAAAAATTTCAGGAATTCAACAAATACATATATAACGTGGAAAAGGGGCGGCGCCTATGCCACCCCCAGCTCCTCCACGGCTTTTTTCAGGGCCCGCCACTGGTCTAACAGCGCCTCATAAGCCTTGAGTCCTTCTGTTGTCAGCCGGTAATACTTTCTAGCCGGGCCTCCAGAAACCTCCCCCCGGTAAATCTCTGTCCAGCCCGACCTGCACAGTCCCCGCAGCAGGGCATAAATAGCGCTCTCTTGGGTATCGGGAAAAGCGCTGTGCAAAAGGGACAGCATCTCATAACCATACCGGTCCTCCACAGTAAGCAGGTGGAGCATACACAGCTCCATCAGCTCCTTTTTCAGCATAACCCCACCCCCGCAACTAGAATTCCCGCCGCTCCAATGAACAAACTGCTAGACGCACTGACATGTATCCAGCTCATTAAATTAGCCGGTCCAGCATTAGTATAATAATTGAAAATGGATAGAAGAAAGCCAGCCTCCTGAAAGTCAGGAAGAGCAGTAGGCCCCATATAACCCAATATGGACATGACGTTGATACTCAGGCAGACCAGCGTCATACATAGAATCGCCACGGCCCGCCAACCCCTGTGAAAAAGCTTAGCCAGTAATACAAAACCGAAACTCAATAGAGAAAGAACCGGTACACTGCTCCGAAGGACATCCTGGACAATCCATACCGCGTCGAGATGGATAGCACTGGTCACAATACTGGGCAGAAAGAACATGGACCCGCAGAACAGGGCCACCAACACAGCCATTGCCGCCGCAACTGCCAGCAGAAGCTTGTTCTTCTGGTAAAAGGGCCGCAGTGGGCGCTCCACACCAAACCAAAACAGCAGGGTCCCGGCCGCCACCGCTGCCATAACCAAAGCTTCTATAGAGTAATAGCAGCTGTGCATGACCCAGTGGGCTGGGAAAAAAATCAAAAGCAGAATTCCGACCAGCAAGATATGCCAAATTACTACCTGCCGCCGGTTCGCAGCGGCCAGAACCGCCTTTTTAGGCGGACCAAAACGTTGGCAGGCTTGTTCTTCCCCAACTTCACCCAAGATTTCCCGATAGTCCTCCATCATTTCCCTGGCTTCTTCCTGGGGCAAAAACCACCGGGCCGCCAAAGAGAGCATTTGAAAGTAACCAAACCGTTTCATAAAAAATCCTCCATTCTTCTTATTTTTTCACTCTGCTAGAGCTGGTTTGAAACATCCAAAACGCCGTCTTTTTGCCCAAAAGCGGCCATCTTCCGCATCAAAAATCCTCGTCAACCGGCCGGTTGACTTGCGGTTTTTCCTGGGATCTGACCACTTCTGACCCAAAATTCCTCATCCCCGCCATGTTCCAACAAGCCCTAAAAACCTGCCAAAAAAGATCATCTTTGCTCTACCAACTACTGATAAAAGCATTACTGATAAAAATATAATAGCATTCCGTTTTGGAAAAGTCAAGAGGAGTGTGGAAAAATATTTGAAAATGAGCCGGAGATATGATATACTATTTTCTGTAAACCATTTTTACGGGGGATTGCGCGGAGGCAGCTTGAGGGCCGCCGCGCAGAGGAGACGCACGGCAAAAATAGGCCGGGCCGCCCAAAACGATTATTACGGAGGGTATATTCTTGGATTCTTTCAATCAAGCTTGGGAAATTATTTGCGAGTACTGCAAGAGCCAAATCACAGACGTGGCGTATAAGACCTGGTTTAGCCGGCTAAAGCCTGTTTCCATGGACTTTGAAAACGGGGTAGCCATTATCGAGGCGCCCAACGACTTTCACAGACAGACCTTATTGCGCTGTTATAGCGACCTTTTAGAACAGGCGCTGAAAAACGTGTTTGGGAACAACATTGGTTTTTCCTTGATAATACAAGAGGACAAGCCACAGCCCGCTGAAAAGAATATTCCCCAGGACGACGGCTATGAACTGACTTTTGAAACCTTTGTGGTAGGCCCTTCCAACCGCTTTGCCCATGCCGCTTGCCAGGCCGTGGCCAGCAAACCCGCCATTCTATATAATCCTCTATTCATATACGGAAACTCTGGTCTAGGCAAAACCCACCTGCTCTCCGCCATCTCAAAAGAATTCACCAATAATTTTCCAGGCCAAAGCGTGGTCTATGTAAAAAGCGAGGACTTTACCAACGAAGTCATCGAGGCAATTGCCCGGGGCACCACCTCCTCTCTGCGAAATAAATACCGCAACGCCGACCTTTTCCTGGTCGATGACATTCAGTTCATTGGCGGAAAGGTTTCTACCCAAGAGGAATTCTTTCATACCTTTAACACGCTTTATGAGGCCAAAAAGCAGATTGTTCTCACTTCGGACCGGCCTCCCAAAGACATCGCCACCTTAGAGGACCGGCTAAAAACCCGGTTTGAATGGGGCCTGACAGCAGACGTACAAGAGCCAGAGTTTGAGACCCGGGTAGCCATTATCCGCCGGAAAGCGGAGAGCTTTGACTTCGACATGCCGGAAAACGTATGTGAATACATTGCCAACAAGCTAAAAAATAACATCCGCCAGCTAGAGGGCGCGGTAAAAAAGCTTCGGGCTTTCCATCTGTTGGAAAACCGGCCGGTAAATATTGCCACAGCGCAAACAGCTATTAGTGATATTATTAACAACTCCCAGCCCACTCCCGTGACAGTAGATAAGATTATTGAAGAGGTGGCCAGGACCTACCAGGTCTCTCCAGAGGATATTCGGTCTCAAAAACGAAATGCCTCTGTCTCTAAAGCCCGGCAGGTCTCCATGTACGTGGTGCGGGAGATCACCCAGATGTCTATGGTAGAGATTGGCCAGACCTTTGGGGGCCGGGACCACTCCACGGTAGTGTATGCTATGCACCAGATGGAGCAGAGAATGGAAAAGGAATCCCACACCAAAGACACAGTGAACGATATTATCAAAAATATAAGGGACCGGTAAAAGCTGTTAAAAGATTCACAGGAAAAACGAGATCTTCTTAACTTTTCCCTAACATTCCACAAACAGGGATTCCACTGGCTGTTAAATGAATCAAGGGCTCTTCACCATTCCACCATCTTGTCCACAGTCTGTAGTGAAGTTTTCTAAAGCGATTTTCCTTGATTCTTCCAGGGCTTTCAAAAAAATTAACAGAATTAACAGAGCCTATTACTGCTTCTATATCTCTTAATAAAGAAAAGAAAGAGAATCAGAAAGCGGCCGGTAATAGATAAGGTGGATAAAAATAATACTTTCTCTTACAGCACGTAACATCCCTGGCCCAGAAAAGATGAATAAACCCATTTTGGTTTCTCCCAACAGCTTTCCATGGAATTTATTATTAAAGAGGTAACACTTATGAAATTTTCCGTAAACAAAAAAGACATTACCGAAGCCGTCTCCAATATCCAACGGGCCGTCTCTACCAAAACCTCTATCCCCGCCCTGGAGGGGATTCTTCTCTCCAGCCAAGAGGAAAACCTGGAACTTAGCGCTTTTGACCTAGAATTGGGAATTACCACAGTGATTCCTGCCAAATTGACAGAGCCGGGACGGTCTGTGCTTAGCGCGAAGATATTTTTTGATATTGTGCGCCGTACCCCAGACGACACGATTACCATTGAAGTGGATGAAAAAAATATGGCCACCATTGAGAGCGGGTGCAGCCGGTTCTCCATTATTGGCATTCCCGCTGAGGAATTCCCCGAGCTTCCTAAGCTGACCGATTCCACAAAAATTGAACTTCCCTCCAATATTTTAAAGAGCATGATCCGCCAGACCGTTTTCGCTGTGGCTGAAAGCGACGCCAAACCCATTCATCAGGGGACTTTATTTAATCTTTCTGAAGGCCAGTTGGACTTAGTAGCTGTGGATGGCTACCGTCTGGCTAAACGCACCGAGCCTATAGGATTTGACGGAAATCTATCCTTTGTGGTGCCTGGAAAGACTTTGGTAGAGGTGTTGAAGCTGCTGAAGGAAACCGATGACTTGGTGGAGCTGTACGCCGGGCAGCGGCATATTCTCTTTAAAATTGACAACTATACCGTAATTTCCAGCCTGCTGGAAGGTGAATTTCTCAACTATAAGGCGGCCATTCCCACTAGCAGTAAAACCAGTGTAATGCTGCGCTCTCGAGAGGCTATTGAAAGTGTGGAACGTGTTTCGCTCTTAATCACGGACCGGATTAAAAGCCCCATCCGCTGTATTTTCTCAGACAATGAGATTAAGCTGCTGTGCACTACCTCCATGGGTAGGGCCAGCGACCAGATGCAGGTGGAGATAGCGGGGGAGGATGTGGAGATTGGCTTTAACAACCGTTATCTGCTGGACGCACTGCGGAACACGGAGTGTGACGAGGTAAAGGCCTGTCTTAGCGGCCCCCTTAGCCCCATGACCATCCACCCAAAAGAGGGAAACAGCTTTTTATTTCTAGTGCTGCCAGTGCGGCTGAAGAATAACTGATTCCTTATTCATTAGAAGTAGGCCAGGCAGCCTTTAAGGAGGAAAAATGGAAACCATTTTGATAGAGACAGACTATATCCGTCTGGACGCCTGTTTAAAGTTGACAGGTCTGGTGGATACCGGCGGCCAGGCAAAGATTGCCATTCAACAGGGGGAGGTCTCTGTGAACGGTGAAGTGTGTACAATGCGCGGCAAAAAGCTGCGCCCTGGGGATCAGGTAGAGGCCGGAGGAAAAAGCTTTAAAGTAGGAAAAAATTAAGAAAACTGGATATTAAATTTTTAGTTTTAGTCCTATAATTTTATAAGGATGATGGGAAGGAGGAGGCCCTCATGTATGTAACCCGGCTTGCCACCAGGAATTATCGAAATTTGGCAGAGGGCGAGCTCTTTCCCTGTCAGGGCGTAAATGTGATCTATGGCGGTAACGCCCAGGGAAAAACTAACCTGCTGGAAAGTATCTGGCTTTTTACCGGTGGTCATTCCTTTCGAGGAGCAAAGGACGCTGAGCTGCCCCGGCTAGACCCCGCTACTGGGAAAAATTCCAAGGCTACGGTTCTGGATTTGGATTTTTTCAGCCAGGGCCGGGAGCAGTCGGCCCGGCTTCAGATTGAGAATGGCCGCAGAGCCAGCATCATTAACGGGGTGAAAAAGAAAACTGGCGCGGCACTAATCGGCAAGGTACGGGCTGTGATCTTTTCCCCCGAACACCTTTTACTGGTAAAAGAAGGACCCAGCCGCCGCCGGGGCTTTATTGACGGAGCTATGTGCCAGCTAAGGCCTGGCTATGCGGCGCTGCTTAGCGACTATAAACGCACGCTGATGCAGCGCAATGCCCTGTTGAAAGAGATGCAAAAGCCGTCTCAAGGAATAGCGGATACCTTGGAAATATGGGACCTGCGTCTGGCCAGCCTGGGAGCTCAGGTCATGGCGGAGCGCAGGGCTTATACAGAAAAGATTGCCCCAATTATTGAGGAAATATATGATGGAATTGCCAGGGGAAAGGAGAAGATTCAGGTCCTTTTTTCTCCCTCCATTCAGGAAGGGGAAACTGTAAAAGAGATGGAAGAATCTTTTTTAGCCCAGTTAACCCGGTTTCGTCCCCAGGATGCTCGAACCGGGCATACCTCCTGTGGTCCCCATCGGGACGACTTAGAAATTATGATTGATAGTATTTCTGCCAAAGCTTTTGGCTCTCAGGGCCAGCAGCGCAGCGCGGTTTTGGCCATGAAGTTGGCAGAGGCGCAGGCTCTTTGCGACCACTCGGGAGAAACGCCTGTAATTCTTTTAGACGACGTAATGAGCGAGCTGGACCGGCAAAGACAGGACTACCTGCTAAACCATTTGCAGGGGCGGCAGGTATTCATTACCTGTTGCAGTCCAGAGACCGTGAACTTAATGGAGACCGGTATGCAGTTTCAGGTAGAGGCCGGGCAGGTGGCAGTAGAAAAGCTATGACCTGGAGCCCAAAGTTTTAAATCCCTTATTATCTAAAAAAAAGGAAGATTTATGAAAATGTACCTGCATTTGGGGCAAGATACCATTGTAATGACCCAGAAGATCGTAGGGGTTTTCGATCTGGATAACTCCACAGTATCGAAAAAAACCAGAGATTTTTTGGCAAAGGCTCAAAGAGAGGGCAGGGTGATTACAGTAACCAATGAGTTACCCAAGTCCTTTATTGTTTGTGCTGGAGAGGAGAGAGAGACTGTTTATCTTTCTCAAATGTCCCCCGCCACTCTGTTGAGAAGAGCCCGGGATGGGTTCAAAAATCCCGAAAACACACATTAAATCAAATAGGCTCAAAGAAATCCTGTTGGATTTGACCAGTGTTTTAGAGCCTGTTCCCATAAAGTAGGGCGTTTGGATTTTCGCGGGGGTTTTGAGGCAGGTTCTAGGAGAAAAGACCCGGAAAACCCGGCTGTTTATGGTATTACAATTCTGGCAAGCTTTTTTGATGTGAAAACTGCCAAAATCCACAAAATATCAGACACGATTCCTTGTGTGAATAGGCTCTAGTATAGAAAGGATGGAAAAACCGATATGCGATATTTTGGAGTACCTACCTGTCCATACTGTAAAAAAAGGGTAAATTTAATCAGGACCTGGTCGCTAAAGCGGCAGGGAGAATATCAGTGCCCAAGATGCGGGGGAATCTCAAATATATTTCTCTCTCCGCTGATTTATGTGATGGCGCTTTTAGCTGTGTTCGCGGGGGGAGCCCTATATTTTTTCCACAAGTTTGTGCTAGATGATATTGAGCTGAAAACGGCTATTTATGTGGTGATTCCCTTTGCTGTGTTCTTTTTGTTCAGCTTATTTATGGTGTATCTGGAAAAACCTGTCATTAAAAAAATTTCCAAAGAGGAATATAAACGTAACCGCCGCCAAAGACAGACATTAGATGAAAATCAGCCCCAGGCTACGCCAGTATCTCAAATAAACGATTCTCAGGAATTTATTCCTGTAATCAGAACGAACCGGGCTCTGCTGGAAAATACAGGGGAACGCCGCCGGGCTTCTGCCCAGCAGCCAAAGCCGAAAGCCCAGGGAGGCGAAACCGGCGTTTTGCCCCAGGCGCAGAACACGCAGCATAGTCCTGTACAGCAAAATGCTTTGCAGCATAACCCGGCCCAGCGCGGCATGGGAGAGAGCAGGCAAATTGACCTGGATAGTTTTAGCAGAGCTAAGCGGCAGGCAGCCCAAACTAATCTACAGCATAGCCAGCAAATTAGGCGCGGAGTGCGGCAGGACGCCTTAGAGGGTTCAACGACCCATATTGACCGCCCAACGATAGCTGCCCAGACGCAGGTTCAGTCAAAGGCAGGTCAGCCGGTTTCCCGGCGGCCGGCCCAGCCACAAAACCAGGCCCGGCCGGCCGGCGCTTCGCCACAAATGGTTCAGGCATTACGAGATTCAGGAGCGTATCCACCAGCCCGGCAGACTCCCCAGGATGCCCGGCAGGTTCCGGCAGATCCAGCCACCCAGGCTGCTGCCCGGGCTGAAACCGATTCCCGCAGGCGTACGCCTATTCAGCAGACCGCTTACAGTCAGCAGGGGGGCAATTTCCGCCAGCAGGCCCAGGCAATTCAACAGCACACAGCCGCCCAACAAAGGGCCTCTTCTTATCAGAGCGGCAATATGCAGCGGCCAGCTACGCCGAAAAATATTCCCCAGGCCTATCAGACTTCTGCCAATAGGCCCGCTGTCTCATCGGCACCTGCCCGGCCCACGGCCTATGTTCAGCAGCCAGCAGATTCCGCCCCTCCCAGGCAAGTACCGGCTGGATATCAACAGTATAGGGCCCAGCAGCAGGACGCAGCCTCTTCCCAGAGACAACCAGCGCCCCACCAGCAGTTTCGGTCATCCTATCAGCAGCAGAGATCCCAAAATCAGGGTGAAAATTCCAGAAGGAGTTCTCGTGTAATAGGTGGCATTGAAACGCCGCTGAATCATGACGATGTGATGAGAAGATAACAGCAGCTGGGGGAACAGCCAGGAGAGAAGTTGACAGAAAACCGGAAAAACGTCCCAACGGGGCGTTTTTCTTGATATTTCATATATTAGCCGGGGGAATTTCTTATGTTTTGTAATAGGAAAGTGGAGGCAAGGTCCATACTGTAAAGGGAGTTCAAGGGGCGTGTTTATAGCCGAAACTTTTTCTGTTTCCTTACTGGAAACTTGCCAGTTTATCGACGGGATTTAGGCACTCCCCACCTTGCCAGAGACTTTACAAATTCTTGAAAATATGCTATAATTATATGAAATAATGGAAGAAAATGTGGCCAGAGTTGTTTTGAGAAATCACGAAGTTGGAGGGCGTTTTCTGTTGGATATAAACGAGATAAACGAGATGACAAAAAGCGAACAGGCCTATGGCAGCGACCAAATTCAGGTGCTGGAGGGCCTGGAGGCTGTGCGTAAGCGGCCAGGCATGTACATCGGCTCTACAGGTCCTCGGGGTCTGCATCATCTGGTCTATGAAATTGTAGATAACGCCATTGACGAGGCGCTGGCTGGGGTCTGTGACAAAATTGTGGTCCGGCTGCTGCCTGGCAATGTGGTCTATGTCTCGGACAACGGCCGGGGAATTCCTGTGGGCATCCAGCACCAGACCGGATTGCCCGCTGTTACGGTAGTGTTCACCATTCTCCATGCTGGCGGCAAGTTCGGCGGCGGCAGCTATAAGGTATCCGGCGGTCTGCACGGTGTGGGTGCCTCGGTGGTAAACGCACTTTCCACCTGGCTGGAGGTGGAAATTGTCAGTGACGGGGTACGGTACTACCAGCGCTTTGAACGGGGCAAGGCTGTGACCGAGCTCATTGAAAAGGGCCCCGCCCCAGAGGGAAGCAGCAACGGCTCTGTTATATGCTTCCAGGCGGACCCGGAAATTTTTAAAGAGACTACAGTGTATAGCTATGAGACCCTACAGACCCGGTTGAGAGAACAGGCTTTTTTGAACGCGGGCCTAAATATTGAGCTCATTGACGAGCGGGACCCGGAGGAACGCATACCGGAAGAGCGGGAATGGGCCCGTCCAGTGGTGAACAGCTACTGCTATAAGGGCGGTATTCGGGAATTTGTGGATTATCTGAACAAAAAGAAGGCCGTAGAGGTCATTCACCCGGACATTATGCATTTTTCTAGCGTGGCAGCGGACAACAACGCTACAGCGGAGATTGCGTTGCAGTATACGGACAGCTTTAACGAGCTAGTCTTGTCCTTTGCCAACGACATCCGCACAGTAGACGGGGGCACCCACGAAGAGGGCTTTAAGCGGGCCCTGACCCGGGTGATGAACGACTATGCTAGAAAGTACAATATCCTAAAGGAAAATGATAAGAACCTTTCCGGCGAGGATGTGCGGGAGGGCCTGACCTGCGTGATCAGCGTGAAGCTGAAGGAGGCCCAGTTTGAGGGACAGACCAAGGCAAAGCTGGGAAATACGGAGATTAGTGGTCTAGTGAACACCATGCTCTATCAAAACATGATGGAGTATATGGAGGAGAATCCCACCATAGCCAGGGCCATTTTTGATAAGGCTCTTACCGCTTCCCGGGCCCGGGAAGCGGCCCGGAAGGCCCGAGAGCTGGCAAGGCGCAAGACAGCCCTGGAGAATAACTCGCTGCCCGGCAAACTGGCTGACTGCCAGTCTCGGGACCCGGAAGAGACGGAGATCTATATCGTGGAGGGTGATTCCGCCGGCGGCTCGGCTAAAAATGGCCGGGACAGGAAATTCCAGGCCATCCTTCCCCTGTGGGGCAAAATGCTGAACGTGGAAAAGGCCCGGCTGGATAAGGTATATGGCAACGAAAAGCTAATGCCCGTGGTTACCGCCTTGGGCACCGGCATTGGCGAGGATTTTGACCTCTCAAAGCTTCGCTACGGTAAAGTAATCATTATGGCGGATGCCGACGTGGACGGTAGCCATATCCGCACCCTATTACTGACCTTTTTCTTCCGGTTTATGAAACCCCTGGTAGAGGAGGGCCACGTATACCTGGCCCAGCCTCCCCTGTATAGAATTACGAAAAATAAGCGGCACCGGTACGCCTACTCGGACCCTCAGCGGGATAAAATTTTGGCAGAGCTGGGTGGAAACTGCTCCATTCAGCGGTATAAAGGTTTGGGTGAGATGGACCCCATTCAGTTGTGGGAAACTACTATGGATCCTGCGGTGCGGACCATGCGCAGGGTGCAGGTGGACGACCTGGTACGGGCGGACGAGGTGTTTACCGTTTTGATGGGGGATAAAGTGGAGCCAAGAAGGGACTTCATTGTAGAGAACGCGCAAAAAGCCAACTGGGACGTATAAGATATAAGAAACGAAAAGCAAAAAAGCGGACAAAGATAAAGAAACAGAAAAAGGAGACCCCCCATGGATGATTTTGAGAATACCGCCTCTCCTCCAGAAGAAGAATCCGGCGGAAGCGTTATCGACGTAGCGATTACCGACGAGATGGAACAGTCCTTTTTGGACTACTCTATGTCCGTGCTTGTGCAGCGGGCCCTGCCGGATGCCAGAGACGGCCTGAAGCCTGTGCATAGACGCATTCTTTACCAGATGTACCAGGACTCTCTGTGGCCCGACGGCGCTTACCGAAAGTGTATGGACACTGTGGGCAAAACCCTGGCCTCTTTTCACCCTCATGGCGACGCTGCGGTGTATGACGCTATGGTGCGCTTAGCCCAAGACTTTTCCATGCGCTATATGCTGGTAGACGGTCACGGCAACTTTGGCTCTGTAGATGGCGATCCTCCGGCTGCCCCACGTTATACCGAGGCCAGAATGACAAAGCTCTCGGTAGCCATGCTGGATGACATTAATAAGGATACGGTAGAGTTTACCCTAAACTATGACGACCGTCTGAAAGAGCCCACTGTGCTGCCCAGCCACTTCCCTAACTTGCTGGTGAACGGAACCATTGGTATTGCCGTGGGTATGGCCACCAGTATTCCTCCCCACAATTTAGGGGAGGTGCTGGATGGTGTTTGTTGTATGATCGATAACCCGGACGTTACCTTGGACGATCTGATGGAGCATATCAAGGGCCCAGACTTCCCCACTGGGGGCATTATCATGGGACGCAGCGGCATCCGTTCGGCCTACGCCACAGGCCGGGGAAAGGTAATTGTCCGGGCCCGGGCAGAGATTGAGGAGGACGAAAAAACCGGACGCTCCAAGATTATTGTAACGGAAATTCCCTATAAGGTGAATAAGGCTGATCTGATTAAGCATATTGCCGACCTGGTAAAGGAAAAACGCATTGAGGGCATCTCCAATGTGGACGACCATTCTGACCGGGAGGGTATGCGGATTGTAATTGATGTGAAGCGGGAGGCCTCGCCTCAGATCGTGCTGAACCACTTGTTTGCCCTGACCAAAATGCAGGACACCTTTGGGGTTATTATGCTGGCCATTGTGAACGGCCGGCCCCAAATGTTGAATTTGCAGCAGATCTTACAGGAATATATTAAGTTCCAGATGGACGTGATCGCCCGGCGCACCCGGTTCGACTTAAACAAAGCCCAAGAACGGGCCCATATTCTGGAGGGCCTAAAAAAAGCGATTGACATTGTAGATGAGATCATTGAGACCATCCGGGGTTGTAAGGGCGGCCGGGCAGAGGCAAAAGCCGCGCTGGTGGAACGCTTTGATTTTGATGAGGTGCAGGCAGAGGCCATCTGCCGGTTTCAGTTGGGACAGCTAGCCGGGCTGGAAATTCTCCGCATTGAGACAGAGCTCTCTGAACTGCACCAGCGTATTGCTGATCTGAGTGATATTTTGGCCAGTGAGGCCCGCCGTAAAGCCATTATCAAAGACGAGGCCATGGACATGAAAAACCGCTTTAATGACGAGCGCCGTACCGAAATCGCGGCCATCAGCGGCGAGGTGGATGTGGAGGACCTGATTCCTGTGGAGGAATGTGTGTTCACCCTGACCCAGTACGGGTATGTAAAGCGGCAAAAGCCAGATTCGTACCGAACCCAGAAGCGGGGCGGCAGGGGCATTTCTGCCATGAACCGCAAGGAGGAGGACGCGGCTACCCAGGTGTTTGTTACAGGCACCCACGACTATGTGCTGTTTTTCTCGGATATGGGCCGGATGTACCGGCTGAAGTGCTATGAAGTGCCGGAGGGCTCCCGGGCCAGCCGGGGCATGCATATCAAGAACCTGCTGCCTCTACAGGACGGGGAAAAGGTAACCTCGGTTCTTGGGCTCAGCGATTTGGACGATGATAAGTTCCTGGTGATGGTCACCTGCAGGGGTGTGGTGAAGCGCACCAAGCTCTCTGCTTTTAACAATGTGCGCAAGGCGGGGCTTATTGCCGTGGACCTGGATGAAGGCGACCACCTGGCCTTGGTGCAGGTAACCAGTGGCGACGACCAGTTAATTGTATCTACCCGCAACGGCATGGCCCTGCGGATGCACGAGACTGAAATGCGAGAGTTGAGCCGCACTGCCCGGGGCGTGAAGATTATGACCTTGGATGAGAATGATCAGATTGTGGGTCTGGATGTGGTACGCCCAGGCGGCATGGTGCTCACTGTCAGTGAAACAGGTTTTGGCCGCCTCTCCTCCCCCGAGGACTACCGCCTGCAAAAGCGGGGCGGTAAGGGGCTTATCAACTACCATGTGGAGAAGTTCGGCGCCGTGGCAGGCGTGAAGGTGGTCTTTGAGGATGAGGACGTGATCTTAATTTCCGAGGACGGAGTGATTATCCGTATTCCAGTGGGTGAGATACGACAGTGCGCAAGGCCTAGTAAGGGTGTGCGGGTAATGAAAGTGCCGGAGGGCAGCCGGGTGGTCACCCTAGCCAGCGCGCCCAAGGAAGAGGCCGCGGAGGACCCGGAAGAATCTGCGGAAGAGATAGAAGAAACAGAAGCCCGGGATCTTCCCAGCAAGCCAGAAGAAGAGGAAGAAATTTAAAGGCAGGGGCAGCTAAGATCGCTCTTTGTGAACGTATCAAAGTCCAAAGGGTCCGCCCGCTGAACAGCGAAAGCAAATTTTTACAGGGGCTTGCCCGTTATCACTTAAAAAAGAGAACTTGAATAAGAAGGTATTCCCCAGGCGCCTGTGATAAGAAAGTAGATACCCGCTGAAGAGAAGTTGCTTTTTGGCGGGTACTATTTATAGTGAACGAACCAAGAAATCGAAGTTTTATAGAGGAGGCTATCATGCTTGATATAATCCCTGACGCAGAACAATTGAAAACCTTAGTTGGAAAACCTTTATATGAGGTCTGGGAAAAATTATGTGCTTTAATTGATGAAAAATATGATATGGATTGCTTATGGGATAAAGGCGGTAAAGCGTGGACATATGAATATAAATACCGTCGCGGCGGCAAAACTCTATGTGCGTTATACGCAAGGGAAAACTGTATAGGCTTTATGATTATATTTGGAAAGGATGAACGCTTAAAATTTGAAAAAGATAGAGAAAATTACTCAGAAGAAGTTCAACGGATTTATGATGAAGCCAGAACCTATCATGATGGAAAATGGATGATGTTTGAGCCAACAGATACTTCTCTATTTCAGGATTTTATCAGACTGTTGGGCATTAAAAGAAAATCAAACAGAAAAGGGAAAATTAATTAGAAACTTTCCATTTATTGCTTTTCCCTGCGGAAAACTTTTCAAAGGATCCATAGGGAATTCTTAAGGCAATACCGCACAATTCTAAGTAGCGTATTGCGCAAGCCGCGAATTGTGCGGTGTTGCCTTATAGCAAGAAGGGCAAGACAAACCATCTTCCGTGGCTTGTCTTGCCCTTAAATTTTTATAAGATAGTCCTTGGAAAGGGCTTTTTTAGTGGGATGAGGAAGCTCCAAAATTATCATCATAGATATTTTGTGTAGCATTTGTCAAGTCGGTAAATTTCTCATTGTTCTGCCATAAGCTTTCGATTTCGTCTATATTTTCGTCTGGGCGCAGCAGCAGCTCCGCTAAAGAATCAATCTCCCTTAATTCTGATTCAGGCAGGAGATGAATACCCTTTCGGATATACCTTGGCTGATAGGAATAGAAAATTTCGTTGTTCATTAAAGCGTGAAAATCCATAAAAAGATATTCGCCCACGCCATCCAGCTGGTTTGGGACAAACAAATTTAGGGATTTCCCAAAGGTGTGATTTCGTAACCCAAGCCATGCCTCTGCTGCGGGAATGAACTTTTGCCTTGGCAAATCGAATTGACTGTAGCCAAATCGTGATTCAAATTCATAATAGCCGTCTGTGTCTACCAGCACCCACCGCTTTTCCGTATCGTTCCAGTATTCGTTTACCCAGTGCTCTGTATAACTGGCTCCGTCATTGCCAAAATCTATAAATCCAGCTCGAGAACGGCATGGAATACCTTTTGCCTTTAAGATGGAACTGAATAGTATAGAAGCGTGGCGGCAGGATACGGTGATTCTTTTGCTTACGTCTTTTCCTTCTGTAAAGCCTGATTCATCCAGCCGGAAAATTTCCGCTATCATACCAGCGGCAGTAATAAATAATTCATCTTCATTTTTAAAACGGGTTTTTGGGTAAGAGGCGAATTTTCCAAAATATTTATTTTCCAAATAAGCAGAGGGCGGGGTAAAGTACATGGTTGGGTGTGTGATTTGGCCGCATACCAGCATGCCAATAGACGGAATATCATCTGGCAGAGATAAAAGATATTCTTTGTATGCGCCAGCATAGGTATAGGAACTTACCTTTAAATACCGTAAATAATCCACAAGCATGGCCGTCTCCTTAATGTTGAAAAGTGGTTAATACTGTGGGGAATGCGTTTTTAGCCCTTTGCCTTGTCTGCCAAAGCCTCTTCAAAATCCGGCAGTTCGCCGGTTTGACGGTAATAAACCTCGCTGACCTTTAGGGCCATACTTCGATATAGCTCCATAACCTCTTTGGCGGCATCAATTTGACTATCCATGTCCTCCTCCAGGTCTGTGTAAATTTCATCAATCTGACCCTCTATGCTGTTCCTCCAGCTGTCCACCTCCTCCTGCAAAGTTTTTGCCGCATCGCTGGGCAAAACTTCCATGGCGGCCTGAGAAACAGAATTGATGATCCGTTCCCAGTTCTGATTGGCTTCTTTATAAACTTTACCAATAGCATTGGCAGAAGAGGCGAACCGCAGGTCCTCTTTTATTTTAGAGTCTACCAGATTATGTTGCGTAAATAACTGGGCAAAGTCTTGGTCTGAAGTGGGTTCAGGGGTAGCCGTGGCTTCTGGTGTAGGGCTGGATGTGGGTTCTTCGGTAGGTACGGCAGTGGCCTGGGGTGTGGAGGAGGAGATGGAAGAGGGCGGAGCTTCTTGACAACCAGTCAAAAGGGCCATAAAAACTAACCCGGCCGCGGCCAGGCTGAGAAAGATTTTATTTTTCATGGAACAGGTTCCTTTCAAAAAACGATATTTTATAACAAACCTTTTTCTACCAAATGGGCAGTTTTTAAAATGCCAATTTGGGTTTTGGCGTCGGGAATCTCAAGGTTGTAAACCATCTCCACAGCCTTTTCCAGGGGAATACGCTCTGTAGAGAGAAACTCATCCTCATCCAGATGAAGGCTATGCTGGTCGCCGCGGACCCGGCAGGCCCAAAGGCGGATGATCTCCCCGCAATAGCCGCCAGTAGGGTATACTTCACCTAAAGAAATATAGTTTTCGCCTGTGGTGCCAGTTTCTTCCATTTGTTCCCGCTTCATGGCTTCAAATGGGTCCTCCCCGGGTTCCAGCTTGCCCGCGGGGAGTTCTAGCAAAACTTTCTTATAAGGATAGCGGAACTGACGGACAAAGATTAGCTGGTTCTCTGGGGTAAGCGCTGCCACGCTAACGCCGCCCGGATGATCGACTACCTCCCGCATAGCGGTTTTTCCGTTTTCCAGCTCCACTTGATCTAAGCGGACGTGGATAATCTTTCCATCATAGATGGACTCAGAACTAAGGGTTTTTTCATATAGTTTCATATGGGATTCCTTTCTATAAACCAGATACAACAACCTAAAATATGTGGACAGTTTAGGGCTTGTTTGAAAATAGAGGGAATGGGGTTTTCTACTCAGAAGCGGTGGATTTCAAGGAGTTTCTACGGGGAAAGCGGCCTCTTCTGGGAAAAAAGACGGCGTTTCCGATCTTTCAAACCAGCCCTAGAGTCCGTTTTAAAATCGGAGAAATGCCGGCGCCTTTCCAGGGTTTTTGACGCCGAAGCCACCATTTCTGGGCAAAACTGACCCTGTTTCGGAGTTTTCAAACAGACTCTAGGATCGACTTACTTTATTTAAAAATTGATAAAATTACTGGCTGCTTAGATCATTCATCACCAGTCCTGTGATAAGCTTTGGATAAAAATATGTGGACTTCTGGGGCATTTTTTCCCCACTGGCAGCCACCGCGCCAATTTCTTCTACCCGGGTGGGATTCAAAAGGAAACAGCAGTTGGCCTTGCCGCTCTCCACTGCTTCCACCGCTTCCTCTGCCGAGCGGGTGTAGGTCAGGTTTACCTGATTGGCCATATTTTCTTTATCAATACCCAGCAGCCGCTCTAAAATAAGAGAATGCAGAATGGTCACATCCAGGCTCCGATAAGCGGAGCTCATGGCAGGCAGCAGAGCTTCTACGGCGGAAGGGTCTTTCAGCGTTAGAATCTGCCAGTACGCGCCATCAAAGTAGGCGAAAGCATGCTCCCCCTGGGCATACGCATGATCAAGGGAATTCTGAATTTGATCCATGGTATGTTTCTCTGCTGGAGAAAGGGTAAAGTACTCTTTACAGGCGTCTAAAAGGGCTGTGCCGCTGAAATCAGTTAAACCACGAACTAGGCGGTGGGTGGGAAAAACCACTAGGCCAGGATCTGCCATGTCCGCTAGGAACATCATTACATACCCGGCCCCAGGGATATATTGACCCTGCTCTTGTAGGTGCCGGCGGTAATTAAGGGCGGTTTCATAACGGTGGTGGCCGTCGGCAATGTATAGCTTTCGAGGGGCAAAGTCCTCCTGCAAGGCCGCTATGGCCTCAGGATCGTTGATGACCCACAGCCGGTGGGTCACCAGACCATCGGAAAATTCATAGCGGGGAACCGTGCACTGACAAAGATGGTCCAGCCGCTGGCGGGTGGTGTGGGCATGGTCCTGATACAGGGAATAGATTTGGCTGAAATTGCAGTTTGTGGCCTGCATTAGCTGAAAGCGGTCCTCTTTCGCTTTGCTTAGGGTCTCCTCATGGGGCAGCACTACTCCGGCAGTGAATTCTTCCAGCCGGACCCGGCAGATCAGGCCCCGAAGCTTTTTTACCTCTCCCCTATCTACCCGGCTGAGGAATTCCTCCTCATAAATATACATACCTGGGTCCATATCATGGGTCAAGGATTCTTCCTCCAGCCAGGAGGAAAGAGTAGCCTTTGCCGCGGCATAGGGCTCTTCTCCCTTGGGTAGTTCCAGACGGATGACGTTATGGGGATTTGCGTTAATAAAGGCCTGGCGCTGTTCTTCACTGATAATATCATAGGGCGGGCAGGTGAGCTCTTCTATTTTACCGGCCTGGCTGGTGTAGCGCAGGGCGCGGAAGGGTTGAATGTCTGCCATAATTCCGTTGCCTCCTTTTTCATTCAGTGCGCTAAGTCTATATAGGTACACACCTTTGTCTATTTTAACCGCTACATGGCCTTGCGTCAAGCAAGAATCACCAGGTATTCACGTAATATTCACAATTGGGGGGTATACTGGTGGCGAAAAAACTAGAGGCGTATCAGGCCTTTAGGGTACTGTTTTTACAGCGGGACCGTGGTAGGATAGAGAAAGGAATCAAGCTTGATAGAGGGAGATTTGCCAATGGAACGGATTATAAAATCTATGGAAAAAGGCTACCTTCTTCCAGCGCTGGATCTGATAGAAGAGGTGTTTACAGAATATGACAGCCCGGAAGAGGGAAAGATGGTCCGTCGGCTGGTGGAAGAAATTCGGGCGAAAAAGTATTATATCCCCCAGCTGGAGCTCATCATGGTAAATGAAGAGCGGGCGGTTATTGGGTATGCGATGTTTTCTGGATTCCATCTGGAAGGAAAATATGAAGAGGAGTTGTTGATTCTTACCCCTGTAGCAGTGAAAACCCAGTTGCAGCGACAGCATATTTCAAAAGGACTAATAGAATATGGCTTTGAAAAAGCCAAGAAACTGGGGTATCAAGCGGTGCTGGTGGAAGGTAACCCGAAAAATTATGCTTCCCGGGGCTTTCGGCCCAGCTATACGGTGGGCATAGAGGCGGGGCCGAAGATTAAGCTGCCCCACCCAGACTGCCTGATGGTGAAGGAGCTGGAAGAAGGGGCGCTGAAAAAAATAAGCGGCTGGGTAGACTACTCTTTTTATGAAACATTATGTGAAGGGTAGTTTTTTTCTCCTGCTTTGGCCCAATTATTTAAAAAATCCCCTAAAGCGGCAGGAAATATACGGTGAACAGGCCCTATCTACTTGACAAATTGGCAATATTTTGCCATACTATAAAGAAGCCGCCCTAAATGGACGGCTTCCCAAATGATGAGGGGAAAAAGGCGGAATGGGAGTATTTGGAGCCGCCGCGGACCTTTGACAAAAGTAGTTTTTGGAATAAGCAGCTTTGTGCTATTTATTTTGTAGAAAGTCATAAAACAGGAGGAATCACAGAAATGGTAGAGGTCAGGAACCTTACAAAGCGCTACGGCGCAAACCTGGCAGTGGACCACGTGAGCTTTACCATAGAGGAAGGCTCTATAGTGGGTTTCCTGGGGCCAAATGGCGCGGGAAAATCCACTACCATGAATATTGTCACAGGGTATCTATCCGCCAGCGAGGGCAGTGTGGCTGTTTCCGGCAAAAACACTTTGGACGATCCCAACGAGGTGAAACGCCTCATCGGGTATTTACCAGAGCAGCCTCCCCTTTATATGGATATGACGGTAAAGGAGTATCTGGATTTCGTCTACGAGCTGAAAAAGGCCGCCCAGCCCAAAAAACAGCATATCCAGGAAATTTGCCAACTGGTGAAGATTGAAAATGTGTACGGCCGTATTATTGGTAACCTCTCCAAGGGCTACAAACAGCGGGTGGGCATTGCCCAGGCGTTAATCGGCAATCCGCCGGTACTGATTTTGGACGAGCCCACCGTGGGCCTGGACCCCAAGCAGATTATTGAGATTCGCACTTTGATCAAGAACCTGGGGCGCAACCACACGATTATTCTCAGCTCTCATATTTTGCCCGAGGTGCAGGCAGTGTGCGAACGCATTATTGTGATCAATAATGGTAAATTGGTGGCCGACGGCGCCACCGATACCCTGGCCCATGACCTTTCTCAGGACCACCGGCTGATTATGCGGGCCGAGGGGCCGGAAAAGGAAATTCTGCACGCCATTGAGGCTTTAGAGCATGTGGAGGACGTATATTCTCTGGGTGAGAAGGAGCCTGGCGCCTATGACTTTAGCATTGAGTCCGCCCTGGATGTGGACATCCGCCGGGACCTGTTCGCCCTGATGGCCCGTAACGGCTGGCCGGTGCTGGCCCTGAAGAATACGGACCTGACCCTGGAGGACCTGTTCCTACAGCTGACTAGTTCAGACGAAGCACATTCTGAAAGCAAGGGGGAGGACTGAAGATGAAGGCAATTTTTAAGCGGGAGCTGCGCTCGTATTTCAGCTCGCCGATCGGCTATGTCTGCGTGGCCGCCCTGGCCGCCCTGTACGGCTTTTTCTATTTCTTTGTGATGGCCAGGGGCTATTCCAGCTATATTCCCAGCGTGGTGTACGGCACCATGTTCAGCTTTTCCATGCTGATTATTCCCGTTATCACCATGAAGAGCATGACCGACGACCAGAAGAACAAAACCGACCAAATTTTGCTGACAGCCCCGGTAGGGGTCACCTCCATTGTGGTGGGAAAGTTCCTGGCCTGCTACCTGGTGTATATTATCGCCTCTACCATCGGCCTGCTGCCCGCCATTGCCATGAGCTTCTTCTCCACTCCGCCCTGGGGCGAGATCCTCGGAAACTATATTGGCACTCTGCTGTACGGTGGGGCTATGGTCTCTATTGGCGTGTTTATCTCCAGCCTGACGATCAGCCAGATTATCGCGGCCATCGGCACTTTTGCGGTCTCGGTGTTCCTAATGTATATCGACTCCCTGGCCTCTTCCATTAACAACGCCGTGGTGGCCACGTTTGTCAGCTGGATTTCCTTTAGTAACCGCTACAGCACTTTTACCCAGGGGCTGTTCAGCGTACCCAGCACCATATTCTTTATTAGCGTGATGGCTATCTTTGTGTTCCTGACGGCACGCAGGCTGGAGAGCCGCCGTTGGTCGTAAAAGTCCTAATCTTGTAAAAGAACGTCAGCAAGAGCGCGGTCCAGGGTCCACTCTTGGCCCCTGGCAGAGTTTGGGGCAAAGCCCCAAAGGTCTTGCGGCAGCCGGCAATTTATGCCAGCGGAGGCAGATCCGTATTATGATAAAAATCCCTTTAACTTTGCCCCACAGGAAAGGAAGGTAGCAATTCTAATGGACGAAAACAACAAGGAAAATTTGGAAATAGAAGAGCAAGAGGCGGCCCAGCCCCCAGAGACCGTTGAGGAAAATACGCCGGAGAAAGCGCCCGTTTCCACAAAGCCCGGTTCTAAGGGCAAGAAGCCCTCTTTCTTCAGCGGCAGCAAGTTTAAGCGCGGAGGCATGGCTACGGCTTTGACCGTGGTATTCATTGCCATTGTGGTGGTAGTTAACGTACTGGTCTCTGTTTTGGCGGACCGATTTCCCTCAATGAACGTGGACCTGACCGCCAAAAAGATGAATACCCTTTCTGAGCAGGCCCTGGAAGTGGCTGGCAAGGTGGAGAACAAAACCGAGATCTTCCTCATTGGCGAAGAGTCCGCTTACCGGAACGACGCCATTTTCTCCAACTACGGCATCAAGTACAGCCAGGTGGCTAACTTGGCCGAGCGCCTGGAAGAGGCAAACGGTAACATCCACACTGAATTTTTGGACCCAGACACGAACCCTACCTTTGCCAATGAATATCCTAACGAGAGTTTGACCAGCGGCAAGGTGCTGGTGCGCACAGAGAAGCGCTATAAGCTTTTGACCCTAAACGACATGTTTTCCCGGTCCCAGGACCAGACTACAGGCGAGACAAATATGTTTTCTAATGCGGACAGCGCCCTGGCCGCAGCCATTGAGGTGGTGAATATGGACAAGGTGCCGGTGCTTACCGTTGCTACCGGCCATGAGGAGATTCTTACCAGCAGCATTATGTCCTACTTCCTGGAGCTGATGGAGAAGCAAAACTTTGAAGTGCGGGAGATTAACATTCTTACCGAGGAAATTCCTGAGGAAACTCAGCTGCTGATGATTCCCACCCCAAAAAATGACTACACCGACGCGGAGCTGGACAAGCTGCGGGCCTACTTGGGAAACAGCGAGCGGCTGGAAGATCTGGCGTTGATTGTCACTTGTTTCCCAGGCCAGGGCAGTCTGCCTAAGCTGGAGGGATTTTTAGAGGAGTGGGGTGTTTCTGCCAACACGGACGCCGTGGTGGCGGAAACCGACGCGGACCGGTACTTCTCCAGTCCCATTAATGTGCGGGTGAATCCTTCGGAAGAGGTTTTGGAAGGAAATTACGGTTGGGTGGTCTCTCCCCAAAGCGTGCCCTTGGAGGTGCTGTTCTCCGGCAACGGAGAGATTACTGCTAAGGCCCTGTGGACCACCGCGGACAGTGCCTATACCGCTACTGCCGATGATACGGAAGATACAGACCCAGATACTTCCGAGCAGGTGGTGGCAACCATGTCTAATACCTTTATTCAAAAGGATAATAAGATCTATAACCGGGATGTATTTGTGTTTGGTTCTTCCCATGTGTTTGCCGATTCCTTCATAGCCGCCCCCGCCTTTGGCAATGGAAACTATGTAATGGACCTGATGAAGCAGGCCACCGGCACGGACGGAAGCAATGTTTCTGTATATACCGAGCGGGTGCAGACCAATGTGCGGGACGTAACGGCTTCTCAGAACACCGTTGTGGTGCTGGGGCTGTTTGTGTTCACCATTGCCCTGCCAGTGCTGATTTTGGCGGCGGGCCTTGTGATCTTCTTGAAGAGGAGGCACCTGTAAGCCTATGAAAAAAACCGGAAAATATATTGTTATTATGCTGGTGGTTCTGGCCCTTTTGGGGGGCGCGGTGGCTGTGCTAGTGAATTTGCCCACAGAGGAGGGCAATGAGGAGAGCTCTGCTCCCTCTTCCAGCCAGGCCGGCGAGACCCTGCTGGAGGTGGAAGAAGCCAAGGTGGACTCTATTGAAATAGAGAACGCCAAGGGCGGCTTTGTTGTGGTGCCCACTGACTCCGACAGCGAAGGGAATGTGAATTTTACGATCCAGAACTGTGAAAAGTATAATATGAACCTGGGGCAGATTACTGCCAACGCCCGCAGTGTCTTAAAGATCACCGCTTCAAAAAACCTGGGCAGCCGGGATGATTTGGAGGCCTTTGGGCTGAAAGGAGAGGACGCCGCCCAGGTGACCATTCACTGTGGCTCTGAGAGCCACAGCATGACCCTGGGCGCCAGTACGCCGGAATCGGGCGGAAGGTATGTGCTAATAGACGGCCAGGTTTATGTGGTTTCCAACGTGCCCGCCAACTTTTTTGGCAGCCCCATGGCCTACTTTAGCACAGAGGTTTATACCATAGAAAACCGCAAGGAAGAGACCATAGACGAAGAGGGAAACAAGACGGAGACCGACGGAATAGACATTCTCTATGAGATCACCTTCAGCGGCAAGCAGTATCCAGACCCCATTCATATTGAGTATTCCAGCAAGTCTACCAGTGGATATCTGATTACAGAGCCCATTGTGGCAGAGTCGGCCAATAACCGCTTTAACGAGCTGCTGACTACCCTAAAAAGCCTGACCGCTACCAGCGTTAGCAGCATAGGGGACTCGGACGAGGACCTGGAGGCCCATGGCCTGCTGGAGCCAGAGGCCGAGATTTCCTTTAACATGAACAATAGCCAGCACAGGCTGGCGGTGAGCGCCAAAGACAGCGAGGGATACCGGTATTTAATCAGCGATACCAGCGACGTAATCTACGTGGTGGAAAATAGTTTGGTCTCTGGCTGGGCCGAGGCCAACCTGCTGGGCCTGCGTATGAGCTATGTTTGGATTCCCAATATTAAAGAAGTACAGCAGCTGACCCTGACCGTGGAAAAAGACCAGGTGTACCAGTATGACGTGACTCGCCAGGTAAACGAGGAGAAGTCTACCGAACAGCTGACCAGCTATGACTTAACCATTGTAAATGCGGGCGGCGAAAATGTGGATTATTCCGAGGCCTACCAGCCCTTCTTCCAGAAGCTGATTAGCCTGGCGGTGTTCTCTCAAGATAAGGTAGAGGTAAGCGGCGCTCCAGCCCTAGAGGTGGTCTATAAGTACTTTGACGGGGGCAGCGATACCCTAGAGCTGTACCGGATGGAGGACCAGAACCGCTATGCCGCTTTTTTGAACGGCACGTTTAACGGGCAGATTCGGGGCACAGAAGTAAGCGGAGTGCTGGAGATCATTCCATAAATGCGGAGCCAAAAAGGCTTTGTGCACAACAATAGAAAGAAATTCTTTGCATAACCAGGACCGGACCTTGCGCTTGCGAAAAAAAGACAGCAGGTCTAAGGCCGGTATCGCAAAAAGGAGATGATGCCCCATGAAGAAGTTCCTTTGCCTGCTTTTGGTGCTAGGGTTGGCCATAGGTGGACTGGCGGGGTGTAGTAAAAAGGAAGAAGAGAACCAGGGCCCCTCCTCAGTGGAGAATTCCTCTTCCCCAGTGGAGCAAGAGAAGAGAGTGCTTCAAATTGGCCTAGTGCAATATATGGAGTATGCTCCCCTGGACCAGGCCCGAGAGGCCTTTATCAGCCGATTGGACGAATGGGGATACGACGATGGCAAGCTGGCGGTTGATTATCAGAATGCCGGGGGCGACCGGGGAAAGGTCACGGAGATTTGCGAAAAATTTATAAAGAATAAAGTAGATGTAATTGTTGCCATTTCTCCGCCCGCGGCTAAAGGCGCGGTGGAGGCTGCCAAAAAAGACGGCACAAAAGTAGTGTTCTTGGGAGTTGGCGACCCGAAAACCGAGCTTGGTATTGCCAACCCGGAGCAACCGGAAGGTAGTGTGACAGGTGTCGCGGACGCAGCCCAGGCCCGGGCTGCTGTGGACTTTGCCCTACAGGTAAATCCAGAACTGAAAACCATGGGGCTGCTCTTTGACCCCAGTGGAGCTTTGGGTACCATCACGGTGGAGGAGCTGCGAAAGGTTTGCGGAGAGAAGTCCATCACAGTAGTAGAGGGCCAGGTCAGTGGTATTGGAGAGGTGAAGCAGCGGATGACAGAACTCTGCTCTCAAGCAGACGCTGTGTTTAGCCCCATGGACAATACTGTGGCGGCGGTGGCCCAAGAAGCAGCCCAGGTTGCCCGGGATGCTGGAAAGCCTTGGTATGTCTCTTCTGAGGACCTTGTACAGCAGGGTGCTTTGGCTGGGGTAAGTGTAGACTATACCGAGGCGGGTAATCAGGCTGCTGATATGGCAGTGCAGATGATCGCTGGGCGTGCAGTGGAGCAGCTGCCGGTATGGACTCCTACCGGGCGGATTAGTGTGAACCAAGAGACTATGTCCATCCTGGCGGCACAGGTGCCGGAGGAAGTGCTGGAGCAGGCTAGTTATTATTAAGGATAGCAAAAGGGAAAGCAGCGTTTGTGCCAAAAGGTACAGCGCTGCTTTTTACTTTCTTTCATGAAAATGGTTTTAAAATATGGGCTCGTTTGAAAAACCGGAAACACCGTCTTATTGCCCAGAAGAGGCCGGCCGGTTTCTGCGTCGAAAATGGCAGAACGGCTTACGGTTTTCTCCTTGAAAGTCACCCCTTCTGGGCAAAAAGACCTCATTCCCTCTATTTTCAAGCAAGCCCTAAATAATTTCGAAAGTTTCAATTTAAAAAATGCTCATGGGAAATTGTTTGAAAATGGATGGCGTTTTCACTTTTTCAAAAGAACCTTAGATAGATGATATTTCTTTTAGGCAAATCATGATTGATAGTAGCCAGTCTGATCGGATCGAAACAGACATGCAATGTGGCCATAATAATGCTATGATGTATTTGCCAAGTGATTCTCATGTATCGCTCTCTCGCTTTGCTTCACTTTTAGCCCGGGTGATAATTTCTTCTATTCTGCCGCTGATACGCTCTTCTGCCTGCCGCATTAGGTGCCCGTATATATTTGTGGTGGTAGCCACGCTGGAATGTCCCAGCCGGTGGCTAACACTGATGCTGTCCACTCCGCTAAATAAAAGCAGACTGGTCATGGTGTGCCGGAAAGCATGAGGATTTAGATGGGGTAAACCATGACGCTTTTCAAAGCGGGTCAGCCAGTTTCCCAATTGAGAGGGGTTCATAGGTCCGCCATGTTCGCCTGTAAAAATGTACGGAGATTCCTTCCAACGCGCACCCTGCGAGGTGATTTCTTCCAGTTGCCACAACCGGTATTCCTGGAGCAGTTCCATGGTTTCCTCAGGCAGACGCAGGGTACGTACAGAGTCTCGGGTTTTTGGGGGGCCCTCATACAGTCCCCGGTCGGCAGCGTAGTGCATAGCACAGTCAATGCGGATAGTCCGCCGGACCCAATCCACTTTCTCCCATTTCAGTCCTAAAAGCTCCCCGCGGCGACAGCCAGAGGCCAACAGCAGATTGACGGCGGCCTGCCATTTGATAGGCTCTGATTCCAGGGCGTTTAGAATGGCCCCCACCTGATCCTCTTGAAAATAGTTGGGGTCTATGCCTTCGCCCCGCTTGGGAGGTACGGCCCGCCTTGCTGGATTATAGGGAATTAACATCTCTTTTTCTGCCTGGCCCAGCACAGCGGAGACCAGCAGATGACAGTTCATCACAGTGCGGGAGCTTAGGGTTTTTTCCTTGCGCACTGGGGTAAATAGATCGCTGACTGGCATATCTAAACTTTCGGCAATACGTTGGGCGGTGGCAGGCTTTACAGGATGTCCAGCCCGAAGCCGGGCCAAACTGATCCGCCCGCCTCCTTTTACCGGTAGGTCGCCAAAAATTCCCTGCTTTTCAAGTGTTTTCCACAGAATGGGTTTATCTTGTTCCATTTCGTTATCATTTCTGGCCTGGGGAGAGGAAAGGGATTGGTACAGCAGATTAAGATGCTGGGGTTTAATGTCACAGAGTTTCATGGGGCCTAAAATGGGCATAACCCGCTGGAGGCTTTGTCGGTAGTGTATTTCGGTCAAGTGTTTCATGCCCATCGTAATTTTACAGGAGAGCACGTATTCCGCATACTCGGCAAAGGTTTGAGTCCCGTTTGAGATACCCTGGCGGCATCGGCGTTCAAAAAGGACGGCCTGCTTTTCCGCTTCTTTACGGGCGCGTCTTTCGCCCCACCCATCTGGGACCCGCCAGGTACAGGTGTAGGGGGTTAGCTGTTTGCCGGTTTTTGGGTCTCGCCCCCTGTATACTCTGATACAGTAGGAAATGACCCGTCCTTCCTTGTTGGTTCTTGCCTGGATATTAGCCATATTGCTTTACACTCCTTTTTTAGCGGGGCATGGCATCACCCAGACAGTGTGGGGTGATGCCATGTCCATTTCTTTTCATATCTTGTTAAGAAATGAACAGACTTCGCCCGCCTGTGCAAATTTTTACCGTTGTCCAGACTTTGCGGGACTACGGAACTATTATATAGGATAACAGGATGTGCACATCATTGTCAAAACTAGAGAGAAATAATTGCCGCATAATCCCAAGAAAAGAAGTACGCCGTCTTTTTTGCCCAGAAGAGGCCCCTTTCCGTGCAAAAAATCCTTGTCAACCGCCCGGTTAACTTGCGGTGTTCTCCTTGCAATGGACCTTCCCTGGTCAGAAATTTGTCTTTTTCTCCATGTTCCAACAAGCCCTAACCAGGTCTGTTGAATAAAAGTTGAACTATGGATAAGAAATTCATTTTTTGCTATAATTCGACAAAATACTTCAATTTTCCACTTTTTTCCAGAAGGTGTGGGATAAGAGTTGAATAAAAGTTGCATTCTTACAACTGCTTGGCGGAAAAAGGGATGAAATACTTTAGAAATGATGGGAAATGCATGAAAATATGGTAGAACAAAGTGCAGTATATAGTTAACTTCCACTCAGCGGCGAAAAAGGCCGGCTGAGAATCTAAAATTTAAGAGGGTTGAAATCATGAACAAAAGCAAGTTTCTGAAGAAATCACTTGCGATGCTTCTGGCCATCATGATGGTCGTCGCAATGATTCCGCTCAGTGCTGCGGCGGAGGATGCTCCCACAGATCCCGCACCGACTCCGGAGCTAAAGCATCCGGACGTCACCGCGAACAACCGCACAGCAACCTATGCTGACGGCAAATATACTGTGACGGTATATGATACCACCACAGTAAGCCTGGCATGGGTCACCGAGCCTGACTACGAGCTAACCATTACCACAGCTCGTAACGTCAAGCGCAAGCTTCCGGTGAACGGCATTGACCTGCTCACCGAGGCTACCAAGGTCTCCGACAATGTTTATACCATTGACCTGGAGATTAAGGACACTGCTAAGGAGAACGCGGTGGAGAATACCACCATCGAGTTCACCGTGGGGACCACCGTGCCCAACGACGACACCACTCTGCGCGCCATCCGGCCCAACCAGAGCTGGCGCGAGGACACCACGGACTACACCTTTAAGGGCATTAAGGGCACTGTGGATAACGAGAACGCGGTTATCACCATTGTGCTGCCTCTGGGCATGACCCGCGAGAATGTCGGTCTGGGTGATGGCACCGCTTTTGGTAACGCTAGTGCTACCTCTGGCGACATCCAGTTCCGCCGAGTGTTCGTTCCCTCCTCCGCTCATGCCGAGATCAGCTACAAGGACGGCGCAAACCAGATGGAGAGCATCGTCACCGTAACCGCTCCCGACAAGCACACCAAAAACTACACCGTAAAGTTTGTGCATGAGGCCGCTTTGAGCGACGTGGGTGTAAAGCTGGTTGCTGGCAAGGACCATTACAACACTGTTCTCCCTGCCGACGAGGGCGTGCTGGACAGCGATGGCAAGACCTTGGTCTACACCATTTTGGTGCCTGACTTCAACATTACCAACACCCAGGCCCATGTGCTCTTTAATCATGACGAGAACGTTCTGCGGGTAGAGGACCCCAATAATGGCACTGATAATTCCGCCGTTACTTGGAGCAACGCTGCTTCTGCCACCAACGATGAGCCCATTAAGAGTGAGCAGAACACCATCACCTTTACTGCCGAGAATGGCACCCTGGTTGCCTACCTCAACGTAAAGACCGAGGCTAACTACGACGATGGCGTTACCACCGATCCTTCTTACTTTAAGAACGTGAAAATCGTCCTGCGTGACAAGGCTGCCACCACCGCAGGCACTCCCGAGATGATCACCTTCCAGCTGAACGGCTACGAGGCCAAGTGGAACTTTGGCGGCCTGCCCACCAGCTTTGACTACATGGTAGACAGCAACTATATCTACCGTGACGGCGCTGGCGTGCATCCTGCCCGTATCAGCCTGCGCACCGACAGCGAGGCTGTTATCTCTGTGCCTGCCCAGGACGACGATGGCGATGGAAGCTACTGGAAGGTAGTGGCCACTGCTACCGGGGCTGACCTGTATCTGAATAAGCCCAACCTCAACTCCGCTACCTACATCGACAACCTGGACACCGGCGACGGCAGCTTTACCATTCGCGTGGCAAATCCGTCTGACGCCGCCAAGTTTACGGATTATAAGATCACCATTAAGCGTGCCCAGAACGCCGGTACCGACATTCAGCGCGCCTACCTAGTGAACGGCAAGGGCGAGATGGTCTACGAAGCCACCAAGACCGCTGGCACCCAGGACTTTGTGTTCCGGGTACCGGAGAGTGTTTATGCGGCTAACAGCACAATCGTTGATGTTCCCGCTGTTCAAAAGAAGATTAACAACGCCCCTACTGAAATTCTGTTCCCTAAAACAGCTACTGCCAATAAGTTCACTATATCAGTGAATGGTGGTGGCGATTTCGCAGCAAATCTAGCTACAGTTCTTGCTGATATAGGCATTGATGATGGAAGTGATCTGAAGATTGTTTGGAACGATACTTCATCCTGTATGGATCTTCAGGCTAAGAAAAATGGTGCCTATGTAGTAATTGCTGAAGGTGAAGGCAGCGCTGCGGATAAGAGAGTTATTACATTTACTGGTCTGGATACAGATGATACTGAGATTTGTACTATTACAAACACGAATGCCTCTTTGGGTACTGCCAATCCTAGTGTTGCCACATGGCTGAAGCAATTTGTGGGTAGTGGGTATATTCTGAAAGACAGCGCAGGTAAGACCACTACGTTTACTGCACCGAAGGACGCTACTTATATACAGACCCTGCACAGCAACCTGACCGGTCTGTACCTCATTCTGGAGTCCAGCGACGGCGCTGTGGTAACCCCCGGCGGCCTGTGGCGCGGCACCAACACCTACACCAATACCCTTGGTGACAGCGTGTGGACCGTAGACCCCGGTGTGCGCTACTGGAGCAAGTTTGCCAACTCCAACTACTACACCGAGACTGAGAACGGCAAAACCACCCTGGGCAGCCTGTGGAACACCAACTATCTGCTGAACAAGACCCGCAACGCCCCTGGCACCACTGCTAACACCGACGTGCTGATTCTAAGCGTTAGCAACAACAACGACGAGACCCACAAGGGCGTGTGGACCATCTCCTTTGAGAAGGACAACGGCAGCTCCTCCAACAACAAGGAAGCAGAGCTGGATCTGATCGGCGCTTCTACTGCCCTGGAGGAGGACCTGCTCCACGGTGGCCGGACCATGACCGACTTTGCTGATCTGGCAAACCGTTATGCTGCTACTCCTACCGCAGCCCCTGACGTAAATCGTGCCGACGCTCCTTACATCGGTACCATGGGCGGCCACAACTACTATGCCAAGGCTGACCAGAAGATTGAGATTCTGCCCATCCCCAATGGCAACGGCAAGGAATACGCCATTAAGATCCATGTGCCCGAGGACTTCGGCGTAGACGCGGCTACTAACACTGCCGTTGACGAGACCATTTACCTGGATGGCCTGACCTCTTCCGCCAATTCCACTGTGTACCGTGCAAATGCCAATACTCCCACTACCTATGACGCATATGCCAATGATGATGATAACTGGTATGTACCTTATCTGGTGGATGGCATAAGCCTGGATATGGATGATCAGACTAAGGCTGGTAACGGTGTTGCTGCCAAGAAGTTCGCGATCGACTGCACAACTTCAAATGCCGATTTGGCCGCTTGGTCTGCCGACGGCAAGGGCTTTACTCCCAGCCGTGTTTCTGAAACTAACAAACTGTACGTGGTAAGCCAGGACGACGCCGCTAAGTGGGCTGCTGCCAGTGTAGGCAACGACCCCAATAAGGCCGCTGCTGCCGCCACCCGCGTGTACTATGTGACCGTGGTGAAGGATAAAGCCAAGACTGGCGACAGCCTGGTGAACGTTTCCGGCAATGACAAGGTGAATGCTACTGCTGGCCGTTACTACAAGACCATCAACATCGACGTTCCCTATAGCTACAACTGGAACACTTACCGCGACAACGATAGCAAAGACTTCAAACTGACCTGGACTGTGGACGACGGCGCTGTTCTGCTGAACGCTGCCGACGATACCACCCGCAAGCCCTTTAATACTACTGACGCGGCCCTGGATCCCTATTTCACCAAGATGAACGACCAGAACCGTGTGGACAATTCCATCGACAGCGACACTACTTTCTTTGTAAAGGACAACGAGCTGTGGATTATTGACCCCCTGACCGGCGATGAGACCCAGGTAACCGGCATGGGCGCCAACACCAAGTACCTCTACCAGCTGTGGGGCACCATTCTGGGCAAAGAGGCCGAGCTCCATGTGTACAACGAGAACCAGCACACCATGGATAACTACCGCTTGCAGCTGACCATTAACGGCATTGACAAGCAGGCCAATATCCTCAGCCTGCGCGTGGACGAAACTCCCGCCGAGCTGGACGTTGACACCCTCACCGCCAAGGTTGACCTGACCCATGCGGAAGAAGTAGATATTACCAAGGTGCGCCTGGACATTACCGTGTCTCCTATGGCCACCATTGAGAGTGTGGACGGCGAGGAATATGACCCTGCCGACCACTTGAAGACCTTTAACCTGAGCAATCCCATTCCCATTGTTGTGGTTGCCGAGGATGGCGTGACCAAGAATGTGTGGACCCTGTCCGCCAATGAAATCATCGAGCCCACCCCGAGCCCGACGCCCAGCGAGAAACCGAGCCCGAGCCCGACGCCGGACTTTGACGTGCTTGAGAAGTACCCCGACCTGGCTGGCATTAGTGCCGGAACATTGGAAGAAATCTCTCGTGCCGTACAGGCAGGCCTGGTGAATGGTGTTAGCGCCAACGAGTTCGCTCCCAAAGCCACCATGCCTCGCTGGCAGTTTGCCGTGCTGATTGCCCGTGCGAAGCTGCTGGAGGAGGGCGTAACTGGCACCACCGCCGAGCTAAATGCCATGCTGGTGGAGCGCTATGGGACTGACTTGCCCTTCAGCGATACTGAAAACCTGTCTGACTACCGCAAGGCCGCTATCGCCTACTGCTTGGATAATGGCTATATGGAGGGTATTCCTGGCAACAAGTTTGACACTTATGCTCCCATTACCCGTCAGCAGGCTGCCGTGGCTATGGCACGTGTGGCTGGTCTGACCATGGACAACACGGATGTATCCATGTTCAAGGACGGCGACAAGATCGCCAACTGGGCTAAGGCCGGTGTGCGTGCCGCCTATGATGCGAAGCTAATTAATGGCCGCACCGACGGTACTTTCGACCCGAAGGCCAACCTGAACCGTGCCGAGGGTGCTTGCCTGATGACTCGTAACTTCCTGAAGGACGACGAGCCGGAGAATCCGGATGACGGCGATGAGCCCAGCAACCCGGACGATGGCGATGAGCCCAGCAATCCCGACGACGGCGATGAGCCCAGCAATCCTGACGAGGGAGACGAACCCAGCAACCCCGACGAGGGAAGCGAGCCCAGCAATCCTGATGAGGGAAGCGAGCCCAGCAACCCCGACGAGGGCGGCGACACTAGCGAACCCAGCACTCCGGACGAGGGTGGGGACACTAGCGAGCCCACTGAATAAGGTTTCAA
>CAJTCU010000004.1 GCA_910574935.1 Oscillospiraceae bacterium
CTCTGTGCATACTGGGAATCTTCCTTATACGGCGCAGGATATCTCTCATAACATTCATTCATTTATGCGTCGGCTCCAGCATAATCCCTCTCGGGTTATTCGTTTTTTCCTCCATCCGCTTCTTTCCTATCTTTCGGCGGAGGAGTAATATATTTGATTGTGACCAAATCTCATCTAATAACAGAGCCAGAATACCTAGAAATCCTGGACAAAGACCTTGCACATATACAGATATCAGTAACGTGCTTAGATGATGATAGGGCATTCAGCTATGAAAAGGCAAGCCCACCATCCAAACGAATCCAATCTATTCTAAAACTACAAGACTTGGGTTTTGACGTATCTATCCGGCTAAGCCCTTTAATTCCGGACTTCTTTGATTTTGATAAATTGGCCAGCTTGAAAATCGAAAAAGGTATTATAGAGTTTTTGCGGATCAACGCATGGATAAAGAAATGGTTATTTAATGTGGATTTTTCAAAGTACACTCTCCGCCAAGGAGGATATTCACATCTTCCTTTAGATGAAAAAATGCGTATCCATAGTAAAATCAAAATTCCGTGTATTACTGTATGCGAAGACGTTACTGAGCATTACCTGTATTGGCGCGATCATTTCAATCCAAATCCACTTGACTGTTGTAATTTGCGAGTTTTATAACCCTTCACTCTATTTCAACTTTAATAAGTCAGTTGGTACAGGAAGAGCAGATTCAAAGTGATCTGCTCTTTTTTCTTATATTAAAAAGGAGGATTGCAAATACAATCCTCCTAGTCTATAAACGCTTCTGATTGCCAATCTCCCTGAACGTAAATTACACGAATTCCGCCACAACACCACTATCGGCCACAAAAGTAAAACCGTAATTTTGGTCCCTGCTGGTATTAATCGAACACTATATATTGTGTTTTCATCGCGCAACACACACTAAATAAGACGAAATGGTACGACTCAAACTTCCTATACATACAGATCCGGAAAACAGAAAGCAAAACGCACTTCCACATCCTTTTTTCTTTTATAACCGACTGTGCCTCACCACCCACATAACGGCCAGGCTTTTGGACCTTCAGCAGTAGCTTTTCAACCTCTTTTGGGTACATCATTCATCCCTTTTTCTCTGTTTTTGCTCATTATACCCTGTTTTCTGTTTTTTTGCAAGAGGTCAGGGCAATGAGTAATCTTTTCCCAAAACCATATATAGCATTAAATAGACACTCAGTGCCAGCAGAGAATAATTATATCTGGTATTTAGCAAAACCAAAAATCCCAATACTGATAGAGGCAGCAGAAGCGCCAAGGAAACAATCCGGCTGACTCTCTCCGCCGTTCCCTCTTCCAGCTGGCTTTGTAGAAAATACCGCAGGGCCAACCCGCCGTCCAGCGGCTCTATGGGTAGACTATGGGCGATCCCCAAGGCAAGGTTGACTCCTGTAAAGTCACCGTTCTTTCCGGCCAGGGCGGTCATCCCAAAACATAGCAAATTGATGGCTGGCCCTGCCAGAGAAATTATCATTTGTTGATAGTCCGTGGTTCCCCAGCCGCTTTGCCGCACCACCCGGCAGCCCAAAGCGGATACTTCTACTCGGTCTGGTGGCACATGAAAAGCCCACATAACTGCCAAATGCGCACATTCATGTAAAAAAATTGCCAACAAACAGGCTGCGCTGCTCTCCATTCCTGTGAACAAGCAGCAGGCGGACAACAGCGCAAAGCAGGAAAAACCTATGCCTATCTGGCAGCGACCCACACAGAATTCCAACTTCACAGTATATGTGCCGCCGTACTCTCTAGTCCTGAGGGTGGTGGTGTTTCAGCGGGTGCTGGCTCTGGAGAAGGAAAAGGAGTGGCAGCAGGCCCAGATCCTTTAATCTGCGGCAGTTCTATTTCTTGGGCCATCTCTTGCCGGTACCACTGGGCAATCTGTTCATATTGCTCTTTGCCGGCAACTTTTAAATACACCATTCCTACAATTAGTAGCGCACAAAGCGCTGCCTGTAAAAGAGGTACGCCACCCCAGGCCGGTTTTTCAGGTGAGTCCTCTTCCCATTGTCCCTGAAAATCCTCCTCCTCTCCCAGGTTGTCTATTTCCCGCAGCTCATCCCGGTCCTGCATTACAGTATAATACAGATCAGGCCGCTGCATCCATCATTGATAATTCTTTCAATGGTCTCGCGCACCTTTTCTCGAGCATCGTTAGGCATACGGTATAATTTGTTGTGCATTCCCTCATTAACCAGGGAATGCAGGGACTTTCCAAAGATATTGGACTCCCATATCTTCACCGGGTTTTCCTCGAACTCCTTAAGCAGATATAGTACCAGTTCCTCCGACTGCTGCTCGGACCCCACAATAGGCGTGATTTCTGTGTTGATCTGAGTACGCAGCATATGAATAGACGGCGCAGTTGCCTTTAGTCGGATGCCGTATTTGCCGCTTTGCTTTAAAATCTGCGGCTCTTCCAGGGTAAGCTCTTCTACATCGGGCATGACAATGCCGTAGCCGGTTTCCAGGACGTCATCATAGGCTTGGCGCAGCTTTTGAAAAGTCTTTTTGATCTGGGTCATTTCGATAAGCTGGGCTAGCAGTTCTGACTCATCTTGGATTTCCAGTTCTGTTTTTTCACTGAGGATTTTATAGAACAAGGATTGGTCAAAGATTAGCTCCGCACTGGCCCGGCCGCTGCCCAGGTCAATCTTCCGGACGTTCACACTCTCCACTGGCTCACAAGTGCGCATGTTCTCTAGCATGAACTTTACTTCCCGCATACGCTGAATGCCACAGCAGTCCTTGATCGTCCCAAATACAGATGAGTACAGCCAGTGGTCTGCCCCCAGGCCTGCCACCCATCCGGGCACTGCCAGCTCGACCTCCCGTACAGGGAACTGGTACAGCAGGCTGGCAATGATTTCCTTAATCCCCTGCTCTGTAATGTCAATACAATTCACAGGAAGAACGGGCACGCTATATTTTTCCGAGAGCCTTCCGGCCAGCTCTTTGGACACCGGATCCCCTGGGTCAACACAGTTCAACAGCATTACAAAAGGACGGTTGGTCTGGTTTAGCTCGTCAATTACCCGTTCCTCTGCCTCTTCATACTCATCCCTGGGAATATCGCTAATACTGCCGTCTGTGGTAATCACCAAGCCGATGGTGGAATGCTCGGTAATCACTTTTTTGGTTCCGATCTCTGCCGCCATATTAAATGGGATTGGCTCTTCAAACCAAGGCGTGCGTACCATGCGGGGCTGGTCCTCTTCTATGTAGCCAATGGCACTGGGCACAATATATCCCACACAATCGATCATCCGCACACTGAACATTGCGTCACTGTCGATCTGCACCGAAACCGCCTGCTCTGGGATAAACTTTGGCTCTGTAGTCATAATGGTACGTCCGGCCGAGGACTGAGGCAGTTCATCCACTGCCCGCTCCCGCTGAAGCCCGTCGGGAATATTGGGAATTACCACTGTGTCCATAAACTTTTTGATAAATGTAGACTTTCCAGTACGGACCGGACCCACCACGCCAATATAGATTTCGCCATTAGTACGGTCCTGGATGTCCTTATATACGTTAAAATCTTCCATCAAATTCATTCCTTTCCGTGGGTATTGGAACTTGTACCGATAGGATACTAGGCATATCTTTCAGGCACCCGGCAGCTGTTCATCGCATTGCAAATCATTACCGGTTACAGGGTTTGCAAACATTTTTATACTTTTACGTCTTGTTACCGACTGAATATGTGCCAAAGGCCAATTCCTTTCGGTTCAAGTTCATAGCTCCCCTCTTTTTCAACGGTTACAAATAATGATTGGCCTAGACTCCGGCACGGTGTCCTCAAATAGCTCATTTTGGTTTCTCAGGTCCGTGAGCAGCGCTCGGTGATTTTTAGCGATGTCCCACAGCTTTTCCCCCTGAGAGGCGTAGTACACCAGAAACCGTGGACGCACATCAAAATCTTTGGCGTTCTCTTCCATGCCCGCCGAGGTCAGATATTTCACATTATCCATACTCATCAGTAGCGAGGTCACAGAGGTTTCAGCAGAAATCTCTACTGTGTTCCGGTCTAGGATCCGATACTCCCACAGTTCCGTGTGCCATACGGTATCGCAGCGCTTGGCTAGCTGGTTCTCTAACTCCACCGTAAAATTGTGATCAAACTGCTTTTCCGCGTAGAGAATCCTTCCTTGGGCATTTACATATAGCATACAGATCGTATACTTAACCCGGTAGTTTATCTTGGTCTTTTCACAAGTGGACTGTACATTGTCCTGTTCACACCAAACATCCAATACTCGCTGGATCTCGTCATCAGAAACCGTTAGGCTACACTTTTTTTTCAACACTTCAGAAGATACCCCATGGATTTGGGTAAAAGAGCTTTGGGCGTAACGCAGTTCCAGCGGCGCTTTCACCGAGTATGCGTCATTGATGATCTCCACCTCGCAGGCCTTGTACAAAAAGGCCATCAAAAACACCTTTACCACCACGCTGACCCCTGTGTATTCCCCCACGTCGTCCTCTCGGGGCTGGATGCTGCTTTCCCCTGTTACAATCCGCAGGTCGCAAATACAGTCCTCTGAAGCTCCCGAGCATTCAATAATCTGGCTGAAATCAATTGAGGCGGAAAGCTTTTCCACATTGGTACTATCGACCGCCGAAGTATAGAGAAAAGAAATATCCGCTGTACCGTTCACAGTCAGTCGTTCCTCTGAAAGGCGGCTCTCAATCACCCGGCAAGAAACATCCCGACGCAGGATAGCCTCTATGGGCGGCTTGCCGTTCTTTACCGGCAAGGTATCTTCAATGGTAAATTGATGGCATACCGCGTTCACCGCCTGATGGGCCTGGAAGGAATCTCCCCGTTTTTCAATGGACTCGTCTTCTAAACTACAGGTGATCAGTTCTTTTCTTTGTACAACAGCCAGCACATGCAGGGACACTGCTGCGTGTAGATCGACTCTTCTGGCACTGACCGCCCGGCAGGTTAAATGTGAAATGGATGCCTGCACACAGGCTATGGCCTTTTCCTCAGAAGCTTTTAGCTTGATAGAAGCGGAGAATTCCTTTGTAAACTCACAGCAGCGGACACAGTCACCCTTACTGTCCAGATACATCACCCGAATATCGCATACCCCATCACAGGTTAGGGTATCTCCCGTAATGATGTAAGATGATACCTCTGGAACTACCCGGCATTTCAGTATCTTTTGAATGTCCGCGCAGTAATCCGGCAGATTGTATTCGGTGTCAACCGGCGTTTCGTAACGGCCGTCAAATACGGGGTCAAAGTATTCATAGGGCGCGGTCTTTATTTGGGCCTGCATACAGCATCCTCTCCTTTGGCTTTCTTTTGCTTAATATGTATGCGTCCCAAAGAAAATTATGCGGACAAAAGCGCCCCCTGCTGATTTTAAGCGGCAGCGCTCCTGCTCTTTACGCAAAAAAGAACAGCGCCGCTGGCTCACGCTGTCCTTTTCTTCTTATGACTCCCCGGTTTTTTCCATATTGCCAGGGCCGCATACTCCTTTTAGCAGTTCTTCCGCCGAAACGCCAAAGAGCTTGGCCAGGGCGAACAAGTTTGAGGTGCTGGGGTCCGAGGCCCCGCTTTCCCACTTAGAGACCGCCTGACGGCTGACACCCAGGCTCTCGGCCACAAACTCCTGGGTCATTTTGCAGCGGCTGCGGTACTCTCGAATGGTCTCGCCCAAGGACCTTTGCGCCTGGGACACCTCTTTTTTTACCTGGGCAGACCGCAGGTATTTGCGCAACGCCCGGATAATCAGCACCAGCACATAGATTGCCAGGCCAAAAAACAGCAGGCCGATCAGTATGGCGGGGATTGCCACGAAAAAATTCAAACCCATCCTTTTGCCTCCTTTCTTTATTTTGTCCTCATAGTAGCATAAACCCGCTGGTTTCCTCCACCAACTATCGCGCAACCTGGGAAAAATCGGGCATTTTTGCGGCTTACAAGGGACCAAAAAACGCGAAAAAGCGGCGTTTGGGACCAGGCCCGCACACCGCCTCTTCCGCTCGGATCAAAACAACCCTCTTAAGTACTTTTTAGGCCTCTTCTACCTTTCTGATCCCATACAGCTTCCGCAGAAAAAAGCCCCAAAAACCTTTTCTCTTCTCTAAAATGACCACTTTCATCGCGTTATCTCTCCTTTACTGCCGTAATAGCGAGAACCCCAGGGCCACCAATATAACAGCGGAAAGAAAGAGCGTGAACCCTACGGGGCAAAAGCAGGAAATGGTCATTCCCAAGCCAAAACAGACCGTACACATATTCCGGCAATGGCAGTCTTTCAAGCAGGTACAGTTGAGCTTTCGTTTTGACATGGTATCCGGCCTCCCCCGGGCAATTTACTCGCTAGGCGGTTGTCTACATGCGTCAGACAAGCAGTTTTATCTGTTCTAAAAGAGCAGCAGACCGAGGGGAATTTCATTAACCCAAAACAAACTAAACCGGTCAAAACACCTGCTTGCAGCTCCCATGTAAGTGCCGCCTAGTTCAGTATATACACTCAAGAAAAAAGTGTTACTGTACCACGACCACGAGAGCGGTGCCGTTATGCACCCGCACCTCTGCTGGGTCTCCCGCCACCTGATTACTTACTCCCATGGGGAAACCACCGCAGCTCAATTGTTCCCGGTTCAGCGGATATTTCAGCCCTGAATAGCTTACCGTACAGGCAGAACCATTATAGGGGAACACAGACACTGTCGCACCGCTCATACCAGTCATCTTCAGCCGTTCGTCATGAAGCAGGAATATTTTTGTACTGGCATCGGCAATAATCCCGTGTCCGCCGTGTTCCCGAATATATTGCAACACCTCTAGGTTGGCCAGGCTATGGTCTACCCGCCGGCCCCCCAAGCATCCCAGCAGCAAAAAACTGCGAAACCCATAGCTAAATCCCTTCAGCACTGCGAACATGGTATCTGTCACATCCTTCTCCACCGGTAAAGCCATACATTTAATGCTCTCCGGAGGAGGCTGTTTAGCTGAGTCAAAGTCGCCTACAATTAGGTCCGGCTTGATTCCGGCCCGAATGGCCGTCTCATACCCAGCATCCGCGCAGATCACATAATAATGCCTAGGATCAAATTCTTTAAAGATCCGGCCGCTGTCCAAAGGCGCAGCGCCGATGATCATACACGCTTGCTTTTCAGCTCCCATTGTTTAACACCCTTTATTTCTTGATACATTTCCACATAGCTTTCAAATCTCGACCGGGCGATCTTCCCTTGCCGCAGGGCCTGTAGGACCGCGCATCCTTTTTCACAGGTATGGGAACAGGAAGTAAACTGGCAATCTTGGGCAAAGGCGGCGATCTCTCGAAAACCAAGGACCAGCCGCTCCTTATCTGTCAGCTGATACCGCTCCAAATCGAAAGTGGAAAAACCCGGCGTGTCTGCCACATAGCCGCTTTCCAACTTATAGAACTCTACCTGCCGGGTGGTATGCCGACCCCGCCCCAACTTTTGGCTGATCTCTCCTGTAGTTAACTTTAACCCAGGAAAAACCGCGTTAAGCAGGGTGGATTTTCCCACACCGGAATTTCCGATAAAGGCGGAGACCTTCCCCTGTAGCAGGACTCGGACCCGTTCTACCCCAACGCCAGTCTTGGAAGAAGCAACACAGCAGTCGATGCCCGCCATGTGATAAGCATCTTCTAACGGCTCCACACCGCCCAAGTCGGCCTTGGTAAGAACCACTACAGGACAGATACCTTTCAGCTCGGCGGCGGCAATCGTCTTATCAATAAGAAAGGTATTAGCCCCAGGTTCTTGTACTGATGCCACAATAAACAGCTGGTCCAAATTAGCTACCGGAGGACGAATCAAGTGGTTTCTTCGAGGTAGAATCTTCGCCAGCGCACCTGCGCCATTCTCTTCTACCAAAACCACTACCCGGTCACCAGCGCAGGGAGAAATCTTCTCTTTGCGAAATCTCCCCCGGGCCGTGCAGGTATACAGCCCTAAATCCGTCTCCACTGTATAAAAGCCGCCCACACATTTGCGCACAAATCCTTCTATTTCCATTTGCCCCACGATTATTCCTCAGAGGTGGAGTTATCAGAGCTACCTCCATCCTCGCTGCTGGAAGGGTCAGGGTTATTGTCAGGGGGCGCAAATTCATTGGTCCGTTCTATAATGACCTCTTGGGTATCGAAATTAAAGGTAAGGTACATATAGTCCTCGCCGTTCAAATTTACTACCACCGTATCCTGGCCCGAGGTTCCACTGAAGCTTAAGGTATAAGTCCCCGCATAGGTGGGATTAATCGGCTCGTTGATAACTACAACGCCGTTGCGGTACACCTTGAGGTCAAGATCCTGGTCCACATTGGGCAGGGTAATGTCTTTAGTAAGGCTCTTGGTTGCACCTTTACCAGAACTGATTACAATATCCACCGTAGCCCCCTCTGAAACCTCGGAACCCGGGGTTGGGTTGGTACTGATCACTGTATCTGCCGGCTCAATACTCGTATCGTCTGTCTTGACACTGCCTATCTCCAACTTCTTTTCCCGCAATAAGGCTTCCACCTCGTGGCGGCTCTTACCCACCAGGTCCTCTGGTACATGAACCTTCTTTGTAGCAGGCCCTTTGCTGACCTTTACAGTGATAGTAGAGCCCACATCTACCATCGTATCTTTTTGAGGGTCGGTAGCCACCACATTGCCAATCTTCACCTCGTCGTCCGCCACATTCTCTGTCTTGAACTTCAAGTCCATCTCTTTTAACAGCGCAATGGCGTCCGCCTGGGAATAGTTGATGATATCCGGTACTCGCACCTGTTCGATTTTTCCGTTAACCAACAGCTCGATCTCGTATCCCTTTTTCACCGAAATACCCGCCTCGGGGGTCTGTTTCATCACTTCTCCCGGCTGTAAGTCGGGGTCATTGCCCTCTGTGCGCTTAAACTTAAAGTTCTCAGAATACTGGGGATTGTTTAAAATGCTGTCATAAAGCTCCCCCTTAAAGTTTGGCACCTCCACCTGTTCATCCTCCGGAGGGGACAGCAGAGTATCCCAGTTGTTCATCAGCACTACCGCGCCCACCGCCAGCAGGATGATAATGGCCGCAGCAACGATCCCCTTTACCACCATGGCCCCCCGGGCGCCCCGTTGGGACCGCACATATTCTTCCTCATACTCATAGCTGTCATTATATGCGGGGGTGAAGCGCGCAGAGTCATAGGACTCTAAATTGCGGGCCGCATTGGAATTTGAACTGTAGCTAGCCCGGCCTGACTGTAAATCATAGTGGAACACCATGCCAGGGTTGCGCCGGAAGCGCTCCAGATCGTCCAGCATTTCACCGGCAGACTGGAAGCGGTCTACAGGATTTTTTTCCATGGCCTTTATAGTGATCTGCTCCAGACCTCTGGGGAGGTTGGGGTTCAGCTCTCGGGGCATCACTGGCTTGGCTTGAAGCTGCATCAACGCCACAGATACCGCATTGTCCGCTACAAAAGGCAGCTGGCCGGTAATCATCTCGTAAAGCATTACACCTACGGAGTAAATGTCAGCCTTGTCAGTGATATAATCCCCCCTGGCCTGCTCTGGGGCAATATAGTGTACAGAACCAATAGCCTTGTCGGTCATGGTTTGGGTCTCGCTCTGAGAGAACCGGGCGATGCCAAAATCCGTCACCTTAATCGTGCCGTCCTGTAACAGCATGACATTCTGGGGTTTAATGTCCCGATGGATGATCCCTTTTTCGTGGGCGTGTTCTAGGGCCATCAAAATCTGCACCGTAAAGTGTAGAGCCTCATCCAGCCGGAGTACCTGTTCCTGCTCGATATACTGCTTTAGGGTAATGCCGTCAATGTACTCCATCACGATATATTGTAGCCGGTCTCCAAAGCTGACGTCAAACACGTCCACAATGTTGGGATGAGACAGCACGGTTATGGCTTTTGCCTCATTGCGAAACCGCCGAAGAAAATCACTATTATCGGAAAATTCTTCTTTTAGAATTTTGATGGCAACCCAGCGGTCCTCGACCCGGTCATAGGCCCGGTATACATAGGCCATGCCCCCCACGCCTACCAAATCATGTATTTCATATTTGCCGTCTAGTCGTTTGCCAATAAACCTATCCATATTTTACCTCTCTGTTTCAGGAATTGTTAACCACAGCAATGGTAATATTATCCGAGCCGCCACATTTTACGGCATATTCAATCAACCTGGAAGCCAACTCGCTTCCGTCGTGGCCGTGGTTCTTAATGTACTCCTCCATCAGGCTGTCCTCCATATAATTGGTCAAACCATCTGTGCATGCCAAGGCAATATCGCCGGGGTGAAAGTCCCACACGGCATAATCTGCCGATACCTGGTCATGTACACCCAAGACCCGGGTAATTATGTTCCGGCGTGGGTGGGTTCTGGCCTCTGCCTTGGTAATCTGTCCAAAGTTTACTAGGTCCTGCACATAGGAGTGGTCCATAGTCAGCTGGCTCAAACCGTTCTGGTTCATCAGGTAGGCACGGCTGTCACCCACATGAGCCACATGCAGTCTATTCTCAGCAGCCAAAATCACCACCGCCGTAGTGCCCATGCCCCGCAGCTCTGACTGCTGAAGAGACTTTTGGTAAATGGCTAAGTTGGCCTGGCCAATGGCATTAAGAATTAAACTTTTCAGATTCCCCTGGCCAGCACCTTGGGTATACTTGCTCTTCAACTGTTCTTCTATGCATTCAGTCGCTATGGCGCTGGCTATATTTCCTCCATTAGCGCCTCCCATACCATCACACACCACCGCCCAGGCGCCACTGTTTGAAAATGTTCCGCACCGGCAGGCGTCCTGGTTCGAACTGCGTACCGCGCCGGTATCCGTGGCAAAATCAACCCTCATATCCATCCCCTCCTTCATGTTTTCTTCGAAGTTGTCCGCAGGAAGCTTCTATATCAGAGCCTAAGGTCCTGCGCACCGTGGCCGTGCACCCAGCCCTTTCCAAAATAGCCACAAACCTTTTTTGCTGCTGAGGTTTGCTTTTCTGATACCCCGCACCAGTCACGTCATTGACTGGAATCAGATTCACATGAGCAGGCATCCCCCGCAGTTTCGCCGCCAGTTCTCGGGCGCACCAGTCCATATCGTTCACGCCGCTGATCATTGCATATTCAAAGGAAATTCTACGCCCCGTTTCCCGAGCATAGTGCCGGCAGGCCCTTAATAATTCTTCCATATTCCAACGCCGGTTTACCGGCATGGTCCGCACCCGAATCTCATCATTAGGCGCGTGTAGAGATACTGACAGAGTTAACTGTAATTTCTTTTCCGCTAAATCATATATTTTATCTACCAAACCGCAGGTGGATAGCGAAATATGCCGCATTCCAATATTCATCCCTTTTGGATCCGTAACCAGACGCAAAAACCGCAGGACATTTTCGTAATTATCCAAAGGTTCTCCCATTCCCATAAGCACAATATTAGCAACCCGCTCGTTTGCCTCTATCTGAACCGCCTGCACTTGGCTTAGCATCTCTGAAGGCAATAGATTACGGGAAAAACCACTACGGCCAGTGGCGCAGAAAGAACAGTTCATCTTACAACCCACCTGGGTGGAGATGCAAACCGAAATACCATGATGGTAACGCATGAGCACTGATTCCACCAGTTCGCCATCATTCATGCGAAACAGGAACTTCATGGTACCGTCCTTAGAGGTCTGTTTCCGGACAGTCTCCGCCCAAGTGATCTCATATCGTTCTGCCAGTTGGAGCCGCAAGTCCTTAGAAAGATCTGTCATATCTTCAAAACTCTTTGCTCCCCGGTGCAACCAGCGATATACCTGCTTTGCCCGAAATTTTGGCAGTCCGGCGCTAAGAAATTCCTCTTGCAATTCCAGAAGCGTCCTAGATTTAACGTCCGCCTTCTTCACAGCCGCGCCCCTATCCTTGTTTCTTTTGAAAAGCCGCCGCAAAAAAACCATCCGAGGCCCCAGTGAAGGGCGTCATGGTCAGCATATAAGGCGGCTCGACGACGCAACGCGTCACTTCCAAATCGATATTCATCGCTTCAAAGTCGTTATTTTCCTGTAAAAAACGTTCCGCTACCTCCCTATTTTCCGCTGGGTTTAGCGTACAGGTAGAGTAAACCAACACACCACCAGATTTCAATGCACGGGATGCTTGGAGCAGAATATTATACTGTAGCTTAGGCAGATCACGGATCTCTGCCAATGGCCGGTAGCGGATCTCCGGCTTGCGCCGGATCACCCCAAAGCCAGAGCAAGGTACATCACATAGTATTCGATCAAACCGGGGAAAATTCTGAAACCCCTTGAATGCGTCGTTTACACTAGCCTCAACATGGTCAAGTCCCAGACGTCTTGCACCATCTCGTATAAGGCGGACCCGACTTTCGTATAAATCAAAGGCATATATCCTTCCGCCAGGTGCTTCCTGAGCTAATGTAAAGCTCTTTCCTCCAGGCGCCGCGCAGCAGTCACAGATTATATCGCTGGGGTTAGGCGCAAGAATTTGACATATCATCTGAGCGGACAAGTCCTGCACATGAAACAGCCCTTCTTGAAAAGCCGCCAGATGGGCAGGGGCGCCACAGCCACGCAAAATTGCGGCGTAATCCATATTTTCTATTAGATCAAGCTCCATCCCACCTGCTTCGAGCTGAGCTTTCAGCTGTTGGGGCGTTGCTTTCATTTTGTTAATCCGCACATACAGCGCCGGTTTTTCCATAAGGCTTTCCAACAAGCTTCTGGTAAACTCATCCCCATAGCTCTGCTGCCATAGTCCAATAAGTTCCTGAGGAACCCCATACCGTAGACTCCTTGCCCTTAGACTATCCCCATCTGGCGGTTTGATCTGTTCCTTCCTGCGTATCAGTCCCCGCAGCACACCATTTACAAATCCGGAAAACTGCGCTTTCTCCATATTTTTAAGGGCATTTACTGTCTCATTAACCGCCGCGGCGTCTGGTACACGGTCTAAAAACAGAATTTGATAAGCACCACAGCGTAAAGCCGCTTGTACGGTAGGGTCTAGTTTCTTCCTCGGATCCTTTAGGCACTGGGAGAGATAATAGTCCAAAGTGATCCGGCGCTCCAGGACCCCATAGACAATGGCTGAAGCAAGCGCTCCATCTCGACTGTCTAGGCCGGAAGTGTTTAAAGCCTGGTCCAACACAATATTAGAATATCCATTTTGTCTGTGGATCTGCAAAAGCGCTCGTAACGCCACATCTCTGGCTGTCTGTTTCTTCATTCAAATATTCCTTACGCCCAGCGCTGTGAAGTTATACCACTTTGCAGCGCTGCGTATTCTTCTCTATTGAAATTCCGCTTCTTCCAAGGAATGTCCCACCAGGTATTCCCGGCCACCCATCCGCTTACCATTTTCTGTTTGTAGCTCCACAATACGCAAGGCCTGCTGACCACAAGATACCATCATTTCCCCATTTTGAACATATACGCGGCCTGGCGGCAGGTCATTTCCCTCAATTACTCGCGAACTTAATAGTTTTAAGCGCTTTCCATTTAACATAGCTATTGCGCAGGGCCAGGGGTTTAAGCCACGAATCTGGTCATGGAGTATTTGCGCAGGCAGGGTCCAGTCTAGAACAGACATCTCTTTTTTCAACATAGGTGCTAACGTTGCCTGCGCTTCGTCCTGGGGTATTGGGGCTAAACATCCTAAATTTAAATAATCCAATGTTTCCACCAGCAGTTTTGCGCCCAATATTTTCAGCCGATCAAACAGCTCTCCAGCGGTTTCCTCCTGCCCCACTGTCACTTCAGCTTTTAGCAGTATATCGCCGGTATCCATACCTTCAGCCATATACATAGTGGTCACGCCTGTGGTGGATTCTCCATTGAGTACAGCCCACTGTATGGGTGCAGCGCCCCGGTATTTGGGAAGCAGCGAACCATGAACATTGATACACCCCAGCTTGGGCATAGCTAGTACCTCCCGAGGGAGCATCTTCCCATAGGCTACCACCACGATCACATCTGCGGAAAGACGGGCTATTTCCTCTTGAACTGCTCTATCCCGCAATGTATCTGGCTGATAAACAGGCAGCCCCTGCCGCAAGGCAAGTTCCTTTACAGGAGGAGCTTGCAGCTTGTGCCCCCGTCCCTTGGGACGATCTGGCTGTGTAAACACGCCACATATGGTATAACCATGAACAATCAGACTTTCCAGCGTTGGAACAGCAAAGTCCGGGGTGCCCATAAAGATAATCCGCATGGAGGTAAAACCGTTCCTTTCCACATTAAAATATTTAGAGTCTGCCCTGAAAAGCAACGCATCTTGGAAGTTATCTTTTTTATCGTCCCAACTTGATTTGTTGCTAGGGTACGCGCCGCAGGAAACTCCAGGCTTTCTAACTTTCTTTTAATGCCTCAATTTCCTCTGGGGTTAGCATACGACTGGCTCGTTTGGTAAAGACCACGCCATGCAAATGGTCGATTTCATGACAAAAAGCTCTGGCGCACAGTTCATCGCCGGTTATTTCAAACCATTTTCCCTTTCGATTCTGGGCCTTAACAGTAACCTTCATAGGCCGGGTAACCATCCCCCATTCCTCTGGAAAGGACAAGCAGCCCTCAGGACCATCCTGTTCACCCTCTGTGGCGACAATTTCCGGATTAATTAGTTCAATGGGACCATCTCCCACATCCACAATGCAAATTTGCCGCAGCACCCCTACCTGGGGACCTGCCAGCCCGGCGCCATTTGCCTGGCTCAGGGTCTCCTGCATATCGTCCAGCAGCTGGTGGAGCTTATCGTCAAACCTTTCTACCAGTCGACACTCCTTATTTAGAATATCGTCTCCAACCTGCACTATGTTTCTAATTGCCATTGTGACCATTCCTTTCTTGCATGGCTTATAATATTCGATTGGGATTGGGGTCCGCGTAAACGCTTACCTGTTGAAATTCCCTTTGCCCCGCAAAACGGGTAAGCAGCTGGGCCGTCATCTTTCGAAGCTCCGGGCTGTTTCTACATTTTATAATTAGTTTATAGCGGTACTTTCCAGAAACCCTTGCCACCGCTGCCGGCGAGGGCTGGAGCACACGCAGAGGCAAATTTGCAAATTCTCTCTCCGCTAAACCGCTGAACTGTTCCAAAAAATTTTGCGCTGCCTGACGGGTCAGCGCCTCTTCTGCACCCACAAAACCGATCACTAGCAGATCCACATAGGGCGGATACAGCAGGGCCTTTCGATAAGCCAATTCCTCTTGGACAAAGCTAAAATAGTCCTGCTTTGCGGCTAAATGCAGCACAGAGTTCTCTGGTGTAAAGGTTTGAATAATGGCCCGCCCCGGATACTTTCCCCTTCCTGCCCGACCCACCACCTGAGTGAGCAGGTCGAAGGTACGTTCATTGCTGCGAAAATCATCATTATATAAAGACTGGTCTGCTGATAGAACTCCCACCAGCGTTACATTTTCAAAATTAAGCCCTTTGGCCACCATCTGCGTACCCACCATAACCTGATACTCTCCCCGGGCGAAATCCTCTAAGCGCCGCTCTAAAGAGTACTTCGCTGAAACCGAATCGGTGTCCAGGCGCAGCACCTGTGCCTCGGGCAGCAGCTCCCGCAGTTGCTCCTCTGCTTTTTGGGTACCTAGCCCACGGAAGGTCAGGGTTTCTTGTCCACAGGAAGGACACTTTTTACTAACAGAGACAGAGTATCCGCAATAGTGGCACATCAAACGCCGGTTAGCGCTGTGGTAGGTCATAGAAATGCTGCAATGGGGACAGTTTACTACCTGACGGCAGGACCGGCAAGTAATAAAAGTATGGTACCCTCGTCGATTCAAAAGCAAAATAGACTGCTTTCCCTGAGCAAAATTATCTTGTAGGGCCTGGGCCAGGGTTTCTCCAATAGGCTTACCAGGAATGTCCTCCCAATTCATGTCTACCAGCTCGACTTCCGGTATCTTTGCAGTACCAAAACGGTTTGCTAGCTTATGGAAGAAAAACCGTCCTTCCTTGGCCAGGCGAAACGTCTCTATCGAAGGGGTTGCTGAAGAAAGCAAGCAAAAGGCTTTTGCAGATGCGCACCGGTACCGGGCTACTTCTCGGGCATCATAGCGGGGGCTGGCCTCTGATTTATACGTATGCTCCTGTTCTTCATCAATGACAATGAGGCCTAAATTCCGCACTGGAGCGAACACCGCAGAGCGGGTTCCCACTGCGATCTTCGCCTCGCCCCTGCGCACACGCTTCCACTCATCCATACGCTCTCCCAAAGAGAGACCACTATGAAATACTGCCACTTGGTCGCCAAAAATTTTTCCAAACTGCCGCAGGGTCTGACTGGTTAAGGAGATCTCCGGCACCATAACGATGGCCCCCTGGCCCTGGGCCAGCACATATTCCATAAGCTTTAAAAAGACCGAGGTCTTTCCGCTGCCGGTCACGCCGTATAGCAGCGCACACCGGCTACCAGAACCCGACATTTCATACTCCTGTTTCAGTTCCTCCAAGATCTGCTGCTGAGCCAGAGAAAGCGTTAGTTCTTTCCCGTCTCCTTCCTGTACATAAGCCGTTTCCGGTCTGCGGTATACCTCATACTCAAAAATTTCTGCCGCGCCCTTATCTGCCAAAGCCTTTACCACGGAAGAAGAGGCTCCGGTAAAATAGCACAGCTCCTTTTCCGAAGCTTCTCCCACATCGGTTAATACTTGGTAGACTTCTTTTTGCCGAGAGCTCAGCTTGCCAGAAAAGCCATCTATAGGACGTACCATTTTGGTAAAGGCGTCCCGCATTTTGCTGGCAGCCATATTTACTTTACAAACGATTCCTTTTTCCAGGAGCGCCAGAAACTCCGGGCACTCCCGGTTAATTCCCAGCGTACCAGAAAGCTTTTCAAAAGGCACCGCTCGACCTGCGGCCCGCAAAGCCATAATAATCTGCCAGGATAGACTGTCATAGCTTTCCCGGTCAAAATCGGTAAAGCCACTGCTTAGCACATAACTGTCTCTCACCCGGAATTGCAGCCCTGCGGGAATCATCAGCTTTACCGCCTCAAACAGCGTACAGTAACAGCGGTCTTTAAGCCACTGGGCCAGACCCAGCATTTCCTGGTCCAGCACAGGCTCCTTGTCCAGCAGAGAGTCCACCTGTTTCGGCTTTGTCATTAAATCGCCCTCTAGAGCAAATACCATACCAATGCGCTTTCGGTTTCCAGCGCCGAATGGCACCATTACCCGCATGCCTGGTACGATGTGCGCCCGAAAGGGTTCCGGCACCTGATAGGTGAACAGCTTGTCAAAATGATAGACTGTATTCTCTACCGCCACCTGGACTAGTTCTGTCATATGCCCTCTTTGGTTTCCGGCTCAATGATGGTAACTTTGTCCTTCACAAAATCCTGCACCGCAAGATCTACCGGTTTTTCCACCAGCTTGATTCCCTCATTTTCAGCCCTTTCTGTAATCTGCCTGGCACGTTTTGCCACAGCAATTACAAGCGAATACTGGTTCAAATGAGGTGTTTTAATGATGTTTGCAGACGGTTTTAACATTTTATATCACATTCCTTTCTCAAAATATCCTGTTTTTCCTATTAATTCAGCCATTTAACACAGCTTCTATCATTTCTTGATTTCTGGAATACCGTCTTTTTTCTCCCCGCAGAATAGCTTGCAAATCGTCTACCGCATCTTCCAGACGGTCATTGATTACAATATAATCATAATCCTTCGCTTGAGTCAACTCTTGCCGGGCAGTCTCAAGGCGACGGCGGACTGTCTCATCGTTTTCTGTACCCCGGTCCCGCAAGCGTTTCTCTAAGATGCTCATAGAAGGCGGCACGATAAACACCGAGACACAATCCGGCATCAACCGTTTGATCTGTGCGCCGCCCTGCACCTCTATCTCCAAAACCACATCTTTCCCCTGACTAAGCCAGTTTTCTACAGGAAGTTTTGGCGTACCATAGTAGTTACCCACATACTCGGCATACTCTAAAACCTTCCCCCCCCGGATCATCTCTTCAAACTCTTCCCTGCCAACAAAATAGTACTGTTTTCCATGTTCCTCTCCAGGGCGGGGATTCCGAGTGGTGGCTGATACCGACAGCACCAGGTTGCTGTTCCTTTTAAAAAGTTCGCCTAAAATGGTACCCTTTCCTCCGCCAGACGGCGCGGAGACAACTAATAGCAGTCCTTTATTCATTTTCTTCCCCCTCTAGGCCATTAAAGCGCCCGGCCACGGTTTCCGGCAGGATGGCTGACAACACTATGCTGCCGCTGTCCATAATTATAACCGTTTTTGTTTTGCGGCCAAAAGTAGCGTCTATCACAGCCCCGCGCTCTTTGGCTTCCTGGACCATACGCTTGATAGGCGCGGACTCATTACTGACCACTGCCACCACTTTTTCCGCAGAAACCATATTGCCAAATCCAATATTTACTAGTTTCATGGGCAGCGCCCCCTTAAATATTTTGCGCTATTCCACGTTCTGCACTTGTTCGCGTATTTTCTCTATCGCAGACTTTATGTCTACTACTAAATAAGCAATTTCCGTATTTTGAGACTTTGAGCCAATGGTATTGGCCTCCCGGTTCATCTCTTGTACCAGAAAGTCAATTTTTCTGCCCACCGGCTGGTTGGACTCCACCAGTTTTTCCAGCTGGGCAAAATGGCTGCGTAGCCGTACGGTTTCCTCGTCTACCGCTACCTTATCGGCAAACACCGCTACCTCGGTAAGAACCCGCTGTTCATCAAAGCGGTTGTCCTCTAACAACTCCTGGATCTTGCCGCGCAGACGCTCTCGGTACTGCGCCACCGTTTGAGGTGTTAGGGCCTCTACCTGTTTCACCATACCCAAAACGCTACTGGCTTTTTCCATAAGGTCCGCCTTTAGGCGCTGTCCCTCTGCTTCTCGCATACGCAGGAATGATTCTAGTGCGGGTTCCATGGCCACCTGGACAATCTGCCATACGTTCTCTTCATCTTCTACTGATTTTCGGACAGTAAACAGGTCCTGGTACCGGCTAAGCAGTGTCAGCGAGGGACCATCCGGCAGCTGATAACGCTCCTGAAGCTCCGCCAACGCCTTATAATACCCTGCAGCCAGGGCGTGGTTTACTTCAACTTCCACACTGGTCTCGTTCAAGTTCTCAATTTGAAGAAAAACGTCCACCTTTCCCCTGGCCACCCGGCTCTGTAAATACGTCTTTAGCTTGTCCTCTAAAAACAGATAGCCCCGGCTGATTCGGGAATTGAACTCAAAAAATTTATGATTGACTGATCTTACCTCAAAAACAATGTGCCAGCCCTCCACAGTACTCTCGCTGCGTCCATAACCAGTCATACTTTTCAGCATATCGCTTCATTCCAATCTGCTTGTTGATATATCGTGGATCTTTTTAGTCATGTCTCTAAAGAAAAACTGCGCTCTCTATAAATAAACGCGAATGTTTGCCTCTTCAAGTTTTTTCTTGACTACAACATCCCTAACCAAAAGATTTTACCATTTCCTGGCTCTTCATGCAACTGATTTCACAAATATTTCATATTTTTTTAAGAAAGCCCACGGCTAAAAAAGAGGCCGTAGGCAGTAAGCTGCTCAATGAAATTCATACTTGACAATGGTGCTCATCGGCGTAAAAGCATGGCTTTCGTCAAAATCAAAGCCCCTGGCAGCAAAAAAGCCGAAAAAGTCGGGAAAACAGGTTGCAATTTTTGTAGCGCCAAAAGTTTCTCCGTACGACGCAGCCGAACGCATCAAAGAATCCAGAACGAAAACCTCCTCTCCCTGGGGCTTTCGAGAAACGTCATAACCCTCTGCCGCCATGTGCAGAATATACAAGACCTCCTTACTTAATTCTAGGGCCACCCAGCCAAGGGTTTGCCCCCGCTCGCACATAGCAAGGATCCGAGCCTCTGGGCCGGCCTTCTCAATCTGCGCCAGAAGCACCTCTTCTGCTTTTCGGTCCTGCATGGGCAGAATCTCAATCATTCGGTATTACCTCCTTTTTTTCCAATCTTTGTCAAAAATTTGTCAAAATATTCTGGGACAGCCGCGGAAAACTCCAAATATTCTCTGGTACGAGGATGAATAAAACCAATTCGTCCCGCATGGAGGCATTGTCCTCTTAGCTCGGTCAAAACTTTTTTGGGGCCATACACAGGGTCGCCCGCTACTGGGTGTCCCAAATAGGCCATATGAACTCGAATCTGGTGGGTCCTGCCGGTCTCAAGCCTCAGCCGTAAAAGAGTAAAACCAGAAAATTGATCCACCACAAAAAAATGGGTCACTGCCTCACGGGCACTGGGCGATTGGGGCAATACCGCCATCTTTTTGCGCTCCACTGGATGACGTCCTATGGGCGCGTTCACTACGCCATTCTCCCGTACATTGCCATATACTACGGCCTGATATTCACGGGTCAAACTGTGGGACTGAATCTGCGCCGCCAGACCCTGATGGGAAAGATCATTTTTTGCTACTAGCAAAAGCCCACTGGTATCTTTGTCAATACGGTGGATAATACCCGGGCGCATGACTCCGTTGATTCCAGAAAGGCTCTTCCCACAATAAAACAACAGTGCGTTTACCAGAGTTCCTGTATAATTTCCGGGAGCCGGGTGCACCACCATGCCTTTAGGTTTATTGACTACCAATAAATCTTTATCTTCATAGACAATGTCTAGAGGAATGTTTTCTGCCACTATTTCCATAGGCGTCGGCTCTGGAATCTCCACAGTAAGCTCTTGCCCAGCTCGAAGCTTCACACTTTTGGCAAGGGACATCCCCTTAGAGCAAACTTTTCCCTGGGCAATAAGGTTTTGCACCGCAGAACGGCTCATTCCCCCCAGGCGCCGCGTCAACAGTTGGTCCAGCCGCTGGCCCTCTTCCTCTATTACTAGTGAAATTAACCGGCCCATAGGGCTGCTCCTTTCTGCACCATCCGCCAGCCGGCTGCACAAATTCTTACTCTTTCAGCTGCGAGGAGGCTTTATTTTCTTTTGAAAGATATAAAATATAATGTATCAGCAGGCACACCACACCAACGGTCACACAACAGTCTGCCACATTAAATACATAATCAAAAAACATTACGTGGATAAAATCCACCACATAGCCTCTACTCATTCTGTCTATCAAATTTCCCAACCCGCCGGCCAGCAGCAGCGCAGCCGCTGTGTAGCTAAAAAAGTCATGTTGCTTGTATCGAAACAAAAGCACAACAATCCCTATAGCAACCACTACTGTTAGAACCGCTATTAACCAAATGATATTTCCAAAAAGTCCAAAAGCTGCCGCCGGGTTTTCCAGATACTGAAGCTCCAAAAGTCCCGGTAGTACTGGCTGAAAAATCTGGCCGCTATCCTTTAGTCTTTCTACCACCAAAATCTTTGTTGCTTGGTCCAAAAATATTAAAGCTACTGCAACAGCCAACACAACTATTTTCTTAATAATGCTTTGTTTCAATGACGCTTCTCCTTCTCTGCCAGTCACCTTTTTCGCTTCCGCCCATTTACGTCTACTCCCTCTCCAAATTCCAGATGACTGTAGTTTGTACTCTTCTCCTTGCGCAGCGTTTCCGGGATATTACTGTATGCGTTCAGGTCAATGCCCACTGAGGATAAGTCGTTATCTTCCAAATAGTCCTCTGGAGGTTGCGAGGGCTGCAATTGCTCCTGTACATAGTTGACCCGGTCATTTAGGGTCGGTGTGGGTACAGGTTGAGAAGATCCTGTAGAGCGAACTGCCGGCCGGGTCGCAGCCGGCTCTTCGACAGGCGGCTGATGGTAAACCGGCTGCCGCTCTCTAGGCTGCTGAACCGGCTGAGGTGCCGCTGGCACAGAAACGGGCTGAGGCTCTGGCTGGGGCTCCGGCGTCGTATTGGCAGGAATGGGCTCTGGCCTTTTCTCCTGTATCATCGTCTTTTCCGGCTCTTCACGGGCCGGAACTTCGGCCACAGGTTCTGGTTCTGGAGTGTGGGTACTTTTTTCTGCTCGGTCCTCCTTCTGGCGGAACACGGGAATATGATCAATACATTCCAAATGCTTTTTATACATCTCCAACAAAGAAGCCCGAAAGGCGGTGACCTGCCGCTTTACTTCTTCCAGCTCCGACTTTTTTGCGTCTACCTGCTGGGCATATTCCCGGGCCGCCTTGGCGGCGTCATTGGCCGCGTTAGAAGTGATACGTCGGGCTTCCTCATCGGCGTCCCGCAGCTTCACATCCGCTTGTTCTCGGGCGTCCCGTAAAATAGAATCTGCCCGGCTTTGGGCCTCTTGGACCAAATTTTTTGACATTCTTTGGGCATTGAGAATCGCTTCTTTAATTCCTTCTTCCTCCTGGCGGTACTTTTCTACCTTCTGAGCCAAAATCGCCAACTTTTTTTGAGAATCACCATTTCTGGCCGACAAATCATTGTTCATTGCAGCTAAGTCATTAGCCTGCTTTACGGCAGCATCCCGCTGTGTCAGCAATTCTTGAAAGGACGCAGCCACCTGATCGATAAAATTATCCACATCCTCTGGCTTATAGCCGGAAAAGCCTGCTTTCCCAAAACTCACCTCATTTATTTCCTTCACAGTCAGCATTTGGAAGTTCCTCCCCCTATTGATATTTCCTACATTTTACCGTCAGCCGCCCTTTACTGGTAGGAGGGCCGAAACTATCTATTACAAACTTCCCATGTCCACGCACGGAAATAATATCGCCTTCATGAATCCGGGCAGATCCCTCCAGGATTTCCCGGTGATTAACCATAACCAGCCCAGCAGAAACAAACCTTCCGGCTTTTTCCCGGCTAGTATGGCATAGCAAAGCAGACATGCAGTCCAAGCGGTTAGAGGCAATTACACCCGTGATGTCCTTGTATTCCCGGATAACAGGCAGAGGACCCTCGATCCCTTCACTGATCTTTACACCGGTACGGCCGATCTTTCGCAGATTATCCTGGACATACCGGCTTATCTCCTCTTTCAGAAATACAACCGCTTTTCCCTCTCCAATCAATATATCCCCCAGTACGCTGCGCTCAATGCCCAGCCCCATTAAACTTCCCAAAAAATCTCTGTGCCCCAACGCATCTTCTTTTCGAAAGCGAACGGTCAGCGCCCTTAGAGGAAACTCCTCCGGGACGGGGCGTATATAGTCAGGGAAAAAACCCGCCATTACCCGTTCTGCTTCCTCATAACCGCCCCAAAGCATCCAGGCGGTCTCCTCCCGTTTTAAGAATTCTCGACAAAAAGCAGCTTCACTTTCATCCAAAAATCCCAAAAAGCAAGGCCGGCGCAAAGACCTTTCCAGGCAGTCCCCCAATTTAGAAACTAATAGCTCTCTCTCTCGTTCCACGCTCAAAAATATAGACCGTTACTTTCCAGTTCGTCCAAAACATCATCGCCAGTCAGGTCCACTGTATAGGGGGTTATAATAAAAGTGCCTGTGGCGATTCGTTTGATCTTCCCATTATTGGCATAGGCCACACCGCTGAGAAAGTCCACAATCCGCCTGGAAACGTCCTTCTCGGTCTTTTCCAGGTTCAGTACCACGGTGTGACGGCGCAACAGTTCGTCGGCAATGGAGCGTACCTCATCTCCAAAAGACACAGGTTTGCACACCACCACTTGCAGCTGGGTTTTTGCGTTAATATTTACCACCTTACCCTCAGAGGCAGTTCGCTCTCTGGGGGTATAGTTAGAGGTAGCATAGGATGTATAGGAGGAAAAAGAACTAGTCCGGCGTGGCTCGCTAAAAGACGTCACCACACTGGGCTGCGGTGTTTCCTCTGGTTCTTTTACTTCTTCCTCGGGATAATCCTCGTACTCATACTCGTCCTCCGGCGGATTCCACATTTTTTGCAGCTTATTCATAAATCCTGCCATAATTGAATTCGACCTCCCTTAAGTTAACGGGCCCTGGCCCCAAACAGAGAAGAGCCTACGCGCACCATGGTAGCGCCGCATTCGATCGCCTGGACAAAATCGGACGACATGCCCATCGAAAGCGTTTCCATGCTAACATTATCCATTGTTTTTCCCTTTATGTCAACATAATATTGCTCCATTAAAGAAAAATAGCGGAAAAGATCCTTTTTATCACTACATATAGGGGGAATAGCCATGAGTCCCTGTACGTGCAGTCCAGGCAAAGCGCGGATCTCGTCCACAAATTCCAGTAGAGCATCTGGGGCCACGCCGCCTTTATTCTCCTCTCCCCCTATATTGACCTCCACCAGCACTTTCATAATTTTACCATTCTTTTGGGATAAACGGTCAATCTCTTTCGCCAGCTTTACGCTGTCCACAGATTGGATACAGCTGACCTTATCCACCAAGTACTTTACCTTGTTGGTCTGTAGCTGTCCGATAAATTGTAGGTCACAGCGGGTCTTGTCCAAAACGCCGTATTTGTCCAAAAGTTCCTGCACCCGGTTTTCCCCTAGACAGCGAAGTCCCTTAGAAATGCCGTAGTTGATCACCTCCACTGGCACAGTCTTAGTAGCTGCCAGCAGCGTAATCTCATCTAAGCTTCTTCCAGAACGTTCCGCCGCCCAGGCGATCTGTTCCAGAATCCTTTGATAGTTCTCATCAAACGTAGCCAAACGACTATCGAATAACTTTTCCGTCATACAAATCCACCCCTCCTATTACCACATCGTCGTATAATTGCACAGTTCGCTCCGTAACCAGCATACTCTGCTCTTCTTCACTTAGCTCGGTTTTACATACTGCGTAACCATTCACGTTTTTCTCTGTAAATACCTGGACAAATTCCAGTCGCTCACCATACACTACGTAAACACCCTTTACATTCTCATGTACTTTTGTAACAGTGTTTCCATTTTCGTCTTTCTCTGTTACCTCAATATCCTGAAAGCGCAGAGCTTTTTCGCTAACCAGCACGCCGCTATAATCCTTCACATTGATCTGTACCATCTCATTGCGTACTGTGGCAATGTCTGCGTCCATGTAGGAACATTTTAGTACCACTGCGGTTTTTGCCTTGCTGGAGTCTCTATTTTTGGCAACCACCTTTGCTGGTATCGTCTCTGTGCTGGCAAAGGGAATATCCAAGCTGACGTCCTCTACCCCCTCAAATTTGATCATATCATTGTCATCAAATTCACAGACCAGGTACCATTTAAAGTCGCCGCAGATCTTTCCCACCGGCGAATAGGCTCCTGAACCATGTTCCAAGGACAGCAGTTCCTCTACCTTAGCAGGAGTAATCTTCTCCACATCCTGAATGTCAAACACACTCTCAAAGCTATCAGTGAACCCAATAAAATACCCGGCATTGGGCGCCTCAATCACGTCCACGGCCTCCCCCGCCGAGGCACTTAGACTGTCCCGCTCCGCCTTTAATTCTTCAATACGTTGGGCATAGTCTTCCGCACTCTCCTGCCCGGAAATAACCATCTTCCGGCTTAATGAGGTGAGCAGCCCTTCCTTACGCCGTGAGATGTCCGCAAAATCATTTCTTTGTATATCGGTTAATATGCTTCCCAACGCGTCTAAAATTTGGCTGCCCACAGCATTAGGCGTAGAGGCAAAATAGTTTAACGGCTGAGAAAGCGCCTGCAAACTGGCGATCTCACTATCGATTCGGTCAATCCTATTTTGAGCCGCGGCATCCCCTTCGCTGTTGTAGATGTCTGCAATCACGCCTCCCTCGGAAACCCGGGAACCATTGGAGACCCGGTAATTGACTACGCCGCTGTAACTTTGGTCAATAATGGACTCCTCCCGTATGGCAAACCCCCGGGTCTGCAAAGAATCGAATACCTCACCATACATGGCAGTTTCGGTGGTAATCCCTTTGACCGAATTACCGGACTGCAAGTTGATGAAATAGAAGGCCACATACATCAAAATCAGCAGAGCGATACTAATTCCTGCCGCTGTTCGTATTTTTTTAGACTCCACCGCTACCACCTCTCATTCTAAGTCCCCGCTCTTCCAGCACCCGCAGGCACTCCGCCAAAGCGTTTTCAACGGTACCAAGATCATCCATGTAGAGAAATACCGCCTGGGGTTCCCGAAAAAACCAGGTAAGCTGCCGTTTTGCGTACCGGCGGCTTTCCCGTTTGATGTCCTCTACTGCCTCCTCCAAGCTAATCTCTCCCCGAAAATAGGGGAACAACTCTTTATACCCAATGGACTGCGCTGCCGTGGGGGGCCTCTGGGCCTCTGTACAATAGTCAAACAGCCGCTTTGCCTCTTCTAAAAGCCCCCGCTCCATCATCCAATCCACCCGAACGTTAATGCGGCTATAAAGCCGCTTCCTGTCCCGGTAAACGGGGCAAAACATTACATGGTTGTAGGGAGGCTCCATCTGCTGGGAACGCTGGGCCTGGCAAGAGAAGGGTTCGCCTAAAAGCTCCCAATATTCCAGGGCACGCAGGACTCGTTTTACATTATTGGGGTGAATCTCTTCTGCCGAATGAGGATCCACTTTTGCCAGCCGCCGGTGCATTTCTACCGGCCCCAGCGCCTGTGCCTCTCGGATTAGGCGTTCCCGCACCGTGTCGTCCCGGCAGGCCTGAGAAAAGGCAAATCCTCGCAGAAGTGAACGGGCGTATAACCCTGTTCCCCCCACCAGCACCGGCAGGCTTCCTCTGCCATATATATCCTCAATAGCCCGTCCGGCCAGCCCCACATAGTCAGAAACACTGAAGTCCTGGTCCCAGGGCAAAAAACCCACCAGATGATGCCTGGCCCGGGCCAGTTCGTCCTGGTCTGGCTGAGCGGTACCCACCTCTAAATTTTTGTACACCTGCATAGAATCACAGGAGACGATTTCACCTCCCAGTTCCTCCGCCAACCGGACCCCCAAAGCGGTCTTTCCTACGGCTGTAGGACCTGTCACAGCCACCACTGGTATCTTTTCTGTCATCATATTCTCCCAAACTGTTTTTCTATCTCTTTCTTCTTTAAAAGAATATACACTGGCCTGCCATGAGGACAATACCGCACCTGAGGATTTTGCTCTAGCTGTTCTGCCAGGGCCGCCAGCTCTTCCCGGCTGCTGTGGTCCCCGGCTTTCATCGCAGCCCGGCAGGCTACGTTGTGGTACAACCAATCCATATGCTCTGTGGTGATCTCTGTTTTGAAACCTGCCAAATATCCGGCAATCTCCATTACCGCAGCGGCGGCGTCTCCTCCGTCCAGCAGCATGGGCGCAGAGCGCACCAGCACGGTCCCTGAACCAAAATCTGATATTTCAAATCCCGCCCGCAGCATTTCCTCCTCATGGGCCAATAAAGCGGAATACTCGTCCATATCCAGGTTCACCGCTATTGGTTCTAAAAGCTTCTGGGCTTCACTGCCGCGTTCACTGGCTTTCAGTCGCTCATAAATTAGCCTCTCATGAGCAGCGTGTTTATCTATCAGCATCAGCTGGTCAGAGCTATACTCTACAATAATATAGGTTCCAAATGCCTCCCCCAATATACGCCGGTGAAAATTCACTGGAAAGACAGAGGAATTTGGCTGGGGCGGGAAATCTTGCGGTGATGGAGACTGGAAAGGTGGCTGGGGCTTCGGCCGGGGCCGCTCTACCAACTGAGGACGGGGTATGGACTCCGTATACAACGATTCCTGTGACTTGCTATTCTGGGGCAGCGGTACAGGCTGTGGTACTTGTTCCAAAATTTCCAGTATTGGATCGGAGCGCTCTGGCTCCCGGAGGACAACCGCGCCGCTGTCTCGTAAAATCAACGGCCCGTCTGTGGGATTCAGCGTGTTTATCTTCATCTGATCCGGCTTTTGTAGTTCCGGTGTATAAGGTGAAAGTACTGGACGTTTTATTTCCATCACCTTAGGCCGGTCCCCCTGATTGAGTGCAGAGCGCACGCCATGATACACTGCGTCGAAAATAGGCCGTTCATTAACAAAGCGCACTTCCAGCTTAGCCGGATGCACATTGACATCTACCGCCCCACAGGCCACCAGCATGTGCAACACACAGGCTGGAAATTTTCCCACCATGATGGATCCCTTATAGGCCTCTTCCAAAGCGGCCATAGCAGTACGGCTGCGGATAAATCTTCCGTTAATAAAAATATTCTGCATACTCCGGTTAGGCCTGGTAGCAGCAGGAGTACAGACAAAGCCGCTGATATGGACGTGATCTAATTGGTAGTCAACAGGAATTAATCCCGAGGAAAATTCTTTTCCGTAGACAGCATATACTGCCGAAGCCAGCTTACTGTCCCCAGGAGTACGCAGCTGCTCCCTACCATCCCGAATGAGCCGAAAGGATATTTCCGGGTGAGACAGGGCCAGTTTATCCAGTATACCCGCCACCGCGTTGCCTTCGGTAGAATCCTTTTTTAAAAACTTCATTCTAGCTGGAGTATTAAAGAATAGGTCCCGAACCACAATCGTGGTTCCCTGCGGGCACCCTGCCTCTGCCAAAGTAGGCAACTCCTCGCCTCCGCAGGTGTAACGCGTCCCCGTGGCATATTCTGCCGCTCGAGTCAACAATTCAACATGGGACACCGCCGAGATGGAAGCCAACGCCTCCCCCCGAAAGCCCAGGGTGCCAATGGCGTTCAGGTCCTCCTGACTTACTACTTTACTGGTCGCGTGACGCAGAAAGGCCGTACTTACATCCTCTGGAGCTATTCCACAGCCGTTATCTGTGACCCGCATATAAGTCACACCGCCCCGGCGGATCTCTACCGTAATTACAGTGGCTCCGGCGTCTACCGAATTCTCCACCAGCTCCTTGATCACCGCTGAAGGACGTTCCACCACCTCGCCAGCGGCAATCAACTCTGCCACCTGCTTATCCAGCACTTGAATTTTAGGCATAAGACGCCGCCTTTCTTTTTAAGAATAATCTATTCATAACTAACCGACCTGTTTTGACATTTAAAAATTTTAGAAAGCCCTGCCAAACGTAAGGGTGGTTTACTTTACAGTGTTGACTATATATCTTTATAAAAGAAAATTTCTAATGGTTCTCCTGGTAAAAGCCATGCCCCACAGTCCACATAACCATGTTTGCGGTAAAAGAACTGTCCCCGCTCGTCCGACCGCGAAGACGTCATGACCCGCTTATAGCCCTGGGCTTTCATCTCGCTTTCCCAAAATGCCGTCAGTTTTCCTCCAAGCCCCCTGCCTCGGTACTCCTCTAGAAAAAACAGCATATCCATAAAGGGAATATGCGACCAAAACAGGTGGTACCGCAGTCAGCCGGCAAAGGTTTCTTCCTCAAACAGCATCAGCACTTGGTTCCTTCCGATACTGTAAAGCAATTCTCCTTGTGTAACATGGCGATCATGGGAAAGAAGAAGCGAGGTATCCGCCCTATTCGCATAGCGTATCGTCATGTTTCAGCTCTCCTCTCAAAAAAATCGTCGCAAAACTGATTCCACTTTATCTCATACTCAGAATGAGATAGTATTTTTAGGTCATTGGGTGAAAAAATTTCTCTTTCTTGGGCCTCTCGTACAAAGTCTTTCATATATTCCCCAGCTCGAGTCCGAAAGGCCATTACCTTGTCAAAGCCCAGTTCTAGAGCCAGGGCCAGCCTGGTGTGACCGTCCAAAGAAATATAACCCGTTTCCCCACGTATCACTGGTACCACAATATCCTCCGGCTGCGTCACAAAGGTCTTAACCGCCGCCAGCTTCTCCTCATCCACATAAAACTGCGAGGGCTGTATTTCTGAAAGATCCACCCAAAACAGCTTTACCGGTGGGTATTCCCTTACCAGCTGGCCTATCTCATTATAAAAGTAACAAATATGCTCTGCAAAGAACCGGAATAATTCGATCACTTCTGGGAAAATCGAGGGATTCAGCCCCCGTACCACCGCTGTATGAGGTCCGGTGATCTCTACCTCATAGGGCTGCCCGTCCGCCAAAAAGGCCCCGTGCTGCCACAGCACCCGCTGGGAAAACCGAGGGTCACTGTATGTGTTAATACGCTGAACATCCGCCTGCATCGATCTATTCCTCCTTTACAGCTCTGGTGGCCAGAAAGCAAGGGATGTTATGCTCATGAAGCACCCCGTAGCCATTGGTGTCCTCATAGAGATGCGTTAGCCGAAAACCCGCCTCCAGCTGACCTCCAATCTGTTCATCCATGGTATGGGAAAACTGCATTCCGTCATCCTCCGCCTCCAGCTGCGCCCGCTGGTCCGGGTTCGCCACCGGGTCAAAGGGAAATGTGCACAGCTGCGAGCGATCGTCTTCATCCACGAATAAAAAATTAATACCATTGTCCAGACCGGAAAGCAGCGCACCCCCTGGGGCCAACACCCGGTAGCACTCCTTGAAGATAGGTTTGACCTCCCGGACATAGCAGTTGGAGACTGGGTGGAAGATCAGGTCAAAAGAGTTATCTTCAAAGGGCAATGGCTTAGTCATGTCCCCCCGGATGATGCGGATAGGATAGCCCTCCCGCTCCGCCAACAGGTGTTCACTTTCTAACTGGCGAGGCGAGTAGTCCAACACTGTACACTGGGCCCCCAGTGCCGCAAAGACGGGCATCTGCTGGCCGCCGCCGCTGGCAAGCCCCAGCACCCGCTTGCCTTTTAGGTTGCCAAACCATTCCTTAGGCACCGGCTTTGTGGGGGTCAACAGCACCTTCCACTCACCCTTTAGAGCATTCACGTACTCCTCATGAGAGATGGGCTTCCCCCACTCCCAGCCATTTTCCACCCACTGGTCAATGGTACGGGCGTTAATATCTTGATAGCTTTCCATTTATATCTCTCCTAAACATTCCATATTATTTTAACATACTACTCAGTTCAAACAGCGCGTTCATACATTGGATGGGTGTCAGGGCATTCACGTCCAGGCCCCGCAGCTTTTGCAATACTTCGCCCTCGGTACTCTCCATTGTTAGCTGCACCGGCTCTTCTACGGAGTGTGCTGCCGCTTGCTGGGCTGTGTATTCCCCGCTGGAGCCCTCCAGCTCGGCCAGCACCTGCTTGGCCCGGCGAATCACCTTATCCGGCACCCCAGCCAGCTTGGCCACCTCAATACCAAAACTGTCATCTGCCCCGCCCCGCAGGATGCGCCGCAAAAAGGTAATATCGTCCCCCCGCTTTTTTACCGCAATGTTAAAGTTCTTCACCCCAGGCAGCAGGCTTTCCATCTCGGTAAGCTCGTGGTAATGGGTGGCAAACAGGGTCTTGGCTCCAATTTGCTTGGGGTCCTGTACATATTCCAGCACCGCCCGGGCAATGCTCATGCCATCAAAAGTGGAGGTGCCCCGGCCGATCTCATCAAAAATAATCAAACTTTTTCCAGTGGCGTTTTTCATGATCTCCGCCACCTCGCTCATTTCAATCATAAAGGTAGACTGCCCCGCCGAAAGATCATCGGAAGCCCCTACCCGGGTGTATATGCCATCCACAATGCCGATCTCTGCCACAGCCGCAGGCACAAAACAGCCGGTTTGTGCCATAATGGTGATCAGGGCTGTCTGCCGCATATAGGTGGATTTCCCCGCCATATTGGGCCCAGTGATAATGGCCACCCGGGTGTCGTTCATGTCCATATCCACGTCATTAGGTACAAAGGGCGTGTCGTGAAGCAGGGCCTCCACCACCGGGTGGCGTCCGTCTTTTATGTACAGCTTACCGCTAACATTTACCACAGGCCTGGTATAATCGTTCTTCACTGCCACAGTGGCAAAGGAGCCCAGAACATCCAAAGCAGCCACTGCCTTGGCACTGGACTGGACCCGAGTAAGCTCTTGGGCCACTTTGCGGCGAATTTCCTCAAAAATTTTACCCTCCATCTCAATGGAGCGGTCATGGGCCCCTAACACCCGATTTTCCAGGTCCTTCAGCTCTTGGGTAATATACCGCTCACTGCCGGTGAGAGTCTGCTTGCGGATATAGTCCTCGGGTACCTGGCTCTTGTAGGAGTTGGTTACTTCAATATAATAGCCGAACACCCGGTTAAAGCCCACCTTTAGTTTGGGAATACCGGTACGTTCCCTCTCTCGGGCCTCTACCGAAGCGATAAGGGCCTGCCCGCCGGTCATGTCGCTACGTATGGCGTCCAGCTCCGGGCTAAAGCCCTTGCGGATCAGCTTACCCTCGCGGATGGTAAACGGCGGGTTCTCGTCAATGGCTTCGTCAATAAGCTGGGCCACGTCCTCCAGACCGTCAATTTCGCAGTTCAAGTCCCCCAGCAAGGTAGCCTGACAGCTGTCCAAAATAGCTTTCAGTCCCGGTAGCTTTTGCAGGGCTGCACACAAAGACCGCAGCTCCCGGCCATTGGCGGAGCCGTAAACAATACGGGTCATAATGCGTTCCAGATCGTGGATGCCGGTAAGCTGGGCGTCCAGGTCATCCAGCAACCGCTGAGACTGGGTCAGTTCCTCTACAGCGTTCAGCCGCAGAGTAATCTTAGCAGGACTTAACAGCGGCCGTTCCAGCCATGCCCGAATCAGCCGCTTGCCCATGGGGGTCCGGGTGCGGTCCAGCACCCACAGCAGGGAGCCCTTGCGCTCCTTGTTGCGCATGGTCTCCACCAGCTCCAGATTTCGCACAGTATTCAGATCTAAGGACATATAGGCGGCATCTGCCTCCAGCTCAATCTCCGTCATGCGCTCAAGCCCAGTGATTTGGGTCCGGCTTAAATAGTCCAGCAGTGCGGCAATGGCCAACACTGTCAAGGGCTTGTCTCCCAGGGAGAGCTGCTCCAGGTCCTTGCCGCCAAACTGCTTCACTACCACCGTTTGGGCCATCTCTGACTGGTAAATCTCCTGATCCATACATTCCACTGAAGCGTGCAGCCGGTCTCGGATAAATACGGCTAGCTCCGTCAGGTCCGTAGCCTGAGGGTTGATCAAAATTTCTCTGGGGCCGTACCGGCTCAGTCTGTTTTCCAGCTCCCGGGTCATATCTTGGGGAGAAGCTGCGTCCAGCCGCCCCGCATAGAGTTCTCCGGTGGAAACATCCGCAAAACAAATCCCCGCCTCACTGCCGTGGTAACAGATAGAGCAGATATAATTATTTCTGGATTCATCCAGCATACTGCCTTCCAGCACTGTTCCTGGGGTGATCACCCGGACCACCTCTCGTTTCACCAGTCCCTTAGCCAGTTTGGGGTCCTCCACCTGGTCGCAGATGGTCACCCGGTAACCTTTGACCAGCAGCCGGCTAATGTACCCCTCGGCGCTATGAAAAGGAATGCCGCACATGGGAGCTTTCTCATCCTGGCCGCATTCCTTGCTGGTTAGGGTCAGATCCAGCTCCTGTGAGACGGTTTTTGCGTCATTAAAGAACATCTCATAAAAATCGCCCAGACGGAAAAACAAAATGGAATTCGGGTGTTCCTTCTTCACCTGGAAATACTGCTTCATCATGGGGGAATATTCTGCCATGCCCCTTTAACCCACCTTATCTTTAATAATCTAGCTTTAGCCTTTTAGTGGCACCCCGCGCAGCTGGAACAGTCCCCGCCACAGCTGGCCGCGTCATAATCGCAAGTCGCCGGATCCCCACCGTCGGCACACAAACTTAAAATGCCTGTCACCCGCTGGAATATAGCATCAAATTCCGTCTTTGCCGCATTGTAGCGGATCATATGCTCATTGGCCATAATCTTGGCGTATACGTCTCGGAATTCCTGGTTCAGCCGCTGCATCGTTTCGTCGTTACGGTCAGGTTTCGCTGCCTCGTTGCTGATGGCCATGCGCTTAAGGTTAAACTCTCCAATGGCGTCCTGTAGCTCCTGGTCCTCGTCACTTTGCTGGCGGGCCAGCTGCATCTCTATATAGCGGGGGTCCGCCTGAATCGCCTTGCCCAGTTCTCGTGTCAGTTCGATGATGTCCATTTTTGTTTCCTCCTAAGAATTATAATCCATACTTTTTATGGAACTCGTCCATATCTATTTTAAAAACCTACGCCGCCACCCGCTTTTCGTTCTCCCAGGTTCAGCGCTTTTCCCTATCCACCATGCGGACGCCCTCCTTGAAGCCGGGCTCTGCCGGAACGATGGCGTAGGGATAGTCTTGACAGTAACCACAATGCTCATACCCTCTTTTCCTGCACACACATTTACGCGTCGCGCAGTTTTTGTCAAAAAACACGGCTTCCTCTGCCCGACTGGAGCAGCTGTCGCAGAGCAGTATGGCCAAATTGTCGGTAAAGGCGGTTTTTTCCATCCTACACAGATCTCCTGGCGCCGGTCACGCACCTCCACATTGGGACGGTACAATCGGCACAGGCCGAAGCGCTCCCTATTTTCTAAAAATTCCCATTGGCCTTCCTATTTGACCCGGTATTTTTTCTCGATAACTTTCTTATAAATAAGTACCAGCGCTACCGAGCCCGCTCCACATATAACGCACATCAGCACTGTTGCCTCTATAGGCCGCCACAGCGCCACCAGACCCGAAATAAAGTAGGGCGCACTGTAGCTGCCCCACAGCCACCCCATGGCCCGGTTGTAGCCAGGAAGGTCGCTGATACTTTCTTTGGGCACCTCCTGGCCAGACCAGAAATTCATAGGCCGGCCCCGCAGCCTGTGGGCATAGACGCCTATACCCAGAAAGATGACCCCCGAAATCCAACACACTACAAAGAGAATCCATTTCTCCATGCTATTCGCCCCCGGATTATACAAAAGATTTATTATATTCAATCTGCCTTTGCTTACGATTCACTTGCGTACCGCAGGATGGAGTTGTACTCATCCCCAGAAATCTCATAGATGCCATTATACGGCTGCTCAATAAAGAATTCGCCGTCTCTCCTGGGCTGATGGTAAACAAACACCGTGGATACACCGCCGCCTGTGTGGAGAAAATCCACCTTTATCAACGCCCCTTCCTCCACATTTACCGGCGCATCTTGAACACTCTCGGCTTTAGTACTTCTCTTGTTTCCTTTGAGAATAAAGAGTACGTCCTCCGCGAACGCCCCCTTCTGTTCCACCTCTTTCCCTTTATAGGTCAAGGCCACCCCTTTAAGATCGTTATAGTCCGGCAAAATCAGCTCATAGCTCCGAAAACTGACAAAATGGAAAAACACCCAGGCGGCAACTAGGAGCAATCCGGTCCCGACGCAGCACAGAACGATGACTAGACTTCTCTTTTTGGCATTCATACGCCATGCACCTCTCTTTGACAAAACAAATTTAGAACGATTCCTTAATGGTCCGTCCCCGCCGGGCCCAGCCACTGCTGGGCCTTTTGCCAGAGCATTTCCTTATGCGGCTCTATGTCCTCCTTCCCCCCTATACCGCAAAAGTAGAGGCTGTCCGCCATCTCGATGCCCATATGTCCGCACCAATGGGCAATGGTCTCGATGATATGCTCACACTCGGCGGGCCTTTGCCCCGTGCGCAGGGCTAGAGCGTAGCAGAGCTTTCCCGACCGCAACCGAGGATGTTCAGAGTCGGGATTGGTGTCGCTGTAGGGCGTGCAACGGTCGATGAAGGACTTGAAGATTCCTGGCACATCCGCCCAGTAGGAGGGCGCGGCAATCACCAGCCGGTCCGCCTGGTCCATTTTTTCCAGCAGTCCCTGCATATCGTCTTTGCGCACACAGGCGCGGGTTGTATAGCAGGCCTTGCAGCCTAAACAATCATTAATTTGGTAATCCCCTAGGCAGACCAGTCCGGCCTCTGGAACTACTTCCTGCATGGTTTGAAGAATTTCCTGGGTGGCCCCATTGTTTTTAGGGCTGGCATTGACAAGCAGCGTGATCATATTTCTCCTCCTTCAAACATCCTCTCAGGCTCCAGCCTCTGGCCTCGGTGATCTGTACCTGGGCAAATTGGTCCAGCCAATCATCCCCTCCTGGGAACAAGACTACCAGACTGCCCGCCGTCCGACCCGAAAGCAACCCGGTCTTTTGGTCCCGGCCCTCTACCAGCACTTGCTGGTTGCTGCCTACCAGAGCGGCACAGTGCTGGGCGGCGATCTTTTCCTGCACTTTTAAGAGTTCCGCGAACCACCGGGTCTTTTCCTCATGAGACACCGGGTCCGGCATACTGGCAGCTTTGGTGCCTGGACGAGACGAGTAGATGAAAGTGAACAAGTTGACAAATTCCACCTCTTTAATCAAGGTAAGAGTGTCCTGAAATTCCTCATAGGTTTCACCAGGAAAGCCCACAATTACATCTGATGTAAAGGTGATGTCCGGCATAACCTTTCGGGCGTAGGCAACCAGCGATAGATACTTTTCCCGGTCATACCGGCGATTCATCTCCCTTAGCACCCGGTCGTTACCAGACTGGAAGGGCAGGTGGATATGGTGGGGAATATGACGGCTCTGAGCCATTGTGTCAAACAGCTCTTTAGAGGCGTCTTTGGGGTGAGACGTCATAAAGCGCAGCCGCCAGTCTCCATCAATAGCATCCAGTTGCCTTAGCAGTTTGGAAAAATTAGTGGGTTCCGGCAGGCCCTTTCCATAGGAGTTCACATTCTGCCCCAATAGGGTGATCTCCTTATACCCCGCCTCCACTAGAGAACGGCATTCGTCAATGATATGCTCCGGGCGGCGGCTCTTCTCCCGGCCCCGTACGTAGGGTACGATACAGTAAGAGCAGAAATTGTCACAGCCGTACATCGCCGTGACCCAGGCCCGAGTCTCGCCATCCCGGCGCACCGGCAGGCCTTCCCGAAGAACGGTTTCCTCCTCCCCCAGCACCAGAACTTGCTCCTGGCGGTCCAGCACCTGGTAAAGCATTTCTGGCAGCCGGTGGATTACATGGGTACCAAACACCAGATCCACAAAGGGAAAGGTCTTTTGCAGTCGCTGGGCTACCGGCTGCTGCTGGGTCATGCAGCCACAAACCGCGATAATTAGCCCAGGTTTTTTTCGCTTTAGATGCTTCAGCGCTCCCACATTTCCAAACACCCGGTCCTCAGCGTGCTCCCGCACGGCGCAGGTATTAAAAAGAATAAGGTCTGCGTCTTTATCACACTCTGTAAAGCCAAAACCCATTTCAGCCAGCAGCCCTTTAATTTTCTCCCCATCTGCCACATTTTGCTGGCACCCATAGGTACGTACATAAGCCAGCGGCACACCCTCTATTCTCTCCTGCATCATCCTACGGACCTCCGCCTTGTAGGCGGTCCATTCTCTATCCAAAAAAGGCCACGCTCCTTTACTACCATCTGCCTATAAAAACCCATTTTATATATTTTAGCACAAGACCGCTAAAACTGCAAGATTGTTCCTTATGTCTAATGCAGATAAAGCGCACATTATGGTTTATTGAAGAATAGTATAGAACATCCCGCCTGTCCTCGTCTGCGTTCAAAATTTCTCTTTTCAACTTTGCTCTTTCAAAGATTCACTCCTTCGCTTCCGAAGCACCGTTGCGTACCATACTGGTCCTAATCACCCTTATGGTAGGAAGCAGGCTATGTTTATCTAAATTCTTAATTCAATTTTAACTAAATAAATTTTATTTTCCATGTAGAATGCTGCACTTAATAATGGACATTCCTTTTGGAACGTGCTATAATGTATGCAAACTGTACATTCGGCGCTTCCACAGATGGCCAAGCAGTCCTTTTTACTTGGTCAAAATATGGTAAGCTCCAAATGGGTTTCATTCTCAATCATTTTTTAACCTAATCTTTTAATCACAAAAGGGCTAACGCAGAGGAGGATCATTTCGATGGACAATCAATTGGTGTGGTCGAATGAGTATAATCTCGGTGTAGAGATTATCGACAAAGAACACCAGCGACTATTCAAGATCATCAACAAGCTTTTCGCCTTTGGAGAAGAGGAAAAGAAAAACCAGCGGACATGCCAGGAGGGAATCAAGTATTTTAAAGGCCACACCGTGAAACACTTTGCCGACGAAGAAAGCTACATGGCGTCTATCAACTATGAGGGACTGGAGCGGCACATCCACATCCATCGTGGGTTTCGGGAAAACACCCTGCCCGCGCTGGAGCAGGAGCTGGAGCAAAGCGGTTATTCCCCAGAGGCTGTAGACCATTTTCTGGGTGTTTGTACCGGCTGGCTGATTGGACACACTTTGACCGAGGACCAGGCGATTGTTGGCCGGCACCAAAGCAAGTGGGACGACCTGTTGCCAGAGAACGAACTGAAGTCCATAAAGAAGCTGATTATACAGCTGATATTCGATTTGTTCCACCTGGAGTCACAGGTGATCAGCGACACGTACAGCGGGGAAAAGTTTGGTAAAGGGGTATACTACCGGCTGGTTTGCCGTTCTAAGGACGATGAGGAAAAGCGGCAGGAAATTATTTTAGTTTTCGAAGAAAAGCTTTTAATTAATACAGTGGGAAAAATCATGGGCGTCCAGACCAACCGTATGGACAGCATGCTCATACACGCGGCCAGGTATACAGCCCGGCAGTTTGTGGGGCGGGTGTTGGAGCATCTGCCAGGCGGTAAGTTCTGTGAACTGGAAGAAGAAAACCTGATGACCTATGAGCAGTTTCAAGAGGTGTTCACCCAGGAAAAACCACAGGTCAGCCTATTACTCAATACCGGCGCGGGCTATTTTGCGTATTGCTCCATTGCCCCTAACATGCTTCAGGGCGGCCATCTGACACCTATTGAAAATCAGAATGCCATTAAGGAAGTAGAGAAGTATTTATCAGAACGGAAGCATCAGGCCGAACAGGAAGAAGCCGCGCACAAGAAAAAGATATTATTAGTGAACGATTCTTTAACCATCCGCCAAGGAATGAAGCAGTTGCTAGAAAACGATTATGATGTTTCTCTGGCAGATTCCGGGGCTTCTGCCTTTCGGGTCATTACTCTGGAGCAGCCCGATTTGGTGCTTCTAGACTATGAAATGCCGGTCTGCGATGGCCGCCAGACTCTGGAGATGCTTCGGACTGTCAAAGAGTTTGACCATATTCCTGTAATCTTTCTTACCGGAAAAAGAGATCCGGAAAGCATGATCAAAGTCATGCCATTAAATCCGGCAGGTTACTTTTTAAAGCACCTAAAGCCCCAAGAAATCAAGAAAAAAATCGATGACTTTTTTGAGGGAAACAAATCCTAAGCATTTTCAGTAAGCCCATAGATTCAAAAATAGATCGCATAAAAAGCAGAGCCAGGTGGCTCTGCTTTTTCATTTGTATTATAGCTTCCCCTATGACTAGCTACACTTTGGAATCACTTACCCCATAGGTGCTGCCCCAATTAACCGTATCTGTAAATCTCTTCAAAGGGCCCTTTATCATCCTATCGCTTATTTCGGCTATTTTCCCCTGTCGGGTGGAAAGCTCCACCATTTGGGGAATTCCATAGACCAGGAAGTATTAAGCGCCTTCCTCGCTGGCCGTTTTTTCCTTGCCGCTATACTTCTGCAAAACAGCCGCGCCCCCAAGGACCAGCCCCAGTATTAATATGGAAACTGCAATGGTAATTATTGGGTTTTGGACAAAGCCCGCCACCAGATATCCAAAGAAGCACACCACAGCTACCAATGTAGCATAGGGCAGCTGGGTCTCTACATGGCGGATATGGCCACACTGCGCGCCGGTTGAGGCCAAAATGGTCGTATCAGAAATCGGCGAACAGTGGTCGCCGTATACAGACCCTGCCAAGGTGGCCCCTAAAGATGGGATAAGCACCTCTGCGGCCTCAGGAGAGGCGCAAATCATGGACACAATGGGCAGCAAAATACCAAAAGTGCCCCAAGCCGTCCCCATAGAGAAGGATAAAAATGCCGCCACCGCGAACACAACGGCTGGAACTAGGCCAAAGGACAGCCCTCCGCCGGCTACTACCTGGCTAACAAAAGTACCAGTACCAATCATTTCCCGACATACGCCGCCCAAGGCCCAAGCCAAAATGAGAATGGTTAAAGCAGGAATCATCGTCTTGATTCCATCAATAATGCCGGTCATAAACTCCTGCATAGACATAATCTTTCTGGGCAGATATAAGAGCAGCGCCACCAGCAGGCCCGCAAAAGTGCCTAACGTCAGCCCAGCCGTGGGGTTGGCCCCAATTGCCTCTGAAAAGCTGACTCCCTCAAAAAAGCCTCCCACATAGGCCATACCCAAAATAGCTGTGACAATCAGCGTAACAATGGGCAGCACCAAGTCTAGTACGCTGCCTCTTACAGGGACCTCCTCCGTCTCATCTGTGGTTTCAGAGACATTCTCCAGTTCCACCTCGGCCCGCTTCATGGGGCCAAAGTCAAAGTTTGTGGCACTGAGGAACAGTACCATGGCAATGGTCAGAAGGGCATATAAATTATATGGAATGGTCTGCACAAAGGCATTGAGCCCGCCGGCTTCCTCCACCTCCGAAGCCACCGCCACCGCCCAGCTGGAAATGGGCGCAATAATACAAATGGGCGCCGCGGTAGCATCCAAAAGATAGGCCAGCTTCTCCCGGGAGATCTTACATTTGTCGGTGATTGGGCGCATTACAGTGCCTACCGTCAGACAGTTGAAGCCATCATCCAAAAAAATCAGCAGCCCCAGTAGAGCCGTGGTCAGTTTTGCACTGCGCTTGGTTTTAATACGGCGAATGGCCCAACGCCCGTAAGCCGCCGTGCCCCCAGAGCGGTTAACCACCACTACTAAAGAGCCCAACAGCACCAGAAAGATAATCATATAACCGTTTTGGCCAATCTTCCCGGCCATCATATCAAAAATATATGTAACCGCCTGTAACAGACTCCCACCGGTGGAAAAACTGTATATGCACATACCGGTAAAAATCCCCAAAAACAAGGATGAATATACCTCCTTGGTCAGCAGAGCCAGGGTGATAGCCACTACCGGCGGCAATATGGACAGCCAACCGGCGTCGATCATTTCCAATCCCATAGTCCGAACCCTCCTTACATAAATCGGAAAGTAACTTTAAACCTCTTAATAAAGCAAACCAGGCAGGCGCCGTTATCCGCTTGGCGTACATTATATCACATTCTATTTTGAAATGCTACTGAAAAATGTGCCTCTTACCCGTTTGTTTCCGCATCTTTGTCGTCCATATTATGAAATGGCCTATTTAATAGGCATATGTTTAGCTTCTCTTCTAAATCCTTGCAATTCACATTTAGATGTGTTATGATATTTTCCAATATATGCCAATGATTTTGTGCGATTTTACAGCCATTTTGCCGCCACCCTGGTTTTTTTTGGGGACGGTAGAACAAAAAATCATCCGCTGTATTCGCAGAAAGGAAGCTATCATGAATAAAGTAGCAAGAATGCAAGCTGTATTCCACAACCAAACTCCCGACCGGGTGCCGGTTGGGTTTTGGCGGCACTACCCCAAAGAGCTTACTGTGGAGGAGCGTGCCCAGGCCCATGTGGACTTTTTCCGGGAAACCGGCATGGACGTGGTCAAAATTATGGACGATAACTTTGGCCGCTTTTTGACCGACGGTATCAAGATCACCAAGCCCTCCGATTGGCGCAGCATCCGTCTGCCCGGCAAGGACTGCCGGCATTATCAGGAAATGATCCAGCTCATCCAGCGCATTTTGGAGATGCTGCAAGGTGACGCTATGACGTTCCCAACCATGTGGAGCCCCTTTAAGATCGGTTCCTTCACCTATGTGCTGGCAGGCAGCACGGATCAGCAATTCATGGCCGACTGCGCCGAAGACCCTGATTCTGTGATGGAAGGCATGAAGCGGATTGCAGAGAGTTTCCAGGAATGGGCAGCGGACTACCTGCGGCTGGGCAGCAGCGGTATCTACTATTCTGGCCAGTTCAGCGAACCCCAGCGTTTTGCGGAAGAAACTTGGCAGAAACTGGTAAAGCCTTGGGACCTGGCCGTGCTGCATGTAACCCGGGAGTTTGAGGGAAAATATAATATCGTACACATCTGCGGCGAGGAGGAATTTGGATTTAACTCCTCTCCCCGGCGCTATGCCGGCTACCCTGGCGACCTATTCAACTGGGACGTGCACCGGGGTGGCATGAGCCTGCAAGAGGGACGTGATTGGTTCAAAACTCCTATTTTGGGCGGCATGGACAACCATGGGGTCCTAATAAACGGCAGTATGGAGGAAATTCAGGCCCAAGCCAAAGAGGTCATTGCCAGTTTTGGTAAACAGGGCTTTATGCTGGGCGCGGACTGCACAGTACCTGCCGACATTGATCTGGCGCGGCTGCGGGCGGCTGTAGAAGCCGCGGCTCAGGCTTAACAAATATCATTCCAGTAATTCATAATCAAGGAGATATTTCTCATGAAACAACTTTCTACCGGCGGCGGAACGCTGAAGGTCCCCGCCATTGCCCTGGGTTGTATGCGCATTAATTCCCTTAATGAGGCCGACGCCCAGCGGTTAATTCACACCGCGCTAGAAAATGGGATCAACTTTTTTGACCATGCCGACATCTACGGCGGCGGCGAGGCGGAGCGCTTTTTTGCTAAGGCGGCCCAAATGACTCCCGCTTTGCGCGAAAAAATGATTTTGCAAAGCAAGTGCTCCATCCACCCCGGCGTCTCCTATGATTGCTCTAAAGAGTATATTCTCTCCTCTGTAGAAGGTATTCTGGAACGGCTGAATACCGAGTATTTGGATGTACTGCTGCTCCACCGTCCGGATGCTCTGATGGATCCAGCAGAGGTGGCGGAGGCCTTTGATGCCTTGGAAGCCAGCGGTAAGGTGCGCCATTTCGGTGTTAGCAACCAAAATCCGGGACAAATTGCCCTGCTGCAAAAGTACTGCAAGCAGCCCCTGTTATTTAATCAGCTCCAGCTAAGCGTTACTAACTGCGGCATGATTGACGCGGGCCTTAATGTGAACACCGAGAGTCCCCTGGCTACAGACCGTGACGGTGGCGTACTGGATTTCTGCCGCTTGCACGACATTACCATTCAAGCCTGGTCTCCCTTCCAGTATGGCATGTTCCAGGGCACTTTCCTGGGCTGCGACAAGTTCCCGGAGCTGAACCAGAAGATTGACGAAATCGCCGAAAAATATGGTATTACCAATAACGCGGTAGCCGTAGCTTGGATTCTGCGTCATCCGGCTGGGATACAGACCATTGTGGGTACCACCAACGCTCAGCGGCTGGCGGATGTTTGCAAGGCGTCAGAGATTACCCTGTCCCGCACCGAATGGTATGAGCTTTACTGCGCGGCGGGGAAATCCTTGCCGTAATAGGTGCGTTTACCCGCTTTGACCGTCAAGGCCAAGGGACCACCGTTTTATCAATGATTAGAGCAAAAGCCTTTCTTTAGCTATAAGTGCAGGCGACGGGCCCTTAACCGGGCTTGTCGCCCACAGTTTTCTACGAAAAAAATATCCTTCCAGCTAAGTACAGTTACCGTAATTCAGCGTCGTCTCCCCAAAAATGCTGGGGCTTATTTAAAAATAGAGGAAATGACGGATTTTTGACTAGGACTTGTTTGAAAAATCGAAAACGTCGTCTTTTTTGCCATAAGAGGCCACTTTCTACGTCGAAAATCCTCGTCAATCGCCAGATTGCCTTATCGCCAGATTGCCTTGCGGTTTTCTCCTTGAAATTGTCCCCTTCTGGCCCAAAATTCGTCATTTCCTCTATTTTCAAACAAGCCCTAGAAGTGGTCAGCTTCAAGGAAAAAGCCGCAAGTAATACTTGCGTATTACGAGGATTTCCGACGCGGAAGATGGCCGCCTCTGGGCAATCAGACAGTGTTTTCGTTTTTTCAAACAAATCCTAGTCCAGGAATATTTCGCTTTAAATGGACTTGTGTATGTTTGAATTGACATCTGCGCAGAATGCATTTATAATATTTTATAATAATGTCTTGGAGCTACTTTACACATCTGAAAGGAATGACTTTTATGAAACTACTGGTCATCGGTGGTGTAGCCGCCGGTACAAAAACCGCCGCCAAATTCAAACGCGAAAACCGTTCGGCCCAGGTAACACTGCTTTCAAAAAGTGCCGACATCTCCTATGCTGGCTGCGGCCTCCCCTACTATGTAGGCGGTGCTATTCAGGACCAAAGCGAATTGATCGTCAATACCCCCCAAAAGTTCCAGGGACTTACTGGTGTTGAGGTACTTACCCACCGGGAAGCTGTGAAGGTGGATCCTGCCAAGAAGCAAGTGGAGGCGAAAAATCTTTCCACCGGTGAAACAGAGATCTACTGTTATGACTCTCTAGTGATTGCTGTAGGCGCCTCCCCTGTAGTGCCTCCTGTAGAAGGCGTAGATTTGCCTGGGGTCTTTCAGATTCGTACCCCAGAGGACGCTGTTTCTGTGCGGAGCTATCTGGAACAAAACAGCGTAAAAAAAGCCGTGGTGGTGGGGGGCGGTTTTATCGGCCTGGAAATGGCTGATAATCTTCTCTCAAAGGGCGTTTCTCCCACTGTTGTGGAGTTCACCTCCCAGCTGCTTCCTGGGGTGCTGGACCCAGAAATGGCTGGCTATGTAAAAAAACATCTACAGGCCGCCGGGGTACGCGTACTCACTGGTGTAAAGGCCGAGGCCGTTACAGGCCAGAGCAAAGTGGAGGCAGTGCGAACCTCTGCGGGGAACCTTCCCTGTGGGGCAGTAGTATTCTCTGTGGGTATACGGCCCAACACACAATTTTTGGCTGATTCTGGCCTAGTTATGGACCGGGGAGCCATTGTGGTAAACGAGAAATTGTGTACCAACCTGCCGGACATTTATGCCGCTGGTGACTGTGCTCTGGTAAAAAACCGCCTTACTGGACAGCCCCAATGGTCCCCTATGGGCTCTTCTGCCAACCTGGAAGGCCGCACTTTGGCTCAGGCTCTAGCGGGTAAAAACAAATCTTTTGCCGGAGTACTGGGCACCGCTGTGTGCAAACTGCCTGGTCTAAACTGCGGCAAGACCGGTTTGACCGAGAAGTCCGCCCGGGAGGCAGGCTTCGACGTGGAAACCGCCCTAATTGTTACAGATGACAAAGCGCACTACTATCCAGACTCCGCTTACTTTATTATCAAACTAGTGGCCGACCGGACCAGCCGGAAGCTGCTGGGTGTACAGGTATTGGGTCCCGGCGCGGTGGATAAGATCGTTGATCTAGGCGTTCTCGGCCTTTCTATGGGCGCGAAACTTTCTGACTACGAAAATCTGGACCTGGCCTATGCCCCTCCCTTCTCCACTGCCATCCATCCCTTTGTACAGGCAGTATATGTGCTGGAAAATAAGCTGGACGGTATATTAAACAGTATGACCCCTACCCAGTACGCTGCCGGAGCTGCCGAGGGCTACACCATACTGGATGTAAATCCTCAGCCTTCCATCCGAGGGGCTAAGTTTGTGGATTTAGCCGCTGTCAATGGATCTATAGAGGGAATTGCCCCAGATGAAAAACTGCTGCTGGTCTGCGCCAAGGGCAAGCGGGCCTATTTCCTGCAAAACCGTTTGAAGAGCCTGGGCTATACCAGCACCTTGGTGCTGGAGGGTGCCACCTTCTTCAATGACGTGCGCATTAAATCTGCGGGGGCCACAGTACCGCCAGAAGAAGTCACCCGTGTAAAAGGTCTGGGCTTCCTATGGGATAAACGTACCCCCGACTGTTTTAACGGCCGGGTCATTACCCGCAATGGCAAAATTACAGCTGAAGAAATGCGGGCCATTACCGAAGCTGCCGAGAAATATGGCAGCGGAGAAGTGGCCATGACTTCTCGGCTGACACTAGAAATTCAGCATGTGCCCTTTGACAACATTGATGCTCTGCGGGAAGACCTGCAAGCCGCCGGCCTGGAAACAGGCGGCACTGGCAGTAAGGTGCGGCCTGTGGTCTCCTGTAAAGGTACCACCTGTCAGTATGGCCTTATTGATACCTTTGCTCTGTCCGAGGAGATTCATGAACGCTTTTTTCACGGCTATGCAGGGGTAAAGCTGCCCCATAAGTTCAAAATTGCTGTGGGCGGCTGCCCCAACAACTGCGTAAAGCCCGACTTGAACGACTTGGGCATTATCGGCCAGAAAGTACCTCAGATTGACCTGGAAAAGTGCCGGGGCTGCAAGGTCTGCCAGGTGGAAAAAGCTTGCCCCATCAATGTGCCGGTGCTCAAGGATGGTAAAGTGATTATAGATGACAGTACTTGCAACCATTGTGGACGCTGTGTGGGGAAATGTCCTTTTAAGGCGGTAGAGAACTTCGTGCCCGGCTACCGGGTTTATATCGGCGGGCGCTGGGGCAAAAAGGTGGCCCACGGCCAGTATCTGGAAAAAGTGTTTACTGACAAGGACGAGGTTATGGACGTTATAGAAAAGGCAATCCTTTTGTTCCGGGAGCAGGGTATCACAGGTGAGCGCTTTGCCGATACTATTGCCCGTTTAGGTTTTGAGAATGTCCAGGAGCAGTTGCTTTCAGACGGATTGCTGAACCGTAAGCAGGAAAACTTGTCTACTCAGAAGCATATGCAGGGTGGCGCTACTTGTTAACGGGCAGTTTGTAAACGCCAGTTAAATAATTCTATGTTTTCCATTTTGATCCCCGCTATACCCGTTCATTTGTTGGGTACGGCGGGGACTTTTTCATACATATTGCTAGTATCATAAAAATCCATGCTAGTTTTTGTGGAGAATGTCCTCTATTTTTCTCTTGCACAGCGTTTTAGTTTCTGGTATCATTTATAATATACAATTTATTTTATGCGACGCATTTTTTACAGAGGAGGTTCACTTAATGACAAAAAAAGAAGAAGCGCTTTTTCAATCTCGCCTAAGCCGCCATCTGGATGAGCTTAAATGGCTATATATGGAGCTGTATGATAACTCCTCCATGTTTGCCGAACTCTGCCAACAGCTGCATGACTTTGCCGACAAACGGGCCGCTGCCCTAAAAAAGCGGGACATAGACCGAGAGGCCCAGTCTGAATGGTACCGGTCTCAAAATCTGATTGGCATGATGATGTACATTGATAACTTTGCTGGAAATCTTCGCGGTGTGCGGGAAAAGCTGCCCTATTTAAACTCTACCGGCGTAAACTGCCTGCACCTGATGCCCTTTTTAGATACGGTTCCCGGCCGCAGCGATGGCGGATATGCTGTAGCAAACTTCCGCAAAGTCCGCCCGGACTTAGGTACTATGGAAGATCTGGAAAAGCTTACCGCCGCCTGCCATGACAGAGGTATCAATGTATGTATGGATTTTGTTATGAACCACACCAGTGAAGACCATGAGTGGGCCAAAAAGGCCCGGGCCGGTGACGGAGAGTATATGAGCCGCTATTTCTTCTTCGCGGATTCCTCTATTCCTACCGAATATGAAAAGACTGTTCCCCAGGTGTTCCCCACCACAGCCCCGGGCAACTTTACTTGGCTGCCTGAGTGTAGCCACCATGTAATGACTACCTTCTATCCCTATCAATGGGACCTAAACTATCGCAACCCCCGAGTATTTAATGAGATGATGTACAATTTTCTCTACTTGGCCAACAAAGGTATGGACATTATCCGTATTGACGCGGTTCCCTATATTTGGAAGGAGCTGGGCACCAGCTGCCGTAACCTGCCCCAGGTACACACCATTGTCCGCATGATGCGGATGATCGGCGAAATTGTTTGTCCTTCAGTGATACTTCTAGGTGAGGTGGTTATGGAGCCCGTAAAGGTAGTTCCCTACTTCGGCACAGTGGAAAAACCGGAATGCCATCTCCTTTACAATGTGACAACCATGTGCACCACCTGGCACACTGTGGCCACCCGGGATACACGGCTGCTGAGAATGCAGCTGGATGCCGTGAACTGTCTGCCAAAAGAATACGTATTTCTCAACTACCTGCGCTGCCACGATGACATTGGCTGGGGTTTGGATTTTGAGACTTTGAAAACCTGGGACATGGAAGAGGTCCCCCACAAAAAATTCTTAAACGACTTTTTCCGGGGCTATATAGAGGGCAGTAACAGCCGGGGCGAGCTATACAATGATGATCCAGTAACCGGTGACGCCCGATTCTGTGCCACCACGGCCAGTCTATGCGGAGTGGAAAAGGCGGGCTTTGAAAAAGATAAGGACGCCATGGAACGGGCCTTGCGCTTTGACCTGACCTTACATGCTATGGTCTACTTGCAAAGTGGCATACCCATGCTCTACAGCGGTGACGAGCTGGCCCAGGTAAACGACTATACCTATAAAGATGACCCGGAAAAGGCCGCAGACAGCCGGTACCTGCACCGTGGCAAGCTAAACTGGGATCTGGCCGCTAACGTGAAAGACAAATCCTCTCCGGAAGGCATTATCTTTAACGGTTTGAACACGCTGGGCCAGCTGCGGCGAAATAATCCGGCCTTTGCCACTGCCGCCGAAGTATGCACCCTGGATACCGGTGACAACGGCCTGCTGGCTATGCGGCGTGTACACAAGGGCCAGAAAGTGATTGGCGTGTTTAACTTTACCGAGTTGGACAAAACGGTGTCCTTCCCCAGCGAGTCAGGCCTCTTTACCGAGATGCTTTCTGGCAAGAAACAAAGTCTAGTAGAACTAACCATACCGGCCTACGGTTTCTACTATTTGGAGCAGGCTGGCGGCAAATCCTAAATTCCTATCCACGAAATGAAAAAGAGTCCGCAGCCAAAAAGCTGCGGACTCTTTTTTCTTAGTGGTACTTGGGCAGCCAGTCACCATGCGTAGCAATCAGGTCATCCACCATTTTTATAATAGTATCAATATCCAGTTCGCTGCCTGTGTGGGGATCCAGCATAGCGGCCTGGTAAATGTGCTCCTTCTTCCGGGTAACGGCGGCCTCAATGGTCAATAGCTGTACATTGATGTTGGTCATATTCATAGCCGCGCACTGCACCGGCAGCCTGCCCACCCGGCAGGGATTCACACCCATGTTATCTACCAAGCAGGGTACTTCAACGCAGGCATCCTGAGGTAGATTTTCAATAAGCCCTCCGGTATTCAGCACGTTGCCGCCGATTTTGTAAGGATCTCCGGTGACAATGGACTCCATAATATACGATGCATACTCCCGGCTGCGCTCATGGTTCAGCTGGTGGCTTTCTTGCAGCTGGTCCCGCTCTTTGGCCCAGCCGGCGATCTGGTTTACACAGCGGCGGGGATACTCGTCCAAAGGAATATTGAATCGCTCAATGAGCTCAGGATACTTTTCTTTGATGTAGAACATGTTGTACTCTGAGTTATGTTCGCTGGACTCGGTACAGTAGTAGCCCAATTTATCAATATAATCGTAGCGCACCATGTCATTATGCTTTTCAGCGGCATTCTTTTCTTTCGCCCGACGGCGGATCTCTGGGTACAGGTCGTTGCCATCTTTGTCCTGAATCTTCAGCAGCCATCCCATATGGTTGATGCCCGCGATCAGCTCTTTGCGGCCCTCCAGCTTATCCTCCATACCCAGAGCTTTCAGCAGTTCCTGCGAGCATACCTGTACGCTATGGCACAAACCCACGGTTTTAATCCCGGTATAACGCTGCATAAAGCCAGAAAGCATGGCCATGGGGTTGGTATAGTTCAGGAACCAGGCGTCTGGACAGACCGCCTGCATATCCTTGGCAAAATCGTCCATAACTGGAATAGTGCGCAGAGCCCGCATAATACCACCAATCCCCAGGGTATCTCCAATGGTCTGGCGCAGGCCGTACTTTTTTGGCACCTCAAAGTCAATAATAGTGCAGGGGTCGTATAGACCTACCTGAATAGCATTTACCACAAAGCTTGCCCCCCGCAGAGCCTCCTTGCGGTTTTCCACGCCCAGATAGGTGGTAATCTTTCCATGGCCACCCAGAGTGTCGTTCATGGCGCCCAAAATTTCCGCACTTTCTGAAAGACGCTTGCCGTCAATGTCATACAGGGCAAACTCTGCTTCGCGAAGCACCGGACTGCACATGCAGTCGCCTATGACATTCCGGGCAAATACTGTGCTACCCGCCCCCATAAATGTAACTTTCAGCATATTGTTCCTTGTCCTTTCCCGCAAAAATAATTTTTTGCTGCAACGCCAGGGGTTACACTTTCCTACCTTCCGGCACAGCCAGCTTGCTAAAAGGATAGCACAGCGCCCGAAAAATGGCAAGAGAAAACATGAAAATCACAACATTTCTAATAGATTTTCCACCCAAAACTAAAGAAAGTAATAGGGCTTCGTGTCAAATGTTCTACCATCTAACAGCATATTCTATTTCTTTTGTGCTTGTGTCTGATTCGCCTTAGTACATCTTGTTTCCTATCAGGCAACTTTCCCCCTTAAACTTTCCTAGCGCTCCCTTGTATTCCTGTTGGACAGGGCTTATAATCATATGGAGGTGAATGCTTCGTGCAAGAAATTAATATAGGCCAGGTGATTATTGAAAACCGCCACAAGCGCGGCATTACCCAAGAAGAACTGGCAGAACACATAGGCGTTTCAAAAACAGCGGTATCCAAGTGGGAAACCTCCGCCACCTACCCGGACATCCTCCTTTTGCCCCGGCTGGCCGCTTATTTTAACATTACTCTAGATGAACTCATGGATTATAGGCCTCAAATGAGTCAAAAAGAGATTCGAAAACTCTGCGAGAAATTGGCGCGGGAGTTTTCGGAAGAACCTTTTGACCAGGTTATGGGCCGCTGCCGGGAGATTGTGCAGGAATACTTTTCTTGCACAGACCTGTTACTTCAGCTGGCTTGTCTTTGGGTAAACCACTGTTTTTTAGCCGGCACAACCGAAAAGGCCCTGCAAATCCTGGAAGAAGCCCGTAAGTTGTTTGTCCGAGTTAAGCAGGAAAGCAACAACGCCTCACTGGTGGACCAGGCCGCCAAGTTGGAGGGGTATTGCCTATTAAATCTAGGCCGCCCCCAAGAAGCCATCGACTTGTTAGAAGCCAACCTGTCCCTACGCCTAACCCCAGAGCCTCTGCTGGCCGAAGGTTATCAGCGAACCGAAAGACCAGAAAAGGCAAAACAAGTCTTACAGGCCGGGATATACCAGTCTCTGCTGGAACTAGTAAACCTCCTTCTGTCCTATATATCCCTCTGTCGAGGAGAAAGCCTTGCCTTTGAAGAGACCATTCGGCGTACTCTTTCACTGACAAAGAGCTTCCAGCTGGATGCTCTGCACCCAACCCTGGCAATCTCTATATACCTGTCCATTGCCCAGGAATATGCCCTATGCGGCCAGCAGGAACGGGCTCTGGAATTTTTAGAGCGCTACCAGGTGTTGGCACTGTCTGACATCTATCCCGTTCAGCTTCACGGCGACGCTTTTTTCGATCTATTAGAGGATTGGTTGGAGGAGACCCTGCCTCTGGGCAGTAATCTTCCTAAAGAGGAAACTGTGCTGCGAAAAAGCCTATATGAAGCACTGTCTGCTAACCCAGCCTTTGCCCGTTTGGCAGAAGATCCGAGGTTTCAAAAGATCGTCTCAGAACTCAATATGGAAGGGAGAAATCACAGATGAACGCTGTGGAACTGAACGCCTTGACAAAAATCTATCCCGGCGGCAAAAAAGCAGTGGATTCTATTGATATTGTTTTACCCGCTGGAATGGTATTCGGTTTTCTGGGCCCCAACGGCGCGGGAAAAACTACCACCGTAAAATTGCTGAACGGAACCCTTTCCCCTACCCAGGGCCGCTGCACCATATTTGGCGTTGACCCTGCTCAAGAGCCTGAAAGGCTTCATGCCCTTTGTGGAGTGGTGACTGAGCACGCGCAAATGTACGACAATCTCAGTGGGCTGGAAAATTTAACTTTCTACGGCAGTCTGTATGGGCTTAGTATGGCCCAGTGTAAAGACAGGGGTGAAGCGCTTTTAAAGCAGCTAGAACTTTTTGATGCAAAGGACCAAAAACTTTCCGCCTATTCCACCGGCATGCGCCAGCGTCTCTCGTTGGCCCGGGCTTTGATTCACCAACCAAAAATTCTTTTTCTGGACGAGCCCACTTCTGGTCTGGACCCGGAGAGCGCCCAGAATGTTCACACCATGATTCGTCAGCTGGCCAACCAGCAGGGCATCACAGTTTTTCTCTGCACCCATCAGCTACGCTATGCTCAGGAGGTTTGCACATGTTATGGCCTAATGGACCAAGGCCGGCTGTTGGCAAGGGGCGATTTGGATTCTCTACAGTCTCTGGCCGGCGGAAGAATAACTGTAAAGGTTAACGCACAGGGCGTTCCAGAGCGATGGCGTAGACTTCAACAGAAAGACGGCAGCTGGGAAATCCCTATTCAATCTCAAGAAGAAATTCCCCAGATCGCCCAGGAGATTGTGGAAAACGGTGGGAGACTCTATCATATCTCCGCTCATCGACCCTCTCTGGAGGAAATCTATTTTCAGCTGACCAGTAAAAAGGAGGAGAACCTATGAACCGGCCCATGGTCGCCATTATCCAAAAAGATATTCGGAGTATTACCGCCAACAAGCGTATGTTCTCCACACTTCTAATTGTCCCTCTGGTACTCGCCGTCTTTCTGCCCAGCGTATTCATCCTGACGCTTCACTTTATGCCGGAAGAAGGCGGCGACTTGCTAAAGCTGATGAAAATGTTGCCGTTGACCGTGCAAGAAAGCAGTTCCCTATCTACCCTCATCCAACTTATGCTAAATTTTATTCTGCCTGTTTTTTTTCTGATCATTCCCATTATGGCATCCTCTGTCATGGCGGCCAGTTCCTTTGTAGGAGAGAAGGAAAGGCGTACCCTAGAGACTCTTTTGTATTGTCCTCTGTCACTCCAGCAAATTTTCCGTGCAAAAGTATTAGCTTCCTTTTTATTGAGTATGGCGGTATCCGCTGCCTCTTTTGTCGCCATGCTAGCCTTCGTTGAAGTAGAGACCTTTTGTGTCACTCTCAGTTTAGTGCTGCCGGACGCTAAGTGGTTTTTAATCTTACTACTCATATCCCCCGCCATTTCTCTTATCTCCATTACACTTACCGTGCGGGTATCCGCCAAAGCCCAAAGCGTAGAGGACGCTCAGCAAGCTGCGGTATTTCTATTAATGCCCCTTCTACTAATGATTATTGGACAGTTTACCGGTATCTTGCTTATCAGCGGCTGGTTCCTTCTGGTGATTGGCGTCGTTTGTGCAGTATTAGCGGCTATACTGCTAAAAAGCTCTATACGCGGCTTTACCTATGAAAAATTATTGTAGAAAGAGCCCCCACTGGGGGCTCTTTTTCTGTTAATAGGACTCTCTCATTCCATCATAACTCTTTGCATGTTTTGCAAAAATATAGCGGTTACAGAAATACCACCATGCTCCATAGGGCAATGCTTGGGAGAGAAAGCAGCGTGGAAAAGATCACCAGCTTAGTGCTAAACTCTGGTTCCATCTGATATTTTTCTGCTAAGATGCTGGTAGTGGCTCCTGCAGGCATAGCCGCCAGGATTACACAGACCCCCAGCGTGGTCTTGTCTATGGGAAGGCACCGGCATACCAGAAACACAATGGCAGGTATTACAACCAGTCGGTGGATGGAATACTTCAACACGGTCTTGTCCCATAGGCGGCGCAGATCAATCTGCGCCAGAATCATCCCAATAACCAACATGGAAAGTGCGGTGTTGCAACTACCCAAAGCGCTCACCACACCGCTAAACCCTGCCGGCAGCCGCCAGCCAGCTATCATAAACACAATGCCTAAAACACAGGCCACGATACACGGGTGGAAAGCCACCTTCTTTACCAGCTGCCTGCGGTCTTTTATGCCAGAGAAGATGGGCAGACCATTGCTCCACATCATAATCCGCAGAGGAATCAGATAAATACTAGCCAACACGAGCCCCTGAGAGCCGTACAGCCCCTCGGCCACCGGATTACCCAAAAAACCAGAATTAGAACAGATTGTGGCATATTGTAAGCACTTACGCCGGCTCTCGGGTTCTTTATGATAAGCCAGCTTACCATAGACCACACATAATGCTTGTATACCAATAGAAATCAACAGTACGCTACCATATGTGCCAAAAAGTTCTGCACCAGATCCATCTAGAAAAGCCTTGAAAATATTGCAGGGCAAGATTACGTTGAGAACCAGGTCGTTCAGATTCTTTTGGCCTTGGTCCTGAATCAGACGGATTCTCTTAAGCAAAAAGCCTATGGCAATAAGCAAAAAGATCGTTATTTGCAGAGAAATTAATGTTTCCACAGAGTACTCCTTTGGGACAAAATTAGAAATCTTCGTAATACATATAATAAAATCCACTCCGTAATCAGGTTTCGTTTTGGGAGCCTGACCACATCAGCTCCACATGCTGCTCACACCTCTTACCAAGAATAGGAGGCAGAGTCACATAAGCGCTTTTTTCCAATTTATTGTCAGCCTGCTCACGGTCGTTTAGAGAGTCCTCCATTCCCAACTAATCTACCTTTGTATATGTTTTCTTCCCATCGTCTAACGCAACCAGTAATTAAGACATACTGGCTTGCTTACTTGCTTGATATTCGCACTTTTAGAAAAGGCACTATAAGCTCTGTTAATTGGATACATAACTTTCCTTAACTTTCTAAAAAGCGATCTACAAATATTTCCTTTTCCCGCTGCCGGAAAACCTTATGAGTTATCCTTGAATGAGTTGGACCTGAACGCCACTGGGATCTTTCACAAAGAAAAACTTCACGTCAGGAGCGGGACAGATCATATCCGTAGGGTGCAGACCCAATTTAGACAAACGGCCATGTTCTGCCTCTACATCATCTGTATGAAAACCAATGGCCAGTCCACCGCCAGTATAAGCCTGTTCAACGGGTGTCTCAATTAGCTCAATGGCTGTCTCCCCTTTCTGGTTTGCTAAAAACACTATGGCCGCATCTGGGCGACGGTCTGACACGATTTGCAATTGAACAATGTCCTGATAAAAGGCAACGGAAGCATTTAGCTGAGTTGTGTAGATGGTTACGTGCTGCATGAACATGTAAATACCTTCCTTCATTTTAATTTTCATTTCAAATCATAGCATAAATTGAAATGAATATCAAGTAATATTAAAAGCGTCTGTGGTGGTAGTATCATATTTGCAATATTTGCACAAAACAGCCCCTGATACCACCAAAGGTACCAGGGGCTAGAGATGCAACAATATATAAACAAAGCACATGAAAGAGCTGTACTAAATCCTCCGCAAAATTTTATGCCGTGCGGGGTGATCGCTTACTTTTATTATATCAACGGAAAATGCTTTTTTAGCAGTAAGCCAGTTCAACTTATTTATTCATTCATCTGCATTACTTAGTCTGACTTCCATATGTTGTTCCGCAGAATCATAAACTGCCTGCATCAATTCTGCCGTTTTCGAGAAAGTCTCAATATGAGAGGGAAGCTGCTCTCCGGTTCTAATACAGCGCACAAAAGCATTGATCTCATTCTGGAATTTCTCCCGCTCATTGGCCCCAAAGTCATTGGCAGTATACTGGGGAACATACTGAATCAAGGCGCCGTTTTCCGCTGTAAAGTAGGTAAAATCCTTTCCATAAATAAAGCGGATGCCGCCCTTATCCCCCATAAAATCAATAAATTCCTCATCCATATTGATGTTCTGTGCCCATGCACCGTTCAGGGTGATCACGGGCCCAGTGGTGCGGACTAAAGCGGTAACCGAGTCATCCACATCATAGGTGCCATTATAGTCCGGCGGTCCTGCCCACATTTTGGTAAACACATAATCTTCCATATTTTTTCCCAGCTTGCAAAAGGTCTCACCACTGACGGTTTTTATATCCGGGTCTCCGCAGCAGTACATCACAATGTCCAAATAGTGTACGCCCCAGTCGATTAAAGCCCCACCTCCCGCCAGAGCCTTGGTGGTAAAGGCGCCACCCAACCCTGGGATAGAGCGGTGTGCCCGAAAACTAATGTACACATGATGCACCTCACCCAGCTTACCCGCATCAATATATTCCTTAATGTGGTTGACATTGTCCGCAAAACGATTCACAACACCTATGTTCAGCACTTTGCCGGTCTCCCGCTGAACCTTTAACATCTCCAGGGTTTCAGCATAAGTTCTGGCAGCAGGCTTTTCGCATAGCACGTTTTTTCCGGCATGCATAGCATCTATGGAGATTTGAGCATGCACGTGGTTTGGAGTGCACACAGAAACCGCCTCCACCTCTGGGTCGGACAACACGTCATGATAGTCTACCACTGCGGCGCCGCAGTGATATTTCTTCACAGCGGCCTCTGCTCGGGCGGGGATAATATCACAAAAGTACTTGATTTCCGCGTCAGGATTATTCAGATAGGATGGGATATGGGCGTGGTTTGCAATAGACCCGCATCCAATAATACCTACTTTCATTTCTATCTATTCCTCTCTTTTTCTTGATTTATTTTAGAGAGAAAGACCTTTTGGAAAAGGAATTTCATGGGGCTGTTTTCCTTCCAAAAGGTCTTTCCTTTCGCACATATATCTAAGAGCTTTTATTACATTATAGAAGAAGCCTTGGGCTTATTCCAGCGTATAACCATAATCAGCATAGTAGGTATCCCGATATTCTGCCCACCATGCGTTGACTTCCTCCTTCACTTCCGCACCACCGTCATTCATGTACTGCTGGGCAAAGGTCTCTAGGGTATCCACCGAGGCGGTACCACAGATCACGCTCACCTCAAAATCACTGACAGCCTGCTCCAGACTAGTGGTATATTCGCAGTAAATAGGCAGCAGAGGAGAAATCTTCATGGGATCGATCTGCACAATATTAGTGCCTTCCATCATCTTCACAGCCGCATCGTAATTGCGAATATCCTTCTTCAAGCGGCACTGCTTCCAGTAAATAGGATACATCTCATCGTCGGCGCCTATCAGGAAGTTAGAGCCATAGTTCAGCTCTTCCAGGAAGGTGGGAGCAATGGGCTCATACTCTGTATCCGAAATCTTTTTGTGAGTATAACCCTCTTCGCCAATGGTAGAAATCTTAAAGGTTTCATCCTCCAACTTGGCGTTAATATACTTCATAGCGTCTTCCTGATGAACCGAAGCAGCCGGAATAGCGGAGATGGCATTTAGACCAGTGGTTCCACCCGCTGCGGCCTTGCCTTTAGCGTTTTTAATGGGCCCAAAAACATCCATGGCGGCTCCTTCAATAGCGCCTACCAAAGCATCTTCTGTGGTACCGTAGTTATTAGTGGAAATGCCCATGACCACAGCAGCCTTGCCAGAGGTGAACTTCTCCACTACAGTATCGGCCAGGTTGGTGGGATAATCCACATCCAAAAGCCCTTGAGAATATAGATCTGCCATAAAAGTCAGATATTCCTTATAGCGGGGATCCTCAACCAAAGATGTAAGAGTGCCATCCACATCATTCCACTTAAAGTATAGGTCAAAAGCACCCATCAAATAAGACATATCACTGGTGGGACAGATGGAGAAAGGCGCCACAGAATCTCCATATTTTTCCTTAATAGCCTTCAAATACTCTACAAAACCATCTCGAGTATCCGGAAATTCCATGTTGATTTCTTTAGCCATATCCGTGCGCACATAGAAAGGACACCAGGCATTGCCCTCCGGCACCACAGAAGGCTCCAGATTGGCAATAATAAAGCGTTTGCCATCCACTGCGGTCATATCCCAGCATCGCTGATTCACCTTTGCTTCAAGGTTTGGGCCATATTGAGCGATTAAATCGTCCAACTCGGCTAAAGCACCCTGGCGGGCCCATTTATCCATTTGAGAACGCACAGCAGTGGAATAACTGATAGTAAAGATGTCGTAGTCAGAGCCGCCAGCCAGCTTTAGATTCAGCACGTCCAGCATATTCTCCTTGGGCAGCATCTCATAGTTAACAGTATAGCCTGTTAGCTCCTTCATTTTCTTGGTAATATAATACTCGTTAGGATCATAATCGCCGGACTGAATCAGCATTTTCAGCTCAGGTAAATCATCCTGAGTATTTGCGTCCGAGCTGGCAATGCTTTCCTCTTCTTTTTCTTTGCTACTCTCTGAAGAAGAGGTTGTACTGCTGTTCGGGGTAGTGGCGGAAGAACCGCTATCTCCGCCGCAGGCAACTAAGGTCAGCAGCATGGCCAGACACACTGCAAAAGCAATGGCCTTTTTCAGGTTCGTTTTCATGTTTTTTACCTCCTTAAAAATATATTGTCAATTCCGCAAAAGCGAAACAGCGACAACCAAAACTAGAGTTTTATCCCTTTACAGATCCCATGGTAATCCCCTTAACAAAGTACTTTTGCACAAAAGGATATACAATTAAAATAGGAACTGTTACAGCTACTACCGCTGCGGAACGGACTCCCTCTGGAGATGCATTCATCTCATCATCTATGTTCATTTGAAGGGAATTCGCCATCTGAGAGGACTCCAAAATCATCTCTCGAAGATACAGCTGCAAAGGCTTTAGCTGGGGTGCAGTAATGTAAATCATAGCGTTAAAATAGTCGTTCCAATACATCACCAAATAGAACATTCCGATGGTGGCAATCACGGGGGTTGACAGGGGAAGAATAATCTTTAGCAGGATTGTAGGGTTAGAGGCACCATCAATCTTTGCGGCCTCTTCCAAACTTTCCGGGAGCCCCTCATAATAGTTTTTGATAATCAGCATATTATAAACACTAAGCATAATGGGCAGAACCAGGGCGAAGATATTGTTAATCAATCCCAAGTTTTTGATTAACAGATAGGTAGGAACCATTCCACCGTTAAACAACATAGTGAACACAAAAAACACTAAGACTGGCTTAATAAAAGGCAAGTGTTTTTTGGAAAGAGGATACGCAGTTAACACTGTAATAATCAGGGACAATATGGTACCCATCAAAGTGACAATTACCGAAGTTTTAAAGGCATTCTGAAACACATTAGAGCCCATAATACTCTTTAAAGTACCCATCTGAAACTCTACAGGATGGAAAGTAACTCGTCCAGCAATAACAGCAGATTCAGAGCTAAATGCTTTTGAAACCACATTCAAAAATGGGAACAGAGTGGCTGCCACCATAAGTAAGACTACAAAGTGACAGATCACAATAAACACCATATCCTGAATCGGATCCTTAATTCTTTTTCTCTCAATCTCTCTGGTTTTCATATATAAAATACCCCATTTCTTATCATCACCAAATACTGCGTCCGGAAACTTTTTTACTGATAAAATTACCTAAGACGGTTAAAACAAATCCAATCACAGAGTTGAACATACCTACGGCAGCAGAAAAACTATATTGCTGTTTTCCCAGGCCTACCCGGTATACATAGGTCTGAATAATATCCGCCACTTCATAGACAGCCGGATTGTACATGGTAAGCACCTGATCGAATCCTCCGGACAAAATACTACCCAATTTTAAGATAAACATAAGAACAATTGTGGAAGAAATTCCCGGTAAGGTAACATGCAAAATCTGTTGAATTCGGCTGGCGCCATCCACTCGGGCGGCCTCATATAGTTCCTGATCCACCCCAGCAATGGCTGCAATATAAACAATAGCGCTCCAGCCCATCTCTTTCCAGGTATCGGTAATAACCAGTACAGAGCGGAACCAACTCGTATTGCTCATAAAGGCAATAGCTTCACCACCGCATGCTTTTATAATCTGATTTACAATACCATTAGACGCAGATAAAATATTGATAAATAGCCCCGACACAATAATCCAGGAAAGAAAATGCGGTAAGTACACAATAGTCTGAGATACCTTCTTTAGCGGCGTGAAACGGATCTCATTAAGCATAATTGCCAATAAAATCGGCAATGGAAATCCAAAGATAATTTTATAGCTATTAATTAGCAGTGTATTTCGAAAGATCCTGTAAAAATCCGGCGATGCAAAGAGCTTTTGAAATTGTTGAAGTCCCACCCATTCACTCTCTAAAAACCCCTTAAACACATTAAAATCTTGGAAAGCCATGACCAGACCGCCAATGGGGATATATTTAAAAACAATCAGATAAGCAATGCCGGGAACCAACAATAAGTAGAGACTAATATTTTTGCGGACAATGGTCAGAGCACCAGAATGATTCAGACCTCCACAGTCCTTTTGTTGTATTTTTTTTCTCATGAAAATATCTCCCCCAAACAATGTGTTTCTCCTAAACTAGAAATATTTTATCAAATTCGAAAGTGAATTTGAATGGAATTTTTATCGATTTCTTGGACAATCTTCCTTATCTCAAACAATATTGCTATTTTTCCATAGATAAATTGCAAATTTTTTACCTTTTTATACCCAGCGTTCTAGAGGTGTTAACTTTTTAAAAAATTCATCACTCTATCACAACATGAATGTTTCTTTCAAGATTACTGGGTGTATAAAGGCCAGCTGGCTACAGTTCTAAAGTGATTTCTACTTCTGTGCCTGCCTCATCTGAGCGAAAATGAAGCACTGGATCTGTACCCAAAAAGAGCTTGAGTCTTTCGTAAATATTGTGCAATCCAAAGCCATCCTTTCCTCCTTGCAACATAGATTCCTGTAGACGCTGCACATCAAAACCCACTCCATTATCCCACACCTTTACTCTTGTTGTGGTCTCTGTCTGCTGAGCTAAAACTAATATCTTTCCTTTGTGATTTCGTTGTTTTAAAACCCCATGTATCAATGCATTTTCTACAATGGGCTGTATAGACATTTTAGGCAAAGTAATATCCCGTATCAACTCATCTGTATTAATTTCAAAAGTAAATTTTCCCGCATTGATTTCATTCTGAATCTGCAAATAAACCCGACAAAATTCCAGTTCTTCACTCATATGAATATTAATGTTTCCATTGTTTAGAACCAATCTAAAATATTGTGCAAGTAAACCAATCTGCCGATTAGCTACCATGTCTCCCCGCTTAATTGCTGCCCAGTTTATTGTATCTAACGCATTATATAGAAAATGGGGATTTATCTGGAATTGCAGTGCTTTTAGTTCGGCCTTTTTCTCATTGATTTCCCTCTGCACAGATTGTTCTGTCATGTCTTTTACTTTCAACATCAGTCGATTAACATTTGCAGTAAGAAAGTCTAAATTATTAACTCTCTTTCTCAAATTCGGCTCTAAATCACTTACATTATGAGCATCCAGACTATCTGTGATGGCCTGGATCTTTCTGTCATAATGATGGGTAACAATTAGAACAAGACATAAAACCATTACCAAGAAGAACACGGCAAAAAGAGTAATAATTAATATAGTTGTTGTTAAAAAAGAAGATGTGGTATCTGTGCCAAGCGCGTTAACATCAACAAGATAAACAATAAACCATCGAGATGAGTCCATCTGCGAATAGGCATAATATGCATTTCCTTTTTGAAACACGCCTTGTTTTTGTCGCAGCTCATCTGTCGTAAAAATATTTTCTCTCTGATCCTCCACACTGGAATAAAGGGTTTTCCCAGTGTGATCTACTAGAAAGTAATCAAACGTGTTGGAAAGGGAAATGTTTGTAAACAGTTTTTCGATATCGGAATATTTCATATCAACTTTCAAATATGCGATTACTTGCGTGATGTCATTTGAACTATAGACCGGTGAAATATAGCTTATACTGGACGGAGGCCCGCCATCTGTTTGATTACATACCCAGGATAGCTGTGATGGCAAACTACCGTCCTCTGCCACATCATACATTTCATAAAAGGTTTCGATATTATGAAAATAAACCCTTTGACTGGAATAGCTTTTTTTACTATCTACATATAGCTTTGCCTCTAAGCCTTGAGAGATATTGATGATCTCTTCCATAATCATTTGCATCTTCTTCGCGTCACAATAATCTGTATAAATATCAGTATTTTGACGTGATAAAAGCTCGCGCACATTGCTATTTGTACTAATTGTTAATGAAATATTTGCCATTTGTTGAAACTGAAATGAGGCGTTTGAACTTATCTGGGAGACCATTTCCTCTGCGGTTTGCAATGTGACATCTTGAATTTTTTCATTTGCCGTGCGAGACATTAATAGCAACGCGGCAAGTGTAGGAACTAAAACAAATAAGGAGTACACCAAAACAAACTGCATCTTCATGGAGTTATTCTGGTAGACTCTGCTAAGAAATGACTTAAGTTTCCGTTTCTTTCGTTTCATACTTATACCCTTTCAGTCAAATGTTCAAGTTCTTACGGTACTGTGATGGGCTGATGCCAAAGTGTTTCTTAAATATTCTAGTAAAATATCCGGGGTCGCTGTATCCCACCATATCCCCTACTTCGTTGACCTTGCTTTTTGGGTCTCGCAATAAATCTGCGGCCTTATAAATTCGGATTTTTGAAAGATAATCCATAATGGTTTGGCCCGTGCTCTGTTTAAACAATGTGCATAAATACGCCTTACTAATATTCATTTGTACCGCCAGCTCATCCAGAGTCCACTGCTTTGCATATTCATTCTGTAGCAACCGCTTCACTTGATTGGTTACATTTCCATATGTTTTGTTCTGGCTTTCCCACATGTTTTGAACAGCGCCATGAAAATATGAAACCAGGCACTTCTTCAAACTCTCCACATTTGTCTGTCGGAATATCTTCCCTATGGTCTCGTTCTGCTTTTTCATATCCATTGTATCCTGATCGCTGAGAGCTGTATAAATCTTCTGCACAAAATGAAAGCAAAAGTTCTTAATATCTTTTTCGTCAATAGCGTCCACGGACAGAAGCCTAATAAATATTTGCTCAACTTCTGTTTCAATCTTTCCCTCTTCCATATAATTGCCAATGTCCAGATGGAGGCCGTCCAGATAGTGGTACATGGAGTTCATATCCGCAGGTTCCTGCTTCTGAGCATCTGTTGCAATATAAACGCCGCTTCCGTGAATAAACTGGTCTCTTTGAACCGAGAGTGCCATCTGAAATGAATTGGCTAAATCCATAAAGCCATGTCCTAAAGTCCCCGCCACAATAGAAACAGGTATTTGTAAGGTGTCAAATATAGTCTCTCTAACTCTCTCGTAGAACTTTGTCACACCTTCTAATTCCAGATCCACCCCTTGAACAAAACCCACCAGCTGTTCTTTATCCTCTTGACAAACAAAGCCTCTCCATTCTTGGCTGATGAGCTCCGATACAATATTTCCTACCGCAAAAGTGTAGAGATACTTTTCTTTTTCCGAACTGCTGAAAGTCTCATACTCTGTAACACGGAGAATAAAGACATTAACCGGCTCTTCTTCGTCAATATCCAGCCCAAGAAATTCCAAATCTCTACGGGTGGATTCAACACTCTTTGCCCTTGAGCCCAGTAGGCGGAGAAAATACTTTTCCTTTAATAATGGAATACTACGGTAGAGGAGCACTTCCATTTTCTCTAGTTCATTTTTCCGAGCCCGATTTCCATCCAGTTGTGTTACAATCCGCAGAATCGCCTCCTCTAATTCCGCAAAATTTACAGGCTTTAGGATGTAGTCCTCGGCATGAAACCGCATGGCCGTTTTCAGCATCTGTACATCAGAATATCCGCTTACAAAGAGCACCGGGATCCGCAGTCCCGCCTCCCAAAGTTTTTCGATCAATACGGTCCCGTCCATATGGGGCATTTTCACGTCGCAGATCAAAATATCTGGGCGGCAGGCCAAAATTTTTTCCAGGGCAATGTCCCCATCCTCCGCATCACCAATAATCTCTATTCCATACTTATTCCAATCAAAATAGTTTTCCAGCCCTGTGCGCACTGTTTCTTCATCGTCTACGATAAAGGCTTGATACATTCTTCATCCTCCTGATCTGTGATCCCATTTGCTAATAGGCAAATTGTTAGCAAATGACCGGTAAACAAATTTCCAAATAAGGAAAAGCGGGAGAACCAACCTCCCGCCCTTTGTCTATCTTACCGGGAACAAGGAACAATCTCAATAATCCCCGCCACCCTCGTTATCTTAGCCTTTGCAAAACAATGGACGCACCCATGTCATGCTCTCTAAAACTAAGTATTACTTAAATATCTTGGACTTATCTCCCCATAAAATTTCCAATTTCTTTAAGGCAATACCGCACAATTCTAAGTACCGTATTGCACAGTCAGATTTTTCTTCAGAGTGTACAGATTGAGCGCCGTCCATCTCACCATTGACCAGCGAAAGCTGTGCGCTATCACGGAAAATCTGCAAGCAAGACGGTGCTTAAGGCGCCACCCGCGAATGGTGCGGGGTTGCCTTAATACATAGCGCCGTTCTTCTTTAGCAGCCCATGCAGGGCATCAATCTCCACCTCTTTGGGAGAAACTGATTTTTTCACAGCCAAAGAAGCTGCCAAGCCCGCCGCTTCGCCCAGGCAGCAGACAATGGGCAGAATGCGGGTAGAAGCCTGGGCCTCATGAGTTTCAGAGATACACCGGCCCGCCACCAAAAGATTGCGAATCTCTTTAGGCAACAGAGAACGGTATGGGATAGAGTAATACTGTCCCTCTGGGAAATAATAGTGGCTTGTACCGCCGCCCTCTGGGTTGTGGATGTCAATATCATAGTTTCCCAGGGCGATAGAGTCCTCGAACATTTTGCAGGATACCAGGTCCTCTTGGTTTAGAACATACTCGCCCACCAACTTGCGGCTTTCCCGAATACCGATCTCCGCACCAGTGGACAGCAGACAGGCATTTTGGAACCCATCGATATTCTCCCGCAAGAAGTCATAAAGCTCAAAAACATACTCCCGCACCTCAATTTCCGCTTTGGTAAGGTCCTCTGGGTCTACAGGGTTATATTTTACGGCGCGGGTAGAGTTAAAATGCAGCACTCCATCCATCACGGTGTGGAAAATCAGCACACATTCATAGTGGTTCTTAATCTTTCCCTGTTCCTTAAACTGCTGGTAAAGGGGTGTGATTTTCTCCCGGTTAGCCAGATATTTCTCAATATCAACATTGCCCAGCCGGAAGCACAATGTCATAGGCTGGCACAGATGGTCCCTCTCTCTTCCCAACACATAACCACAACCAGCCATTGCCCCCAGGGCCATGTCCCCGGTAGCATCGATGAAAATATTTCCTTCTATCTCCTGAATGCCAGAGGCAGCACTGGCCACCTGAATGGACTGTATCTTTCCGCCCTCTGTTTTCACCCCCACCAAACAGCAGTGGTACAGCAGATGTACCCCGCTCTTCAAAGCCATACGGTTTAAGATAATCTTTAGGTATTCTTCGTTAAACGTATTGACATTCGTATGCCTTCTGTTAGGATGGTATTGATCTGAAAAGCGGTTTAGTTCCTCCCGTATTTCCAGAAAAATCCCCTGAGAGAGCTCTGTAAAGACGCCATTGATCTTTGTGGCATTTACCATAAAGGGGTTGACCAAAGAATTCCCCGCGGCCCCGCCCAGAGAGTTCCCCTTTTCCACCAGCAGCACGTCTGCGCCCTCTCTGGCTGCGGCAATGGCCGCCGCGGCGCCGGTAAACCCTCCGCCGACCACTACAATGTCATGTTTCATAATGATATTGCTCCTTTCACTTGTGGGCTTTATCTTATTATGGAGAATTCACGCTCCTTTTGCAATGCACTGAATTTGAAATAATAGGATAATCTTTTGAAATCAAACGGACACTAGAACCGCTTATCACCACACATAGTCTAGAGCTTGTTTGAAAATAGAGGAAATGACGAATTTTGGGCCAGAAGGGGACAATTTCAAGGAGAAGAACCGCTGTAGTTAGCTGCGCTAACTACGTCACTCTGGCGATTGACGAGGATTTTCGACGTAGAAAGCGGCCTCTTCTGGCCCCAAAAGACGACGTTTTCGATTTTTCAAACAAGCCCTAGATGCTCAATCGCAAAGAAGATAATTGTGAACACGGCTCTTCGTCTTTTGAAATGAAATACCGCATAATCTGTCAGGCTTCAGCCACTCTATTAGCAAAGAGGTGATCGTATGGACTCAATTTGGACAAACGTAAATGGTTTGCCCCAGTTCCATCCTTTAAAGGGTGATCTGCATACCGATGTACTCATTATAGGCGGTGGAATGGCGGGGGTTTTATGCGCCCACCAACTGGCAAAGGCCGGTGTGGACTATGCCCTGGTAGAAGCCAACTGCATTGGCAGCGGTATTACCAGGAATACTACTGCAAAGATTACATCCCAGCATGGTCTAATCTATGATAGATTACTCCAAAAATCCGGCGCGGAAATAGCAAGGCTGTATTTACAAGCAAACCAGGAAGCATTAGGCAAGTTTAAAGAGCTTTGCCAAGAGATTAACTGTGACTTTGAGGAAAGAGACGCTTTCGTATACTCGCTGGACGACCGAGAAAAAATTGAGAGAGAGGTAGCGGCGTTGAAGCATCTAGGCTTTGCCGCCTTCTTCCATACAGCGCTACCTCTGCCCTTCCCCATAGCAGGAGCCATTCAGTTTCCCAGTCAGGCACAGTTCCATCCCCTAAAATTTCTATACTCAATCGCCCGAGATCTGAGAATTTTTGAGCACACAAAAGTGCTGGAGCTGATGCCTGGAAAAGCCCGAACCACAAGAGGGACAATAATGGCAAAGAAAATTATCATTGCTACGCACTTCCCCCTTTTAAACAAACACGGCGGTTATTTTCTCAAACTATATCAACAGCGTTCCTATGTGTTAGCCCTGGAGGGCGCGCCGGATATAGGTGGCATGTATATAGATCAACAGGTATCCGGACTTAGTTTGCGCAATTACGGCGGTCTCCTACTGTTGGGAGGAGGAAGCCATCGAACGGGAAAATCCGGCGGTTGGCAGGAGCTAGAGTCCTTTGCCCAGCGTTTTTATCCTGGCGCAAAGGTTTCCACTAAATGGGCCACGCAAGACTGCATGAGTTTGGACGCAGTTCCTTACATTGGCCAATACTCTAAAAATACACCCAATCTCTTTGTTGCCACAGGCTTTAACAAATGGGGAATGACCTCCTGCATGGCTGCCGCTTCTTTGCTAGCAGATTTGGTTCTTGGCCGCAAAAACGAATACGCCCACCTGTTTCGACCATCACGCAGCATCTTTTGTCCACAGCTGGCCTATAATGCCATAGAAGCCATTGTAGGTCTATTAGCTCCCGCGGGTCCCCGCTGTCCACACATGGGCTGTGCGCTGAAATATAACGCCGCAGAGCACAGTTGGGACTGTCCCTGCCATGGCTCTCGGTTCGATAAGAATGGTAGACTTATAGATAACCCAGCAACCGATGATAAAAAGAAAATATAGCCTTTGCTATTTCCCTCTGACACCCTCTTCTCTGTCCTATGTTTCTATTTTCTCTGAACTCCCTTTTTCAGAAAAATTCATCCTGTTTTTAACTAGAGCTTGTTTAAAACCTCGAAAACCCCGTCTTTTTGGCCAGAAGAGGCCCTTTTCCGCGTGGAAAATTCTCGTCAACCGCTCGGTTGACTTGCAGGGTTCTCCTTGCAATGGACCGCCTCTGGTCCAAAATTCCTCTTTCTCTCTATGTTCAAACAAGCCCTAAAAGAAATGACGGACTTCTGGCGAAAAGACGCCTTTGATAAATTCCTCCCAAAAACCCATGGCCTGATCTATTTACAAAACAAAAAAATCACTCTATAATAGGGTTGGACTCTGCGCCCCGAAAAGCGGCCTGGAGCCCGGTCGTGCCGGAACGGGAGCACGTTCCGCCGGCGCAAAATTTCTGACCAATTTATGGAAAAACAGGAGGAAAATGAGATGATGGAATTTCTTCAACAGGCTGCCCAGGTAAAGCCCTCGGCCCGGCAGCTAGCCTGGTACGAAATCGGGCAATATGCCTTTATCCACTTTGGGGTGAATACCTATACGGACAAAGAATGGGGCGATGGAACAGAAGCGGAATCCATCTTTGACCCCAAAAAACTGGACTGCGACCAATGGGTTCGGGCCGCCAAATCCGCTGGGCTAAAGGGCATTGTTCTCACTGCCAAGCACCACGACGGTTTTTGTCTATGGCCCTCTCAGTACACGGAGCATTCGGTGAAAAATTCACCGGGAAGCCCGGATGTGGTCCGGGCCTGCTCCGAAGCCTGTGCCCGATGTGGGCTAAAGTTTGGCTTTTACCTCTCCCCCTGGGACCGAAATTCCCCGCTGTATGGTACAGAGGCCTACAATGACTATTTTTGTAACCAGCTGGAAGAACTGCTTACCGGCTACGGCCCTATCTTCTATGTATGGTTCGATAATGCCTGCGGCGAGGGACCTGGCGGAAAAAAGCAGGTTTATGACTTTGACCGCTATTTCCAGCTGATTCGGAAGCACCAGCCCCAAGCTGTGATCTTCAACGACTACGGCCCCGACGTGCGCTGGTGTGGCAACGAGGCCGGAAAGCCCCGGCGTTCGGAATGGGCTGTGGTACCAAAAGAGCTCTGCAAAAATGCCCCAACCCAAACCGGTCCTGGCCCTCTGGCAGACCAAGGTACTTTGGACTACCTTTATAATACAGAGGAAATGGTAGGCGACCTGCCGGTGATCCTCTATTCCAAAGGCCTGGTCTTTACCCCTGCGGAGATAGACACCTCCATCCGTCCTGGGTGGTTCTGGCACCCCCAGGAGGAGCCCCACAGTCTGGAACGGCTGTTTCACATTTGGCTCTCCAGTGTGGGGGCAAACGCGGGGCTAAACCTGAATCTTCCCCCCAACCGGGATGGGCTCATTGACCAGCGGGACGTGGACCGCCTAGCTCAGCTGGGCGAACTGCTTGAAAAGGAGTTTGGACACCCTTTAAAGACCCAGATGATTCCAGAGAAAACCGAACATACCACCCAGCCTGTCTACCGGATTCAGGTGCCAGAAAACTGCCCAGAGGTGCGGTATGTAGAGCTGCGGGAGGATATTGCCCAGGGGCAGCGGGTGGAAAGCTTTCGGATTGAGGCCCAAAGCGAAGACGGCAGCCGCTTCCCCCTGTTTCAAGGGACTACCATTGGCAACCGAAAGATCTGCCAGCTGGCAGATCCCTTTGCGGATCAGAACCAACTGACGAGAACGATTGCCACCGGAGTCCATTCCATCCGGGTGCGGGTCACAGCTGCCCGGGGTCCAGTGGCGATGAAAGAGATTATCCTATACGCTTGACCGCGCAATGTGTTTTACTTATCTTAACGCTTCGTAGCAAGGTTCGGCTGGTGAGAATGGGCAAATGAGCGCCAACAACTAACTACTATATGGTAAAGGATGCGTGGTAGGAATTGGAAAAACTATTTTGCTGGGTATGGGAGCATTCTATGCCAATGGCACACAGCCGCCAAGCATGACGGCTGCCGAGAAACAGCCTCTTACCTCCTTGCCAGATTCATCCAAATATGTTATGATAAAGAAAAGTCTTGTCCCCGCGTTTTCCTCTGAATGCTGGGACGAAAGGAATGGTGTCCATGTCCATCCGCATTATCACAGACTCTGCCTCTGACATTGTCTCCCCACAGCGGGACTATGTTACGATTCTTCCCATGACCATTAGCTTTGGGGACCGGCATTACCAGGACGGAGTAGACTTGACCCACCGCCAATTTTACGAGCAGCTTATTGAGGGCGACACCCTGCCCCTTACCAGTCAGGTGAGCCCCGGCCAGTTTGCCGACGCTTTTCGAGATGCGGTAAAAGAAGGACACTCGGTGGTGGCTGTCACCTTATCTCAAAAGCTTTCTGGTACCTGGCAGAGCGCCTGCTTAGCTGCCCAGGACTACCCAGGACAGGTGTTCGTGGTGGACAGTGCAAACGCTACTATTGGAGAAATGATTCTAGTGGAACGGGCCCTGGAGCTAGCAGACCAGGGACTGGCCGCAGAAGAAATCGCCGGAATTTTGGAGGAGGAGAAAAAGCGGATCCGGCTCATTGCCCTGCTGGACACCTTGGAATATCTAAAGCGCGGCGGGCGCATTTCTCCCACCACGGCTCTGGTGGGTGGGCTGCTCTCGGTAAAGCCCGTGGTGGCTGTACAAGAGGGCGAAGTGGTCGTGTTAGGCAAGGCCCGGGGTTCTAAAAATGGAAACAGCTTGCTGGTGCAGGAGATCGAGAAAACCGCTGGGGTAGATTTTTCCCGGCCCTATTGCCTGGGCTACACGGGTCTGAGCGATGCGGTTCTACAAAAATATATTGCAGACAGCCGTCAACTATGGCAGAACCACACCGACACCCTCCCTATTTGCACTGTGGGCGGGACCATTGGCACCCATGTAGGACCTGGCGCGGTGGCTGTGGCGTTTTTTTGCAAATAGGATTTTTTTGCAAATTCTTTTATCTTTCCTCAAAAACACAGAATATGGCGGGCAGAGTATATAAAACACCCTGCCCGCTAAAATTTATACGCTACTACAGCTTGTGGCTAGATGGCATGGACACATTATAGACAAAAAAACTTCAAAAGATTCAAATTACAAGTTCATCGACCTATATCCCGTCAAACATGCCCATGAAGGTGGCAAGGATATATTTTCCTTAATTAATTGTCATCATAAAGCCGCTCTGGATCGTAGCAGAAGTACGTGGTAACCCCATGGGCCTCGCGATGGAACTCCAACTTATCTCCCTGCCAGGGTTCTTTTGAAGGCTCACCTTGCAGGCTTCTATCCAGCAATCCCTGAACAATAAAAAATAAATCTTCTATGTACTGGCCAGTCAGTTGCACCGGGGACTGATTGCGGTGCCCAGGGTAGACAAGCAGCTGGGGGCACTGGCGGATATTCTGACGCAGGGCCTCTAGGGATTCCTTCAGCCGTACCAGAGGGCTGCAGCAAGGCAACTGCATCCAGATAAGACCTCCCCCACCAATAGCATCCCCCGAGAAAAGCAACTGGCGCTCTTTATCCAGTGCCGCCATAGAACCCCTGGAATGTCCATCCAGGCTAATGGTCTCAAAGCAAAAACCGCCCAAGTCAAAGACCATGCCAGGGGTCAGGTCCAAAAACCAGTCCGGCTCTTGGCCGTAGTCCATCGTTTCCTTTAGCAGAGCATAGTCCAGACGGCTCATATAGATCGGAACCCCAGCCTGGTGCAGCTCCTCCACGGCTACACCCGCGTGGTCCAGGTGTCCGTGGGTGATGAACACAGAAAGGGGCTTTGGGGTAATTTTTCGAATTTCCTCATAAAGGCCGGTGACAGTTTGCAGGGCGTCCACCAGCAGTGCTCTTTCTGTACCAACAATAAGATAGGCGTCCACATAGGGGCCATTTTCGTTAGCCTCATTGAACTGCCAGATATTTTCAGCAATCTGGACCGGGGGCTGGACATGATTATTCATAGTTTCTGCCTCTCTTTTATTATAGTTTATCATAGCTGTAAAGGGCTGTCAAATATTCAGCTGCCTGAACAGGCAATCTTATTTAGATTTGATCTTTCTTCCACTGGACAATTTTTTCTATAAACAGCTTGCCATAACGAACCGCCTTGACCTCCCCCACTCCGGAAACCTGCCGGAACTCCTCCAAGGTCTCAGGCTGTTTGACCGACATATCCATCAAGGTAGCATTGCTGAATACCGTATAGGCAGGGGCTCCCTGGGCTACAGCCAGCTGGGCCCGCAAGGCCCGCAGGACTTCGAACAGACCCATATCTGCCGAAGAGGAGAACGCCCCCTTTTTTGCCGGAACTCTGGCGCCGGTTTTGGTGGCTTGGGTCTGAACGCTGCGCTGTACATAGACCACCCGCTCCCCTTGGAACAGAACCGCTTTCGCTTGGGAAGTCAGCCGTAATACCGGATAGTCCTGACCGTCCAGGTAGAGGTAGCCCTTATCCAGCAGGCAGTCTATGTACCCCCGAATCTGCGAGGGCTTTATTTCCCGCATAATGCCATAGGTGGGCAACTGGTTTAGATCCAGCTGGCGTACTTTTTGGGTGTTTCCGCCGTGGAGCATTTGCACAACCAATGCGGCTCCCAGGCTTCGGCGGTACTTTTTCTCCACACGGGCCACGGCGGAGAGGATCTTCTGGGCTTCCAGTGTAATGTCCCACATTTCCACCACGCCGGTGCAGTTACCACAGTTTCCGCAGCGCGCCGGAGCCTCTTCGCCGAAGTACTCCAGCAGCCGGGCCCGCAGGCAATCCCCAGTGCGGCAGTAACCCTCCATCTGCTCCAAGCGGCTCAGGTCCTGACGCCGTACCTGTTCCCGCTCATCCGGAGAGAGCGCCTGGTTCTCAGAGGCATTATTAATCAGGAACTTGGCCGTGTACACATCCCCTGGAGAAAAAAGCAGCACACAATGGGCAGGCTCCCCGTCCCGGCCGGCCCGGCCAGCCTCTTGGTAATAATTCTCTATATTTTTAGGCATATTATAGTGCACGACAAAGCTTACGTTAGACTTATCAATGCCCATGCCAAAGGCGTTGGTGGCCACCATCACCCGGGCCTGATCAAAAACAAAAGCCTCCTGGTTGGCCCTTCGCTCCTGATCCTCCAAACCTGCGTGGTAGCGGGTAGCAGACAGATGGTGGTCTAACAGCTGTTGGCACACAGCCTCCACAGTTTTGCGGGTGGAGCAGTAAACAATGCCGCTCTGCTGAGACCGCTGAGCCACATAGTCCAGCAGCCAAGCCTCCTTATTCTTTGGCCTGACCACCTCTAGGAACAGATTAGGCCGGTCAAAGCCTGTAGCGGCTCTCAGAGGAGAGACCAGGGGCAGCAGCTTTTCGATGTCCTCCCGCACCTGAGCCGTGGCTGTGGCTGTAAAGGCTCCTACCGCCGGACGTCGAGACAGGCTGGCGATAAATTGAGAAATGCCCAGATAGCTGGGGCGGAAGTCTTGGCCCCATTGGGAAACACAGTGGGCCTCGTCTACAGCCAACAGGGGCACCTCTACCTGCCGGACCAAGGCCTGGAACCCTGGGGCATTCAAGCGTTCAGGCGCCACGTAGAGAATCTTATACTCCCCCCTCCGGGCCCGCCGCAGCACCTGGTCCATCTGCCCGGAGGTCAAGGAAGAATTGAGAAAAGCGGCGGGGGCCCCAGCCTGGGTCAGAGCGGCTACCTGGTCCTTCATGAGAGAGATAAGCGGCGAAACCACCAGACTGAGCCCAGGCAGCAACAGGGCTGGCAGCTGGTAGCAGACGCTCTTCCCCGCGCCGGTGGGCATCACCCCCAGCACGTCTTGGCCAGCCAGCAGGGCGTCTACCAGCGCTTCCTGTCCAGGGCGAAAAGCCTGGTGGCCAAAATATAGCTTTAAAGCTTCCGTCTTGTTCACACCTGGTTCAGCTCTTCCGTCAGGGCGCAGATCTCGTCAATCATACCGCCAATGGTCTCAATCGTGTCCAGCAAAGGCTCATCAGTGGCAATGTCCACCCCGGCCATTTGGGCCAGTTCCAGGGGCGTGCCGGTGCTGCCCGCAGCTAACACCCGCTTCCAGTCCTCCACAGCGGGCTGACCCTCTTTCTCTATGCGTTTGCAGGCTTGGGTGGCCACCGTTAGGCCCGCGCTATAGGTGTAGGAATACAGACCCATATAGTAGTGGGGCTGGCGCATCCAGGTCAGTTCCGCGCCCTCGGTCAATTCCACCGCATCCCCCCAAAAACGCTCCAGGGTTTCCTTCATCAACCGGTTCAGGGTCTCGGCCTGGAGGCTGCCGCCCTGATCAACAATTTTATAGACTTCCCGCTGGTAGGCAGCCTCCAGCAGGTGGGTAACAAAGTTGTGATAATAGGTATTACCCACCATATTGCTGAGTACCCATCGCCGGAAGCGCTTGTCATTGCTGGTGTTCAGCAAATAGTGGCCCATAATCAGCTCGTTCATAGTAGAGGGAGCCTCTACAAAATAGGTGGAGACCTCTGTGTCGAACAAAGACTGGGCTTTGTTGCAAGCCTTAAAGTGCCCTGCGTGGCCCAGTTCGTGGGCCAGGGTAAACACATCGGACATCCGTTGGTGCCAAGAGAGAAGAATATAGGAGTGGTTGCCATAGGGACTGGCGCAGAAGCCGCCGGTAGATTTACCCTGGTTTTGGGCAAAGTCCACCCAGCGTTCCCGGTAGGCGGCGCGGACCATCTCCCCATACTCTTCACCTAAAATGGACAGGCCCTTCTCAATATACTGCTTAGATTCCTCCACTGTAACGGCAGGGGCATAGTCCGGGTCCACAGTAAGCTTTAGATCCGCATAGGTCATGGAGTCCAGGTTGTGGATCTTTTGCAGCAGCCGGGCGTATTTTTGCATATGGGGGGCCAGCTTTGTCATAATCAGGTCGATCTGCCGGTCATACATCGCTCGGGTTACCTGCTGGTCGAAGAGCAGAGAGTCGAACACCGAGTCAAAGCCCCGCAGGGTGGCTAGGGTCTTTTCCGTCTGCACCGCGCTTTGATAGGCGGCGGCAGTGACATTTTGGTATTCCCGCAGCTTCTGAGAAAAGGTTCGGAACGCCTCTCGGCGCACAGCGGTACGAGGGTCATATTCATAGTTATCCTCAAATAAGGAATAGCCCAGAGGGTATTCCTCTTCCCCAGCGTTGAAAGAGGGAAAGCTCATGTCCGCCAGTTTGGCCATATTGTACACTGTATACGGGGTGTTCAGGGTAGGTCCTAGGGCGGCAAGGACCCGTTCGGTCTCCGGCTGAAGCTGATGAGGCTTCCAGCGCAGCAGCTTTTTCAGATAACCACAGCTGGGTCCCCCCTGGGCCACAGCCGCCTGTAGGGTCTCTTCCGGCTGGGCGATAATTTCGCTGTCAATAAAGCTCAGGCGGCTTAGAAGTTCAGAGCTCAGCCGGGACATTTTCTCGTCCTCCTCCTGAAGCTTTGGGTCTGTGAAATCCACCGAAGCGGCCAGGTTCCGGTAGCTGCCGGTCAGGGTCAACAGCCGGACCAGCTCTTGGTAGTCCTCCAGGCAGTCCAGAATGCGCTGGGGAGTGGTCAGATTGCCCGGATAGGTCTGCTCCAGCTCCTGGGTCAAGGACTTGGCTTTTTCCACATCAGCTAAAAAAGCCTCCTCGTTGGCATAGATGGCCGACAGGTCCCAGGTCAGTTTTACGGGCACATCTTTTCTCTGTAATAATTCCATGACGCTTCTCCTTTTGGGGTATATTTTCTATACACGATATTTAGCTTAGGTGATACCATCCGGCAGTCGCCGGCTTACAGGCAGGCATATATGGGACGTGCGAGAGAAATGCTTGAAAGGCTTAAGGATAAGAACGTGACGGACGCTCCCGGTGGTCGATCCCGGAGTTCCGGCGCTTTATGACCTTTCGCCAAGCCCACAGAACCAGCAACAATGTAGCCGTGGCCCCAGAGATGGCGGCCCCCAACCAGAATGGGCGGCAGCGATAGGTCATTACCACCTGGTGGTCTCCCGCCGGGATCTCCACCCCGCACAGGCCGCATTGGATGTTCCGCAGGATCGCTTTTTCTCCATCAATAGTTACGGACCAGTTCTCGTTATAGGGGATGGAGATAAAGGCCATACCCGGGCTCTCCCGCCGGGTGGAAAAGGAGATACGGTTGGTCTCCCGTAAAATATCTTGAACGCCGCTCTCCCTTAGCCGAAGGGTAGTTTCCTCTAAAAAAGAGGGGTCCACCGCGTAGATTTTCATGGAGTCAAACCTGTACTCGCCCTCCCAGTTGAACTTTAGCCGGATAACGTTCTGTTCCTCTGGCTGATAGCCCACGCTGACTAGGAAGTTCTGGTACCCGCAATAAAAGCGATTCACCGGACGGGCGGCGTTCAGCACGTTTGTTGTCTTGCCGCAGCCCGCGAAAAAGGCGATCATCCCTTTTTTGGGATCGGCCATATTGCTCTCCAGGCCGTCGAACACCACGCACAGCTCCTGCCCCTTTATAGGCGCGAATTCCAGGTCCACGTGGCCCTGGTCCTTCTCCACCCGAATCATCCCCTCTTCCACCCGGGCGTTCTGGCTGGTCTCCTGCCGCCAAATAAAAGGCAGCTCCTCAACAGTCAGGTCTGTCTGAGCTTGGGGCAGAGTGGTCTCGTCCTCTGTCACAGCGGCCTGTAGCATTAACTGCTGAAGTGCAAAGGGAGACTCCGCCTCTTGGAGAGAGGCCACCCCATCGTACACCGTGACCAGGGGTAGGGCGTATTCGTTTTCATAGATCTCATAGCCGTCCTGTGCCGCTGCCTGGGTGGTAAAACCATAAGGCAGTTCATGGGTCTTGCCCGCCTCAATGGCATAATACCGTACGCCTAATAGGCTCATCATCATACTTTGCCACCTGGGCCCATAATACTGCTGGCCGCAGGAGCGGTTGTAGTACATGGCCCCCTGGAACTGGGTGGTGCCCGGGTCGATCATGCTGTAGTAATAACTCATAGTACCGTGGCCCGAGAGCAGAGCCCGGTTATAGGGCTGGGTGGGGCTGCTGTCGGTGCGGTAGTTGGGGTCCTCCACCACCTGCTCCATCAGGGGCTCCACCACCCCCAGCCGCTGGGCGTTGGCCTGGGTGCGGCTCATGTAGGCGGTGTAGTTGCCGGCTTCATTCGGCCAGAATAGGCTGGTTCCAGTCACCAGCACTCCTGCCGCAGCCAAGAAGGACACTGCTCCCGGCAGCCAGGTGCGAAGCTTCTCTCTTCGGCTATAGGCAGCTACCAGCAGGTAACTCGCCCACAAAAAGGCCAGCTGGCACCAGGTGGTAATTTTTATGGGCGAGGGCAGCAGGCAGAGCCCTGTTAGTAAAATCAAAAGTCCACCGGTCATCCCCAACTGCCGCCTGCCCAGCTGGCCCAACAAAGAAAACCCCCGGGCAAAACAGAAACAGATTCCTGCGATAAAGGCCCAGATCCACCGGTTGGTCACATAGCTAAAAGCATTGAACATAGATCCGAAAAAGGGCACCAGAGTAAAGAAGAGCAGCACGGCCATGCACAGCTTTTCCTCCCGAAACTTTCCTTTGGGAGCAGTAAGGGCCAGCAGAGCAAAGACCAGTACTGCTCCGCTCAAGGCCACGTAGAAATAGTGGTACTCATAAACAGAAACTAGCCCTGCCGCATAGTGGGTAAAGTAGGCTTCTGAATACAGTAACAAATCTTGCTCTACAGAAAGCAACCGCTCGGACTGGAGCATAGAGTTGAGACAAGGCAGCAGGATGGGCGCGGCCAAAGCGGTACCAGCCAGGGCCCAAAGAAAAAAACGCAGTACCCAGCCTCCCAGGCAACGCAGGGGCTGGCCCCAGAACAAGAAAAAGTAACGCAGGAAGGCGTACAACACCACCAAAATCACCAGCATATAGAAAAAGTAGAAGCTGCTCACCGCGCTGTGGAACACCGCCAGAACAAACAGCTTGGGGTCCTTTCTCTTGTAGAGGCGCTCTACCCCCAGAAGCAACAGGGGCAAGTCGATCATGGGGATGGAAAAGGCGCTGTGAAAGATGGCGGGCCGCAGCCCATAGCCAGAGAACACATAGGCCACCGCCGCCAAGGCCCCGGGCAGGGGGGCACAGTCCCGTTCCTTTAAAAAGGCGCAAAAGGCCAGCCCTGCCAGGTACAACCGCAGGGCAATCATTAAAGAGTAGCCATAGGGAGCCAGAGAGGCTGGAAACAGGGCGCTGAGCAGCGAGAGGGGTTCGCCGATGATATAATAGCTTAGGGTAGAGAACACATCAACCCCCAGTCCGATGCTGTATTCCCACTGGGGAAACTGAAAGCCTTTTCCCACAAAAAAAGAGGCAAAGGCCCGGCGTAGCTGTTCGCCGTAGTAAAGGAAAGAAGGGTAGTGCTGCATACTGGAGTCGCCCTGGTAGATAAAGGTCTTGTGGGTAAGGAAGAAGGGCCCGAACACCAGCCCAAAGCACAGGGCAAAGCAGAGGGTATAGACCCAAAGGGGGTGTTTTTTTAGCTTGTTGAGATATTTCATAGGCGCTCCTTGTGGGTGGAGATTTTTGAGGTAGCGGGTAATGTGTGCAAGGCCGCGAGACGCTGTCTCGCGCTATGCAGGGGCCAAACGTCGCTCCTGGACCTGTCAACTGATTCCCGTCTTTCAGGTTGGAGCTTCTTTATCGTCGCTGCTCTCCCGCAAAAGGTAGATGGGCCTATGCTTGGCCTCTAGATAAGTCTTTGCCAAATACTGGCCGATGATGCCCAAAGACAGCTGAATGGACCCACCGATCAGTAGCAAAAGACAGGCCAGGGTGGGAAAACCCGCCACCGGGTCGCCCCAAATTAGGGTCTTGACAAAGATTACCAGCATCCCCACAAAAGCCGCCAGGCAGAACAGAATGCCCAAAATAGAGGCAATGGAAAGGGGCGCGGTAGAAAAGGCCACAATGCCGTCGATGGAGTAGAGCAGCAGCTTCCAGAAGGACCAGGAGGTCTCGCCGGCCACCCGCTCGACGTTTTCGTAAGGAATCCACTTGGTGCGAAAGCCCACCCAGCCGAAAATACCTTTAGAAAAGCGGTTGTACTCGTCCATTTGCAGCAGGGCGTCCACCGCCGGGCGGCTCAGCATCCGAAAGTCCGAGGCCCCGTCCACAAACTCCGCCTTAGAGATTTTGTTGGTCACCTTGTAGAACATCCGGGCGAAAAAGGAGCGGATGGGCGGCTCACCCCTGCGGTCCACCCGGCGGGCGGCGGCAATGTCATAGCCCTCATCCCGCAGAGCCAGAAACATCTCCTCCAGCATAGCGGGGGGATGCTGAAGGTCAGCGTCCATTACCACCACATAGTCGCCCCGGGCGTGCTGAAACCCGGCAAACAGCGCCGCCTCTTTGCCGAAGTTCCGGGAAAAGGAGAAGTACCGCACCTGGGGCCCATCTTCGGGGTCTTGGGCAGCAAAGCCCCGCAGCACCGCCAAGGTGCCGTCCCGAGAGCCGTCATCAATAAACAGCACCTCGCAGGCCAGCTGGTGCTTGTCCCGCAGCCCGGCGGCGGCTTTCCGCACGGCGGGCAGAAAAAAGGACAGGGCGGCCTCTTCGTTATAGCATGGGACTATAATAGAAAGCAGTTTCATCTTAATGAGTTACTCCTCTCAGGGGTCGCGTCCCGACGGGGCGCGTAGCTTAAGGCAATGCCGCACAATTCTAAGTACCGTATTGCGCAGTCAGATTTTTCGTCAGAGTGTACAGATTGACAAGCGAAAGCTGTGCGCTATCACGGAAAATCTGCAAGCAAGACGGTGCTTAAGGCGCCACCCGCGAATGGTGCGGGGTTGCCTTAAGGTTTATTTTACCATGAAACGGCAGGTTTGGCAATAGGCTCTTCGGTCCAGGACAGTTCAAGTGTGTTGCTAAAAGGGGAAAGATATGAGCCTGTAACCCAATGCCAGTAGAAGATTGAGCGTCTATGGTATCGGCATTTTTTCAGGAAATTTATACTAATTTTTATTTGTCAATCAACAGGTCCTCTATCCCCCGGAAATTCAGTGTCTTCACGGCTTTTGGGCCTTGCCCGCCTGCCCTTTTCCCTTATGAGAGAATTTAAGGGAAAACCTCGTCAGCTGTTGGTCACTGCCTTGTCCAGAAGTCTTGCGCTGGAACGCTTTGCCTCCCTGGTGGCGTGGGCATAGATGTGCATGGTCCTGTTGACATCCGAGTGACCCAACAGCTCCTGCACATCCTTGGGGGCCGCGCCGTGGAAGAGAAGATTACTGGTGAACGGGTGCCAATATAATCATCAATTATGTTCAATATTTGGGCGCTTCTGCGCCTTCGCTGTGCGCGGATAGGCCCTGATATTTCAGGATATTCAATATTTTACACCCTTACAACGCCGGTAGCCGCTGGGGGCGTTTGCAACACAGGGACTTGGAAATTAACTTTCAAGGGACTAATACACCCTATCCGGGTAGGGGCGGCATAAATCCACATAATCAATGCTCCCTCTTCAGAAAACTTAACCGTGTTCAGTATACCATGGTATCAGGCAAAATGGAACCCCCGCCACGGCCACAAAAAGCCATTGGCGGGGTGTTTTCGGCCTACTCTTACAATAGGCCGGGAATCAGCTACTATGACGAAAGAAAAATTGATGGAAATGGGCCTAGCTAAAAAATCGGGGGTGGGCGTGCTTTTTCTTCCGGAAATAAGTGAATACCCACATAGGGAACTGGGGCCTTTTAGAATGTCTTGCAAGTGCCTAATTTGCCGTCACGCCGTGACGGTCCTTTTTGAGCCCTCTAAACGCGAAAATTCCCCGGATTTCCGGGGAATTTTCGGGGTGGCATCTTTTAAGATGTATAAACATGGTGGGCGCTAACGGACTTGAACCGCTGACCCCCTGCACGTCAAGCAGGTGCTCTAGCCAGCTGAGCTAAGCGCCCTTTTTCTTAACCTATTATACACCATGTTTTAAAGAAAAGCAAGCCCATTTTTCATTTTTTTACAGATATATGCAAACCGCTTTCCTGTTCACACTGGAGCAGACCCTCCTCCCTCCAAAAAGGCCCACTGCTTTTCAGTATTTTACCACTAGAAACGCGCTCTCTGCCATCACCCGTCCGCCGTCTTTTCACCCATCAGGGGGCCCATCTTCCGTATCAAAACCTCTCTTGTATAAAAAATAACACTTACAATTTTCCTTAAACCTGACCTTATGAAAAAAGCTAGTATTTCTCTGGTTTTAAAACAGATGATCGAGAGAAAGCAGCCTCCCTAAATCCGCTTTCCTTATTTACCATGAAAATGTTCCAAAAAGGAATGCTCTCCCCTGCTGTCTTTATAGCCAGGAAAAGTCTCTAGGCACACGGAATGTACGCTGGTAAAAATATTTTTTTCTACATTGGGGTTGGTCTTTTTTAGACTGGCCAGGAGTTCCTTGACCTCTTGGCGCTTGGAAGTCCCGCAGGCAGCGTTTTCTGTAAAGCGGCAAGCGCATTGCAAAAACGCCAGGCTGTTATAGCGCTTCCAATCCAGAATAGCCTCTTCCTGCACCCGGTACAGGGGGCGGATCAGCTGCATCCCAGGGAAATTTCTGCTGTGCAGCTTAGGCGGCATACATTGCAGCTGGGCCCCATAGAACATTGCCATCACTGTGGTCTCAATCACATCGTTAAAGTGGTGCCCCAGGGCAATCTTATTGCACCCTAGCTCTTGGGCCTGACGGTACAAGTGGCCCCGGCGCATTCGGGCGCACAGGTAGCAGGGAGATTTTTCCGCCCAGTCTGCCACTGAGAAAATATCTGTCTCAAAAAGATGGAGCGGCACCTGTAAAAGCGCCGCGTTCTCCTCCAGCCTGGTCCGGTTTTCGGGACTATAACCCGGGTCCATGGCAATAAATGCCAGCTCAAAGGGAACCTCTGTGTAACGTCGCAAAAGCTGCATCAACTTGGCTAGCAGCATAGAGTCCTTTCCCCCCGAGACGCACACCGCCACCCGATCACCCGGCTCTATCAGCCGGTAGGTCTTTACCCCAGCGATAAATGGGGCCCAGATCTGTTTACGGTATTTTTTTGTCAGGCTGCGTTCCGCCTGTTCCCATAGTTCCACCGCTACCCCTCCTCTGCAATTCCAGCTAGGTCCTTCACTACCTCCCCTGCCAGGATAAGCCCGGCCACCGAGGGCACAAAAGCCACGCTGCCCGGTACAGGCCGCTGGTCTCCACTGGAGGGAATTTCCCGGGGCGGCTCCTGGGAGTAAACCACCTTCAGCCTGTCCACCCCCAGGCGGCGCAGCTCTTTGCGTATAATCCGCGCCAGAGGACACACCGAGGTTTCGTAAACATCCGCCACCCGAAACGCCGTGGGATCCATCTTGTTTCCCGCGCCCATGCAGCTGACCACTGGCACGCCCAACTGCCAGGCCCGGTGAATGATGGCAAGCTTTCCAGTAACCATGTCGATAGCGTCCAAAATGTAGTCATACTGGGCAAAATCTAGCTCCTCCGCTGTGTCTGGGGTGTAAAAAAGCTCCCATTCTCTTATTTTTATGGTTGGATTAATGCTTTGCAGCCGCTCCGCCGCAGCCCGCACTTTAGGCTGGCCCAGAGTCTGGGTGGTGGCGAACAGCTGGCGGTTCAGGTTGGTGACGGAGTATTGGTCCCCGTCAATAAGGTCCAGGGCTCCCACCCCGCAACGAGTCAGGGCCTCGGCGGCGTAGCTCCCCACCCCCCCCAGACCGAACACCGCCACCCGGGCCTTTTGCAGGCGTCTCACCGCGTCTTGGCCCAGAAGCAGAGATTCTCTTTCAAGAGGCGTTTCCATTTTAAACATCTTCACCTAATTTACTTTTTGACTATAGGCTTCTATCATAGATAAGCTCTATTTGGTGGATCACAATCTTCCAGATCGCCTAGCAACGCTCTAAAGCGAAATGTATCTGGCTTATTACAGAAATAACCATAATAAATATTGATATCTTTATCAGCAAACCGCTGGTTGAGTTGATCAAAAAAATTTTTCATCTGTCCTTTTGAAAAAAAATTGTAGTAATCATACCGTTCAAATTCCTCGTCGTGCCCACCCAAATATCTCTCTTCTCTAGAAATATACGGATATTTTATTTCTGTACCTAAGACACTGTTAATGCCAATGACCGCATCTCTAATCTCTCCACTTAAGGAAAATTGAGAAGAAAACAACGTCCGCCTCCTGTATAGCCTCACATTTGCTATCTTTTCACTCCTTTCTGGATATTTTGTAAAGGCCCATTCAGTATACCGTCCCCTTTTAACTATTTTAACCTCTCCTCTATAGTAGTTTTTTACACACTCTACCACATAATCGGAGACAAAAGAAACCCTTCTGTATGCCGAGTCCACGAACTCGTCCATATCTACCGGCTTGATTTCCGGTTCTACCTTATACGAGCCCTCCGCTTCAACAACCGCTTTCAATTTAGTATAATCCATGCTCATTTCCTGTTTCCCAATTGAAAAGATTTGCTTCCTTTTTCTTTGCCCACTTAAGGAGAATATCGTCCCCACAGCCCAACATACTTGCTGAACGGCACAGCCTCAGCCCCTATAAACATCTTTCTATAGACCTCTCCTCTCATTTATTTCTTCCAGGAAAAGATCATTTTGGGCATTTTACAGATAAGGCAGCCCCTTAAAACCAAAGTTGGGTCCCGGTATTTCGTATCCACACACCAAGCACACAAAGCGTTCGCCGGTACGGTGCTTTTTTCTTTTACCAGAGCACAAACCCCACCATCAATAGGACTGACACCCCGATGCGGATGATGTGGTGCAATGGGTGAAGCTTTCCGCTCTTTTTCCCATTGAGAATGGCCGCCGTGCAAATCATCCCGCAGCCTATTAAGGCTGCGGGCCAGTCAAACGCCCAGCCCAACCGGCAGAAAAGCGCTCCCGCCGTAAGTACGCAGGCGCCCCCGGACATCAGCAGCGCCCGGGGCAGAGGACCCTCCTTTTTGATTTGCGCCCCCGCCGCCACTATGGACAACGTCCCAAACAGCAGAGCGGATATACAGACTGCAATTTGCATTTTTATTCCCTCTTTTTGGTTATTTTGGAAGTAACCGATGGCCTCCGGCAGTGGAGAGTTGGCTTTGCCAACTCTTGAGCTCTGAGTCTCACCTGCCGGTCCGCAGCTTGTCTGCCACGGACAGACGCTCACCCCCTGAGAACCCCAGCACTTTTTGAAAAGACGCTGGTCCCCGTTGGGGAGCGTTCAGCGCCGACCGGGTCGGGGAGGCTCCCCAGTGGGAAATGTTCCGCCCCCACCGAGCCGGCAGGTAAGACCAGACGAGATAAACTTTTACTGTTCCTTCGCCAAAGGTCCTCAAGGTCTATCCTGCGGCGTTTACTCCGGCGGCTGGGGCCAGAACGTCAGGGCCAGGCCCACCGCCCCTACCAGCAGAAACACCACCGGCCAGGGAATCTCGAACATCAGCAGATCAAACCAGCGCCACTGCATAGCCTGAAAACAGACCGCCAGCAGCAGGCTAAAAAGCACAAGCCCTAACCCTTTTATACGTCTTTCCATAAACGCCGCTCCTACTTCTTCCGGGAAAAGGCCTTTTTCGGCATTTTGCAAATGGGGCAGCTCCAGTTGTCCGGCAGCTCCTCAAAGCCGAAGTTGGGGTCTCGGTACTCGTAGCCGCACACCGAGCACACAAAGCGCTCGCCTGTGATGCGCTCGCCGTTGAGCTGGGGCGGAAGGTAGGTAGGGGCCTTTTTGGGCGAGACGCCCCGAAGCTTTTCCACATAGTACTGATAGGTCATGGGCTTATAGGGCTCGTGTTTACCGGCCACCTCCCGGCCCCCGGTAATGTCGCTGCCAGCCACGATTTCCGCGATAAAGATTTCCTGGCCGCCGGCTCGCATTTTGTTCTTCACCTGACACAAAAACCAGCAGCAGGTGTTTTCTTTGATCACCGGCACGCCCTCCAGCAGCACCTTATGGCGGATATTGTCCAGCTTGCCGCCGTAACGCCCGGTGGTAAAGCCCAGCGCGCCAATCACCGTGGCTGGGGTCTCCTCGGACAAAACAGAAATGGTGAACACCCCGTTTTCCTCTATGCACTGGCAGCTGTAGTTTTCGGTGTTCATGCTAAGGGCCACCAGGGGTGGGGCCGAGGGCGAGGTCTTTGTCACCTGCATTACCGTATTGACAATGCAGGCGCTGGGTCCCTGCTGGTCCTTTACCCCAATGGCGTACATACCGTAAGATATATTGCCTAAAACCAAAGGCTTCATGGGTGCTTTTGCTCCTTTCGGTGTGATGTATTTAATGGCCTCCGGCGGCTTAAGGAACTTCTTGAAAGAAGTTCCTTAAAGCATCTTCAAGAACTTTTTCTGTTTGCTCTCCTTTGGCTTGGGAGAAACATTACGCGGGATTTTTTCTTACTGATACAGAGGGTACCGCTGGCAGATCGTCTCTACCATGCCCCGCAGCTTCTGTATGTTTCCCTCAAAACCGTCCTCCATAGCCAGGGCGATACAGGCCGCAATCTGGTCCATATCAGGCTCCTTCAGGCCCCGGGTGGTCACAGCCGGGGTGCCCAGCCGCACGCCGCTGGTGACAAAGGGACTGCGCCGTTCGCCGGGAACTGTGTTCTTGTTTGCGGTAATATAGACCTCGTCCAGCCGGCGCTCCAGCTCTTTGCCGGTAAGTTCCAGGTTCTTTAAGTCCACCAGCATCAGGTGGTTGTCGGTGCCGCCGGAGACCAGCTTGACCCCCCGGTTCATCAGGCCCTGGGCCAGGGCGGCAGCGTTCTTCACCACCTGCCGGCCGTACTCTTTAAAAGCGGGCGACAGGGCCTCGCCTAAACATACGGCCTTGGCAGCGATAATATGCATCAGAGGCCCGCCCTGGGTGCCCGGGAAAATAGCCTTGTCAATCTGCTTGGCGTACTGCTCTTTGCACAGGATCAGCCCGCCCCGGGGCCCCCTCAGGGTCTTATGGGTGGTGGTGGTTACCACGTCGGCATAGGGAACCGGGCTCTGGTGGCAGCCCGCCGCGATAAGCCCGGCGATATGGGCCATGTCCACCATCAGATAGGCCCCGCAGGCGTCGGCAATCTCCCGAAATTTGATAAAGTCAATGGCCCGGGGGTAGGCGCTGGCCCCAGCCACAATGAGCTTGGGTTGTTCCTTCTTTGCCAGGTCCATCACCTTGTCATAGTCAATGTATCCGGTATCCGGGTCCACGCCGTAGGCCACAAAGCGATACAGAGCCCCGGACATATTCACCGGCGAACCATGGGACAGGTGCCCGCCCTCGGAAAGATTCATGCCCAGCACCGTATCGCCGGGCTGCAAAAGAGCAAAGTACACCGCCAGGTTGGCCTGGGCCCCCGAGTGGGGCTGCACGTTGGCGTGTTCTGCCCCGAAGAGCTTGCAGGCCCGGTCCCGGGCGATGTCCTCCACCCTATCCACATACTGGCAGCCTCCGTAGTACCGGTGGGCCGGGTATCCCTCGGCGTACTTATTGGTCAGCACACTGCCCATAGCGGCCATCACCGCCGGGGAGACAATGTTCTCCGAGGCAATCAGCTCCAGGTTGCGGCGCTGGCGGCCCAGCTCCTGCTCCATGGCAGCTCCCACGTCGGGGTCCTGGGCGGTTACAAAACCGATGGTATCCATTAGTTCATTAAACATAGTGCTCCTCCTAAAATAAATTATAAGTTTAAAGTATTAGAAAACATTACGCAGCCCAGGCGCCTAGCCTCCCTGGACCCCAGCTGTATCCATCTTAATCCTGCTCACCGCAAGAAGACTCCTTCCGCCAAGTTTACGAATAGATCCGGCTCTTTTAGCGCATAGGTCTGGCCCTTCCACCAGCCAGTGATCCAATTGGCCCCGGCGTCTAGTTCCCGGCCATCCTTCAGAACATAGGTAATCGTCACGTCAGGCCCCAACGCCTCCGAATTCTCCGAAACCGGAGTAAAAACCTGATAGTTCAGGTGGTTCAGCAGTTTTACCGCCAGCTCGATCTGCTCCGGGTCCGTCACCTCCCGGACCTTGCCAGACTCCAAAAACTCCACCCGCACCGACATCACTTGGTCCGGTTTTGGTACGCCCAACAGTGGGACTCCATTTCGGGCAATGAAAAAAACCGTGGTAAGCACCGCCACCAGTAGGCAGCTTACCAGAGGGCGGAGCGCCCGCTTCCAAAGAGGTTCTTTTTTCCCACTTTGTTCTTTCTCTTGGGCTGCGGCGCCCATAAAAAACTCGTTCATCCCCATTCCCCCCCCCTACTGGGAGCCAGCTGGTCTCATTTGAACCAGCCGGTCTAATAGCCGATGGGCCGCCTCCTCCTTACTTAACAAAGGCAGCTGCTCTTCCCCCTGGCGGCTAATCAGCGTCAGCACATTGGTAGAGACCCCAAAACCCGCGCCCTCCTGGGTTAGAGAATTAGCGGCCACTAGGTCCAGGTTTTTCTTTTCCAGCTTTTTCCGGCTGTTATCGATGAGACTCTCCGTCTCCATACTAAAGCCGCACAGCAGCTGCCCCGGGGCTTTATGCTGACCCAGCCATAGCAGAATATCATCCGTGCGCGCTAGATCCAACTTTAGGCCGTCGCTTTCTCCTGCCGCTTTTTTAATCTTGTGTTCCGCCACAGAGGCAGGCCGGTAGTCGGCCACTGCCGCCGCTTTTATAATAAGATCCTGCTCCCCCGCCCGGCTGGTTACTGCGTCGAACATGTCTTTCGCGCTCACCACGTCCACTATTTCCACAAAAGCGGGCTTTTTCAAAGCGGTAGGCCCGCTGACCAGGGTGACCCTCGCCCCCCGGGCTGCGGCGGCCCGGGCCAGCTGGTAGCCCATCCTTCCAGAGGAATGGTTGGTGAGAAACCGCACCGGGTCCACCGCCTCCTGGGTGGGACCGGCGGTGACCAGCACCCGCAGGCCAAAGAGATCTTTCGCATAGCGAATGGCATAGTCCACCGCCTCTAAAATCTCTTCGGGCTCGGGCATTTTCCCCAAACCTACCGCCCCACAGGCCAAGCGTCCGCTGGCAGGCTCAATAATCTGCCAGCCATAGCGGCGCAAGGTATTCAGATTGTCCTGGGTTACTGGGTTCTGGTACATGCGGGTATTCATGGCAGGGGCTGCCAGCTTGGGGCAGTCACAGGCCAAGATGGTGGTGGAGAGCATGTCGTCCGCAATGCCGTGGGCTGCTTTGGCCAGAATATTGGCAGTAGCTGGAGCCACCAGCAGCAGGCTGGCCTTATCGGCCAGGGCCACATGCTCTACATGGCTCTGGAAGTTCCGGTCAAAGGTATCGACCATAGTGCGGTTGTGGGTCAAAGAGTCGAAAGTGTGGGGGGCGATAAACTGAGTGGCATTTTGGGTCATAACCACCTCTACGTTATAGCCCCGCTGGGTCAGCTTAGAGGCCAGCGCCGCCCCTTTGAAGCAGGCAATACCGCCAGAAACCCCCAGGACCACCGTTTTCTTTTCCATACGCTATTGTTTCCTTTCGTTACTTCCGTATCCCGCGCATAAGCTGGAGAACAGCAAGGGCTTTTGCCATTCCCGGCCTATTGAGCTCTTCATTTTGTACTCTTGTCTGCTTTCCTACACAAAATGTCCTTTTCTGACAGTATAGCAAAAAAACCACGGCTTGTAAAGGTAATCCTTCTATATATCCGTGGTTTTTGCATTTTTGTCCACTTCCTCTTGCAAACGCTCCGCCCAGCAGGTATAATAGTATCTGCCCAGGCTGCTTTTCCAGCCTGTACTCTATACAAGTTTATTCTGGAGACAGGACTAGAATTCAAGGCGGTTTGGGTAAAATACAATTGCGCTGTATCCATAAATGGAACGGCAGCAGGAGGTACACATTATGACAAATTCTACATCCACCCGCACCACAAACTTACAGGGCCTGGTGCTCACCGGCCTGTTTGTGGCCATCCTTCTGGTCATGGGGTTCACACCCCTGGGGCTCATCGATCTGCCTATTATCAAGGCCACCATTCTTCACGTGCCGGTCATCATCGGCTCGGTGCTGCTGGGCCCCTGGCGGGGCGGCTTTTTGGGCTTTGTGTTTGGAGTCATCAGTTTGTGGAAAAACACCATGGCCCCCAGCCTGCTCAGTTTCGCCTTCTCCCCCCTGGTTCCAGTCCCCGGCCAGGCAAATGGCAGCCCCTGGGCGCTGGTGATCTGCTTTATTCCCCGTATTTTGGTGGGAATGGTCCCCTGGTTCGTGGTGCGGCTGTTTGAGCTGGTTCCTGGAAACAAAGCCGCCTGGAAAACCATTGGTTCCCTCTTTGCCGGTGCTATTGGGTCCATTGTAAACACGGCTTTGGTCATGGGGCTGATGGGCCTGGTGCTGGGAGAAGCCTTTGCTACGGCCAAAGATATTTCACTGGATATGGTGGGCGGGGCCATTCTGACCATTGTTTTTGCCAACGGCATTCCCGAGGCCGTTGCGGCCACCATATTAACCCCAGTAGTCTGCCTCGGCGTCACCAAAGCGCTAAAACACGCCAGAATACTGGACAAATTGGATAAAACGGAGAAACTTTAAATGATACTAACCATCGACATTGGAAATACCAATACCGTGTTGGGCTGCTGGCGGGATGGGAAACTGATCCTTACCCTGCGGCTGCACACCAACCGGGACCAAACCGCTGACGAATACTGCTTGCTCATTGGCAACCTGCTGAAAAGCCGGGACGTGAACCCCAAAGAGCTCTCGGGGGGCATTCTCTCCAGCGTGGTGCCCGAGTTGCGCATGGTGATGAAAAAAGCCATGGAACTGTTGACGGGCAAAACCTTTTTATGTGTGGGCGCGGGCCTAAAGACCGGACTGAACATTCGCATGGATAACCCGGCCCAGCTGGGCGCAGACCTGGTGGTGGACGCCATTGCCTCTTTGCACAAGTACCAGCCGCCCCTGGTAATCTTCGACATGGGCACTGCCACCACTATGTCCGTCATCGACAGTACCGGGGCCTATTTGGGCGGTATGATTATCCCTGGGCTGCGGCTTTCGGTAGATGCCCTTAGCGCCCGGGCCGCCCAGCTGCCCTATATCCACCTAGGCCCGCCGGAGCGGTTTATTGGAAGCAATACTATTGACTGTATGCAAGCCGGGGCGGTATACGGCAGTGCCCTGATGATTGACGGCCTGATTGCCCGCGCCGAAGAGGAGTTGGGTCAGCCGGTGACCGCCGTGGCTACCGGCGGGCTGATGGCCCTGATCCATCCATATTGCCGCCGCCCCCTGCACTATGACGAAAACCTGATGCTGGAGGGCCTGTATCTACTTTATAAGAAGAACGTAAAGTCCAAATAACAGACAAGGGCGCGCCGCCGGATTTTGGGGCGCACCCTTGTTTTTTACCGCTGGTCTTTTGGTTCGGAAAGAGCGTTTCTGCGGTAGGCCTCCAGCTCTTCCCGTGTGGTCAACTTCACGCCGCTTTGAATAATCTGGGTCTTTAGCAGTTCTGGCAGAGAGTCGAAGTAGGTCCTGGCCTGCATATCCATGCTTTGTTGTTCATTGCTCATGTGGCCGCCTCCTTTTATTTAAGTTCCTGTTTAGTTTGCCCGGTTTCGGGGAATAAATCAGGAGAACAACTTGTTTTTGCCTGTAGCTTTTGCTATTTCCGCCTACTATGACCATAAACAGACGGGCTAGGGCTTGTTGGAAACATCGAAAACGCCGTCTTTTTGCCCAGAAGCGGCCGCTTTCCGCGTCAAACCTCCTCGCCAATCGGAAGATTGTCTTGCGGTTTTTCCTTGCAATGGACCCCTTCTGGGCAATCATTCGTCATTTCCTCTATGTTTAAACACGCCCTACTGGCAGAATGCGTCTAAGAGAGCGTGCCGGTCAACCCAAAATTTCATTTTACTTGGGATTTTCTAAAAGAAAGACCTACAGACGGAGCGTTTTTCTAAATATAGGCTCCTTTCGTCAGCGTACCGCCGGCGAAAGAAGCTGGAAGCCGGTCCGTTAAACAACGCGCCCGGTTCTTGTCAGGCTCTTGCAAATCTGCTCCAAAAGCGTTATAATAGGTTGAATAACATCCAAATCCCACCAATTGGAGGATTTTTTATGACCAGAAGGGAAGCCCGGGAACAGGCCTTCTGCCTATTGTTTGAACAAGCCTGTGCCGGTGAACAAATGGAGAACATCATAGGGGCCGCCGCAGAGGCTCGAGACCTGGTCCTGGACCCCTTTGCGGAAGAGTTGGCCTACGGCGCCGAGGAGCATCTGGAAAAAATTGACGAGACCATCAATGGCAGCGTAAAGGGCTGGAGCATCCGCCGTCTCTCCAAGGTGACCCTCTCCCTTTTGCGCATGGCTGTATATGAGCTGCTCTTTGAGAACTCCACTCCGGCCAGTATCACCATCAATGAAGCGGTACTGCTGGCGAAAAAGTACGGCGGGCAGGGTGACGCTCCCTACCTCAACGGTGTACTGGGTACTGTGGCCCGGGGCCTGCCCCAGGAAAAGCTATGACGGCCCTGGGGATTGATACCAGCAACTATACTACCTCTGCCGCCCTGTGTCTAAGCGGGAGTATTACGGAAAACCGCAAGTTGCCCCTGCCTGTAGCTTCCGGAAGCCGGGGGCTGCGCCAAAGCGACGCGGTATTTCACCACACCCGCCAGTTACCCCAGCTGCTGGGGGACCTGCTGCCCCAGCCAGGCCTAGGGGTCATTGGAGTATCTGTCAGCCCTCGAAGTGCGCCCGACTCCTATATGCCCTGCTTTCTAGTGGGAAAAGGTTACGCTCAGACATTAGGCACGGCCCTGGGGGTCCCAGTGGCGTTATACTCCCATCAGCAAGGCCACCTGGCGGCCGCGCTATACTCGGCAGGGCGGCTGGACCTATTGCAGGAAAAGTTCCTGGCTTTCCATGTGTCTGGTGGCACCACCGAGGCCGTGCTGGCCTCTCCCGGAGAGAACGGCCCCAGCGCCCAGGTGGTAGCGGCTTCTTTAGACCTAAAGGCCGGTCAGGCGGTGGACCGGGTGGGGCTGCTGCTGGGCCTGCGCTTTCCCTGTGGGCCCCAGCTGGAAGAGCTGGCCCTAAGCTGGCCAAAGGCCGTGGGGGCGAAGCCCTCTATGAAAGGGGCAGACTGCTCTCTCTCGGGGCTGGAGAACCGCTGCGCCGCCATGCTGCGTCAGGGGTGTCAGCCTGCCGAGATCGCCCGATTTTGCATAGAGTCCATTGCCGCCGCTCTGGACGCCATGTGCGCCCGGCTGCTGGAAGAGCTGGGCCCTCTGCCCGTGGTGTTCTCCGGGGGGGTTTGCTCAAACTCTCTTTTGCGGCAGCGGCTGGAGGCCAAGTATGGCGCGGTTTTCGCCGCCCCCGAATTTTCCGCCGACAACGCCGCCGGAGTGGCGGTATTGGCATATTTAGCGAGGTTTTGTAAATGATCTCTTCTCTGCTCACCGTTACGCAGGTGAACCGCTTTCTCAAATCTTTGGTAGAGGGGGACGGCCGGCTAAATGATATTCTTATCACCGGCGAAGTCTCTAACTTCACCGACCACTATAAGTCAGGTCACCTGTATTTTTCTTTAAAGGACGAGCATTCGGTGATCAAAGCCGTAATGTTCGCTTCCGCTGCCAAGCGGTTACGCTTCCGGCCCCGGGACGGCATGAAGGTAGTCATCCGGGGCCGGGTCTCTGTGTACGAGGCAGCGGGCCAGTACCAGCTTTACGCTGAGGACATACAGCCCGATGGTCTGGGGGCTTTGGCCGCAGCGTTTGAGCAGCTGAAAGAACGCCTGGCCGCCGAGGGCCTTTTCAGCCAGGACCACAAACGCCCCCTGCCCTATTTTCCCCAGCGCATTGGAGTAGTCACCTCTCCTACCGGCGCGGCAGTACAGGACATTTTACAAATTATTTCCCGGCGCTGGCCCATAGCCCAGGTGGTCTTTTGCCCAGTGCTGGTGCAGGGAGAGGACGCCCCCGCCCAGCTAATTGCCGCCCTGGAGGCCCTAAACCGGCAATCTGCCTGCGATGTAATCATTCTGGGCCGGGGTGGAGGCTCTATGGAGGACCTATGGGCCTTTAATGACGAGGGCCTCGCCCGGGCAGTAGTCGCCTCGGAGATCCCGGTGGTCTCTGCCGTGGGCCATGAGACGGATTTTACCATCTGCGACTTCGCCGCCGATCTGCGGGCTCCCACCCCCAGCGCCGCCGCCGAGCTGTGTACCCCTGACGGCCAGGAGATTCTGTGCAAGCTGGAGGCTCTACATCAATATTTTGGTAACCGGGCTCAGGAGCGGGTGGACCGCCTGCGCCAGGAGATAGACCTGCTGACGCGAAATTCGCCTCTTAGCGGGCCTCTAGAATACCTGCGGGGACGGCGGGCCGTGCTGGATGGAATTTCCGCCAATCTGGACCGGCTGAACCAAGAAAAGCTGCGAAACTGCCGCCAGACGCTTTCACTATTCAGCGGCAAGCTGGACGCCCTAAGCCCCCTGAAGATTCTGGCCCGGGGTTATGGGGCCATCTATACCGCCAACGGCAGGGCTGTGCGGGACCTGACCGCCCTGCCTGCCGGGGAAGAGCTGACCCTGCAAGCTGAAAAGGGAAAGCGGCAGGCAAGACTTCTGTAAAAATGGCGCGTCATTGTTAAAGGAGTAGGCTTCTCGAAAACGAGACCCCAACCTATAATCAATCCATGCTCCCGCAAAAAAAGAAGGATAAAACGGATAGAATACAGACCAGACGGCTGGCGATACGGGACTTTATGCCAGCGGGCGCTGAGTCTTTGCGGGAAATTTTCGAGAATCCGGAGACCATGAAGCACTGTGAGCCTGCCTATACCGATAGAAAAGACCCAGCGCTTCCTCCAGGCGTTCTGCATTGGTCGGCAGGGCGCCCGCTGTTTGGAAGGATACGGGCTCATGGGCTATCTGTTGTGCAAGCCCCTGGGCGAGAGCTCCCAGGAAGATGTGTATGCACTGGGAGTGGATCTTCCACCGGAGTTTCTTTCGGCAGGGCTGCGCCTGTGAGGCCTGCCGGGTTCTGGTGGACTATACCTTCGCCCAGCAAAACGCCCACAGGGTGATGCCCGAAGCTTATCGCCCTGGTAACGTCAGTGGGCCTTATGAAAAAGCTGAGAATGCGCCAGGAGGGCCTCCAGCGCCCTCACGCCCGGGACAACTGACGGGAACTGGGCCGCCCCGCACCTTTACGGGCCGCTACGGGAAAAGTGGCGGCTCTTAAACTCAATAGGAAAGGAAAATAGATGATATGCCCGCGAAAAAGCTGAAATTTGAGGACGCTATGGCCCGTTTGCAGGAGATTGTGGCAAAGCTGGAATCCGGCGAGGCCACCCTGGAGGAATCTATGACACTATTTGAGGAGGGCGCTAAGCTTTCGGCCCTATGCTACAACACCCTGGACCGGGCCGAACTAAAGGTGCGGGAGCTTACCGCCCTAAAGCCCGAAGAGCCCAAGGAGGAGGAAGCCGATGATTGACGCCGCCCTATGCCGGGAAGCCATTGAAAAGGCCCTGGACCAGGCCCTGCCCCAAACCGTGGGCCCCGCCGCTCAGGTCAACCAGGCCATGCGCTACAGCCTGCTATGCGGTGGTAAGCGAGTGCGGCCTCTGCTGGTCCTGGCTTTCTGTGATCTATGCGGCAGCTCTTGGCAAGAGGCCCTGCCCTTTGCCTGTGCCATTGAGATGGTCCACACCTATTCCCTTATTCATGATGACCTGCCCTGCATGGACGATGACGACCTGCGCCGGGGCCGGCCCACCTGCCACAAAGCCTTTGGCGAGGCCATGGCCTTGTTGGCTGGGGACGGTCTTTTGACCCAGGCTTTTTCCTGCGCCCTTAGCCACCCGGATTCGGCCAAAGCCGCCCGGGCCGCTGGGTGCCTGGCCCAATTGGCCGGGTACCGGGGCATGGTAGGAGGCCAGTGCATAGACCTATGCGCCAACGGAAAGACTGTGGACATGGAACTGCTACAGGCTATGGACGCTGGCAAGACCGTGGCCCTGATCAGCGCCGCCTGCCAGATGGGCTGCGTGGCTGCCGGGGCCAAGGAACCCCTTTTGGATGCCGCCAGGCTCTATGCCCAAGGGGTGGGGATGGCCTTTCAGATTCGGGACGACATTCTGGACGTGTTGGGGGATGCTGCCAAGCTGGGGAAAAACACCGGCATGGATGCGGTCCGAGAGAAGCGCAATTATGTCTCCTTGCTAGGGGTGGAGGGGGCCCAGAAAATGGTGGAGTCCTACACCGCCGGGGCTCTGGAGGCCCTGTGGGCGTTCCCCGGGGACAGCGGCTTTTTGCGGAACTTTGCCCTATCCCTGGTCGGGCGGGAAAACTAAAGGATGCGCATCCTCACCCATACAATCCCAGCTCATTGGGACGGGGCCACGGTAAAGGCTTTTGCCAAGGGGGCCCTAGGGCTTTCCACCCGGGCCCTGGCCCAGCAAAAATATGAGGGCGGCATTTTGGTGAATGGCATCCCCTGCCACGCCAACGCCACGCTGGGGACCGGAGACCGGCTGGAGTTTCCTCTTTTGGCAGAGGTGGTAGACTATCCGGCGGCGACGCTGCCCCTTACCATTCTGTACGAGGACCAGGATTTTCTCATAGTGGACAAACCACCTTCTATGCCCGTGCACCCCTCTCCTGGCCACGATGCGGACAGTTTACTAAATGCCCTGGCCCACTATTACCATTCTACCGGTCAATCCCACCGGGTGCGGCCCTTGTATCGCCTGGACCAGAACACCAGCGGCCTGATAGCCGTGGCCAAGCACCGGGCGGCGGCAGGGGCCCGGTTGACCAAAACCTATTTTGCCCTGTGCGAAGGGCGGATGGAGGGCACCGGGACTGTTAACGTGCCCATTGGGCTGGGAGAGGACAGCAAGATCCGCCGGGTCTGTGGCCAGGGCCAGCGGGCCGTTACCCACTGGCAGGCTCTGGCCGGCGACGGAAGCCACACGCTACTGGCCCTGACCCTGGAGACCGGGCGTACCCACCAGATTCGGGCCCATCTTGCCTACCTGGGCCACCCCTTGGCAGGGGACGACCTGTACGGCGGCAGGACAGATCGTATTGGCAGGCAAGCCCTGCACTGCGGCTGTGTAGTTCTGGACTGTCCAGCGGTGCCCTTCAGCGGGCGCTTCACAGCGCCCTTTCCCCCGGACCTGCGCCGGGGGTTTCCCTGTTTGCAAGATGATTTTTTTAAGGAGGCCTTACTATGCCCGCCTGTATGACCCATCATCTTTTTGCCAAAGAGGTCCTGTCCCGGCTGGAAGCACCGGCGGCGGACCCCTGCGCCTACTACTGGGGCGCCCAGGGGCCAGACTTTCTCTTCTGCCACCGATATTTCTACGCCCTGACCCACAAGGAGAGCAAAACCCTGAACCAGTTTGGCTCTGCCCTGCACAAGTCACCTCCCTCCCAGACCCTGGGGGCCATGCGGGACTTCCTCAAGCAACATGAAAACCCCTCTTACCGCTCCTATGTGCTGGGGTTCCTCTGCCACTACGCTTTGGATTCTACCGCCCACCCCTTTGTCAATGCCCGGGCTCAGGAGATGGCCCAAGAGCGCCCAGCAGAGAACCCCCAGACCATGCACGGGGAGATAGAGGCCTCTCTGGACGCCATTATTCTACGGTGGCAAACCGGAATGCTGCCCTCTCAAGTGCCACTGAAAACCATGTTCCCCAAAAACGAGGGGGTGCAGCGGAAGATTGCCTGCCTCTACAAAGAGGTGCTGTTCCAGGTATACGGGGCCCAAGTTAGCGAAGAGGACCTGTACCAATCCACCAAAGACGCCCACTTTGTGTTTGCTTGCTGTACGGACCGCACTGGACTGAAACGGAGGGCTTTCCATATTTTGGAACAGGGCCGGCCTCACTACGTGACCTCCCACCTGGTGCCCATCACCGAGGACCCAGACATTGACTTTGCCAATATGCAGCATATCCCCTGGACCTGGCAGGGGGAAACCCGGGACCGGGATTTTTTCCAGCTGTATGGGGAGGCTTTGGATCTGGCGGTCCGGTTGGGCGGCGGCCTGGACACAGTAGATTTTGCCGAGGCTACCGGCGAACGGCCTTTTGGATAAACGTAAAAAAGCCCTGGCTTTCTTTAAGGTAAGAAGCCAGGGCTTTTTCTATTTTTTACAGCCCGATTGGGCCAGGTTTTTCTGAGTATGGAAAGGGCTACGGCAAAACCGTGGGTTGCTGGTCCCCGGTAAGAGCCCACCCAGCACCCACCGACCCGCCAGATGAAAGCTCTCTCTTAGACTTTCACGCCCTAAATCTCGGAAAGACCGAGCGCGTTAGGTAAGCCTCCCTCTTCCCCCTTTTACCGCGTCTGTGGTCCACTGTTTTAGCCCTTATGTTCGTCGAATTTCGCCGACACCTCTTTTAGGTACTCGATGATTTCCAGGTGCTGCGGGCAATGGCCCTGGCACGCGCCACACTGGATGCAGTCGCCGGCCTTACCGCCCTCGCCGACCGCCTGGGTGTAGCGGTCCTTGGAACGCTCCTTATCACCATAAAGGGTCAGATTATTCATCGCAGAGAGAAGGCCGGGGATGTTGATCTTCTGGGGGCAGCCGTCCACGCAGTACTTACAGCCAGTGCAGGGCACAGTGGGCAGGCTGTTCAACACGTCCACCACCTGACCGATGATCCCCTGCTCTTCTTGGGAGAGAGGCTGGAAGTTCGCCATATAGCTAAGGTTGTCCTCCATCTGCGGCAGGTCGCTCATACCAGAAAGCACCGTAACCAGCCCCTCCAAAGAGGCCGCGAAACGCACTGCCCAGGATGCTACCGAGGCGCTGGGATCCGCCTTCTTGAAGATTTCTTGGACCTGGGGGGTCATGGTGGCCAACGCGCCGCCCTTGACCGGCTCCATAATAATGACGGACTTGCCGTGCCGGCGGGCCACTTCATAACACTTGCGGGACTGCACCCCGTCGCTTTCCCAGTCGGCGTAGTTGATTTGCAGCTGCACAAACTCCGCTTCGGGATGCTTTTGCAGAATGTCCTCTAGTACGTCGGCAGTGTCATGGAAGGAGAAGCCAATATGCTTGGCCTTGCCCTGGGCTTTCAGCTCTTTAACAAAGTCCCAGGCACCCAGGTCATCCGCTTTTTGGGCAGATTCCTTACCCAGGGCGTGCAGCAGATAGAAGTCATAGTACGTAAGCCCAGCCCGGTCCAAGGACTCCTGGAAAATGCGTTCCATGTCGGCCCGGTCCTTCAGGTCCCAGATGGGCAGCTTTGTCGCGCACTGAAAGCTGTCGCGGGGGTAGCGGGCCACCACGGCCTCGCCCAAGGCCTTTTCGGACTGGCCTCCAATGTACACATAGGCGGTGTCAAAGTAGGTAAAGCCCTTTTCCATAAAGAGATCTACCATTTTTTTGGTCTGGTCCATGTCCACCTGGTCGCCGTTCATGGGCAGGCGCATTAAGCCGAAGCCCAGCTTTTTGATGCTCTCGCCCAAATATTTTTCAGCCATGAAAGTTCCTCCTGTTGGTATATATTTCATTTATTATACCACTTGGAGCAGGGTCCAAGTCAAGAGGGATTTTCGTCTTTTTATGTGCAGTTTTCACTTATATAATTATTTATGAAATTGCTATACAAAACAATCACCCCGTAACTATACGCGCTTGAGGCTACGGCAATTCCTTCTGCATAATAATTTGTTCCGCTTTTGCGGTATACAGGCCCTCCACTCATACCAGGTATAACCTCCATATACGTATATACACATGGTACATAACGCATTGAAAGGTCTCCTTCTATGCGGCCTGAGTTTTCATACATGACGTTATCATTCCATCTACTACTCGTTTGATAATCTTTTGGATAACCATTAATATAATAAGTAGTGTTAACCATAGAATCATAGTTATTGACTACACGACGGCCTAAAGGCACCACATTTACAGTCAATGCACTGTCAAGTTTGACAATCCCCCAATCATCATATACGCCTTTAGAAGTGTAGTCAGGGCTTAACTTTTCTTCATCGGCATATCCTGGATTTTTTACATAGTCACCACCGACCGCTAGTTTATGCCCCAACCGATATTGCTTGTAGCTTCCTCCGGAAGCACCCACATAAACAGCTACATGATTTGCGTAACCATAATCCTTTGTATACAACAAATGTCCAGCCGTCATTACATACCTATTATTTATTAGCCACCCTGTACCATATGTAATGTAATCTTCCATCCCGCTCTTAACAAATCTTACACCCAAAAGACAAGTACTAGCGTATTGATTTGTCGGAGAAGTTATTTTTTTGAAATTATTCACAAAACGAGGGTCCATTGTAGGTTCAACTGGTAAGTCATCTTCTTCCTCAATACCAGGAATGATTTCTGGTGCATCTGTAAACTCATACTCACTAACCGGTATAAATTCTGTCTCATCGGTATTAATGTCGTGTGTGTATACGCCTCCGCTTCCCCCAGAAGTAGAGACTAACATTTCATGCATACCGTCTTTTTCATCGTCCAGGGAAGTCGCCGCCATTCCTGTAGTTGTTACTGAAAACACAAGGACCAACGACAAGACCAAAGAAATGAATTTCTTTAATAATGATTTATTCATTTTTATTTCTCCTTTGTTAACGAAAGTTATAAATCTAACGTAAGTTCAAACGTACAATACGTGGGGCCAAACACTACTCTGTATTCACCTCGATTCTTGAAGGCCTCTTTGGGAACTTCCAGTGTAAGCGGTGTTGAGCCGGGTTCATATACATGCCCCATGCCGGGAATAACTGCTCCCGATAGGGCATTCCGGCGTTCAACGCTATAGACTGTGTACCACCTGCCCTCTGAACGGTAGTCCAGGTCCATGGGCAAGATGTTGTGCACCTCCTGCTCATTTTCCAACAATAGATTGAGTGTCACCGTGCCCTCGGTCTCGTCCACGTCCAGGCCGGTGAAGGACAGGCTGACCCCCTCTGTACTGGTGCGTTCCGGGGCCTCTACCCAGGCCAGGCCCAGCGGCAAGCCGCAGCTGCGGTTGACAGCGCCTACCCCCTGCATCACCTTAATCATCACGGTGCCGGGAGCGCCTATTTTGCGCGGGGTGGGCTCGGGCCCTGGCGGGGCGGCGGGCTGCTGGCGCAGGGCCACGGCTGCCACCGCGCCTACAACCAGCACCAGGGCGCAGCTCAACAGTAAGATTACCTTTGTCTTTTTCTTCATGTCAATTCCTTTCCCTTAAACTGGAAGCCGTCCGGCGTTACCTCAAATGTACAGTAGGCCGTAGGCCCCAATACCATTCGATACTGTCCTCGATTCTTGAAGGCCTCTTTGGGAAAATCTAGCTTAAGCGGTGTTGAGCCAGGTTCATACGCTATTGCTAGGGGAGTTATGTAACCCGCTAGCAATTCCATCCTCTCAAAACTATAGACCGTATACCATTTTCCATCTGAAAGGTAATCAAGTTCTTTTGGTGAACACTCGAAAGAATCATCCAGCCAGCCCTCATTTTCCAGCAATAGATTAAGTGTCACCGTGCCCTCGGTCTCGTCCACGTCCAGGCCGGTGAAGGACAGGCTGACCCCCTCTGTACTGGTGCGTTCCGGGGCTTCTACCCAGGCCAGGCCCAGCGGCAGGCCGCAACTAGTATATACCGCGTTTATCCCATGCATTACCTTAATCGTCACGATTCTGACTTCACCTATTTTACGCGGGGTGGGTTCGGGCCCCGGCGGGGCGGCGGGCTGCTGGCGCAGGGCCACGGCTGCCACCCCGCCTACAACCAGCACCAGGGCGCAGCTCAACAGTAGGAGTACCTTTGTCTTTTTTTTCATTCCACCCCTCCTTTTGTTATGGAAGCTACGCGCGTGTCTTCTTTAAATTAATAGTAATACCAATTTGGTAAAATGTCAATAGGTTATTCAAAAAAATTAACCTCTACAGGTTTTGTATCGTCCTTTCGTTTCGTCTTGACAAACTCCAGAAATTTTGATATCCTAATACCAGTTTCTACAGAAAGAGGGAAAGCCTTTTGGCGATAAAACGAATTATCTCCCCGGTACAGCTGAACAGCGCTGCCAGCCGGCCGTATCGGGGTAAATCAAATTTTTTCCACCGCTGACAGCCGCAGCTGTACTGTTCCCGATACTATCATATTGTAAAGGAGTACAGTAATGCGTTACCTAAAAACTGTTCTGCAAAAAAACCGCTGCACCCTGGCCGTCTGCCTTGGCTTAGGAATTTTTAATTCCTTTATGGCAATTTACAAAGTAAGCTATTTTCAAAAATTGGTGGATGGTCTAGCAGGTGGGAACCTTCCGCTGGGGTCCATTCTCACCTACGGATTAATTATGGCGGTTCTTTACCTGATGAACTATATAGATAATTATCCCAGCGAAAAACTGAGCCACAGCCTGTTTCTAGACTTCAAGCTGCTGGCCTTAGAGAAATCCGGCTCCATCCTCTACGCTGGCTACCAAAAAATTGGTACGGGCCGGCTGGTGCAGGTCATCGAAAATGGCGCCCAGGCTGGCCGGGACATGCTGGCTGGTTTTTGGCTTCAGCTCTTTCGGGAGCTGGCGCCTACTGTGGTTTTTAGCGTCTATTTTATCTGGCAGGCCAGCCCTTTGATTACCTGTGTGCTGCTGTCCGGGTATGCGGTCATATTCCTTGTGACAAACCTTCTGCTGCGTTCCCTCTACCAGCTAAAAGAACGAATTCTCAACAACGAGGAGCTGTTAAACCACTTCCTGGTGCGGGGCTTAATGGAAATGGTGGTCTTTCGCCTGGAGCGGCAGTTCCCCACCGAGTTACAGAAAGCCCGCCGGGCCAAAGGGGACATTGTGGACTCTAAGGTAAAGATGACTCTCATTCACGAGGCTTTCTTTACCATTTTTGTTTTGCTGGTAGCCCTGCTGGATGTGGGCATTCTATGGTTCGCCTGGCACACCCACAGTCTCAGTGTGGGCACTGTGGTGGCCCTAATCTCCCTTATTGAAAGCGCCTACATGCCTATTGCCATCTTTAACGTGCTCTTTGTCCAGTACAAGCTGAACCGGGCCGCTTTTTCTCGGCTCCAGAACTTTTTGGAACAGGAGGACGACCCCCGGTTGGAACAAGGGCTGAAACTGGAAGCGCTGGATGGAGACGTGGAAATTTCTGGACTCAGCTTTGCCTATGAAGGCCGGGACATTTTTCAGAACTTGGATCTACACATCCGGCCCAAAGAAAAGGTGGCCTTTGTGGGCGAGAGCGGCTCGGGTAAGTCCACCCTGGTCAAGCTTTTGGCCGGGCTATTAAAGTATCCGTCCGGCAGCGTCCGGCTGGATGGTCACGAGCTTTCCCTGCTGAACTTAAACAGCCTTTACCAGCACATCTGCTATTTTTCTCAGGACCCGCCAGTGTTTGACGGTACATTACGAGAAAACCTGGTGTTCGACCAGAATATTGCCGATGCCCCTCTGCTGGAGGCCTTGAGACGGGTCCAGCTTTCCCACCTGGCCCAGGGCCCCCAGGGACTAGCCCTCCCCATTGGGGAACGGGGAACCAGCCTCTCCGGCGGAGAAAAACAGCGGCTGGCCCTGGCCCGGCTGCTTCTGCAAAATCCCCAACTGGTTCTCTTGGACGAGGGCACCTCGGCTATGGACAACCTGACTGAAGAATTTGTCATGAACCAGCTGATCTCTCTGCTAGAAAACTGCACCGTGATTGCCGTTGCCCACCGGCTCAGCTCTATAGCTGGCTTTGACCGTATTGTGGTTTTCCGCCAGGGAAGAATCGTGGCCCAGGGCTCCTATCAACAGTTAATGACCCACAGCCCCTATTTTGCTCAGCTGTACACGGCTAGCGTGCGGGAGCCAGACAGTCCATCACTGCCTTAACCATCCGGCGGCGACTCTAGGCTTTACAGCAGTAAAATTAAGAAAAGACCAGCTGATTGACTCAGCTGGTCTTTTTCTATTGATATTGGGCTAATTGGTCATGCGATCTTCTGACAAAAACGGGTGACAATGGCCGCCGCCTCGGCGCGAGTGGCAAAGCCCTTGGGCTCTAGCTTGCCTCCGCCCTTTCCATTAATAAGTCCGGTCCCTACAGCCCAGGGAATCGCCTCTTTGGCAAACTTCGAGACCTGATCTCTATCAACAAACTGCTCCATATTCCCTTGGGCGGACAGATCGTAACCCTTATACTTGGCATAACGGTACAGGATGGTAGCCATCTGCTCCCGAGTAATTTTGTCGTTGGGCCCAAAGCGTCCGTTCCCATAACCATCCACAATGTCATTGGCAGTGGCCCAGGCGATGGGCTCTGTGTACCAGCGGCCAGGGGCCACATCGGTAAACTGGTTGCTCCCCTGTTTGGGAGAACCCTCCAGTCGATGGAGGATGGCCACCAGCATTCCCCGGCTGGTGTGTCCCGCAGGCTCAAAAAGGGTATCGGTACTGCCCTTCATCATGCCCCGGTCATACACATACTGAATATACTCGTAATACCACTTGCCCTCCTCCACATCGGTAAAGGGCATCTTTGGAGACTGCAAGGGCACGAATACCCCTTGCAAGGTCACTGGCGCGGCCGGCATGGTAAAGGCGTACCGCCCTTCCCCCAAGTCCTCCAAGGGCAGCGCTGTACCGTCTGTTTTAGAAACCTTGAAAGACTCCAGCCGGTACCCTTGGTCTGGGGTTGTCTGTACCTCCACTCGTTGGTTTTCCCGGGCGGTGGATGGCGCTGTAACCGTGCCGTGAAGGGCCCCGGACCCAGAGATGCTGTAGAATTCTCCCAGCTCCACGCTATTGGGGTCCCGCGTTACCTCCACCTCCTCCATATAGAAGGAGTTGCCAGCGCCCGGACCATTTTGAATCATATCATAGTCCAGCAGGGCCAGCAGGGCTTTTTCCGGAACCACCCCCTGGCCGTTAGCAGTCAGTTCACCCAAAGCCAGCGTACTCTGGTGGTTCAGAGCGTACGCAGAAACCAGGTACAAGGTCACTGTTGTTTTGCCACTGCTCTGGCTCACCAGGGTGGAAAAGTTCGGACTAAAGCCGTTTTCAGGCTTCAGGGCTACCTCGCTGGGCTGGTAGGTCCCGTTTAGCGTAATTTCCATCTGCACGCCATGAATCACTTTTTCTGGGGCAATACCTGTCACCGTCAGGAGGACATTTCCCTGCTCCGTTTGGCGGTAGGATAGTTGGGTCCTAGAAGCTTCCGCAGCCAGAGATCGCGCCGGCATCCCCAAGACCACAGCCGCCGCCAAGGTAACGGAAAGTAGCAAACTAACAATTTTTCTCATAGTTTAGTTTCCCTCCTCCAAACGAATTTCCGGCAAATCTGTGCCCCCGGGACTGTTGGTCCACAGGGTTTGTGCCGTGGTGCGCCTGGGGCCTGCGGGGTTGTTGGGGTCGTCCAGGCAGTCCATTTGTACCATGATCTGGCTGGGCAGCAGGTTTACCCCGTCGCAGTGGGTGGCTCCTTGCAGCTCGGCCTCTTTTTGTACATTGGGAATGAACAGGAACAGGCCATTGCTAATCTCGCTAACCTCTCCGTCGGCTGGCACCTCGGCAAACATTAGGGTCTCGCCATCTATATCCCGCTGAGACTCTTCCACCTTCACCTCTTCTGTGCCATCTTCGTTCACCACTGTTTTGGTAGTGGTGAATTTGCCCCGAACCCGGATAGAATTATAGATGGGATTGCCCCGGTAAGTTCCGGCTATAACCAGAGTACCCTTTTTCACCACCTGCTGGCTGCCGCCCTCTCCATAAGTATAATCCTCTGAAAGCCGCCCTACAAAACCAGAGGCGTCAGTTAAAAAGGCTACGTCATCGCCCACATAGCTTAACAGCCTTACATTAGAGGTTGTAAGGATGCCGCTGGGATCTGTGACCACAATCTTCTTCACATCGTAGGTCCAGATACGGGCATCCCCGGCAGCCGCGCCGGGCTTAGTGAAGTAGTGCAGCACAGCGTCCTTCTCGTCAACAGAGGCCACCCCCTGACCAAAATCTTTCTGGAAGGTAAAGACCTTGCCATCCTTGTCGGTAATCTCCACCGTATACGCTCCAGATGTCGGTACGCCCATGATCTTTAGGCCGGAAACAGCGGTTTCCTCTTCCAGCTCAAACACCAGAGAGCCGCCGGTATTGGCCACCCTGTAGCTGCTGGCGGGTACCGTTTTGTCATAGGCAATGCGGATCTGGTTGGTGCTGGCCGTATGGACCAGATTGCCCAGGGTATCATAGGTTTTCACCGTATAGCTGTAGGTCAGATGGTTGCCCGCGCTGATCTCGTCGGTATACAGCAAACCGCCGCTGAAGCTGTTTTCCGGCACAAAGGCAATGGCCTTATTATTACGAAGGATCTCATATCCCTGCACGTTGGTCCCGCTGCCGGAGAGTTTTAGCTCCACCTGGGTGTCGCCCTTCTTCTCCGCTGTAACCATGAGTTCCGCATAACCTTGAGACGTATTGTTCAGCCGGTTCCTGCGGCTCTGGTCGTTTAAGTACCAGATGGCCCGGGTCTCCTTACTATAGGTGGACAGGCGAGCGAGTACGTTGTCGCTCAGTTTCATGCCCCAGTGGGTGAAAAAGTCCGTCAGATTCCGACCCGCCACGCCGCTGGCGGTAAGCGCCACCTTTTCGTCATAACTCAGATTCAGGCCAGCCAGGTCTTTTAGATATTCCCCAGACTTCCAGGCTTTAAAGAAACGGTTGTAGAAGTCCATGGGCTGGTCCTTGCCGTCATAGGCCAGATGCAGCTGCCAGTACATAGCCAGCTGTACGAACACATCGTTGGAGGCCCCCAGCTGGCCTTGAGCGGTTTTGTTAAACACCGCGGCATACTTTCCACTGTTCTCCAGCCGGGACGGGAGGATATTGGCCCCGCCATCATAGGTCTGAACCATCAGAGAGTACAGGTTATTGGTAATCTCCGCCCGGCCCAGCTTATCCATGTTATGGCCGATCTCATGGGCGATGCCCCAGCCGAACAGACCGTTGGACGTAGCGCCTGAGCCAAGCTGGCTGATAGGCCTACCGCCTACCATGCCCGCGCAGGAATTGTATCCAATACCAATGTGGTTTCCCGCCGCGTACATAAACGCGCCGGAGAACATTTGCATACACCGCACATTCTGCCGGGACTGCATGTCGTTCTTGGAATAGGTGTTGTCAATGCCTTGGGTCGTCTTGCAGATATGCATTAGATCCTCCCAGGCCAGCACCGCGTTAAATAAGCTCTCGCTTTTGGCGCCCAGGGTGGGCGCACTATTCTGCACCGCCAGCGCCGGCAGGGAAAGCAGCATAGTGGGTGTAGAAATTTCCGTGACATTCAGGCAGCTGGTGGTTTTATTAGTATTGTTAAAATTATTTTTTGCCACATAATTTTCCAGCTCTTCCAGGTAGCTGGTAATAGCGTTCCGCTTGGCTGCCTCGGTCATGGCATACCAGTTGGAAAGCTCCAACACAGGGACGTCCGTTGCCCGACGCACGTGCAGCTGAACGTTCTGGGGGTCCGGTCCTGTATAGGTAAAGTACAGGCTGCCGCCCCGCTCGGTATTCTGGCTGCCAATCTTAGGCGTTAGCAGAATGTTCCGGCCATTTTGCACCTCTCCCATGGAGCTGAGCCACTGGGAGGCCTCGGCGTTAAACTGCGAGGCATACACCGTCAGCTTGCCCCCCTGGGGAATGCCCTGGGCATACACAGTAATCTCCTGGTTGGCTTTGGCCGCCACGCCCAGGGGCTGTAGCTCGCTGCCACCCTGGCTGTATTTGGCGCTGTCCGCCCCGCTGCTTCGGGATTGAACTCCATTTAGCATAGCCCCGCTGCTGGAACTGCCGTTCAAAAGCTCCTGGGCCAGGGCCAGCTCGTCTCGCAGAGCCTGAATATGCAGATAATAATATTTTTCATCACTATTGAGCCGAGCCAGCAAGCTGTCGATCTTCGCCTTATCTACCCCAGGTTTTAACTGGGTACGCAGCTCACTGGTAAACAGGCCTGCGATCTCCTCGGGCAGGCAGTGGGCCGGGTCGTACTCCATAAACATCAGCTCCGAGCAGTTCACCAGGTTATAGGCTGCCTGCTCTACGGCCACACTGATCTGCTTTACCTGTTTCTCTGGTCCAAAAGGCAACACCCCAAAGCGTTTACTGGGAATACTGCTCTGGTTGGGAATATTGGGCCAAGTGAGCACGTCCCCGCCGCCGGTACCGCCGTTGTTGTCCTGGCCGCCTCGCTGGGGGTCGGGCACCAGCAAATGGCCCTTCTGAGAAAGGTCCTCTCCCTCGTACCAAACTTGAATGCTATACGCCCGCAGGTAACGGGGATAATTGCCATCCAGCCGAGGCGCCCACAGCACAGCCTGAAGATCCACCGGCTCCTTGAAGGTAACGATTACGTGTTCGTTACCATACCAGTTCCGAGCAGTCCAGTGGGTACGGTAGTCTCCGTCAATGAGATTGTTGGGGGAAAAAGGCGCGGCCTGGGTGTACTCGCCGGGCGCATAGTTATTGGGGTCCGCCAGACGGATGCTCTCGATCTTGGAGCGGTCCAGCAGGCCGGACTTAGGCAGGTCTGCCGGGGGAGAGTAGTCCACTGCCCGGGGGGTCCCCTCGGAAATTCGGGACTGGCCGCTTTTGCCAATCTCGTTGCCAGCCACTACATACACCGAATAGGTAACGCCATTTTTTAGGGAGGGAATATTTACATTGGTAGATACCAGCTGGCCGCCTGCCTGCCGGTATGCCTGCTGAGAATCCTTTTCCTTATAATATACCTCATAAAAAGTGGCAGACTCCGCCGCTTTCCAAGAAACCGCCAAAGCGCTGTCCAGCTCGGTGATAGACACCATATCCGGGGCATTGGGCTTTTTGGCTGGCTGCGGCGTGGCTGAAACCGCCGGGCAGGCCTCGCCGGACCAGCCCTCGGCAGTGGGCGTTACCTGGAACCAATATGTCTTTAGGTTGTCCAGCCCACTAATCTGGGCATAGGGCGTAGTAACATCCAGCGTCTTTACACTTCCCGCGCTGCCGTCGGGCCAATAAGCCACCTGATAGCCGGTGACGTTGGGCAGGCCCCGCCACTTGAGATTTACCAGCTCACTGCCCGCTGTAGCCGTTAGGCCAGAGACCACCCGGTTGGGGGCCACAGGGTTTTCGGGCACAATATCCTTCAAAAACTGGATGGACTCTACAGAGACCGTGCCCGTCTCTGTAGCTGTCACCGTAATGGTGATTTTCTTCACGGGCACTCGTTTGCCTAGAACAATGGTAATGGTGGCGCTGCCCTCCCTGGGGTCAATGGCCCTTACGCCGGCAGGCAGGGCGGTATCCATGGGAATATTCTCCGTCTCCCCAGTGGTATACTCCACTGCCACGGTTCCGGACTGAATGCCCCCCACCCTGGGGGTCACAATGGTCACCTGCTCCATTTCCACCGGCGTGGTAAAGCCAATGGGGAGCTCCACCGATCCCCCGGCAGCGGCAATAGACACCCCAGAGTCCGAGCTCCCGGCGCTAAACAGACCATCCCAGCTGCCCGAAACCAGCTGCACCGCCGACAAGGCGTCCAGGTCCACAGGAGGCGCCAGCAGGGCGCCATCCAGCAGTTCCGCATCTCCCTGGGCCCCAATATTGCAGTTTAGATATGCCAGGTCTACCACGTCAATCTTCTCGTCGCCATTAAAATCATACGTAGCATAGCTGGCTCTGTCTCCAGAGGCCAGATGTTGGGAAAGCTGTTCCCGGTCCGCCGCGTCTACCACGCCATCTCCGTTCACATCTCCAAGGGTAAAGGTGGCGTCTCCGGTGCCCAAGTTTAGGTGGCGGGAGTACTCCCCCAAAACCACCTCTTGGGTGTAGGTTTTATATCCCTGTCCTGTAAAAGTGAGGGTGTAGGTATCTCTGGGCAGATCAAATATGGTAAAAGCAATATACTTGGGCCAGCCGGTGGCGTCCTGGCCGCCATCAGCGTTCCGGGCCTCCAGCGCGGCCTGATATTGCCCCAAGACTGTAGCCTCTGTATCCCACAGTTCAATCTGTCCCAGCTCTTCCTCCCCACGGCGCAGGGTAACCCTTACATCGTGGTTTTGCAGAGCATCCAGGGATTGGGCGTAGTCCAGACGTAACGTGGCCTGAAGCTGCCCGGTAACCAAATCCGCCTGAGGGGTAGCCGCCGCCTGGACCGGTATTCCGGAAAACAGCAGCGCAGCCGCCATAAACGCGGACAAAAGCCTGGTGCGTAGTTTCATGTTCATCTTCCTTTCTACAGTAAGTTGGCGATAGAATACATCGCAGCAAGGAGTTCAACCAAATAATCGCCAAATTTGACAATCTCTGTAATAAAATATTATATCAACTTCTCCTTTGGCTGGCAAGATGCTATTTTGCACAATTTGTCTTTTCTTGAAAAAAGGAAGCCCCTGCGGTACCAGGAGCTCACTTTTTTCTATATCATTCGTTAATACCAAGGACTGCACACAATACCATGTAGAAGCCATTCCACTTTATCGTCTTAAAGGCCCTTAGCTTCGTATTACACAGTCAGATTTTCCATTAGCGGACACAGGCCGCGCACAGTCATTCCCGCAATCAGCAAGCAAATTTTGTGTACTATAACCAAACAAGATAATCCTCAAGGCTCTGGCTGTGAATTCTGCGACACGGCTTTAAAATAGTCCTCTCGCAGCAGGGAGTAGCACACGTCATCACAAATCTTTCCATCAAAGCGCTTACTAGCCCAGGGGACGACCCCCTCCCGGCGGAAGCCGCACTTTTCAATGACCCTCTTTGACCGCAAGTTATCCGCATAGTGGCTAATGCCCATTACATCTACCTTTCGTTTCTCAAAGGCATAGTGCACCATAGCCCCCAGGGCCTCGGTCATATAGCCCTGGCCCCACTGGTCCCGGCGCAGCTCGTAGCCTACGGAGAGGCTATTCACATGAAAACGGCGCAGATCCGTTTGAAACTTGATGCGTCCCACCACCTCGCCAGTATCCTTTAGCGTAATGGCATAGCACATCTCATTGCGGACATCCCGGGCCAGCATAGAGGCCGCCTCTTCCAAATTTTGGACTGGCCGGCATCCGGCGGGCGCCATTACCTCCAGGTCTGAAACGATCCTGACATAATCCGCCAGATCTCTGTGCTTCCACCGCCGTAAAACCAGCCGCCTGGTCTCCATCTGGTCCCTAAACCTTTGAAAGAATTTCACCGGTCTCCTCTCCCCTCTGCCACCGGTGCGGCAAAACGCCTGATTATTTCCACTTGAAGTACTGGTAAAACTGACAGCGTATCATCCCATTATACAGCTTCCGGCGCTTGTCCGCCGGCCGGCCGAACAGCGTCTCAAAGGTCTCATCTGGGGTGATCACCCCGTAGCTCCACCCTTGCCGGCGCTGAAACACCCGGCCCATGTCCCGATAGATCTTTGCCGCGGCTTTCTGGTCCAGCAGGCGCTGACCATAGGGCGGGTTGCACACCACGCAGCCAAAGGGGCCCTCTTCATAAAAATCCAGAATTGCCCTCTCTTTCACAGCCACGGCCCCCGCCACCCCGGCACGCCGGACATTTTCCAGGCTTAGCGCCACTGCGGCGGGATCAATATCATATCCCGTGGCGTGAAAACCCACGTCCTGCCCTTCCAAATCTCGGGCCCGGTCCCTTTCCCTCTGCCAAAGAGTCTGGGAAGTTTCCCGCCAGGCCTCTGCCGCAAAGGGCCGGTTTACCCCCGGAGCCCTATTTTTTGCCAGCAGGGCCGCTTCAATAAGCAGAGTCCCCGAGCCGCAGAAAGGGTCAAAGAAACTTCCGTCCGGCCGCACCCGCATTAGCTTGACCAAAGCCGCCGCCAAAGTCTCTTTAATGGGTGCAACAGAAGAGGCGGGGCGGTAGCCTCTTTTGTGCAGACCCGCCCCGCTGGCGTCTATGGTGATACTCGCCTGATCCTTCATGATACGGAACCGCACCCGGTGCTGGGGCCCCTCCTCTGAAAACCATCCCAGCCGGTACCGGGTTTTCAGACGTTCTACAATGGCTTTTTTGATAACGGCCTGGCAGTCTGGCACACTGTGCAGCCGGCTGTTTAGGCTGCTGCCCGTTACGGGAAAAGCGTCCTCTTTTCCCAGGAACTCCTCCCAGTGCAGGGCTTTTACCCCCTGGAAGAGTTCCTCAAAACTTGCCGCCCGGAACTCACCCAAAAGCAGGCCTATCCGTTCCGCGTAACGGCTGTTGATATTGGCCCGGGCCAGCAACTCCGGCCCCCCGGAAAACAGCACCCGGCCGTTCTCCGCCCGCACCTCTTCACAGCCCATCTCTCTTAGTTCTTCTGCCACCAGGCCTTCTACGCCCAGCAGACAGGGAGCGCAATAGTTCATTTCTCTTCCGGCACCAGCAGGCCGTATTCCCCGTTCTTCCGGTGGTAGACCACATTGATTTCTCCTGTCTGGTCATCCCGGAACATAAAGAACTCGTGGTTCAGCATGTTCATCTGCATAATAGCCTCTTCAGCGGTCATCACCTTCACCACAAAGCGTTTGGTGCGGGAAACCGCCAGCTCTTCTTCTGGCTCGTCGTAGTAGGCATCCGCAAATTCCATGCCCGGGTTTACCTTCTTTGCTTTTTCCAGGCGGGTCTTGTTCCGGCGCATCTGCCGTCCCAGGGCGGCCACTACATGATCCAGGGCCTCGTTCATGTCTTGAGAGGTCTCTTCTGCCCGACAGATAATGCCCCTCTGGCGAATGGTTATCTCAACAGTCTGGCGGTTGCGCTCCACAGTTACAGTGACCACAGCCTCGGCGTCCTCGTCGAAGATACGGTCGAATTTGGCCAATTTCTTCTCGGCCAGCTCTTTAAAATTGTTGCGGAGATTCACTTTTCTGCCAATAATGGTAATTTTCATGTTTCTTTCCTCCTTCTATGTCCGCTCCCGCGGACCCACTTTCTATGTATCCATATTTTAGCACAATTTACAAAAGATTGCAAGGCCCAGAGAGAAAACTATTGCTTTTAATTATAGAGGTTTCAAACTCCAGGCTTTCGGCACACAATGCCCTCTCTTACAGCGTAACGGTCTTATGTCTAGTCACGTGGCAGCCCACATTCACTGCCACAGGTAACCCCGCAATGTGAGTGGGGTACGTCTCAATATTTACGCACAAGGCCGTTACCCTGCCTCCAAAGCCTTGGGGACCCACCCCGGTGGCATTCACTGCCTCCAGCATCTTGGCCTCCAGCCCGGCGTAATAGGGGTCTGGGTTCCGCTGGTCCACATCCCGGCAAAGAGCCTGCTTGGCCAGCTGGGCACATAGCTCAAAGTCGCCGCCAATGCCCACCCCCAGCACCACTGGGGGACAGGGGTTGCCTCCCGCCTCTTTTACGGTTTCTGCCACAAAGCGGAGGATGTCCTCCTCTCCTGCCGCCGGAGTAAACATTTTTAGGCGGCTCATGTTCTCGCTGCCAAAGCCCTTGGGGGCCACGGTCAGCTTCAGCTGGTCCCCGGGCACCAGCCGCACGTGCAGCACAGCTGGGGTGTTGTCTCCGGTATTTTCCCTGCGCAGAGGGTCCCCCACCACCGAGCACCTTAGCAGCCCTTTAAGATAACCCGCCCGGACTCCCTGGTTCACCGCATCCTCAAAGCTTCCGTTAATATGTACCTCCTGACCCACCTGGGCAAACACCACGGCCATACCGGTGTCTTGGCAGATAGGGACCTGCATCTCTCGGGCCGCATCCAAATTTCGGGCCAAGTCCTCCATCACTGGCTTGGCAATGGGGCTGGTCTCTTGGGTGGCCGCGCCTCGTACCAGAGCCTCCAGGCTAGGGGGCAACTCTCGATTTGCCTCAACACAAAGATGCTCCACCGCTTTTGTGATCTCTTTGGCATCGATCTCTCGCATTTTTGCCTACCTCTATTCCCTTATATTTTTAGCAGTTCTGTCAAGCGTTCCGTGCGCCAGCCCGGCGTGTATGAAAGCTCCGCCAGCTGTTCCTTTGCTAAAGGTATACCCGGCCAGTAGCTCCACCCCTGCCAAATAGCGGCTGGCCTGTCTGCTGGAAAAGGTTTTAGGCAGACGAGTCAGTCTACTATTATAAATATAATATATATTTTTTCTCCTGCTTGTCCAGTACGTAGTGGACCATAGCCCGTTGAACGCACAAAACCCAGGCGTTCCAGGCGGCGCAGAGCCTGCACAGTGGACATGGAGTCGCCGTAAAAGTATAGAAAGGGGGTGCTAGCATCCCCCACTTGCCCTCTTCATCTTATAGCGCCAGAATCTGCCGGCCCATTTTCCTTACTTTGCAAATTACAACCATCCTTAAAACAAAAACCGGCAGAGCTACCCCCGCCGGTATGTGTTTTGTATCGTTCATGCTTTCTTTCTGCGGCCTGCGGCCAATAGGCCCTCTTTATTGCTTCTGCCCTCTGCGGGAATAACCCCGGCGGCTCTCGTTGCCACGCTTCAGGTCAGACATCTTTTCGTCACTGGTCTGCTTAAAACGGGACATCATGTCCTCAAAGCTTCCGCTGTCGTTGCGGCGGCCCTGCCACTCAAAGTCGCCTGGACGGCCGGGTCCTGGCTGCGGCTCTGGGCGGGGCTGTCTGGGGGGCCTAGGCCCCGGCTTTCTATCTCCTTTTGGCCCCGGTCGGCGAGAACGCTGCTGCTCTTCCGGCGGAAGGGCCTTTTTAATAGAAAGGCTGATCTTGCCGTCTTCGTTAATAGCCAGCACCTTCACCTTTACCACCTGTCCCTCGGTAACGAAGTCCCGAATCTCGTTCACAAAGGTAGGCGCAATTTCCGAGATATGCACCATTCCGGTCTGTCCGCCCTCAAAGCCCACAAAGGCTCCAAACTTTGTAATGCCGGTCACTTTACCCTCATAAATTTCTCCAACCTCAAGCCGCATGATAAAGCGCTATCCTCCTCAAAGATTTTGACTCTTTTCTGTTCTGTCGCCCAGCAAAGAACCTTAGTCGCCGCCTACGTCCACAAACACCCGCTCGTCAGGTCTGGCATAGCCCAGGTCCCTGCGGGCCCGCCGTTCGGCATAGTCCTGTAGGGCCCCTTCTTCGTTATCCAGGGTGTCTTTCAGCTCTTTATTCTTCTGATTTTGGGTATCCAGCAGCTCTTGCAGCTCTTGCAGCTGCTCTCGCTTTTCGACAATCTGGATCTGCCGCTCTACCAGAGACAGAAGCACCACCCCCGCCAAACAGAACACGGCCAGCTTTAGGAGAAAGCCACCCTTATATTTATTGCTGTGTTTTCCTCTGCTCAAAAGCGCTGCCTCCCTCTTGCCAATACGCTGGGTTATCTCCATTCCATTATATACTAGTTTTCATAAGTTTTTCAAGTGCTTTTTGCGATTTTTCTTCCTCGGCCCGAATTTTTTTCTCTTTTTACCGGCTTTTGGGGGCCTAGGCAGCTTATTTTTCAGAAAAACAAAAGCCCTTAGCAGCGGCCTGCCCACCAACCGCCCAAACAAGGCCCCCAGCTTTGCCCTTAACCATTTTAGGCCCCGGGCCAGCCTGCCCAGCAGCGGGGCCAGGGCGGCCACCATCCCCCAGCCGCCCAAAAGCTGCAAAGACACCTGAAAGAAGCGTAGCCGGCCTTTATCCAAAGCCAGAGCGCAAAGAAAGGCCGCCGCGGCGCACACCACACAGAAAAGCACATCCATTATCGCCTGGCAAAACCTGCCGCCCCGCAGCAACAGCCGGATAAGCTGAAGCAGCAGAAAAAACAGCCCCAGCAAAGCGCCGGTTCCCATACACAGGCCCCAGGCGGGCCAGGTAACGGCGGTCATTTAAACAGCCTGCCGAAAAAGGACAGGGCCGGGCCGCTCTCTGTATAAGAAACCGCGCCCACCCTCCCCTTTACCAGCATGTCGCCTGTGTCCGAGTTTAGGCTGTCAATATGCAGGGCCTCGCCCTTAATGTTCAGCTGGCCCAGGTCGGTCTGGGCGGTGATCAGCTCGTCACTGAAAAAATCCACCCGTTTAATACCTGTGGCCGACAGGCGCTCCCGGCCCTCTACTGTCAGACTGTGCTTTTTTACCGGCTGCTCCGCCATATGCTCCATCCCCTTCCATTGGGAATGTATATGCTAAGGCCAGGGCCGATATGACGGGTTTACTCCTCGATGATCTTATAGAGGTCCGCCGCAGCTTCTTTGCGCACTACCTCCGCCACCGAGAGTACCTGGGCCTTTAGCACCCGCTCCCCCAGGTGCAGCTCCAGCACGTCGCCCTCTTTTACATTATAAGAGGCACGGGCAATATTTCCATTCACCAGCACCCGGCCCGCGTCGCAGGCCTCGTTGGCCACCGTGCGGCGCTTAATCAAGCGGGAGATCTTTAGATATTTATCCAGTCTCATAAAGTATCACCTTTTTAAATTTTTTATCTTGTTGCACAGTATCTTTTCCCCAGCAAAAAAGGGCCAGCCACCTTTGCGGCCCGCCCTTGTGCCATTTCTTACTTTTTACCGTTCACCGCGTCCTTCAGACCCTGGCCCACCTTAAAAGCAGGAGCTTTCGAGGCGGCAATCTCCATGCTCTCGCCGGTACGGGGGTCGCGGCCAAAACGGGCGGCGCGCTCGCGCACCTCAAAGGTGCCGAACCCTACCAGCTGCACCTTATCCCCTTTTACAAGGGCTTCGGTAATGCTGTCTACTACGGCCTTCACCGCGGCGTCGGCATCTTTTTTAGTCAGGCCGGATCTCTCGGCCACATCTGCGATCAGCTCGGATTTGTTCATAGTCTGGCTACCTCCCAAAATTAGTCCGTGCGCCCACAACTAGGCCCACGGCTTTTTTCTATTCTGTCAAATAACATTTGCAATCATATCACATCCATCCCTGTTTTTCAAGCATTTTTGCAATTTTTTGTCCCTTGGGCAGCATGATCAGATCCTTTTTCGCCAGAGACCGGGTGGCCAACAGCCCCCAAACATATACTGCCGCCCCACAAAAGATCGCGGCCCCTGTAGAAACCGCCCGACCCAGGGCCAACTTTTCCAGGCCCAGATGCGCCCCCCAGGCCGCCAACCCGCATAAAACCGCGCAGCCCAGGGGCTTTAAAAACAGCCGCCCCACTGAAAACCGTACCCCCGTGACCCGCCCCAGGCACCACAGCTGGGAGGTTACCAAAAACAAATAACACAAAAGTGTGCCTGCCCCGGCCCCTTGAATATTTACCTGGGGCACACCACACAGCAGCCAGTTCACCCCCACCTTAATGGCCATGGCCCCGGCCAGCAGCTTTACCGGCAGGTCCGCCCGGCCAGCAGCTTGCAGCATACTGGACACTGGTGTGCTTAGGGCGGCGAACAGGGACGCAGGCCCCAGGGTCAGCAAAACCCCGGCCACAATGGGGGTGGCTCCGCCCTGTCCATACAGCAATTCCGATATGGGCCCTGCCAGGGCCGTAAGTCCCAGCCCCGCCGGAAAACACACCAAGGCTGTGATGCCCAGCACAGACTCCATGCGCTCCTTCAGCTGGGGACGGTCTTGCCGGGCCCAGGCCTCGGTTACAGCAGGCAGGGCACTCATGCCAATGGCCTGGGTCAGGGCGGGCACCAGCAAGTACAGGGTCATGGCCAGGGTATAACAACCATAGAGGAAGGTGGGTACCGACTGGGGGTGATCCAGGTATACCTGGGGGATCATCCCCTGGTAAGCCCCCAGCAGCGCCTCTGGCGCCCCTTCCATCAGCCCGGCCAGGCGGCTTTGGAGAAAAGTGGCATCTATTAGCCCAGCCGCGTTCATGGTAATGGACCCAGCCGCCACCGGTCCGGTAATACGCAGCAGGGCCTTGGCTGTTTGGCCCCAGCTTTTGGCCGGGGGCGACTGCCGCAGCCCGCGCAGGGCGATACCGTCGCCTTTCAGCTTCCAGCGCAGACTCATATACAGCAGGGCCCCCAGGGACCCCGCCGTTACCCCCAGCACAGCCCCAGCGGCGGCAAAGGACAGAATAAGAAACTGGGCCTGGTCCGCCCCCGCCGCCTTTATTCCCAGTACGGTACCCTTTTGGGCAAACTCTTTGCCGCCCCATGCCACCACCAGGTAAGCCGCCCCCAGCCCCAGTACCAGCTTCACCGCTGCCTCAATGATCTCAGATACCGCTGTGGGCGTCATATCCCGCAGACCTTCATAGTATCCTCTGTACACGGCCCCGGCACAGGCAAAGAGGATGGCCGGGGTCAAGGCCAGCATGGGGGGCAGGGCGTACTGGTTTCCGGTGACCAGACGGCAATACAGGGGAGCCAGCAGGGTCACCAGCGCCGCGCCCCCAAATCCGAACAGAAGGAAAATGGGCCCAGCGGTAGATTTCACGGCCCGCACGTCGTTCCAGCGGCCCAGAGAGGCGTTTTCGCTGACCAGCCGGGATACTGCCACTGGAAAACCCGCAGTAGCCAGGCTAAAAATGGGGCCATAAAAATTATAAGCCGCATTGAATAGACCCATACCGTACTCACCGATCACATGCTGTAAAGGGATTTTGAACAGCGCTCCAATGACCTTGACCACAGCCATGCCTGCGGTCAAAATCACCGCGCCATATAAAAAGCTCTGTTTTTTCTGCTTCAAAGCATCATCTCCAGACGTCTAAGTAAGGGCGTGGGCTTTTTTTCAAGAGGTAAAATAGGGGGAGAATTTACCTGTTCCAGCACATCCAAGGCTTTGGAACAAGGAGCGGGGTAAGCGCCCATCCAAAGCCGCGAACCCACCGGCAGGCTGGCGGAACCCCCAAATCCCTGAAAAAGGCTTGGCTTAACAATATATATTCACCGGTCCAACTCCCAATTGCTTTTTCTTGGAAAACATTGTATAATATTTTTCGAGCAGAAATGTCTTTTAAAAAAAGACAGACTACTCTATGGATCCATCTACAACGGAAAGGATTGAGCATATGGACGCAGAAAAAATCAAAAGCCTACGGCGCACCGCGGCAAAGGTCCGCATGGGTGTTGTGGAGGGCGTGTACAACGCGAAGTCCGGCCACCCGGGCGGTTCGCTGTCCGCCGCCGACATTTTCACCTACCTGTATTTTCAAGAGCTGAACATCGACCCACAGAATCCCAAAGCTCCCGACCGGGACCGCTTTGTCCTCTCTAAAGGCCACTGCGCCCCAGGGCTGTATTCTACCCTGGCCCAGCGGGGGTATTTCTCCCCTGAGGAGCTGAAAAAGTTGCGGCATATTGGCGCCATGCTCCAGGGCCATCCGGATATGAAAGGCACTCCCGGCGTGGACATGAGCACCGGCTCTTTGGGCCAGGGAATTTCCGCCGCCGCAGGCATGGCCCTAGCTGCCAAGATGGACCATAAGGGCTACCGGGTGTACGCCCTCTTGGGAGACGGAGAAATTCAAGAAGGGCAAGTGTGGGAGGCCGCTATGTTTGCCGCCCACCACGGGCTGGACAACCTGTGCGTGGTAGTGGATTCCAACGGCCTACAGATAGACGGCGACGTAAACAAAGTGGCGGGGATTGAGCCACTGGACCAAAAGTTCCGTTCCTTTGGCTTCGAGGTAGTTCTGGCTGACGGCCACGATTTTGAGAGCTTAGAAAAAGCTTTTGCCGCTGCCCGGGCCTGCCAGGGCAAGCCCTTTGCCATTATCGCCAAGACTACCAAGGGTAAGGGCGTTAGCTTTATGGAAAACCAAGCGGGCTGGCACGGCAAAGCCCCCAACCAGGAACAGTACGAGACCGCCATACAGGAGCTAAACCAGGCGCTGGAAGCTTTAAATTAGCAAAAGCCGTACAAAAATGTTTCAGCTACGCTGTATCACCAGTCTCTCTCCGGCTCCGGAAGAGCTGGCAAAATTTTATGAAACAGTGTTTGAGACAACCGCCAACCAGCTGGTTCCCGCCTGCTGGGGCGTAACTTTCGTTTTCACCCACACCAGCAAAAAGGCGACGTGCCTGCCGGCAGCTTCGGGCTGGAGTTTGAGGTGGAGGCCGTGGACGCCCAGTACAGCCGGCTTACCACCGCCGGACCGCGGCCCAGCGCTCCGCCTGCCGCCCATCCCTGGGGCTGGCGGGCCTTTGGAATAATGGACCTGGAAGGGGACCACCTGGACTTGGTACAATATGTAGGGCAAGAATAGAAAGGAAGGCTGTGTGAATGGCTGATATAGTTAAAAAAGCGACAAGAGAGAGCTTTGGCGAGGCCCTGGTAGAGCTGGGCCGGACCAACCCGGACATTGTGGTGCTGGTGGCCGACCTGGCCGACGCCACAAAGGTTGAAAACTTTGGCAAGGCTTACCCGGACCGCTTCATCGAGTGCGGCATTGCGGAGAGCAACATGGTGGGCGTGGCCGCGGGCCTGGCCAGCTGCGGCAAGATTCCCTTTGCCACCAGTTTTGCCATGTTCTCGGCAGGCCGGGCCTTTGAGCAGGTGCGCAACTCTGTGGGCTATCCCCACCTCAATGTAAAGATCGTGGGCTCCCACGCGGGTATTTCTGTGGGCGAGGACGGCGCCACCCACCAGTGCTGTGAGGACATCGCCCTTATGCGCTCCATCCCCGGCATGGTAGTGCTGAATCCTGCCGACCACTATGAAATGTTTGCCGCCGTAAAGGCCGCTGTAGAGCACCAGGGCCCGGTATACATTCGCCTGGGCCGCCTGGCGGTGGAAAGCTGTAACAACAACGAGGACTATCACTTTGAAATTGGCAAGGGCATTACTCTGCGAGAGGGCGCAGATCTTACCGTTATTGCCACCGGCCTGATGGTAGGCGAAGCCATCAAGGCCGTGGACGCCCTAAAGGACCAGGGCGTTCACGCCCGGCTGATCGACATGCACACCATCAAGCCCCTGGACAAGGACCTGGTGGTAAAGGCAGCCAAGGAGACCGGCCGCATCGTCACCGTGGAGGAGCACAACGTCATCGGTGGTTTGGGCGAGGCTGTAGCCGCCTGCTTAGGCGAGGAGTGCCCGGTTCCCTTAACCCGAATGGGTGTGCAGGATGTGTTCGGCCACTCGGGCCCCGCGGTAGACCTGCTGAAAGAGTTCGGCCTGTGCGCCCAGGGCATCGAAGCCACCGTCAAAAAGGTGTTGGGCAAGTGACATCTGTAACTGTCCGGGAAGCCGCTTTTGCCGACGCCGGGACCCTGGTCCAGCTCAACCGTATCTGCATGGGCTATGACTATCCCGCAGAAAAAGCCGCCGCCCAGCTGGAAACGCTGCTGAACAGCGGCCGGGATAAAATCCTGGTGGCAGAACGGGAGGGCCGGGTGATGGGCTACGTCCATCTGGTGGACTACAACCTGCTCTACGCGGACCCCATGAAGAACGTCATGGGCATTGCCGTGGACCCGGCCTGCCGCCGCCAAGGCATTGGCAGGGCGCTGCTAAAAGCTGGCGAGGCCTGGGCCAAAGAAACCGGCGCGGCCGGGGTGCGGCTGGTCTCGGGCGAAAGCCGGGCGGACGCCCACGCCTTTTACCGGGCCCTGGGGTACACAGGCACAAAGATGCAGCTCAACCTAAAGAAAATGTTCTAAAAGAGAAAAACCGAGCGGAGCCAGGACGGCTTTGCTCGGTTTTAATTGATTTCAGGGGGTTTTTAAAGAAAGGGATCTATTACCGGGGGTGCTGGTTCCCCTTGGGAAACGGTCCAGCGCCGGCCGGGCCGGCAGACAAAACCCAAAAGCCCCGTCGCTACCAGGGGCGGCATCCCTTGGTCCAGCCTTTCTCTTTCCAATACGCCGCATCGGCGGGATTCCAGGCAGCTTTCTTCTGCATCCATCCCAGCACCAAAAAGTACAGTCTGGTTTTCAGTCCTGGCTTTACCCGGCCGTTCCTCATTAAGAGCTTTTTTGCCAATTGGTCCGTTTTCCGCCGGGCCTGGTCCTTCTTTTTGGGGCTCACCCGTTCCCAGGCAGTCTCGGCCACGGCCAGCCCCAAACGCTCTATCCGGCCCACGCCCCAGTAAAAGAGGCTATGAGCCATATCTTGATTGGCGGAGCCCATCCCCGCCCCTGCCGCAGTGGAAACCGCCACGGCCTGCTTGACAAACATACTCTCCTGGGGCGATGCACCATCCAGCGGTAGCCGTAGTGGTCCAGCAGGGCCTTCATGGCCCCGGTGACATGGTACACATACACGGGACTTGCCAGAATGATTATATCCGCGCCATCCAGGGCCCGGGTAATGGGCAAAAGCTTCTGGTAGTGGGGACACTGGGTCTCGGACTGGGTAAAACACGTACAGCAGCCTGTGCAGAAGCTGCCGAAATCTCTGGGCAGGAAAAATTCCGTTATCTCGCCTCCCAGTTTTTCCGCCAGCATCCAAGCCACATGGTATGTAGAGCCCCGGTGGTTCTGCCCGTGCACAATCGTAATTCTCATGCGCCCTGCCCTTCCTTTGTCAACTCCAGCCGCTTCATGGCGTTTTTCTTAATGATCATGTAGCAAGGCCAGCCAATAAGTGCCGTAATCACCCAGGTCACCGGGTAAGAGAGGAACAGCACCTCCCACAGGGGCCAAACGGCAAACACAGTATACACCCATACCACCCGCAGAGCGCACACGCCAAAAATGGTAATGACCATTGGGGTTAGGGAAGAGCCCAGACCCCGCATGCCGCCCACAAAGATGCCCATAGCCCCGCATGTAAAATACGTACAGCAAATTACCAGCAGCCGCTGACGGCCATAAGCGATTACCGCTGGGTCCGAGGAGTAGATGCCCAGCAGGGGGTTGGCGGCCAGATACGCCCCCACCCCCAGCACCAGGCCCACCCCAGTAACCAGGCCCATGCAAATCCACATCACTCGTTTTACCCGGTCCAGCTTTTTGGCCCCAAAGTTCTGACCCACAAAACTTTGCACCGCCTGGTTAAAAGCGTCCATAGCGGTCCACACAAAGCCCTCAATATTGGCCCCCGCAGTACTGCCCGCCATAGCCACCGAGCCAAAGGAGTTTACTGTGGACTGGATGAGCACATTGGAAATGGAGAACATAGCCCCTTGAATCCCCGCCGGAATGCCGATACGAGTCATTTCCAGTAGTTTGCGTTTATAAATGCGCAGATGCCGCAGGTCCAGCCGATACACACTCTCGCTGCGCACCAAACAAAGGAGCACCAGCCCCGCCGAGATGCACTGGGAAATCACCGTGGCCAGGGCTACCCCCGCCACTCCCATGTGCAGGGCAATGACAAAAAACAGGTTTAGGATGACATTTACTACTCCAGCCGTTAAAAGGAAATACAGGGGGCGCTGGGTGTCCCCCACTGCCCGCAGCACCGCCGCGCCAAAGTTGTACAGCATGCTGGCAGGCATGCCCGCGAAAATAATGCGCATGTATAGCACCGACTGGTCAATAACATCCTCCGGGGTATCCATCATTTGCAGCAGCGGCCGGGAAAGACTGATGCCAATAAAGATCAGCGCTATGCCACAGCCCCCTGCCGTAAGAATGGCTGTGTGCACGGTCTCGGAAAGGTCCTTGCCCTGGCCCGCCCCGTAGTACCTGGCCACCAGCACATTGACCCCAATGGACAGGCCAATGAACAGGTTGACGATTAAGTTATTCAGCGCCGAGGTAGACCCCACCGCGGCCAAAGACTGGTTCCCCGCAAAGCGGCCTACCACTACAATATCCGCCGCATTAAACAGCAGCTGCAAAATGCCCGAAAGGGCCAGCGGCACCGAAAAACGCACCAGCTTACCCAATAAGGGCCCCTCTGTCATATTGATCTCAAAGGAATTGCGCCGCATTCGCGGCCTTAGCTTAAATCTCATGTTAAATCATACGCCTCTTTCAAAAAATACTTTCCTAAACCCTATGCTCATAGTTGCATATTATACTATTGCTTCGGGGGGTTGTGCAAGCCCTTTTTGGCATTTAAGTAAAAAAGTGAAGAAAAAAGGCGAAATCTACCGGAAATATTGTAGAGGTTTCTCTCCCGTTCTTTGGAGGAAAGCTAAGGAAGCGCTTGCTATTTCCACCATTATGGGGTATACTGGCAGTGATTAGAATTACCATGCTGAAACGCGAAAGGATGATAAATCATGCCATTTATGGACATCAAAGCCAGCTGCCCGGTCAACTCCCAGCAAGAGGTTCAGTTAAAAAGCGCCCTGGGCCGGGCCATTGCCCTTATTCCCGGCAAAACGGAAAGCCACCTGATGCTTCGGGTAGAGGACAACTGCCGCATGTGGTTTGCCGGGGAACAAGAGGGGCCCATTGTTATGGTGGAGGTGGCCATCTATGGCAGTGCCAGCGCCCAGGCTGTCTCGGACTTTGGCCGAGAGGCGGTGGCCTTGATTAAAAAAGAACTGGGCGCGGCCCATGTATACCTAAACCTGCGCCAGTCCACAGATTGGTCATTTTAATAAAAAGGAAAAAGGAGATTTTGCATCATGAAAAAAGTAGCCATTATTATGGGCAGCGACAGTGATATAAATGTGGTGGCCCCTGCCAAAAAGCGTCTGGACGCCCTAGGCATTCCGGTGGAGGCCCATATCATTTCCGCCCACCGTACCCCAGAAGCCGCCGCTGCCTTTGCCAAAGCTGCGGCTGAAGAGGGTTTTGGGGTTCTTATTGCCGCGGCGGGCAAGGCCGCCCACCTGGCTGGAGCCCTGGCAGCCAACAGCACCCTGCCCGTGATTGGCATTCCGGTAAAGTCCTCTACTCTGGACGGCCTGGACGCCCTGCTCTCTACTGTGCAGATGCCCTCGGGCATCCCTGTGGCCACAGTGGCCATTGACGGCGCGGACAATGCGGCCCTGCTGGCCGCCCAGATTTTGGCCCTGGGAGACGAGAGCCTGGCCGCCCGGCTCCTTCAGCTGAAGGAGGACCTGCGCCTGGCCGCCCAAGAAAAGGACCAGGCTCTGCAAAACCGGAAGTGGTAAAAGACGCCCGCGCAAATCCCTTTACCAAAGAGATTTTATCTTACAGTTTTTCCAGAAAGGAATCTTGTTGCCATGAAAAAAAGTCTTATGAGAAAATATGCCAAGCTGGCTGTTTGTACAGGCGCAAATCTGCAAAAGGGCCAGGGCGTGGTGATTAATGCCAGTGTCAGTGAGCATGAGTTTGCGGAAATGGTGGCCGAGGAGGCCTACCGGGCAGGAGCCAAGTGGGTCTATATGGCCTGGGGGGACCAGGCCCTTACCAAGCTGGCCTACCGCCACGAGTCTGTAACCCAGCTTTCCACCGTGTGGGAATGGGAAAAGGCCCGGCAGCAGTTCTATGTAGACCAGCTGCCCGCACTAATTGCCATTGCTTCTAACGACCCAGACGGCATGAAGGGCGTAAACGTGACCAAGTTGCAAAAGAGCATGGCCGCAAGGGGCAAGATTTTAAAGCCCTACAGCGACCAAATGGATAATAAACGCCAGTGGACTATTGTAGCCGTGCCCTCTAAAAAATGGGCTAAAAAGGTGTTTCCAGGGGAGCGTACCGGCGCCGCCGTGGAATTGCTGTGGAACGAGATTCTGCGGGCCGTGCGGGTAACCGAGGACAACGACCCAGTGGCCCAGTGGGAACAGCACAACCAAACCCTTCATGAAAAATGTGAAGCCCTAAATGCCCTAGACCTGGAGTATCTGCACTATGAGAGCCCCAACGGCACGGACTTCACTTGCTGGCTTATTCCCGGCAGCCGTTGGCATGGAGGCAGTGACAAACTGCTAAACGGGGTCACCTTTAACCCCAACATGCCCAGCGAGGAGGTCTTTATCTCTCCCATGCGGGGCAAATGCCAGGGCAGGCTGGTTTCTACCCTGCCCCTCTCTTATCAGGGCACGGTCATTCCGCAGTTCTCGATGGATTTTCAGGATGGAAAAGCGGTGGCCGTGCATGCCCAGGAGCACCAGGAGCTACTGGAAAAGATGATCACTGTGGACGAGGGCGCCTGTATGCTGGGCGAACTGGCCCTGGTGCCGGACGACTCCCCCATTTCAAACTCTGGGGTGCTGTTCTACAACACGCTGTTTGATGAAAACGCGGCCTGTCATGTGGCGGTGGGCGCGGGCTTCAACGAAACCTTGCCGGGATTTGAAAACATGAGCGACGAAGAGCTGAAGGAGGCCGGTATTAACGACTCCATTATCCATACCGATTTTATGATTGGCAGTAAGGAGCTAAACATCACCGGCCACACCCGGGACGGAAGAGACGTGGCTATTTTCCAGGGAGGAAACTGGGCTATTTAAGAACTGGGACGGATAGCCCGGCGCCCCTACTTCTGAACTTCTATCTTTTTATAACTTCACCACACCTACTTATTGATTATTCCCTTTAGAAAGGACATTCCCCATGATGAACAACAGCGAAAACCAGGGCCTGGCTCCACAGCAGGAGCCCGCCCTGAAAAGCTATAGCGACAGCTACAAAGCCGCCGGAGTGGACGTGACGGCAGGCTATGAGTCTGTCGAGCTAATGAAAAAACACGTGGCCCGCACCGTAATCCCCGGGGTGGTCTCCGGCATCGGCGGTTTTGGCGGGCTGTTCGCGCCGGACCTCTCCGGTATGAAAGAGCCTGTGCTGGTCTCTGGCACAGATGGCGTGGGCACCAAGCTGAAAATCGCCATGCTGATGGACAAGCACGACACCATTGGCATCGACGCAGTGGCCATGTGCGTCAACGACGTGGTATGCTGCGGAGCCCGGCCCCTTTTCTTCCTGGACTACATTGCCTGCGGCAAAAACTACCCGGAAAAAATCGCCCAGATTGTGGCCGGTGTGGCCGAAGGCTGTGTGCAAGCGGGCTGCGCCCTTATCGGCGGCGAGACCGCCGAGCACCCGGGCATGATGCCTGCCGACGACTATGACCTGGCCGGGTTCACGGTGGGTGTGGTGGATAAGGCTAAGGTCATTGACGGCAGTAAGCTGCGGGCTGGAGATCTGCTGATTGGGGTTAAGTCCTCTGGCGTACACTCCAACGGCTTCTCTTTGGTGCGCAAGGTTTTCGGCATTGGCCGGATGGAGGGCGATGCAGACACCTCTTTGGTAGGGGCGGCTATGGGCCTGGCGGTGTCTGTGGCAAAGATGATCAGCAGCGATCAAGAAATCATTAACCGCTACTATGATGAGCTAGGCTGCACCCTGGGCGAGGCCCTGCTGGCCCCCACCCGCATTTATGTAAAACCCGTGCTGGCAGCCGTTCAGGCAGCGGAGGTAAAAGCCATTTCCCACATCACTGGCGGTGGATTCTACGAGAACATTCCCCGGATGCTAAAGCCCGGCCTTACTGCCAAGATCGACAAAAACGCTCTGCCCCAGCTGCCCATCTTTGACCTGATCCAGAGCACTGGGGGCATCCCGGAGCGGGATATGTACAACACCTTTAACATGGGGGTGGGCCTGTGCATAGCCGTTTCAAAAGACACCGCCCAAGCCGCTTTGGACGCCCTGAACGGGGCAGGTGAGGAAGCCTTTGTCATGGGCGAAGTGGCCGAGGGCGGCCAGGGGGTGCTCTTATGCTGAGCATCGGCGTACTGGTCTCTGGTGGCGGCACCAATTTACAGCAGCTTATCGACGCCCAGGCAGCGGGAAAGCTGTGCGGGGGACAGATCCGCGTGGTGATCTCCAGCAAACCGGGGGTGTTTGCTCTGGAGCGGGCTCAGCGGGCGGGCATTGAGGCCGTCACCCTGTCCCGGAAAGACTATCTGGATGTGGAGGCCTACAGCCAAGCTCTTATTGCCGCCCTACAAGAGCGGGGGGTGGATCTGGTGGTGCTTTCGGGGTTTCTCACCATTACCAGCGACAGCTTTGTACAGGCTTTCCCCAACCGTATTATGAACGTGCACCCGGCCCTGCTGCCCGCCTTTGGCGGCAAGGGCTACTATGGCCTACACGTGCACGAGGCGGTACTGGCCCGGGGCTGTAAGGTGACGGGAGCCACTGTGCACTTTGCCAACGAGGTCTGCGACGGCGGGCCTATCATCCTGCAAAAGGCCGTAGCGGTCCAGGAGGACGATACCCCCGAGACCCTGCAAAAGCGGGTGATGGAAGAGGCCGAATGGCAGCTGCTACCAGAAGCCGTGGCCCTGTTCTGCCAGGGGCGGCTGACCGTGGAGGAAGGGAAGGTTTTCATCGCTACCTAGGAGGTCAAAGAGCGTGAAAACAAAAGACGCCAAAGTGGAACGGTTCCATTTTGACGCGCTTATACATATTGACTGGGCTCAACCTGCTAAACCGCCCATTTGCCCTGCGGTCCAGAAAGTTTTGGGATGTTATGGGATATTTTTCACAGGGATGTTCTGGAAACAATCCACAGCCAGGTTCAGCCCACTGTGGAAATTGCAGCCGCTGCCAACTGCGACTACATTGTGGGATGCCAGCTCACACAGCCCGGCCAGATAGAGGGCCTTGCCAGCTTTACTGTTCCTGCGGGAGATTACGTCCGGGGGATCTTTTTCACCGGAAGCTTTGAAGAACTGGCGGAAGATCACATCATGACTATCTGGGGCGGCGTGCGCGTCTGGGCAGAGGAACAGGCCCTTGCACTGAGCAAAGAATTTGCCACCGGGATCTACCCTTAGGACGCCGTTTCCCGGGAACGCCCTGAAATATACTGCTTGTATTGAATTGAGAGAAACAACTTATGAAAGGAGCCCGCTGCATGAAACCAATTAATATTTTCGAGGACCTAAAAAGCAACGCCTACCCCGGCCGGGGCATTGTCATTGGCAAAAGCCAAGACGGCCAGTGCGCCGTGGCCGCGTACTTTATCATGGGGCGCAGCGTCAACAGCCGTAACCGGGTGTTTGTGGCCGAGGGCGAAAACCTGCGTACCCAGGCCCACGACCCCGCCCTGCTTACCGACCCGTCTTTGGTCATCTATTTCCCGGTGCGTATGTTCCCCGGGGGGATGATTGTCACCAACGGCGACCAGACCGACACCATCTACAACCTGCTCTCTACAGAGGCGCAAAGCACCCCCGGCGGATGCTTTGTCCGCGCTCTGCGTACCCGCACCTTTGAGCCGGACCCGCCTCTTTATACTCCCCGGATCTCCGGAATCCTGGAGTGGAAGGAAGGGGACTTTGCCTACAAGCTCTCCATCCTAAAGAGCACAGACGGCGATCCCGCCGCCACCCAGCGCCAGTTCTTCGAGTACGATTCCCTACCCGGTTTGGGACACTTTATCCACACCTACAAGTGCGATGGAGCCCCCGTGGTGCCCTCTTTTGTGGGGGAGCCAAAGCCCGTGGCCATTAGCGGCGACATAGACAGCTTTACCAATGAACTATGGGACAGCCTGAATCCGGACAACAAAATTTCCCTTTTTGTGCGGTACATCCATTTGGCCAGCGGTCAGGCACAGACCCGTATTCTTAACAAAAATCAGTAAAGGAGCTATCAGCATGGCAAATGAACTCTTGCTCAAATATGGCTGCAACCCCAACCAAAAACCCTCCCGCATCTTTATGAAGGAGGACGGCCAGCTTCCTGTCACTGTGCTCAATGGCAAGCCCGGCTATATCAATTTTTTGGACGCTTTCAACAGCTGGCAACTGGTCCGGGAGCTAAAACAGGCCACCGGCCTGCCCGCCGCCGCCTCTTTTAAGCATGTCAGCCCCGCCGGGGCCGCGGTGTACGTGCCTCTCTCCGACACCCTAAAGAAAATCTACTTTGTGGATGATCTGGAGCTCTCCCCCATGGCCAGCGCCTACGCAGCCGCCCGGGGAGCGGACCGCATGTCCTCTTATGGCGACTGGGCGGCTCTTTCGGACATCTGCGACAAGGAGACTGCCGCCCTGCTGGCCCGGGAAGTCTCCGACGGCATCATTGCCCCCGGCTATACTGACGAGGCTTTGGCCATCCTCAAGACCAAGCGAAAGGGCGGCTACAACGTGGTGCAGATCGACGAAAGCTACGTGCCCGCCCCGGTGGAGCACAAGGACGTATTCGGCATCACCTTTGAGCAGGGCCGCAACGAACTGAAAATCGACGGGGCCCTGCTCAAAGACCTGCCCACCGCCAACAAGACCCTCACCGAAGAGGCGAAACGGGACCTGATCGTCTCGCTGATCACCCTGAAATATACCCAGTCCAACTCCGTCTGCTACGTGAAGAACGGACAGGCTATCGGCGTAGGCGCCGGCCAGCAAAGCCGGGTCCACTGCACTCGTTTGGCCGGAAACAAGGCCGACAACTGGTATCTCCGCCAATGCCCCAAGGTGCTGGGCCTGCCCTTTAAGCCGGACATCCGCCGCCCAGACCGTGACAACACCATTGACGTATACATCTCTGACGAGTGCATGGATGTGCTGGCCGACGGCCAGTGGCAGAACTTCTTTACCCAGCAGCCCGAGGTTTTTACCCGAGAAGAGCGCAGGGCCTGGCTGGACGGTATGAGCGGTGTGGCCCTGGGCAGTGACGCTTTTTTCCCCTTTGGGGACAACATCGAACGAGCCCACAAAAGTGGGGTGCAGTTCATCGCCCAGCCCGGGGGATCCATTCGAGATGACAACGTCATTGAGGTCTGCGACAAGTACGGCATAGCTATGGCTTTTACAGGCATCCGGCTGTTCCACCATTAACCGCAATGTTTGTGATGCGTTTCACTGGATAAAAGGGGGCTTTACAAGTGTTTATTCAGCAGGACTGGCTTATGCGGCAAATTGAAATGACAGTCTCTATGGTTCTGCGGTTATTTTTGAGAGAAAGCCCCCAGGACTCTGCGCTCCCAGACGAGTTTCATCAGCAGGGTACTGAGGAACTGGCCGGGCGGCTTAGCGCCCTGCTGCGCCAGGGGCGGCTGGGTAAAGCTGAGGATCTGCTGTTTGAACGCCTGGACCCAGAGGACAAAAGCATTTTTGTCACAGCCATGGACTTTTACCGGCAGGCCAACGCCCTGACTGATGAGGAGCTGGCAGCCCAGGACTTTACCCGGGAAGAACTTTTGGAGGGCTTGAGCCAAGTAGTTAAACGATATGGTCTTGATCTTCCCAACGTTTTAGATAATCCCTAAATTCAAATGGATATAGTCGATGAACTGGAAAACCATTTTCAAGTTGCGGGACCGCCCCGCAAGCTATCAGTCATGTAATCAAACAATTCGTGTGAAATGCTTTATGATTATTAAGCATACCAAGAGGAGGACAGGCCTATACGAAAAGCAATCTTTTGGGATTTTGACGGCACTCTGACCTTTGGCGAACCCACTTGGCGCTTCTGCCTGGTTACGGCTCTGGGCCCCCTGGCCAAAAAATACGGCATTAACGAAGAAAAGTTGGGGCCCTTTTTAAAAAGCGGCTTTCCCTGGCATCCAGACGGCGACCCCACCCGCACCGGCCAGGCCTTTTGGGAGGAGCTCTTCCGGCGCTTCGCCGCAGCTTATCAAAACTTGGGGGTGCCCGCCCCAGAGGCCCAGGACGCCGCCCGCCGGGTACGGGAGGTAGCCCTAGACCCCGACAATTACCGAGTGCGGCCAGACGCCGCCTCTACCCTGGCGGTCTGCGCCTACAAGGGATGGCGGAACTACATTCTTTCAAACAACTACCCCGAGCTGGAGCAAATGTTGGAGGCCCTGCACCTGCGGCCCTATTTTTCCGGCGTGGTAGTTTCCAGTGTGGTGGGAGCTGTAAAGCCTGATCCGGCTATTTTCCGCTTGGCCGAAGGAGAGGCCCGGTTTCCCTCTCTGATTTGGATGGTGGGCGATAACCCCGCGGCAGACATTGCCGGGGCAAAAAATGCCGGGTGGCAGACTATCCACCTGGCTCAGCCCGGCGCAACATCCTGCAACGCAGACCTGAGCGTTACAGAACTGACCCAAATTTTGAAGTATCTGTAGGAACACGCGCTGTGGCCCCTTCTCCCTACTAGCAAAAAATTTCTTATATAAAGGATGATGGCAGCATGGATATTTTAGTGATCGGCAGCGGTGGCCGGGAGCACACCATTGTACGCAAGCTGCGGGAAAGCCCCCTGGTGAACCGGCTGTACTGTGCCCCTGGCAACGGCGGCATCTCTCGGGATGCGGAGTGCTGTAACGTAAATGCTATGGACCAGGCCGGCATGGTGGCTTTGGCCCGGGAAAAGGACGTAGATCTAGTGTTTGTGGCCCCGGATGATCCCCTGGGCGCGGGCATGGTGGACGCCCTGGAAGCTGCCGGCTTCCCCTGCTTCGGCCCCAACGCCCAGGCCGCCCAGATTGAAAGCAGCAAGGTGTTCTCCAAAGGTCTTATGAAAAAGTACGGCATTCCCACCGCAGGGTATGCCGTATTCGACGATCCTGCCGCTGCTCTGACCTATATTAAAGAGCGGGGCAGCTACCCGGTGGTGGTCAAGGCCGACGGACTGGCTGTGGGCAAGGGGGTCATCATCGCCCAAAATGGGGAGGAAGCCGCCACCGCCCTGCACAGCCTGATGGAGGAGAAGATTTTCGGCGACTCCGGAAGCCGGGTGGTGGTGGAGGACTTCCTCACCGGGCCAGAGGTCAGTGTGCTGGCCTTTACCGACGGCAAAACCCTGTACCCCATGGTCTCTTCCATGGACCACAAGCGCATTTCAGACGGCAATCAGGGACCCAACACCGGCGGCATGGGCACCATTAGCCCTAACCCCTTCTATACCGATGCGGTAGCGGCGGAGTGCATGGAAAAAATCTTTCTGCCCACCATGGCGGCTATGAACGCCGAGGGCCGGCCCTTTAAGGGCTGCCTGTACTTTGGGCTGATGCTTACTCCCCAGGGGCCCAAGGTCATTGAGTACAATTGCCGCTTTGGCGACCCAGAGACCCAGGTGGTGCTGCCCCGGCTGAAAACCGACTTTGCCCAGGTGGTGCTGGCTGTGGCAGAGGAGCGCCTGGGCCAGCTGAAGCTGGAGTGGTCTGAGGAGGCCTGCGCCTGCGTCATCTTGGCCAGCGGCGGCTACCCGGGCAGCTACGAAAAGGGCAAGGAAATTGCCGGCCTGGACGAAAATGGCCAGGCCCCGGGGGTCACGGTGATTCACGCGGGCACCAAGTACGAGAACGGCAAGTTCTACACCAACGGAGGCCGGGTGCTGGGGGTCACGGCCATGGGAGCCAGCCTGGACCAGGCCCTGGAAACATCCTACGCCGCTGTAGAGAAAATTCACTTTGAGGGGGCTGTGTACCGAAAGGATATCGGCCGGGCTTATTAACGCCGGCCCCGGCATCAAACAGAAAAAGTTTCGTCCACTTTTTTAAAGGTGGCGGGGTTGTTAGGGGCAATGTCCCTAAGCCGCCGGAGGCCGCCTACGGAAAGACCATAAGGGCTCTTCGCCCCCACACCCCAGCGGCAGGAACTGGCGTCCCTGCACCCGCAATGTTTCCCACTATTTCGCCTGGGAGGATAATCTCCAGAAAGGAGGAACTCATGACCTGGAGGGCCGTTAAAATCATTGCCGTGATCTCTATGACCCTGGACCACTTTTTGAAGATTTTCACCGTGCAGCCCATGCTGACAGAGGTTTTCGGCATGGATATGGCTGTTAGCTACTATCTGCTGATTCTGGTGGAGCCCCTGGGGCGCGTGGCCTTTCCCCTGTACGCTTTCGGCATAGCACAGGGCTGTACATACACGAAAAATAAAAGAAATTTTCTCTTGCGACTGCTGATTTTTGCGGTTATTGCAGAAGTTCCCTTCCAGTACGCATTAGGCCCAGGAGCACATCAGCTGCGCCTAGCTCCTACCAATGTGCTGTTCACCCTGCTGTATGGGGCTCTGGCCTGCTTTTCGGTGGACTTTTTTAAGGCGAAGGGGAAGGTCTGGCTGGCTGTTTTCCCCATTTTGGCTTTGATGTTCCTGGGGGAAAGGTTCCACGCGGACTACGGCGCCATGGGCATTTTATTTGTGCTGACGCCCTACCTCTTCCCCACCAAAAAGGGCAAGCTGGCGGCGCTTAGCGGGATGATTCTGATGCTGTACCTGTTTCAGCCCTTGTTACAGCACAGCTTCGACTTCGCGGCCGACATCCTCATTAGACAGTCCCTACAGCTACTGTGCGCCCTACTGGCCGTGGCCGTACTGGCCCTGTACAATGGGCAAAAGGGCCGGTGTGGCAAGCTTGGCCAGTATTTCTTCTACGCCTACTACCCCGCTCACCTGGCTGTGTTGTACTGGGCGGCCGCAGGGCTTGGGTATGGGTATCGTTTCGTACCATAATCAACATACAGGGAGGCAAGGATGGACGATAAGCTGATACAACGGGCCAGAGACATCATCCGGCAAAAATGCGGCGGCGGGAACAAAGGCCACTGCGTCCTGGCATTAACCGGCCCCGACGGCTACCCTGTTGCCAGCACCATTTCTATCTCTCAGGCCGACGGAATCCGCTGGCTTACTTTCTGCACCGGGGGAAGTTCCAAGACGGACCGTATCGCTCACAGCGACAAGGCCAGTGTCTGCGTTAGTTCTGAAGAGTACAACATCACTCTCATTGGCAAAATCCAGGTGGTCACAGACCTGGCTGTAAAAAAAGAAATGTGGTATCCCGGCATGGGCCAGCATTTCAGCGGCTACGATGACCCTGGACTAGTGGTTCTAAAATTTATTACAGAACGGTATAACCTTTTGGTGGACTGGGAAGAAGCCAGAGGGAGCCTATAAATTATATTATTTTAAGAGGATTTCACTATGAACGCACCTATTACCTTCGCCATCTGCGGCTTTGGCGACCGGGGCAGCACCTATGCAGGGATGCAAGAGCTGTTCCCCGCGCGGATGAAAGTGGTGGCCGTGGCCGACCTGAATCCCGCCAAAGTCCAAAAAGCCAAGGAGCTCTACAACATTCCTGAAGAAAACTGCTTTGCTAGCGGAGAAGAAATGCTTGCAAAGGAGAAATTGGCCGACGTAATGGTGGTCTCTACCATGGACCGGCAGCACGTGGACCACGCTATTCCCGCCCTGGAGAAGGGCTACCATGTGCTGATGGAAAAACCCATCTCCCCGGACCTTCACAAATGCCGGGAAGTGCTGGAGGCCGCTGCCCGCCACCCGGACCAGCATGTAATTTTATGCCATGTGCTGCGGTACACCATGTTTTTTAATAAGCTCAAGGAGATCATGGACAGCGGCAAAATCGGCGAGGTGGTCAGTATCTGTGCCAACGAAAACGTGGCCTACTGGCACCAGGCCCACTCCTTTGTCCGGGGAAACTGGCGGAACAGCCATGAGACCAGCCCCATGATTCTGCAAAAGTCCTGTCATGATATGGACATTCTCACCTGGCTGGTGGGCAAAAAGTGTAAGAGCGTGTCGTCGGTGGGGGGCATTCACCTGTTTAAGGAGGAGTGCGCCCCGGCGGGCTCTACCCCCTACTGCCTGGGGGGCTGCAAGGTAAAGGACAGCTGTATTTTCGACGCGGAGAAAATCTACATCACCAGCAAAAAGACCGGCCTGGCCGGAGGCAGCAACTGGATCAGTTCTATCCTCAGCGTGGACAACACCCTGGAGAGTACCTATGCCGCCCTAAAAGACGGCCAGTACGGCCGGTGCGTGTTCCACTGTGACAACAATGTGGTGGACCACCAGCAGACCAACCTGCTGATGGAGGACGGGACCACCATCAGCTTTACCATGTGCGCCTTTACCCAGGACTGTTACCGCTACTTTAAAGCCATGGGCACCCTGGGCGAGATAGAGGCCGATATGAAAAGCAACCGCATCAAGGTGCGGGTGTTTGGCCAGGACGAAGAGGTCATTGACCTAAAGGCTATCAGCAAAGACCTAAAGGGCCACGGCGGCGGAGACAGCGGCATTGTGGAGGACTTCCTGAAAATGCTGATTGAGGGGGCCCCGCCCACCCCGCGCACCACCACCCTGGCAAATTCCATGGAGAGCCACTACATTGCCCTGGCCGCGGAGGAATCCCGGCTGGCGGGAGGCAGGGCCATTGATCTGGAGGAGTTTCGGAACCGGTAAATGACAAAAAGGGAAGCGGCGACGCCTCCCTTTTTTATTATAAAAGCACTCCAGTCTTGCAAAGATATAAATCTCATGCAGTAGGAAGAGCCTTGTCCGATAACGGTTGGCTGTTCCGCATATGTAAAATGATTGTTCTTTCCATATCTTGTGGGCTTGTCCTTTGTTATAATATTGTCTGCCCAGAAGTCCAAAGACTGTTTGATCATTTCTAGAGAGTGGAATGTAACCGCTGCTTCTCTGGGCACCTCGTCTATGCACTATGTTTTTCCTGTCATGATTAGGCCTTGCTTAAAAATTGAGAGAATGACGGATTAAGGGCTAGAAGAGGTCCCCTTTTAAGGAGAAGAACTCCCATTGGCGAGGATGTTTGACACAGAAAGGGGCCGCTTCTGACCAATAAGACGGCGTTTTCGATGTTTCAAACAAGCCCTAAGAGACAGCTTACTCTGCAAGCATTATACCAAGAGTCATAATCAATCTCAGGGCTCCCGCCTGTTAAGAATGTGCCACGAAAAAAGTGCCGCCCCAGATAGAAAAATCCTCCACCTGGGCGGCAGCTCCAACGATTCTCTACAAATAAGTTCTCATTTCCACAGCTAGCCGCTCCTCCAGCCGAACCAGCCGTTTGGTCAGGTCTTTCGAGCGCGTGTCCGCCGCCTTATATTGGTTCAGATACCGGCAAAGTCCCTTGACCCCCATGTTACAGCCGTCTGTAATAAGATCCGCAATGGCGGCATCCGAATCGTCCAGGGTCAGCTTGGCGTTGGTCTTTACCCAGGACATACCTTTTGCCATGGCTCCGGGCTCCTTGCCCTCGTCATGATACTGGTTCAAAAGGCTCTCCATCTCTTCCTCCAGCTTTTCGTGGGCCTGTTTGCTCTCTTTTAGGCACTGCCCTAGTCCTTTACTATGGACATAGTCCTCCACCTGACCAATGGCTGTTACGCCCATCTTAATTCCCGCGTCACATTCCCGCAGCAGCCGGATGGTATCCTGCTCTATCATATGCGTCAGCTCCCTTTTCGCGTTTACAGTCCAGGATTTCCTTCGGCGGCGGTTTTATTCTCTCTCCTTGCTGGAAAAAATTTCTGTCCAGGTCCAGCTGCCTTTTGCATCCCAAGATCATGAGCGCGTGAAGGGCCAACGGATTGTGATAAATTATTGCCTTTGCTCCACTTCTTTGCGTGCCTGCTCCAGAGCGACGCCCCGCTCCCGGGCAATACGGGCCAGATCCTCGTACTCAATCTTTTCCCGGAAAACACCCCAGCCACTAGATTTTTTGACCTGCACCTCTCCAAATTCCGTATGGAGGGTGTTCGCTCCACGATCTAATGTATAGCGATTTCGAACCGCTTCCCTTACCCCAAGGGTGCTGGTGTGCAGAAACACAAGGCTTAGCATTTTTTCTCGGTCTTCCAGGCGGCATAGGCAGGTAAGCATTACGCCGGGACGGCCTTTTTTCATACCAATGGATGTGGTCCACACATCCAGGGCTCCTGCCCGCAACAACTCTTCGGCGGCAAACGCCACGCTCTCGGGGGTCATATCGTCCAAGTTACAGCTAAGCTCCGCCACCTGGCCAGAAACTTCCTCTGTTTCCCCCAACATGGCTCTCACCGCGTTCATTGCCTCAAAGTCTTTTGACCCCATGCCGTAGCCGGTTTTCTCTACCCGCATCACAGGCGCAGGCCCAAAACGAGTAACAAAATGCTTTAAGAGCGCCGCGCCGGTGGGTGTGCATAGTTCTCCCTGCACCTGGCCGCCATAGGTGGGAACATTCCGCAAAAGATAGGCTGTGGCCGGGGCGGGCACTGGCAGAATGCCATGGGCGCAGCGCACCTGGCCGCTGCCCACATGGATGGGCGAGCACACCACCTGCTGGGGAGCCAGCTCGTTCATCAGCATACAGACTGCCGTCACATCGGCCACCGCGTCCAGCGTTCCTACCTCGTGAAAATGAATCTGCTCCACTGGCGCACCATGAGCGTGGCTTTCCGCCTGGGCGATCAGCTGATAGACGGCCAACACATCCGCCCGGACCTTTTCCGGCAAATCCAGGTGGGAGACAATATGCTCAATGTCATGCATCCCGGAATGATGGTGGCTATGGGAATGCTCATGAGGGTGATCATGGCTATGATGATGTTCATGCGCATGCTCATGGGAATGTGTATGATTATGACCAAAAGGCGCATTGTTTGTCACATCATGACTCTGTTCCTCCTCCCCGTGGACTGTTACCGTAACATGGGTGCCGGTCACCCCACATTTCACCGATGGAACCGCGCTAACCTGCACGCCAGGCAGTTCCAGTGCGTTTAAACGGCGAAGGAAGTTCTCCTGATCTGGATGGAGTTCTAAAAGGGCGGCGGTCAGCATGTCCCCGGCCGCACCCATATTACATTCAATATAAAGGGTTCGCATTGTGTTTTGTCCTTTCTATCCATTAAAATCTTCTTCTTTCATACCACTTTTCCCTGCCGGTGAAGGAAAAAGACGGTATATCTGCATTGTCAGTTCTTTTCCAGAATCCGTGGTTATTCTCTCATTCTCTCCCTTTTCATAATGAAATCTTTCCGCCAAACGGATACTGGGTGTATTGCGCAGGTCGGCTTCATAAATAATATACTCATACTTTTGTGTCTGACCCAGGTAGTCCAGCATTTCTCTTAGCGCCTCATACCCATAGCCCTTCCCCTGGGCGGAGCTCTTTAGCCATAGCCCAATTTCCGGGGTCTTTTCCCTGATTCCAAATACTTCCATACTACCAAGAAATTCCCCGTTTTTGGCAAGGACCACCAGCTCCAGCATATTTCCCTGTTCCATTTCCTGCACAAATCCAGAAAGGACTTCATTCGCGGCTTCCAGGCTGGGAAAAACATCGGGGTATTGATACCGTGTGATCTCCTCCGTAAATTCCCTAAAATAAGCTTCAAGGAACACATCCCTAAACGGCTGTAAGATAAGCCGTTCTGTTGTTCGTTCTAAATACACCTTTACACTCCCTTTCTACCCGATACACATTTTTATATTCATCCGCTTAAAAATCAGCTGATATGATTGATCATACTGGCCAGGTACCCGGCGCCAAAGCCATTGTCAATATTCACCACACTCACTCCACTGGCGCAGGAATTCAGCATAGAGAGCAGCGCCGAAAGCCCTCCAAAAGACGCTCCATATCCCACACTGGTAGGAACCGCAATCACCGGACAATCCGCCAAGCCCCCAATGACGCTGGCCAGAGCGCCTTCCATTCCCGCTATGGCAATGATCACCCGGGCGCTCATGATTTCCTCCAGATGAGAGAGGGTTCGGTGCAGTCCAGCCACCCCCACATCATACAGGCGCACCACCCGGTTCCCCAGCACCTGGGCGGTCAGGGCAGCTTCCTCTGCCACCGGCATATCGCTGGTACCTCCGGTAGCCACCACAATTTCCCCCGCGCCGGTAGGTTCTGGCATCTCCCCCACAATCCCCACCTGACCCAAGGGTTCGTACCGCAGGGGCAGGGCTTCCCCCACCGTCTGGGCCGCCTCCTGGCTCATACGGGTAATCAGCACCGCGCGCTCTCCATCCGCCCGCATCGAGGCGGCAATATCCCGAATCTGCTCCGGCGTCTTGCCCGCGCCGTAAATAACCTCCGCCACTCCCTGGCGCAGCCCCCGGTGGCGGTCTATCTTGGCAAATCCCAGGTCTTTAAAGGGCTCCAGCTTCAGCTGTAACACCGCCTGTTCTACAGACTGCCGGCCGTTTTTTACATTTGCTAATATTTCTCGAATCTGCTGTTGGTCCACAGTATGTTTGCCCCCTAAGAATAAGCTTTGGTAATTTATCTATTATATAGCATTTCGCCCCTCGATTCAAGCCTAGAGCTTGCCAAAAAAACATGAATATGGTATACTCTTTATAAATAGCCTGTTGGGGGGCCTTTCATGGAAAGTCTTTTTATCGCGCTGGATACCGTTCTTCCATTATTTTTGATGATGGCTGTGGGTTATGTGACCCGTTTGACCCATCTGCTTAACGAGGGCTCCGCCCGACAGGTGAATAAAGTCATTTTTAAAATATTCTTGCCTTTGCTGGTCTTTATTAATATCTACGATTCCGACATCGTCGGCAGCTTTCGAGGGAATCTGATAATTTTTGCCGCGGCGGGTGTATTGGTGGAATTCCTGATTTCGCTTATTTTAGTTTTACTCACTGAGCAGGAAAATACCCGTCGGGGCGTGATGCTGCAAGGTATGTTCCGCAGCAATTTCGTGCTTTATGGTATCCCCCTTAGCACTGTATTGTTCGGCTCACAGGCAGCTGGGATCGCTTCTTTGCTCATTGCCGTAATCATTCCCATGTTCAATGTACTGGCTGTTCTGGCTTTAGAGATGTTCAACGGCCAGCGCCCAAACCTTTGGCGGGTTCTGATAGGAATTCTCACCAACCCACTGATTTTAGCCTCCGCCGCCGGTATTCTCTGCAATTATTTTCAGCTGGCGCTGCCAAAGGCTATCTATTCCACTGCCTCCAGCCTGGCCGGTATTGCTACGCCTCTGGCCTTTGTGGTGCTGGGCGCGTCACTGAATTTTGGCGAGACTGGCCGCTGTGCCCGGCCTTTAGTTCTCACGTTAGCTGTCAAGCTGCTGCTATATCCAGCGGCAGCCCTGGGAACCGCTATACTCATGGGCTTTCAAGGGGCAGAATTGGCTGTGTTGCTAGCCTTATTCGGCTCGCCAGTGGCCGTGTCCTCCTTCACCATGGCTCAGCAAATGGGCGGAGATGACCAACTGGCCGGACAGCTGGTGGTATTCAGCTCGGTGCTATCCATTGGAACCATGTTTTTATTTATTTGGGGGGTGAAATACTTTGCGTTTTTCTAACAAAAACTGTCCATGACACTCTTTGATTATGGCGATATATTTGCCCGGAAGGCAGCCCCCGGCTTCTTGGAGGGCTGACCGGCACTGATAGAGATTCGAAAAAACCATTCCGGAGGAGAGAGCCATGCTGATACGTCCTTACCGCACTGGAGACTGCCCAGCTATCGCCCAGCTCTTTTATGAGACGGTACATACCGTAAACGCCCGGGACTACACCCCCCAGCAGCTAGACGCCTGGGCTGATGGCTCTATAGACTTGGCTGCGTGGGACTGTTCCTTCCTGGCCCACTACACCCTGGTTGCGGAGGAGGACGGCGCGGTAATTGGCTTTGGGGATATGGATGAGACAGGCTATCTGGACCGACTGTATGTACATAAGGGTCATCAAGGCCGAGGAATTGCCACTGCCCTATGCAGCCGGCGGTCTGGCTTACGGTCAGCTTTGGGCTGGGGTACCGGCTATACTCTCCCCGCGTCGATGCGGTGGCAGAGCCCTATCCGAACCGCTGGACCCACCATGTGACGGTGGCCTCTCCAGAAGAGGTGGACCAGGAGCTGCTGGGGTGGATAGAAGAGGCAATCCAATTCTCACTTAATAAATAAATTTATATCAGTTCACACAAAAGAAAGGATCCTGCAAATGGGAAAGACCATCGCGCAAAAAATCATCGAAAGCCATCTAGTCAGCGGCATTATGGAGCCCGGTCAGGACATCGGCCTGCACATTGACCAAACCTTGACTCAGGACGCTACGGGCACCATGGCGTATCTGGAGTTTGAGTCCATGGGCGTACCCCGGGTCAAAACAGAGCGCAGCGTGGCTTACATTGACCACAACACTCTACAAAGCGGCTTTGAAAACGCCGACGACCACCGCTATATTCAGACAGTGGCCAAAAAACACGGTATCTACTTCTCCCGCCCTGGCAACGGCATCTGCCATCAGCTGCACCTGGAGCGTTTTGGCGCTCCTGGCAAAACCTTGATTGGCTCAGACAGCCACACCCCTACCGGTGGCGGCATTGGTATGCTGGCCTTTGGCGCAGGCGGCATGGACGTGGCTGTGGCTATGGGCGGCGGCGAGTACCACATCAATATGCCCACCATGACCAAAGTGGAGCTGACCGGCAGGCTTTCCCCTTGGGTCTCTGCCAAAGACGTGATTTTGGCAGTGCTGCAAAAGCTCAGCGTTAAGGGCGGCGTGGGCAAGATCATCGAGTATGGCGGCCCCGGTATTGAGACTCTTTCTGTACCCGAGCGGGCCACCATCACCAATATGGGCGCTGAGCTGGGCGCAACCACCTCCATTTTCCCCTCAGATCAGGTGACTAAAGGCTTTTTAGAGGCTCAGGACCGGGGGAATCAATGGGTAGAACTACAAAGCGACCCGGATGCAGTGTATGACGAGATAATTCAGCTTGATCTCTCTGCCCTAGAGCCTTTGGCCGCCTGCCCCCATAGTCCCGATGCCGTTAAGCCTGTGCGAGAGCTGGCTGGTATGAAAATTGACCAGTGCTGCATTGGTTCCTGTACCAATTCCTCTTATCTGGACATGATGCGGGTAGCCGCTATTCTTAAAGGCAAAACGGTCCACCCTGATGTAAGCCTAACTGTAGGTTGCGGCAGTAAACAAGTGTACAATATGTTGGCCGCCAACGGGGCCCTGGCCGACATGATCTCCGCTGGAGCCCGCATTTTAGAGTGCGCCTGCGGGCCCTGCATTGGCATGGGACAGTCTCCCAACTCCGCGGGCATTTCTCTGCGCACCTTTAACCGGAATTTTGAGGGCCGCTCCGGCACTGCTGACGCAAAGGTATACCTGGTCAGCCCGGAAGTGGCCGCTGTCTCGGCTATTACTGGAGTCTTTACTGATCCCAGGACCCTGGAAGCTCCGGTAGAAATCACGATGCCGGAACACTTCCTCATCAACGATAATCTCATTGTTCCCCCCATTGAGGAGGCTCTCATGGAGACCGTGGAGGTCCAGCGCGGACCCAATATCAAGCCTTTGCCCATTGCCGGCCCTCTGGAGGAGGGGTTTACCCGCAAGGCTGTGCTAAAAGTGGGAGACAACATCACAACAGACCACATTATGCCCGCAGGATCTAAAATTTTGCCCTACCGCTCCAATATTCCCTACCTGTCACAGTTCTGTTTCGCAGTGTGCGACAAAGAGTTTTCCGACCGCTGCAAAGAAGCGGACGGCGGCATAGTGATTGCCGGGCACAACTATGGGCAGGGTTCTTCCCGGGAGCATGCGGCGCTGGTGCCCCTGTATCTGGGGATCAAGGCCGTGATCGCCAAAAGCTATGCCCGCATTCATGCAGCTAATTTGGCCAATACAGGCATCATTCCCCTGCAATTTATCGACGAAGCGGACTATGACCGTATTGACCAGATGGACCAACTGAATTTGCCCCAGGTGCAAAAGGAAATTGCACAGGACGGCCAGGTGACCCTTATCAATGAGACAAAAAATTTGCAGTTCAAACTGAAAGCTGTTCTAACCCAGCGCCAGCGAGAGATGGTCTTAGCAGGCGGCCTACTAAACTATACCAAGCAGGAAAGTAAATAATGTGCAAATAGTCCCTCTGCTCCTACTCACCAAAAAATATGCAAATAGAAAAGGAGAGTCTTATGAATTTTGACAAAATCTCCATGAAAACACCTCTGGTGGAAATGGATGGCGACGAGATGACCCGGGTAATCTGGCAGATGATCAAAGATCAATTGCTGGCTCCCTACATCAACCTAAATCTGGAATATTATGACCTGGGCCTGCCTAATCGGGACAAGACCAACGACCAGGTCACCGTAGACTCGGCCAATGCCACCAAAAAGTACGGTGTGGCGGTAAAGTGCGCTACCATTACGCCCAATGCCGCTCGGGTGAAAGAGTATAACCTAAAAGAAATGTGGAAGTCGCCCAATGGCACCATTCGCGCCATTTTGGACGGTACTGTGTTTCGCGCGCCTATCCTGGTCAAGGGGATCACCCCCTATATTCCCAGCTGGCATAAGCCCATTACCATTGCACGCCACGCCTATGGAGACATTTATAAGAATACGGAAACCACTGTGCCCGCAGGGGCCAAGGCCGAGCTGCTGGTGACCGACGCCGAAGGCAACCAGCAGAAACTTCTTGTGCACCAGTTCGACAACGGGCCCGGGGTATTTCAGGGACAGTTCAATGTTGACAAAAGTATTGAGAGCTTTGCCCGCTCCTGCTTTAACTTCGCCTTAGACACCCGGCAGGACCTGTGGTTTTCCACTAAGGATACCATTTCCAAGAAATATGACCACCGGTTTAAGGATATTTTCCAAGAAATTTATGACAAAGAATATGCAAATAAGTTCGCCCAGGCCGGCATTGAGTATTTCTACACCCTTATCGATGATGCGGTAGCCCGAGTAGTCCGTAGCGAGGGCGGATTTATTTGGGCCTGCAAGAACTATGACGGCGATGTAATGAGCGATATGGTGGCAACAGCCTTTGGCAGCCTGGGTATGATGACTTCGGTACTGGTGGCCCCAGATGGCACCTGTGAGTATGAGGCCGCCCATGGTACTGTAACCCGCCATTATTATAAGCATCTAAAGGGAGAGCCCACCTCTACCAACTCCGTGGCAACTCTCTTTGCCTGGACCGGCGCATTGGCTAAGCGTGGCCAGCTAGACGGCAACGCCCGCCTAGTGGAATTTGCCCATAAGCTGGAAAAGGCTACCATTGATACCATTGAAAGCGGTGTTATGACGGGCGACCTAGCCTCTATGTCTACCCTACCAGATATTCGCCGGGTGAATACAGAAGAATTCCTGTTGGCTATAAAAGAAAATCTGGAAACACTGTTGCAAGCATAATTTGCATCTATAATCTAACTGTCCGCACTAACAAAAAGACCCGCCGTCTTTGGCGGGTCTTTTTATATAGGTTCTATTGGCACATTATTGGTAGACGACAATTTCCACCTTTTCGATCACTATATCTTCCAACGGCTTATTATTATTGGGGTCGGTTTCTACCTGAGAAAGCTTGTACACATTGTCCATTCCCTCAAACACCTGTCCAAATACCGTGTGCCCTCGGCCATTGGTGCCATAGGAACCGTCCAAATGCACATTGCCCCCATGGGTGTTATACAGGTTCTTATAGTCATCGCTTACCTTGTCCATGTCTATTACTTTAATACTCTGGTTGGCATCCACAGTGGCCTTTTCCTCGTCGCTAAGGTCCTGATACTGCTGGAACATGTCCTCATAATAGGACCAAGTACTGTCCGCCGTTGGGGTATTGGTACAATTAATAAAGAACTGGCTGCCATTGGTCGCAGGGCCTGCGTTGGCCATGGATAGAGCGCCATCCAAATTCATTAAATTCTCTGCAAACTCATCCTCAAAGTCTTGACCCCACACACTTTCCCCGTCGGTACCAGTACCATCTGGACTGCCTCCCTGAAGCATAAAATTCTCAATGACCCGGTGGAACGTTAGTCCATCATAGTATCCGTTCATTGCATGAAGCTTGAAGTTATACACCGCTTTGGGGGCTTGATCCGGGAAAAAGCGAATCTTCAGCACCTCGCCGGTTTTCATGGTGATCACAGCAATTTCTTCCCCCTTTTCGGGCATTTCCAGCTGATAGCCAATTTTCTGGCTGTTCTTCACTGGCTTCAGCTGGTCCATGGCTACCAGATCTTCCTGGGTATCCAGCACCTTGGCAGCTTTTGTTTCTCCCTTGCCGCCGCAGGCCGACAAGACCAGGGCTACCGACAAGACAGAGATCAGCAGAAAAAATATTTTTTTCTTCAACAAAAATTCCTCCTTGAATTCAAATACCTTTTTATTGTATAGCAACTGCCCAAAATATGCAAGCTTTTTCTCGGGAGAAAGCTGCTTCTCCTCTTCTGTCATTTTCCGGACCTGCTGCTCATATATTTCTTTAAGAAAACTCAGGCCCATGCTATGGGTTCTTCGAAATATGTTAATAGAAAGGGAAGTGTGGAAAATGCGGTTTTACCCCGAAGGCCATTTGATTGATACTCCAGAAAATCAGGCGGCTGTCCAGTCCCCTGCCACTCTGGCGGAAGCTATGCGAGAGGGAAAAATTCTAGAGGCGCGAGCTGTAATGTGCGACAGCAGCCACAATCTGCTGGTCGATTTAAAATGCATGAAAGGCATTATCCCGCGGGAAGAAGGCGCTCTGGGCATCCGTGAGGGCACGGTACGGGATATTGCCATCTTATCTCGAGTGAACCGGCCGGTATGTTTTTTGGTACAGGATTTCCAGCGTGATGCGGAGGGCCGGATGACCGCCCTACTCTCTCGCCGTGCCGCACAAGAAGTATGCCGGGATCAATACATAGAAGCTCTTTCCCCCGGTGATGTGGTCTGTGCCCGGGTTACTCACTTAGAGCCTTTTGGTGTGTTCGCCGATGTAGGCTGCGGCATTTCCTCTCTGTTGCCCATTGACTCCATCTCCATTTCCCGCATTGAGCATCCACGGGAGCGCTTTGCCACTGGCATGGACATCCGTACCCTGGTGAAAAGCTGTGAAAACGGACGGATCACCTTGACCCACAAAGAACTGCTGGGGACCTGGCAGGAAAATGCCGCCCGGTTTCAAGCTGGTGAAACCGTGGGGGGCATCATCCGCAGTGTGGAGAACTATGGCGTATTTGTGGAGCTAGCTCCCAATCTAGCCGGTCTGGCAGAGCTGAAAGAAAATATTTTTCCCGGCCAGCAAGCCAGTGTTTTTATCAAAAGCGTGCTTCCTTCGCGCATGAAAATCAAACTGATTATTATAGAAACTTTTGACAGTGCGCCGGTCCGTCCCACTCCGCCAGAATATTTTTTCAATGGCAGCCATATGGATGAGTTTCTCTACTCCCCAGAACCAAGCGATAAGCTTATCTGCACAAAATTCAACTAGAATATATGCAAATACGAAAAAGGGCCTTTTAAGAAAGGCCCTTTTTCGTATTATACTGCGCTAAACATGAACTGTTCCCCTTGAAAATCACACCGATAGGCCTTTCCGGCCACTAGTTTCCCCTCCAATAACTCCTCTGAAGCTAGGTCCTCAATCTTGCTCTGGATAACCCGCCTTAGGGGACGCGCGCCATATGCTTCGTCAAACCCCTGGGCCGCTACAGCCTCTACTGCCGTCGGGGTAAAATTCACTTCCACCCCCATGCCGCTAAGCTTTGCCTTTAGGTCCTCCAACATCTTTTCGGCAATCTTCCCAGTATCTTCTCGGGTCAGCTTTTGGAACACGATGATGTCATCCACCCGGTTGAGAAACTCCGGCTTGAACAGGTTTTTCAGCTCCCCCATCACCAGCTCCTTAATCTTCTCAAAGTCCCGTTCCCGGCTGGACTCTTGAGAAAATCCCAAACTGCTCTGTTTCTCAGTAATCAACCGGGCCCCTACATTGGAGGTCATGATAATCACCGTGTTCTTAAAGTCCACCGTCTTACCCTGAGAATCAGTAACCCGACCGTCCTCCAAAATTTGCAGCAAGATGTTAAACACGTCTGGGTGGGCTTTCTCAATCTCGTCAAAAAGCACCACTGAGTAGGGTTTGCGCCGCACCGCTTCAGTAAGCTGGCCGCCCTCGTCGAATCCCACATATCCAGGAGGAGACCCCACCAGCCGGGATACCGTGTGCTTTTCCATATACTCGGACATATCAAATCGTACCATAGACTTTTCGTCGCCAAACATTGCCTCTGCCAGGGCCTTGCATAGCTCGGTCTTACCCACGCCAGTGGGCCCCAGGAAGATGAATGAGCCAATGGGCCGGTTCACATCCTTAAGTCCCACCCGCCCCCGGCGGATGGCTTTAGCAATGGCAGTAACCGCCTCTTCCTGGCCAATTACCCGGTGATGCAGGATTTCCTCCAGGCGCAGTAGGCGCTGGCTCTCTTCCTCTGTCAGCTGGGCCACCGGCACTCCGGTCCACATGGAGACAATGTCCGCTATGTCTTCCGGGGTAACTACACTATTGCTCCGCTCGTTTTTCGCCGCCCAGTCATCTCGGGCCTTTTCCAGCTGTTCTTGCAGCTCTTTTTGCTGGTCCCGCAGGGCCGCGGCCTGCTCAAAATCCTGGGAATTTACCGCTGCGGCTTTATCGGCTTCCAAGTCCTTTATCTTCTGTTCCAATTCCTGCAAGCCGCCTGGCGCGGTAAAGGTGCGTAACCGAACCCTTGAAGCAGCCTCATCTACCAGGTCAATCGCTTTGTCCGGCAAAAATCGGTCTGAGATATACCGGGCGGAAAGCTTCACGGCCGTATCGATAGATTCATCTGTAATCTTCACCTTATGGTGGGCCTCATAGCGGTCTTTCAACCCCTGTAAAATCTGCACCGCCTCTTCTTGGGTGGGCTCCCCCACGCTCACCGGCTGAAAGCGGCGCTCCAGGGCGGCGTCCTTCTCGATGTGCTTGCGGTACTCGTTGATGGTGGTGGCCCCAATGACCTGAAAATCTCCCCGGGCCAGAGCCGGTTTAAGGATATTGGCCGCGTCCGCCGAGCCCTCTGCCGAGCCCGCGCCAATGATGGTGTGTAGCTCATCGATAAACAAAATCACGTTGCCATCTTTTTTCACCTCATCAATGGCAGCCTTGATGCGTTCCTCAAAGTCGCCCCGATACTTGGCTCCGGCTACCATGCCGGTTAGGTCCAGGGCCACTAGGCGCTTATTTTTTAAAGTCTCCGGCACGTCACCCGTGCGGATCTTCAGAGCCAAACCCTCTGCCACAGCGGTTTTGCCCACACCGGGCTCTCCAATGAGCACAGGATTATTCTTGGTGCGTCGAGACAGAATCTGTATCACCCGCTGGATCTCCTCCGCCCGGCCAATCACCGGGTCGATCTTCCCTTGGGCTGCCAGCTCAGTTAAGTCCCGGCCAAACTGCTCCAAAGCGCCGCTGCTCTTCTTGTTGCTGGGCTCTCCTCCTCCAGAAAAGGCCGCGCCGCTTACCGCAGAGCTTAGCTCCCGCAGTACTCGGTCGGGTTCTACCCCCATGATCTTCAAAAAACGTACCGCATAGCAACTCTCGTCCTGTAGAATAGCCAGCAGCAGGTGCTCGGTGCCCACATATTTGTTATTCATACTTTTCCCAGCCATGGCCGCAATCTGCAAGACCTGCTTAGTCCGGGGGGTAAACTGCTCTGGGGTCAGGCTGGTCTTTGCCCCATAGCCGATGCGCTCCTGTAAGAGCTTTTCATACCCTTCCGCTGTTATGCCCAGCTTGTTCAGTACGGTATAGGCTACGCCGCTGCCCTCCTTTAAAAGGCCCAGCATGATGTGTTCGCTACCAATATAGTCATGGCCCAGCTCCTGGGCGGACTCCACCGCCAGATTCAGGGCTTTGTTTGCCTTTTCGGTAAAGCCTGTAAAACGGTACATACTAATTCACTCCTTGTATTCGCATTGTTTGAACAGGGCATCTGTTATCTCAATTTGATCGGTAAGGCACAACTGCATGGGCAGGCCTGCCGCTCCTGGGTAGAAAGCTGCCCCCGGCGTAAAGCGCCTCTTGTCTGGCCCCGGACCGCACGTCCACCTGGCTACCAAACCCGGGCCGCAGCTGGTCCCGAAGAAAATCCCGTATCTCCGTGGCCATTTCCTGCTCCAGGCCCTGGGCTTGGCACTGTGGCAGAGCGATTACGTCCGTGATCCAGTGCCACACCACCGTCGTCCCAAATCAGCCGGGCCATGCTCGGGCTCTCCACCATAGGCTGCAACCACTTTAGCGCTTCCAACTGGGCTGGGGCAATCTGCCGGAATCCAGTAGTCCGGCGCAGGCGGTGTACTGCCTCCGCCGTTCGGCTGTTTCGACACTTCTTACCTCCTTGGGTAAATGCCAGTGCGCCTCTTTTTCACAGGCAGCGGCGGCTTTTGCCAGGAAGCCTGCCTGTTCAGCAACCCGCCACACATAAACCCTCCAGTGCCGTCCGCAGCAGGCTGGCCCTCAGCTGGTCGCGCTTGGCCACTCCCGACTCTTTTCCTTCTCCGGCCATTAGCATAGCTGGCTGGATTTTCACCATCAAGCCGTTTAGGCCGCCAATATCCACCCCGGCCAGCAGACCCTGGGCCACCCCCATTCTCACAGTGGAGAGCAGCTCCATGGCCTCTCCTGTAGAGAGCAGCCGGGCGGTTTTCAAGATGCCCGCCGCTCTGGTTATCTTGTCCTGCCAGGCAATGTTTTCACACATTCCCTGACGAATTTTTTTCTCTTCCCCCATCAGCTGTCCAGCAATAGCCGCTAAATTCTCAATGGCCTGATTCTCACTAAGCCCCAGGGTGATCTGATTAGACAACTGGTACATGGCCCCTGCTGCCTGGGTACCCTCGCCGTAGGCCCCGCGCAGCGTCAAGCCCAGCTTGGAGAGATTCGCGGCTACCCGGGGTATGGCCCCCCCCTCTTGAAGGGCAGGCAAATGGACCATGAGCGAGGCACGCATACCTGTCCCCAGGTTAGTAGGACACTGGGTCAAGTAGCCAAACTCTTTGTCAAAAGCAAAGTCCAAACTTTCACTAAGCAATGTATCAATACGGTCGGCGGTCTCGGCGGCTTCCTTTAGGCACAGCCCTTCCCGCAACACTTGAATGCGCAGATGGTCCTCCTCATTAATCATGATAGACACGCTCTCATCCTCTGACACCAGCACACCCTTGCCCAGACGATCCGTAATAAATTCCGGGCTGACAATATGCCGCTCTACAAGAGCTGCCGCCTGAACCTGGGACAGCTGTTCCAAAGGCAAAAAGTGAAATTCTCGGGAGAGGACGCTGTTGCCGTTGAGCAGGGCTCCGCTAATCTTTTGAGCGATTTCCTCTTTCTGCTTCACATTGGCTTGGGCTGGGAAAGGCTCTCGATTTAGGTTGCGAGCCAACCGGACTCTTGTGCTGCAAACTATGTCGGCGTTCTCGCCGGATTTTTCATACCATTTCAACTCATTCATTCCTTTCCATCTCCTTTATCTGGTCCCGCAGTACCGCGGCCTGTTCAAAATCCTGGGCCTCTATCGCCCTTTTTAGCAGACGCTTCTTTTCCTCCATCGGCGATTCCTCCACTGCTACCAGCTGATGGTTTGGTTCAGCTACCCGTAGAGCCGAGCCGCCTGGCATTTTTCCTTTGTGCTGAGCCGCCCCGTGAATACGCTGAATCACCGGCAGTAATTGGGAGCGGAAGGTGCTGTAACATTGGGCACAGCCAATCTTTCCTGTCTGACTGATCTCCCGGAAACTGGCCCCACAGCCAGGGCAGCGCTTTATTTCTTGGGGTTGTACCTCACCCAATAATCCCCCCAGTAAGCTGCCAAAGCCATTCCAACTACTAAGCATGGAGCTGTAGCCTTTCTTTTGAGCACACTCCGCGCACAGATGGGCCTCGGTCAGCTGGCCGTTAACCAGCGTCTTGATGTGGGTGGTGGCGGTACGCTGTCCACAAACTTGACAAATCATATAATTTCCTCCTTATTCTATAATAGTCGAATCTCCATCTTCCTGTAAATATCGGTCAAAGTACCGGGCATAGTCGTCATAGTCATATTCGAAACTCCAGACGCCGGTAGGCGGCGCAATCTGGGCGTGGAGGAAGTGCTCTTTCCCCTTTACGGTAAACCCTGCCGTTAGATAGAACAATGGGGATTTTCCACTGCCCGCGCTCTCTACAAACTTTTCATACAAGTGGTCGAAACATTCCTTGGTATAGTCCAGCACCTCAACTGCTTGAAGTAAGCGTTCTGGGTCGTCTAACGCCCCAAATTGATACTCAAAATGTCTATCATAATAATTATAGCTAGTATATTCCCATTCAAACCCCATCTCCCTTAATTCATTTTCCAAGTCGCTATAGAAGCCCTGGCCAGCCAACCACTCCTCTAAATAATAGTCTATTACTTGAAAGCTCCCTTTACTGCCCGGAGCGGTCCAGACCGTGAAGGTGGTGCCATCCCCAGCCTCTATGGTGTGACGAGAACCCTCCACCTGGCCCGTACAGCAAAAAGACATGCTCGGATATTTCTCCGCAAGACGCTCCAGAAGCGCTTGATCCTGGTCCCCATGGAAGCCCTTGAACACCAGCCCACCACCCCGACAAGAGGCAAACAGAAGCGGCAGAGCTAAAATCACCCAAATGATATACTTTTTTCTGATTCTCATACCCGCCTCCTAAGTCCGGGTAACCAGCAGCATATTCTTGCAGATCATGGCCCGCACCGTGTCCCGCAGCTCTTTTGGCACTGCCAACAGGGATTTCTCTGAGACCGCCGCCTGAATGAGCTCTGCCGAGGAACGGTCTAACACCCCGCTTTGCACCATATTCTGCAACATCACTCGGGCTGTGGCGCTATCCAGAGCCTCCCCTATCGCGTTAATCATATGCATTATCATATCTGCTGTGGAAAGCTGGAGCCGGGTAATGCGGATATATCCCCCACCCCCCCGGCGGCTTTCCACCAAAAATCCCTGCTCCGGCGTGAACCGGGATGTAAGTACATAGTTGATTTGGCTAGGCACACACCCCAACACATTGGCCAATTCGTTACGCTGGATTTCTGCAATTCCCCCTGCCTGGTTCAGCAGCTCTAGGATATAATTGGCCACGCTATCGCTGATCCTCATAACAATGTCCCTTTCAATTTGTCTTTGACTTTCTTTGACTTTAGTTTATCGATTTTTATTCCTTTTGTCAATATAGAATAGTTCGTAAAATTTCAGTTTATTTCAATTTATGTTCTAATTTTTTGATTATATCTCTTTATATCTCTATATTTTAACTGTTTTTATCCATTAAAAAGTCCGTCACAGTTTTTGCCCCTGGGAATAGTATGGAATGTAAACGAAAGGAGGCGCTCTTCAATGTGTAACAATGGTTGTTCCTGGATCGTCATCATCATTCTTCTCCTGCTGTGCTGTGGTGGCTGCGGCGGCGGCTTTAACAGCATCGGCAACGACTGTGGCTGCAACAACGGCTGCAACAATGGCTGCTGCTAAGTAGGAAGAAAAAGAGGGCTGCCCAATATGGGCAGCCCTCTTGCTTTTTGTCTTAAATTGCCGCCGCAGCCAAAGCCTCTTCTAATGCCATGGCCAGCTGGTCGGGACAAGAAGTTCCTTTTCCACCACAGTTAATTCCTTTGCAGCGGTCAATATACTCCTTCACAGTCATGCCCTGGGCTAATGCCGCAATGCCCTGGGTGTTACCGTTGCATCCGCCTGTAAACTTCACCGACTGGATCACATCGCCATCCAAAACAATGTCAATACGCCTACTGCAAACGCCCTTGGGAGAAAAATGGATTTCCATATTAATCATCCTTTCAAATATAATTACTCATAATTTAGCAGATTTATAGTTTGCTGTCAAGAGGAAAGCTCTTACTCCTCCACCCGGTCCTCTAATAACTTCTCTGGGACAAAACTTCGGGCCGCCATATTGAACAGCACAATATCCGCGGTTCCCAGCACCAAGGCCAAAATAAGCAACACCCAAAAGTTCACCCGAAACATCCCGGTAAACTGGACCAGGTACAATATCGTCACTGGCAGGATCAAATAGCCCATTGTCTGCAAAGACTCCACCGTGCTGTGTACCCGGGTAATAATCAGCGCCACAAAATTCACAGAGAAGAACGACAATACTGGCAAAATTAACACCAGAAGCGCTAGCCATTCCAGGCTAAAAAACACAGGAGTACCCATAAATAGATCGGCGATAAAGGCTGTAAGGAAAAACATGAGGAACGCTGCCGCCGAAATCAATACCGAAAGAATGGTGCAACCAGTCACCTTGGCATGAAATACCGACTTAGCGTCCAAAGAGGTAAGCAGTAGGGTCTCCAAGGTGCCTCGCTCTCGCTCCGTGACAAAAGCAAAGCTAGCCGAAGCCGCTGCCGTTAATATCGGTACACAGGACAGCAACAACGGACACAGAAGATCTGTAAAAGCTACCAACCAAGTCTGGCGGTAGTCCAGCCCCACGGCATAGCGGGGCAGCAAATTCAGCAGAGCCTGGGGCATTTTTGCTCCAGCTTCCACCGGCAGTAGAGAAATAGCCGCAAAGTATACTACCGGCAGCCCCACCGCCAAGGTGAGGGGGAGTAACATTAACAAAACTCTCTGGCTGTTTTTTGCCCAGATGTCCCCCATGTCCTTACGCACCAGCAAAATCTCCGCCGATGAAATGAACCTACGCTTTTGTGCCGGCTGCTTCATCCTCTGGGCATGGGCCGGCCGCGTATTCTCGGCTTGTTTCGGCATGTAGGCTTGCCTCCCTTCGTTTGCCTCTATCCAAATAGGCCTGATAAATCTCCTCCAAACCCGGCCGCACCACCCGGGCTTCGTACAAGCTAGCCCCTTGGCCCACTACCTGGGCAATCAGCTTGGGCATTTCGCTTTCCGACTGTATTTCCCGCTGCCACTGGTCCCCCACCAAGTGGAAATTCTGCGGTCCTGCCTCTCCTGGGGCCATACGCAGCGCAGCCCTCAGTCGCAGGCCGCCCCCCACCCGCAGGGTCTCCATGTCTCCCCGGGCCAATAAAATCCCCTGATGCAGCAAAGCGAAGCCATCACAGATTTCCTGCACATACTGCATATTCTGCGTACACATCAAGACGGTAACGCCCTCTTGTTGTACGCTATATTTTACCAGCTCTCCCACCCGCTGAGTGGTTTCCCGGTCCATGCCCGCACCCTGCTCGTCGATAATCACCACTCGGGGCCGGTGCATCAACGCCCGGGCCAAGCTGGCCCGGTGCAGCACTCCGGTTGGCAAATCGACCGGACGCTTGTCCCTCTCCTCCCAAATATCCAAGCGATGCATCAGAGCAGAGGAGCGTTCCACCGCCTGATTTTTCGTAACGCCATGAATCCCCGCGAAAAACCGTAGGTTTTCCGAAAGACTCAGCGTATCATACAGCCGGGCCGTGTGCAGCACCACGCCTGCCATGCTGTGCAGTCGAGCTGCCTCAAAGGCAGGCGCCAGCCCCAGCACGCTGCACTCGCCGGAGGTGGGCCTGCGCAACCCCGCCAACAGCCGGACCAAAGTAGTCTTGCCGGCATTTTCTCTCCCTACGCAGGCCATGGCCCGGCCTTCCGGCACTTGCAGGTTGATGCCCCGCAGCGCCGGTTTCCCATCATACTGTTTTGTTAAGTCAAAGGCCGCTATCGCGTCCATAGCCTCGCTTCCTTTCTCAAAGCCCGCTACTTGGGCACCGCCGATGTACCATGCTCCAGTAAGTAGGTGGCTTCCAGGTCTGACAGATGGAGCTTTACCGCCAGAGGATACCGATCATATGCCAGGCTTATTCCAAAGCTGCCTCCCCGAGCCGCCTCGTCAAAACCTCCCATGTGCCAGCGGATCGCCATAGCCTCGGCAGGCTTCAGACGAACAAAGCGTTCAATTAGAAACACGGATTTTTCTCCATGTCCATAGGGAAAGGCGTCCTCCACAGAGTAAAAGGGCCGCTTCTCCCACTGGCCAGTCTCATCATTTTTTACATTGCGGGTAGAAATTTTATAGAACTGGGCCTTACACACATCGTGAAGCAGACCGCAAAGAGCAAAGCTCTCTTCACTATCTCCCTCATTAAAGTATTTATTTCTCAGCACATGATATACGTTTAAGCTGTGCATGGCCAGGCCGCCTTCGCAGGCACAGTGAAACTTTGTGCTGGCTGGTGCGGTAAAAAAATCGGTGCCAGCCAGCCAGTTTAATAGCCTTTCACTCCCTTCACGGGTTACATGCTGCTGAAATATCTCAAAGAATTCGTCTTTATATTGATTGTCCACCATAGTCCTCCTTTTGCTCTTTTCCAGGCCCCTTCTCTACACCGAACGGAAACCCTTACCGATAATTTCGCTGGTATTGGTAATAAACATAAAGCAGTTGGGGTCAATCCGCTTACATTTTTGGCGCAAATGCACTGCCTCGCCCCGACGGCATGCAATGAGCACCACTTTACACCCCGCATGGGTATATGCTCCCATTGCGTCGATAACCGTAGAACTACGGCCCAGGTCGTTAATAATATAGTCGCAAATTTCCTGAGGTTTTGATGTGACAATGGCAAAAAATTTGCACAGGTTAATGCTTTCAATTACAGAATCCACCACAAACGCCTTAAGAAACAAGCCCAGCAGCGAAAAAAGACCCGTCCGCATACCAAAAAGAAAACAGGAGGAAAGGGCAATTAGTCCATCGCTGACAAAAAGTGCTTTGCCAATTTCTGTCAACCCAGTATACTTCTTCAAAATCATTGCCACAATATCCGTGCCGCCACTGGACGCATTATTATTAAACAGCAATGCTGATCCTACCGCAGGCAGCATAATGGCAAAGCACAACTCTAACAAAGGTTGGTCGGTAAAGGGAACCTCCATGGGAAAGATTTTTTCCATCACCCAAGTTTCCAAAGAAAACATGATACTACAATATGCAGTCCAAAAACCAAAATCTGCACTTAGAAAAATAAAGCCCACTGCCAGCAAAAAAATATTGATAATAGACATCATTGTTGCTGGGGAGAGTATTGGATTTGGTATAAACCTGCCCAAAATAATGGACAAACCACTCACGCCGCCTGTGGTGAAGTTGTTGGGGAATTTAAAAAAGTACACTCCCAACGACAGCAAAAAAACTCCCGCATTAATCGTCAAAAACTTCTTTACTCCGGCCGCGTCAACCTTTAATGGCCAGAGATGTTTCGGTGATTCACCCTCCATGTTTATGTCCTCCGTTTCTCTCTCATTGCTTCTTCTGTCAGTTGCTATCATTTTGGGGGGAAAATTAGGAATCCCATATCCCTTCGCTAGACAATAAGAATTTTACCACCCTTTGCGCCAATTTACAACCCATTTCTTGTAAAAAAACAGCTGCGCATTAAGCCAGTAGTAAACAGACTTATCGGCGCAGCTGCTTTTCTATTTGTTGTTTACTGAATTAGTTCCTTTAAGAACCGCACTGCCATACTAATATCCTTGGCCGGATCGTCACCTACTTCACGTTCGATGGTTAGGAAGCCGGTAAAACCAATGTCATTTAGGGCTTTTAGGTAGTTCTTAAAATCCACATCGCCTTCGCCCAGGGGCAGCTCAATAAAAGAGGTGTCCCCCAGCATCTCCGCCTCCTCCAGGCCATAGATAATCTCCGGGTCCACATACCGCAGACGGCGACCGTCCTTGGCATGGGTATGCACAATGTAATCCTTCAGGGTGTACACTGCCTGCACCGGATCATCACCCGTCACCATTACAAAGTTGGCGGGGTCCAGGTTTACAGCTACGCCGGTGGAATGCAGCCCGTCCAAAAATCCCTTCAAAGTCATAGCGGTTTCGGGGCCAGTCTCTATCGCAAAATGGGCCTGCATGGAATCAGCATACAAAGCCAACTGGCCGCAGGCATCCTGCATAATCGCATAACGGGGATGAGCCTTTTCTCCAGGTACCACGCCGATATGAGTCGTCACCACATCGGTCTCCAGGTCCTTAGCCAGGTCCAGAATGCGCTTGGAACGCTCAATCAGCTCCGGGTTCTTTTCCGGGTCGCCAAATCCCTGACCCAGATCGCCGCACAGGGCAGAAACCGTTAACCCCCGGTCTTTGATGGCCTTCAGCAGCTCTTTGCGCTTTTCCGCAGAGAGGTTCTCAGGGGTCAATTCCCCGTGGGTCACTCGAATCTGTACACCGCTAGCCCCCAGCTGTGCCACCCGGTCCAGGGCGGACAAAGTATCCAGCCGGAAGCATTCCAGCATCGCGCCAATAGAAAACGGATACATTTCTCTTATTACTCCCTTCAAATCTTAACTTGCACAACACACCGTGTCCCGCCGGTCTTTATAGATTCCAACAGCCGTACTTCTACTTCCCGGTCCAATACCTGATAAAACAGGCTCTTAACATGGCCCAGGGTACACAGACACCAAGTTCGGGAAATTGGCTCCTCCGCCCGCCTTACACAGGCACAGTAGCACTCGGGATAACATAACAGAAGCCCGTCAGGCGCAGCTTCCAGCGTAACATACTTCTCTTTCGCATTAAACTGGGCGGCAAACTCTTCCAGGTTGTCCGTATCCTGAAGATACCTACGCATCCGTTTTGCCAAAGTGCCGGGGGCCTCACAGTGGCAGCGGGAACGGACCTCTTCCACTTCCTCAGGAGAGAAGTTTTCTTCTAAAAACTCGCACTGTTCCTGGGCCCAGCAGAATTTCTTTCTATGGTCCGCAGACTTTGAAAGAGGATGGACTTTGGCAAATTTTGCAGCCGCTTCCTCATTCAAGCGGCAGAGGCTGTTGTAGAATCGTATGGCATGAATATTATCGTTTTTAGCCATTTATCTTACTGACCCAGCACAACCTCTTTGTGCTGCTCCGCGGAATCATAGATGGCCTGCATCATCTCAGCCGTGATAATGACTGTGTCAATATGAGAGGGCAGCTTCTTGCCCGTCTTGATGCATTCAATAAAGGAGTTGATTTCAGTCTGGAACATATCCCGGCTGTTATACTTGGGAGAGTACTCCACCAGCGCGCCATTTTCGGTGGTATACAGCACAAACTTGGAGCCATAATACAGGCGGATCCCCGCCTTATCGCCCATAAAGTCAATGTACTGCTCGCTTTCGCCAATATTCTGGGCCCAGGCGCCGTTCAAAGTGATGACGGGGCCCGAGGTACGGATCATACCAGTAACCGAGTCGTCCACGTCATAGGTGCCGTCGTACTTGGGCGGGCCGGCCCACATGTCGGTATACACATAGTTCTTCATATCCTTGCCCAGCTTGCAGAAGGTCTCGCCGGAAACAGTCTTAACCGTGGGGTCTCCACAGCAATACATAACAATGTCCAGGTAATGCACGCCCCAGTCAATAAGGGCTCCGCCACCTGCAATGGCCTTGGTGGTAAATGCACCGCCCAAGCCGGGGATGGAGCGATGGGCCCGGAAGCTTACATACACATGGTGGATATTGCCCAGCTTACCGGAATCAATATACTCTTTAATGCGGTTCACACCATCGTTAAAACGGTTTACCACGCCGATATTCAGTACTTTTCCAGTCTCGTGCTGTACCTTCTGCATCTCCTGCGCCTCGGCATAGGTACGGGCGGCGGGTTTTTCGCACAGCACATTCTTACCCGCGCGCAAAGCATCCATCGCGATCTGCGCATGGACATTATTGGGGGTACAGACAGAAACAGCCTCTATCTCGGGATCGGCCAGCACATCATGATAATCCTCTACAGGAGTACCGCAGCCGTACTTTTCTACAGCAGCCTGGGCTCGTTCGGGAATAATGTCGCAGAAATACTTAATTTCCGCCTCAGAGTTATTCATATAGGACGGAATATGGGCCGCATTGGCAATAGTGCCGCAGCCTATAACAGCTACTTTCATGGTAAGAACACTCCTTTGAAATAGGGGGTCGTCCCCCTCTTATTATGGTGATTATACCCCAAAGAAGCGGAAAAAGCAAACGTTTTTTTAAAAAATTTTTTCAATCTGTCCAACCTCGGTTTTTACCTGGTCCTTCTTGATCCTTTTGCCCATCAAATCTCCATCAGTTTTGCGGTCACGCCATCCATTCCATTCAGCTCTTCCAGCATCTGGCCCGCCTCGCCGGGCTTGCCGCAAACCTGCAGAACGATGAGTCCGTCATCTGAGCATCCCAGCTCTCCGGCCTGGTGCAGGCCCACCCGCATTTTGATATTACATCCATAATGAGTCAGAGTTTTTTGCAGTTTTGGGGCATTGGTACGGCGGTGATCCACCCGCAGGCCCATAATGTGACAGTTCATACGCAAAGTCTCCTTTCAGCTTTTGCGTATAATATGGCCGGTTTTCCTGGCGGTTATGCAAGTTATAAACACCGATCTCCCCTACCGGAGATGTCTAAAAAATCACAAAAGCTTCTCCGGCGGCTCAAGGCTTCCCGCATTGAAAATTCCGATAAAAACTTAGGTCCCAAAACGCTGACAGCCATATGGCAATCCCGCACAATTCTAAGTACCGTATTGGGCAGTCAGATTTTTCTTCAGAGGGTACAGATTGAGCGCCGTCCATCTCACCATTGACAAGCGAACGCTGTGCGCTATCACGGAAAATGTACAAGCAAGACGGTGCTTAGAATTGTGCGGGGTTGCCATATATTTTTCTATCGTCCTCTCTACACGGCGGGACGCCGCTTTCCGGATACCATATCTACTACCACCCTCAGCACAGCAACGGTTTCCGTCTGCTGATGGGTAAAGGTAAATTCCTTGCCAGTAATATGGCGGTGGATAGCCGTCAGGCCCTGGGCCTTTTGCTCATGCTCCTCCAAAATCTCCGCTCGGCCAAAGCCAATGACGCTTTCATACGCAAACGTATATGCACAGGCAATATCTCCCTCTAAAAGACGGTGACCACAGTCGAACTGTACGCAAACCTGGGGATTTTCCCGGATAAAGTCCAGCTTTTGCCCCTCCTTTGCTCCATGAAAATACAGCGTAAGCTCCCCGTTTTCCGCCTCCATCCCAAAATTTAATGGAACCACATAAGGCTGACCCTCCCGGCACATTCCCAGGTGGCACACCTGACACTGGGAGAGAATCTTCATAATCTCATTTTTATCTGTAATTTCCCGGTCCTTTCTTCGCATGGTTTTCTCCTTCTTTCCTATTTTTTGAGAAGTACCCAAAGGTAGCTTTTATGGACGATGTTATGGCCTCCGGCAGAGAGCTGGCTTTGCCAAGCCTCCACATTCTACCGCCTTTGAAACGTACCAGAGGGTCGCCAGATGAACCCTTCGTCTTGGATGCACTCTTCTTTCGCCAATTATATTATATTTTCATTTTTCCCCTCTGTCAACCAGAAGGGGCCGGTCTCCCGGCCCCCTTTTTCTATCCCTTAGACGTTGTTTTCCGCTTCACTGGAATTAGCAGATCCAGCTGCGCTATCCAAGGCTCACCCTCCGTAGTCTCTTGAATATGCGTATGGTAATTTAGGTGCTCTTCAAGACAACCATACATATTCTCAGGCGTGTCTGAGCCGTTGATCTCGTACTCTTTGCTCTCATAAGCCCACTGGAACAGCCATCCCCACTCGTGGAAATTGCCCATCTGGATACAGTGCGCCGCATAGGTGCCTCCAGGGAAATGTTTTTTCTCCAGCGGCGCGGGTACCTCCAAATCCTCGGGAATGGTGACCCAGAACTCGTAGCCATAGGTTCCGCCCTCTGGGGGCGGATTGGGGGAATTAAAGCCATACTCCCGCACATCCCCAATCTCCCACAGCCTGTTCTCTCGGACAAAGTCCGCGATCATTTTCCCCGCGTGGTCTTCGGGGTCCGGCCCAAAATAACGGGCAGCGGCCACCGTCGAGGCGGGCAGGTGCACAATACGTACATCCTTCAGCTTGGCGGCGTTTTCCTCCGCACGGTTTAAATCTTCCATTTTTTTTGTACGCTCCTCATCTATATGCAAATTCGGAGAAGGCAGGGATGAAACCAGCCCCATCAGCTGGGAATCGTCTAGCATAGCCGCGCCGGCGGACAGCCAGCAGCGGCGCTTCAGCGTAGAAAGCAAATCGCCCAGAATGCCGCGAATGGTGCCCAGGGCGTCCAGCTCCTGGTCCAGTTCCTCCAGTTTTTCCTGAAAGACCCGGATGGCCTCTAGAGCAGTGGGATCGTCCAGAACACATTTCACCTGCTTTAGGGGAATACGCAGCTTACGCAGAACAATGAGTTGACGTAAACGCCGTACTGCTTCCTCATCGTACAGGCGATAGGCATAGCCCTCCCGGCGGCGGCTTTTCACCAGCCCCAGCTCCTCATAGTGGCGAAGCATCCTGGTGGAAAGTCCTAAAGACTGGGAAACCTCCGTCACTGTAGCCAACCTCTGTTCCACGCTCTGATCCTGTTCCATGGCCCTCGCTCCTTCCTGGTTCCCAGTATAGAGTACGACACGGTGTTCGAGTCAAGAATTTTTCGAACTTTTTTTGTACACCGCTACGCCCCCATAGCGCGGCGGCTCCATTCCATCAGTTGTGCATAAACACGTTCTGTATTCTGTTGCGCCAGAACCTCCGGCGTAATGGACCACTCCAGGATCTCCCTCTCCTGCCCTTCCAGCGCAGGCAGCAGTTCTCTTTTGGACGCATAGTAGACCTTTGTGCGCTCCAAAGCCAAAAGCCGCAGGCAGAAAAATGCGGATTTACACAGTGCGGGCAACACAGCCCGGGGGTCTTTATCATACAGATAGCTATGACAGAGACCGTGGTAAATTGCCGAGGAACCGGCAGCTATGGCTTGCCGTAGATCCGCCTGCGTAAATTCCGGCGTCATCTCCCGCAAACTGCCTAGCACCGGCTTGGTGTCAAGCACCAGGCCCAGCAAGTCGAACCGGGGCCAAGCCCGCAGCTCCGCCGCTCCGCAGATAAACCCACAGGCCAGCTCACTCTGGGGCATGGTTCGTACCGTCTCCCGGTATCTGCTTAAATCCGCTGTCGTTACAGTATCCAACACTGTGACTATATCAATATCGCTATTCTCCGCAGCCTCTCCCCTGCCATAACTGCCCTGGTACCCCACAAACCACAGCCGTTCTCCAAAGACCTGGCGCAGCTGCCCCGCCAACTCTTTTGTCCAAGATATAATTTCAATCATGATACAAATCCTCCGTCGGGAGATTTCCTTTAAAAAAGTTCTGCTCTTCCCGCTTCTTCGCTGTCACGCGAAACTTTACGCAGCCGTCCGGGCACACCACATCCTTACAGTATTTCCCGCTGCCGCCTAGATTATGAAGATTGCCGCCGCTGCGCACCGCCTCCATAATAGGGAATAGAATCATCATGGTATTAGGAGAAATATCATGGTCCTGCCGGTTCACTGGACAGCCATAGGTACAGGTGTAAAGGTTGCCAACTTCCTCGCCGTTGCGGCAGTATCCCTCCGTCTTTCCCCCATAAAGATAACCCGTCACCTCCATCTTCCCTTCAAACGCTTCCTCGCACCACTTTTTCACAGCCAAGACTCCCTTATAACAGGAACGGATAATTTATTCCCAAACCACTGACTTTTCCCAGCTTAGTAAACAAAATAGCCACAAAACAAAATAGAAAAAGCCCCAATTTTTCCGGGGCTTTTTCGCTGTCGAACTCTTTTTTACGCAATTCTTCTGTTTTTAGATGGAAGCAAAGTACTTAATCGTGCGCACCATCTGGCTGGTGTAGCTGTTCTCATTGTCATACCAGGAAACTACTTGCACCTGATACAAGCCGTCGCCGATCTCGGTAACCATGGTCTGGGTAGCATCAAACAGAGAACCATAGGTAATGCCGATAATATCGGAGGAAACCAGGGGCTCTTCGGTGTAGCCAAAGGAGTCAGAGGCAGCGGCTTTCATCGCGGCATTGATCCCCTCAGCGGTAACGTTCTCGCCCTTCACAACAGCCACCAGGATAGTGGTGGAGCCAGTGGGCACGGGAACACGCTGGGCAGAGCCAATGAGCTTGCCATTCAGCTCGGGAATAACCAGACCAATGGCCTTGGCAGCGCCGGTGCTGTTGGGAACGATGTTCACAGCGGCGGCACGAGCGCGGCGGAGGTCACCCTTACGATGAGGGCCGTCCAGAACCATCTGGTCACCGGTGAAAGCATGCACCGTGGTCATAATACCGCTCTGGATGGGAGCGTATTTGTTCAGGGTGTTGGCCATGGGGGCCAGGCAGTTGGTAGTGCAGGAAGCCGCGCTGATGATGGTATCCTCAGCGGTCAGGGTCTGCTCATTCACGCTGAACACGATGGTCTTCAGGTCCTTGCCGGCGGGGGCGGAGATAACAACCTTCTTAGCGCCCGCGTCGATATGGGCCTGGCTCTTTTCCTTAGAGCAGTAGAAGCCAGTGCACTCCAGCACAACATCCACACCGATCTCGCCCCAGGGCAGGTCGGCGGCGTTCTTCTCGGCATAGATCTTGATGGTCTTGCCGTCTACAGTAATGGAGTCCTCACCGGCCTCCACCTTGTCGCACAGAGCGTAGCGGCCCTGGGCGGAGTCGTACTTCAACAGATGAGCCAGCATCTTGGGGCTGGTCAGATCGTTAATGGCCACAACCTCGTAGCCCTCAGCGCCGAACATCTGGCGGAAAGCCAGACGGCCAATACGGCCGAAACCATTGATAGCAACTTTTACAGACATTGGAATGACCTCCTGTAATTTGATGGGGTGCCGAACTACTCTTATTTTAATACATTTCTTCCAAAAATACAAGCCTTTACCAAGAATAATCAGCCTGAAATATTCTTTCACCCCCCGGTTCCCATCCGCTTTCCTTCCTATACTCCTCCCTCAGCAGGGCATAGTTTACCTGGTCGAACCGTCCGCCGTTACACACGCAGGCCTTGCGCATGATCCCCTCATAGCGCATCCCGCATTTTTGCATTACCCGGCCAGAGGCGGGGTTCTGGTCCGCGTGGTAAGCATGAACCCGGAAAAAGCCCACATCCTCAAAAAAGAACCGCAGCACAGCCCGCACAGCCTCGGTCATATAGCCCTGTCCCCAAAACGCCTGCCCCAGCTCATAGGCCAGTTCCACCTCCTGGGTCCTGTCGTTCGGATGCATTCCAAATACTCTGCCAATGGCCGGCCCCTCCGGCTTTTCCGCAATGGCCCAGCTGTAGCGGTCTGGACGCTCATAGGCGGCAAACCAGTTAGGGGTAAACAGCCCCGCTTTGCTCTGCGCCTCCCAAATCCCTTCCATCTGGGGATAACTGGTCCAGCGCCAAACCTGGCTGTCACTTAAACAGTGCTGATAAAAAGACTCCAGGTCCTCCGGGACGAATCGCCGCAATACCAGGCGCGGCGTATCCAGCCGCTGCGTACCCTTATGCTCCATCGCCATCTTCTTCTCCCGGATCCTTGGCTGTTACAGACTCGACTGCCAGAATCTTCTTAGGATCTGAAATTCTATGTTGATTGTAATGACACATAAATGACAGTACAAACAGAGCTGTCAGCAGACCGCCCATCTGGCACTCCACAGGCATTTCGCCCGCATAGGTTTTCCCCTGAAAAAACAATGCTATATTCCCCACCACATAACTCACTACCATTGTAACCGCCACCCCACCAGCAGCAAACAGCCGTCTGGCCGCGCCAGACACCTCTACTCCAGCAAAAATCCGGCATATGTAGAATAGGCTTAGCAGCAGCGCCGCAGCGCCTATCACGGCAAAAATATTTTCCACCACCGAAGAGGATTTGGCGTAAAACAGATACACCAAAATCAGATAAGAAATCCCCCAAAATGGACCAGCCAGGTAAAGCAGGGGCAGTTTTTTGAAAATATTTTTTCCTAGAATAAAGCCTATAGAAGTGGCCACCTGCACCAAACCAAATATCAGACTGGCCACAATAAACAACACATGCAAGACGCCTTGCTTCACCGAGTCGTATTGGGACAGACCGGAGTTTAAGAAATTGTGGTAATCCTGGGCCATTATGACCCCCAGCCGCAGCAAAAAGACTCCAGACAGGCATGCAAGCACGCCAGTGCCTGTGGCTCTTTTCCACTCATAACCGCCAAACAGCTCCCTGCCCCGGTAACAGAAGAACCCCGCCAGCGCCGCCCCCAGTACAGGCCCCCCCAGGCTAAGCCAGGCCATCAGACCGTTATCCGTGTAGAATCCCGTGTCATAATCGAAAAAGTTCTGCATCAGAACCAGCCTTAGAACGATCCCCAAAACGGCTCCCGCCAGCACAGCAGCCAGCCCCATGGCCATGGCCTTTCCTTTGATGTGATTCATATCGTTTCATCTCCCGAAGCATCTTAGATTCTATTGTACCACAATCCCGCCTATTTTCCAATAGTTTTTTGCCCCTACTGTTCCCCGCGGAAAAAAAGGACCCTACAGGGTCCCTTTCCTCACAATTTTTTGTGTCTAGGCATATCTGCCGGCTGTTTCTAATAGGCTTGTAGGGAAGGATGTCCATTGCCCTGTGTTACCGCTGATCCAGCGGCACATAGGCCTGCTTCACCGGAAGCGCCCGGTAGGCCGGACGCATAATGCGGCCTCCTGTAGTCAGCTCTTCAATGCGGTGGGCGCACCAGCCGGCAATTCTGGACACAGCAAACATGGGGGTGAACAAATCCTCTGGAATTCCCAGCATTTCATATACCAGGCCCGAATAGAAATCCACATTGGCACTAATGACCTTCTCATTCCCGGTCACCTTAAAGAAAGCGCCTGGTGCAAGCCGTTCTACCAGCTCATATAGGGCCAGCTTTTTGTCGTAACCTTTTTCGACCGCTAAGCTGCGGGCCTGGGTTTTTAAAATCACCGCCCGTGGATCGGACAAAGTATAGATGGCATGGCCCACCCCATAGATCAGCCCACTGCCGTCGCCCGCCTCACCCCGCAGAATCTTCTCCAGGTAGGTGCACACCTCGTCCTCGTCCTGCCAGTCTTTCACGTTTTCCATGATTTCATCCATCATCCGGCGCACCCGGTGGTTCGCTCCACCATGACGGTAGCCCTTCAAAGAGCCAACCGCCGCGCCAATGGCCGAATAAATATCTGTGCCCGCCGAGGTGAGCACCCGAGTGGTAAAGGTAGAGTTATTTCCGCCGCCATGCTCTGCATGCAGCACCATGCATAGGTCCAGCATCTCAGCCTCTTTCCGGGTAAACTGCCTGTCTGGACGCAGAGCGTTCAGAATGGCCTCGGCAGTACAGTGGCTGGGCTCGTAGGGGTGGAAGAACATGCTCTTTTTATCAAAATGCCGGCGCTTTACCTGGTAGGCATAGGCCATAATAGAGGGCATCCGGGCAATAAGAGAGATACTTTGGCGCATGTTGTTCTCCAGCGAACTGTCCTCTGGGTCGTCATCATAAGAATACAGAGCCATCACCGACCGGGCCAGCTTATTCATAACATTTTTGGAGGGCGCTTTGATAATCATGTCCTCTGGGAAATACTCGGGCAGCTCCCGGTTATCATATAGTAGATTACACATACGGTTAAACTGCCTGCGGTTAGGCAGTTTACCGAAAATTAACAGCCAAACGATCTCTTCAAAACCAAACCGTCCCTCGGCCTGACATCCCGCTACAATGTCCTCGATACTGATGCCCCGATAGGTAAGCCGTCCTCTGTCAGGAATTTTGTCTCCGTCGGCAATGAGGTAGCCATGCACATTGCACACATGGGTCAGACCGGCCATCACACCAGTGCCATCGGCATTCCGTAAGCCGCGTTTTACATCATAATGCTCGTATTGTTCTCTTGAAATTGTGTTATTCGCGCAATATTCGGCGCAAAGCTCCTGGATGGTGGTACTCTGCGGACTCTCGTTGTTTAGGCGCTGCATGGTATGGTCCTCCTTTTGCGTGATTCTACTATTTTATACATTCCTCCCGAACAAGTCAAGAGATTTTGCAATAGGCCATCTATAAAAATGCAAAATTTAATGAAAATCCCCAAATAATCTATGGGTGAGAAGGGTATTTTTGAAATATTATCCCACAAGAAATTTAAAAACAGCAAACTTTTGGAGTGTCAAAAAATTAGAGGAAAGGACGTGGCTTCCCTATGAAAAACACCGGCTCCTCTGGCGGCAAACGGCTGCTGCTGGCCTTTTTAGCGCTTTATCTCATTCTCACCTTAGCACCGGCCGCCATTTACGGCGCGGGCCATGTGGACGCTCTTTCCCCCAGCGATTCTCCCCAAACTCCGGTGGAGCAAGAGTCCGCTCCATCTACCGCCGGCTCTACATCCTCCGCTTTGGGACCTGCTCCGGACTTTTTACAGGGCCAGCGGCTGCCTGGGAATACCGCCCAAGAGCCCGACACCTTCACTTTAACAGAAAATAGTACAGGAGAGACCGTCACCGTAGAGGGCAAAGAGTTTTTAGCCGCTTGTCTAGCCTGCGAGATGGACCTTTCCTCCCCCGAAGAAGCACTAAAGGCCCAGGCTGTAGCTTCTTACAGCTACTACAGCCGCCTGCGGGCCGAAGGACAGGTGATTACCTACGACCCCAGCCGCTGGCTGGTCTATGTGCCTGAAAGCGCCATGCGGGAGCGCTGGGGGGAAGACTTTGACCAGTACCACAGTTTACTGACGAAAGTGGTAGATGCGGTCTATGGCCAGCAGCTTACTTACGGGGGCCAGTCCGCACTGTGCTGTTACTTTGCTATCTCCCCAGGCAGCACAGAGGCCGTGGAAAATGTTTGGTCCCCTTCGGCAGGGCTGGAACACCCCTATCTGCAAGCAGTGGCTAGCCCCGGGGACGCTTTTAGCGACGGCTATCTAAGCCGCATTGATCTTACGGAAGAAGCTCTGAAATCCGCCGCTGCGGAATACTTCACGGAGGACCCACCAGATCTCTCTGGTCCTGCGGAGGAATGGCTTTCTAATGTAGAGTACACCCCCTCCCGGCTCGTGAAATCCGCGCTGCTGGGCGGCAAAAAGGTTACTGGTGCCCAGCTGCGAGCCGCCTTTGGGCTGAGAAGCGCGTGCTTCTCCTGGGAATATGCAGAGGGAAGCTTCCACTTCACGGTCCGAGGCTGGGGCCACGGGGTGGGCATGAGCCAGGCAGGAGCCGTGTTTATGGCCAAAAACGGCGCTACCTACCAAGAGATCCTGAACCACTACTACACTGGCGCCACATTGGAAATTCCCCCTTCTGACACCTGATAGCTTTGCTGTCGGTTGCCATTAAGCATAAAATCCTACCACTTAATTATGAGCCCCCACACAACCTTTAGCGTTCCATTTCATGGACCACGCCCTCCCGGTCCACGGTTAGCACCACTCGGTACGCGGGGTCCAGCTCTTCTATTCTGTGGGTAATATTGCTCCTTACCCGCTCATCGCTATCCTTCAACGTAAAGGGCACTGCCGCGTCAAATACAATGTTAGAGTGGGTCACCCCCCATACCACCCGAAAATCGTGAATGGCCGCCTGAGGATAGACGTCCTTCACACACTCCAGAACTTGTTCCCGCAGCTGCTGCGTCCTGAGGTCACCGGTGACAATGGGATCCAGATGGATGACCAGATGGATTCCCTCATCACTAAGAAAGTCCCGTTCAATATTGTCGATTAGGTCGTGGCTGACCAGGATGTCCTCCTCTGCCGGCACCTCGCAGTGGACGCTGGCAAAGCAGCGGCCCTCTCCATAGCTGTGGACCGTCAAGTCGTGGATTCCAATAATCCCTGGGTAGGAGCGGATCTTCTCATACACCCGGCCCACCAGCTCCTGGTCCGGGGCCGCACCCAAAAGAGGGTTGGCGGTCTCTATCACCAACTTAACCCCAGACACCACTATGAACGCAGCCACCGCCAGCCCCAACCAGCCATCCAGGTGCCAGCCGCTGGCTGCCGTAACCACTGCGCCCAAAAGCACTACAAGAGTGGCAACCACGTCATTCCGGCTATCACTGGCAGTAGCTACCAGGGCTTGGCTGCCGATCTTTTTCCCTACGCTGCGGTAAAAGAGGCACTGCCATAACTTCATTGCTACAGAAACCACCAAAATGCTCAAAGTCACGGGACCAAAAGCCGCCGTTTCTGGCGAAAAAATTTTCTCCACCGAGCTCTTGCCCAGCTCCAGGCCCAAGAACAGCACAATAAAGGATACGATCACTCCACAGAGATATTCGATACGGGCATGGCCAAAGGGATGCTCCTGGTCGGCAGGCTTTCCGGCCAACTTGAAGCCCACCAACATAATAATGGATGAGCCCGAGTCCGTTAAATTATTGATAGCGTCCGCCATAATGGCTACACTGTGAGAGAGAAGCCCCGCAGCCAGCTTGATGGCAAACAGCAGCAAGTTTGTGGCAATGCCCACTCCCCCAGCCACCTGGCCGCTCTTTTCCCGCACAGCGGGATCAGTGCTGCCATAGTTCCTCACTAGCAGGCGCATCAGTCCGTCAAACACATCATTCTCTCCTTTTGCCTTAAATATTTTCTCCAGATAAATTTTATTAGGGCTGGTTTGAAAATAGAGAAAGTGCCGTCTTTTTGCCCTGGCCGGTATAGTGCGGAAGGGAATTAAATTATGAGGAGCCGGCGCAAAACGCCCTGCTTCCTGGTACGGGATGGGAAACAGCGTCAGGCCCAGCACAATTATAATATAAGCGGCGGCCAGCCCCGAAAAAAAGATTCTGTGAATTCTCACCCTCATAATAAAAGCTCCGGTACATCCCACACCCAAGAGCAAGGCCCCGATTAAGTAAAAATCACTTCTCAATAACATTTTGGTCCTCGCTTTTAGACTAATATGCTCCCGCCCAAGCTATCGATTCCTACAATCAGTGGAAAATCCCGCAGTTCCAGACGCTTCACCGACTCACACCCCAGATCCTCAAAAGCAATGACTTCGCAGCCCACAATACATTTTGCCGCCAAGGCCCCTGCCCCGCCGATGGCGCACAGATATACCGCACCATTGCGCCGCATGGCCTGTACCACCTCTTGACTACGCTTTCCCTTGCCAATCATGCATTTTAGGCCCAGATCAAGAAATCGGGGGGTATAGGGGTCCATTCGGGTGCTGGTGGTGGGTCCGCAGGAGCCAATGGCCAGCCCCGCTGGCGCCGGGGTAGGTCCAGCATAGTAAATGGCTGCGCCCGCCAAAGGATAGGGCGGCTCCTCGCCCCTGTCCAGGATCTCTGTCATGCGCTTGTGGGCGGCATCCCGGCTGGTATAAACCGTGCCGCTAAGCAGCACCCGCTGGCCCGCCCGCAGCTGGGCCGCCTTTTCTTTCAGTTCGCTGGTGTTCAGTCTGATTTCTTCCATCATATTTTCCTCCCGCATTAGCTCCAAATCCAGATAATACTCCTGATCTGTCTCCCGAACCACCTGAAAGCCCAGCTTCTGGTGCAGCCGAAAAGAGGCCTCGTTCCACTTGTATACAGTGGAATTCCGTATTTTCTTATAGCCCAAGGCCCGCATGCGGTTAATGACCGCCCCCATCACTAGGCTCCCCAGACCTTTCCCCCGGTACTTCTCATACCAAATGGCAATAGGCGGATTTTCCGCCTTCATTGTCACATCTCCCACAGCAGTGTACCGCTCATCCTCTAACACCTCTATAAAGTAGAGTTCTCCGTTTTTGTCTAGGTACTCACACATTCCCTTTACATAGTTTAGATCTGGGATTTTGGTTTGGTCAAAAATTCCCTCAGAATTCTGGTACACATAGGGGTCCTGGTAACCGGCCAGGGCCAGCTCATAATGGCCATTATAACGCTTGAGACGCAAGGTCTCTGTCAGCAGAATGACCTCTGGCTGCTGGATATTTTTCAACGGCATAATCGTTCCCCTTCCTTTAGTGAATCGCTAAGCACCTTCAGCTCCCTCTTCTTTTTCTCTGAAAGGGCGTTAAACTCCGTGTTTGTCACCGCGCCCTCCAAAGAGTACAGATGCACTAGACAGGCATTGGGAAAAGTCTCTTTTAGCCGCCGGAATGCCTCCTTTGCCCCTATTTCTAACAATTTCTCAGGACAATCCATTCCAATCGCTTCCAGCTTGCTGGCCATCTCAGCCCCAATATTTTTCATTTCAGTCAGCCGCGGCATATCCCTTCCTCCTTACGGTAATGAAGAAGCGGCCCAGCACACAGGCTTGGCGCCGCTTCCGCTCCCTCTCACATTTTCTGGTTTCACACTCTGGTAATCTTCCAATACTGGGCTTTTCGTCCATATGCTTCATCCAGCAGGTACCGTTCCACTTGGAAGCCCCGCTCTATGCACAAAGCCCCCACCGCTTCGCGATCCTCTTTTGGATCTAGCGATTGGTAGTACAAGCTGCCGCCTGGTTTTAAAAAACGGAATAGTTGTACCAGAATGGTCTGGAACAGTCCACTCTCCATTCGGGCTGATCCCACCATGGTTACAATGTCAAAACGCTCCTCCAGCTCCCCACAGTCCATCACATCTTTATGGATGACTGTTACAGGGTTTGGGTTGCCCTCATTTTTCAAGCAAGCCTCCAAGGCGCGGCATATCTCTTCATTGATGTCGATACTGGTCAATTTGCCGCCCTTCAGCTGATAACTGAGATATCGGTCCCAATAGCCCGCGCCAATGCCCACATTGCAGAGCTCCGCACCTTCTTCTACTAAAAAGTTCTCCTCAAAAAAGGCAGTGATTCGATACTCCAGATACTTCTGCTCTGCTGAAAGATTCCATGGTCCAGCTTCAGAGCCATATAAACCGCCATAGACCTTCAGTAAAAAGTCTTTGTCCATTCACTCCCTCCTTGCTTGTATCATGTGGTCAAAAATCAGCTAGACGCCGACCGCGCAGGGAAGCAAATACGCCAGCCCCAGCATATGGGTCTTTGATGGTTCAAACAGTCCGCATGATATAAAAAGGCGGCTCCCGGCACCTGGGCCAAGAGCCGTCAGACACTTCGGCAAAATACTATTTTTCCCAGAACAACTCAATATGCTCGTGGGTAGGCCCATAGAAAAAGGCAATACGGATAGGCATATTGCCCCCAATATTCGCGTCGGCAGGCTCATTGGTCACCTCATAGCCAGCTTCGCGGACCTTTTCAATAATCTCGTCCACCTTATCTGTGGCAAAGGCCACATGCGCCAAAGGACCCCCGGCGGGAATTTCACTTTCACCGCTAAGGATTTCCATACAGCTGTTGTCTCCGCAGGAGACCATCAGACAAGGCCGCTGGGGATCGCCCCAACTTTTCACCACTTCCATCCCCAAGAGCTTGGTGTAAAATTCCACTGTCTCCTGATACTGCTCTGCCGTGGGCTTAACAGCAATATGATGTACTCCTTGAATTAAATTTCCCATAACTAACTCCGCCAAAATTATGTTGATTATTTGCGATTAAAGATAGACATAATGTCTGTAAACGTATCATCATCATCTATCACGGCCGGGTCTACCCGAGGCTCGGTACCGCGAATACTCTGGCTGCTCCGCACAGAAGAACCGCTCCGCATTGATGAACTGCTGCGGCTGGAGACCACTGGCGATGGATCCGCCGCGGGTGAAGAGCTTAGAAAGTCCTCATCCAAGTCCAGATCCAGGGCAGGCTTGCTCTTCTCTCCATTCATGCCCTCAAAGCCCGTAGCAATCACAGTCACATTCATGGAATCCTCCATGGACTCATCAAACGTGGCGCCCCAAATAATGTTGGCATCAGGGTGTGCCCGCTCGGTAACAATCTGTGACGCGGTATCAATCTCATCCAAGGCAATATCCGGGCTGGATGTAATATTGATGATCACACCTCGAGCCCCGGCAATTTTGGTTTCCAGTAAGGGACTGGAAATTGCCGCCATAGCCGCCTGCTCCGCCTTGTCTTTGCCAGTGCCATGGCCCACGCCCATATGGGCATAGCCGGCGTCCTGCATTACAGACTTCACGTCCTCAAAGTCCAGGTTAACGATACCGGGCAGCTGAATCAAATCGGAAATACTTTGCACACCCTGGCGCAGCACGTCGTCTGCCACCAAAAAAGCATTGGCCAGGGTAATACGCTCGTCGCTTACCAGTTTAAGGCGCTCATTAGGAATGACCACCAAAGAGTCCACGTGCTCCCGCAGGGCCGCAATGCCCTTTTCAGCCTGTTCCATACGGCGGCGGCCCTCAAAAGCAAACGGCTTTGTGACGATTCCCACCGTAAGAGCCCCTTGCTCCCGGGCAATCTTTGCTACAGCAGGAGCCGCGCCCGTGCCGGTACCGCCTCCCATACCCGCAGTGATAAACACCATGTCTGCATCCTTCAGGGTCTGAGAGATAACCTCCCGGCTTTCTTCAGCCGCCTTCTCGCCCACTTCAGGCTTGGAGCCAGCCCCCCGGCCACTGGTCAGCTTTTCGCCCAGCTGTACCTTTATAGAGGCCTGGCTGCGCTGTAAGGCCTGCTTGTCCGTATTCATACAAACTAATTCTACGCTGCGTACTCCTGCGCTGGCTATGCGGTTTACGGCGTTTCCGCCGCCGCCGCCTACCCCCACTACCTTTATGGTCTGGGGAGTTTCATCCAACAGATTATCAACTTCAAAAGGCATTTTTTACCATCTTCCTTTCCCGACGAGACATTAGGCTACATCTGCGGCCGGTCAGGCTACTTTTTTCCCGCCACAATATCTTTTCAAAGCCCTTGCGGCCTCGCCTACCGTTTTCGCTAGTTTGGGGCCCGCGCCCCGTTTTTTGATCTTCCGTTCCATGTTTGGAGCGGACATTTTGAGAAAAGTCCCCCTGCGGCGCGGATTCCAGAGTTTTGTCTACCCAGGTTTCGGGTCGGGCCTCCCTAGCCCTAAAAGCTGGAAACGCCTGTTTTTCCAGCCTTTCTCTTTTTAAACACGCCGCGGCCCGAATACTGCACAGGCCGACTTACGTTAACTAAACCGTTACATGGTATAATCTATCACTTTTTCGGGAAAATTTCAAGGAAATTCTCAAAAAAAGGGCTGAAAAAAATTGTTTTTCTTTCTTTCTTCCCGCGAATCGGTCCTCTGTTACTACTGGCCACAAGATATGGCGTTAGCCGGTAAAGGGCTGATCTGGAATGCCCGCCCCCCTTCCCTCTGGGCTAGCGGTGGGCTCTTCAGAGCTTGGCTCGGAATTTTGAGGATGCTCCCCGTCAGGTTCCTGCTCGCCAGATTCCGTGGGCGGAGCTGCCTGCACCGCAGTGCTGGGATCCACCTCTCCCGGAGAAAAATAAAAAGTCTTGGTGTCCGAGTAGGATAGGTCCAGCACCCCCTTCTCGTTTTGGCCAATGCCCCGCTCTCCTTCATTGTGGAATAAGTTGTAGCCGGTCTGTATCTTGTAATCCAGCTGCGCGGTTCCACCCAGCTTGCATTCCACACGGTCCTGATACCACAGACGGATGTCTTCCATATTCGCCATATTCAATCGGGTAAAATCATTGGCGGCCTCCAGCTGGCTGACCTTCTCCACAATCTCTGTAAACGCGGCAGCTGCCGCCTCATCTTCCAAAACAATTGTTTTTCCCGGCTGAGCGGCAGAGGGCGCAAGGCCTGAAACCTGTAAAATCCCCTGTATGGGGTCGGCGCGGTTTTCCAGCACCTTGCCTCCTCCGTCCACTACCAGCCAGCTGCCCCCCACCTGTATACAGCAGGCCGGTTGGGCCGCCGCGACCTCAATCACCACAGTCCCGGGAATTCGCCGGCTGATTTTGGCCTTGCCAATATAGGGCAACTGCTCTTGCAAGGCCCGTTCCTTTTCACCGGTAGGGATGAATAAGAGGTTATCTCCTGCTTTAAAATTGCAAATGGTCTTAATCTGTTCTTCCGGATACACAGGGTCTCCAGTTACCCGTACGCCTGTGACCCGGAACAACAGCGACTCGGCTAAAAAGCCTGTGCCGGTCAGCATAACGAAAAGCCCCAGTATCATCAGTATCCGACGTTTGGCCTTTCCCATAGGTTTCCGGCGTTTACGGGGAATTTCATTACGGGAAGGACGCGATGTTCTCTCTGGTTCCCCCCGCGATGCTCTTCGGGAATTCGAGGTACGCTTTCGAGAAGCCGGTTCTGGCGGGGCTTTTCTCTGTGATGGAGCCCCCCGGCTCGCCGGCGGTCTTTTTTTGTTGCCAGATGGTGCGCGGCCTGTCTCTCGGCTACTCAAGTTTGCTGGCCGGCGGGGTTCCCGGCGGCTGCCGGCTGGTCCAGCTGGCGGGCGGACGCGGCGGCTTTCCGGCTGCTCCATAGGGCCACGGTTTTTCTGTCTATTTACGAACCAATCATACTGCGGTGGTTCGCCGCTGGAATGAGAATGAATATCGATAAAGTCGTTTTCATCCCACACACCCTTTCGGGAACGGCCTTGCCTTGCCATACTCTCACCCCTTTTTATTTCCCGAGTTTTCCACAAGTGACGAATCTTCCACTTCAATAAGCTTTTTTACAGTGCCATATTGTTAGCGTATCTTACTTATTGTCCTGTTTCCTCTCCCTCATTTCTAACGCGTGCTCCCAGGTCTGCCAGACACCCCACCAGGTTCTCATAGCCTCGGCGAATAAACGCTTCCCCACTGACCTGGGTCCGCCCCTGGGCCGCAAGGCCGGCAACCACGAGCGCCGCCCCGCCCCGCAGGTCCGCTGCCTCTACCGAGGCGCCTGTTAGCCTTTCAACTCCCTCTACCACCGCCACTTTTCCCTCCACCTTGATCTTCGCGCCCATCCGTTGCAGGCCGTCGGCATGGCGGTAACGGTTCTCGAATATGTTTTCTACAAATACGCTGGTGCCCCGGCCCACTGCGGCCATACTCATCACCGCTGGCTGGGCGTCGGTGGGAAAACCCGGGTAGGGCATGGTGCGGATATGTTTTACCGGGTTTAGCCGCCGGGGCGCCATAATGTTTAGGCAGCCGCTAAGCTGACGGACCACACAGCCAGACTCTTCAAAAGGGCTTAGCATGGGAAGGATGTGGGTATTGTCCACATCCCGCAAGGTCACACTGCTGCCGGTCACCGCAGCGGCCGCCATGTACGTCACTGTGGCAATGCGGTCTGGCATCACCCGGTGTTCACTGCCGAAGAGCTCCTTTACTCCATCAATAATCACACAGCTCTCCCCTGCTCCGTACACCCGGCCTCCACAGCGGTTTAGGTACTCGGCCAAGTCCATAATCTCCGGCTCCCGGGCCGCGTTGGCAATAATCGTGGTGCCCTGGCCGCATACAGCCGCTAGGATTAAGTTTTCAGTAGCCCCCACACTGGGGAAAGCCAGGGACACATAAGATCCCTGCACCCCTTTAGGGGCCCGGCAATTCAGCCAGCCGCCGCTCTCCTCAATCTCCACCCCCAGCCGTCGAAGGGACGACAGGTGCAAATCAATAGGCCGTGGCCCCAGTTCGCAGCCTCCTGGCGAACAAAGTCTGGCCTGGCCGCAGCGAGCTACCATAGCCCCCAGGAACACAATGGAAGACCGCATACCGCGCATGAGTTCCTCGGGGATTTCGCAGCGGGTTACAGCGTTGTCCACCACCAGGTCGGGACCGTCCCGGGTACAGCGGCACCCGGCGTGCTCTAAAATTCGAACGGCGGTGTCTACGTCCGAAAGGTCGGGGCAATTGTGCAGCACTGTCTGGCCCTTGCAAAGCAGGGCTGCCGCAAGAAGCGGCAAAGTGCTGTTTTTCGCCCCTTGAATGGTGATCTCCCCGCTGAGCTCAGCAGGGCCGTCAATTATGATCATAAGAACACCCCATTTAAAATCAGCTATGCCATTTTATGAAGTGTTTTTATTTGTGTGCATTCCGTCATCTCTAATTAGGCGGTGGCCAGGGGCTTCTGGTCCACCTGCCCAGGCTAGTTTCTCTTTTAGGCGGCTCTATCCGCTCTCTATGGCTTCACTGGTTCCGTAAAAGCTCTAAGTTCTCTTCTTTGTGGAAGAAAGCCTGCTCTAGGGCAGTGTACTCTTCTGGCGTACAACGCGCTTTACACAAATTTTCTCCCTCTCGAGACTTCTCCAGCACAGCTTCCAGCCTGTTGCATGGAAAATCCCGGCAGGCGGCACAGTACTCCACTCCTTGAGCGGCGGTGCAGCCCTTTAAATTGTAAGTACATTCTTTTTGAGCCGCGCAGCCCTTGCACTGTATCTCCTCAGGTGGCAGTACCCGATCCCGCCATCCAATCTTATGCCAGAGCTTCGCTACAGCATGCAGTTCCTCCTGGCTGTGGGCTTGATACCGGGGACAGACCGCACAGTTATCGCCACACAGGGAAATTTTCTGTTCTGGCGCGACGCGCGGTATATCATGCCTATAGAGCCGGGCCGGGCCCTCCTTGTCATGGACCGTACAGAAGAATTCCCAGCCGTAGCGCTCATAAAAGGACGTATGGTCTGTGACCAGGTAAAGAGTTCTCACTCCTGCCTGGGCCATGTCCTGACAAACAAAGTGTAGTAGTGCCCCGGCAATTCCCCGGCAGCGGTAGGACTCGTCCACATATACGGCGCACACGTTAGGGGTCAAATCCGGCCGGTCATGAAAATCGTTTTCAATAACGCCCAGGCCACCCACAATCCGGTCTCCATCCATAGCCACATACCATCCGGGCACCGGGCCGGAACCCGCCAGCATCCTCTCCATACTCTGCCGGTAGCTTTCCTCTGGAATGCCAAAGCAATGCTGAAACCAAAAGGCGGCCTGGTGGACCAGCTCAGGATGCTCCTTAATTTTTACCAAACTGTACTTCATTGGTTACTCCTTCTGCTTTACAGCGGCCTTAATCACCCGGTAGATGCGTTCGCTGGCATCAATGATCTCCATTTTTCCCGCGTTCTCTCCTAAAGACCGCAGTCGGTCCCGGTCGGAAAGGATTTTTTCCACCTTTTTCCATAAGGCCTCGCCGGTCAGGTCCTTCTCTTCAATAATCTCCGCCGCTCCCCGGCGTACCAACGCCATAGCATTGTGAAACTGGTGGTTCTCCGCCACGTTAGGCGAGGGGATTAGGATGGACGCCTTGGCCTTTGCCTCAATCTCCGTCAAGGTCATAGCCCCGGCCCGACCGATCACCAAATCCGCGGCGGAAAGGCATTGGGGCATATTGTCAATGTACTCCAACAGGCGGATCTGAGGGTTCTCTTCTGCTGCCAGGCCAAATTCTCGAACTTCTGTCAAAAAGTTCTCATCGTGCTGGCCATAGCCGTGGATATGCTGGTACTTCTTCTCCTTGGCACTCTGAGCCAGCATGTAAGCGGCGGCTCGGTTTAGGGCGCTGGCCCCCAGACTGCCCCCAAAGCTGAGCACCAGCGGGCGGCTGTCTAGCCCCAAAGCGTTACGGGAAGCTTCCCGCTGGGCAGCCAGTACCTCGCCCCGCACCGGGTTGCCGGTAACCGTACAATTTACCGAAGGGTCTAGGTACTGTTTGGCATCGGGCACAGCCAGCATCACGGTCTTGACCAGCTTTGAGAGCATCTTGGTGGTTATCCCCGGGTAGGCGTTGGACTCATGGATAACACAGGGTATCCCCATCTTTGCCGCCTCTCGGATCACCGGACCACTGACATACCCTCCTGTTCCCACACAAACATCGGGGGCGAACTGCTGGATGATCTTTTTTGTTTCAGCCGTGGCAGTAAAGATACGCCCCACCGTCTGAAAATTACGGACAATATTTTTGGGGGTTAACTTGCGCTGAAAGCCAGAAATGGTGATAAAGGCCATGTCATACCCAGCCTTTTTCACCAGGCGCTCCTCCATGCCGCCCCGGTTGCCCACATAGAGAATCTCTACATCAGGCTCCTTTTTTTGCAGATACCCCGCCACAGCCAGGGCGGGGTTGATGTGTCCGGCGGTACCGCCGCCAGTAAATAGAACTCTCATCAGCTTATCCTCTCCTAAATCGCTTGCGAACCATTTTGCTCTATGTCCGCGATGTTAGGGCCTTAGCCCCAACACCCGCGTTTAAGGCAGTACCGTACAAAGACTGTGCGCGAGTTGCGCGGTCCATTTTTCGTCAGCGGTGTACAAGCGTTGACGAAGCCAACTCCAGAGAACGCTGATCATCAGACCATGTATGGTTTTGCGATTCTGACAAGCGAAAGCCGCGCACAGTAGACCGGTTGTACTTATGATGGAAAACGTGCCAGCAATTCGTGTGCAAAGCCTTTGTGCGATGTTGCCTTAAGGAACTTTTTAAAAAGCTCCTTAACTTTCACAAAAATTTTCCTGTTTCTCTTTAGTAGCTGGGTGCTTATCCTCTAGGTCTTTTCTACATTGGAGCTCCGGGAGATATTCAGCAGAATGCCCATTTGCCCCAAGAGCATCATCAACGACGTGCCTCCCGAGCTGAAAAAGGGCAGACTGATGCCTGTATTAGGGATGGTATTGGTGACTACGCAGATATTTAGCACCGCCTGCAAACCCACCTGAAAGGTGATCCCCAGCCCCAGCATGGTGCCAAAGCGGTCCTTAGCGTTCAGCGAGATATACACCCCCCGCCACACCAAAAGGGCAAATAGTAACATAATTACCAGCGCCCCCACCAGGCCCAGTTCTTCGCAAACCACAGCGAAAATAAAGTCATTGTAGGGCATGGGCAGGTACAAGTACTTTTGGCGGGACTGTCCCAGCCCTACCCCCAGCAGCCCTCCTGAACCAATGGCGTACAGGGACTGGCGGGTCTGCCAGGTGTCATCGGGGTCGCCTTCAAAGGGATTCAGCCATACAGCAATGCGGTTCATCTGGTACACGCCGCCCTCACCGCTCTCGTCCTTGCCGCCAAAGCTCAGGTAGGCTAGCAGCAGAAGGACCAGCACCGCGCCGCCAATGATAAACCACCGGGGCTTGGTGCCGCCAATGAACATCATAATGGCCCCCAGCGCCAGTACGATCAAGGTGCCGGACATATGGTTCTCCAAAAAGATTAAAGCGGCAAACAGCCCCAACACCCCCACAAAAGGCAGCACCCCGTAACGGAAAGTGCCCATCTTTTCGGCGTAGATGGAGATCATGTGGGCAAAGAGCAGAATCAGCGCGAATTTGGCAATCTCCGAGGGCTGAAACTGTACCCCCAGGTTCAGCCAGCGGTAGGCCACGCCCTCTGGCGGGGCGATTTGCTTAACATGCAACAGCGGGCCAAATACCAATACCATAACCAGCAGTACCACCGTAACACCCGCTACGGGCAGGGCCAGCTTATGAAAGCGATGGTAGTCGAAAAGAGAAATCAACAGCATAGCTACCACCCCAAAGGCCGCGAAAGCCCCCTGGCGGGAGATATAGAAGTAACTGTCGCCCTGGCTGTAGTAGCTGACCGCGTAGCTGGCGGAGAAGAGCATCACCAGTCCCACGGCCAGCAGAACCATAACAAACACAAAAAGGGGCATATCCAGCCCATTGCCTAAGCTGAACAGGGCATACTTCATCTTTCGGCGGCGCCGCTTTCTTTTTTCCGGCTGAGCGGCAGGGGTCCTGGGGGCCCGCCGGGGCGGCTGGTCCAGCCCCCGGGCAGTCCGGCCTACTGCTGGCATAGGCAATCAACTCCTTTCAATACTATGGATATTCTGTGCAAGCAGTTTGAAATTCCTCCAAACTCCAGTATTTTCCTGTTTTATAACATGGTTCCCTACACCCCGAACAGTACGCAGGCCACGGCTGTGGCTCCACCCAGCAGGGTAACCAGGCAGAACACACCACAAATCTTTACCTCGCTCCACCCGCACATCTCAAAGTGGTGGTGGATTGGCGACATCTTAAACAAGCGCTTGCCGTGGGTGGCCTTAAAATAACTTACCTGCAACACAACCGACAAAATTTCCGCCCAGTAAATCAGCCCCAAAGGCAGCAGAAGCACCGGCATGTCAATGCCAAAGGCCAGGGCCCCCACCATGCCGCCCAAAAACAGGGAGCCCGTATCACCCATAAAGACCTTGGCTGGGTGGAAGTTCCAGATGAGAAAGCCGATGCATGCCGCAGCCGCGGCCACACCCATTACCGAAAGCCCTGTCATGGACAGAATCCCCGCGCACATAGCCAGGGCAATGAACACCACCAGGCTGACGCTGGTGTTCAGACCATCCACGCCGTCTGTAAAATTCACCGCGTTAGTCAGGCCCACAATGAGAATAGCCGCCAAAGGATAATAGGCCAACCCTAAGTCGATCTGCCCAATAAAGGGCAGAATGGTAGTGGTTCCGCCCCCAGCCAGATAAATAGCCAGCAGATAGGCTCCAGCCACTAAAAACTGCAAGACCAATTTTTGCTTTTCTGTCAGCCCTAGGTTGCGTTTTTTGGTAATACCGATATAGTCATCCATAAAGCCAATGGCCCCATAGCCCAGGGCCATACCCAGGCCCGCAAAGACCTTGGCGCTCATTAGCCCGCCCTCGCCCTTTGTGCAGCCATAGTACACCGGAATGCAGGAACACACCGCCGCCGCAATACCCAAAATAAACATGATTCCGCCCATGGTGGGGGTTCCCTGCTTTTTTTTGTGCCAGCTAGGTCCGATCTCTCGAATAGTCTGGCCAAACTTCAGCTTGTGTAAAAAAGGGATAAGCCACCAGCCCAGCACAGCCGTGACCGCAAAGGCCACCAGCGCGGCCAAAAAGTATAAGAAACTGTTGTTCATTTGCAACCCTCTCTTTTCCTGTTGAACGATTCCTTTTGCGCTTTTACATTTCAGTTCTAAAAAATTTGGCCCGGCTTTTGACTGCCGCCTTACTAGTCCGGCAGATCCGTTACATAGGTCTCGGTGTTCAGCTCCGCCGCAAAGGTTAGGGAAATAACGGTTCCCTGCTTCACCTTTTCACCAGGCTCCACCCCCTGCAAAGAAACCACCGCGCCATCCTCTGTCACACCGTTTACGCTGATTTGCAGGCCCTGTACGTGTGCAAGATAACTGGCGTTTACAAAATCATAGCCCAAGAAGTCCGGGACCTCTACCAGGGCCTCATCCATACCATAGCCCTGGGTGTACAGCACCACCATACCGTCTTTCGGCACGGTAGATCCGCTTTCCGGAATCTGCTCTACCACTTTGTTTTCCCAGTCCTCTCCATTGCCCACAATGTCATAGCCAAGCCCCTGCTCCTCCAGCTTCTTCTGGGCTTCGGCAATGGTAAGGCCCACCACAGAGGGTGTGACCATATCCAGCCGGTCGTATTCATCCTCTGTATATTTCACTTCGATTCCCAGATAGGGCAGCGCTTCCTGCATAATGGCGGAGAAGATGGGGCCCGCCACCGCGTTTCCACCATAGGACTTTGTATGGTCCGGCTCGTCAAAGAAAACCAGCAGCGCATATTGAGGGTTTTCCGCTGGGGCAAAGCCGCAGTAGGAGGCTATGTACTCCATTTCCGCCACATATTCCGGGTCGTCCGCGTGCTTTGCTTTATCCTCATAGAATTTAGCCACTTTTTCTGAAGTTCCGGTCTTTCCACAAATGCGGTAACCAGACACATATCCGCCCTTAGCCGTGCCCGAGGCCGCGTTCTGCTGCAAAATGCTGATCATAGTCTGAGAGGTCTCCTCGGAGATTACCTGGCGGCGGTAACTGGTGTCCGCTGTTTTCACAATGTTCCCATTGCCGTCTACAATTCTGTCCACTACATGGGGCCGCACCAGGTTGCCCCCGTTAGCCACCGCCGCGCAGGCGCTGATCATCTGGATTGGCGTAATACTAAAGTTCTGTCCAAAGCATTCTGTGGCCAACTCAATCGGCAGCATGGTATCCGCTGGATGGTACAGGCTATCCGCTTCGCCGGGCAAATCAATACCGGTTTCGTCTGTAAACCCAAATGCCTCCCGGTATTTGCAAAACCTATCCACCCCCAGCAAGTCACCAATATGCATGAACCAAGGGTTGCAGGAGTTACATACGCCCTCCCGGAATGTTGTAGTGCCGTGGCCGGACCGCTGCCAGCAGTGGATCGGATCCTTAACTCCCTCCAGCTTCTCGCCGCCGGTACAGGTATACTGGCTGTTTTCAGTGATCTCTCCCTCTTCCAGCGCCATGGAGCCGGTGCACATTTTGAACACACTGCCCGGGTAGTAGGTATCGGACACCGCTTTGTTCCGCCATTGCAGGTTCAGGGCGTTAGACTCCGCTTTATCCTTCTCATCTCCGTCGGGCATGGCGGCAATCTCTGTCAGCAGCTTTTGGTCCTGGATGGTAAAGGGATCATTTGGGTCAAAGCTGGGGTTGGTAGCCAGGCCAATGATCCCTCCGGTGTTTACATCCATCATAATGGCTACCGCGCCGGCCGCCACATTGTTTCGCTCAATGCCTTGGGCCAGGTACTTTTCCAGAATGCTCTGTACCGTCTCATCTATCGTAAGCACCAGGTCATGTCCGTTTTCTGCCTCCACCACCTGCTCATACTCAAAGGGCATATCAGTGCCCCACCCATTTTTCGCGGCAATCAGTCGTCCGGCGCTGCCGCTAAGCTCGGCTTCATACTCGCTTTCCAGGCCTCCCAGGCCCTGGTTGTCAGAACCGGTAAAACCCAGCACATTAGAGGCCACCGTGCCGTATGGATAGTACCGTTTATAGTCATCAATAAGCCGGACGCCGTTGTCAATCTTATTCTTCCGCTTAAAGTCATTGATCTTATCCCGTATGTCTGTCTCGACTTTCCGCTTGATCACCGTATAATAGGAGCTCTTATCGCCGGTTTTCTCGTACAGTTCGGCCTCATCCAACTCCAGAATAGAGGCTAGCCCCGAGGCCACCGTATGCCGTAAGGCTTCATCCCCCGCCAAATAGGCGGGCTCCAGCACCACGGTCCACACACTGGCGCTCTGTGCCAGCACTTTTCCGGTAGCATCATAGATAGAGCCCCGCATGGCGGGCAAGGTGGTGTTCATTAAGCTTTGTTCCAATGCCTTGGCGCGCATTTCCTCCCCCCGGAGAATCTGCCAGTTAAACAGGCTGGCCGCTGCCGCCCCAAACCCCAGAATTATCAAAGCCGCTGTAATTCCCAGCGCTTTTCTTCTAATTTTTTCCGTAGTCCCCTTTGCCATCGGACAAACTCCTTTCCATCATGGGTAGTCCCCATTATGTATTGAACAAAATGAGGGCCAAAAACCCGCCTTGGCCCTCTCTATTTCCTCCATTCTATTTTATTCCTGGCTAGCCCCGCTTATTACCCGGCCAGCCAAGACCTTATCATCGCAAAAAATTGGTCAATGGGAGAACCGCCCTCTATGTCCTGTACTACAGTGCCTTTATCCTGAGATGCTACGTGTAGGTATGTAACCTGTGCGCCGGTCATTTTACTCATGCCCAACTGCTGCATGGCGTACTCTTCCACCTGCGCCTCGGTCATTTTTTGCGCCGCCTGCATGTTCAGCTGAATCTCCAGGCTTTCTGCCTCGGCTAAAGAGTTTTTTGTGTTATTGATCTGTTCGGTCAACTCAGTTAGCTGCACCTCGCTATACACAGCACTGATTGCCGTGGCAAAAATGACCGCAAAGCAAATAACGGCCGCTGCCATACGAAGAAAGCCGCGCTGATGCTTTGGACTTTGCTGCGGTTGTTCTGGCAGCTCCACCACATTATCAGGACGTTGTTCCGGTTGTTCCTGTATTTTAGGCTCTAAAATGGGTGCTGCGCTCCCCATTCTCTCCTCAAAAAGAGAAAAATCATATGCTTCCGTCTGGCGTGCCATCAGTCTGCCTCCCCCTGCCGGTCCCATTGACCGGCGCTTTTCCGCATCCTACGGCTTACAAAGCCGCCCCGCCGTTCACTCGCCCCAAATACCCGTTAGTTCTTTTCAAACACTCTTAACCGCGCGCTTCGAGAACGCGGGTTTTCTGCCACCTCTTCTTTTGAAGGGGCCACGCCCTTTTTATAGACCAGCTTTCCCTCTGGTTTACGCCCACAGACGCACACTGGAAAGTCCTTTGGACATACACACCCCTGGCACCAGGCGGCCATCTGCCGCTTAACGATCCGGTCCTCCAGAGAATGGAAGGTAATCACCGCTAGCCTTCCCCCGGGCTTTAACAGCCTAAAGGCCGCTTCCAACCCCTCCTGAAGCCGCTCCAGTTCGCCGTTCACTGCGATGCGCAGGGCCTGAAAGGTCTTTCTGGCCGGATGTCCCTCGGCCCGCCGCACCGCAGCCGGAACAGAGCTCTTTACAATTTCCGCCAGCTGGGCCGTGCTGATAATAGGCGTCTCTTCCCTGGCCCGACAAATGCCCGCCGCAATGCGCCCAGCACTTTTGTCCTCGCCATAGCGAAAAATAATATCCGCCAGCGCCTCCTGGGGCAGCGTATTCACCAGCTGCGCCGCCGTTTGCCCCTCCTGGGACATCCGCATATCCAGCGGCGCGTCATGGTGGTAGGAAAACCCCCGCTCCACCGCGTCCAGCTGGTGGGAGGAAACGCCAATATCTAACAACACCCCGTCCACAGCGCTCATGCCGTTTTCCTTTGCCAATTGGGCCATGTCGCTAAAGTTTCCTCGAACCACCCTGCTGTTGGGAAAAGCCTTCAGCCGTTGGCCTGCGGCCTCTACCGCGTCTGGATCCTGGTCAATGGACAACAGCTGGCCAGTGACCAACTGTTCCAAAATAGCTTGGGAGTGTCCCCCACCGCCGGCAGTTCCATCAATATAAAAGCCATCCGGGCGGATATTTAGGGCCTGAATGGTCTCGCAAAACAATACCGGGATGTGTTCAAATCCCATAAACGCCACCCGCCCCCAAGACGAGGCTCTTCCTTTCCTTCCCAGTTGTGGGAAATGATTGGCCAACTTCAAATGTTATTGGTTACGGTAGTTGACATAAAACCATTGCTCCTGTACAATATAGAAACACAAGATTCCCTTCCGAATCAAGGGCTTTTGGCCTTCCTTCTTGGCTGCCGCCCTTGGGCGGCAGCGGAAAACGTAATGCTTTGCCTTTCCCCACTGGCAATTTTCCCCCCTAAAGTCTTTACCACCTTGAAAGAAGCGGGCAGAACCTTTTTCTTTCAGGGAAGTTTCCTGATTATTTCAAACGCCGGTTCGCTTTTTAGAAGTTTCTAAAAGCCCAGCAAATTCATGCTCTCTTCAATGTCCGCGTCAGTCTGCTGTGCGCAATAAGCCTCCCAGCGGGCAGTATCCCATATCTCGGCCCGCACTGCCGCGCCAATGACGGTTACATCCTTTTCCAGCCCCGCATGGGCCCGTAAGCTTGGTGGAATCAAAATACGTCCCTGTTTATCCGGCTCCACCTCTGCCGCGCCGGAAAAAAAATAGCGTTGAATGCCTTTGCCCTGTGCCAAAGGCATGGCCGCCACCTTTTCCATCAGCTTGTCCCACTGAGCATTGGAAAGAACAAACAGGCAGCCATCCAAGCCCTTGCAGACATAAAACTTATCCCCCAAATCCTCACGGAACTTAGAGGGCACCGTCACCCGGCCTTTGGGGTCCATATTGTGCCGATGCTCACCTGTCAGCATAGCGCCTGTTTCCTTTCCGGCGCCATGCGCCCTTAGTCCGGCACAGCCTATCTTCCGCACTTTGCCGCCCGGTTGATACTGAGTGCCCCAACGTGGCACTTTTACCCACTTCACCCCACTTGGTACCACTATTATAGCTTATTCCCCATCTAAAAGCAACCGCTAAATCTTGCGTAAAGCCGCTCTTTTCCAGGGCCGAAGGCATGTTCGACCCTATCTGGAGAGAACAAAAATTCCCTTCGCTATATCTTGCGAAGGGAAAAAACGTTTCAGTATAGAATTGTGGGTTTAAAACAAGTTACAGGTCTTACATTTGTGCATTTCGCTGTGAAGCCTTAATATTTTGCCGGGTCTTGCGCAATTCGTTCAAGCTTTCCGAAAGAGACTCATCGGTACGGCGCATTAGGTCGTCCACATATTCGTTGCTGGCCTTGCGCATCTCTTTAAACTTCGCCTGGGCCTGGCCCAGCATTTCGTTGGCCTTTGCCTGGGCCAGACGCACAATCTCCTCCTGCATCACCAGAGACTTGGCCCGTTCCTCCGCCGCGCGCACGATAGAGTCCGCCTCTCGGTGGGCCTCGGCAAGAATCTGTCCATGGTCCGCCACAATGGCCTTAGCTTGGCCTATCTCCTGGGGAAACACATCTCGAATATCATCCAGAATTGCCCGAATCTCTTCACTATCCACCAGTACTTTCCCAGAGGAAAGAGGCATTTTCCACCCCTTATCCAGCACGTCATACATTTCGTCAATAAGGTCCTCAATCGTCGCTTGATTATTGCTCATAATAACCCGTTCCTTTCCGCTTGCTTGAAGCTTATTCTCCCCGCTGGCACAGCCGGCCCCGAATTGTCCCTAAAATGCACTCTGGCACAAAATGGGAGATGTCTCCCCCAAAGCCTGCCACCTGCTTTACCATGCTGGAGCTTAAAAACATATACTCCGCACTGGTAGAGAGGAACATGGTCTCCAGCTGGGGATTTAGCTTTTTATTGGTCAAGGCCTGCTGAAACTCATACTCAAAATCTGTCAACGCCCGTAGGCCCTTTACCACCACTACGGCTCCCTTTTGGCGGGCATAGTCGGCTAAAAGCCCTTCTACCCGGTCGGCCTCCACATTGCGCAGGCCCTGCTGGGCACAGACCTTTTGGAGCATTTCAATACGCTCTTCCACTGAAAATGAGTAGCGTTTGTCCGGATTCACCGGCACCGCCACAATAATTCGGTCAAAAATCTTTGCTGCCCGGCTGATAATATCCAGGTGTCCAAGGGTCACTGGGTCAAAACTCCCCGGGCAAATGGCGGTTTTCATGTGCTCTCCCATGGGCGGCACTCCTTTATTATGAGATAAAATTTCTGTTATATGAGTTCTTTCCACGCCCGCAGCGTATGGGTGGCCTGCCAACTGCCCAGTTCTTCCACACAAGAAAAACCCGCCGCCAGCAGAGCCTCTTTTTCATGCGCAACCGTCAGCGGGGTGTCAAAATGATAAAGAACCCCTTTGGCAGCCCCCTGTTCCGCTTTTAAAGCAGCCAGCCGGCCAAAAAGTTCCTCCTCTTCTTCCTGGGTCTGGGCAAAATAATCTGTCAGCAGGAAGCTTCCGCCTGGCCTAAGGGTCCGGCATATGCCGCTATACAGCGTCTCCTTTTCAGCGGCGGTAAAGTGATGCAGGGACTCTACCGATACCGCTCCATCGAAGCGCTCTGTCCCCAAAGGGACATCAAAATAGGAGCCGCAGATCAGTTCCAGATCCTTATCCGGAAACTTATGCCGCAGCCTGTCCAGCATCGCCCAAGACAGATCAATTCCTGTCACCCGGGCGGCAGGATTCTTTTGAAAATAATATTCCAGCTCCAGGCCGGTGCCACAGCCCAAGTCCAGCACCCTGCACCCAGGCTCTCTGGGCAGCAGGCTGGCAGTAAAGGGATAAAACTCCCTTGCCCCAGCAATATTTCCCAGCATATGGGCGTCATAGCCTTCCAAGCGCTTGGCGAAAAACGCGCTCATTTCTTCTAAGCTCAAGCGCCCGCCTCCTCTCTTGCCCGGTAGACCGTCAGGGAAGTCTTGCCATAGCGGTAAATCTTTTGCTTTACAAAAGCCCCGGCCCGCTCCGGCAGCGCCTCTCTATCTCCATGCTCACACACGATCACCCCGCCTGGCGCCATAACTTCGGCAGTTAGGGCCAGGGCTCGATCCATCAGGCCGGCATGATAGGGCGGGTCGATAAAGGCAATATCAAAGCGCCCCCGTTCGCCCCGGAAGAAACCCTCAAAGTCTCCACACACCACCTTGGCCTGGGCGGTAAAGCCCGTGGCAGACACATTCTTTTCAATGACACGCACCGACTCTCGGGCACTGTCTACAAACACAGCCTCTCTAGCTCCCCGGCTCAAAGCTTCCAGGCCAATCTGCCCGGAGCCAGCAAAGAGGTCCAGAAACCGGCGTCCCTCAATGCCAAACTGCAAAATATTGAACAGCGACTCCTTCACCATATTGGTGGTGGGCCGCACCTGTTCCCCCTCTAGGGTCAAAAGCTTCTTTCCCCGCCGGACGCCTGTGATAATGCGCATGGGCTCTCCTTTTCGAGTATATTGGTTGAACTGGGTCCGCTGGAAACAGCCAGTCCTTTTAAGGCATTTTCCTCCTGCCATCTAGTTATTATTACATTTTTCCCTGCGGATGTCAACCTTTCGGGGAAATTTCGCCCGCATTTTCCGGGTTTTCCCCTCTTTTCTCATGAAAAAAACCATAGACCTGCTTGGCAGCGGGTTTTGTCATGCCTGGAGCGGCCTCTAGCTCTTCCAAAGTGGCTTCGCCTACAGCCCCCACTGTACGAAAGTGCTTTAGTAGGGCCTTCGCCCGAGCCGGGCCCACGCCCTCAATAGACAACAAGGTACTGGAAATGGCCGATTTCTTCCGCTGCTGGCGGTGGTAGCCAATAGCGAACCGGTGCACCTCATCCTGGATGGTGGAGACCAGTGTGAATGCACGGCGGGTGGATGTAATCGCAATCTCTCCGCCGGTAAGGGCAATAGCTCGGGTGCGGTGCTTGTCATCCTTCACCATACCAAAGAGGGGCACGCTAAGGTTCATCTCCTCCAAAACAGGCTGCACCGCCGCCACGTGGCCCTTGCCTCCGTCCAGAAGAATCAGGTCCGGCAGCCGGCCAAAGCCAGTGCTGTCTCCTTGGGCTTGGTGGACTTTATACTCTTGAAAGCGCCGGCGGATCACCTCCCGCATAGAACCATAGTCGTCTTGACCCTCCACAGTCTGGATTTTGAACCGCCGGTAGGCGGCTTTCAGGGGTTTGCCGTTCTCAAACACCACCATGCCCGCCACGTTTTCGCCCCCCTGTAGGTTAGAAATGTCATAGGACTCAATATAGGCCGGAGCCTTTTCCAGGCCCAGCAGCCGCCGCAGTTCATCTAAGGCCGAGGCATCCCGGCCGCTAAGGCCGCTGCTTTGGGCTAAATTTTCGGCGGCATTACTCTTACACATCTCCACCAGCTGCCGCTGGCTCCCCCGCTGCGGCACAGTGATGTGTACCGCCCGGCCCCGTTTTTCAGTTAACCAACGAGCCACTAGCTCTTGGTCCTCCACCGGGCCGTCCAGAGCAATAACAGGCGGCACCCGGTCCCGGATGGTATAGTACTGACGCAAGAATTCCGACCGGGCCTCTGGGTCCGGCTGGCAGCCCTGGGTAAGGAAGCTCTCTCTGTCGCAGAGCTTCCCCCCCTGAAACCGAAACACTTCAAAGGCGGTCTGGGTCTCTCCTTGGGTCAGGGCGAACACATCCTGCTCTTCCACAGGGCTGGCTACCACTTTTTGTCGGTCTTTCAGCTTATTAATGGCATTGATCCGGTCCCGTAGCCGGACGGCCAGCTCAAAGTCCAAATTCTCGGCGGCCTGATTCATCTTTTCTGTGAGAGTTTTTACCGAGGTACCGCTGCCCCCTTTAATAAAATCCAGGGCTTGCTGAAAGGCCTCGTTGTAGTCCTTTTCACTGATCTTCCCCCGGCAGGGGGCGCAGCACTGATCAATATAAAAGTTTAGACAGGGCCTGCCTTTACCAAAATCTTGAGGAAAGCGCCGGGTACAGTCTGGCAGGCGGAAGATCTTCCGGGCCGCATCCACAGTCTGGCGGATAGACCAGAAACTAAGGTAAGGCCCCACATATTTCGCACCATCGTCCTCCACCTGTAAAACCGCTGAAAGCTTTGGCCACTGGCCTTTGCTAATGCGAATATAACAGTACCCCTTATCATCTTTTAAGAGAATATTGTACTTAGGCTGGTGCTGCTTGATCAGGCTGCTTTCCAGCACCAGGGCTTCAAACTCGCTATCAGTCAAAATATACTCGAACCAGTCTACATTTGAGACCATCTGGCGTACCTTGGCGTCATGATTCTTCTCCGAGCCAAAATACTGGCTCACTCGGTTTTTTAGCGCCTTCGCTTTGCCAATATAGATGATCTCCCCGGTTTTGTCATGCATAATGTATACCCCAGGGGTCAGGGGCAGCTGCATGGCTTTGGCCCGCAGCTCTTTCCTTTTTTCACCGTTTTCCTCCACGGCTTATCACCCGCTTTCATTATCCGCTCACCAACCCACAGCCATGTGGCAGGATATATCCCCAGTATACTGGTAGAATTTTTAAGAAAAAAGCACCGCTTTTTTCGCGGTGCTAAACAGCTTGTGCTGTAGCCATGTTACATAAGAACCCGTATTTGACCATAGAGCTTTCTGTGGCTATTCTCTGCCCAAAGCCGCTCTATTGTCAAACGCGGGTTCCAAACGCTACAAGCTTTCCCAAATTACTCTGCAAACCCGGAATTCACCAGAGCTACCAGAGCGTCTACAGCCTCCTGTTCGTCAGAACCATCGGCAATAATCCGGATGGTAACACCGCCCACAATGCCCAGGCTCAGAACACCCAGCAAGCTTTTGGCATTTACTCTCCTCTCCTCCTTCTCCACCCAAATAGAGGACTTGAACTCATTTGCCTTCTGGATGAAGAATGTGGCCGGGCGGGCATGCAAGCCTACCTGATTTTGGACCAAAACTTCCTTTGCGCACATGTACATTCACTCTCCTACAGAATTTTGAAATAGAGGTAATAAGGTTCCCGTCTCGCCTAAAGCCGGCCACGCCGCTGTAAAACTTTTATCGCCTACAGACAAGCCAGCCATTCTTTGGCGTTGTTGTCATTATACCATATTTCATGGCTTCGTCAACACGATTCAGTCATTTTTGTTTTCATGACCAGACCTTTTTTTTATTTTGCCCTTTCCGTTGTGCACGTTGCATATGAATATTAAAAGTTTTCAACAACCTATATGGGGGTCATTCTGAAAAAAACCTCTATTTAGTGCTATTTATTAAAGCACGAGCCATTTATAGTAATTATTGCTCGTTTTGTTTCGTTACTTCTCCCAAAAGGTCTGGGCGATTTTTAGATGTTATAGACAATGCCTCTTCCCTCCGCCAGGCCGCGATCTTGCCATGGTGACCACTAAGCAGCACTGCCGGCACCGCCCGTCCCCGCCAGACCTCAGGTCTTGTGTACTGGGGATATTCCAACAAACCGGAAAAATGGCTTTCTTCCGTAAAACACACCTGGTCTGAGAGCACCCCCGGAAGCATGCGGCTTACCGCATCTGCCAAGATCATGGCTGGTAGCTCGCCTCCAGTCAGCACATAATCCCCGATAGATAGTTCCTGGACATGGTACTCGTCTAAAAGGCGCTGGTCCACTCCTTCATAATGGCCGCAAAGCAACACCAGAGCCGGTTCTTTAGCCAGTTCTTTGGCCATTTGTTGGTCCAGCACCCGGCCCCGAGGGGACATATAGATGATATGCGGCAAAAAACCCAAATGTTCCCTCAAAGCATCTAGCCCCCGGGCAAAGGGCTCGGCGGCCAGCAGCATGCCCTTTCCCCCGCCAAACACCATATCGTCTACCCGTCCCCGGCGGTCAGGGGAAAAGTCCCGCAGCTGGTGGCAGCACAACTGTAGAAACCCCTTCCGGCGGGCTCTGCCCACAATACTATTTCCCATGACAGGGGGGAACATCTCGGGGAAGAGCGTAAAAATATCTACACGCATCAGGCTTCCTCCCCATCTTCATCAAAGATGCCGGGAATCGGCAGCAGCCGGACCTCTCCTGCCTCCAGGTCTACCTTCTCTACCATATGGGCCACCGCAGGGAACAGGTATTCCCTTTCCCCGCTGACAATACGGTACACATCGTTGGCAGGGGTTTGCAGTACCTCTTTCAAAGTGCCGTATTCCCGGCCCGTATTGGCGTCTACTGCCCGCAGACCTTCCAAGTCCTGTAAAAAATACTGGCCTTCCGCCAAACTCACCTGGTCCCGATTTAAGTATAGCACCCGGCCCCGCAGGGCATCGCCCTGTTCTACCGTATCCACGCCTTGCAATTTAATAAGCAAACGTCCCTTATGCACCCGCGAGGCGCTGAGGCCCACCGCCCGAGCCCCCTGGGAATCGAAAAAGAATTCTTCCACCTGGGCCAAAAACTCCGCCGAATCGGCCCAGGGCTCCAGGCAGAGTTCCCCCCGCACACCATGGGTGCGCACAATACGCCCGGCCTCCAAAAACTGCTTTTTCATAACACGCCTCCTTTTTGGTCCCTTGCCGTATGCAAAGACCAGCCCCCGGCGGTTATAAACTTCGGGTCGATTAAAGAACTGGAAACGTCATCCTTTCTACCAAGAATTTTCCGGCCATTCCCCAAATAAATATATTTAGAGTCAAAACCGCCATTTCCTATTCCTAAGCAACTCCTCAAAACCGTCAGGAACTGGCCCCTTTTTAGCCAACGCTCAAGGTATTCTTCAACGCCGGTCAATCAATCTCTACCATGATCTTCTGATCATTTCGGGTGGCAGCGGCCCGCATCACCACGCGAATAGCCTTTGCAATACGTCCCTGTTTCCCAATTACCCGGCCCATATCCTCCTCCGCCACATGAAGGTGATACACGGTCACGCCGTTTTCGTCCTCTTCGCTGGATACCGAAACCTCTTCCGGCTTTTCAACCAGCCCGGACGCGATGGCCTTGAGTAGATCCTGCATTGTTATCCTCTCCTTCTTTATATCGTAAAGTCCATCTTAGATAATGCCGTGTTTTTTAAACAGCTCCCGCACGGTATCTGTGGGCTGGGCGCCGTTCTCAATCCATTTCTTGGCCTTCTCAGGGTCCAGCTTTACCACACTGGGCTCTTCCATGGGGTTATAGTACCCAATTTCTTCAATGAAGCGGCCGTCACGGGGAAAACGAGAATCCGCCACCACAATGCGGTAGAAGGGATTTTTCTTGGCGCCCATGCGGCGCAGTCTGATCTTAACAGCCATAATTTTTTCCTCCAAAATCATAAAATATATTTTTTGTTTATGATAAGGGCTTCGGCCTCTTTGGGGCCGCCCTGGTCAACCATTGGGAAAAGCTCTAAAATATACCAAATTTCCATCTGGGTCCCGGCAGCTCATGTTCACCGCGCCCCAGGGTCGGGGCGTAGGACCTTCCACCACCTGCACACCCATATCCAGTAGTTTTTGGCAGACAGCCTCTATATCCTCCACGGTAAAAGCTAAGACCACGCTCTGCCCAGTTCTAGGCCCGTCATCTTGCAATACGGCCAAGCTGGTCTCTTCTTGAATGAGAAACTGATGCACGGGGTCCTGACTGCCATTATCAATATCAAGCAGCCGTTTATAAAAGTTCGCCAACCGTACCACATCGGTGGTTAACAAACACACTTCGCCTAGTTTCATGGCCCCTCCTTAAAAAGGCAAGTTGGGCATGCCCCGCATTCGTTTGCCCATTTTTCCTTTACCGCCGAACTGCTTCATCAACTTCTGCGTCTGCTTAAACTGGTTCAGCAGTCGATTCACATCCTCTACCTTCTGGCCACAGCCAGCGGCAATACGCTTTTTGCGGGAGGCGTTGAGTACATCCGGATGAGAGCGCTCATAAGGCGTCATGGACAGGATAATGGCTGCGGTGCGGTCCATCACGCGGTCGTCGATGTCCACTTCGTCCAGCTTATTGCCAATCCCCGGCAGTTTGGAGAGAATTCCCTTGATGGGACCCATCTTTTTTACTTGCTCGAACTGCTCCAGCATATCGTTCAGATCCATTTTATTGTGAAGCAGCCGCTCGGCGGTTTTTGCCGCGGCCTTCTCGTCCAACCGGGCCTGAGCGTCCTCAATCAGCGACAGCACGTCGCCCATGCCCAGAATCCGTCCTGCCATACGGTCTGGATGGAACACCTCCAGGCCGTCCAGCTTTTCACCAGTACCCGCAAACTTGATGGGCTTACCGGTTACCGCCTTGATGGAAAGTGCCGCTCCCCCCCGGGTGTCGCCGTCCAGCTTCGTCAAAATAACGCCGGTAATGTCCAGCAGCTCATCAAAGGTCTTTGCCACGTTTACCGATTCCTGGCCAATCATAGCGTCTACCACCAGCAGTACGTCGGTGGGGGCCACCGTTTCTTTCATGCGCCGCAGCTCGTCCATCAGCGGTTCATCAATTTGCAGCCGGCCAGCCGTATCGATAATCACATAGTCGTGGCCATAGTCTTTGGCATGGCGCACCGCCTCCTTGGCGGTCTCCACGGGGTCTTGATTTCCTTTTTCAAACACCGGAGCCCCGGCCCGCTGGCCCATCACCTGTAACTGCTTAATAGCTGCCGGACGGTACACGTCTCCAGCCACCAGCAGGGGCCTATGGCCCTGGCCCTTAAGCATATAGGCCAGCTTGGCGGCATGGGTGGTTTTGCCCGCGCCTTGTAGGCCGCACATCATAATAACGGCCGGCGGGTGGGGCGGGCTTTTCAGCCGCTCCTCGCTGCCCCCCATCAAGGCGGTCAGCTCCTCGTTGACAATTTTTATCACCATTTGGGCAGGAGTCAGGCTCTCCATCACCTCAGAACCAATGGCACGTTCGGTGATTTTTCCGGTTAGCTCTTTGGCCACTTTGTAGTTAACGTCCGCCTCCAAAAGTGCCAGGCGCACCTCTCGCATAGCCTCTTTTACATCACCTTCATTTAGCTTGCCCTTGCCCCGTAGCTTTTTAAAAGAATTGCTCAGCTTTTCCGCCAATCCTTCAAACGCCAATGCCCCTCACCTCTTTTTGTGTAATAACTCGCCTCCGGCGGCCCAAGAAATTTTATACCGCAAAACTTCGCGCAGGCATCTGCTGGTCTTTGCAGCAATCCGGGTGCCGGTTCTTGGCCCTAACGAGATTGCGATCAATTTTTATCCGCAATCTCCTGGGCGCAGGACAAAATTACTCCCGCGTTTTTATCAATCTCTTCCACCGCGCCGTTCTGGGCATTCAGCTCTTGGATATTCAGGGCGCAGTCGCATACCACCGCCAGGGTCTTTTGCATCTCCCGAAAGCGCTTTGCCAGCCCCAGCCGTTCTTCCATTTCCAGCAGCTGCTGTTCCGCCCGTTTAATGGCGTCCCGCGCCCCCTGCCGGCTAATGGCCCGGTCGTCCGCTATTTCGGAAAGGGACATGTCTTGGTTATAATAGGCGTCCACTGCCTCCCGCTGGGTCTCTGTCAGCATTTCACCATAAAAATCTAGTAGATAAGAAATCTTCAGGTCCTTTGCAGCGCCCATGTCCAGCCCTCCTCCACACTTTCTGTAAAGGTATCATCTTTACACCAAATGAATTATACACGAACACAGCTCTTTTGTCAACAGAAAAATACGGGAGTTTACTTTACATAGCCCATCTTGTATAATGATAGACAGTATCTGCAAAATATTCGGGAGGTTTTTGCCTATGAACACCAACGACGAGCCCCGGGCCCTGACCCTGCGGGAGCCCTGGGCTAGCTTGATTTGCGCGGGGCTAAAGCGGATCGAGACCCGGAGCTGGTCCACCCGCTACCGGGGGCCGCTGTACATCCATGCGGGGGCGTTAAAAATTTGCCCCGCAGACGCCCATGTGCAAGAGCTGCTACAGCTGATTCCCAACCGGGAGATGGCCTACGGCCTGGTGGTATGCCGCTGCGTCCTGGCGGACTGCCTGCCCATGGACCAGCGCTTCTTCGACGAATACCCCCTCTCCTCCACCGAGCGCCTCTGCGGCCAGTATGCCCCAGGCCGCTTCGCCTGGCTGCTGGAGGACATAGAGCCCCTGGCCCGCCCCTTCCCGGCCAAGGGAAAGCTGGGCCTGTGGCGGCTGGAGCCGTGACCCCGGCATTTGTCAATTTTGGCTGCGCCGGGTCCGGTTCCTCTGCTGCTGTACCCGCACGTCGGAGCCGACAAATTCCAGCTTGCCGTAGTACCCGGCAATGCGGGAGGCAAAGCGTTCGCCGTAGCGCTCTTCCAGCTCCTTCATGGAGAGGTTCGTACTGATAATGGTGGGCCGGTCCGCCAGCATCCGGCGGTTCACCGTGTCGTATAGAGCCGCGTTCACATAGGCCGAGGGGAACTCGGCCCCCAGGTCGTCTAAAATCAGCAGGTCGCAGTCCGCCAGCTTTTCGGCAACCCCCTGGCCTTCCCGGTCGAAGCGCTCCTTTTCCAGGGCGGTGGCAAATGTCTGGGCCGAGCCGTAAATTACCCCCAATCCCTTCTCAATGGCGCAGTTGGCAATAGCTAAGGACAAATGGGTCTTGCCAAGGCCCGTGCCGCCTTTGAACAGCAAGCTGGGCGAATTCTCCCGCAGACGCTGGGCATAGCTTTTGCAGGCCCGCAGCACGCTCTCCATCTGATGGCTGGTCCGGTCATTCTCCTGGTAAAACTCCAGGGAGAAGTTTTGGAAGGTACATTTTTCCAGCGGCAGGCCAGAGCTTAGCTGCTGATAGGCCGCGTTTTTTCTCAGCTGCCGCAAACAGCCGCACATGCGGCCATCCACAAAACCGGTGTCCTTACAGTGGGGACAGGTATACCGGGGAGTAACGTCCTCTGCCGTAAGGCCATGCGCGGCCAGCAGTTCCTGGTATTCCTGGGTTAGGGCCAAGCCTGTGTCCCTTAGCTTTTCCAGTTCAGCCCGCACATTGCCCCCAGCCACCACAGCCCGGCCGGCCTTTGCGGCGTTAGAAGCCATCTGCGATTTAATCTCCTGGGCCTTTGGGCACTGGCGGTAAAATTCCTCCAGGCGGCGGGCCGCCGTGGCCTCCGCAGTTTTTCGCCTACGTTCCAGCTCGCCTGCCGCCGCCCCGCCAATGGTTCTGTCATATCCCATAATTACGCTCCCTTTTGTTTTTGATGATACGCCCATTTCGCTACGCTTTTGGGACGCCGTCCTTTATTTCCCATGTCTTTAAAGCTCCTCCGGCAAATCAAAAAAGCTCATGCTCTCCAGCTCGTCAATATCATAGCTCTTGGCCTGACCTTTCGCTTCTTCGGATTTTTTCTCCTGGTCCTTCAGCTGCTCTATGTTCTTAATATTCCTGCTCTGCCAGCCCTCTAACACCTTGTTCATATAAGCGGCGCTGAACTTTCCTGTGTGGTCCACGCAGCTTTCGTAGGCAGCGGAAAGCATTTCTCGGGAAAACCCCCACTCATATACCCAGCGGCAAGCCGCGTCCTCCTCCTTTTTGCTGGGGGAGCGCTTGGGCAGGCCCGCAGCGGCAGACACCTGCCCCCAGGCCAGCCGGCGGCGGCTAAGCTCCTGTAACTTTTCTTCTGCGGCAGCCACGGTAAAGATATTACTTTCTGCCCAATCTCTTGCTACCGAGTCAATGTAACTGGTACCCGTCTTGCCCACCTCCCGGGCATAATTGATGAGCATGACCGTCACCTCCACGGGTAGGCCGTAATCGTCGGAAATGGTCAGCAGCAGCGCGCTCATAGCGGGAGAGAGGGTCTTGCCCAGCACAGCCTCTGTCTCCTGCATCAAAAAGCGTATCTGCTCCGACTCCTCCATCCGCGCAGCCAGGTGGGCGCTGTCTGGACGCAGAAGGCGCTTTTTGGGGGGAAGGGCCGTTTTCTGTGGAGGTTCTTTGTCCGGAATCACTGGTTCTGTCCGAGCCGGAGCGGACGGGGCAGGCTCTGGCTGGGGGACCGGGCGCAGCTCGCCTCCTGACTGAGCCAGCAGGCCCCGGTCGGCCCAATAGTCCAGAGCGTCCAGGGCGGAGTCTGCCGGCATGCCCAAAGCCTGGGCCATAGCCTCTGGTGAAAAGCTACTGCCCGCATGGCGCAGCACCCAAAGGATTACTTGCAGCTGTTCTTTTCCGGCCAGTTTTAAATGCCGGTCGGCTAAAGCGCAGGGAACCGCGAACACTTGGTTCCACATTCCCATATCAAGACGGTATTCCATGTTGTCAATTCCTTTCCCTTTACAAAGTCCCCAATCATCTACACGCCAGGCGCTTTGTCAAATTCCTTTGTCAATGCTTCCCCCTGGCCTCATCAATCTTTGCCCGTCCTAAAATCTTCTTCGGACATTATAGCACATCGCCTCCGGCAAATAAATACCCAAAAGCGGAAAGTGCTGTTTTCTGCCATAAGCAAGAACTCCCTGCCGCCAGCGCAGGGAGTTTTGTCGTTTTATTCTTCCAGCTTTGCTAAAATTTCCGGGAAAGCCTCCAGGCTTCGGCGAAGGATCCCATGCATCTGGGCAATGGCCACCCCATAGTTGACAATGGGCACCCCCGCCGCTTTGGCCCGCTTCACCCGGCCCTGCATCTCCTTCTCATTGAGCATACAGCCGCCGCAGTGCACCACCAGGGCAAAGCCGGCCAGGTCCTCTGGGAACTCGCCCCCTGAAGTAAAGCAATAGCTAGGCTTTGCTCCGTTGTAGTCCTCAATCCATTTTGGAAGCTTCACAGTGCCAATGTCCCCGCACTGCCGGTGATGGGTGCAGCCTTCGGATATTAGCACCCGGTCGCCATCTTTCAGTTTGCTTAGCCGGGCGGCGCCCTCTACCAGCGTGGCCAAACTTCCCTTATACCGGGCGAACAGAATGGAAAAGGAAGTAAGCAGTACATCTCCTGGCACATCTCCCGCCACCCGGCCAAAGGCCTGCGAATCTGTTATCACCAGCTTTGGCTTTGCAGCCAAGGCTTTTAGGGTTCCCGCCAGCTCCTCCGGCTGGCAGGTGACAAAAGCGCAATGGGCGTCCAAAATGTCCCGCATGGTCTGCTGCTGAGGCAGAATCATCCGTCCCTTGGGGGCCGCGGCGTCAATGGGCGTGACCAGCACCGTCAGGTCTCCAGGGGCTATAAGATCCGCCACAATAGGCCGGGACACATTGGCTTTGGCGGTAAACGCCCCTAGCCGGTCCTTCAGCGCCTCAATATTTTCCCCGGTCCGGGCGCTGACGTACAATTCCCCGTCGGCTAAAGCAGGCCTTTCCCCCAACAGGTCCGCCTTATTATATGCTACCAAGAAGGGCAGCTCCTTTTGGACAAACAGGTCCAGCAGTTCCCGGTCCTGAGAGCTTATGCCCTGGGCCGCGTCCACCACCAGCACGGCAATGTCTGTTTTTGCCAGTACCTGCCGGGTCTTTTCTACTCGCAGCGCCCCCAGCTCTCCCTCATCGTCCAGACCTGGGGTGTCAATCATCACGACCGGTCCCAGGGGCAGCAGCTCCATAGCCTTCTGCACCGGGTCCGTTGTGGTGCCCTTTACTGGGGAGACCACCGCCAGGGCCTGGCCGGTAACGGCGTTGACCACGCTGGACTTTCCCGCGTTCCGCATCCCGAAAAAAGCGATATGGGGGCGCTGGGCAGAAACCGTCTCATTTAGGCTCATCGCAATAACCACGCTCCTTCTACGTCAAATATTCCAAGAGTTTTTCGTCAATAAGGGCAATTCTCTCTTTCCCCTTCACCTGCTGGTAAAAGGCCAGTCTTTCGATCTCTTCCCGGTCCACACGGCGCTTTTCAATCACCGCCAGGTACTCTGGCGGCAGCGTAACCCCGTAGATCGCGCCGTATTCCTCATGCCAATTGCAGTCAAAAAAGTCAGGCGCCATTTTACAGTGCATCAGCCCCAAAAAGGTCCATTCCAGGCCGGAGAGGCCCAGTTCTTCCTCTCCTTCACGGTCCATGCACTGGCGCGGAGTCTCCCCTTCTTCCCGGCAGCCGCCAAAAATCTCCCAATCCTGCCGCCACTTGTTCCAGCCCAGCAGATAGTCGCCGCCCAGCTTCACCACGCCCAGCGAACAGTTAATCGGGCTATACAGCGCGGAGGCTTTCTCTTCCTCCACCGAAATCATTTCCAGCAGCTGGCTGCCGTTCTCGGTTTGTACTAGCATGGCTTTTCTCCTCCTTTTTAGGAGCTATCCCAGTTCTTTCTTACCGCCCTCTACAAACAGTTCCACATAACCGCACTCCGGGCAGACCGCGCAGGAAAGCCGGCCTATTTCTTTCGGAAACCACTTCTTGTCCTCGGCCAGCATCACCCGCCAGTGGCTGTCAGACCCATATAGCGCATAGCCTTCTGTCATCTCCACATCACAGCGCGGGCACTTCCTCATGATTCCACCTCCCCTATTCACAGCACCATCAATAGCGTTCCTGCCCCTATAAGGACACAACCTATGGCAGACTTGAGGGTAACCTTTTCATGCAAGAACACAAAGGCCAGCAGCAAAGTAATGACCACACTCATTTTATCAATAGGCACTACCTTCGAGGCCTCCCCTACCTGTAGCGCGTAGTAGTAGCACAGCCAGGAGGCCCCGGTGGCAAGACCTGAGAGAATCAGAAACGCCCAGCTCTTGGGCGTAATGGCGGAAACCCCGCCCTGGGCGTTGGTGAGGAACACCATGCCCCAGGCCATGGCCAGCACGACCACTGTGCGGATGGCTGTGGCCAGATTGGCGTTCACTCCCTGGATGCCCATCTTTGCCAAAATAGAGGTCAGCGCCGCGAACACAGAGGAGAGCACAGCAAGCAGCAGCCACATGTTCTTTCCCCTCATTTCATCCTCTTTTCTCGTTTTAGAACCGGAAGTCCCGGCGGTTGGAGTTCTTAATATCCTGGATATGCTCCTCCGCGATCTGCCGTACCTTGTCCTTGGGAATGCGCTTGAGCTCCTCTTCCACCATCTTGTAGCCCACCTCTTTGGTCTGGGGGCTGGCGTAGTCCTCCAAATACTCGCTAAGGGTCATCAGGGCGTTGGGGTGGCAGCAGTTAAGGATCTGCCCGTTTTTGCAAAGGCTCATAAAGCGGTCGCCGGTGCGGCCCTCTCGGTAGCAGGCAGTGCAGAAGGAGGGAATGTGGCCATTCTCCATGAGCCAGCACACCACCTGGTCCAAAGTACGCTGGTCAGAGACGTCAAACTGCTCGGTGTCATGGGGGCGCTCCTCCTGGGTATAGCCCCCCACCGAGGTGCGGGACCCGCCGCTGACCTGAGAGATGCCCAGCCGCAGCAGCTTGCTGCGCACAGCCTCGGTCTCCCGGGTAGAAATAATCATGCCGGTATAGGGCACCGCCAGACGGATACAGGCGGTGATCTTAGCAAAGGTCTCATCGTCTATTCCATTATCGAACTGAGTGGGGTCTATGTCGTCCGCCTTCTTCAGCCGTGGCACACTAATCGTGTGGGGGCCCACACCGTGGACCGCTTCTAAATGCTCGGCGTGCATAATCAGCCCGGCAAACTCATATTTATACAGCTCCAGGCCAAAGAGCACCCCCAGGCCCACGTCGTCAATGCCGCCCTCCATAGCCCGGTCCATCGCCTCGGTGTGGTAGTCATAGTTGTGTTTGGGTCCGGTGGGATGCAGCTGCTCGTAGCTCTTTTTGTGGTAGGTCTCCTGGAAGAGTATATAGGTGCCAATACCCGCGTCTTTCAGCTTGCGGTAGTTTTCCACTGTAGTGGCCGCAATGTTCACGTTCACCCGGCGGATGTCGCCGTTCTTGTGGTGGACGCTGTAGATGGTCTTAATGGACTCAAGAATATACTCAATGGGATTATTCACCGGGTCCTCGCCTGCCTCTATGGCCAGCCGCTTGTGGCCCATGTCCTGTAAAGCGATGACCTCGGCTTTCACTTCTTCCTGGCTCAGCTTTTTCCGGGGAATATGTTTGTTAATGGCATGATACGGGCAGTAGGTGCAGCCGTTTACGCAATAGTTGGAAAGATACAGCGGCGCAAAGATTACAATGCGGTTGCCATAGAAAGCCAGTTTGATCTCCTCGGCAATTTCATACATCCGCTCCACCTTTTCCGGAATCTCGCAGGCCAACAGTACCGAGGCCTCCCGGTGGGTCAGACCAGAGCACACGCAGCCGGCGGCTGTCTTTTGGGGCCGGGCCTTTTCCAAGATCTGGTCAATAAGCTCCACGTTGTTCTTGTTCTGCTCAGCATAGGCTAAAGTCTCGCGGATCTCCTCGTCATTGATAAATTCCTCCGCGTGCAGGGATTTCGGGTCATACTTTGCCATGATAAATTCTTCCTTTCTTTGGGGCAGATTTCTCTTTGCCTCAGATTCTTTTGCTATGACGCAGTTTGTAGATTAGGGCTTGTTTGAAAAATCGAAAACGCCGTCTTTTTACCCAGAAGCAGCCATCCTCTGCGTCGAAAATCCTCGTAATACGCAAGTATTCCTTGCGGTTTTCTCCTTGAAGCTGACCGCTTCTGGTCAAAAATCCGTCATTTCCTCTATTTTCAAACAAGCCCTAAAAATAAAATATAGAAACCGGCATATATAAACCAGACGTTTTTCTACGCGCTGTGTCCATATTTCTCTAAAAAGCCAGAAATATCTCCTATACCGTCCTCCAGTACCGCCCTGTACACGTCCATTGAATGGAACTGATCCACAGCATACAGCTCCCGGGCGATAAGCTCCTGTTTCAGGCGGACGATCCGCTCCTTTTGGGCCGCTGTGGCTCTGGCTGCCATACCGTCGCAGAGGGCCTTTGCCTTTTCGATGGTTTCCCGGTCAAAGAACCATAGGTCAAAGTTCCAGCGCTCCCCGTCAATCATAGCCTCAAAACCCTGGAACCACACGACTTTCCCCTCATCATTCACCTCCTCCTTCGCCTCGTACCAGAGGGGATGAAAGGTTTCCAGAATATAGGCGGTCAGCTGGTAAAGCTTTTCCAGGGACATGCCGTTATTTTCAACATCAATGTCAATATCATTCCAGGCCATCATGTCCATGCGGCAGCTGCCAATGACGCACGGAGTTCCATAAGCTTCTAGATGCTTTAGCAGACCAGAGCCTCCCAGGATACGCTCCGCTTTTTCTTTCCTTGTCACAGGCTTGCCTCCTTTTTCACGTCCCCCCGGTCCGTCACCACCTGATAACCGATCCGTGCCATGCTCTCTTTCAGCATAGCCAGACCCTGGGCGGCCTCGGCCCCTGTGTTCAGCTTATTGTTGTAGAGTTCATACTTGCTCCGTACGTTCTCTGGAGAGAGATTGGGCATCACCACGTTGGCCCCGGCTAAAATCCCCTTTTCCCTGCCCTGCGGATGAATGGTGCCCAGGGCCGTGGTGGCGGGCAGCAGTACCGGAGGATGAATCAAACGGATGATGGACAGCAGATAGCAAGTTAGTTCCAGCGTACCAGCAGGGTGGTCCCCAAAAGGCGTGTCTTTATGGGGGATGAAGGGGCCTATGCCACACATGTCGGGCTTAAACTCCTCAATGAATTTTAGATCCAGCGCCAGGGTCTGGCTAGTCTGCCCCGGCGAGCCTACCATGAGCCCACAACCCGTCTGAAAGCCGATTTCCCTTAGGTCCCGGAGGCAGCGCATCCGGTTGTCAAAGGACATCTCCGGTGGGTGCAGCTGGCCGTAGTGGCCCCGGTCGGCGGTCTCATGGCGCAGCAGGTAGCGGTCGGCCCCGGCATCAAAAAGCCTCTGGTAGCTTGCCCGGCTGCGCTCTCCCATAGAGACGGTTACCGCGCAGTCCGGGTGGCGCTTCTTGATTCCACCAATTATGCCACACAGCACCTCATCGGTAAAATGCGGGTCCTCCCCCCCTTGCAGCACAAAGGTGCGAAAGCCCAGACGGTAGCCCTCCTCCGCACAACCAAAAATCTCTTCCGCGCCAAGCCGGTAGCGGTCACAGGCAGCGTTATCCCGGCGAATGCCACAGTAGAAACAGTTGTTTTTACAGATATTGCTGATCTCCACCAGCCCACGCACGTAGACCGCGCTTCCATAGATCTTCTGCCGTACCGCCACGGCCTTTTCCGAAAGCAGCGCGGCTATGGAGGGCGAAAGCGACTCTACCAGGGTCTGGTATTCTTCCAAGGAAAGGCGATGCCCCTGGGCCAGGGAGTCAACCAACGCAGCAGCCGGCTCACTCACGACCAGGCACCCCCGAAAGGGCGGTTTTTACGCTAATGCCCGGCAGGTTTCCAATCTTCCCCGCCATGGTAGAAATAGTGTCTTGGGGGGCGTCCAGAGCGATACTGATAATATTAATATTTCTGGCCCGGTAGGGAATCCCCATTCTGCCGATAATATATTCGCCGTACTCGTGCAGCAGGGCGTTTAGCTTGTCTACCGTCTGGCTATCCTCAACAATAATACTCATAACCGCAACTTTTGTCTCCATAAAATATTCCTCCTATAAAAATTTAGAAGCGCCGTACCCAATGAAAGATACGGCGCAGCAATGCCACAAAAAGCCGTACCTTTCACGCAGGCGCTGGCCTTAGTGTCAGGCATGGAAAACCTATAAAAAATTATACCCTCTAGAAGGGATATTGTCAAGACTTTTGCTAGAACTTGTTTGAAACATCGAAAACGCCCGACTAAGGAATTTTTCCTACACTGTTGGGCACAGCCCCCCCGTATGGCTGCTACCGCATTTCCTCCGCCCCACTTTGATTTACCAGATAAATCAGCCGCACCCCCGCTTTCATCGCGTATTTCACGGTATATACCGTGCCGCCCCGGCCCCTCTTAGTGGTCAGGTAACATATACAGCGGCTACTGTTATCCACCATATACCGGTTCCGCCGCAGCAGGCAATCTTCCTCATAAAAATCACTTAAATAAATTGCCTCGTCCGCAGTACGCAGCAGCCCCTGATAGGTGGATATATTCTGCGGCGGCCAGCCGGCCTCCTGCCCCGGATAGGGCAAAGCCAGCACCAGCCGGAAAGGGTACGCGCCCTTATCCCGCATACGCACTACCTCCTGTGCCGCCATGGTATCAAATCCCAGGGCTCCCCCCGCAATGAACGTATCAACCCCCTCTTGATACAGCTCTGTCATCCTTTCCCGCAGCTGGCGGCGAATCCAAAGCCCCTCCAACTCCGGAACCCGCCTGTGGCCGGTAAAGCAGCAGCACTTCTCTCGAATCAGTTTCATGTTCTCCCCCCCATTCTATCCAGGGGAATCATAACACAAAACGGAAGGAATGTCAAAATGCGCCAAAAAAATTCACGGTCAAAACCGAGAGCACCACAGCCACCATATCCCCCAATAAAGCGGCCGGTACTGTATAACGCAGCTTTTTGCACTGGCAGGCTCCAAAATATACTGTAATAGCATAAAAGGTCGTCTCGGTGGAGGAGGCCAGCACAGAGGCAACGCGCCCCGTCTGGCTGTCTGGGCCAAACCGTTGGAGAAGGGAAAGGGTATAGGCCGAGGCCCCGCTGCCGGAAACAGGCCGCAAAACCGCCAGCGGCGCAATCTCCGGAGAGATACCCGCCGCTTTTGCCAAAGGTTCCGCCACACCACAAAGCAGATCCAGCAGGCCAGAGGCCCGCACCATATTTACGGCCACAATTAAGCCGATCAAGGTGGGCAAAATACGCAGCGAGGTGCCGATTCCCTCTTTTGCGCCGGTCAAAAAGGCGTCGAACACCTCCACCCCCCGGAAAAAGCCGAACATCAAAATAATTCCCAAAATTACCGGCAGCGCCGCCGCGCCTATCGCTTCCATCCGCCCACCTCCTTTCCCCACCGGGCCTCCGCTATTTTGCAGAACGCTACCGCCGCCCCCAGAGAAGCCAAGGACGTGACCCATATTTCCGGCAAAATGCCAAAGGGCGCGGCACTGCCGCAGGAGGCCCGCATAGCCGCCATATTGATGGGCAGAATTTGCAGGGAAGCTGTGTTGATCACTACAAAGAGGATCATCCCCCGGGTGGGCAGCGCATCCGGGCTCCGCTCCGCCATTGCCTTCATCGCCGAAAGCCCCAAGGGCGTGGCGGCATTGCCCAGGCCCAGTAGGTTGGCCGAAAGGTTCATGCAGATCTTTCCCTTTAGCTCCGGGTCATCCTTATAATCGGGAAACAACCGGTCAATGATCGGGGAAAAACCTTTTGCCAGCAGTTGGGTTAGGCCGCTTTCCTCCGCAATGCGCAAAAAGCCCAGCCAGGCACACAGGCTGCCCAGCAGAAAGATGGAGAGCTCCACCGCGTCGGAAGCTCCTTCCATAACAGCAGAGGAGAGCTCCCCCAGCCTTCCATTTACCGCCGCGCACACCACACTAAGCGCGATCATGCCGAACCAGATAGAATTGATCATGGGAACCTCCTTAAAGGGCCAGGGGCGTCTGCTACCCAAATCCGTGAAACTAGAAAGTACTCCGCCAAAATTCCTATTGACTTTGCGGCAAAAAAAGCTTATGGTATTCCATGTACATCATAAAGAAGAAAGGACAACGTATATGTTTGGAGAAAAAATTCTGAATTATTGGGACGACATTCTCAACGACCTGGGAAAAATGGTGGCCATTCCTTCCGTAGCCGTGCCCTCGAAAACCGGCCTGCCCTTTGGCGAGCCCTGCGCCAAGGCCCTTGATACTGTGGTGGAAATGGCCAGAGGCTATGGGCTTACCGCGAAAAATGTGGATTACTACGCTGCTCACGCCGAGTACGGCCAGGGCCAGGGCAATGCCGTGGTGATGGCCCACCTGGACGTGGTGCCTGCCGGAGAAGGCTGGAGCACCGACCCCTTTACCATGGTGATCAAGGATGGAAAAGCCTATGGCCGCGGCGTAACCGACAACAAAGGCGCGGCCATTGTGGCTCTGCACTGTCTGCGGGCCCTAAAAGACGCTGGGGTAAAGGGTAACCGCAAGCTGCGGGTGATTTTTGGCTCAGGCGAAGAGGTGGGCATGGCGGACATGGGCCACTATTTTTCAAAGGAGCAGCTGCCCGATATGGGCTTTACGCCGGACTCCTCCTACGGCATCTGCCACTGCGAAAAGGGAATTATCAACCTGCGCGTAGAAGGCGCCAACGACTCCCCGCTGATTAAGTCCTTTTCCGCTGGAACCGTGGCCAACGCCGTACCCGCCAAAGCCCAGTGCCAAATTGTCTGCACAGAGGAAGAACTGACCGGGCTGAAAAACGCTGCCGCAGACCATGAGGCTCTATTTGAGTTCACCCGCACGGCGGACGGGGCCTCTATTCTGGCCAAAGGGCGGGCCGCCCATGCCTCTACCCCCGCCGCCGGCTTAAACGCCGCCTCCTGTTTAGTGGACCTGCTGGCAAAAGCTTTCGGTGTGGAGCGCTTGGGTAGCTTCTTCCGGTTTGTGCAGGAAAAGATCGGCCTCTGTTCAGACGGAAGCAAGATAGGGGTTGCCCTTCGGGACGAGCCCAGCGGCCCGCTGACCTTTAATCTCGGGTTGCTTAGCGCCGGCAAAGACCAGTGCAGCCTAACTGTGGACATCCGTTATCCCGCCACCAAAGACGGCGGCCAGATCTCTGGGACAATCGAAAAAGCCGCCCAGCAGGCTGGACTAAGCTATACCCTGCTCTCTGACGCGAAGCCCTTGTATCTGCCAAAAGAGAGCCCCCTGATTACCCTGTTGTCTGGGGCCTACCGGGACATTGCCGGGGAAGAATGTAGTATCTTCTCCATGGGCGGCGGCACCTACGCCCGAGAAATGCATGGCCGGGGCGTGGCCTTTGGCCCGGAGTTTGCCGACGACGAACCCAGCCATATTCATGACGTAAACGAGCAGCTGGATCTGCGCCGGTTTAAGCTTCACGCCCAAATTTGCCTGGAGGCCATGTATCGTATGTTTACGGCAGAGTAAGGGACCGCTGTGTCCAATTTATATGCTGTACGCCGGACAGTATATGCAAAAAAGCCCAGGGGAAGCGGTTTCCCTTGGGCTTTTTTCTTATGTTTTTTTACCGCACGGCCCGCACCACACGCCGGGTGCGTTCCAGGTATGGAATGGTCTCCTGGTAGTGGCGGCTGACCACACAGGAAAAAAGAATATCGATCATGGTCATTTGGGCAATACGAGAGCTCATGGCTCCGCTGCGGATGGCCATTTCTGGGGCGCTAAGCCCAAAGTGCACGTCCGCGTATTCTGCCAGGCTCACCCGGCCATAGCGGGTAATGGCAATGAGAAACGCCCCATTCCGCTTGGCCAGCTGGGCGGCTTGCAGCACCTCCCGGGTCTCCCCCGACCAGGACAAGGCAACAGCCACATCCGCCGGAGTCAGGGAGGCCGCGGAAGAAAGCTGCAAATGGGGGTCTGAATAAGCCGTTACCCGTTTATTAATGCGCATAAACTTCTGTTGGGCGTCCTGGGCTACCAGGTTAGAGGCCGCGATGGCGTACAGATCTACCCGCTGGGCGTGGAACAGCTTGTCCGCCGTCATTTCCACCAGATCCGGCTCCATCAGGGACAAAGTTTCTTCTATGGCCTGAATATTATGGTGGCATACCTTCTTAATAACGTTCTCCGCCCGGTCTCCCTCCCGTATATCCGTATAGCGGCTCTTTTCCACATTGGCGTTTTGGGCAATGGCCAGCTCGGTAACCAATTGGATGGAAAAATCCCGGTACCCCTTGCAGCCCAGCTTTTTGCAAAACCGCACGACCGCTGCTTGGCTAGAACCGCTTCTCCCCGCTAGTTCCTCCACCGAAATCCCTACCATGCTGTCTAAGTTTTCCAAAACATACTTAGCTACCTTCCGTTCAGAGACCGGAAGGTCTTCTAAAACTTGGTTCATTTTCAATACTACTCCTGCCACACATCAACACCTGCCTATGAAATTTTGCTCCCACGCCAGCGCGGCACAACCCCAGGCCGCGCAATACTGGGGAGAGGTCACGGTTATGTTGGGCCGTTTACGTTCCAACTCCTCCCGCACATGCGCTTTTAGGTTCGGCGAATTTTCCAAAAGCCCTCCTGCGCACACGCAGCGCACCGGGCTCTCGGGCTCCCACAGCTTTTCAGCCGCCACTATGGCCAGCTTTCTTAAAGACGCCGCCACCTCACGCATAATGCGAAGCGCTGTCCTGTCCCCTTTATTATAAGCTATATCGCACAAAAAAGCTAGACCAGCTACATCACTTTTTTGCTTTTTTCCGTAATAAAGCGCCTCTACCAGTTCATCCACCCCAGAAAGTTTCCAGTGTTCCAGCACCAGTTCTGTCAGCGCGGTAGGCTTGCCTCTGCCATCTGCTTGACAGGCTACGGCCTGTAAAATTTTTCGGGACATATCATAGCCGCTGCCCTCGTCTCCCATAATATGGCCCCAGCCCCCGGCGCGCCAGGTCTCGCCCGCCTCATTTCTTCCATAACAAATAGAGCCTGTGCCAGCCATCAATAGTAAGCCCACACCAGAATCCGCGCCGCCCCGCAATGCCCCCCGGGCGTCGGTAGTCACCAGCAGCGGAAAACCGGGCAATACCTCTTTTAATATCTCCTCCAGCTTTTTCTGGGCATTCCGGCGTCCCGCTCCGGCGGAACCCACGCATACGCCCCGGCACCCAGACCTGGGCAAGCCGGACTTGGCAAAAAAATTTTCTATCAGTACCAATAGGTTGTGCCGCACTACATCCTCTGGTAGAGAAGAAAGGCCCGTGCCCCCGCCAAAAGCTTCATACAGCAGTTCCATTCCGCGTCCCGCCGCTATCAGCCGTGTCTTGGTACCGCCGCCGTCGATCCCAATCACATACTCCATGTTTTCCTCACATCATTCCTGGCAGTTCCCGCCGCAGAAGCTCCTCCGCTCTAGAGCAGATCCAGTGCGCCTTGCGGACATTCGGCTCCTGTTCCAGCAGGGAAACGGCGGTGTCAATGCTGCATCCGCATAAGAGCATTAGCAGCGCGGACTTTAGCCCGCCGCCAGAAGCCCGCAAAGCCTCTTCTGCTTCCCAGCGGCTAACTCCCACCGCCTGCATAATAATACGTACAGACCGATCCCGAAGCTTTTTGTTACTGGCTGAAAGATCTACCATCAAATTTTGATAGGTTTTTCCCAGACGGACCATTACAGCAGTGGAAATCATATTCAGCACCATTTTGTCCGCCGTGCCGGCTTTCATACGGGTACTGCCCATAATGACCTCTGGCCCCACTACGGGCACAATGGCCACCTCTGCCGCGTCAATCACTGTTCCTGGGCGGGCGTTGCATAAAGCAACAGTGGCTGCCCCCCGCTGCCGGGCCCGCCGCACCGCTCCCAATACATATGGGGCGTTGCCGCTGGCTGTAATGCCCACTACCGTATCATTTTGGCCCACGTTTAGCCGGTCGACGTCCTGTGCTCCCAGGTCCTCGCTGTCCTCCGCCCCTTCAATAGGGATACGCAGGGCCCTGTCTCCCCCGGCAATAATGCCTACCACCATTTCTGGGTCTGTGCCAAAGGTGGGCGGGCACTCGGAGGCGTCTAGCACCCCCAGCCGGCCGCTGGTGCCTGCCCCGGCATAGATCAGCCGGCCGCCTTCCTGCATTCCTTCAACGATCATTTCCACCGCCTGGGCAATCTTGGGCAGTTCCTGCCCCACGGCAGGCGCTATCTTGCAGTCCTCAGAATGTATCATCCACAAAATCTCTTCCGTGCCGCAAAGGTCGATCTCTCTTGTTTTTGGGTTGATCCCCTCGGTTACCAACTGAGTATAATCCATCTTCATGTTCACTTCCCTTCCTTCAAAAAGTGAAAGCGCGGCGGAGTAGTTTCAAAGTTCTTTCGGATGGTGTCGCAAACATTTTCTATTATAGAATTATTGGGCTTCAGCGTCAATAGTTTTTTAGAGAATCATACCGTTAACCGTCGGTTTTTGTTCATGCAATCTATTTATTTTTATTTTGCGATTGGCTAAAATCTTAACTTAAGCTTATCATAGCACCTCTTGGAGCAGAATGCAAGGTATTTTTTAAAAATATTTTTCTATATATCAAATATTACTTGAAATTATTTTTCATTTAGATTCATAATGAGCAGCCACCGCATAATTTTTTCTAAATGCGATGGCTGCAATATCTTATGAATAAATTCAATTTTTAGAACACATATACCAGCGGTTTCCACTTTACGCTGGCAAGGGCGCCAGCCAGCCGAATCCCGGCAGGTTGCGCAGCAAGGTAAAGACTCCTGCCAAAACCAGTACGCCACATAGTACGGACCAAAACCAGCGGCTCCGGCACAGCGGGGGTTTCTCTTTTACATAGCGAACCGCCTCTACAAGAAGGTAGAGAGCTGTGGCCGGCAGAAAAATCAGCATAAAAATATTATTCCTTGCCGCCAGGGCCACTTTCCCCCCCCAGCAGGGCCAAAAGCATCCGCTGGGTGCCGCAGCCAGCACAGTAGAAACCCGTGGCCTCAAAAATTACGCAGCCAGGCCGCAGCAGCAGAACGGCCCCCAGAGCCAGCCCCAAAACCAGCAGCCCCCCTGCCGCTTTAAAAACACGGCGGGTCATTTACGAATGTACGCCAGCCCACAGGCTCCTGGGCCAGTATGGGTCCCCACAATACTGCCAATGTCCAGCTTGTGGATTTCCCGCTTTTTCAGCTCGGCGCTCATGTACTCCATAAAGTCATCCCGGGTCTTTGGTACCGCCGCATGGCCTATGGTTACCGAGAAGTCGGAAGAAATGGGCTCCTTCTCCACCATATCCTTCATAAACTTAAACGCCGCCTTCTTGCCTCTGGCCTTGCCCACTACCTCCACCAGGCCGTCCTGCAAGGTAATAATAGGGCAAATACCCAAAATACTGGCCACCAGGGCGCTGGTAGCGGAAAGCCGCCCACCCATCTTTAGGTACTTCAGGTCATCAATCAGGGCCCAAAGCCGCACCCGGGGCACCAGGCCCAGGACCTCTTCGGCTATTTCCCCGGCAGAAAGCCCCCGGGCCCGCATTTTCGCGGCCTCTTCTACCAGTAGACCCAGGGCAAAGGTTACGTTTAGGGTATCGGGCAGATAGATGTTTTCTGCCCCCACCAGCTCCTTGGCAATGCGGGCGGACTGTAGGGTGCCGCTCATGCGGGAGGAAATAAACAGGCAGACCACCTGGTCGCCGCTATCCTTATATTCCTGGAACTTCTTCTCGAAAAACGCCGGGGTAATCTGGGCGGTTTTGGGTAGTTCAGAGGCCGCCGCCAACTTTTCGTAAAACTCCTCATTGGATATGTCCACATGAGCGCGGTAGCTCTCTTCCCCGAAGTTCACTGTAATGGGCAGCATTTCCACCCCCAGCTCTTCACAGCGGGCGGGGCTAAGGTCGCAGGAACTGTCTGTCAGAATCTTTACCATAGTCTACTTTCCTTTCCACCTGGTTTCTATACGCTGTATTATACACGAAAATCCCGCCGGGGTCAACCTCCCGACGGGATTTGGGGTTATACATATTACGCCCAGCCTCTGGCGGCGCGGCGTTCCCTTTTGCCAGCTCTTAACCCCTGTTCCCTGCCGCTTTTAAAAAAGACAGGGGCGGCCGGGGCTATAAAGCATAGTCCCGTACTGCGTCGGTTTCCAAGCCTGGCTGACGGGGGAAAGCACCCCAGTGGGCGCATTTCCTGGCCCGACCGAGCCCAGCCGATTTCATCGGCGGAGGAGACCAGCGGAGGCGGCAAACCTTTTACTCCGCCACACAAAGGGCAGCCTCCAGAAATTGTCCTGAAAACGGTTGGCCATGTGGGCTACATTCGCCTTTTTTACTACCCGGCTTCCTGACAACTGACTACCACCTTGATGGAGTCCGCCGAGGTCTGCTGGGCAATGGCCTGGGGCAGCTGGTCCAAGGAATAGGTATGGGTGATGATGGAGTCAAAGCGCACCTTGCCGCTGTTGATCAGCGCCACGGCCCGGGCATGGGTATCTGGATTCACGAAGGAACCCTTAATGGTCAGTTCCTTCTTATAGACGTCAAAGAGCTTTACCGGAAACTCGGCCTCTGGCTTGGGCACGCTGAACAACACAATGGTCGCGCCCTTATTGGCATAGGCAAAGGCGCTGGCCACCGCCGGGTTGTTGCCCACGCACTCAATGACCACGTCGGCGGTACCCTCCGCCTTGCGGCGCTGCTCTTCCTGGGTGGGGTCAATGGCCAGGTCCGCGCCCAGCTCCAGAGCCACTTGACGGCGGACCTGGTTAGGCTCGCTAAGAATCAGCTTGGCCGCGCCGGAAAGCTTGGCCAGCTGGAGCATTATCAGACCAATGGCCCCGCCCCCCACAACGCACACCGTCTGTCCCGGCTGGATGGCCGCCAGGTCCACGCCGTGGAGGCAGCAGGCCAGGGGCTCGGCCATAGCGCCGGCCTTAAAGTCCACCGCCGGATTCAGCCGGAAGGCCTGGGCCGCCGGCGCCAGGCTGTACTGGGCAAAGCCGCCGTCCCGGGTAACGCCTACCGCCTGCATGGAGGGACATAGCTGCTTTTTGCCGCCGCGGCAGTACTCGCACTGACCGCAGTAGATGTTTGGGTCAATGGTTACGTGGTCCCCCACTGCCAAGGCCTCTACCCCGGGTCCCAGCTCTTCTATCACGCCGGAATACTCATGGCCCAGCACCACCGGCGGGGTCACGTCGGCGGACCCCGGCTCTCCATGAGAGATGTGCACGTCGGTGCCGCAAATGCCGCAGAACATATTTCTCACCAGCACCTCACCGGGGCCGGGATGGGGCAGCTCTCCCTCACGCAATTCAAACTGGCCATTTCCCAAGAAATAATTGGCTTTCATAAAATCACATCCATTCCAATTCTATGTATATTGGAAAGAAGGGGAAGCCCACAAACGGACCTCCCCTTTTCCAAAATGAATATTCACCAAATCGCAATCTTTTCGATAAAGAACCGCGCATCGCACTCCCACGGAAGCACCCCAAAAACGCGTTAGCTCACCGAAGGGTTTCCACTCCCGCAGCGCGTAGCTTTGCGCGCCCCCGCGAAAAGGACGCGGCGTCCACGCTGCCGCGCTGGCTCAACTTACGGTTTCCACCGGCAAGTGAGCCGGAGCGAACGCCCCCGCGACTAATGATGCAACGCTTGCGTTGCCCCCGCGACTACTGGTCCAGCGCTTGCGCTGGTTATTCGTATTCTACTACGTTGACCCAGCCCATGAGGAACTCTTTCTCCTCGGGCTTGCCCTTTACAGACTGGGAAGCCGCTACAATGGGCAGCCACTTCTGCACATACTGCTTGGCAGTATCGGTCTTTTTGCAGAAGAGCTCCAGGTACTTCTCCGCGCCGTCCATGTCGCCGTTCAGCCAGAACAGCAGATAGGTGCGGGCCACGTCCGCGCTGGCGTTGCCCTGGGTAGCATGGGCCCAGTCCAGAACCGCGTAGCCGCCGTCAGGCTTAATAATCACGTTGCTGGGGTTAAAGTCGCCGTGGCACAGCTTGCGGTGCTTGGGCAGGCTGTCCAGCCGGGCGTCCAGCTCATACCGGGTGGTGGCGTCCAGGCCGGTCTGGGCAATCTTCCGGCGCATCTTGTCATAGTGCAGGTTCAGCATGGGGGCGGTCTTGGTGTGCAGCTCAATCTGGATCTCCACCAGGCGCTCCAGGTACTCCTGCTTCTTCTCCGGGTTTTCCTTCATCAGCTGGTCCAGGGTTTTGCCCTCAATATAGTCTGTGACAATGGCCCACTTGCCGTCTACCATCTCTACGGCCTGCACATGGGGCATAGAGATGCCGGTCTCTTCCACGCGGGCAATGTTTAGGGCCTCGTTGAGAATATCCGCCTTCGAATAACCCTCGTCAAAAACCTTGATTACCTTGTCGTCTTCCCGATAAACGGTTTTGGAGGTACGTGCCGCGATAATTCTTGCGTTTTCCAAAGTCATTGTGAATGCTCCTCCCTAAATTATTTGCCGTAATAGCACTTCAGATAAATCTCTTTGATCTCGCTCATCAGCGGATAACGGGGGTTGGCGCCTGTGCACTGGTCGTTAAAGGCGTTTTCCACCATCTCGTCCAGGGTATCCAGGAAGTACTTCTCATCTACGCCGTAATCTTTGATGGTCTTTTTAATGCCAATCTTCTCCTTCAGCTCCTCCAGGGCGGCAATCAGGCTCTCCAGCAGCTCGTCGTCGTTATTGCCGGGCAGGCCGCAGGCCCGGGCAATCTCCGCGTAGCGGGCCTTGGCATGGGGATACTGGTACTGGGAGAAGGTGCCCATCTTGGTGGGGACCTCGGCGGCGTTATAGCGGATGACGTCGGTCAAAATTACCGCGTTGGCCACGCCGTGGGGCAGGTGGTGGTAGGCGCCCAGCTTGTGGGCCATAGAGTGGTTCAAGCCCAGGAAAGCGTTGGCAAAAGCCATACCGGCAATGCAGCTGGCCTCGCCCATCTTCTCACGGGCAATGGGGTCGTTGGCCCCGTTCTCATAAGCGGAGGGCAGGTACTGGAACACCGCCTTGATAGCCTGTAGGGCCAGACCGTCGGTAAACTGGGAGGCCATAATGGACACGTAGGCCTCAATAGCGTGGGTCATGGCGTCAATACCAGAGGCGCTGGTCAGGCCCTTGGGCTGGCTCATCATGTTGTCCACGTCCACAATGGCCATGGTGGGCAGCAGCTCATAGTCGGCCAAGGGCCACTTGGTGCCGGTCTTTTCGTCGGTGATAATGGCGAAGGGGGTTACCTCGGAACCCGTGCCGGAAGAGGTGGGAATGGCCACCATCATGGCCTTCTGGCCCATCTTGGGGAACTTGTAAATACGCTTGCGGATGTCCATAAAGTCCATGCTCATGGACTGGAAGTCCGCGTCGGGATGCTCGTACAGCACCCACATGATCTTGGCCGCGTCCATGGGAGAACCGCCGCCCAGGGCAATGATCACGTCGGGCTCAAAGCTGCGCAGCTGCTTCACGCCTTCATGGGCGCAGGCCAGGGTGGGGTCGGGGGCCACGTCGCCGAAAATCGCGTACTGAATGCCCAGCTCATCCAGTTTATCGGTAAGGGGCTTGGTGTAGCCGTTTTTGTATAGGAAGGAGTCGGTAACAATAAAGGCCTTCTTCTTATTGTACTCGGTTTTCAGCTCTTCCAGGGCCACGGGCATGCAGCCCTTTTTGAAATATACCTTCTCAGGCACACGGAACCACAGCATGTTTTCTCTCCTCTCGGCCACGGTCTTTATATTGATAAGATGCTTGACGCCCACGTTCTCGGAAACGGAGTTTCCACCCCAAGAGCCGCAGCCCAGGGTCAGCGAGGGGGCCAGCTTGAAGTTGTACAGGTCGCCAATGCCGCCGAAAGAGGAGGGGGTGTTTACCAGGATGCGGCAGGTTTTCATGGCCAGCTGATGCTGCAAGAGCTTTTCCTTCTGGGCCGGATGGATATACAAAGAAGCGGTGTGGCCGTAGCCGCCGTCCTCAATGAGGCGCTCCGCTTTCTGGATAGCGTCCTCAAAGTTCTTGGCCCGGTACATGGCCAGCACAGGAGACAGCTTCTCGTGGGCAAACTCTTCGGAAAGCTCCACGCTCTCTACCTCGCCGATGAGGATCTTGGTGGTCTCGGGCACCGTAACCCCGGCCAGCTGGGCAATCTTAAAGGCGGACTGGCCCACAATCTTGGCGTTCAAAGCGCCGTTAATAATAATGGTCTTGCGCACCTTGTTCAGCTCGGACTTAGAGAGAATATGGCAGCCGCGCTTGACGAACTCGGCCTTTACCGCGTCGTACAGGGGATCTAGGGTAATAACGGACTGCTCGGAGGCGCAGATCATGCCGTTGTCAAAGGTCTTGGAGTGGATAATGGAGTTCACGGCCAGAATGGGGTCCGCGGTCTCGTCAATAATAGCGGGCACGTTGCCTGCGCCCACGCCCAAAGCCGGGGTGCCGGAAGAATAAGCGGACTTTACCATGCCGGGGCCGCCGGTGGCCAGGATGATGTCCGCCTCGGCCATAACCAGGTTGGTCAGCTCCAAAGAGGGGGCGTCGATCCAGCCAAACAGGCCCGCGGGCGCGCCGACCTTTACGGCCGCGTCCAGCACAACCTTGGCCGCGGCAATGGTGCACTTCTTTGCCCGGGGATGAGGGCTGATAATAATGCCGTTGCGGGTCTTTAGGGCCAGCAGGGTCTTAAAGATAGCGGTAGAGGTGGGGTTTGTGGTGGGGATAACGGCGGCGATTACGCCGATAGGCTCGGCAATTTTCCGAATGCCAAAGGCCGCGTCCTCTTCAATCACCCCGCAGGTTTTGGTATTCTTATAGGTGTTATAGATATACTCGGCGGCATAGTGGTTCTTAATAACCTTGTCCTCCACAACGCCCATGCCGGTCTCTTCCACGGCCTGTCTGGCCAGGGGAATACGCTGCAAGTTCGCGGCCATTGCCGCCGCGCGGAAAATCTCGTCCACCTGCTGCTGGGTGTAGGTGGCGTAAACTTTCTGCGCCTCGCGCACACGGGCCAGCATTTTTTCAAAGGTTTCCACGTTTTCCACGATCTCATAATTTGTTTCCATGAAATTGCCCATCCTTTGCTGTTTATTTTGTGCTGAATCGTTCTCTCAGGTGGTTGGAAAGGAGCGCCAGCGATACCGCCATATTCTCGTTTTGCACCAGTATGCCTTCCGGCACGTTCAGGTGGGCGTTGGCGAAATTCCACACCGCCAAAATGCCGCTTTCTATCAGCTGGTCGCACACCTGCTGGGCGTGCTCCCCCGGCACCGTGATAATACCGATGTGCACCCCCACCCTGTGGCAGAGGCCGGGCATTCGTTCCATTGGCAAAATCTTTTTCCCGGCCACCTCTGTGTCCGCAAGCCTGGGGTCCGCGTCAAAACCCGCCAGAATGTTCAGCCCGTACTGGGGGAAGCCGCTGTATGAGAGCAGCGCCTGGCCCAGCTTTCCCGCGCCCACCAAAATGGCGTCTTGGGTATTGTCATAGCCCAAAAAGCGTTCCAGCTCGCCAATCAGCTCCGCGCGGACATAGCCCACCTTTGGCCTGCCCAGGCTGCTTACCGCCGCCAGGTCCTTGCGCACCACCACGTCGTTGATGCCCAAAGCCTCGGCAATGTTTGTGGCGGACACATGCTTGCCCAGGGTCTTGGAGGCCCCTTTGAGAAAATTCAGGTATGCCGGCAGCCTTTGCAGGGTCTGTTTGGAAACACACCGGTCTGGCATTTTTTATCACCTCTTTTCTGGCCTTATCCTCTTACTACATATAATATAGCACATTTCAGCGGAAAAGGGAAGAGGCAAAAATGTATATCGATATTAAAATACCGATTATAATTTGTGCATATTTACGGGATACCGCCCAAAACCTGACAACGGGAACTTTGCCGTGTCAGGCCTCTCTCCAAAGTTTTTTCAGAAAGCCCTTTATTTTACGCCTGTTATGCAATATAATATAGATATTACTGTCTTTTGAAAGGGAGTTCGCTATGCAAAGCAATCCGAATTTTTTAGATACTGTCCACCGCCTTCACTTTGTAGGCATTGGCGGCTCGGGCATGTGCCCTATGGCAGAAATTCTGCTGCACAAGGGCTACGCCATTACTGGCTCGGACCAAAACGAGTCCGACACCCTGGACCGCATAAAAAGCTATGGCATCCCGGTGTATATGGGCCACCGCCCAGAAAATATCGGCGACGCCCAGGCCGTGGTTTACACCGCCGCCTGTAAGCCCGACAATCCCGAGCTGGCAGCCGCCCGGGAAAAGGGCGTTCCCACTTTAGAGCGCGCCGCTGTTTTAGGAATGCTCACGGACCAATACCCCCAGCTGGTGGCTGTTTCCGGCACCCACGGCAAAACCACCACTACCGCCATGCTCACCCAAATTCTGGTGGAGGCCGGCGCGGACCCCAGCGCCATTATCGGCGGAAAACTTCCTCTCATCGGCAGCAACGGCCGGGCTGGACACAGCGGCACCATGGTCTGCGAAGCCTGCGAGTATGTGGACACCTTTTTACTGCTGCACCCCGCCGTATCCCTTATTTTAAATATTGAGGCCGACCACCTGGACTATTTTAAAAATATTGATAATATTGTCAAGTCCTTTACCCAGTTTGCCAGCCAGACCAGCGGGCGGCTGGTGGTCAACGGCGGAGACCCCCGGGCCATGGCGGCGGTGTCCGGGCAGAGGGACAAGGAGGTTGTCACCTTTGGCATGGACCCCTCCTGTGATTATTACCCCACCCAGCTCAACGAAGAGCCCACCGCCTGCGAGGACTTCACCTTAACGCACCAAGGAGCCCCCCTGGGCCGGGTAAACCTTTCGGTGCCCGGCAAGCACAACCTGCTAAACGCCCTGGCCGCCGCCGCCGCCGCCCATTCTCTGGGGATCAGCCCAGAGAGCATTTGCCGCTCTCTTCAGGCTTTTACCGGCGTGCACAGGCGCTTTGAAATGCTGGGCAAGTTCGGCGGCGTTACCGTGGCCGACGACTTCGCCCACCACCCTACCGAGCTGAGGGCCGTGCTCTCCTCTGCCATGAAAATGGGCTACCGGCAGGTCTGGGCCGTGTTCCAGCCCCACACCTTTTCCCGCACCTACACCTTTTTGGACGGCTTCGCCCAGGCCCTGTCCATCCCCGACCATTTGGTGATGACCGAGATTCTGGCCGTGCGGGAGGAAAACACCTACAACATCCACACCAGCGACCTGGCGGCAAAAGTGCCCGGCAGCCGCTGGTTCCAGAGCTTCGACGAAATTGCCGACTATGTAATGGACCACGCCCAGCCCGGGGACCTGATCTTGACACTGGGCGGGGGCGACATCTATAAATGCGCCAACCTGATGGTGGAGCGGTATCGCAAACGCAGTTAAAAACTGGAAAAACCGCCTTTCAGGTAGGGCGGCAACGTAAAAAAGGGAATGATTTTGTGATAAAAGCAGTTTTTTTCGATATCGACGGCACCCTGCTGGACCACGGCCACGGCGGCGTAATGCCTGCCTCCACCCAGCAGAGCCTTTTCCGGCTGCGGGAAAAGGGCGTGAAATTATTGGTAGCAACCGGGCGTTTCCCAGCCATGGTCACTTTTATGGAGGAGCACTTCCCCTTTGACGGCTTTGTTACCATGAACGGCCAGCTGGTCTTTCTGCGGGACGGAACGGTGATCCACCGGCTGGCCCATGATCCGGGGGATATCCGCCAGCTGGTGGATATCTCCCGCCGGGAGGGGTTTCCCAGCCTGATTATTGAAGAAACGGAGTATTTCTACACCCTCCCCTCTCCCGCCATTGACGCGCACTTTCTGTTCGGGGGGCTGCCTGTTCCCCAGGCCGCCTATGACACAGCCCGGCTACAGGAGCACCCAGTACTGCAATTTCTCATCTATGCCCCCGAGGATTTGGCCCACCTGGCCCCCTTGCGGCATATTTACCCCACCAGCGCAGGCGGGAATGTCTATGATGTAATTCCCAAAACCGGCGGCAAAGAGGTCGGTATTGGGGCCGCGGCCAAGTACTTTGGCATAAACCGGGAAGAGGTCATGGTGTTCGGCGACGGAGACAACGACCAGACCATGCTCCGCTGGGCGGGCGCCGGCGTGGCCATGGGGAACGGCACCCCGGCGGCCAAAGCCGCCGCCGGCTACATAACCGCCCCGGTGGACCAGGACGGTATTGAGAAAGCCCTGGAGCATTTCGGACTAATATAAAAAGCGCAAAGCGCCGTGGGATTCTTAAGGGGTCGCTGTGTGCCGGTGGCAAACATGCAGCGACTGACCGAGCTGGCAGGCGAGAAAGTCCCTTAAGCAAGGTCCAGGGGCAGCGCCCTTGGCCGCCGGAGGCCATCCCCTCAAAAGCCCCCAAGCCCAGGCCGGTACGCAAAAGACAGGAACAGCAAGAGCGCCTCGCTGTACCTGTCTCTTTGTTATTCGGCTTTTGCCCCATGTCTCCCCAGTCTTTTAGGGCTTGTTTGAAAATAGAGGAAATGACGGATTTTTGACCAGAAGCGGTCAGCTTCAAGGAGAAAACCGCAAGGAATACTTGCGTATTACGAGGATTTTCGACGCAGAAGATGGCTGCTTCTGGGTAAAAAGACGGCGTTTTCGATTTTTCAAACAAGCCCTAGGCCAAGGGGGTACTTACTTCCATTTCACCGGCCGCAGCACCTCGTAGCCAATACCCTCTGGGTAGTGGCGCTGGTAACACTGGCAGGCCTCCTCATTCCAGGTAAATAGTCCCCGGCTGTCCTGATAGTTCAGCAGCGGGTCCGAAAGCCCCTTGCCCGTCAAATCATAGTTCCAGGCCAGCTCCTCCACCCGGCGCATCACCTCACCATTGTCCTCCATGTAGCTGAATGGCGGGTGGTAGAACACCAGATAATAGCTGCCGGGAAAGCTCTTGATCTCAAAGCCCTTTGGTACCGGCCCGCTGTAGTCCTCCGGCACACCCATTCCATAAAAGTATTTCCGCTCCCCCCGCACCCACCGCCAGCCCGCCGTATGGCAGGCGACCACAGGGTGGCTCTCGCTGCGCATACTCTCAATCATGCCGCAGACCTGGTCGCAGTCCTGGTACTGCCAAAATTCGCAGTAGTCCCCGGCTCTGTCCTCCCAGATGCCCATGTATTTGTGGGCTGGAATGTACTCCATCCGCACCCGGGCCTCTTTTAGGTTTTCCATGCTCATGGTACCGCCTCCTTGATATAGTTCCGCATAATGCATGGGATGAAAGACCTCCTTGCTCATACGCAGCGGAATGGGCGTGGGGTTTTTCCGGTAGGCGGCGGGCGTGCACCCAAAGGCCCCGCGGAAAGCCCGGGTCAGCGCCTCTTGAGAGGAAAAGCCATACTCCACCGCAATGTCGATAACCCGCTTTTGGCTGTTTCGCAGGTCCAAAGCGGCCAGGGCCAGCCTTCGGCCCGCCACATAGCCTTTAATGGTGACCCCCGCCACCCGGTGGAACAGCGTGGAGCAATAATAGGGCGAGTACCCCACCTGCCGGGACATCTCCCCCAGCAGGGACTCGCTGGTCAAATGCGCCTCCAGCCAGTCGATCATCTTCTGCACCGTCTGGTTCCACTCCACCATTGGCTTTACCTCCACTGCCCAAAGGGATCTTTCGCATTTATCTTACCGCGTCCAGGGCCCAAAAATCTTGACCTCACTTGCAAAGCTGAAAAGGGCGGAGGGTTTTTGCCCCCGCCCTTTTGTTGCGCCACGTTTTTGTTTAGATGTTGTAGATGGACACCGCGTCGCCAATGGTTTTTTCCATGGCCTCCCGGCCGTACTTATCCACCTCGGCCTTGTTTTTCTCGCCGTGGGTCAGGCAGCCCGCGCCGCCTATGCAGCCTCCCACACAGGCCATGCCCTCAATAAAGTTTCCGGCCAGGGCGTTCTTGCTCTTTTTCAGCAGGGCCAGGCGGCAGGCCTCTATGCCGTCGCAGGGCACGGCCTTTAGGTCGAACGCAATGCCCTGTTCCTTCATAGCCTGGGCCACCGCGTCGGAAACGCCCCCGGACCGGGCGAAAATGCGCCCATAGTACGAGGCGTTGTCCAGCACGTCCTCGGGCAGGCTGGTAATATCCAGGTCCCGGCTGTCAAACAGGGCCTGAAGCTCCTCAAAGGTCAGCACCGTGTCAATCAGCGGGCGCACCCGCTCCTGGCGGGCCTCGGCCTTTTTGGCGGTGCAGGGGCCGATAAACACCACCTTGGCGGTGGGGTCGGTCTCCTTCAGGTACTTGGCCAGCCGCGCCATGGGCGACAGGTTGTGGGAGATATGCTCTTGCAGCTCGGGGAAAGCGGACTTGATGTATGCCACAAAGCCCGGGCAGCAGGAACTGGTCAAAAAGCCCTTTTCCGCCAGCTCCCGGGACTCCTCCATGGCCACCATGTCCGCGCCCAGGGCCGCCTCGATGACAGTGAAGAAGCCCAGCTCCTTCAGGCCGGTAATCACCTGGCCCAGGCTGGCGTAGGTAAACTGGCTGGAAATGGAGGGAGCCACCACCGCGTACACCTTGTACTGGGTGTTGTTCTCGCTCTTTTTCAGCATATCAATGACGTTGAGCATAAAGGACTTATCGGTTACCGCGCCAAAGGGGCACATATACACGCAGGCCCCGCACTGGATGCACTTGCTGTCGTCTATAGCCGCCGCGTTGTCCTCGTTAATCGTAATGGCCTTCACCTTGCAGGCCACCTGGCAGGGGCGCTTGCGGTCCACAATGGCGGAGTAAGGGCAGACCTTTGCGCACTGGCCGCACTCCACACACTTGGTCTTGTCAATGTGGGCCACATGGTTGTGGTCAAAGGAGATGGCGCCCCGCTTGCACACGTCCTCGCAGCGGTGGGCCAGGCACCCCCGGCAGGAGTCGGTGACCTCGTACCCGGCGGCGGGGCACTCGTCGCAGGCAATGTCAATGACCTCAATGATGTTGGGGTTGTCCGCGTGGCCGCCCATGGCCATCTTCACCCGCTCGGCCAAAATGGCCCTCTCTTTGTATACGCAGCAGCGCATGGTGGGCTCTTTGCCGGGGACGATGGTCTTGGGAATATCCATCATATTCTCCAGAATCTTATCCTCCCAGGCAAGCCGGGCGGTCTCCCGAAGAACCTTATATTTTAAGTACTGTACCTTGGTGTCAAAACGTCTCATCTGGTGTTTCTGGTGCATCTCATGCAGCTGATCCGGTGAAATCGATTGGCTCACTTTGGCTGTCTCCTTTCAGGGGGAAAAATCAAACTTGCGCCCGTCTGCCAAAAGCCCCCGCGTATTTTATGGGGAACAAGTTTTTTCATTAAAAGTAGCTGACCTTCACCCGCTTGCCCATCTGCTTTAAGCAGCTGACCAGCTCGTCGGCCAAGCTCATTTTGATGCTGAAGGTAATGGGCAGGTCCGGGTTCTGGTGGGCGGGGTTAATGGCCCGGCCCACAAAGAAGTTGATGTCCGTGGCCTCCTCAAACAGCAGGCGGCTGATCATGGCCGCGCCGTCCCGCTTCATGCCCCAGTCCTCATACCGGTCGTTGTCCTTTAGGTAGTCCTTGGCGTATTCCAGCACCCGGGCCACGGTAATCACGCCCTCGGTCACCAGGTCCACGCCCTCTATCTCGGCGGTGGGCGGCAGGTCCGAGCCCTCAAAGTTCAGGCTGGGCTTCAGGGGCTTTCGCAGGAACTTGGAGGCAATGGTAGAGGTGGTGCCCCCGCAGATAATGTGCTTGCCCTCTTTGGAGAAGAACAGGCTCATCATCCGGTCGCAGTCGTCTCGGTTGGAAGGGGGGCCAAACAGCATGTTCATGGGCTCCCTCTTGCGGATGCGCACCACGCAGGAGGTCACGTCGTCCTTGGGCTGGCCGCCGTACAGCTTGTAGCACTCGTCCACCAGCATGGTAGAAAGGGTCTTGGCCGTATAACCCGCCAGAATGATGGTCTCCATAAAGCTGGTGATGTCCTCCATGGACCAGCCGAAATTGTACTCAATGCCAATGCCCGCGTGGGGGCAGCCGTCGCTCATGGCAATAAAGGCGTCGTTCTCCCGCAGGGGGATGGTGGACTTAAAAATCTGCTTGCCCCCAATGTTCATCTCGGTCTTGGGATAGTCATAGTTCACCCCGTCCCGCAGAAGAATCACATGGGGGTTGTCGTACTGAATCAGCTCGGCGGTCTGGTTGTTCAGCAGGTGGATGATGGTAAAGGTGGAGTAGGCTACCCCGTGCTCGGAGCTTACCGGCAGGGTGGCCGCCACCGCGGAGACGCACTCCTCCAGGGGCAGGCCCGCGGCCATCATGGTGGAGATAATCTTCGAGGTCAGGGTGGAAAGAATGCTGGCCTTCACCCCGCTGCCCAGGCCGTCGGCCAAAACCACCACGGTGGAATCGTCGCTCTGCTCAATGACGTCCACATGGTCGCCGCAGAGCTGCTCGCCAAAATGGTTGATGCTCTTATAGCCGATATCGGCGCACAGGTCATTCATCGGTGATCGACTCCTTCAGCTTTGTCAGGGCGATCTTAGTCTCGGCGGCGGTCTCGCCCAGCAGAGAGGCAATGTCCTGCACAATGCGCATCTGCCTTTCCACCACCTTATCGGCCACCTCTACGGTCTGGCGGCTGATGTCCTCCTTTTTCACCCGGGCCTGCTCTTCGTCCGTGATGTCCCGCAGCAGGCCGATGAGAATGTGCAGGTCCCGGTCATAGACCACGCTCTGCTCTACATAACATTTATATTCCGCCAGGTACACCCGCTGGTCCCGCACGTCCCGCTTGGTGTTCAGTACGTTGAGGAACACCGTGGGGTCCAAAATGCGCACCACCGGCTCGCCCAGCACGTCGGAGGCGGAGCGGATGTTCATAATCTTCCGGGCGGCGGAGTTGATCTGCTGTACCTCCAGGTCCTCGTTGAGCACAATCAGGCCGTTGGGGGTATTGTTCACAATGGCGTCGGAGAAGCTCTCGGCCTTGTCCTTTAGGAAGGGCAGGCACATGCTAATCTCTGCCTTGCCCTGGCACACGGCCACGGCCTTTTCCCGGCAGGTATTGTACCCGCAAGAGCCGCAGTTTAGCTCTTGCGAGGGCTTGAACTTGCCCATCTGGCGCAGCACGGTGTTAATCTCCGCCTCGGTGGGCTGCTGGCTCTGCATCTCCAGGTAGGGGAAGCTCTTCTTCATGGACCGGGCCTCGGGCTGGCGCACCTCGAAGTCCCTCTCCCCCGCGTAGTTGGACACAGCCACATAATCCCGCACCGGCGAACGGTCCTCCATTACCGGGCCGCCCACGCAGCTGCCGGCGCAAATGGACATTTCGATAAAGCACTTGTGAATCTTCCCGTCAATAATGTCCCGCAGGGCTCCCATGCAGTTTTCCGCGCCGTCCAGGGCCAGATAAGCATAGCCCGGGGCGTCCAGAGACATGGTCTTAAGGATGCCCCCCGTGGTGGGGAAAAACCGGGCCCGGCTGCACTCTTCGTGGTCCAGCTCTTTCTCCAGCTTCACCCCCGCGGCCTCCAGCCATTGGGTCAGCTCCTCAAAGGTGAGCACGCAGTCCACCACGCCCTCGTAGCGGCCGGCCTCGTCCTTTTTGGCCACGCAGGGGCCAACGAATACGGTCTTTGCCCCGGGCACCCGGCGCTTAATGTCCTTGCAGTGGGCCATCATGGGGGAATCAATGTCCGCCAAAAATTCCAGGGCGGCGGGGAAATGCTTTTGAATCAGCAGGTTGACAGAGTGGCAGCAGGAGCTAATCACCACGTCCCGGCCGTCCTCCTTCAGCATGCGTTCATACTCGCTCTTCACCATGGTGGCGCCCAGGGCGGTCTCTTCCACGTCCATAAAGCCCAACTGCTTTAAGGCCTTTTTCATGGAGCCAATGCCCACCCCGGGGTAGTTTGCCACAAAAGAGGGCGCCAGGCTGACAATGACCGGCGCGCCGCTTTGCAGCAGCACCTTGGCCTTTTCGGTCTCGTCCACAATCTCCTTGGCGTTTTGGGGACAGACCACAAAGCACTGGCCGCACAAAATACACTCGTCGTGAATGATATGGGCCTGACTGCCTGAAAAGCGGATGGCCTTTACAGGACAATGGCGGATACATTTATAGCAGTTTTTACAGTTCGATTTCTTCAGCCGCAGAGATTCCGGCATTGGGGCAGTCTCCTTTCGCTATAAAACTGAAAGCCGGCTTTTTTTAAACCTTGGCCTTAATGTTGGTCTCAAAAAACTCTTCCACCGTTTCGGGAGAAACAGAATGGAACTGCTCGTCTACCGTAACGCACACACCCTGCTGGCACTTGCCCATGCAGAAAGTGCCGCCCAGGTCCACCTTGTCTTTCAGTCCGTTGTCCGCGATGAGCTGCTGAAGCTGCTCCACCACCTGGCGGGACCCTTTTATGTGGCAGGAACTGCCGATACACACTGTTACTTTCATGAAATTGACCTCCTAAGAAAATATTGTGGGGCTGTCTGACATTATTTTAGCATTTTCGTGGAATTTTTGCAATCAGAAATTTTCTTAATCTTGAGGGCCTATATCGATAATTTTTTATCGATATTTCACCTGTCAATTAAGCCTTATCCAAAAAACCGGTGGAAAAAAAGTAAAAAAATCCCTTTTGTTTTCCGGGTTTGTTTGGCATCGGGCGGGCTCTGGCGGGGCCGCCCCTTCCATCATACGCGAAAAGCGCCGGGGGCATGCCGGCGCTTTTGACCCTTGGACGCTTTTTTTACAGCCGAATCTTCATCCACCCGCCCTGGCGGAAGCGCAGGAACGTCAGTATAAAGCGCAGCACCTGGTCGCAAAAGGTGCCCAGCCAGGCCCCGATGAGCCCAACGCCCAGAGGGTAGCACAGCAGCCAGCTAAGCCCCGGGCGAACCAGGGTAACGCTAATCAGGGAAACCAGGGCGGTAAACTTGGTGTCCCCCGCCCCCCGCAGGCAGCCGAACACCGTCACCTGCTCAATCTGGAAGAACAGCGTAATGCTAAGAATGCGCATAATGGTCACGCCATAGTCCAAAATCACCTGTTCATGGGAAAAGAGCATAAAAATCTCTTTTCCAAAGAGGAAGTACACCACGGCCACCCCAAAGGCGCAGATGAGCCCAATCTTCTGGCAGACATTGCCATACAGCTTGGCCATGTCCGGCCGCTTGCGGCCCAGGCTTTGGCCAATAAGGGTTACCGAGGCCACCGAGAGCCCGTCTCCAAAGGAGAAGGACATGCTCATCATGTTCATGCCAATCTGGTGGGCGGCCAGCTCGGTGGTGCCCAGGTGGGCCACCGTCATGGCAAACAGCAGAAAGCCCACCCGCAGGCACAGCTGCTCCACAAAGGCGCTGGAGCCCACGTTGGCCAAAGACTTTAGGCTGGCCCGGTCCGCCAGCCACCCCTTTACGGACCGCAGGTTCAAAAAGCCGTCTTTCTTAAGTACAGAGGCCAGGCTAAGGGCGCAGGCGCACACTGTGCCAATCACCGTGGCCAGGGCCGCGCCCCGCACCCCCAGGGCGGGAAAGCCGAAGTTTCCCCCAATCAGCAGGTAGTTGAAAACCACGTTCACCCCATTGGAGATGATATTGGTAACCATGGCAATGCGGGTGTTCCCGGCCCCCCGCTGGGCCGCGTTCAGGGCCAGGGAAACCGTGGAAAAGCCCAGGCCGCCCATAATAATCTGCAAATACTCCACCGCGTACGGGTGGGTGTCCGGCTTAGAGCCCACCATGCGGATAATGGGCCCCGCAAAGGCCACAAAGGCCAGGCTGACCACCAGGGTAAGGGCCACGGTGGCCAGCAGCGCGGTGCGCAGCACCCGGTTGGCGCTTTCCCGGTCCCCGGCCCCCCTGCGCCGGGCCACAATGGCGGAGACCGCCACGTTCAGCGAGAGAAAAACGGCCAGGCCCAAAAACTTTGGCTGGGTGGTCAGCCCCACCGCGGCAATGGCGTAAGAGCCCAGGGACCCCACCATGATGGTATCTACCAGGCCGGCCAGGCACACGAAAAAGGATTCCAGCACCGAGGGCCAGGCCACGTTTAGGGCGTCTTTCACAATCTGCCCGCTGGGGGGCACCTCCCCCAGCTCCATGCCCCGGCAAACCTTTTGAGGGTTTACAAACCGCACGCTCTTCCACTCCTCTGCAAAAATAGTTGTTTATGCAATTATTATAGCGCCCCTTACCGGAAATTGCAAGGGCCCCTTGTCTCGCCCAGACGCTTCCCCCAGGGGCCGCGCAGCCACAGGCCAAAAGGACCGCCCATAAAGCCCCTATTCCCAGGATCTCCCGCCCAAAACCGGCCTGCCAGGGGCAGCCCGGCAGGCCCCCCGCCCCAAAAGGCAAAATGTCCACAATCCACAAGAAACCCCTTGCAATGAGCGGAAATTTAAGCTATAATATGGATGAGATTTTTCTAAAGAAAGGAACGTGTTTCCATGGCAAAACAATTTGTATGCACCAAAACCGAGCCTGTGGTACAGACCCAGGCGGGCAAGCTGCGGGGGTTCATCATCGACGGCACCTATACCTTCCACGGCATTAAGTACGCGGACGCCCAGCGCTTCCAGGCGCCCCAGCCCCCCGCCCCCTGGGAGGGCGTGAAGGACGCCTTTTCCTATGGCTACGTGTCCCCCATGCTGGACCGGGAGGGCTGCCAGGGAGAGATTATGGTGCCCCACCGCTACTGGCCCAAGGACGAGCACTGCCAGTACCTGAACCTGTGGACCCAGTCCATTGACCCCAGCGCCAAAAAGCCCGTCATGGTCTGGCTGCACGGCGGCGGGTTCTCGGCGGGCTCCTCCATTGAACATATCGGCTACGACGGCGAAAATCTCTCAAAGTACGGCGACGTGGTGGTCGTCACCCTAAACCACCGGCTGAACATCCTGGGCTACCTGGACCTCTCCCCCTACGGCGAGAAATACGCGAACTCCGGCAACGCGGGCAACGCCGACCTGGTGGCCGCCCTTCAGTGGGTGCGGGACAACATCGCCAATTTTGGCGGCGACCCGGACAACGTCACCATTTTCGGCCAGTCCGGCGGCGGGGCCAAGGTGTTTAACCTGATGCAGACTCCAAAGGCGGACGGGCTGTTCCACAAGGGCATTATCATGAGCGGCGTGTTTGACGGCATGATGAAGCCCAAGAGCCACGACAGCCGGCCCCTGATCGGGGCTATGCTGAACTACCTGGGCCTGACCGAGGCCCAGGTGGAAGAGCTGGAAACCCTGCCCTATGAGCGCCTGGCCGAGGCCTACAAGGCCGTGGCCCCGGAGATTGAAAAACAGGGCCACTATGTGGGCAACTGCCCCATTGAAAACGACTTCTATGTGGGCGACCCCCGGGACGTGGGCTTTACCGACCACGCCAAGACCATCCCGGTCATTGTGGGCTCTGTGTTCGGCGAGTTCGACTTCGGCCCCGGCATCGCCAACAAATACAACCTGACCCAAGAAGAGCAGTTGGAAATCCTGCGCAAAAAGCTGGGCGGCCACGCCGAAGAACTGGCCCAGGCCTTCCGCCAGTGCTACCCGGAAAAATGCCTGGTGGACCTGCTTAGCCTAGACGGGGTCTGCCGCGAACCCAGCAAGGACTTCGCCCGCAAAAAAGCCGCCCATCCCCAGGCCCCCACCTACTGCTACCTGTTTAACCTGGACATGCCCCTGGACGACGGCCACTGCGCCTGGCACTGCGCGGACATCCCCTTCTTCTTCCACAACACGGACAAGGTGTTTGTCTGCGATATTCCCGGGGTCTCGGACCTTTTGGAGGACCGCATGGCGGGCAGCTTTGTAAACTTTGCCCGCTACGGGGCGCCCAGCTGCCCCTCTTTGCCAGAGTGGACCCCCTGCGCCCCAGACGACGTGGCCACCATGATCTTCGACCGGGAGTGCGCGGTGCGCCATAACCACGACGACGCCCTGTACAAGGCCTACCTGCCCCATGCCCCCAACCCCTTCGCCCCCCGCAAGGAAGAGGAGGACGAGGCGCTGTTCCTGCACTAAGGGGGCTTATTCCCCCCAAACAAAAAGGGATGGAAAAAAGACGCGGTCCAGGTGCGGGGAAGGTCTCCACTGGAGACCGTTTTGACCCGACCGAGCCGGCAGACGAGACCAGCCGAGACCGACGCCCCTAAGCCGCCGGAGGCAAAACATGCTTCCGCCCTTTTCGGTATTTTCGCAGAAAATGCCGACTTCTCCAGCCATAAAGCTTTGAGTGGTGGAAGGTCTGCGGGCCTAGTTTACCGCCAAAAACGGGCTAAAGAGCTTTACGCCGGCTCTTTAGCCCGAATTCTATTTGGGAGAGCCCAAAAGGAGTATTTTTTATGACGATATTTTGGCCTCCGGCGGTTTAGGGGCTCTGCCCCCAAAAACCCCGCAACCTTTGTAAAGGTTGACGAAACTTTTACTGTTCCGTTGCCGGAGCCTCGTTCGTTTATCAATGCGTTTGGACACTCCCCTCTGTTTCCCGGCCTTGCCAAGCGCGGTTTTTTGGTGTATCATGTAGAAAAACCTCAAAAGGACTGAAGCCTATGACCAAACAAGAAGTGGCCCAAAAGGCCGTGGACGCCCTAAAGGCGGAGTATCCCGACGCCTTGTGCTCTTTGGACTACCAGGACCCCTTGCAGCTGCTGATCTCCACCCGGCTGGCCGCCCAGTGCACAGACGCCCGGGTCAACCAGGTCACCCCGGCGCTGTTCGCCCGGTTCCCCACCCTGGAGGACTTTTGTGAGGGCACCGAGGAAGAGATTGGCGGGCTCATCCACTCCTGCGGCTTTTTCCGGGCCAAGGCCCGGGATATTCTGGCGGCCTGCCGGAAGATCCGGGACGACTTCGGCGGCCAGGTGCCAGACAACATGGAGGACCTATTAAGCCTGCCCGGGGTGGGCCGCAAAACCGCCAACCTGATCCTGGGCGACATCTTCCACAAGCCCGCCGTGGTCACCGACACCCACTGCATCCGCATTGCGGGGCGGCTGGGGCTGACGGCCACCAAGGTCCCCGAAAAGGTAGAGCGGGACCTGCGGGAGCTGCTGCCCCCGGAGGAATCCAATAACTTCTGCCACCGGCTGGTGCTGCATGGCCGGGCGGTGTGCACGGCCCGCTCCGCCAAGTGCGGCCAGTGCTGTATGCAGGAATTCTGCCCAAAGACGGGGGTGTAGCCCAAAAAAAAGCGGAAATCCCTCATCTGTGGGACACATTGCGCGGTCAAGGGGCGTCAGGCCCCTTGTAGGGGTCAAGGGGGCAAAGCCCCTTGCCGCCGGAGGCGACCTTGCCCTTTAGGCGGCGCGGAACGAGGAAAAAGGGGCCCAGTTTTCTCTGAACGACAGGCAAAAAAAGGTGCACAAAGGCCGCGCCGCCATAACACAGCGCCTTGTAAAAATCCGCGAAGCGAGATTTTTACAACAGCGGACGGCTCCCACCCAGTCCCCCAAGAAGGGGGCCGTCTCAACAAAAAGGATATAAAGAAAGATAAAAGAAAGATAAAAGAAAGATAAAAAGAAAGATATAAAACAGCAAAAAACAATCGACTTAAGGCAACCCCGCACAAAGACCGCACGAGCAAGTTTGCTCGTGGGCTTTGCACACGATTTGCTTGCACTTTTTCCGTCATAGTACAACCATACTATTGCGCACAGCTTTCGCTTGCCAGAATATCGCAAAGAGCACTTCGTGCTAAAGAGCACTTCGTGCTAAAGAGCACTTCGTGCTAAAGAGCACTTCGTGCTCTACCATAAATGGTCTGATTGGCCGCACCCAAGCTGTACACTCTGACGAAAAAATTGACTGCGCGACTCACGCGCAATCTTTGTGCGGGGCTGCCTTAAAAGCAAAAGGAGGAGCAACCCATGAAATACGATTTTGAAACCCTTCTCGACCGCTCCCACTGCGGCAGCGGAAAATGGGACGAGATGAAAAAAAAGAACCCCCAGGTGGGGCCGGACGTGGTGCCCCTCTCGGTGGCGGACATGGAGTTTAAAAACGCGCCGGAGATTGCCGCTGGCCTAAAGGAGTACATGGACACCCATATTCTGGGCTATACCGGCCCCACGGACGAGTACCGGGCCGCTGTGTGCCAGTGGATGGAAAAGCGCCACCACTGGCATATTGAGCCAGAGTGGATCTGCTGCACCCACGGGGTGGTGGCGGCCCTGGTCATGGCTGTGGCCGCCTACACCCAGCCCGGGGACGGGGTGATTATCATGACCCCTGTGTACTACCCCTTTTACATGGCCATTGAGTCCAACGGCTGCCAGGCGGCCCGCTGCCCCCTGGTCTACCAGGACCACGCCTATTCCATAGACTTCGCCCTGCTGGAAGCCCTGGCCCAGGACCCCAAAAATAAAATGCTGATTCTGTGCAGCCCCCACAACCCCGTGGGCCGGGTGTGGACCCCGGAAGAGCTGGCCCGGGTCTGCGACATTTGCCGGGAGAACCAGGTGCGCATCCTTAGCGACGAGATTCACTTTGACATCATCCTGCCCGGCCACAGCCACACGGTAATCTCCAACGCCGCCCAGCCCGGGGACGACATCATTGTGTGTACAGCCCCCAGCAAGACCTTTAACCTGGCGGCCATGCAGACCTCCAATATCATCATTCCCAACGCCAACCACCGGGAGAAGTTCCAGGCCGTGCAGCAGAAGTTCTGCGACCACGGCCCCGCCGCCCTGGGGCTGGAGGCCTGCCGCGTGGCCTATACCCAGTGCGAGGCCTGGATGGAGGAGATGCTACAGGTGATTGACGCCAACCGCCAGCTGGCCGTGGACTTTATCAACCAGCGGCTGCCGGAGATCAAGCCTGTAGAGCTACAGGGCACTTACCTGCTGTGGCTGGACTGCACCGCCCTTTGCAAAACCCAGGAGGAGCTGGAAGAGCTGATGGTGCAAAAGGCCCAGCTGTTCCTGGACGAGGGCTATGTGTTCGGCCCAGAGGGCGCGGGCTTCGAGCGGGTGAACCTGGCCGCGCCCCGCCGGGTCATTCAGGCCGCCCTGGAGCGGCTGGAAAAGGCCGTGCGGGGAAATTAAGGCAGCGCGCAAGCCGCCCTACAGCCCCAGGGCCCGCCGGGCCAGCTGGTCGGCCCGATCGTTGTACTTGTCGCCCGAGTGCCCCTTGACCTTGACGAAGCGAATCTCCATGGTCTTTGCCGCCTCCCGGCAGGCGGCGGCATAGCTCTGGGTGCCGGGCTTGTTGGCTTTCCAGCTGCCGTCGGCCCAGCGGGCCAGGCCCTCGTAGTCGTGGTAAATCTCCACCGCCGGAACGCCCTGCTCCTGGCAGTAGCGCAGCACGGTCAGCACGCCCATAATCTCCCCGGCCACGTTGTGCATCTGGGCCAGCTGGGGGTCTGTGAACTTTTGGGAAAACTCCCGCCGCTCCTGCCCAAAGAACAGCACCGCCCCGCAGGCAAAGTCCCCAGAGCGCTGGTCATAGCTGCCGTCCACATAGGCCACGGCCCTGCCCTGGTCCCCAGTGCCAGCGGCTTTTGGGGCCTCCTCTCTGTCGGTAAAGCCAGCGCCCTTTATATCTTCCCCGCCTTTCAGGAACGCCTGGGCCTCCTGTAGGGTGGGGAAGCTTTTATACACAGCCCCGGCCACACCGTGGACCTGGCGCCTGCACTCCTCCCATGTAAAGTAGATTCCCTTGCCGCCTTTGCCGCTGCGCACGGCGTAATATTTCTTTGCCATTGGTGCCTCCCGGTGGTATTGTATCCCTGTATTTTTGGCCAATGGGGCCCCGCCCGTTTTCTCTTTTGCCAATACGGGCCCCCGCCCTTTGGCCTTTGCCGCCTGTTTTCTCTTTCCTCGTTGGCTTGCCCCCCTATTATATCCTCCAAAAAAATAAAAAGCAACCGCAACCTTTTCCCCAAACCCCCGCTTCTTATCCTTAAGGCAACACCGCACAATTCACGGCTAGGGCTTAAGCGCACTCTTGCTTGCATATTTTCCGTCATAGCACAACCGTACTATTGCCCACAGCTTTCGCTTGCCAGAATATCGCAAAGAGCACTTCGTGCTAAAGAGCACTTCGTGCTCTACCATAAATGGTCTGATTGGCGGCGCTCAATCTATCCACTCTGACGAAAGAATTGACTGCGCAAACTCACGCGCGATCTTTGTGCGCGGTTGCCTTAAGAAGCTGTACCCATGGCCTGAAGCCCAGGGGCGGGCCCCCTTCCCCCCCAAACAAGGCGGGAGCGCTGAACATCCCCCCAAAACTTTTGTCTAAAGCCAGGAACGCCCCCGGGACGGGCCCTTGAAGCCATGGGTACCGCTTCTAAAAAGTCAATGCCTAGGAGGTGGACCACAAAAAACCTGTTGATATGTCTTCGCGGTTGATGTATAATATATGGTAGATGATGGGTAACTGCTGCCCAAATAACAAGGAGCGCATTGGTTTATGGAAAATACAACGATTAACAAAACCCCCGGTCCCCGGGATAAAAAACAGATTGCCCTCATGGTGCTGGCCTGCGCGGCGGCTGTGGCTGTCATCGGCCTGTGCGTGTGGTTTTTCTGGCTTCGGGGCTACCTGGCGGCCAGCGGCGCCGACCCCGTGTACGTTCGCTCCGTGGCCTCCATCACCGGCTCCAGCGCCAGCGCGAACCCGGTGTTCGCCGGCCTGGTGGAGCCCCAGCAGCTGACAAAGGTGAGCAAAGACGACTCCCGCACCGTGGCGGATATTATGGTGAAAGAGGGGGACCCCGTGCGGGTGGGCGACGTGCTCTTTATCTACGACACCGAGGAGATGCAGCTCTCCATCCGCCAGGCGGAGCTGGAACTGGAGGGCATCGCCAACCAGATCAGCACCCTCAAGGACCAGATTAAAACCCTGGAGGCGGAAAAGAAAAAGGCCAGCAAGGACGACCAGTACAAATATACCGTGGAGATTCAGGACACGGAGTACCAGGTAACCGTGGCGGAGTATAACCGCAGCGTAAAGCAGAGCGAGCTGGAAAAGCTGCGGGACTCCCTGGACAACGCGGAGGTTTTTTCCGAGGTGGAGGGCACCGTGCGAGAGGTGAACGCCACCCCTAAAACAGACGCCAACGGCAACCCCCTGCCCTTTATCAGCATCCTCTCTTCCGGGGGGTACCTAGTAAAGGGCACGGTTACCGAGCTGAACCCCAACGCTATCTACGAGGGCCAGTCCGTCATCGTCCGGTCCCGGCTGGACCCAGAAACCTATTGGCAGGGCGTGGTCCAGCCCATCAACTACTCGGAAAATATCCAGGACAACACCCAGGCCAGCATGGGCTGGGGAGATAGCGGCGCGGAAAAGAGCACGAAGTATAACTTCTACGTGGCCCTGAACAGCCTGGAGGGCCTAATCCTGGGCCAGCACGTGTACATCGAGCCCGACTACGGGGTCAGCTCCCAGCGCACCGGGCTGTGGCTGCCCGCCGCCTATGTGGTCAGCGAGGGGGGCGGCAGCTTTGTGTGGGCGGCGGACGAAAACGACAACCTGGAGCGCCGGGCCGTGCTGCTGGGCGAGTATGACCAGGGGGAAGCCCTGTATGAGATTAAGGACGGCCTGGCCCCCGCCGACTACATCGCCATGCCCAAAGAGGGCCTGGTGGCAGGCGGCCCCACCACCACGGACGCCAGCGCCCAAACCGACGAGGACCTGGGCGGCGAAACGCTGGACCCCGGCCTGGGGGTGAACCCAGACACGGACGCGGCCCCAGACGCTGGCTTTAACGCGCCCGAAAACAACACGGTGAAGACAGAGGAGGGCGCAGACCCCCAGGGCGATGAAAACACAGAGGGCTCCTCCCTGCTGGAGGACGGCGCGGAGGGCTTGGCAAGATGATGCTTGAACTGCGGAACATTGAAAAAACCTACCTCCAGGGCAAGCTGGAGGTTCCGGTGCTCAAGGGGATCTCCCTTTCTGTGGAAGAGGGCGAGTACCTGGCCATTATGGGCCCCTCGGGCTCGGGCAAAACCACCCTGATGAATATTATCGGCTGCCTGGACAGCCCCTCCTCTGGGGAGTACATTCTGGAGGGCCAGGACATTGCCCAAATCGGCGAAAAAGCTATGTCCCAGGTGCGCCTGCGCAGCATTGGCTTTGTGTTCCAAAGCTTTTACCTGCTCTCCCGGCAGTCCGCCCTGGATAACGTGGCCCTGCCCCTGCTGTATGCCGGGGTGCGCCGCCGGGAACGGCTGGAGATTGCCCGCCGGGCCCTGGAGCGGGTGGGCCTGGGGGACCGCACCGGCTTTAAGCCCACCCAGCTCTCTGGCGGCCAGTGCCAGCGGGTGGCCATCGCCCGCTCGATTGTCAACAACCCGAAAATTCTTTTGGCCGACGAGCCCACCGGGGCCCTGGACACCCAGTCTGGCGAACAGATTATGGAGATTTTCCAGCGCCTGAACCAGGAGGGGGTCACCATTGTGATGATTACCCACGAGCCGGAAATCGCGGCCCACGCCAAGCGCACCCTGCACATTCGGGACGGGCTTTTGGTGGACCGGGCGGGCCGCCCCACCCAAAGCCAGGCAGCGGGCCCAAAGCCCCCAAAACCAGCGCCCCAGGAGCCAAAGGCCCCTGCCGCACCCCAGCCCGCCGGAGAAGCAGCGGCTTCCCAAAGCACCGGGGAGCCAGCCGCACCCCAGCCTGCCGGAGAGGCAGCGGCCCCCCAGCCCGCCGGGGAATCCCTGGCCCCTAAAGAGGTCTGGAAGAAGCTCTGGGGGCGAATCAAGCCCCAGGAGCCAAAGGCCCCTGCCGCCCCCCAGCCTGCCGGAGAAGCAGCGGCCCCCCAAAGCACCGGGGAGCCAGCCGCACCCCAGCCCGCCGGAGAGGCAGCAGCCCCCCAGCCCGCCGGGGAATCCCTGGCCCCTAAAGAGGTCTGGAAGAAGCTCTGGGGGCGAATCAAGCCCCAGGAGCCAAAGGCCCCTGCCGCCCCCCAGCCTGCCGGAGAAGCAGCGGCCCCCCAAAGCACCGGGGAGCCAGCCGCACCCCAGCCCGCCGGAGAGGCAGCGGCCCCCCAAAGCACCGGGGAGCCAGCCGCCCCCCAGCCCGCCGGAGAGGCAGCGGCCCCCTCAATCACCCCGGAACCAAAGAATTCCCAAAGTCCACAGGGCTTTGGGAATTCTGAAAGCCCCGCTTTCCAGCCCATTAGCGGGAAAACCATTATCGCCGCCCTGGAACGCCAGCAGCGGGAACAAAACAGCGCCGTAAAGGGGGAGGAAACGTCTGATGAGCAATAAAAAAAATCTTCGGCGGCGGCTGATCATCCTGGCCGTGGCGCTGGCTGTTACGGCGGCGGCGGTTCTGGGGGCCTCCCTGTTTATTCAGTACCAGAACGACCAGAAAACCGTAACCGTGCAGCCCGCCATGCATGTGGCCTACCCCGAATATTCTGGAGAGACCAACACCCAGGGCACCGTGGTCTCTGACTTTGTCCAAGAGCTTTACGCGGACGGCAGCAAGACCATCAGCGAAATCCTTGTCACAGAGGGCCAGGAGGTCACGGTGGGCACCCCCCTGCTGCAATATGACAAGACCCCCCTGGAGCTGGACGTGCGCGCCAAAGAGATCGCCGTGGCCCAGGTGGACGTGAAAATAGACGAGGCCAACCGCCAGCTGAAAAAGCTGCAAAACACCAAGCCCTACTCCACCCCCAGGCCCACCACCCGGCCCACGGTGCGGCCCACCGCCCGGCCCACCGCCCGGCCCACCGCCCGGCCTACCGCCCGGCCCACCCAAAAACCCACGGCCACCCCCAGCCCCACGCCCTTCCCCACCCCAGACGTGAATGTGTACCAAAAGCTGGACCTGGACTCCATCCCCTATAAAGGCACGGGTACTTCCGAGGACCCCTATGTGTTTTTGTGCCAGGAGGGCTGGACCATGTCCCCCGAGTTCCTCCGGCAGCTTCTGGGCCTTTCCGCCACCCCCACCCCGGTTCCCACCCAGGAGCCTACCCCCACCCCCAGCGACCCCAGCGAGCCCAGCGAGCCCAGCGAGCCCAGCGACCCCGGGGAGCCCAGCTCCGTGGGCCCGGACAGCTCCGGCGAGCCCGACCCAGGCCCCGGCAGCTCCGCCCCCGAAGAGTCTGGTCCCGAAGAGCCCCAGCCAGCCCCCCAGGCCCTTTTCTGGGAGGGTTCCCCAGAGGTTTTGGACCTTGCCAGCCAAGATGAGGAGGACGGCGGAGACGGAGAGGACCAGGACCCCCAGCCCGGCCCCGGAGAGCCTATCTCCAGCCTGGGGTCTCCCTTTGCCGCCACTTTCGAGGTACGCCAGCATAACTCCAACTACGGCCAGCTCCTCTCCTCCTTCACCCTGGACGGCCACCAGTTTTCCGCCGCTTTCAGCCTGCCCGGGCTGGTGGGGGGCACTGCCGCCGGACAAACGGCGGTAAACCAGGCCCAGCAGCTGGCCCCCATGCAGTTTGCGGCCACGCCCAGCCCCACCCCCAGTAATAATTATAATGATATGAACTACACCTCCGCCCAGCTGAACCAGCTCATCAAGGAGAAGAAGCAGGAGATTACCGGCCTGCAGCACAACAAAAAGGTGGCCCAGCTGGAGCTGGACAAAGCCAAGCGCACCCTGGAAAACGCCACGGTGCTGGCCACCATTGACGGCCAGGTCCGCAGCCTTTTGGACCCCGAGACCGCCCAGATGGAAAACCGCCCCTTCCTGGTGGTTTCCGGCTCCCAGCAGTACTATATCTCCGGTCTGCTTAGCGAGGACCTTTTGGGCAAAATCAACGTGGGCGACATGGTCAATGTAATGAGCTATTGGGACGGCATGAGCTTCACGGCCCAAATTGTGTCCATCTCCGACTACCCGGCCCAAACCTTCAACAGCAACGGCTACTGGGGCGAGGGCAACCCAAACAGCTCCAGCTATGAGTTCACGGCCATGATTATGGACCCGGTGGAGAACATCCAGGTGGGCTACCCGGTGGACGTGACCCTGAACGTAAACAACGCCGGGGACGGGGAGACCATATATATGGACCGGGCCTATTTCCGGGAGGACGACGCGGGCTACTATGTGATGATGGCGGGCCGGGACAACCGGCTGAAAAAGCAGTATATTGAAATCGGCGGCCCCTCCCCCTGGGACACCCGCCGCTATGCCCTCAAGTCCGGCTTTACCCTGGACGACTTCCTGGCCTTTCCCTATGGCCCGGACGTGAAAGAAGGGGTCCGGGTGGTGCTGGAGGAAACCGGCGAACCCCCCTGGCCCGAGGACGGGGCCCTTATTGACCAAAGCTTCCTGGACCAGCTGCAAAGCGGCGGCTACGCGGCCTATTCCCTGGGCCAAGAGGCGGCCCCTGGCGGCGAAACGGAAGCCCCCGGCGGCGAAACGGAAGCCCCCGGCGATGAGACGGGCGGCACAGCCCCAGGGGTTCAGCCCCGGGACGGGGTGCCGGAAGGGGCCGTGATCACCGGGCAAGACGAAAACGGCACCTATTTTAAAACCGAGAACGGAGGTGGCATCATCCTTGATTGAGAATATCCGCCTGTCCTTTCAGGGCATTTGGGCCCACAAAATGCGCTCGTTTCTCACCATGCTGGGCATCATTATCGGCATTGCTTCCATTATCTCCATTGTGTCCACCATCAAGGGCACCAACGAGCAGATTAAGAACAACCTCATTGGCGCGGGCAACAATGTTACCCGGGTGCAGCTGTATTATTCCGACTGGAACAACCCCTATGAGCCCGAACCCTACGCCGCCATGCCCCTGGGCATCCCCCAGGTCAGCGACCAGGTCTACCAGCAGATTCTGGCCATGAAAAACGTGGTCTCCGCCTCGGTATACACCTGCCGCCAAAGCAGCGGGGGCTACGGCGGCAACTTTTATTATGGGTCAAAGGCGGTCTCGGGCTGCGCCACCTATGGCGTTGACAACGCCTACTTCACCACCTGCGGCTACTCTCTCAAGGAGGGGCGGCTCTTTGTGCCCAACGACTTCAGCCAGTTCCGGCTGGTGGCCATTGTGGATACAGACACGGCCCGGATGCTCTTTGAGGGCGTGGAGGCCGTGGGCCAGGTCATCGAGTACGACGGCGTCGCCCTCACCATTGTGGGCGTGGTGGAAAAGGACGTGAAGTTCGAGCCCGTCATCAACAGCATCGAGGACTACGATAACTACGTGGGCAACACCAGCGCCGGGGGGATTTATATTCCCAACGCCGTGTGGCCAGCCCTGTACGCCTATGACGAGCCCCAGCAGGTGGCGGTGCAGGTAAGCTATACAGAGGCCATGTCCACCGTGGGCAAAGAGGTGGCGGACCTGCTGAACGCCACCATTACCCCCACCAGCACCGAAAACCAGCTGCAATATAAGGCGGAGGACACCCTACAGCAGGCCAAAGACCTGCAAGACCTAAGCAACGCCACCAACCAGCAGCTGATCTGGATAGCCAGCATTTCCCTGCTGGTAGGGGGCATTGGGGTCATGAACATCATGCTGGTGTCCGTCACAGAGCGCACCCGAGAGATTGGCCTAAAAAAGGCCATTGGGGCCAAAAAGGGGCGCATCCTGTGGCAGTTTCTCACCGAGGCCGCCGTGCTTACCAGCCTAGGGGGCCTGCTGGGCGTGGGGGCGGGCATTGGCATGGCAGAGCTCATCTCCCACCTGGCCCAAACCCCGGTGGCTATCAGCGGTTCCGCCATTGTGCTGGGGGTGCTGTTCTCCATGGTCATTGGCATCATCTTTGGCCTTTTGCCCTCCGTAAAAGCCTCCAACCTAAACCCCATCGACGCCCTCCGCCACGAATAGCAGCGCAAGCGCTGCACCTTTAGTCGCGGAGGCGGGCAAAGCTGCGCCCTCGCCAGTGCGAACCGCCAGCATAGCCAGCGCGTTCCTCTGGACGCTTCCGGCGTTCCGCAGCGCCAGCGCTGCACCTTTAGTCGCGGGCAACGTGACGTTGCATCCAATGTCGCGGGCAGCGCCAGCGCTGCACCCTTAGTCGCGGAGTCGTTCGCTTCCGGCTCACTCGCCGGTGGTAACCGCCAGCCGAGCCAACACGTTCCTCTGGACGCTTCCGGCGTTCCGCAGCGCCAGCGCTGCACCTTTAGTCGCGGGCAACGTGACGTTGCATCCAATGTCGCGGAGGTCTCGTCTGCCGACTCGGTCGGGTCAGAACGGTCGCCACTGGCGACCTTCCCCGGGCAAAGCTGCGCCCTCGCCAGTGCGAACCGCCAGCATAGCCAGCGCGTTCTTCTGGGGGCTTCCGGCGCAACTCGTTCTTTTTTTGCTTGAGCCAATACGGGCCCCGTCCCCTTCGGCGGTGTGTGACCTCTGTCCGCGCTGGCTGGGCTAGAAGTTATCGGCGGCGAGTGAGCCGGAGCGAACGCCTCCGCGACTAATGGTCCAGCGCTTGCGCTGGCGCTGGCGCTGGCGCTGGCGCTGCCTAAATATATATAACAAAAGGAGGCTAAATGTTATGCCTACAGAAAATGAGACCAAAATCATTCAAAAGGCCACGATTTATGACATCCGCAGACTTCTCAAAAAGTCCGGAAAAGACTCCTTTACTGTGGAGGAACTCTGCGACTGGCTAGACACTATCGCGGACGACAAAGACCAAGAATAAGCGTAACATGCCAGCGCCAGCGGCAGCGCCAGCGCTGCACCCTTAGTCGCGGGCAACGCAAGCGTTGCATCATTAGTCGCGGAGGCGTTCGCTTCCGGCTCACTCGCCAGTGCGAACCGCCAGCCGAGCCAGCGCGTTCCTCTGGACGCTTCCGGCGTTCCCCGACCCCCTCTCTCCTTTATAATTCTCTTTAACCAATACGGGCCCCCGGAGAGGGGGCCCGTTCTTCTTTATGTTTCTCTCTAGCCAATACGGGCCCCGCCCTTTCGGCTCCTGCTAACCCTGCCCGCGCTGGCTACGCCCACGGTTTGCGGCGGCGAGTGAGCCAGGGCGAACGCCTCCGCGACTAAAGGTGCAGCGCTTGTGCTGCGGAACGCCGGAAGCCCCCAGAAGAACGCGCTGGCTATGCTGGCGGTTACCACCGGCGAGTGAGCCGGAGCGAACGCCTCCGCGACTAATGATGCAACGCTTGCGTTGCGGTGTGTTACGGCTTCTACCTATAGTTATAACAATATACACTTTGTACACGACTTTATAAAACACCGTAACACAACACAACACGTAACACATTCTATCTGGAAAAACGGAAGCCTAGAAGCATAGACGCCACCGTCCCCTCCCGGGGGCTGCCTTTGGGCCGCTTTCTTTTCAGCTGCCCCAGCTGCCACAGCCCCCGCCGGAACAGGGGCAGGCTTTCTGCCCGGTGGCCGTTTTCTGCGCACCACCTCTTATACGCCTCATACACCGCCATCACCCGCTCCTCCCCTTCTGGGTCGGGGGTCAGGCAGTCCCCGGCAAACCGGGCCAGCTTGTCGCTGTCTTGGCGGTACTGCTCTGTGGCGGCCCGCACCGCTGGCGGCGGGGCAAAGCCCGTCTTGGCCCAAGACATAACGCCCTCTAGGCACCAGTTCAGCACCCCAGAAAGCTCCCCCCGCAGCCGCGCCTTTAGGCCGTGGTCCTGCTCCTCTGGGGAAAAGTGCCGCTCAAAGGGCAGCACGTGTACCCGCCCAGACCGGAACACCGTTACATCGTCCGTGCGGGGCAGGTGGTTGGTGTTGATGAACAGCTTGAACCTGGGCCGAAACTCGAAGCTGTTCTCGTGCAGGTACCGGGCGGTCAGGGTGTCGTTGCCCGTCAGGGTCTTGACCAGGGCGGAAGAAAGCACCATCTGCTTGTCCGGCTCACTAATATTCACGGCCCGGGCCCCGCACAGTTTTGCAATGTCCTCGCTGGGGCCCGCGCTGCTTATCCCCTGCCGCAGGGCAATGGTCTCGGGCCGGGCAACCTTGCCATATCCCCCCAAAAGGCTCATGTAGGTCTCCATCAGCGTGCCCTTGCCGTTGCGGGTGGTGGGGCCGTACAGCAGGAAAAAGCACTCTTCCCGGGTGTCCCCGGTCAGGCCATAGCCCAGGGCCTTTTGCAGGTACCCGGCCAGCTCCCGGTCCCCGTTCATGGCCGCCAATACGGTCTCCTCCCACAGGGGGCTGGCGGCCTCTGGGTCATAGTTCACCCCGGCCAGGGTGGCCAGCATATCCCCCGGGTTGTGGGGCCGAAAGTCCCGGGTGCGCAGGTCCAGGGTGCCGTTCTGGCAGTTCAGCAGCCAGGGGTCCTGGTCAAAGTCAGAGAGCCGCGCAGGGTACACCCCTGCCGCGTCTTTCAGCACCGTTTCCCGGTAGCGGCGGTTCTGCCACTTCTCCGCGAACCGCCGGTACTCCTCCCGCTCCCGGTGGTCCAGCAGGGTCCCTGCATAGCCCAAAAGGGCGTCTGCCAGCTGCTTGCACAGCTGCATCACCTCCAGGCCGCCGGGGTCTGGCTGCCACAGCTTGCCGCTGTACACAAACCACTGCCCCCGCTGGGGCAGGTACCGGGCCACTGCCTGGAAAAAGTCTGCGAAAAGGTTTCCGCCACCCAGGTCTGTGCATGGGTAGCGGGGGTTCATTTCCGGCACGGCCAAAGCCAGCCGGGCGAAATCTACTGGATAATTTTCTTTAAAATTCATGGCTTCCCCCCTTGACAAACTTCCACTGGCATGCTATAATGCAATTGCCTAGTGACTTTGTGCCCTTTTCCGGTGGGTTATTTCCCCCGGGAGAGGGCATTTTTTTGTTATACCAGCGCAAGCGCTGGACCATTAGTCGCGGAGGCGTTCGCTCCGGCTCACTCGCCGGTGGTAACCGCCAGCATAGCCAGCGCGTTCTTCTGGGGGCTTCCGGCAACGTGACGTTGCATCCAATGTCGCGGAGGCGTTCGCTCCGGCTCACTCGCCGCCGATAACTTCTAGCCCAGCCAGCGCGGACAGAGGTCACACACCGCCGAAGGGGACGGGGCCCGTATTGGCTCAAGCAAAAAAAGAACGAGTTGCGCCGGAAGCGTCCAGAGGAACGTGTTGGCTGGGCTGGCCGTTCGCACTGGCGAGTGAGCCGGAGCGAACGACTCCGCGACTAATGATGCAACGCTTGCGTTGCCGCGCTGGCTATGCTGGCGGTTCACACTGGCGAGGGCGCAGCTTTGCCCGCCTCCGCGACTAATGGTCCAGCGCTTGCGCTGGGCGCTGGGCGCTGGGGGTATAATATAGGTTTTCTTACTATCCCCTACTATTCATCATATACTAGAACAAACGTTTTGTCAAGGGGGTTTGCGAAATTTCTCCCTGGCAGGAAACTTTTTTTACGCCTCGCCTGGGCTTGGAACCCGCGCTGGCCGCGCCCCCCCACCGCCTGGAACATACCCTGCCCCCGCCAGCGCGGGAGAAAGCCCTTTTCTATAAAAATACAATAAAAAAAGCGCGGCAAGCCGCGCTTTGGGGTTGGTGTTTTGGCAGCACCGCACAAAAATTTTGCGCAGGATGCACAAGAGTGCGCCATAGATTCCCCCCCTTCCATGGTTTCGTCAGGGGGGCAGATTCTCCGGCGGTTAGGCCCGCCCCTTTTTTTGGCGCTGGGCCGCAAAAATATTCTTTGTAATCTGCTCCTGGTCCGCCTCGGTCATTCCGATGAACCGGCACCCGTATTCAAATTTGCCAGGGTCTTTCTCAATGACGCGGACAACCTGCGCAAAAAGCGCCGACTCTGGCCTGTCCTCCAGCAGCCTGACCTTTAGCAGGAACTTATCGCCCTCGTGGCACCGCTCCCCCGCGCTGACCCTGGCCCCGCCCACGCTGATATTCAGCAGCTTGCAGGGCTTTTCCCCCATCTCCAGGCCGCTGAACGTTGCCATTGTGGCCTCGCGGTTGATTTCCAGGCGGAAAAAGGCCCGGTCGTTGCCCACGTGGACCACGGTCAGCTCTTCTGCCCGCCATATATGCTGGGGGCCGGGGGTGATGATGCCCTCCATGCTGACCGCTTTTCTCTCATAATCGCTGTATCCCCGAATCTTGGCGCGGATGGACTCCGCCTCTTCCCGAATTTCGGATTCAGAATACTGGTGCAGCTCTGCTTGATCTCCCTGCGGGTTAAGCAGCTTTGCCACAAAAAGGAACTGCCCCGGGTCCGTTGTCACTTCCACCCGCATCCCGGAATAAACCGAAAGTTCCCCCCGCGCCGCTTCGCTTTCTTGCGGCGGCTGCGCTTTCTCTTTCTTTTTGAAAAGGTCCAGTAACCCCACGATATTCCTCCCCGCTGTTCTGGTTTTTTTCCAGCGCCTAATTTATCGCTCCTCCCGCAGCTGTTTCAGCGTTTCATCGGCCCAAACAACCCGGTTCCGGCCGCTTTTTTTGGCGTCATACAGCATGGTGTCCGCAATTTTAACGTAAAAGTCGTAGTCGTTCCCCCGCTCGGGGATTACCGTGACCCCCCCGATGCTGACGGTGACCCACTGGGCCACCGAAGGGTTGTGGGAAATGCGCAGGTTTTCTACCTGGAGACGAATTTTTTGCAAATACCCAAAAATTTTCTGGGAAGAGTCGCCCATTACCAGGGCCACAAACTCTTCGCCGCCGTACCGGGCCAAAAAGTCTGTGCTGCGCTGTAAGTAAGAAGCGGCCGTTTGCGCCACGGCGGCAATCACTTTATCCCCGGCGGGATGGCCAAAGGTATCGTTATACACCTTGAAGCGGTCGATGTCAAACATACAGATGGAGATGGGAACGCCCAGCCGGATTGCCTCGCTCCACATAACGGCGCTGCGCTGTTCATACCCGCGCCGGTTGGCGACCCCTGTAAGCTGGTCGGTCAGGGACTGCCGCTCGATCTGCCTGCGGTAGCGGTACAGCTTCACGTGGGTATTCACCCTTGCCTGCACGATCAGGGGGTCGAAGGGCTTTGTAATATAGTCCACCGCCCCCAAAACAAGCCCCCGCCGCTCGTCTGCCACGCCAGACAAGCTGGTAATCAATATCACCGGGACGCTTTGCGTAATAATTTCCTCCTGGAGCTTTTTTAAAAGGGTAAAGCCGTCCATGCCCGGCATCACCACATCCAGCAAAATCAGCGAAAAGTTTTCATCACTGGCCCAGCGCAGCCCATCTTCCGCTTTTTGCGCCACGGTAATGTCGTACTCGTCCTCCAAAATTGCTTTTAGCCGGGCCGCCTGCACAACACTATCGTCTACAATCAAAATTTTTTCCATACGCGTGTTCCTCACTCTATTTACTGAAACCGCCCCCTGACCACTTTCTTTTTGCCCTGCTGTTTGGGCCGCTTATCCAGCCGGGTGGCCCCCCGCATAATCTAGCCGGGTAGCCAGCCGCGTAATCTAGCCGCGTAGCCAGCCGCTAACCAGCCGGGTAGCCCCCCGCATAATCTAGCCGCGTAGCCAGCCGCATACTAGCCGCGCGCCCAGCCACTAACCAGCCGGGTAGCCCCCCGCATAATCTAGCCGCGTAGCTAGCCGCATACTAGCCGCGCGCCCAGCCACTAACCAGCCGGGTAGCCCCCCGCATAATCTAGCCGCGTAGACAGCCGCATACTAGCCGCGCGCCCAGCCGCTAACCAGCCGGGTAGCCCCCCGCATAATCTAGCCGCGTAGCCAGCCATGTAACCACCTGTGTACCAGCCGCGCGATATTGGAAGAACCGTCCGGCCTTTTCACCCCCCGCGCTCCCCCAGGCGCGGTCTTTGACCCCGGGAAGTAGTGAACGTTTATTACTATGATAACGCGGATAAGCGCCAAACCATTTTTCAGCGGTACGTTTCTCGTTTCTCCTCCAGGGGGGAAAGTTGGTCCGGCTGCAAATAGCCGCTAAGCCCCGTGGCCAACAGCTGAAAGACGGCGTCCTCGGTCTCCTGCTGGTTGGGCAGGGTTCCCTCGATCACATATTTTGCGTACAGAACGGTTGTCGTGAGGACATGAAACCACAACAAATCCTGATGGAGCCGGTCCAGGCCTGAAAACGCCTTTTTGAACACGTGGACGGTTCCCAGAAAGGACTTGAAATGATCCGCGTCCCGGCTTTTGACATACTTGGAGAAAAACGCGCTATCCCGGAAGCGGTGATAAAAAATCGTTTCGTCCGGGTGGGACGTCCAAAACCGGAAATAGGGCAGCCACAGTTTTTTGATGGCGCCCAGAAGGTCTGTATGCCCACCCAGAGGGTGGAACTTTAAATGTTCAAAAAGCGCCGCCACCTGCTGGTCCACATGCTTAAAGCACTCTATCAGCAGGTGTTCCTTGCCATCAAAGTGACGGTAAATGGCCCCAGATGAAACGCCCGCCAGCTCGCTAACGTTCTGAATCCGCACCCCTTCCAGGCCATAACGCCGCACGGCCCGCAGGGTCGCAAGAATAATTCGTGTTTTGGTGTTTTCCAGAGTAATCCCTTCCCTCCCATACACAAGTACCATGTTTCCTGTCGCCTGCTTACAAAGAAATTATATCCTATTTTGCTCCTTTTGGCAATACTTTTTCGTGGATTCCTTCCCATACCGCCACGATTCAGCAATGTGGCCAAATGGCCCAGAAGCTTCTTTGCAGCAAAACCGGGAAAGGGCTTGCGACAAAAAACCCCTGCCCGGTTCTTTTCCTTTCAAACAGCCCCCTGGCCCCACGGTGGAATTTCCGCTGGACCCCCCAAAGGCCGCAGCCCCCCCTCTGCCCGGCGGATTCGATGGTTTCCCCCCCAGGCTGGCCGCCTTTACAGAATCTCCCCTTCCAGAATCTTTTGAGCCGCCTGTCCTTTTGTAACGCCGTGGTTCATGGCCAGTTTTTCCAAATGCCGGTGGGCCTGGGGTTCATCCATGCCGCAGGATTCGATCAGAATCCACTTGGCCCGGTTTACCAGGCGTATTTCCGCCATCTTCTCCTCCAGGGAAAGGGTCCTCTTTTCCACCTGCCGCAGCTTTTCCCGGGCGCTCACCATCCATCGAAGGGCCTGGTCCATGCCGGGCCTGGACAGGGGTTTTCCCAGGGTGAACACCCCGTGTATCGCGGTTCTGGCGTAGGCCTCTCCCCAGAGCTCCGCCCGGACCATCAGTACCACCACCCTTTCCCGGGACCCGCTAATATCCACGGCAAACCCCAGCCCGGCGCCGTCTGGAAGGGGCGAGTTCACCAGCACAAAATCAAAGGCCCTGTCCGCAAGCAGCCCCCGCCCCTGGCTGATGCTTTTGGCAAAGCAGGTGTGGGCCCGGAATACGCCGGGTAAAACCCCCAGCAGCGCCCCAGTTTTTCCGCCGCTTCCACCGCCCTTTGCAGAAGCCGCCGGGTATCGCCGGGGAAGTCTGTTCCGTCGGGCAGGCTTATGCCGCTGAACATGCGCA
>CAJTCU010000005.1 GCA_910574935.1 Oscillospiraceae bacterium
CCTGACTGCGTATCTGCTTGAGCCCTTCTTTTCCCACTTTCCGCAAATCGATATATTCCATATCCCTATTATATCACTCTTCCTCTCTTTTTCCTAGCTTTTTGAGCGGGAGTAATACATCCAGGCGGTGTCGAAGTAAGTAAAGCCCTTCTTGATGAACAAGTCCACCATCTTCTTGACCTGCTCCACGTCGATGGCCCCGGCGCTCTTGGGGTCGGTGCTGGGCAGGCGCATCAGACCAAAACCAAAATTTCTCATAATATGTACTCCCATTCACATTTATGTTATTAGTTTTTATGTTCTTTTGATTTGAACTCCACTCTATGAAAAGGTAAAGAGGAAGAGAGAATCCCTTCCTCCTTACACCCTCTTCTCATATCTTAGAAGAATCATCCTAACATCGAAGATAACCTTTTACAGATAATGGAATCACTGGTTACTCAGAGCACAGTCTTAATAACCATAAGATTGGGTTTATCCATCATTCCATCGCCAATTCCAACACCGCAGCGGAATAAGGAGCAAGTTCTATAGCCTCAGTTGGAGCGTAGGATTTGTCTCCCAGCAAATCTACGGCTTTCGTACAGGGGAGCGGATATTCCTGCTGAGCATTCGTGTTATTGATCAGGACCAGCAAGCGCTCGTTCTCCCATGTACGCTCCATGGCAAAAACATGCTTTGTGGAACAAAACCGGATCGTACCTATTTGTAGGGCCTTTTTGGTCTTGCGGAGAGCAATGAGCTTTTTGTAATACTCTCTTAGCTCATGATCCCAGTTCATCTCATTCCAATCAAAGGTCTTCCGGCAGTCGGGGTCGTTATCCCCTGTCATGCCGATTTCTGTGCCATAGTATGTGCAGGGCATCCCGATATACGTATATTGAAAAGCCGCAGCGTTTTTCAACCTGCCCACGCTTCCGCCACAGGTGTTCACAAAGCGAGGGGTATCGTGGCTGTCAAGCAGATTCAGCATGGAGTCGTTGGCCTGGCTGCTATAACGCATCAGGTATTCGGTCAGACTCTCCTCAAACGCGTAGGGAGTAATGCGGTCCTCGGCAAAATAAAGCACGCTGGAGCGCTGTACAGCATAGTTCATTACTCCGTCGAACTGGTCCCCTCTTAGCCAGGGCTGGGCATTCCACCAGTCTTCACCGATAATCACCGCATCAGGGTTGATTCCGCGAACAGTCTTCCGGAACTCTCTCCAGAAATGAGCGTCCACTTCATCGGCCACATCTAACCGCCAGCCGTCAATGCCTGTGCGCGTCCACTTTGCAACGGCGCCCAACAGGTACTCAATGACTTCCGGATTTTCCGTATTGAGCTTGGGCATACAGTGTTTCTTCTCCTCCCCTGAGGGTAACTCCCCCCAGGTTTTGGCTTTGGTGATATAGGCCGTGCTTCCAAATCCCTCAAAGTTGAAGGGGTCAAATGAGACCGGAAAGCTGTGGATATGGAACCAGTCTTTATAGGGAGAAGCCTCCCCATGGGCAACCACATCCATGAACTGTCGGAAACCTCCGCCACAGTGGTTGAACACACCGTCTAACATAATGCGTATGCCTTTTTCATGTGCCTTCTGCACCAACTCAATTAAGGTGCTCTCATCGCCGAAGTGCGGGTCAATTCGGGTGTAGTCCACTGTATCATATTTGTGGTTTGAGATAGCCTCAAAAATAGGCGTAAGGTACAGCGCGTTTACTCCCAACTCCTCCAGATAGGGCAGTTTCTGGATGATACCCTGCAGATCCCCTCCAAAATAATTTCTGGGAGTAGGCTTTTCTCCCCACTTTTTTGTATTCTCCGGCGAAATACCAGGATCTCCGTTACAGAAGCGTTCAGGGAAAATCTGATAAAACACGGCCTCGTTGACCCAGGAAGGCTTTTTATGTACATCGATCTTATTGATGTAGGGGAACTGGAAGTGGACAAAGCCAATACGATCCTTGTCAATATCCACAGAGTTTGGAGCCAGGAAACCGTTTTCCGTGTAGATTATTTCTTCCTTTCCCTGATTCAGCAAGAAATAATAACCCAGCCTGGTATCGGTGCAGTGATAGTCGTACTCATAGTAATCAAACATGGAATCAGAGCCGAACTTCTGCATCTCAAATTCCTGTCGGGTGCTCCAAAGATACTGATTTCCAATAACCAGCCGCACTCGTTTTACGTCCCCTTTCCCAACCCGAAGACGGATACGGAAGTCATTTGTCGACAGGGGGAACGCATAGTTGCTTTTGGGAATATGCAAAATAGCTTGTCGGTTCATAGTATTTTTCTCCTTCTCTGTTTCGTCCGGCCTACTGTCTCAGAGAGTCACCCATCTGCCGGACTGAGCGGAAGCCAGAATAGCGTCCACTACATGCTGGTTTACCTGACCGTCCTGTATGTGTGCGGCTTTTCCGTCCCCAACACCATTGATAATGTCTGCAAAAGACTGCATTTGATCACTATAGTACCGCTCGGGGATATACAGCTTTGTATAGGCATGGGATTCTGCGTTGATATCGCCGGAGCATACTTCTATCTCATCCTCCACCCCTTGCGTGGCATCCAGCGAATATACAATCGCGCCCTCGCTGCCGTAGACCTCCATACGCTGGTAATTTCCCCGGCCGAAAGCAAAACGGGTTATCTGGAAGCTGACGGATACGCCGTCCTCCATATCAGCCATATAATTGCAGAAATCGTCCACATCCACAGGTCCCATTCCATCACCATCCAATAGCTTCCGCTGGGTAACATAGGTTCCTGTATGGCCTACCACCTGCGTATACTCTTTATCCAGTACAAAGCGTACCAGATCCAAAGCATGGCAGCCCAAGTCTCCCAGCGCCCCGGAACCTGTGCGCTTTTTCACATATCTCCACACAAGGGGCGTATTTGCCCTGGGTAAGCCCCAAGACTGGAAATACTGCATATCTACATGGTATACACGGCCAATTTTCCCTCTGGCAATGAGGTCCTTGGCAAACCGTGCCGCCGCTTTAAAACGATAGGAGAAGCAGACCATATTCGGCAGTCCTTTTTCCTCGGTGGCCTTAGAAAGGATATCGGCCTCGTCAGCGGTCATGGTGATTGGCTTTTCCACGTCGTAGGCTTTACCCGCATCCACTGCTGCCATTGCCACAGGAAAATGGACGTCATTAGGTGTGCAGATATCCACTGCGTCTACATCTGAGCAGTTGATCAGGTCATGATAGTCCAAGAATCTATGGGCTGGGTCGATTCCAAGCCGGTCGCCAGTCTCATTGAGTTTCTTTTCGTCAATATCGCAAATAGCAACAAGTTCCAGATCCGGGCTGCGCTGGATTCCCGGCAGATGCACACCATTCCAGATTGCGCCTAAGCCCACCGAACCGATACGAATGATTTTCTTATTCATACTAAACAATTATCCTCCAAAATTCACAAACTATAAATTCCCTGCTGGTCCGCATCGTCAAATATCAGTCCCAGATACCGGGCGGCCTCACGGAGTACAGCTTTATAGCTGCCGTATACTCCGCCTACGTGGTGAATATAGGGCCCAAACATGAGCTTTTCCTCCCAGCGCTTCCAGTTATCTGTCTCAAGCCAGACATAGGTTCCTGTGGTTTCCGGCCCCGAGGTTGCCCTGCCTTCGCCACCAAATAAGTAATAGTTTCCGTCCGCCTCGTCGAAGCGGCAGATGGTAATTTCACCTTTCTTCAGATAAAATCTCTCCTGTCCCCCGGCCAGTCTGGCGGTACTCGACGGATCCTTGAGCGAATAGGGGAACGGCCCGCAATGCCAAAGAAGCTCTGCATTGTCATTTTCCGGGTGCCGAATCGTCAAGTCTGCCAGGAATACAGACTCCTCACCCAACGCTGCGGCATGGAGCATGGCCATTGTCACTGCACCGTTTACATCTGTCTCACAAGCCAACGGCAGGCCGGCATCGGAGAGCTCTCCCAACACCGCGCATACCGGCGCACCAAAAATCGAGGCCGCGCTCCAGCACTCCATTGCTCCAGCTGAACAGTTATTCTCCTCCATAAGCTGATTTACCGCCAGCCTGAGCGCAACAATCCGATCAACTGTCTCATCCGGGGTAAGGCTGGTATCAAACCTGGTCTTGAAGTCCTCCCGGCAGGCCATATAATCTGAGTGGGACTCTTTTTGCAGCCGATCCGCCCGTAAAGCAACCGCGTTGGGAGAAATGGGAATTACAGTAACGCCTAACTTTGTGGCCAAATCTCCTTCATTGGCCATTACGCTCATAAAGGGCTGCGGACGGGCACCAAACTTGGCAATCCGCAGCGCTCTGGCTGTCTTTACCACTGCCACTGTCCGAATAAAGCGTTCAAAGCCCCGGAGGAAATCTTCGCTTTCGGTTTCACAGTTCCAGATATAGCTATACTGTACCCCAAAGCGCCGCAACACCTTGGTACAGGCGAACATTCCGCATTGAGTGTCCCGGCCCCGGCTTTGGTCGCTGTTGGGCGCCTCGTCCCGGTTTCCCCAAACCAATGTAGGAACTCTTAGGGCAGCGGCCACGCCTGCTGCGCATTGCTCTTCGCCGAAGTCACAATGGGGCAGGAAAAGAGCGTCGATTCGGGCATCCTTGAATTTCTCCACTACAGCGGATATCTTTTCTGTCTCGAAAAGAATACCATTTTCACATATATCGTCAATATCAATGATCTGAACAGAATCAGATTTGACGGTACGGGCGACCGCCATGAATTTGTCCTTTTGGCGCTTTGCCTCCTCCATGCTGAGGAATCCTCGCTTAGTGGGGGCTATGCCCAGCACAATAGTGGGCTTGCTCATTTAGTTCCCTTCTTTCTTTTCTGATATTCACAGGCTTTCCGGCGGCGGTGATAAATACCTTGCCGCCGGAAGGCCCATATAACAAACCGGATGCCGATTGGCTATAATTGCAGCCGCTGAGCATAAAACTCTGCACGCCTATCGATCTCACTATAATCCACACGACCACTTTTCAAAAATTCCTGGACAGTATTCCAGTCCGGCACGCCGGCTCGCCCTCCCATTCTTGTACACTTGATACAGGCCGTGGCTGTGGCAAGCCTGGCAGAGGCGATGGGATCAAGCCCCCGAACCACACCTGCCAGATAGGCTCCGTGGAACACATCTCCGGCCCCGGTGGTATCTACTACCGGAACCTGATAAGCGGGTAGACGGAAGCCGCCACAATCCCGGCCATATCCGGCACAGCCGTCAGCTCCGAAAGTAAAAATGACAACTGACGGGCCTTTTTCACAGAGAGTCTGGCAGTTGTGTTGGTAATTCTGGTCGTGGAAAAGAACATCATAGCAGAATTCTGAGCCGATAAATACATCGATCAGATCAAGGTGTTCCATCAGTTCCGAGGAATAGGAGTCCGCATCCACTATAATCTTTGCACCAGCGCTTTTTGCGCTCTGCGCGGCAAGCATAGCCGTTCCCGTTACATGGGAGATAAAAAACCACTGGCAGTCTCTGAGAATTTTCTCGTTCAGTTCTTCCGGCTTAGGAGGCTGGGCAGAGCCGCGGCGGTAAACGATGCTGCGGCCCTGGGTCTCGCGGTCGCTGATGACGATGGAGAGAGAAGTGCTTTCCCCTTCCCGACAGATCAGGCCAGAAGCATCTACTCCATGGCGCTGAAAATCTTTATAGCAAAACCTGCCGTAATCATCACTTCCGACAGCGCCCATAATGGCGCACTTGGCTCCCAGCCGGGATGCCGCTGTCATTCCGGAGGCCACCTTACCTCCTCCCTGCCAGCTCAAGGCATTTATCCCTGCACCGCCGTTAGGCTTTGGAAATACGTCCACATTTACGGCTAAATCCACGCAAGGCATATCATAACCGGCAATCTCATACTCTTTCACGCGCTGTCCTCCGTTACAGAGAGAAGCCGTTGGGATTCAACAGTCTCATCTTGCTTCTGACAAAGTCAATCGCGCTCTGAGCGGCTTCTGCCATCATCCCCGGCATATCACCTTTCTGCCCATCTTCTATTACCTTGGCAATACTCCCGTAACAGGCCCGGAAGTATTCGGTGGCAATATTGAACTTACTCATGCCAAGACGCACGCTTTCCTGAAGCTGCTCATGAGGGATATCCGAGCAGCCGTGCAGCACCAAGGGCACCGGCACAGCTTTGTGTAAAGCTGCAATCCGATCAAAATCCAGATTAGGCGTCTGAACATACTCCCCATGGGCATTGCCTACTGCTACTGCAAGAGACCCACAGCCGGTTTTCTCCACAAATTCTTTGGCCTGGGATACATTGGTATATTTACCTGAATCGGTAATGTCCTCCAGACGAGCCCCGGAGCCCACATGGCCCAATTCCGCCTCTACGTCAATACCAAAAACGGCGGCTGTGCGCACCACGGCGGAGGTTACAGACAGGTTATCAGAATAAGAAAGGGCCGATCCGTCTACCATCACCGAGGGAAATCCGGCTTTCATTCCGCTTACAGCGATTTCGTATGTGGCGGAATGGTCCAGATGCACGGCCACAGGCACAGGGGATTTTATCGCAAAATCTTTGGCAATGGCGGCAATATGTTCTAAAGCGATATAACTGTCAAAGCCAGGATACAGCTGGATAATAACCGGTATTTTTTCCTGCCCGGCCGCCTCTGCAATCCATTTGACCGTCTCATAGTTGAACACATTTACAGCCGCCACGCCATAGTGGTTTTCTGTAGCATGTGCCAGAATGTCCTTTACCTTTGCCAAGGGCATATTGATCGCTCCTCCCGATTGTCGGCTTATTTCTGCTCATGCAGTCCTTGGATGCTGTGCTCCAGCTGAGCCTTGACCTCGACTACCGGCTGAGTGTTGCCAAAGGTAGTGTCAGGGAAGCGGATCGGTGCGGCCCACTTTACGGCGTTTGTGATGACCTTTTGGATTTCCGGCTGATGATAGATAGGGAACACCTCATGTCCGGGACGGAAGTAGAATATTTTGCCCTTTCCCCGGTGGTAGCAGCAACCGCTGCGGAAGACCTCTCCGCCCTCAAACCAGCTGACAAATACCAGCTCGTCCGGCTGGGGTATGTCAAAGCGCTCACCGTACATCTCTTCGTGCGGGATAATTATTTTCTCATCCAGGCCGTCAACGATGGGGTGGCTTGGATCGATCACCCACAGGATCTCTTTTTCGCCATCTTCCCGCCATTTCAGCCTCCAGGTATTTGTGCCGCAAACCTTGCTGAAAATTTTAGACGCGTGACCGGAGTGGAGCACAATAAGGCCCATACCTTCAAGGATACGATTGTACACACGGTTAACAATCTCATCCTCCACCTGCTGGTGCGCCATATGGCCCCACCAAATCAGCACGTCGGTATTGTCCAAAACCTCCTGGGTCAGACCGTGCTCCGGTTCCTTCAGGGTTGCGGTGCGGGTGTTCATTCCTGCTTTGCTCAAAAAGTCGGCAATACAGCCGTGGATCCCCTTGGGATAGACCTCTGCAACCTCAGGAAATTGAACCTCATGCAAATATTCATTCCATACTGTCACATTGATAGACATAGAATAGCTCCTTTCAAAATTGAGTGTTTTGGGTGAAAATTCTGCTTTCCCAAATCCTTACCAAGATTATACTGTACCCATCCCATAAAAGGAATGGGTAATACAGCGCTCTTTTTGCACAATTCCGACTTCAGTTGTCATAACTTCGTGTCTGTTCGGATGTTACATAATGCGGTGCTTGGCATAGAAGGTTGGGGACATACCAGTATGCTTTTTGAACTGGCGGCTGAAATAGAACTGGTCTGAAAACCCGGTCTCCTCAGCGATTTCCCAGAGTTTCATATCTGTGGTGGCCAGCAGTTCCTTTGCCCGATTGATTCTCACAAAAGTGAGATACTGAAAAATTGATTTGCCGTTTATCCTATGAAAAATGCGGTTGAGATAATCAAAATTCATTCCCACCATGGATTCTAGCTGCTTTCCGGTGATTTTTTTACTATAATTTTGATTCAGATATGCCGTAAGCTCTTCAAGATGGCACAGAGTTCTGGGCGGTAATTGGCTGTTGTTGCCTGCCAAAGCTTCCCGTGCGCTGTTTTGGGAGACAGTTATTAAGATTTCAAGCAGCTTGCACGCCCAGAAAGTCCGATAATTCTGGACGCCCTTCCTGGCTGCTGCTATGGATTCCTCAAAATATCCGTTCAACTGGGCAAGGACTGCAGGGTCCTTAACGTGGGATAATTTAGGCAGCAAACATCTCTCCAAGTCAAACTTTACCTCGCCCTCCCCTAGATATGCAGAAGAGAGAGACTCTGTATGGGGCAGCTCCAAGGGCAAAAGAGTCAGATGGCTGAAATGGACAAAATAGTAGTCGCACGGCGCAGGATGTGTTCCCTCATGGATAAGGCCGGGCTGAAGAAGGAAAACATCTCCAGGTTTCAGAACATATTCATCCTCCTCTCTGAGGTACATAGCTCCGTTTATCAGGTAATAAAGAATGAACTCCCCATTCCGGCGGCGGAAATGAGTCCACTCTGCTTTTGGGGTGAATCGGTTGAGAAAGCTCACATGAGGCAGGGTGGTGAAATTTACTAAGTATTCCATTGGAAAAAGCCGCCCTCCTTGAAAAAAAGATTGAATTGCGCCAGAGGCTATTGTATAATAGCTTCAAAGGCTTATAGATGTATAAGCCTCCCCCATGTACAGCAAAGGAGGCGAAGCTGTGAAAAACTTCCCCTGGAAGGTGAAGATATCCCACTTGCTCACAGCTGGTTTTTTAGGTCTTGTTGTGGTGCCGTTTCTGCTGCTGGTAGTCTATAACCTGTTGTCTTTTACAAAACAAGCCAACGAACAGCTGCTACAGGACGGAAATTATGTACTGCATTCTATAGAGCATAATATCGGTGAAAAGCTGGATTCCATAGAAACCGTCGTTGGCTCTCTCGCATATAACAGCAGCCTAACTGCATTTCTCTCCCGCTCATATGATGAGGCATCTTCTTTTGAGGAATATTCTCAGACTGTGCTGCCCATTCTGCAAAGCGTCGCCGACTCTGCCTCTCCTCCTATACAACGCTTTTGGATTATATCTCAGAACCGCATCCTGCCAGATGGCCAGAGTATCTTACGCCATGCCTCTACCGCCCAGCTTAATTCACTGGAGGATTTTTTGGACGAGCATCCGAATGGCGGATGGTATTACAATCCCGATGAGTTGATTCCAAATTCCCTTGAGAATTATCTCAGCCAGGAGTTCTATTTCATCCGGGCTATTTCCTCTCCTTACGGCCGACGAGCTGGTTATGCGGTGGCTAAAGTTCAAGCTTCTGCTCTGTTCGGAGATTTTCTGAAATCTAAAGACACTCAACGAATCTTTTTCTTACTGAATGAGGAAAACCGTCCCTATATGTCCAATGTGTCTTTAGACGAAGATTTCCGGTTTCCCGATGAGCTTCCGTTCCGTAAAGGACTACAGCCGGTGCTTTATCTCAGCGTCCAGTCTGACCGTCTGCCGTTGCGGTTAGGCCTTGCCTTTTCCTCTTTGGACCGGCGGGTTTTGCTGGAAAACTTCTTTTTAGCAATTTTTGCAGTGCTGACCATTTCCCTGATTTTTTTGATCAGCTTTTATCACCTGCTCCAAATAATTGTGGCGCATTTACGAGCGTATGCCAGCAATATGACAGGCATTGCCGCTTCTGGGTTCAATGGCAGACTGGAGGTTTCCAATCTCTATGAATTGGGAATAATTGGCACCCAGTTCAACGATACCCTCACGGAGATCCATTCCCTCTTGCAGGAAAAAGTTCAGCAAGAAACAGCCTATAAGGATATTCAACTTCAGGCCCTATTACTACAGATAAATCCTCACTTTATCTATAATACCCTTGATATGTTCTCCGGAAAGCTTGCTTTGAACGGAGAATATGAGATGGCCGATTATATCAGTGATTTTGCCGGAATGCTTCGTTATAACACATCCAAGCCGGGGATGTTTCTCACTTTGGGTGAAGAAATAGAATACACGCAAAACTATGTGAACCTTCAGCGCTGTCGGTACGGTGCCTCAATTACATTGCGGCTTCATGTTACCCCTGATTTGAAAGGAGCTCAGGTGTTACGGCTTCTGCTACAGCCCGTGGTGGAGAATTCTTTTGTCCATGGGTTTGCACAAATGCCTCCCGATGCCAGCCGAAAAGTGATCATTACAGCCCGGACGACCGGCGGGTTTATGGTGATACGAGTGCGAGACAACGGCTGGGGTATCCCTCTCCAAGAGGTACAGCGCATGAACAAGAAATTTGCCAGCCCCTCAATGGAATCCGCGCCAAGTGAAGAGCGCCCAAGGGGCAATATCGGCCTGGAAAATATCAATCAGAGGCTCAGCCTGTTTTATGCAGGACAAGGCAAGGTCTTTATTCGCAGCGTTCCCGGCAGATATACCAGTGTGTTTTTGACATTTAAACTTTGAGACGGTGAAAAAATGGTACAGATTTTGGTTGTTGACGACGACCCTTTATTGTGTATGGCTTTAGCAAATAAACTGGAGTATGTGAATCAAGATGGGAACTTTGGCCTATCCCCAGCTCTTACAGCCACCACAGCCTCTAAGGCTATGGACATCATTCGTGAAAAGCCCGTAGATATTTTGATTACAGACATGCAAATGCCTTACCAGTCAGGTTTGGAGCTGATTGAAAAAGTCCACGTTCAATATCCTCGGATCCAACTTGTCGTACTAAGCGGATATAGCTATTATGACTATATGCGCAGCGCTATCCTTATCGGAGTAACAGACTATCTTTTGAAACCGGTAAAACTGCTCCAGCTCAAAGAAATTGTTCAGAAGTGCATAGAAAATCTGCACAGCCTCCCCGGTTCGGAAGAAGAGGGAACGGGCCAATGGCAGGCAATACAGGATTATCGCACTGGAAAATACTGCAATGCTCTGCTCATGGGCTCACCCGCTCCTGCCGTTCCGGAAGGGCTGACAGAGTCGGCCTTCTTTGTCGTGCTGTTTTCAACTGACTGTCCTGATGATCAGCTTGCCGAGCTGCTACGCAGATTTTGCAGCAGCCGGGTTTTTAAAAGCAGCCCCATTTTCCGATGCTTCCCGGACATTAATCACATCCCAGTGCTGCTTGTGAATTCCCCCAAAAATGAGACTGCTCTACAGACCAACCTGGAGCTATTTTGTCGCTTTATCCAGGAAAACGGTTTTTCCTGCCGGTGTGGTGTAAGCCGCGCCGGACATAGTCTGACCCAGTTCCCGGGTCTACATCATCAGGCTGAACATGCCCTGTCATACCAGGTGATTCATAATTTCACCGTGAAAGCTGCATGGGAAATTCCGGATAAACCGGAACGCAGTCCGGAACGTCTGTTCCAAAAATCTTTCAGGCGAATACAGGCGGCGTTCCAAAGCCGGAATTATGAGCAAATCTACGCCGCTCTGAATCAATCTTTTAATCCAGAGGAAATGGCAACACACAACGCCGGATTAGGGGATATCATGGACTTCTACAACGGTTTCAGCAATCAGATAAGACAGCTCGCTACTTCGATGCAAATGGATTTGGGTTCTGCGAAAAACTTTACCCTGTTTACGAACTTGGACGAATTGAGGGCCTATTTTCAGGAGCATATCTACCTACTACAGCAGCAAAGCCAGAAGGAAACAAACAAGGACCGGTATGTGATTACTCGTGCATTAAGCTATATGGAGCAGCATTATAATCAGGATATCCATATGAAAGATGTAGCCGCTGCAGTCAATATGAGTTATACCTACTTCAGTAAGTTTTTCAAGGAGCAGACGCAGCAGAGCTTCTCTGAATATTTGACTTCCATTCGGATGCGTGAAGCCAAACATCTGATGGAGGAGGACCCCTCCGTCAAAATTAAGGATGTGGCCCATCTGGTAGGATACGAAAGCGTCTACTCTTTTTCCAGAGCTTTCAAACAGTATTACAAATTTTCTCCCACCAGTCTAATCAGTAACGCCCCTCGGGGGGGGGGGGGGATCCCCCCAGTAATTAACGCTTCTATGCTCTCCTATATGGGCAGCCACTTCTGTTCTTCAGCCGATTTTATGATGCTTTCCAACGCATGCTGGATATGGCGTCCTTCTTGGATGCTGGCAGCCAAGCCATCTCCAATGCCATTTAGTATATCCGCAAAGGACTGCATCTGGTCAGCGCAAAAGCGGTCCGGAATAGGCAGAGGAGTAAAGGCGCCTGCTCGGCCCACCACAGGGCCAATACACACCTCGATCTCGTCCACACCCGGCGCTTTGGCGTCCAGAGTGTACACAACGGCCCCTTTACTGCCGTAGATTTCAAGGCGCTGATAGTTTCCTCTGCCATAAGCGAACCGGGTGATCTCAAAGTTTGCAGCAATACCGTCCTCCATCTCCATAAGGTAGTTGCAGAAGTCGTCCACTTCCACAGGGCCAAAACCCTCGCCATCCTCCAGCCTGCGCATTTTGGTGAAGGTGTCCGCATGGGCCACGGCTTTCACGTAGTCCCTGCCTGTGACAAACCGTACCAGGTCCAGAGCATGGCACCCCAGATCACCTAAGGCTCCCGTGCCTGTAAGCTCTTTGATGTACCTCCATGAGCGTGGCAAATCCCATTCCGGGCCGCCACCGGCCTGTAGGTACTGCATATACACATGATAGATTTTCCCGATAGACCCGCCGGCAATGATATCCCTCATATATCTGGCCGCAGCCTTGAACCGGTAGGAAAAGCACACCATGTTGGGAAGGCCCTTTTCAGCCGTCATCCGCGCCAAAACATCCGCCTCCTCGGCGGTTATGGTAACGGGCTTTTCAATTGAATATGGCTTGCCCGCATCAATGGCGGCTTTTGCCACCTCAAAATGGGCATTATTTGAGGTGGAGATGTCAATAGCATCCACGTCCGGGCAGTTTATCAGATCGTGATAATCCGCAAAGCAATGGGCGCTGTCAATACCGTATTTTTCCTGGGCGTACTGCATACGCTCTGGCTTCAGATCACACACGGCGGTCAATTTTAAATCCGGGCTGCTGGCAATACCGGGGAGATGGACGCCGCGGGAAATGCCGCCGATACCAACGCTTCCTATTCTCCAAATTTTCTTTTCCATAGCGAAGTCCTCCTAAATATTTAAATAAGCAGTTTTATGGAATGAAAGCCCGGAATAAATCCCGGGCTTCATCCATATAAGTGAATGTTTATCTTTTATTCGGCATTATAGGCGTCCAAAGCTGCCTGATAGATTTCCATAAGGCGATCCAGGCCCATCTTTTTCAGCTGTTCAATATAACCGTCCCAATCCTTCTCAATGCCGCCATTTACAATCCAGTTGGCCCAGCACTCCTTTACATACTTGTAGATGTCCACAGTAAGCTTGGATATCTCATCCATCTGTTCGGGGGTATAGTTTACCACTGGATAGGGCTGCGCCACAAATTCCTTGAAGTCCTCATCGCACTCCAACTTTGCGCCATCACCGCTTCCGGTAGGCAGCTGGATCTTGGCTTCAGTTTCAGGGGATACGTACTTAGGTCCATAGTCACGGCAGGTAATCTCCCAGTACCACACATCACCGGTCTTGCCCTCGGGGGGATCCAGGAAGGTGATGGTGCCGTCGTCGGCCTTTTCAAGCGCCTCACCGAACGGCCCCCAGTAGGACTGGATAGAAATGTCGTCGGATGAATAGTAGTCGGCCCAGCGCATGGCAACTTCAGGATGTTCGCAGGCGGTGGTTACGGTAAAGTTATTGCGCCGATAGATGATAATACCGTCATTGCCGCGCACATAGCGGTCGCCTCGGGGGCCAGCCAGGGGCGGCATGGGCACATACTCGTCAGAGTGGGGGTTGGTGGCGGAGCTGACCTCCCAGGCAATGCCTGTGCCAACCAGAGAAACCTCCTCGTTTTTCAGTTTGGCATCGGACTGGCTGCCATCCTGGGTGAAGTATTCCTGATCCATAATGCCTTCGGCATAGAGCTTTTCAAAGAACTGCACAGCCTCTTTATAACGCTCGTCGGCGGGGATAAAGATAGGCTCGCCGGTCTCCTGCTCCAGAGCCAGATAGTTGGTCTCAAGGCTGTCGGTGATACCCCAGGGATTGATGTAGCGGATCCAGTCGAACATATCATTTTTGCCGCTGCCGCTGAGGGGAATCTCATCGTTAGGATCACCGTTTCCGTTGGCATCCTGCTCTTTAAAGGCTTTGAGTACATTGTACCACTCGTCCACTGTGGTAGGCATCTCCAGCTTCAGGTTATCAAGCCATTTCTGGTTGATGAAGGGGATATCACAGGCCTTGGGGCGCAATGGAAGCTTGCTGTTTAGAGAGTAGATATGCCCGTCGGGCTGGGTCACCATCTTGCGCATAATGGGCTCCGCCTCATAGGCCGCCTTGATATTGGGACAATATTGATCTATATACTCCTCAATAGGCACAAACAGATCCAAGTTTGTCAGAATGTCCATATCACCCAGGCTGTTGTCGCCAAAGAATACATCCGGCAGGTCGCCGCCAGCCAACAGTAGGGATTTCTGCTCACCCCAGTCAGCATCACCCGCATACTGCCAGTCAATGATGACGTTGGTGGTTTTCTCCATCTCCTGGAACATGCTGTTTTCCTTGAAATCCCGCAAATTTGCGCCTTTGACATACAGGAAGGATAACGTCACCGGTTCATTGACAATGGGAAAGCCAGTGGGGTTGAAGTTGGCGTCCCCGGTTGTTCCGACACTGCTGTCCTCGCCAGATGAGGAGGACTGGCCACCGGAACTGGAAGAGCTGTTGCCACTGTCGCCGCCGCAGGCCGCAAACAGGGAAGCTGTCAGGCAGAGGACCAATAGTAGGGCCAAAGCCTTTTTCCAATTTTGCTTCATGATTTTCTGCTCCTTTCAACGAAAGAAAAATTTATTTTTGACAGCGGCTATGGTATTCCCAGGCCGCGATGTCACAAAGATTATCCTTTTATCGCACCGATCATTACGCCCTGGCTGAAGTATTTCTGTACAAAGGGGTATACGCACATTATCGGCACTGTGCTGATGATTATTACCGCATATTTCATCAGCTCAGAAAGGCGGCGCGCTTCCTGGGCGGCCAAGCCATCACCTGTGCCCGCCATTGCCTGGTTGGTGATGAGAATATTCCGTATTACCAGTTGCAGAGGTTTCAGACCTTCACTGCGAATATATACCAGAGCATTGAAATAGGCGTTCCATTGGGAAACCGCAGTGTATAGGGCAATGACAGCTAAAACAGCCTTTGAAAGGGGAAGCGCAATCTGGAAGAAGAACCGAAGGTTCCCGCAACCATCGATCTGGGCTGCATCCAGTATGCCCTGGGGCAGGCTGCTGTCAAAGAAAGTTCGGGCAATTATAATATGGTAGACCACAACAGAAAAAGGCAGCACCATCACCCAAAAGGTATCATAGAGGCCAAAATCTCGGATGGTGAAGTATGTAGGTATCAGGCCCCCGTTAAAAAACATGGTAAAGATGAAGTAAAATGTTATTGCCTTGCGCCCAACTAAGTCCTTGCGAGACAGGGCATAGGCGGCGGGAATATTCACCGCCAGGCCGATCAGCGAACCGAGCACAGTGTACACAATAGTATTGCGATAACCGACCCAAAGCTCTGAGTGGCGCATGATCTCCTTATAGCCGTCCAAGGTAAACTGGCTGGGGAAAAACCACACCTTTCCGTTGGCCACTTCTGTAGGATTGCTGAAGGATGCAATAATAATAAAGTACAACGGATAGATCACAATGAGCAGGATAATTATGCTTACACTATAAAGGATGATGTTGAAAATCAGGTCGTTCCGAGTCACCTGGCGTCTGATAGAGCCCAGATTAGCCATATAAATCCCTCCAAATTGATATTATTCCTCTAAAACAGGCTGGTATCGCCCATCTTCTTGGAACCCTGATTTACCAACAACAGAAGCACAAAATTGATCACATTGTTGAACAGGCCCACCGCAGCTGAAAGGCTGTACTGATTACTAATGATGCCGATTTTGTATACATATGTGGAAATAATTTCGCTGACCATAGTATTCAGAGGGTTCTGCATCAGGTAAACTTTTTCGAAGCCCACATTCATTATACTTCCCGCACGCATTATCAGCAGGATTACCGCCGTGGGCAGCAAGAAAGGAATGTCGATATATTTGATCTTCTGCCACTTCCCTGCGCCGTCCACTGTGGCTGCCTCATACAGCGATGGATCTACAGCCGCCAGGGCCGCGATATAGATGATACTGTCCCAGCCCGCGTGCTGCCAAACGTCGCTCCACACGTAGATGCTCTGAAAGGCTCCGGCCATGCCAAGAATATTGGGCGGGTCGTTAATGCCGAAGAGCTTGGCCAAATTGCCGTAAAGACCGCTGCTGGGAGAGAGCCACACCAACAGCATACCCACCATAACCACTGTAGAGATGAAGTGGGGCAGATAGGTTGCCACCTGCAAAGTCTGTTTAAAGCGCTTTACCCGGATCTGATTCATTGCCAAGGCAAGGATGATAGGAAACGGGAATCCGGCCACCAAACTGTAAAGGCTGAGTGAGATGGTGTTGGTAAATAGCGACTTTACCTGGAAGGAGTTGAAGAAGGTTTGAAAATGCTCCCAACCTACCCAAGGACTGCCTCCAATACCTGTTTTCGGAGCGAAATCCTTAAAGGCAATTTGGATGCCGTACATTGGGATATACGTGAACATGAACAAAAGAACCACTGCAGGTAGCAGCAACAGATAGAGTCCCCAGTTTTTGGATATCCTCTTCCAGAGGGAACTGCTCTGTGGACGCCTGCTCAGATTTTTACCGGCCGCCTTCGCCGCCATATGCCTCGCACCCTTTCTTTGGACCCATGCCCTGAATTGGGTCCATAATTTTGAACAATCTAATTATTACACAAGTATGAATTTTTGGAAATGCTTGAATTTGGGATTTGTTAACACTTTTTGCTCTTTTCTGATGGATTCGATAAAAAATTGTATTATGAAATGAGGGACAGTGAGGACACGCACAAAAAAAACATAGGGCATGGGATGCCCTATGGGGAAAAGTTCTATATTTATATAACTTGATATAGGCTTTCTTGAGACTTTTGCTAAACTCAGATAAAGAAGACACTTTGCACAAAAAATGATAAATTTTTGAATAGCCAAATTATTGTTTCTTCTGCCCAGTCTGTATACCATAAGTATCAGCCAACTTCCTGGCCTGTTGATACTTGTTCTGTTTCCAGTGGATCAACATAGAATTGTCTCGGTTTTCCATTTCTAACAAGGTTTCCCGGTAAATTTTCTCCACCTCATTTTGAGGGGTAGAGACAATCATACGCACTATCTGAGACTGACGATAATTCTCTACAGATTCAAAAATATTGGATAGCCGAGTGTCTGCGTAATGGGCAAAAAGTATTTCATAAGGGATCGTAGCTTCGGCGTATTCTTCATAAATGCCGCCTATGCTCCCGGAGGCAAAGCCATAACACTCTGGAAAGTCAGTAAAGCCTCCCGCAGAGGCTGCAAGTTCCTGCTGCGGGGTGAACTCCGCGGTTTGGCGGCAAAAGCACAACAAAAGCCGTACTTGGGCCTTTGGGAAATCACTGTTCTTCATAAAAACCGTAGAGGCATACTGCTCGTCATAATTCTGACGGAACTGGAAGGGTTTTCCGGAGTCAGGAGTAATGGGCCCCACAATTTCGTAATCTTTCCAGATAGGATCATTTTCCGGCAAAGCCTGAAGTATTGGATAGAGAGTGGATGTGGCTACCAGAAAAACCTTCTCTTCGCGCAACTGGGAAAGCAGATAGCTTTGCGTCATGGTAAACACATCCTGATCAAGAAGACGCTCTTTATAAAGGTAGTTCATCCATTCCAGTGCTTCCAGTGTTTCCTCCTGGAAGAATTTATCCTGCCAGCAGCCTTGCTGATCCAAACTTCTGGCGCCAAACATCTGCTGTAGGGTGGAGAGATCAAAGTAGCATGGGGCAATTCCCGGCTCTGCTTTGCGAATGGATATCAATGCCTGAACGGTATCTTCCTTGCCGGAAAAACAATTCTTGGGTATGTTATGCGTTTCTAAAAGCCGTTTATTTGCCAGCATCACGACTCCAGCTTTTGCGCTTGTCCCCATTGGAAGAGTAGAACTGGTGTGTGGATATGCGTATACATCTCCCTTGGTGTTTCCGCACCAGTCCAGGAATTCATTGGAAAGCTGGAAATCCGGCAGCTCTCTATCTAAGAGCCACTGCAAGTTTTCCGCCATTCCGGAGGTCTCAAAGCGCTTCAGTTTGGGATCAATATAGCAGCGGGTGACTACGTCGCTTGTTTTTCCAGCGGCAACCAGATTCAGGAACTTATCGGCTGAGCACACTGTGATGGTCACTGGCATTCCGGCCATCTCCTCTAATTGTGAAGTGTCAGGCAGCAGCTCTGCATATTCGGAGGATTCACCTCCATCCCGCGTTATAAACACCCACTGGAGTTTATCCGTTGGAGGGTCCGGCAGAGGTTGAAATCCTTCCTCAGGTTTGAAACTTACCGAAAACATCCAGAACAGAAAAACTGCCACAGCCAGCAAAACGACCATAATAAATATCAGCAGAGCAAAAACTGTACGCCATATCCTGTTCCCCTCATTCTTTCTATTCATACACTTCATTTCCCATTTATAAAAGTACAATAAGTATTTTTACTAAAATTCTTCTCGAATCCATCTGATATAAAACCAAAATGTCGGTTTACATTAGTAGTGGCCGATACATCTAATTATATGGGATAAGGATGCAAAAGGCAAGAGAAAACGCAAAATACAAACAGCTCTCTGAAACTACTCGTCAGAAACAGCTGGCTCCAGTATTTTCGGGGGAAATATAAATTGACTTTTACCTGGATTTTACACAGAGCCCCTTTTGAGTTTTACAATGATCCCCTATCATTAAAGCATAAAACTGAAAGGGGAAATTCACATGAAGAAAATCACCACACTTGCACTGGCGGCACTGACCGCCGCCACCATTCTCACTGGCTGCACCCAGAAAACCGCCGGTACCGTCTCCACGGACGGTTCCACCTCCATGGAGAAGGTCATCGGCGCGCTGGGAGAATCCTTCCAGGAGCAGAATGACGGAGCCGCCTTCACCTACAACCCCACCGGCTCCGGCTCGGGCATCCAGGCCGTGCAGGAGGGTCGCTGCGACATCGGCCTCTCCAGCCGGGAGCTGAAGGAGGAGGAAACCGCCCAGGGCCTGACCGCCACGGTGCTGGCCTATGACGGCATTGCCGTGATCGTCAACCCGGAGAATCCTGTAACGGACCTGGACACGGAGACCATCGCCAGGCTCTACACCGGGGAAATCGAGAACTGGAAGGACGCGGGCGGCAATGACGCGCCCGTGGTACTCATCGGCCGGGAGGCGGGCAGCGGCACCCGGGACGGCTTTGAATCCATCACCGGCACGGAAGAAAAATGCCAGTACCGCCAGGAACTGACCTCTACCGGCGACGTGATCACCGCCGTGGCCCAGAACCCGGACGCCATCGGCTACGCCTCCCTGGCCTCGGTGAAGGACAGCGTCCGGGCCATTACGGTGAACGGCGTGGCACCCACAGAAGATACCGTGAAGGACGGCAGCTATGTCATCCAGCGGCCTTTCATCCTGGTGACGAAAACCGATGCCAAGCTTTCCGAAACGGCCCAGGCCTTCTTCGACTTCGCCACCTCCGCCGAAGCGGCCCCGCTGATCTCCGGCGCGGGCGCGGTCCCGGCCAACTGAGGGCCGCCCTATGGAAAACATACAGACCTCCTGCGCACAGCTCAGCCGGAGGCCCCGGGCCCGGCGGCAGCTTACCGAGCGCTTCTTCCACGGATTGTTCCTCATACTTGGCCTTGTCACAGTAGGCTGCGTGCTGCTCATCACCGTTTTTCTGGTACTGTCCGGCATACCGGCCATTGGGGAGATCGGCCTGTTCGACTTCCTGCTGGGAGACACCTGGGAGTCCACCGCCCGGGACCCCAGGTTCGGTATTTTGCCCTTCATCCTCACCAGCGTATACGGCACGGCAGGGGCGATCCTGTTCGGGGTGCCGGTGGGGTTCTTCACGGCGGTGTACCTTGCAAAGCTGGCCCCGCCCAGAGTGAAGTCCGTGGTGGGGAGCGCAGTCAGTCTGCTGGCGGGCATCCCCTCGGTGGTGTACGGCCTGGTGGGTATGCTCATCCTGGTGCCGGGCATCCGAACGGTGTTCCATGTCCCGGACGGGGCCAGCCTGCTGGCGGCGATCATCGTGCTGGCGGTCATGATACTGCCCTCTATTATAAAGGTATCAGTGACAGCGCTTGAAGCCGTACCCCGTGAGTACGAAGAAGCCTCCCTGGCCCTGGGCGCCACTCCTGTAGAGACATACTTTAAGGTGACGGCCCCCGCTGCCAAGAGCGGCATCGCGGCGGCAGTGGTGCTGGGGGTGGGCCGGGCCATCGGCGAGGCTATGGCGGTGATGATGGTCTCCGGCAACGTGCCCAACATGCCCTCCCTCTTTGGGAGCGTGCGCTTTCTCACCACGGCGGTTGCCAGCGAGATGTCCTACTCCAGCCCGGGGAGCCTCCAAAGAGAGGCACTGTTCTCCATCGCCCTGGTGCTGTACCTGTTCATCCTGCTGATCAACGCCGCGCTGAACTTTTTCCTCAAGCGGAGCAGGGAGGGCTGACATGAAACGAAAAGCATACTCCTTCGCCATGCGCGGCCTGATGGCCCTCTCCGTTGCCATAACCTGCGGATTCGCCCTGTTCATCATCGTCTATGTACTCTGTAAGGGGCTGCCCAACATCACCTGGCAGCTGCTCTCCACCGGCCCCAGTATCCTGAACGACCGCATCGGCATTTTGCCGGACATCCTCAATACCCTCTACCTCATCTTAGCGGCCCTTGCCGTTGTGCTGCCCCTGGGGGTGGGAGCGGCTGTGTACCTGACCGAATACGCGTCCAGCAAAAGGCTGGTGTCCGTCATCGAGTACGCCGCCGAGACCCTCTCGGGCATACCTTCCATCATCTACGGCTTCGTGGGCATGATGATTTTTGCCGGGACCTTCGGCACCTCCCTGCTGGCAGGGGCGCTGACTTTGGTCATCATGAACCTGCCCACTGTCATGCGCACGGCCCAGGAGAGCCTGAAGACCGTCCCACAAAGCTACCGCGAGGGGGCGTTCGGCCTGGGCGCGGGCAAGTGGCGGGTGGTGCGCACGGTGGTGCTGCCCGGGTGCGTGGACGGCGTGATTACCGGCTGCATACTGTCCGTGGGGCGTATTCTGGGCGAGTCGGCGGCGCTGCTCTTCACTGCCGGGTTTGCCCATGTACTCAACGGCTTCTTCACCGGGCTGGGCAGCTCCGGGGCCTCCCTGACGGTTGCCATGTACGTCTACGCCAAAGACCGGGGCGAGTTTGAAGCGGCCTTTGCCATCGCGGCAATTCTGCTGGTGCTGACCCTGCTGGTCAACCTCTGTGCCGCTCTGGCAGGCTGGTATTTCAAGAAAAGGAGGGCATGAGCCAATGGAGGAAATTATCACCGCAAAAGACCTCTGTTTATGGTATAGCAGCACCCAGGCGCTGAAAAATGTGAGCATTCCCATCTATGAGAACAGCATCACCGCCTTTATCGGCCCGTCCGGCTGTGGAAAGTCCACATTTCTCAAGACCTTGAACCGCATGAACGACCTGGTCCCCGGGGTGAAGATAACCGGCGAGCTGAGGTATGGGGGTAAAAATATCTATGGGCCCGACGTGGACGTAAACGGGCTCCGCCGGGAGATAGGCATGGTGTTCCAGAAACCGAACCCCTTCCCTATGAGCATTTACGACAACATCGCCTACGGCCCCCGCACCCACGGGGTCAAAAGCCGGGCCAAGCTGGACGAACTGGTGGAGCGGTCCCTGCGGGGCGCGGCCATCTGGGACGAAGTGAAGGATAGGCTGAAAAAGAACGCCCTGGGCCTCTCCGGAGGCCAGCAGCAGAGGCTGTGCATCGCCCGGGCCCTGGCCGTGGAGCCGAAGGTGCTGCTCATGGACGAGCCCACCAGCGCCCTGGACCCCATCTCCACCGGGAAGATAGAGGAGCTTACAATGCAGCTCAGGGAGAAGTACACCATCGTCATGGTGACCCACAATATGCAGCAGGCGGTGCGGGTCTCAGACTACACGGCGTTCTTCCTGCTGGGGGAGCTGGTGGAGTTCGGCGGCACGGAGAAGCTTTTCTCCCGGCCGGAGCAGAAAAAGACGGAAGAATACATTACGGGGAGGTTTGGATGATGAGGGACCGGTTCGATGAACAGCTTGCCCGGATGAACAGGGAGCTGATACAGATGGGCGCCCTGTGTGAGGAGGCCATCTCCCTTGCCTCAAGGGCCCTGGCCGAGGGGAGCCGGGAGTACGCGGAGAAGGTCTCCGCTATCGCCGCCGAGACGGACCGGATGGAGCGGGACATCGAGAGCCTGTGCTTAAAGCTCCTCCTGCAGCAGCAGCCGGTGGCAAGGGATTTAAGGCAGATATCCGCCGCGCTGAAAATCATAACCGACATGGAGCGCATCGGCGACCAGGCCGAGGACATAGCCGAGATAGTCCTCATCCTGATAGCCGAGGGCCACGCCCCGGAGCGCCTGGAGCATATCCACGAGATGACCCGCTCGGCTGTGGAAATGGTGACCGACAGCGTAGACGCCTATGTGTCAAGGGACACGGCCCTGGCGGCGTCTGTCATTGCCGGCGACGACCTGCTGGACGATTACTTCAAACGGGTCAGGCGCTCGCTGATCAAGCGGATAGCCCGGGAGCCCTCGGAGGGGGAATACGCCCTGGACCTGATGATGATAGACAAGTACCTGGAGCGCATCGGCGACCATGCAGTGAACATTGCCCAGTGGGTGATATTCTCCGTGACCGGCAGCAAAGATCAGGATTGATATGGTGGAGCGAATGTGCTATAATGCAGCTTGAAAGGTGGGTGTCCTATGGTTTACTGTGTGGAAGACGACGACGGCATAAGGGGGCTGATGAGCTATGCCCTTACAGCCGCCGGGTTCAAGGTGAAGGGGTTTCCCGACAGCGGCGGCCTGTTTGAGGCCATTCGGAGCGAGCCGCCCCAGCTGATCCTCCTGGACATCATGCTGCCCGGGGAGGACGGGCTGTCCATCCTGAAAAGGCTCCGCGCCCATACCGCCACCGCCGGGATTCCGGTTATCATGGCCACGGCAAAGGGTACGGAATACGACAAGGTCACGGGCCTTGATATGGGCGCGGACGACTACATCTCAAAGCCCTTTGGTATGACGGAGATGGTATCGAGAGTAAAGGCTGTGCTCCGCCGCTGTGCCCCCAAAGAGGAAAACGTCGTTGAGGCGGGCGGCCTTCGGATGAATACCGGGGAGCGCACCGTAACGGCGGACGGCGGGCGGGTGGACCTGACCTATAAGGAGTTCGAGCTGCTGAGGCTGTTCCTGTCCCGACCCGGGATGGTGTTCACCCGGGAGCAGCTTCTTGCGGAGGTCTGGGACGTGGAGTACGCCGGGGAGACCCGGACAGTTGACATGCACATTAAGACCTTGCGGCAGAAGCTGGGAAAGTCCGGCTCCATGATAAAGACCGTGCGAAGCGTCGGCTACCGTCTGGAGGCGTCAGAATGACTAAGCGGATTTTTCACTCCATTTTGGCGGTGTCGGCGGCGGTGCTGCTGGCAAACATCATCATTGTGATGGGTTGCCTATACCAGTACTACCGGGACATTGAGGAAAGCCAGCTGGCGGACGAGCTGTACCTTGCGGCCCAGGGGGTTGAGAAAGGCGGAAGGGACTATCTTGAGGGCATAGACAGCAAAAGCTACCGCCTGACATGGGTCTCCCCGGATGGGACGGTGCTCTTCGACACGGCTGAGGACTATAGAAAGCTGGGCAATCACGGAAACCGGGAGGAAATACAGGAGGCGCTTCTGGGCGGCGAGGGCGAGAGCTCCCGCTTTTCCGGCACCATGACCGAGGAGACCTTCTACCGGGCCCGCAAGCTGAGCGACGGCACGGTGCTGAGGATTTCCGTCAGCCGGGCTACCATGTTCACCCTGGTGATGGCCATGCTCCAACCCATGACGATTGTGGGCATACTGGCTGTGGTGTTTTCGGCCCTGCTGGCCCATAGGCTTGCAAAGCGCATTGTTAGGCCGCTGAACCGGCTGGACCTGGACAGGCCACTTGAGAACGAGACCTATGAGGAGCTGGCCCCGCTGCTCAAAAAGATACACCGCCAGCGGCTGCAGATATCGGAGCAAATGCAGAGCCTGAAAAAGCGGGCCGATGAGTTCGTGCAGATAACCTCCCACATGAACGAGGGGCTGGTCCTGCTGGACAGGGACGGCAAAATCGTCAGCATGAACCCGGCGGCAAAGACTATTTTCCATACGGACAGCTCCTGCCTGGGGCAGGATTTCCTGCTTGTTGACCACAGCCATGCCATCAGCGCGGCGCTGGAAGAGGCTGCCGGGCAGGGGCACAGCGAGCTCAGGATGGAGCGGGACGGCCGGGAATATCAGCTGGACCTGAGCCGTATCCAAACGGACGGAGCGCCTGCCGGAACGGTCCTGCTGGCCTTTGACGTGACCGAACAGGCAGAGGCTGAGCGGATGCGCCGGGAGTTCGCCGCCAACGTGTCCCACGAGCTGAAAACGCCCCTGCAGGTCATCACCGGCAGCGCGGAGATGCTGGAGGACGGCACGGTAAAGCCCCAGGACGCGCCGGAGTTTATCCATCTCATCCGCACCGAGTCGGCCCGAATGATGTCCCTGGTGGAGGATATCATCCACCTGTCCCGGCTGGACGAGGGAGCCCCCGCCGGTATGGAGCCGGTCGACCTGTACGAGACTGCCCGGGCGGCGGTCGCGGCGTTAGAGGGCAGGGCAAAGGAGAAGAATGTTGCTCTGTCTGTCAGCGGGGAGCCGGCCATCGTTATGGGGGTGCCGGGGTATCTCTATGAGATGGTCTATAATCTATGCGACAACGCTATCCAGTACAATGTGGAGGCTGGCCGCGTGGAGGTGAGCGTCACGAAGGAGGGAGGCAGCACAGTGCTGACCGTAAAGGATACCGGCATCGGCATACCGAAGGAGTATCAGGCGCGGGTGTTCGAGCGGTTCTTCCGGGTAGATAAGAGCCGGTCAAAGGCCTCGGGCGGCACAGGGCTGGGGCTGTCTATCGTGAAGCATATTGCCCGGGTCCATGGGGCGGCGGTCAGCCTGTCCAGCAGGGCCGGGGAGGGGACTTTGGTTTCGGTTGTGTTTTAGTGTGGACAAATAGCATTCTGATGTTTTTCGGAAGTCCTGGTTGGATAGGCACCGGAAAGTGTCGGGGAGTAGTGAGTTGCTTTATTGAATCAGCCGAGCAGTCACCTCGTCCTTGCGCACAAATGGGTTTCCCCAATATCGGGAATCCCAAGAGTTTCCCACATTGTCTCCATGCACGTAAAAACACCGCTCCAGCACTGTCAGCAGTTTTCCACAATGCGACACCACATTCCCTTCCGTTGCAGCAATCCTCTTCACCAGTAGCTTGCCCTCATGCCAGAACACAATGATATCCCCCGCCTTCAACTCACCAAATAGCCTGCTTCCAACGATAATACTCCACTTCTTCAGTGTTGGCTCCATAGACTCCGATGGAACATAGCCGATAAACAGCACAAAACGAAACAGCAGGCAAGTAGCCAACAGAGCAAGCACTGGTACGATTACTTTCCATTTTCTTCGCATAGTATTCCTCCATAAACAGAAAAAGCTGGGTACCGAGTTCTCCCCCCGGTACCCAGCTAAGTATTTTTACGCCGCGTAAATCTCCATCATAGCTGCCGACTTCGGCCTACCCTTCAGAAACTTCCGCGCTTTCGACACATAGGCGCTCACCAGATTATCGCTCGCGCCCATCTTCTCGCCGATCTCCCGGCAGGTATAGCCCTTGGCCATCAGCAACATGGCGTCAATGCCCTTGACGACGTGGGGAGGGGCTTCCGCTTTAGCAGACGTCAGCTCCCGTACTACGTCAAAGTTGATTTCAGCCCGGTGCTCGTCAGTGTTGGCATCGGGAATATCCCGATTATACTCATCAAACACCTCAGCGTTCCTCTGCTTGTTAGCCTTGACCAGCACATCGCAAATCTCGTGCCAAATCAGCCGGTAGGCGTATGTAGAGAACGTCCCACCCTTATCGGTAGCCGCAGCCTTGCAAAGGCCGATACACCCAACCTGAAACAGATCCTCCCGGGTGTAGCTGCCAACGGCTGACTGTCCTTTGAGCTTGTCCCCCAGTACCTTGTACACCAGGCCCAGGTTCTCCTCCACCTTGACTTGCTGCTCTTTCGTCAGTTTCATGATACCCTCCGTTCTCCCGGGCCATGCCGGGGCCGCGCGTTGTGGGGTTGCAGGAGCTTTCTGCTGTCCTGGATCACCAGCTTGCAGTAATACTCGCCCAGGTGCCCGATGTGTGCGTCCTTGAGAGGCACGCAGATCTTGTCCGCCAACCATCTGTAGGACTCCTGCCGGGTCATGCGGCCGGTTTTGTAGAGCTGATCGAAATAGTAATGTGCCGTGCGCCGGAGCGAGCGCAGCTCGTGATTGGCAAGGCTCCCCATGGGGATGTTGGTGCCGGGGTGAACCTTCACATAGGCGTCGCACTCCGGGTAACGACTGCAGACGTAGAGCATAGCTCCCTGGCTGTTCTCGCGGTAGATACCGTCGGCACTCCTAAGCACCACAGGACTGCCGCAATAGGGGCAGCGCATCCGTTGAGATTTATTCTTCGGACTTTTATGTTTTACTCATATCGAAATTCCTCCAAACTCGAAAAAAAGAAAATAAAAAAGCCGGAAGGTGCAAAGAACACCGGGCTGCCTGGATAGCAGGCGACCCTGAAGTGTTCTATTGCAGCCTTCCGGCCTTGTCTTCAAAACAGCGGGCGAACCCGCTGGTCTACGTTATTGAGGACTCCATCAAGTAGTCCGTCCCGGTGCGCTATCCTTCCGGGAGCCTGAACGTAGCGGTCTTTATAGAAGTATTATAGCACACCGGAGTGCAAAAAGCAAGAGTCAAAATGCGTTTTGCGCATACTTGTTTGCTTTTATGCCTTTTGAGCATTGACCACTTTTATCAGTCTTTTTTTGAACCGGTCTGGGGGGCGTTCTTCTGCGCCTAAACCAGAACAGGAACAGCGTGGCCAGTCCGGCTAAAGACGCGCCCAGCAGAATCAGCGGCAGGGTAATATTGCGGTCGTCGCCAGTCTTGGGAACATCTGGAGTTTTAGGCTTCTCCGGGGTCAGGGTGACGGTCTGGCCTTCGTCGTTGATGTCCACATGGGCGGCAAACACTTTGCCGTCACGGTACAGGGTCTCGAACACCACAATGTCGGTCTTGGCGGTGATTTTGTTGCCATCGAACTTGAAGGTTACGGTGACCTCGCCCTCGGATTTCTCGGGAGTAAAGGTGGCCTCAGCGGTTATTTCCTTGCCATCCACCAGGAACTTTTTGCCCGTAGACTTGTCCATGAGCACGCCTTTCACGGTGTACTCCTTGCCGGGAGTCAGGCCGGTGTAGGTGACCTTGTCCTCCAGCACCAGTTCTTTGGCAACCGTAGTTTCTTTCTTGCCGTCAATGGTTGCGGTGGTCTTCAGCTTGGGCTGACGGATGACTACCGTCTGGTCATCATCGTCAATGTCAGCGTGAACAGCAACCTCGATGTCCTCATGATATAGGGTCTCGAAGGCCACGACTGACTTGCCCGCGAGGCCGCTGGCGTTGAAGGTAAAGGAGAGGTCAACCGTGCCGTCGGTCTTATCAGGTGTGAACTCGGTCTCAGCGGTGATTTCTTTGCCGTCAATCAGGAGCTTTTTACCTGTAGATTTATCCATCAGCACACCCTTGACGGTGTAGGCCTTGCCCGGTGTCAGGTTGGAGTAGGTCACAGTGTCGGTCAGGGTGATTTTCTCCAGCGGGTCAGCCTCTTTTTCTCCGTCTACGGTGGCCTTGGTCTTGATATGGGGCTTGTCCGGCTCCTCGAACTCTATGGTCTGGTCTTTGTCGTTGATGTCTGTGTGGGCGGCGACTTCCTTGCCATCATGGTACAAGGTTTCAAAGACTACCACAGATTTTCCGGCCAGAGCAGAGGCATCGAAGGTGAATGTAATTTCTTCCGTACCACTGGCCTCTTTCGGAGTGAACTCTTTTTCTGCTGTAACTTCTTTGCTATCCACCAGCAGTTTTTCACCAGTGGCCTTGTCCATGAGGATACCAGAGAGCTTATAGGTCTTACCGGGGGTCAGGCCGGTGTGCATAGCCCTTATTGCCCTCACACCGTAACTCTTGGAGAGATAATAATCATATGGCAGCGCGCAAAGCCCATCCTGGGTTTCCACCATCCAGTCCTCGGTGGTCTTGCCGAACCAAGTACCTGCCTCGTCAGTCCACTCGCTTTCAGGCTTATCATCATTGCCGTTGGTGTTCAGAGTGTGGGCGTTCCATTTGGTTTCTGTGCGCACTTTTTGCGATAGGTAATCCTTTGAAGTAATCTCCAGATTTTCCCCCGCTTAGCACCGTGCGCGACAGTTTCCCGTCACACGGCGCCCCATCAAACATTACCTATATTCGATTTTACAGTTGCCAACCAATGAGCGAAATTTGTTCAGCTTGGCAAAGTTCAGTTTCACGTCTTTCAGCTTGTCCAGGTATTTCTGTATGGTGTTGGATTCAGTAGCGTGAATGAGCTTATGTACATCCCCTGTTACCAACGCGAGGTTAGAATAATTATCCAACCTTTTACTGGCTTTAGGAATTTGGTGGTGTACCTCCATATCTCCCAACCTTAGCGGCTCCTTTGAAATTGCACACTTCCCACGCTGGGAAACGTACAACGAGATACGGTTATCGTTCAATTCCGCACTCTGCCCTTGGATGGGATTCTCCATTATCTGCTGCAAGATGTATGGACTCACTGCCTTTTGCAGCTCATAAATTTTAGCCCTTCCGATTTCTGTATAGCTGCTTGTTTCTTGAGAAAAGCACATAGGCGGCTGCGTCGTTATCCTTGCAACAGGGAACAGCGCGATACCAGCCACATTTCCATGGTAGGAATACCCAATGGGCGCATACGTCCATCAGGCTTGGGAATCTCTACCCGGCGTACTGACTGGGGGTGGAAGTTTTGCAGTCTTTGGCGGACATAGGCAATCAATTCTTTGGGCTGTTTTTCTCCTACCTCTATAATGGTAGTCGAATTTACCCCATTAGTCTTACTGCCCTTATTTTTCTTGATAGAGCGGTATGCCAGCATGATATTTTGTTCGCTGACAATCAGCTCCATCAAGTGTGTGAAAACGTCTTCGCACTGACTGCATTTGTACAAATCATCAAAAATCGCTTGGGTATCATAATACTCGTTGTTTCTTAATAACTGTCTTTTCTTTGGCTTATTGGCTGCCATAAGTCGGCACACTCCAATCTCTTGAAGTTTTTGCCTCTCTTAGTCATACTCGAACCTTATGCAGAATGATATTTCATCATCAGAACTGTAACATCGATTTACTGTAATATNTGACTAGTGGCTATCCCTCCATGGGTCTTTTATCCCCACTTCATCGGTACTATGCCACCACATTCACCAGCACAAGGGCAGGTTATATCAATGACTTTCCCTGCCGCCGTTTCATCGGGTTCAGGCCCTCCGCGTTGCTGGCTTACCACGTTCCAATCATCCTATCCGTAATAGTTTTACTATCCAGTACCCTTAGGTCTTCTCTATAGGCCTGTCTGCTTGCCACCGCCTGTAACGGTGCAGGGACTTTCATAACGGGCGAGTTTTACTCATCCCCACAGACCTCACTCTCAGGTGAGATTGGCCTTTCGACCAATTCCGGATTTAGACCCGTACAATCGAGAATACGCCTCCACCATGCTGTAACATAATGGATTCTAACCATAGATACTGAGAGTTGACCTCCGGTCAACTCTTGGACTCCCGGCCTATCACGCACTCGACCACCTCTGGTTCGCTGTTCCTGTACCGCGTTGCCGCGGCCTTAGGGCGCGCTCTCAGCCGACTTCACCGAGCTCATAACACTTCTGCCCCTGAAAGCATCCATGCCATTCGGAGTATCAGAGCAGGCATTTGGGGGCGTTACCCCTTCATTCCACCTGTCGGACGATTAGTTCTATGAAACCATCTTATGAAGCTCCTTTCAATCTTCTCTTTCTTGGCTCCACGCCTAACCTTTTCAGTTAGGAACGTGTCGCACCGCCATTTTCGTCCGTGACAAGGATATGGCTCTCACCAGTAGTCTGAGAGGTCAGCTTAAAGGCCACGTTCGCAAAGCGATGCATGGTGTCCTCGCCCACCTTGACAAACTTCAGCTCGCCCCGGATCACCTGATTATAGGCCGCGTCCCCCTCCCGGAACTCGGTGATTTCACCATCCTTCCGGACTGTGAAATCCCGGACCTTCTTGTCGGTCCACAGATAGCCTTTGCCGGGCTTGCTCTCCGCGAGAGTATAGGTGCCGTAGGGCAGGGCGCGCACATCGGACTGCGCCACGCCATCCTTGACCTCGATGGTAAGGCACACCTCATCCGGCTGGTACAAAGCGCCGTCCACATACACGGCGTTTTTGCTCTTGTTGGTGATTTCAAACAGGGTACCGTCCAGGCTTGCGCCGCCCAGAGGGGTCAGCAGCAGAGATTCCAAGTCGCGTTTCTCGATGAGAACGCCGCCGCGAACCACCTCGTTGTCCATGAAGAACGGATAGACCTTGAGGTTTTCCGTGACTTCCACCTGCTGGTCGGGGGCGGTGTTCAGCATGGATTCATTGGTGGCGCTTTCGTGGAGGATATAGGAGCCGTAGGGCAGAGCGTCCGGGGCGGTGCTGGCCTTACCCTCGCTGTCGGTGGTAAGAGTCAAAGCTACCTCGCCGGGAGCTATGCTCTTATCGTTGACAATGACCGGATTCCGGCTGTCGTTGATGATTTCAAAGGTAATGCCGGAAAAGTCCGCGTCACCCTGGGGCGTGCTGCCGGTGATGGTGTCCCGTTTCTCCACGGACAAACCGCCGCGCACCACGTCATTATCTGCGGTGAAAGTGTACATCTTTCCATCCTAAGATAGCTTTTTGATTGTGTTTCGCATGAAAACCTCTCCTTTGATTGAGTTGCACATCAATCCGCTATTCGCGCCCGGCTACAGCTTAGTAATCCTCGTCATCCTCGTCCGGGTCGTCTCCCCGGCGTTTCTTCAGCACTGCCAGAACGACCAACACCCCGATGGCTACTACAAGCCCGCCGCCGAACAGCCCCAGTTGCCAGACCGGGATATCTCTCAGCGTAAACTCCGGGTCAACCGGTTCCACTTCTGAGACCGTGATGGTAGCCTGTGGCGGAGCACTCTCCTCCGCCGCAAGAGTCGGTGCAGGAGTGAAACTCGGCTTCTCCGATGGTGCTGGAGAGGGGAGCGGTTCCGGTTCCGACTCCGGCGTGGGGGCGGGTACGGCTGAGCCAATACAACTCAGCTGATAGCAGGAGCTGCCGCCGATCTCCAGCCGGAGAACGCCGTCGTCCCCAACAGGGATCGTGCCGGGGTACATGCCGGAGTCCGTCTTGAGTCGGAACTCCACCCCAGCCCAAGAGGAGCGCACTCAAAAACACTCCACCAGTGCTTGTCGGAATTTACAACTGTTTTTTCAAAATTTTTTCATAGCCACGCTCAGCTTCGCCCATACAGCGGTTCAGCATCTCTATGAATCGCTCCCGGGTCAGCTCGGTGTCCAGCCATTGAGTGGCACGGTAGGCGTAGCAGTGGGTGTCGCTGTTGATGGTGTGGCAGCCCAGGATGCTGTGCAGGTTCATGTCGTTAGTATCGAGGAACTGGGCCACGGAGGCCGGTATCGGGATGGCCCGGGCTAGGCAGATTACCATGAGCGGATGGAGCGGGGAGAAAGAGATTTGCAGATACCACCCGCTCAGATTGACGGACAGGCTCATTCCGTCTTCATACTCTATGGGCAGCGCCTCTCGAAGCATTGCACGGGCATTGGACGCAAGCTCAGCACGGCGGGCCTGCTCTTTCACTGATATAGTCCCTATACGCGCCGCCCCCTATCTCGCCGCCGCGATGTGGGTAATGGCTCCCCAAATCCGATTGCTCTCGTGGTTGATACCAAGAATGCGCACGGTGACCCGCGCCCCTCGGGGCGGCCTGCCCCTCTTGGGATAGCTACACAGACAGTCGATGCCGCCGTCAAGAGCCACGAACACGCCGTTCACATCCACCATGCTGACCGTGCCCACATAGCAGCTGTCCACCGAGTACATCCTCAGCGCTTTCTCATAGGGATTCTCCCCTGCCTGCTTGACCGAAGCGGTCACTTTAACGCTATCCCGACCGCTGCGCTCCACCTCCAGCACCTTCACCAGCACCCGCTGGCCCGCCTGGAAGTACAACCCTGCGTCCATCCAGCGCTGGTAGCTCAGTTCACGGAGGGGAATATAGGTCTCCAGGCCGAACAGGTCAACGAAAACACCTGCTCGGATGACGGAGACGATGCCGGCCTCGGCGCATATGCCGGAGTAGATACGATGGTTGCCGTCCCGGTCCGTGCCGAAGTAATACTCTTTGCGCTTGGCCGTCATAGCGTCCAGCCGACTGCCAACGGCAAGATTGGACTGCTGGTCGAGCCCTTGACAACGTAATCCACTTCCGCACCCAGGCGTTTTGTGAGCATATAATGGTAGAGTTCGTCCGGGGAACGCCCACGGGTGTCCTCCGGCAATGTGACTGCCTCCTCAGCGGGAATGATGACCTTAAACGCGCCGTGGTAAATGACTGCCATGGAACCGGTCTTGGAGTTCACCGCGCGCTCCACGCCCTGCAGGGTACCGGTCAGGATGCGCCCCGTTTTCTGGGATTCCACCAAGTCCAGCAGGTCGTTGCGTGCTTTGTCCGCCTCGGTTTCCACGGTGCGGCCCGTGTCGATGCTCAGGACAGAAACCGGTCTGGTAGCAGAGCGCTGGCGCACTCTCCTCCGCCTGATCACGACGCCGTCGCCGGGTGCAGGTGCCTCTGTACCAGACTGGGTTGAAATTGAGGTCGTCTTCCGCTGTCGGCCCGCCTTCAGGGTGGTTTCAGGGTCGGTCTGGGGAGCAGCGCCTTCATCGTCCGGAGCGATTTCGCTTCCTTCTGCCAATTCTGAGCTGGTCTGGAGAAACGGGGGTTCACCATGCTCGATGGGGCCCTCTTCAGCGCTGATCGGATTATGCACACCCATTTCAGGACCGGTCTGGGGGAGAGAGCTTTCATGGGAAGAATAGGCGCCTGGATCCTGATTGGATACCTCATCTGGGGTCATTTCCGTTTCGGTCTGGGGGATTTCGTTTTCGTAAATATCGGTTATAGTTATAATAATTCCTCCTTTTTTGCATGGAAAAAGCACCTCACAAAGAGGTGCGGATTGGTTTCTAATGCTATTCTATAATGTGTCATTTAGTGCAATCTTTTCGGATTTCCTCAAAGACCTTGCCAGCCGGTTTGGTTCTGCCCTCAAGAACATCCTGGTACCCCTTCTCCAATTCCGCGTCAAGCTCCTGTGGGGTCAGCCTACTCATGTCCACAATCTTTGCCTGTGGCAGCTTTATTTCAAAGGGAATACCTCGCTGCAAGATGATCTGCTTGTAAAACATATTGATGGCATTAGAAACAGGGATGCCAAGCGCGGTCAAAATGCTCTCGGCCTGTTCCTTTACCTCCGGCTCAATGCGGGCATAGAGATTTGCTGTTTTTGCCATGAAAAACGCTCCTTTCCTGTGGCACCGATTGGCTTTTCTTATATTATATCCTATTGTCCGCACAAAAGCAATATGTTTTTGTGAATTAGAAATCTGCCGGCGGCTTTGCAGAGCTGTACAGGCTGGACGTTGACTTTCGTGCCGACTTCGGCTCATCCCGTTCTGGTGGTGATTGAGCAGGCTTTGGAGTAAGTTGCCGCTCTGCCCAATAATTCAAAATAGAAGTCCTCTCCAGCTCGCCCGCCATAGAGTGCTTGGTGTAGTCCAGCTTCTTGAGTCTGAGAACATTGCAGCCCCGAATGATACACAGCAGCTCCTCGTTTGGCAGCCTCAGCACTTCATCCGGGGTCAACAGTTTCCTCCATCCTTGCCCTTCGGTCTGCCTATACTGTGGTATGAACTGGGTCACTGCCATAGTTTGCCGGGTGGTGGATGTGGAGTCCACCCGGATGCTCATGTCCCCGCTCCGGGAGGAGAAATACTGCGCGGTCATGTCGTCCGTACACCCCAGCATGAGCTGGATGTCAGCATTGCCGATTATCTCCGACCATAGATTGTTGGGGTACCGGTTCTGTAGCTGCCCCAGGCTCTGCACCGCCAGCATCACTCGGATGTCCCGGGAACGAATCACCGAGAGAGACCTGGCAAAATCCGAACCGTCCGCCGCGCCGCCGATTCTGCCGATATTGTTGAACTCGTCTAAGATTAGATTCACCGGCACGACACATTTCCCACCCGGCTGGCTGTCCGCGAATCGGGTCAACCTTATAAACAGGAATGAGAAAAACAGCGAGGACAGGAACGCCATAGTAGCGTCTTGGTCGCTCAATATAATGTAATATGCACACTTTCGCTGCCCAGGCGCGGTCAGGTTGATGTCCGAGCGAGTGATAATGTTCCGCACCGACTGGTTCTGCAGCACCTGCAGCCGGGTGCCCAGCCCAAGCACGATTCCAGAACGCACCGCGTCACTGGACTGAGAGAACAGGTTGAAAGGCGCCCGGGCCGGGTGGCTCAGAGGGAGCTTACTGAACATAGCGGTGAGCTGGCGCTCGCTGTTCTGGGTGAGGGTCTGGTAAACAGTGGCCAGGTTCTTGGATTCAGCACCAAGCGTACTATCCTGGTCTATATAAAGGATAAGCGCTTTCAGCAGATAAGCCTCTCCGTTGTCCCAGAAATGATCCGTTTCGCCGGAACTGGTATTTCCGATGATGACGTTCGTCAGCACCTGGGCCATGAGGGTATCGCCGCCTAAGTCAGCCATGCAGTTCCAAGAGTCGCCGTGGGCGGGGTCTACCAGATTGAACACCTTGACCTCATACCCATGCTTGCGGTACAATTCCGAGGTATCGTCATACAATTCTGACTTTGGATCAGTTATTACCACCGACTCCCCTCGCCTAATAGCCTGGAACAACGCGTTGCGTATGACTGCCCGGGACTTCATGGTGCCGGACGCGCCAAACACCGCGACGTGCCGATTGAGCCGGGTGTCCTCGGGCATACAGACCGCCCTGCCACGGTGCTCACCAAGAATCGTACCCTTGGCTTTGTTGATGGAATTGATTTCCAGAACCGACTGCATCTCCTTCTCACTCATCCAGCCTGCCGTGCCGTAGGCCCCGGTGGAGCTGGTCTTGAACCCGCGAGGGTCAAAGTCTTTTCCAGCAAACCGGCCTTGCAGCTTGAAAAAAATCGCAAGGCCACCTGTCAAAGCAAGAATCAGGCCCATGCCTTTCAGCCCGTTCAAACTAAAGGCTGCCGGAAAGCATACCACAGGATTCCAGTCCACCGGCTCCATCTGCACCTGCCCAGCGATACCGTCCCGCGCCAGCCAAACCTCATAGTTCGTAAAAAGTTGCCCAAGCACCTCTCCCAGATATAGCAGCGCCGTGACCGCCAGCACAATGCTGATAATCACGGCCACCCGGCGCTTATTCAAAAGTATCACTCTCCTTAATTTCTAACGCTTCCTCTATCGCCTCCAATTCTATCGTTTTTATGACTGCCCGACCCTCCAGATACTCTCGCAAGAACTCCACCTGATGTGGAAAACAAAGCACCTCGAAGGGGCCGGGGATGTGTTCGATTGCCTCCTTGAACCGAATGAGCCGGTTGAGGTCACTGTCCAGATGGGAGAAAATGTATCCACCGTCCACACAGGCATCGTACTCGAACCGGCCTATTCCATAAGAACGGGTCTCGGGAAGAAATAGTGCGTCAAGTATACGCTCTTTCCAGTTGGGTACGGTCAAAATACGCATTTGCCGCACTCCCATCTCATTCAGCGGAACAAAGTGGATATGCTGATATGCCGCGTCCGACCGCATGGTTTTATGCTGCCCCGCACTTTTCTCTGAGAATGATTGCAGGGCAATTCCCTCAGAGGCCCCGAAAAGGATCGCGGAGTCCACCGTCTGCACCCCGGCGTTCAGGCGGGCAAGCTCTGTGAGATAGTATACCGTCTTGACCTCGCCCATGCCGTTCCACTTCATGGCGGTGTCGCGGGTATTATAGACCCCATAGCACCCGCCGGGGTAGAACGTCGCGCCGATCATCCTGGTGAAAGTGGTCTTTGCCGTTTCCGGGCCGGAAATCCTCTTTATATCCTTAGAAAGATACAGAGAGGGAGTTTTGAGAACAACCGACTGGATAGCATCATTTTGCAGCCTGGGCAGCAGGTATGGTCTAAGCTCCATTCCCGCCCGCATACAGACTGCCGCTGCCTCCGCCACCCGGTGGTTCCTGTCCAGATGCTGACTGTCACCAGGGAAGTGGTGCTCCCAGAAAGATCCCATATAGTACCGGTAAGCGTCCTCATGCACCCACTCCAAGATAGGTAACGCCCGCTTGTAGAGCCGAACCGTTTTTGCCTTTCCGCTCCCGGTAACAGTGAACAGCCGGCAGGACAACTCGTCACCTGTTTGCGTATTCCGAAACACCTCGGGAGCGCTCAATTTTACGACCAGAGCCTTATAGACCCGCTCACTCCCAAGCAGCCCCAAAGACAGGAACGGGAACTCGCCCGCGAAAGACAGTAGAGCCACCAGCTTTGACATATGACTGCCGGGCCTGAACTGCACCATTGAATCACCTCTTGAATATTGGAAGAACCCGACGTTGGCCGAACTCTCTCGGTCGGGTATCTCCAAGTTTTTTCGCTTACAAAAAGCTGAAAACATCAGCATTTTCACGTTGTCGTTGAGTTGTGTAAATCTAACAACCCCGAAAATTGGCCTATTTTACATATCTTTTCGGGGCAAATCTCCGCAATTTTCGTAGAGTGGCAGGCCCTCCTCGGGCATTGATTTCTCGACAGCCAGCCATTTCTGGAATTCTGCCTTGGGAACAACATAGACCTCCGTGCGCTCCTTCTCAGCGGCAGCACTGCAATAAAAATGATTGCACACCCCGGGGCTGTCATCCGGCATGGTGTAGAGGGCCACAATATCGCTGACGATGTTGACCTCCAGGTTGTCGTGGTCCCGCCACTGGCGTTCTGGCTTGTCCCTGCTGTAGACGTGTCGCAAAATCAGGACACAATCAGGGTAATGCACCGGCGGCTTGTCCTGGAAGAAGCGCCGCATGGCAGGGTAAAGATACCCGCGAATATAGTCGGCGGAACGCTGATTTTTCCTCGGGAGCAGCAGTGGCAACCGTAAGGAAAACCACCCCTCCGCTGTATACCCAACCTCCACCGGGACAGCCTCCCTTATTGCTTTCTCAACGTGCGCCTTTGCAAGCGGGTTCCCGGTATACCCCGGCAATGCCCGGGTCAACAGCGTCAGCCGCTCCGAGTTGTACTCCAGCCGCAAGGCGTGCTCCAAAGCCGCATCGTACCGGCCATTTTCAGCCATCCAGCGGATATTATCCATCTGCTGGGCCATCTGTTTCAACTTGGACTCGGCCTGTCCAAGCACCTCAAGAAATATGCTCATTGTGTACCTCCGTGTAAAATTTTACCTCTGGTTCATCTCTCCCCTGGAACTCCACCGTTGCGAACAGGCACGGTGCTTTGGGAAGTTTCAACCCCTCTGCCATAGCAATGTGGGGCAGGACAATGATATACTTTAGGTCCTCCTGTGGCTGCAAAAGCCGTAATTGGCTTTGCTCGCCCTCATATAGCACCACGATTTCATACCCAATATCCTCCTTGAGGAAGAATAATTGTGACGGATATACCGCCGGATAGTGGTCCAGTGGCCCTACCTGGTCAAAAAATTTCAGCAGTATCCATACCGCCAGAATTGTCCGCTGGTCTGGCTTGCTCATAGGGTCAAGCCCAACATAGTACCCGCCGGAGATATCTTCTATCTGTCCCCGGCGGTGTAGGTTCTTCAAGATTTTCTCAGCCGTGCCCGGCGGTTTCTTTAACATCCGGGTCACTTGGGACCGGGGCAGGGCTCCATATTGGCTCAGCCATTGTACCACATACTGCTCGTCGGCAAGCAGCATGGGCATCACCTCCTTGTAATATGCGCATTTTCAGGCGAATTGAAATGCGTTTTTTGTAGTTTTCCTTACGATTTCACCCCCAAAATGGCCTGTTTTAGCATGAAAATGGGCCACATAGGGGGCTTTATACGTATTTCAAGCACCAATACGCATTTTACCAGAAATACGCTTTACGCATTACTCATTCCCGGAATTGTGCGCATTCCGCTGTTTCTCTCAATATCGCCTCCAGTTCCGCCCGGTCGGTGGTAATCATTTCCTGCTCCTCGCGTGAGGCTTTGATAACCACCGGCACCTTGTTATTATTTGAATAGACCAGCGCCTCCCCCCCCCCGCTCGAACCGGGTGATAGAACGGGTCTCGTTTTTGGTAAGCTTCAGCACCTCCTGGACGTACCGGGCCTCGTCCGGCTCCAGATTCAAGATAATCTTGTTCTTGGAGTTGTTGATGATAGCCCGCCCGTACTTGCCGTCCTCCAGGCCAAAGAAGTCCGAGAGGTCTTGGGTAGCGGAAATTGCCGCACCGCCGAAGCCCCGGATGGTCTTGAAGATGGTCAGGCAGAAGTCGGCGGCCTGCTTGTTGGAGGACGCGCCCACCAGCTGCCATATCTCGTCTATCATAATGGTTTTTTCTTGGTGCGGTTGGCCTTGACGTTGTCCCAGACGTAATCAAGCGCTATCATCATACCCACGGGGAGCAGCTTGCCCTTGAGCTCCGAGAGGTCGAGTACGATGTACTTGTTGCTCAAATCCACATTGGTCTGCTGGTTGAAGCTCTGTGCCGAGCCGGTCACGAACCGGCTGACAATGATAGCCACTCTTTTGGTCAGAGGATTTTCCAGCAGATTCTTGTGGAGGTCGCCCAGGATGGGCATTTTCTTCATTTTGGGCGGAGTAGCCTTGCTGTCAAGATAGAGGCTGTCGTTATCGTGAGTAATGCCGAAGTCGGCGTAGGTCTTGATAAGCGCTTCATCCAGCATCTGCTCCTCCTCATTGCTCATATCAGGAATGAGCAATGAAAAGAAAATCATAAGCTGCTGAATTTTCCGGGCCAGCATGGAGTCTTCCTCGCCGGAGTCGCCGTCTATCAGCTCCATCTCCGGCGAAATGGTGTGGCGTATCTCCATCACGTTGATACAGTGCGGCGAGCCAGGCGCGATCTTGATGTACTGCCCACCGATACGGTTGCAGGCCCGCCGGAACTCATGGCCCTTGATGGGGGCCAGGATATAGCACTGGATACCCCGCATCCTCATTCTGAGGGCCAACAGTTGGAGGGTAAAGGTCTTGCCCGCGCCGCTGGTGCCCAGGAGATTCAGGTTGGCGTTTTTGTTCTTGCGGGTATCGAACAGGTCAACGATGCACAGCGAGTTGTTATGCCGATTGACCCCCAGCAGCACGCCGGTATCGTCTGACATCTCGAAGCTGGTAAACATATAGGTGGATGCCGCCCCGCTTGTAAGGACGTTTCTCTGAGACTTTCGCTCCAGAGAGCTGTCCAGCTTGAGGAACGGCATGACCGAGCAGAGAGCCTGTTCTTGCTGAAAGCGGCAATCACTGACTTGCATATCCATTGACTTGAGCATATCAACCATCTGCTGCTTGCGCCAGACAAGTTCCTCATACGTTCGGCCCGAAATCGTGATGAACACGGACATATAGAACAAGTCCTCATTGTTGTTGGCGATACCCTGCTTGATGAAATACCCGGCTTGGATGGAGTTCGTCAGTTCCTCATAGTCGGTGCTGGTGTCCTGCATACTCCTGAGTTTAGTGCGGTTCAGGCGTATGCGCTAAGCCACCTTGTCGATGGTGCGGCTTCGATTTTCCCGGCGAAGATGTACGTCCACGTCAATGCCCTCACCGGCGTTTATCAGTGATGACATCCAGCCCGCCCGAACCGCGCCCGGATAACCGTTACCCCTTATATATAGAAAGGCGTAGTACAGACCGTCCATGACGGTATAGTTGAAATGGGTCAGGTCAATGCCCCGCGGGGCCAGGAAGTGGGTTATATTGATTTTTGGCACCGGGTCAATACCAATCACCTTGCCCCGCGCCGCCATAGTGTCCAGCACCACCCGGTTCACCCTTGCGCTGAAAGGCTCGTCCACACAGGATTGCCGGTTGAAGAACATATACAGAATTTCGGCAGTGGCCTCGTCCGGGTCAGCGGGCTGGATAATGGAGTTACCACACTGCAAAAAGTACGCTCGGGCGTTCTGCTCGGCTGTCTGCAGGGCACTGTATACCCGCCCAACATCCTCCGAATCACCTCGGCGCAACTCCTCATACTGGAATATCAGGAAGAACCGGCGGGTCAACGCCTCCCGGCTGCCAACATCTTTTATGAGGCGGATGTAGCCCTCACCCAGGGACTTGCACTGGTCGTTTTCCTCTGTTTCCAGCTCCCGACGCACCATAGCCACATGGCGGTCAGAATCTGCCTTGCGAGTAATGCTCTTGAATTGCAGCCGCATGGGGGATATCTTCAGCCAACTGGCGAAGGTAGAGATAATATTGAACTGCTCCTCGTCTGAGCGGAGCATAAAGTTGATGGGCTCAATCTCCAGTATCTTCAGATAGCGCCCGTCCACGGTTTCTATCACGCCGTGCTCGATTTTTCTTACCGGCAGGAACCCTTGCGCGGTTAGCTTTCTTTGCTTTTCTCGCTTTCTTTGGGTCATGATAACCCACCCTTTTCATGTGAATTTTTCTTCTGCTCCCGGCAAACTTTATGACGTGCCCCAGGTATTGAAACAGGGAATCGCCGTCAATGCCCATGACCGCAAGCACTCCCAGGGGGAGCAGGGTCACGGTCATGATGACGATTTTTATGGTGCCGGTGACCGGGAGCCACATCAGTTCCGGGTAGCCCGCCAGAATCAGCAGGAACCCAGCCTCGACCGTGTTTCTCAGTTCCAGCATACCGCCGAGAATCTTGCCGGAATCAGTGTAGTTCGCCGGGATAGCGAACACGTTATTGTAAGGTTTTTCGTCCATTTTCATCGTCCTAATCTGTAAATTTGTGCTGTGGTGGTGAAACGGCCCAGACGTAGGGCCTCGTTGTGGTCGAGAACGTAGATGTCAACTCTATGAATATCGTTCTCAATACCCGAACCGCCTCTATCTTCCACCGTGTACATCACGCCGTTTATCTTGATCTGCGTGCCAAATGGATAATGGCTCGACATTGCGACCATTCCCTGACTGACCCGCTTGCCGCTGGCGGTGATACCGGCGGCGTTCTCGCCACAACAAAGAGTGCAGGCACAGTAGTGGGTCACGTCCACCTCCAGGGTGGAGATGGGCGTTCCTGTTTCTGACCCTCCTCCGGGCGCTGGAGCGTCAAAATCAACACCATCTATCCGGCGAAGGTTTAATCCCGCCTCATAGCTAGGAGTATTCAGTATGACGCCCTCGCCGCCTGAGGAGTGTACCCACATCCTCTGCCCGCTCTCACCATAGCCCGCAAACATGAGCACATGCGACCAGTCGTAGCGGCCACCCAGAAAACCTAAGTCACCGGGCTGAAGGTCAGCGGCAGAAACCGCGTGGGAGCTCTCCCACTGCATTCCCAGCGTCCCCATGCCCAGCGCAGTCTTGTAGACCCAATCGGTGAACCCGGAGCAGTCCAGGCCGTAGGGCTGAATCATACCGCTTGTGTGGTCGCCCGCCGCCCAGACCAGCTTGGGGGTGTTCCAATCGTCGTTCCAGCCGGCTTCAGATTTGCCGCCCCAGAAGTAGGGAACTTTGCCCACCAGGGAGAGCGCGGTAGTCAAGATGTGCTTGCGCATATCTGAACAGTGCTGAGCATTGACAAAAGCGATAAGCTCCTCATCGGTCAGTGGAACCGACGAACCAGCCACCACTGAGCCGTACATGGTACGCTTCAGCGCGTTGGCCATGTTCTCAATGGCCTGCCGGTAGGTAATGCCGAACTCGCCGTAGGGTGCGTCCAAATCCAGCCCGAAAGCCGTGGCAATCACCGATGTGTCGAACTGGTGGATGGTGCATTTCACATATTTGACGGTGACGGTAGTGGGAGCAGGCGTGGCCCCAGGTGATGGGGAAGGCGCCGGAGTAGCCTGCACCTCTTGCTGAACCGTGCCCTCGCCGGGGATAGCGTACCACTGACCGCCCTTGACGTCCTCATACACCTTGTAGTCACCACGGGGCGCGGCGTAGCGGGTGGTGTCAAAGAACATCGTCCCCGAGCCATTCTCATGCCGTACCTCAAAATGTCCGTCCTGCCGGGTAGAGCCGTCCACATTGGCGACCTTCTGCTCGAAACCTGGCATGAACGCCTGGAACTGGGCCTGATTGTAGGCCAGAGCTGGCTCGCCGGTCTCGAACTCCGGGGCCTGAGCGTTCTGCTGCATAGCGTACCAATCCACGCCGTTTGCGGACTGCACGATGGAGTGGGGAGCGTCCGGCTCGTCGTAATAGGCCGAGTTATACCAAAGGCTGTTACCCTCCGGCGTGCTTGCCTCCATAACGCCCTCTCCCACCGTGCGGAGCATGGTGCCCTCATCCGCGCCGGGGAAGGCCGCCGCAACCTGGGCGTTCTCGCTGGCGCTGCCGGAGAATGTGGGCGCGTCAAAGAACGCTCCTGCCCCGGCACCAGCGGCCAGCTGATACCACTGACTGCTATCCGAAGCGGTCACCACCGAATGTGGCCCACTGGGAGCCTCGTACTGGGCCGTGCTGAACATCGCGACCTCGGCGGACTTTCCGTCCGCGCCGACTGCCGTGGTGCTGATCTGCCCGCCAGTGATTGACGTACCCTGCAACTGGTAACCGCTCATTTGCGGTATGTAGTTACCCAGAGAGCGGTCAGCAATTTCACCACCAATAGACCCGGAAACGCTGGGTTGACGGCTGGCCACCGAACTGATGGATTCGCCCGTAAGCGTAGCGCCGTTTCGGGCAGCCATGCCACCGAAAGCTCGGCCTACAAAGCCCATCCCGCCGCCTGCTTCCAGAGGAGTGCCGCCAGCGACCACCGCGTCGCGTACATAGCTATTACCCTTGAACTTGCTGGCAAAGCCGGTTGCGAAGCTGCTGCCAGGTGTGCCAACCGAACTCGCCGCAGACCAGCCGCCTGAACCGGGAGAGTGGAACGCCTTGCCAGCACTTTTTGCCCCACTGGCAGCGCCGCTCAAAACCTTTGCTGCCATGAGCATCTCCATGCCCATGCTGGAACCGGTCTGAGCCACGTTCAATCCCAAACTAGCGAGATAGCTGTCAAACCGCTGGGCGGTCTTGAGGAAGGCCAGCGCACAGAAAAGCCAGAGGAAAATGCTGCCATTGCCGTTACTCAGCGCACCGCCGTTACCGATGAACTGTCCAACTGAGGTGCTGAACCCTCGGAGGAACCAGACGTTCATGGTAAGCAGCAGGAGCTGGGAGCCCACCATCCTGCACCAGCTTTTGAAAACCGCCGAGGTGGCCTTGGACGCTCCCATGGAGAACGCCAGCGGCGAGGTGTAGCAGAGCACGCCTACCACAACATACCGCTCTACGGTCTCCAGCAGGAGCTTGAAGTAGTTCCAGCCCAGGGCAATCAGCAGGATGAGGATAAGCAGAGTTCCAATCACCGAAGTGATGGCCACAAAGTTGGCGATGCCGTTACTCAAGGTCTCCTCTACCCCGGCAAAAGTGAAATCTTCGCCGGCCATGCTGATTTCCAGTAGCGCCGTGTAGGGTGCTCGCGCGATGTCCAGCGTGATTAGGAAGATGGGCTTGGCGTAGGCGATAAGGACTGCAAACAAGCCGTTCCGGGCTATGAGGGTCAGAGGGTTTTCTGCTTCCGTGATTGGTCCGCCGAACACTCTAAAAAGCTGCCAGACCGTGATAAGGAACAGGATGGCCCAGGAGCAATACTGCATGACCGTGAACGCTTTTGTCACAAAGGGAAAGTATTCTTCCATAGCCGTCATGTCTGTGCCCAAAGCGTTCAAGAACAACCCGGACACCGTGTCCATGAGCTCCGAAGCTACCCCGGCGACCCACTTGACAATGCCCTCGAAGATCCAGTCGAGCATTTTCGGTCACTCCTCTCTTACGGGCCTGTGTAGTTGCCTCCGGCGATAAGCGGCTGCAAGTACGTCACGATGAATCCCAGCGAGTTTAGTACGATCCATGTAATGACGATTCTCTTGAGCCAGCTTGTGGCCTCGTCTACGGAGCGCTGATTGCGGGAGATCATCCGCACCAGCAGGGCGATAGCCGCCGCTGTGACTGCTACGATGGTGCTGATGGTGACGAGCTGACCGTACACGTCCTTCATGATGGTGGAGAAGCGGGTCCAGATGGTGTCTGCGAACACCGGCTGCAGGGAGAGCAGCAGGGCAGAGCCTGCTCCTACCAGCGACCAGTAGGCGGTTGCAAGCCTCTGGCCCTTTTTCTTTGGTTTTGTCATTTTGGCCTCCTTGAAAAATTTTTAAGGCAGCAAAAAAGGCCATTCCAAGCTGTTGCTTGAAATAGCCTTTACCGCTACCCCCAATTTGGTACGATACAATCTTAGCACATTTTCATTTGCGTGTCTACAGCATAAGTGGGCCAATTTTGCGCCATTTTTGTGCCATTTCCGATTTTGACCGGATTTAGCTCAAATCAGCTCCGAAAAATCACGCCTGCTGTACAAGATTCTCCGTACTAAAGAGCGGGAGAAACTCTAAGCTTATACTGTTTCCCGTCCATGAATACGCTCCCTCACACGGCTGAACAGTTCATTCTCGAAAGCCTTTTTGTTGTGATCGTAGACGGCGCTTTCCGCTAACACACTGCCCTTGCATATCAGGCAGAAATGTGGTAAATTACAATAAAGGGGTGAGCGCTTGCGGTTATACATCTGGAACTCAGCTTTTTCCTCCAAAATACCAGTTGAAGTGAGCTCCGCCGTGCCTGACGATTTGGCGCAAACCGGTGAAAAGAAACGATATCACGGTATTGCAAGGGCGCTTTTTGTCTACGCCGCTGCAGTTTCGCAAGAGGCTGGCTTTGGCGGAGTGGTTTTCTTCAAAGCCAAAACTACCCGATTGCGGGAATACTATATTCAGCAATTTGGGGCGATGCCGCTGGGCCATTACGACCCTTTCCGGCTTATTATTTGGGAGGACGCCGCCCAGCGGTTAATTGCGGAATTTTGCGAGGAGGCTGATACGCATGACTGAACAGGAAAAGAGAGAAATAGTGGAGTTGGAGGCCCATGCCAGCGAAAACGGCTGGGTAGCGCCCCTGACAGACAATGACCGGGATTATCTCGTATATTTCCGATCTGTCTGCAAGCGGTATAACATTGTTCCCTCCCGGGCGAATCGCTTAGAGTATGAGTTTGTCACCCGTGTTGCGGAAAGTGAGTTCTATTTGCAGCGTGTCCGTACATAAACAAATCCGGCAGCCACCTTGAACAAAGGTACTGCTGGATAATATATTTTTGTGGCTGCATGTTTCCGGAAGAGTTAGCCTACAGGCCAGCTCTTGTAGGCGCGAATATGCGCCATTTCTGGTTTTGGCCCTAAAGCCGCTCGTTTTTATCTCCAAATTCTTTCTGAATATAGGACTGGACTTCCGCTAAAAACTCCTCCGCGCCCGCGGCAAGTGCTTCCGTATCCGCCACAGAGCAGATATAAAAGTCCTCATAATCGCTGCGGTTGCGGATCAGCGAAGCATTGGTGATAAGACTGCTGAACTTTCGCGGCAAGAGCTCCGGCTTGAGGTATAGCAGTGTGAATTGCGAAATGATTGCGGAATGCTTTTTGTAGTCCTGCCCGTTTAGGGCCAGCACAGCCCGCATCGAATGGAAGATGCAGTAGTACGCCCGATTGTTCGCCGAGGCATAATCCTCCGCCGCCATGTCGCGCTTAGCGGATTCCAGCATTTCTCCCGCCTTTTGCAGACGGTACCGTGCAAGCTCCAAAGCTGTTATTTCAGGCACTGACGCGCACCCCCTCCCGGTCTACATTTCGGAAAAAAGGCAGCACCTCCGCATTGGAATAGAAGTATTCCCGGTTCTCAACGATAGGTGAAACCAGCACGCCATACTTCATCAGAAGCTCTGCCGCCAGTTCTCCAAGCCTCCAGTTCCGCTCCATAATTATCTCTCGGGAGGAGTCAACCAGGAAAAGCACGTCAATGTCCGAGCCCTTCTCCGCATCACCGCGGGCATATGAGCCAAACAGGATCGTTTCCATCTGTCCCTTTGCGAATATAACGGACACTCCGTCCATCAGTTCTTCCACGATTTGGTTTACTTCCTGCAAGCTGCACATACCGCCCACCTCCTTGGCTATCTGGCTATATTATAACCCAGACCAGCCATATTTGCAAGATTTAATCCAGTTCTTTCAGAAATTCCAGCATATCCAGCCACAAGTCAACCTCTGCTGAAGGTACAGACCAAAGCCGAATTGAAAGAATGGTAATGGCCTGCTGACGAAGGCGGTAGTAGTGCCGAGAGGACATATCCAGCCGGTAGAGCAGCTCCGTGTGGCTAAGCTGCTCCGGCGCTATGTAGGTCAGATAGATAAGCCGGTACAGCTTTTTGCCGTTGCCGGGTTTGTGCTTCAGGACGGTCAGAGCGTCGTTGACTCTGTCCAACAGCAGCCTGGACTTCTTTGCCCCTTCCAACTGGTTCTCCAACTTGCGGTTGCCCATGGCAAGCTGGAGGTCCATCTGCTCCAGCAACTCGTCCACATCCGAAAATGGCCTGTCCAGTTCCTCTGCAACGGTCTCGGGGAAACACTCCATCACCCAGACCAGCGTGCGGTAGTTCTGCAGGAGCAGAAGGGTATTGTGGTAGCTGTCACGGTCTTTCTTCCGTCGGGCGGCACGTATTTTCTCATCGGTGACCTTTGGATTAGCCAAAATCCCACGCTGGGTCAAAAGATTGATGAAAGCTTGGGACTTCTCCGCAATTTGGGCCTCTTGCTGCTCGTATGTCAATTTTTTCGTGTCCTTCATAGTCAAAAAACTCCTTCGGTGATTTTGAGAGGTCAATGGGCGCAGTACACCCATGGCTATCATGGTTCTCCATAACTGTAGGATCAGTAGTACAGTAACATTCCTTGCAGTCATAACTACAATTCTTCCAACTCTTGTGTGAAGAAATATACGCGCGTATTATAGGGGCCAAAAGTGCAACGCGATTTTTTGAGCGGACGGCTCTGGCAGGGAACCTCAACTTCCTGCTGAACCAGGCCACCAGCTTCCCAAAGCGCGACTGCCCCACGTTCCCTTTGTGCGTATTCGTACCGAGAAAACGTATTTCCTCAAAAATGCGCACAACTTCCATCTGAGTTGGTAATGAAACCTCCGTACCTGTTGGGTACAATTTATTAAAAATGAGGCAGCCATATGAGCCGGGCAGACGGTATAGAGAAAAGGCATCCCCATGCTTCATTAGAAATCTCCATACCTTCGTTTTCTCCCAGCCCCAGCGCTGTCCCAGGGTTTCCAATGTGAGATTAGTGCCGTACTTGCCGTGCTGTATTGTGGGCGCTAAAAAGGAGAACCCGTTATCCGGGTCCTCCCAAACTGTATGACACCATAGGTCGAGCCAGGCGTCTGTTTCTTCAAATTTGTAATGCCGTTCTACTAATCGCTCCGTGATGTTCCGAGGCAGGCAGAGGAAGCCGAAGCCGTCTGTGGTGTATACTGCACCGTTCATGCACTCCTTGCCGGAACACTTCACCACCCAGTCGGTGATTTGGTAGGTCAGCTTCTTGGTCTCTTTGTCCAGCTCATAAGTCAGGTAGCCGAGCTGGGATAGCTTATCCAGCGTCTCCAGGGCCTTGGCGCGGCTCCTTACGCCCAGAATACGCTTTAGGCCCACAACACCACCAGCCCACATCCCGGGCTCCACAGCGTTCTCGTAGCCGCAATAGGAGGCCACGCCCTTACGGAACGCCGCGCGGCTGGCGAGGCGCATCCAGGCGCCCATGAGGCCCTTGCCAGTGGGCAGGATGTTTCTGGGCAGCTTGACCCAGTTGTACTTTTGCAGGCATTTCATGGTGGGACCTCCTTTCAAAAAGCATAAAATAATGAGCGGTCTACCGAAAGACCGCCCACTTTAACAGAAAATATCTCAAAACGACTGACTATCTGACAGTAAGACGCTCCAGCAAAGAATGGTCGCTGTCAAGCAGGTAGAGCAGACGATTTGCGGCTCCCGAAGGCTCATTCCTTCCCGCCTCCCATGCCTCTACTGTTCTCGTTGATACCCCTATCGCCAGCGCCAGCCCGCTTTGCGTCAGATTGAGTTCTTTCCGGGTACGGACCACATCCTCCGCGCGGTACGCATGGATCGGCTCGGATGCCTTGACCTCAACTGCCCTTGCCCGGGAAGAATCCCCTTTGGCGAATGCGGCGGCGTCCTCCAGGCTGGAGATCAGTTCATCAAAATATTTCTTCTCCAATGTTCATTCCTCCTTGATAGATTCTATCAGCTTTCGTACTGCTTTCTGCTGCTCGGGCGACAGGTCGGTTTGGACATTTTTGGGGATAAGCCATTAGGAGATATATCCTCTCCTTAATGACCACATCGACATATATCACTCGACCGCCTCCGGATTTTCCCCGGCCGCCCAAAGGTATTCTGACTTTTCTGGCTCCGCCGGTGCCTTGGATAACATCACCGGCTCCCGGGTCCTCTATCAGCAAATTCTGGAGCATCAACAGTTCATCATCACCAAGGCCCATACGCGACCAGGATTGTTCAAATCCTTGAGTCATAACAAACGATCTGCTCACATGTTTTCACCTCTTGTAGTCATTATATACTATTCAATCGTAGTTTGCAACAAAAATATCAATTGGGCAGCCTGCCAAATAAAAGCCTCTCTAAATCTCGATTATCTCTATTATCTCAATAGAATCGCGATATTATTGCAGATTACAGGCCAGAGACAAAGGCTATAGGAAACGATTTGCTTTCCGTTTTTCTCCCGCAGGGAAAGGTATCTGCTGTGCGTTGGTCTTAAAAGTTTTCCCTTATTTTTTCCCTTACGGGGAGGTTTTTGGATGGTACAAGAAGGTACTCATGGGACAAAATGTTCAACCGAAACACAATATGTGGTATTTTGCAATATCTCCCGACACATTAACATAGTGATATGGTCGGTTCGATTCCCGCCATCTCCACCAAACGTCAAGTATACGAACACCACGTCAAGAATCAGGTTGGCGGTGTATCGTAACGTGTTCGCCCTTATAGTCGAGATAGACGGCTATGAGGGCGAAACGCGTTTACAGACAAAACGCGCCACCTATAAGGACATCCAGGCATGGGTCAAGGAGCGGTATGGCCTCCATGTCAGCAATCTTGCCATATCCCAGACCAAGGAACTCTGCGGCCTTGCCAAGACGAAGTATAAGGGCTATGGAGATGCCGAAGGGCAGCCTGCCCCAAAGCTGGCCGCAAAGAAAGAGGCGGCTATCCGCGAGGCGTTCATTTGGTTCGGGTTGATAGAAAAGGAATAGTGGAAAGAGGCCATCCTGGACTTGCTGCCGGGGTGGCTTTTTTGCATCTCCCGATGCCAAGGGTGGCGGGAAATGCCGCTGGCCCCGGCCAGCGAAAGGAGATGAGCAGCATGTTCTACCAGAAAGTCAACCGTCGTAGCCGGGAGGCCATGACCGGCTTCCTAGCCCGCCACTACCGCAATAGTAAACGCACTTGAAAATCGGTAATTGCCGATTTTCAAGCAGAGCGGCGCGGGCACACCCGTACCGCCAGGTTCCAAGGAGGTGATACCTCAGAGGTATCACCTCCTTGGAACTGTGTTAACTATACCACACCATGAACTCCTGGAACCGCTCCACGTCCTATGCCAACGACGTCAAGGTGCCGAGCCTGGATATCCCCAGCGAGCTGCAAGACCTGGCCTATGACGTGGCTAGCGGCGAGGTGGAGGCTCCCGATTGGGACATATTCTTTGCCCGTACTGTCTCGGACTTTTACCAGCGCACCGGCTACCACATTGGCTTCAATGGCCGCAGCAGCGGTTACCTGGTACTGTACGAAGGCCAGGCCAACGAGGAGGGCGCCTACTCTGTCTACCCCGGCCGGTCCATCGACAGGTACGAGGATTTTTCAGACTGGGACATGTCCGGCTTTCGCCACAGGGTGGAACTGGTCCAGGACTTTGACCGCACCTGTGACCGGCTGCGGGAGGGCTTCATTTTCATGCTGGAGCACTACGCCCCCGGCGAGTACACGGAAGTCAAGGAGATACCCCACCGCGTCATGGAGCCAGCAGGCAAGGGCCTGTTGGCCTGATGGAAGGAGGAAACTATGCAGCCTATCCCGCAGATTCTTGTCCGCAATTTTGAGCGGTGCAGCCGCGTGCTTTGCACGGAATCCGGCACCCTGGACAACCTCAATATGTCCAGCATCTCCACCCGACTTATCCAGGACGTGGGCCGGTTTTGCGAGCGGTACGCCAGCGACTTCCTCATCAGCTGGGACGCCGTTCGGAAGCAGCTGGAATCCCGGCACATCACGGAGCCCTATCACGCTGTGGAGCTTTTCGCCATCCGCCGCTCGGGTGTGGACCACAACAGCTTCTTCATGTCCCGCCTAAGAAACGACAGCCAGGGCGGCTTCTTCTGCTGCGAGCATGTCTACAGGAAGGTGCTGGCCCTGGGCGTGGAAATCCTGCCTGCCGAGTACCCGGATAGATTCCCCCGTGCCGCCTGCACGCTGAAAGACTTAACAGACGAGTCCTGGCATATAGAAGCCGGAGACCTGGAAGAATCCGCGGCCTGATGCAGCCAAAGCCCTTGCAAATCCTGCGAAAAAGGAATATACTATTGGTAACGGAATTAGTTGTGACAGGCTCTAAAGGGAGGTATCAAAATGAGCAATCGGGAACAGTGCATATCTGTAATCAACAGCATGGAGGAATGGCAGCTGCAGAGTGTTTTGGAGATGCTGCAAGCTGTGAAAGGCACGATGGATAAACTGGAATCGGGCGCTTTAGAAACCATGCGGCTTTTGTCAACTCCCGGGATGGCGGAAAAGCTTACTATGGGCAAAGACACCCCACTCTCGGACTGTGTGCCGGAAAGCGAGGTTCACTGGTAGTGTACGAGATTGTCTACACTAAAATGGCGGTAAAAGATATCTCTAAGTTGAAAGCAGCCCATTTGGATAAAAAAGCCAAAAGCCTGATTGAGGTTATCCGCAACAATCCCTATGAAACCCTGCCAGACTACGAAAAGCTTGTAGGGGATTTGCAGGGCTTGTATTCCCGCAGAATCAACCAACAGCACCGGCTTGTTTATCGAAGTTTTGGAAGACAAGCGAATTGTGAAGATAGTTTCTTTATGGTCGCACTATGAGCGGCTGTAAGAGAATAGGCGGCAGTTTCAGCAGACCGGCCGCCTGCCTTTTTTCGTGGCAACTTGTTTTATATGTTAGGGTGGTTAGGCTCAAATACAAACCCCTAAAATATTGCAAAAAGCTTGGATAAAACACAGATAAAGAATAGAAAGAGCGTCTGGCGACAGGCGCTTTTCTTTATGCCCGCCGCATCGTCCCGATGCCGGAGCGGCTATGCTGTAATCTTATAGTAAACACACTTGAAAATCAGTAAATCCCGATTTTCAAGCAGAGCGGCGCGGGTACACCCGTGCCGCTAAGTCCAAAAGAGGTGTTACCGCTTTTGGACTGCGTTAACTATACTTGAAAGGAGTGTGCCGCCATCCATCCAATATCTTTATGGGGCCGGCTGCAAAACCTGGGGGAACTGGGCTGCGCCGACCCTGCCATACTGCCCAAAATCCTCCAAACCAGGGGGAACACCCCCGCCTCCTATTTTTTCCCCAAGGCGGAGCAGTGGGAGCGGATGCAGCGGATTCTCGGCCTGGCTCCGGCCTATGACCCTTCTCAACAACTGCCACCATTGCCTGTACTTGGGCGGCCAAGACGTGGAAACCGCCCGGTACAGGGGGGGCAAGGCCAACCGCAGCGTGGGCACCATGCTATCTATGCCCCTGGATTCCGCGTGGCTGTTCGCCCGGGGGGAGCAGGCGAGGCTCACCAAGAAATTCGACCTATACGGCCACCGGCGATACCATGAGCGCCGGGACTGCGAGAAGGCCGGGGAAAAGGAGGCCCAGCTATGCCCCCTGCCTATGATTCACTCCGCGCCCTCAGCCGCCAGACCATGAAGGGGCTGCTGAACGTGCCGGGCTGGCAGAAGTTCCTCGCCTTTGCCAGCCGGAGCTTTAAGCTGCCGTTCCCAGCCCAGGTGCTGGCCTATGCCCAGCGCCCGGACGCTTCCGCCCTGATGAAATCCAGCGAATGGGATGTCTACAGGCGGCCCGTCAAGAAAGGCAGCCAGGGCGTCCCTGTGCCGGAGGGCGGCGGGAAGAAACTGGTATATTACTACGACATAGCCGATACCAGAGAAACAGATGAGTCTAAGCCTGTCCCGCTCTGGCACGTCCGGCCAGAACATCAAAAGGGGATAGTCAAGGCTATGGAATCTTACCTGGGCCAGCTGGAGGACGCCTCTGGCTTTGCCGAAACCCTGCTTGCCGCTGCCCGGAAGGCCACCGCATACACGATAGGCAACACCGCACAAAGACCGGCCTACGTGTCTCGCCTGCCGGCTCGGTCGGCTCGGAACGGTCCCCCCTGGGGACCCTCGCCCTTTGCACAGGATTTGCTTGCACTTTTTCCGCCATAGCTGCTTTGCGGCTATGGCGCACCAGCTTTCCCTTGCCAGAATCGCAAGACCATAAATGGTCTGATTGACGGCGCAACTCGTGCACAATCTTTGTGCGGTGTTGCCTTAATACGGGGCGCCTGCCAAAAGCAGACGCTCCTTTTTTTATGCTCAACATGCCCGGTTGCGTCTATTTCCCACAAAACAGAAAAAGGCCCAGGGGGGAACCTGTGCCTTTTTGTATTTCTCTCTTGCATTCCGGCCGCGAAAGCGCTACAATGAAGCTACCAAGATAAATAAAGGGCAGGTCTGAGGGGATTGCCGTCCCCTCAGGACCCTATGCAGGAGAGTACACCTCCTACACAGAAACCTCATGGTTTCGCCAACCCTATTATACTGAATCCCCGGGTGATTTGCAAGCAATAATTTTGTCTGGTGGGGACGTGGGATAGGGCTGTGTTTTGCATACGATTTGTGCGGTGTAGGTAATAAGCCTGCGCCGCTTTTTTGTTTGTCTTGGGCGGAAAATCCCAAGAAAAAGCGGGGCCCTTGTGGGGGCCTCGCTGGGAATACCGCTCTATGACATTTTCTGGCCGGAGGTGGCTTCTAACACCACGCCATCTTCCCCATCGGGGCGGTGCTTTGAATCATTTTATGAAAGGAAACGGTAGCACACCATGAAAAAATCCACTCGCCTGATGGCTATTCTGTTAGCCATCATCACTGTCCTGTCTGTCCTTCCTATGTCCGCGCTCGCGGCAAACGCCAGCTTCACCGATGTGCCTGAGAACGCCTGGTTCTACGAGCCTGTCACCTACATGGCCGAGAACGGCTATATGTCCGGCACCGGCGGCAAGTTCAGCCCCAACCAGACCACTACCCGCGCCATGTTCGTCACGGTCCTGGGCCGTATCGCGGGCGTCGACCAGAACCAGTACAAGAACACCTGCACCTTCCGCGACGTGAAGAAGGACTGGGCCGAGCCTTACATTGCCTGGGCCGCGGAGAACAAGATTGTCAACGGCCTTGGCGACAACAAATTCGGCCCCAACAACTACGTCACCCGCGAGCAGGCCGCCCTTATTCTGTTCAACTATCTCAAGAGAGACTACACGCTGACGGTAAGCGACGAGTTTCTGAACAAGGCGCCTGACAAGGCCAACGTCAGCTCCTGGGCCCTCGAGGCTATGAAGTGGGCCACCAGCGCGGCCCTGATGCGCGGCGACGGGGGCGGCACCCTGCGCCCCAGATACTCCGCCACCCGCGCCGAGATTGCTACCATTTTCAAGCGCTTTATCGAGATTAAAGACGACCTGGAGGCCAATAAGCCTGACACACCCCTGGGCTGCGACCATGTGTGGGAGACGACTGAGACTGCTATGGTTGATGTTGTTGTGCATGAGGATGAAGAAAACTGGGTCTATATGAAAGATGTAGACTCCATGTCGATTTGTAACGGTAGTGGAATGGACACATATCAATGGTACGTAGACAATCGCGACAATTACAAAACTGCGGCTGATGCCAGTGAGGCACTCAGCCTTCTTGGTGATGAAACTGGTTGCCCTTGCCATCATGGTGCAACTAATAACTTTCATAATCTTGACCAAGTCGCACCTATTATTGAAACAAAGACCTATGCCGCAGAACTCCCCGTCATGAAAAAATGCACCCTTTGTGGCACCACTAAACCTTGGTCCACCAATAACATTTCCAACAGAGACATCTGGATAGAACACACCAAGGAAGTTGTTGTTCGCGAGGCATGGGATGAGGAGCTTTATATTGACGAAGACAGCGAAAAATTTGATGAGTATGGTAATGCGACATTTGTACCCGCTGGCTCTCTAATTGATACCATTCATCATCCTCGTTATATCAACAATGAAGTCGAATACCTTGAGAATATTAACACTGGCGAGAAAATCTATGTTACAGTATCTAGTTGTAAACACCCAGCATTTGAATATGTTAGTTCATCTAGTTACAGACTTCGTTGCGTTAATTGCCCAGTGCTCCAACCATCCGTAAACGAACTTTTCCAATAGCATTTAATATTCATGGTATATATCGCCCTTCCAACTGCACTCTGCTATAAAGCGGAGTGCAGTTATTTTTATAAACGCTCACAACACAAAAGACTATTATTCTTTCAGATATACACACCACATACTTGTTTTTCCATCTATGTCCATATTAGCCGCGATGCCGTCGCGTAACCGGCAGCAAAACAAAGCAGGAAAAAGAGCCCTCTGGATGGGATTCCAGGGGGCTCTCCTGCGCTTTAAGGCGTCGTTTCTTTCCGGTACTGCGGCACATAGGTCAGCTCCTTCACGCGCTGGATGGCCACCCGCTTACCCTGTGCGTTCAGGTGCTGGAATGAATCCAGGACAGACTTCACATCGCGTGTGATATCGCTGTATTTTCTGCGCAGAGTATGGATGTTTTCCTCTATATTCTGTTCCCTTAAACACAACGCCGCCACATAACATCGAAAGACAGCAGGGTCAACTTCCGCTTTTGTGGTTTCGTCGACTTTCCCATTTACCTTCAAAAATATTTCAAGGGCTTCCCTGATTAGGGTGGCGGCAGTTGTAAGAGCCCTGGAATTGGGCATATCCAAAAGCCTAAACAGATACAGAATCTCGTTGCTGAACTTGATACTGTCCGAGCCCTTTGTCTTGCCCAGCAGTACGTCCACCGTAGTTTCAAAGTAATCCGCCAGCTGCATCAAAGTGGCCGCGTTCGGCGTCAGCCCCCGGGACTTCCATGACCCCATGGTGGATTGGCTGATGCCAAGCTCCTTGCGCACCTGCGCGGGGGTTTTATCTCGTTCTTTACACAGCTTTTCAAAGCAGTCGTAAAACATTGCGGTCCCTCCCTCCGGGAATGTTAAATTATTATGACTTACCTTGCGTTCCTCGCGTATCTATGCTATACTATCGATGGAAACGACGAATAATCATTGGAAGTATCGACATTATAACATATCCCATTTGGGAACGCAAGCGGTACTGGTTATTTGACGCAAAATCATCCAATGAAAGGGGGAACAGCATGCTGTAGATTGATGTAAATGGGTTTCGGGGTGGCCCCAGGACTAAAGAATGACGGGTGAAATAAAAACATATGCGGTGGGAAGCACATGAGAAAGGAAATACTATGCCCTCCAAATGTTGTTTTTCAATAAACGAGGCTGCTGAATATTCCAGCGTTGGAAGACAGACTCTTAGAAATCTGATTAAAGAAAAAAAGATTCCCTGCCTCCTGGTAGGAACACGGCAGCTTATCCTGGTACAAGATTTAGAGAACTTCCTGTTTATCAACAGGGGGAAAGACTTGCTTGATATGGCTAATTTGGAGTCCGTTGAACTGCATGAGAACCGGATGCAGACGGAACTGCATGAGAGCCGGATACAAGTCCATTCAGCAGTAGAAATCGGCTAAGGCCAATTATAATTACCAATTCGATAAGAATGGAGGCATAATCATGCCGTTAATTATTCTCGCCGTCTATATGGCGGCACACGTAAGCGAGCGCTATTTCCGCGTCAGCTTTCCTATGGAGGAGTTTATGGACAAAATGAAAACTCTGGCGTCCGACTACCTCAAGCAAGCACACCATACTCAAGACGGAATTACCTGGGATGACGCCCTGGAAAATATTCCGAAGACTCTATGGGAAAAATACGGCTTTTATAAAGCTGACGGCGAATACCTGCGCCAATCCACTATCACAAGTCTCTGCCAGGATTTGAGTAAGTCGCTGTCTGGCCTGGGACATTTCCACTTCCATCAGCTCCGGCACCCGTATGTCAAGCCCACGACAACAAATTTCCGAAGTTTTTTACAATTCTCTTTGGGAAAGCTCAAACCCAGCTATCTTCCAAACGATTTCAATCTCCTGCCCTGGATAGACGTACACCCTCTCGATCAGCGCATCCACCAGTTCGGAGCTTAACTGACCTGTGTCCATCACTTTCTGCGCCAATTCTCTATTGGCGTTTTTTGTTTTCACACCGGCCTGCCGCTGAGAAAGTTGGGTAGAGCGAGCGGTTTGTACTTCCTTCAATTGTGCGAGGTCGTTATCAATTGCCGCTTTCTTCATTTGGTAGTATTGTTCAGTCAACTTATGCAAAACCAGATGCTCAAAAAGAGTTCGCTTTTGCTCCTGTAACTCCCTGATTTGTTGGCTATTCCCAGCGTGTTCGGCAGCAAGAACGCTCACGCTGGTCTGTAACATTCCATTTACTTCTGTAACAGCGTAATCCATTGTCCCCCCGTCAGATGCAACAATTTTTATGCGATAATCTGAGTCAGCCGGATACACGATGGATTTTTCTTGACCACAAACCATAACTGCTATTTTTTCATCAGTATATGTACTGATCGCATCATCAGTAATCGCAAGAACTAGATCTCCGGCAGTGTTGTATAGAAACACATCAACAGGGCACTGAATCGATACATATTTACTCTTGTCCTGAATTAGATTATCATGGCATTTTGCTATTTGCCACGAATTTGAGCGTTTCAAGCCCTGCAAGCTCGCAAGCCTTTTTCCGTCTGTGACCGCTGATAAGCTCATAACCCCCGTCCTCTTTCATGCGGACGGTGGCGGGTGTCATAACGCCGCTCCGCTTGATGCTGTCAACAAGCTGCTCCATGTCCTCGTCCATTAAGACCTTGAACGGGTGGTCTGGGAACTCGTCAATCTCCGCAAGGGGAATGTCCCTTATCTTGCTGAGTGCCGCTTCTTCACGGCTCTGGTCTGTCTCAAACAGGTCATCGTATGCGGTCAGCTCGATTCCTGTTCTTTTGCCTTTCGCCAAGCTCTGCCACCTCCTTTCCGAACTGCTCATAAGCTGCGGCTACCTTGCCGCTTTTGTCATAGGCAAAAATGCTTTTCCCCTCTGCGGTGGCTTCCACGGCACGGATGGAATGGGGTATCTGGGTATCGAACACCTTGATTTTCTGCCCATAGGCACTCCTTACCGTGGCGGTGATTTCCTTGGAGATGTTCGTGCGGGGCATTACCATCGTCATAAGGATGCCGTCAATCCGTAAAGGGGGATTGATTTGCCGTCTGACTTTCGACACGGAGCGAAGCAAGCAGCTCAAGAGTTCGCTTTATCAGCGAACTCTTCGCCTTCTGGCAGAAAGATAGTGGGGCTGTGTGGGGATAACCACGCTGTCAGCCGCCGCCAGTGCGTTGATGGTGAGCATACCAAGGCTCGGCATACAGTCCACGAGTACATAGTCATAATTCTTTCTGACCTCGCTTATGCAGGTTTTCAGCACACTTTCACGGCTTATGGCGTTAATCAGCCGTACCTCCAAGCCCGACAGCTCGATGTTGGACGGGAGCAGGTCAACGCCCTCGCCGTGTTGCAGGATGCCTTGGGCGACATCAACGGATTTATCGTCTATGATGTCCTGCATGATGGTGGAGAGAGTGACCTGTAAATCGTCTGGTCTGTGGTAGCCGAGGGACATGGTTAGGTTCGCCTGTGCATCGGCATCAATGAGCAGGACTTTCTTTCCCTGCTGTGCCAGAGTTACGCCCAGATTCACCGCCGTTGTGGTCTTGCCGACACCGCCTTTCTGGTTGGTTAAAGCGATTACTTTGCAATTTGACATAGGGTGCGTCCTCCTTTCGCATAGATTTAGCCGCTTTGTCAAGGCGGCTATGTAACTGTACCAGAGGACGCAGGACGCAAAAAAGCCGCTTACTCTTAAAATCCATAAGAATAAGCGGCTTCATGGTGATGTGCCTTAGACATATTCGATTTTCACTTTCTTTATCGGGGCATTGGCTACCTTGAAGATAAGCTCGTCAACGCAGTCCCCGTATCTGCCCTGCTGTATGAGCTGGTTTTTCAGCTCCACAAGGCTATGTAAAAGTAATGTCCGCTCCCTGCTGTCTACATATAAGTGGGTTTTCTTTTCCCTCATGCCGTCCACCGTCCTTTCTTGGCTTCATTGTATATAAAGGCAATCAGTCCTGCAAAGGTATAAATCCTATACGGCAGGAATAGCGCAATAGATGTCGATTTTTTGCTGAGAGCCTTGTCAGATAACGGTTGGTTGTTCAGCGTATGTAAAATGGTTGTTCTTTCCGTACCTTGTGGGCTTGTCCTTTGTTACAATGTCATCTACCCAGAAGCCCACAAATAAAGGCTGTTCGGGCATTTCGGGAGAGTGGAACATTTCCGATGCTTCAGTAGGTCGAGGTCACGAAAATGGCTCACTTCACTAATATCGAATCATTCCTCAATTATTGGGTCATTTTGCTTTTTATGATTTTCTGCAACCCAGCTAATAGCTATTTTTTGTACCATTTGAAGAAATTCAATGTGTTCATTATATTTGTTAGTTAAGCACCTACGCTTTTCGGTTAGCGTAATTACATTGCTTGCTCTCTTTTCAATGCCAGTTTCCCGCTCAGTACCAACAATAACTTGCCCTTCGTTAGATAAAAACAATTCTAAGGATTCAAATATACTTTGCAAATTATCTGCATCTTGCCCCTGCTGATTAGGCGTATCGACCACATAAAAATTGAATGGACTATAGGCTCTCCCCAGATTATATAGATACAATGCAGATTGATACATATAAACTAATCGTGGAGTTTCACTACCCGTACGATTTATTACCTGCACGAAATCTCTTAGTTTTATAAATGTTTTTGGCAGATTTATTGCATCTGCTAATGTGCGACAGTATCCCTCTATATCATCTCGTATTTCTTTTGAACGCTCTTTGGACTTCTTTTCGTTCAATTTTTCATCAATTATCGCAATTTTAGAAACATAAGAATCTATTTCGCCTTGAAGCACTTCCAACTGTCTTTTGCAGGATTCATATATCTCATATTGCCCTTTATTTTTATAAAAAGATGAATAGGATAACAACTCTTGGGTATTCTGAACTTTTTGCTCAATAGATTGAATTTCCAAGGAGACACTATTGCATTTCTCCTTAAGTTCTTGCAATTTCTTTGTAGCAACAGATATGCTGTTTTGTAGTTCTGTAATAAGATTTTCACAATGAGCATAGGGCTTGTTTGAAAAATCGAAAACGCCGTCTTTTTACCCAGAAGCAGCCATCTTCTGCGTCGAAAATCCTCGTAATACGCAAGTATTCCTTGCGGTTTTCTCCTTGAAGCTGACCGCTTCTGGTCAAAAATCCGTCATTTCCTCTATTTTCAAACAAGCCCTAGTCAGATGTTATATTTAATTGCTCATTTATTCCGTTTGAATAAATTGTACCACAAAATGGACAGACCAACTTATCTTCTTGGGTCATTGCATATTCAATATCTTTTTTTGTTTCTGCAAGATTATGTTCTACAATATACAATTTATGTTGACTGATATATATGTCGTTTTCTAAAATTGTCATATCTGCATTATAAGAAAATTGAACTTTTCTCAGTTCTTCCGCCTTAGCAAGTAAGGACTCAATATCTGTTGTAACTTCTTCAACCGATTCAATATCCTCTATTTGCGTTAGTGTAGATGTGATACGAGAAACAAAGGTCTGATTATAGTTCAGTTCTCTTTTCTTATCATCTCTTTCAAGCATATGTTCTGCTTTTTGTGCTTGCAGGGCATAATAGGTATCATCTAAATATCCACATACATATTTATTTGTGTTTGATTTCCAATCCTTGATATATGCGACATTGCTAAATGAATCAGCTATTTTACTCCACCCCTCATCTTGGTCAATATATTGAAATCTAAAAAGTAACGGCGGAGTTACATTGAATTGCGTACCATCTTTTGAAATGCAGGGCATTTTGATTTCTAAAATATCCATTAAACAATTACTGTATTCATGAAAGGCTTCTGTTCCAATAATACAGGAATAAATATTGCTGATATTTTCAAAAATCTGATATTTCCTACCTTGTCTAACAACACAAAATTGTTTTTCTCCGTATTTTAAAGAATAGCAAATAAGCGGAAATGAGTTTCTTCCAATCACTTTCAATTCTTTTACACTCACATCCCAAAGTAGTAAATATACTTTTGATAATGGAAGACTTTCCTGTTTTATTTCCTCCCAAAATAATATTAAGCCCATCTTCAAAAGGAACCTCTAACGAGCGAGACTCACTTTGACTGATTACTATCAGCTTTTTTATCGTTAGTCTTTTCATTATTTTTTTCCTCCTGCTGCTTTCGTAAATTTCTTATTAAAATTTTGTACTTTTGCTCCTGCATAATTGTTTCAACTGAATTTTTGCTCATAATATAACACCTCAATTAGCGATTTATCAAGAGAATCTGATAGGAGATTATGCTTTTCTAACTCCTGAATACATAATCTTTTCAGTTCATCACTAAACCCATTTGCCTTAAATGATTCACAATATGTAGAAATTGTTTTTCGCAACATAATTACAATTTCTTGATATCTAACATCTCTTACATCAAGCCATCTCGCATCGTGGAGTGTTTTAGCTGCTTCTATACGGCGAATATCATTGTCTGGCAAGGCTTCGGCAATCAAGGAACAGTGGAAAGCATCGTAATTTCCACTGTTTTTTATATTCCCATCAATCTTCTTGCTTATTTTAGAAATATCTACACCTTTTTTCTCAACCAAACTTTTCATGCTAATTGGTGTTTTGATTTTTTCTTTGCTCTTTTTTCTTACATCATTTAGCAACTGCTGAAAAATAAGATTTGCCGTATTGGACGGAATATTTTTGTCAGCTAAATGATTAAAAAATTTTCCCATAGTTTGGGTGTCATAAGTCGTTAGTTGTAATTCGGATTTATGGATAAAAGTCCTCTGGATAAACTCATCAAAGATAGAATCAAAATCACTTGGCATATCGTTCGTGAATTCATTTTTAATTCTGTCTTTGATTTTCTCATATAATTCATTATTTTCTGTCTGTAGTTTTTTCTCGTCTTCAACATACGACTGCCATAACGAAACCTCTTTATCAAAATCATTATTTGATACGAAGTGGCAATGTGAACATTCTGCACCAAATATTAGATAGTTATAGAAAATGAAGCCTAAAAAAGACTTTTTGTATCCACCGTCTTTTTTCTTCTCTCGTTTGGACATTTCCGCAATAGTCCAGTCTGAAGAGTCGTCTTTGGTCTTTATTTGAAAAAACTGATACTGCTAATTATTTGGAGAAAATTCTGCCATATCATCGTGAAACTCACAAAAAACAATGCACTCTGCATCTTCTTGAAGTTTACCTATTATATGGCAGACAATCCAATGAACTTGGTATTCAAATCTATTATAGGAGTCGGAGCCTGCCTGCTCACGCTGTTCAATAGTAAGTACTTTACTCATAATTGAAGACTCCTTTCATTTTCGTTCCATTTTGTAAGGAAATTCCAATGTTCCTGCCACTCGTCCTCATTCACAATCGCTTCAAATACAGGCTCAAGGAAAGTCTGTATTTCCTCAATGACCACCGAAAACCCAAGCGAATTATCTTTTATGGTTTTCAAGAAATATTTCCACCGCTTCTGCATGTCCGCATCCTCGGCAAGTGAAAGAATACGCTTGAAACTGTCCTTATCGTAAGGCGTCCCTCGCCGTTCCAAGGTTCTGGATATTGCCGTCTGCAATTTTGCTCCATCAAAATCAAAAGTCCTCGCTAAATAGTAAATATCGTAAAAGTCCTTCATTCTGCCTGTCAGTTCAAACCGTTGCAGGATAGCGTCAAACTTTTCCGCAATAGTGCTTTCAAGAGAATAGGTCATAATAACAGGAGCTTCAAAATCGGGGAGCTGTGTATGGATAGTCCGCTGCTCGGCACGGGGGACAATCACATCGCCCATGCCAATATCCACATTAAAGGGAACTCGGACATTTTTTATCTTTCCGATAATCTGTGTGCTGATACCGTGATATTTCCTTTGCGGAGAGATTTCCTCAAACCCTTTCGCAGTCATCTCAATATAATCATTACCCGTAGGTGTAGCAAGGATTTTTAGGATAAGGGCTTTTACCTCGTCCAATGAATTGGAAACGCTGCGAAGCAGGAAATCTACATCAATCGTTGCTCGGCTTTCAAAATTGGTGAGCGTATAGATAAGCAATCCGCCCTTGAGAATAAGTGTATCATCATATCCAGACTTTGAGAGCTTCCGCAAAAACTCCTCCTGCATAAAAAGCTGTAGGCACTGCTGATAGCTGATACCAGCCGCCTTTGCTTTATTCTTAAGCTTTGCCAAAACAGCTGCCGCTACATCAGCCATCACAACCACACTCCAATCAATTCTTTTACACACTTTTGCATACGCAATACTTTTGCATACTCCATAAGATTCGGTATATTTTTTTTCGGGTCTTTCACATACCCTTGTATTGCCTTATTAAAAATCTCCTTATCCATTTTGTTCATATTCCGCAGCACATCACAAATGGTACGGTCACGGTCATAGATACGGACATCCACAAAGTTAATGCTGCCTTTTGTTTCGCCAAGGGGGACTAAAACAGGCTCAACCCGATATGCCTTTACAAATGGATAATCAATGTTTGTACGGCTTCTGGAGACATTTTTATCAATCGTAATATTCCACTCAGCAGGGTTGCGGTCGCTGTACTGATAGTAAAAGAGGGCAGTTTCCATGCAAAGCACCGCATCGGGAAACAGGCGATTTATAATTTTAACTTCCTGTTCGCCATAGATTTCCGTCCAATGATAATAGCCCCGTTTGATTTTTTCGATGAAGCCCTCATTTAATAGCTGCTGAATATCCGCATAGTAAATTCTGTAGGAATCCAGCTCTGCTGTCGTCATTATATAATCGTGTTGAGAAAAAATCTTTCTAACAGCGTTTATCGACTTTTCATCAAGCATTGTCTCACCTCTACTAAATCACACGCAAATTTATCGACGATTGTGTACTTTACTATAGTATACCCGATTTTTCTCAAAAAGTCAACTTAGTAAAGCACACATGAGTAAAGCTAACGATGGTGTAGTTTCCTATAGAAAAATGAGCTTGTCCAACTTCTTTCAGACAAGCTCATTCTCTCACGCTTCATAGTTATAATAGACATCTGCATCCGCTACCGCATAGAGATTTATCCATCTCGGAGTGCCGCCAAGCTCGATAAAATAAGGCTTTCTGCCGCCTTTTCTGTATCTTTCCTCATCCCGCTTTCCAATTCTTTCATAGCTGACAAAGCTATGTACAAATAAGCCGAAAGCACTGGGCTTGTCCGCATAGGGCTTGATTTGGAACATTTCTGAGCACAATGTAGGTATATACTTTAGCATAAGCATTACTAAAGAGCATATATGATACGTCCAATCGTGAATACTAGCCTTAGTAGATGAATCTTTTTGGCCAAAAGACTGAAATTCATCTCTAGCGTGTTTTCTTATATTATATATCGTGATTATTTTGATGTCGAGTGCTAATTTTATAATTTTCCAATTTTTTTGTAATTATTAAATATATGTATCTGACATTAAACGATAAGGTGCACTGCAGCATGTATGATGAAATACATATACCGCAGGATTTCTTTTTCCTTGATATGGTCGCACCATAATAGAAGCAATAAAGACTAAAACCCGATATTAAATGTAAGCTTGAATTGATTTAGGGCTTGTTTGAAAATAGAGGAAATGACGAATTTTTGGCCAGAAGGGGACAATTTCAAGGAGAAGAACCGCTGTAGTTAGCTGCGCTAACTACGTCACTCTGGCGATTGACGAGGATTTTCGACGTAGAAAGTGGCCTCTTATGGCAAAAAAGACGACGTTTTCGATTTTTCAAACAAGCCCTAAATAAGGACTTGTTCATTCTGCAAAAGGGAAGGGCAGAACAGTTTTGTGCTGTTCTGCCTTTCCTTCTTTTATTTCGGAGCTAAAATTTATTTAAGGCAACACCGCACCATTCGCGGCTGGCGCCTTAAGCACCGTCTTGCTTGTACATTTTCCGTGATAGCGCACAGCTTTCGCTTGTCAATGGTGAGATGGACGGCGCTCAATCTGTACACTCTGACGAAAAATCTGACTGCGCAATGCGGTACTTAGAATTGTGCGGTATTGCCAAAATATGCTCTAAGCGGTCCTCGCCTATCACCGAAAAATCAGTGAATTAACAAGCCGTTTAGAGCATATATCACCCGCCGTCATTTTGCGTTTCTTATATTGGCACACCGTAAAATATTGTGGGCTGCGTTTTTCCGGCGCGTCAAACATCAGGTCAACGGCGTTTTTGAAGTTTTCATCATCCTCCCGCGCCTCGGACGCATTAAGCATTTCCAGCAGGGGGGTCATGTTCTTTTCTTCCTCCGGCGCTTTGTACCAGATGTGGGCAATCAGCCTGGACCGTAGGGTCGTTCAATATCTTTGGGGGCGCTGGGCTTGGTTAGCACTCTTTCATTTGCGCTTCTCCTTGCGGATAATCTGCTGCTTTCCGTCTGTACGGGCGGTCATAATAAATACATCCTCCAGCGGGGCGCCCTGGTCCTTTAGCTGCTCCAGCAGCCAGGACGGGGTGTGGCCGCAGAGCTTCAGGGAGTTTTGGGAAATCTTCCCGTCGCTGATCACGACCACCTCCAGGGCTTCGGCAGGAGCCTTTACCCCGGCCTGCTTGGGGGTCAGTGGGCTGGCAGGAGACTTTTTTAGCACGCTTAGCTTGCCGTTGGTCTCTACAATGGCATAGGCCACGTCCTCCAGGGCGAAGTTTCCGGCCAGGCGCAGCTCTTCAAATAGGTCCTCAGTGCTCATGCGCAGGCGGCGCATTTGGTCTTGCAGCACTCGCCCGTTTTTGATGACTACCATGGGGCTGCCGCACACTACTTGCCGGAACTTTCCGCTTTTCAGCATGAGAATGGCCACCACGATCTCACAGACCACCAGTACCAGCATGGGCACCAGGCCGTTCCACAGGGGTTCGTCGTGTTGCTGGATGGGCATGACCGCCAGCTCGGAGATCAGTAGGGTAACGACCAGCTCGGAAGTTTGCAGCTGGCTGATCTGCCGTTTACCCATCAGGCGGACACTGATGAGAATGGCGGCGTACATAATGATGGTCCGCAAAAGAGATGTTACCATAGGGCCCCCTTATTTCCATTTTGATGTTGTCTATAGTATCTCGCAAAGGGAGGGATTTTATCCGCATATTTTCCCGGCTTGTGGCAAATATAGAGGATGTATCTCATGGTTTGGGGGGATTCTGTGGAGAAAATATCGGTTAAACTTGAGGAGAACAAGCAGTATCTGCAAGAGCGGTTTAAAAACGCCATGGACTTTATGATGCGGGAGCTACAGGTTTCCGGCACACCGGCGGCGCTGTTTGGGCTGGACGGGCTGGTGAGCAAGCAGATTATCACCCTAAGCGTTTTGAATCCCCTGATGAAGGCCGAAAATCTTTCGGGCCAGGGCGACGCGCTGCTATCCGCTATTGAGAGCGGGGTGCTGGGCTCTATGGAGCAAAAGCGGGAGAGCCGGATGGAGCAGATCCTTTTCCTGCTTATGAGCGGCTTCGCGGTGCTGTGTTTGGAGGGCTGTGGAGAGGCTCTGGTGTTTGGGGTGCAGGGCTTCGAGAGCCGGGGCCCCGACGAGCCCCAGAATGAGGTGATGCAGCGAGGGGCCAAAGACGGATTTACCGAGAGCTACCAGAACAATATCTCTCTGATCCGCAGGCGGATGAAAACCACCTCTCTAAAATTTGAACAGGCCCAGGTGGGGGAAAAGAGCCATACCCCTTTGGCCATCTGCTATCTAGAGGGAGTGGCCAGCCCAGAGATTTTGGCGGAGGTGCGCCGCCGCTTAAAGACCTTTGACCTGGACACCGCCCTGGGGGCTGGATATTTGGTGAGCTTTTTAAACCAGGGCGGGGTGTTCAGCGGGGTGGGCATGACCGAGCGCCCTGACGTGGTCTGCGGCAAGATTGAAGAGGGCCGGGTGGCTATTCTAATGGAAGGTACGCCCAGCGTAATCCTGGTGCCGTTCCTGTTTGTGGAGAACTTCCAGACCCTGGACGATTACTTGTCCCGGCCCTTTTATGGCACATTCATCCGCTGGTTGAAATATGCCTCTTTCTTTTTGGGGGCCTTTCTGCCAGGGCTGTACGTGGCTATTGCCACCCACCACCCGGAAATGCTGCCCGAGGCGCTGCTGCTGAAAATTGCCGAGAGCGAAGCAAAGACCCCCTTTCCGGTGATGGCGGAGACCTTGCTGTTGTACTTTCTCTACGAGGTGCTGAGAGAGGCGGGCCTGCGGGCGCCCCGGTCCCTTTCGGCCACGGTAAGCATTGTGGGGGGCCTAGTCTTGGGAGATACGGCGGTGTCCGCGGGGCTGGTCAGCGCCTCGTCTCTGCTGGTGGTAGCCCTTACGGCCATTGCGGGCTATGCGGTGCCCAGGCTGTACGAGCCCCTGGCCCTGCTGCGGCTGGGATTTCTGCTAGCGGGGGGATTTTTGGGGGTATGGGGTGTAATGTTGGGCCTGGTGCTTTTGGTCATGGACTTGTGCGGTACCCAAAGCTTTGGGGTTCCACTGCTGGCCCCGGCCGCGCCTTATAACAGCCGGCTAGCTTTTCGAGATGTGTTTGTTCGGGCTGGCTGGAAGCGGCTGGCCAAAGGAAAGGCCCGGGTACAGGATATGCCTGGCAGCCGGGAAACGGGAGAATAGAAAGGAGAGCGCCATGAAGCGGACAAATATCAGTGCGGGGCAGTTTTTTATAGCCATGTTCGTGTCAGGGTCAGTGGTCACCCTGGCCCTGAACAGCCGCTACACAGGTGGGGAAAACCTGCTGGAAAGCCTGGTCTCCTGTGTGGCGGCCATGGCCCTGGGGGTGCTTATTGCCCTGCCCATTGGCTTGGCTCTTGGAGAGAGCAGAGAGGGCGGTGTGCCGGAGCTGGCCATGAAGCGTCTGGGACCAGTAGGCTGGGTGGTGCCCCTTTGCTATGTGGGATACTTTGTACTGGCGGGAAGCTCTACCCTGGCCCTATTCCTGATTTTTTTGATGGATACGGTTAATCCGGGATTTTCCGCCTGGCTGGTGGGGGTAGCCCTGGTGGGGGTGGCCCTGTTTGGAGCCCTGCGGGGGCTGGAAACTGTGGGCAGAAGCGCGACCTGCGTGTTTGCGGCGGTGGTGCTGGGCTGCGGGCTGGTGTTTGGCCTGGTGGCCTGGCGCTTTGACCCAGAGAACCTGGAACCCCTTTTCTACCAGGGGCTGGGTCAAACGGTGCACAGCGTGGGGTTGTTTTTGGCCCGGGCCTCTATTTTTGCGGATATGGCCGTACTGCTGCCCCAGGTGCGGGGGAAAAGGGCCCGGGGCTTTGCCGGCTGGATGGCCGGCACGGTGCTGTTTGTGGGGATTACCATTTTGCTAACCGCGGGATGCCTGGGGCGTTACGCCTATACTCAAAACTTTCCGGTGTACGTGCTGGCCTCTCTCACCCAAGTGCGCTCTCTACAGCGGCTGGATGCGGTATTCACCGGGGTATGGATGATGGGCCTGGTGGTAAAGCTGGCTTGGGACCTATATGCCTGCCGGGTGTGCTTTTGGGCTCTTTGGAGAGGAAACAAGGCCCGAAGCCGGTGGGCCCTGTGGGCCACAGCAGGGGCCGTACTGGCGCTGGCTATGTTGGGGGCGGGCCTGCGGCCTGTACAGCGGGTGCTGATGAATACCTGGCTGCTGGCCCTGTGCACAGGGGCGGTGGGGGCCGTTCCGCCCCTGCTGGTGTGGCTAGCGGGATGTTTCCAGAGGAAGAAAGGGGGCGGGTAGATGAAACAAGAAAAACGGCGTCTGAAAAAAATTATTTCTGTTCTGTTGATAGGGACCCTGCCCCTGCTGTTTTCTGGCTGCGGGTACCCGGAGCTCTACGAGCGAGTGATTATCCATGGCATTGGCGTGGACTGGACCGGCCGGGAGTACCAGGTAACAGTACGTTCATCGGTCTCGGCAGAGGATGAGGGGGAAGAGTTGTTTACCTGCCGGGGCTCCACAGTGTTGGAGGCTCTTTCGTCCCTGTCTTTGGAGACTGGCCGAGAGCCCTTTTATTCCCACAATTATTTGGTGGTGTTCGGGATGGATTGCGCCCGCCGGGGCCTGGACGACTGCCTGGACTTTTTTGTACGTTATTACAACACCCGGCCCGCGGTGAAAATGTTTTTAGCGGCGGGTACAGCAGAGGAGGTACTCTCCGTACAGCAAGAGGGCAAGCTGCTAAGAATGTCTGAAATCGAAGCTCTGGGCAGCGGCGGACAGTATAATGGCATGACCGTGGACGTGGAAATTTTGGACTTTGTCAATGGTGTAAAGGGCCAGGGCATGTCGCCGGTACTGCCTGTACTGGAGGCCACAGACAACGGAGCCCGGGTGGCGGGCACCGCCTACTTTGAGGGGTACAAAATAAAGGGTCTGCTCACGCCAGAGCAGACCCGGGGATTTTTGGCGGCCACTGGCCGGTTGGATAAGGGCGAGCTGGCCCTGGAGGGCCCGGCCCGGGCCACCCTGAGCCTGCGCAGCGTGAAAAGCGAGATCAAAGAGACCGCCGCCCACCCGCCGGCTTTTTCCATTATAATAGAGGCGGATGCGGACGTCAGCGCGGCAGTGGAGGCCCAAGGGAGTGAGGGGGAATTTTACGCTAATCTGGAAAAAGAGGTCGCCCAGAAGCTGGAAGAGGAGATCCGCGGAGCCCTGGACCAAGCCCTGCTGCGGGACGGATGCGATATTTTCGGCCTGGGAAGACAGATGTACCGGGAACAGCCGGAACAATGGCGGGATATTCGCCAGTGGCCGGACCCAGAACTGACCTGTGAGGTTCGGGTAGAATTCAAAGTGCGGCGGATGGAGCAGGAAAATCTGAATGGAGTGGCGTAAAAAGCCATCCTGGGCGCCGTGGGAGCCTTACTCCGTGCGGAGAGCTTAGCATACAGAGAGGGCTTTGGTACAGCTGGGGCCCAGGAGTGCTTTTTCTTATGAAAGATAACAGGGGCTTGCGTATTCCTGTTAACTATACCTCGATATAGATGTTGTAGTGCAGCAGCCAGTAGTTGATCTGAATCAGGTACGCCAGCATTTGGGGGCCAGCCATCAGCTGGCCAAACCAGGGCTTGCCGTAGTCGAAGCTCTGGCCTAAAAGGCCCTGTACCGCCTCCTTGGACAGAATCTTATGGATGGGCTGTAGGCTGTCCCGTAAAATATAGGTAAGCCGTTGTTTTAGGATAGCTTCATAGCCAGGATTGTGGGTTTTGGGGTAGGGGCTCTTTTTCCGCTGGAGGACCTCCCTTGGCAGCAGACCCTGGGCGGCGTCCCGCAGCAGGCCTTTTGGTACTCCGCCCGGGCACTTAAACTCCCAGGGCACGTTATATACGTACTGGGCAATGCGGTGGTCGCAATAGGGCACCCGTACTTCCAGGCCGCTCCACATGCTGCACCGGTCTTTGCGGTCCAGCAGGGTGGCCATGAACCACCGCATGTTCAGGTAGCTGATCTCCCGCATCCGCCGCTGCTCCGGGGGTTCTCCCGGCAGGGTGGGCACAGCCCGCAACGTCTCGTCCAAACGCTTGCCCACGTATTCCTCCATGCCCAGCTGTTCTTGCAGCTCTGGGTCCAAAAGGGACTGGCGCACGTCCAGGTTGTTGCTCCAGGGAAAGTGGGTACCGTCGAACATTTCCCGCCGGTGGAACCAGGGGTAGCCGCCGAAGATCTCGTCGGCACACTCGCCGCACAGGGCCACCACATGGTTCTGCTTTACCTGGCGGCAGAAGTGCAGAAGGGAGCCGTCAATGTCCGCCATGCCCGGAAGGTCCTTGGCAATGACCCCCTCGAAGAGGGAATCGGCCAGCTGGTCGTTGCTGCACAGCAGGGTGGTGTGGTGGGTGTCCAGCAGCCCGCTGACCTTTTCGGCCCAAGCCTGGTCCCGGTCTGGCTGAAAGGAGCTGGGGGTGAAGAATTCTTCGTTACCCTCAAACTCAAAGGAATAGGTAGAAAGCCCCTGGCCCCGCTCTTTTAGAAGTTTTGCGGCAATGGCTGTTACCACGCTGGAGTCCAGCCCCCCAGAGAGAAAAGTGCATAGGGGCACGTCGGCGGCCAGCTGCCGGTCCACGGTGTCCATCAGCAGATCCCGCAGGGCGTTCACAGTCTCTTGGTATGTCTCGGTGTGGGGGGCGGCGGTCAGATCAAAGTATTTTTGCTGCGTAAATCCCTCCCGGCCGAACACAGCCCAGTGGCCGGGCTTCAGCTCGTGGATATCCTTAAACACCCCGCAGCCCGGGGTGCGGGCGGGTCCCAAGCCAAAGACCTCGCACAGTCCCTGGCGGTCCAGCACGGGGTTGACCCCGGGAAATTCGAACAGGCCCTTGATCTCCGAGCTGAAGGCCAGCCGGTCCCCCTGGAAAGTATAGAACAGGGGCTTTACCCCAAAGCGGTCCCGGCACAGGAAGGTACGCTGCCGGCGGGTGTCGTCCACGGCAAAAGCGAAAATACCGTTCAGCTTTTCTGGACAATCCTCGCCATAGATGATGTAGGCGTTGAGTACTACTTCGGTATCACAGTGGGTGTAAAAGGTACAGCCCTTTGCCTCCAGATCAGCTCGAAGCTCGGCGGCGTTGTACAGCTCGCCGTTATAGGCAATGGTATACTCCTGGCCCTCCCGCTGGACGGTCATGGGCTGGGCCCCGTTTTGGGGATCAATCACAGCCAGGCGCATGTGGGCCAGGGCGCAGTGGCCGCTAACATGGGCCCCCTGGCTGTCGGGCCCCCGGTGGCTTAGACGACGGGCCATGCGCCGGGCTAGAGCCATCCACAGGTATTTTTCGTCTAATAGATTATCATCGTAGTCGCTGAAACCAGCAAATCCACACATAAAACCAGACCCTTTCTAAACGAAGTATTCATTTGCGCTTTTCTATTATATGTGGAAAGGGCCAAGGGTTTCCTCACTATGGAGAGGGTGTGAATTTTTTAAAAATAATAACGATTCTCACTTTACAAATTTTGGAAACTGTGGTATAATGGGTTCTCATAAACCTAGGGAGAAGCCCTGAAGGGCGAAGCAACTTTCTTTTGTTATGCAAGGCGCTGGTTTTCCCTAAGCGGATATGATTTATAGTATCATTCATAGTTATAGCCCGGTGGCTGTCTCGGTTCAGCGGGCAAGGGTGTGAAGAGACTTTTGTTTGGGCTTATCAGGCCTTTGGCGGGGGCATTTGCTTGCTTTGGGTCCTATATAAGCTGCTTATCTTGAATTCGTTTAAACTGTGACGCCCCTATTTTGTAAGATAGAGGCCAGCCGCCCTCCAGGGGCGTGGACAAACAAGGGGGAAGGCTGTTGGAAAAGCGGGAGAATTTCAGCCGGAAGCGGGCCGCCATTTTGCGGGCCCTGCAAGAGGCACGGAACCACCCCAGTGCGGAGTGGATCTACCGCCAGCTAAAGCCCCGGTACCCGGACCTTAGCCTGGGCACTGTGTACCGCAATCTGGGTCGCTTCTGCGAAAGCGGCCAGGTGGTAAGTCTGGGGGTGGTGGAGGGACATGAGCGCTTTGACGGCGACATTTCACCACACGCCCACTTGGTTTGCGCTGGGTGTGGGGCGGTGGTGGATATTCCCCGGGAAATGCCAGGGGAAGAGGAGCTGGCGGCGGTTTCCAACGAGACGGGCTGCCGGGTTAGCGGAGCCAGCGTTACCTTTACCGGGCTGTGCCCCCAGTGTGTAGAAAGGGAGAAACAGGATGGAACTAAGGAAGATCACCTTTGACAATGTGGACGCGGTTGTCTCTATGTCTGTTCGGGAGAACCAGCGGGGCTTTGTGGCCCCTAATGGGGCTAGTCTGGCCGAGGCCTATGTGGCGGTGTCTAATGACTATTGTGCCCAGGCCTTTGCTCTGTGTGAGGGGGACCAGCCCGTGGGCTTTGTAATGTTTGGCTATGGGAGCCTGGGCGATTTGGATGACCCGCCGGTGGCCAAGGGCAGCTACTGCCTGTGGCGGTTCATGGTGGACCAAAAGCACCAGGGCAAAGGCCTGGGAAAGGCAGCCCTGGAGGCCAGCCTGGACTATCTCCGTACAAGACCTCTGGGCCCGGCGGAGACGGTTTGGCTTAGCTATGAGCCGGAAAACGTGGCGGCGCGGGCTTTGTACCACAAATTTGGCTTTCAAGAAAACGGCCAGATGTGTGGGGAAGAAGTGGTGGCTGTGCGAAAGCTGTAAAGCCAATTGCCCCACAAAGAATTATTTGCGGCAATGGGCCCCGCGCCTGCCAAAGGCCGGAAGCAGGACCCTTTGTATAGATAGTAAACGCCAAGCGCATTAACTATCAATCAAAATTTAGGAGGAATGATTACTATGAAGAAGTTTGTTTGTCCCGTTTGCGGCTATGTGCACGAGGGTGATACGCCCCCCGAAAAGTGCCCCCAGTGCGGCGTTTCCGGCGAGAAGTTCAAGGTGCAGGGCGCTGACATGACCTGGGCCGCCGAGCACGTGGTAGGCGTGGCCAAGGGCGTGGACGAGAAAATTCTGGAAGGCCTGCGGGCGAACTTCCAGGGCGAGTGCACAGAGGTGGGCATGTACCTGGCAATGGCCCGGGTAGCCCATCGCGAGGGCTATCCCGAGATTGGCCTATACTGGGAAAAGGCTGCCTATGAAGAGGCCGAGCATGCGGCCAAGTTTGCCGAGCTGCTGGGCGAGGTGGTCACCGACAGCACCAAGAAGAACCTGGAAATGCGTGTTGAGGCCGAAAACGGCGCTACTGCCGGCAAGATGGACATTGCCAAGATGGCCAAGGAGCAGGGCTTGGACGCTATCCATGACACAGTGCATGAGATGGCCCGGGACGAGGCCCGCCACGGAAAAGCCTTTAAGGGCCTGCTGGAGCGCTACTTTAAGTAACGCGGGGCCAGTATGGACATCAAGAAAAAGATAGAAGAGCTGGCCGGGCGGCTGAAGGAAGATAAAGTCCTTCAGGCCAGATTTTTCAAGGAGCCAATTGCCACCCTGGAGGAGCTTTTGGGCGTGGACCTGCCAGAGGAACAGCTGAAACAGCTGGCCGAGGGCGTAAAGGCGAAGATGGGTCTGGACAAGGCCGGAGACCTGGCCGGGGACCTGCTGGGCGGGCTCTTCGGAAAAAACAAGTGAGGTAACGGATTATGGACAAGTATGTATGCCCCTGTGGTTATGAGTATGACCCGGCTGTGGGTGACCCGGATAACGGCATAGCCCCCGGCACCCCCTGGGAGGACGTGCCCGAGGACTGGGTGTGCCCCACCTGTGGGCTGGGCAAGGACGCGTTTGAAAAAGCGTAAAAACAGCATAAAAAAGGGCCGGGAGAGTTCCCGGTCCTTTTATTTTGGCAGTTTCTTGATTTACTTGTAGCTGGTGAAGCCCAGGTCGGCTAGACCAATCTCATAGAAATAGTTTAGAACGGAGTCCCAATAAGCCATAAAGTCCTGAAGAATAGCGTTATAGATTTCTGTAGCTTCAGCATCTACAGCGGACTCATTATCAGCGTATTTCAACTCCAGTTTCGTGTCTTTGGCATATTCGGACATGACCATCTTGACAGGCACAACCGTCGTGCTCTTTGTGCCGCCTTCATACTCCCAAATGACAGGAGGAGCGGTTTTTAGATTACCAGAAGTGTGGAAAGACATGATAGAAGAATAGGTGTATTTCTCATCGTCTTCCTCATGATTTTGGATAATGCTAAAATAGACTTCGTGTTCCGCAGGCACATAACCTATTTCAACAGTGGTATTCGGCAACTGCGCAGTTTCATAGTAGTTGCCGTCATCATCCTTAGTACCATTCTTTTCAAGCTCGGTGGCAATACCTTGGATGTGGTTTATGACAGGAGTAGAGGGCTCCGGTGTGGGCTCGGGCGTCTCGGTGGGCTCGGGAGTCTCACTGGGCTTTTCAGAGGGATCCGGCGTTACGGTGGGGTCAGGAGTCTCATTGGGCTTTTCAGAGGGATCCGGCGTTACGGTGGGGTCAGGAGTCTCATTGGGCTTTTCAGAGGGATCCGGCGTTACGGTGGGGTCAGGAGTCTCACTGGGCTTTTCAGAGGGATCCGGCGTTGCGGTGGGGTCAGGAGTCTCGGTGGGTTCGGGCTCACGCAGAATAATGCCTGCCACGTGGGCCAGGGTCTGCTCGCTGTCCTTTACGGGGGTCTCCAGTGCGGCTACGGAGATGACGGCCATGTAGCCCCGGGTAAAGGTGCTGGCGGTTTCGTTGATGCCCTGGCTAATGCCCAGCTCGTCGGTCTTTTTCCAGGCGGTGCGCCAGTTAAAGTCCTCGCCGTCCTTGTAGCCCATGGCCCGCAGCACCATAGTGCAGAACTGGGCGGGGGTGACCAGGGACTTGGCGTCAAAGCGAGTGGTGGAAACGCCCTTGACCAGCTTCTGGCTATAGGCGTAGGCCACGGCCTTTTTGCCGTAGTTGGGAATCTCGTCGGTGAAGGGGGCCGTGCCAGTGAAAGCGTTGGCCTCGTTCACTTTACCCAGCAGGCGCACCAGCATCACGGTGGCGTCTACGCGGCTTAAGGGCGCTTCCAGATTAAAGATGGGATTGCCATCCTCGTCATAGCCGGTGCCGTTCATCAGGTTGTTAAAGGCCAGCAGCTCGGCGGCCTTTTGCTGCTCGGCCAGGGTGGGCGGTGAACCGGGCGCGGGCGCGCCGTCGTCGGGGGCATCCTCGGCAAAAGCCACAGGACATACGGACAGGACCATAATGGCTGCAAGAAGCAGGGCAAGCAGTTTTTTCATGATGTTTCATCATCCTCTCAATTATATTTTTGTTTGGGGAGCGAGACAAGCCCGCTCGTCAAAACTGCCACTGTATATTGTAGTATCTTTGGAAGAACTTGTCAATATTTCCTTTATAATTGGTTGGCGCGATATGATTTCTATGACCATATTGGGGTATAAAAAAATCTCCCCAAGATCCGCCGGGGGAGATTCAAGGCAATACCGCAACAAAGACTTTGCATGGGATTTGCCTGCACTTTTTCCATCATATCGCATAGCTTTCGCTTGCCAAAGAGTTGGCTTCGCCAACTCTTGTATACCTTTGACGAAAAAAATTGGCTGCGCAACTTACGCGCAATCTTTGTGCGGCATTGCCTTAACAGCGCGGGTCATTTCGCCGTGTTGGTCTTCTTTGCGATCACGCACACCGCCGCGTCCAGCAGCTCCTGGTAGGTTTTGGGCTGGGGCCCTTCTACACCCGCGGGCAGGATGTGCTCGAAGATGCACAGGTTGCCCAAAGCCTTCATCTGCCGGTACTCCTCTTCGGTGCGGATGGTCCAGCTGACCTCCTGCATCCGGAATACCCCCCGCACAGCCCGTATGGCGGGGATGTCCCGGTTGTGCAGGTCGTAGGCCTCAAAGTTGGGGCGGGTGTACCAGTTGGTCATTAGGTTGCGGCCGAAAAAGGCCTGGGCGGCGGTCATGCCGTCATCCCCCTTGCGGAAGCGGCCCATCAGCTGTCCCCGGACCACATCTGGACGGTTTACCCGGAACCACCGCACAATGCGGGGGTCGAAAGACTCGATACAGTACAGGCCCTGGTAGCCCTCCAGCTCTTTCATGACCAAAGAGCAGAGCCGGGCGGGATCGTTGTAGCCCTTTAGCTCGATAATCAACGGCGTTTGGCCTGAAAGCCCCGCCAGTACCTCCCGAAACAGAGGGATGGGTTCCTGGGTGCCGAAGAGCCGGTACTGCTTCAGCTGGTCCCAGGTAAGGTCCGCGATGGCTACAGGAACGCCACAGCTGCGCTTTAGGGTGGGGTCGTGGTGTACCACAACTTGGTTGTCCTGGGTGAGTTGCAGGTCGAACTCCATGCCAAAGCCGGCCAGCTCGGCCAGCAAAAAGCCCTTCATAGAGTTTTCGGGCACACTGTTCTCAATGTTGTGCAGGCCTCGATGGGCGTAGTCGAACCGGTGGAAGGGGGCAAAGCTGGGCCTGCCCCACAGCTGGGGGGCGATAAGCCACAGCCAAAGAACCAGCAGCGCCGCAAGAACCAGAAGCAAAATGAACATGATACCACCCAATCCACAGTATAATTGATAGAACCTATCATACCGCAAGGGGCGGGATTTTGCAAGAGCGGGGGCGAAATTTTTGAAAAAAGTTTTCATAAAGAGAAAGGCCCGCCACGGGGGCGGGGCTTTCTCCAGTGAGCTTATGTGACAATTGTGTGTCTAGTTTTTACAGTGGTATTGCATGACCGTGAGTTTGTACTAAGGCGACAGCCAACGGGCGTATTGTAGGAGCGGACTGGAATAGATGCTTGAATAGGAACGTCTCTATCTGTATAGTTTCTACCATGGGCAATATCTTGTCCATTCAGCCCATCTGTATATCCTACATTATAGCTTGTGGTTCCAGAAGGTAATTCGGGAACCCAGCACAGAATGATGGACCGAAGGTTTCGGGGAGCGGTCACTGTAGTAAAAGGCACTGCGTTATGGTTGGGATTATTGGGATGAATTGGTACATTGTAATAGGTGCGTTCTATCGGAGCGTTAAGAGGTTGTATATCATTATCGGCCGTTAAAGTCTCTTCCTCAACATTGGATTCATCTGGTATCGAATCAATGATGAGGGACTCGTCCACAGGAATTTCCCAGCCAGGAAACAAGTCGCTGAACTTCGGTGGAATTTCAATCACATTTGCGGCAATATCCACGCGCATGGCAATAAAATCATCGTTACGCCAATCGTAGCTGTAGATGATTTTTTTTCGTGCCGCCAATATTTTGGCCTTTAGTTCTTCGTCAGCCTGTTCGATATCCATGTAGGCGAGCTTCCGGGTTTCTTCTGACACATTATCAGATTGTGCGCAAACAGTCACATCGGGAGAGTGGTCCTCAAACCCAGCATCCAGATAAGTTTGGCGCATCCACTCTACCTGTTCGTCAAGAGACAGGTTTTGAGGAGCTCTGCTAAGAACAGCCGCCATTTCCATGCAGTTTGGATCATCGAGGTCGATTTCCATTGTGGTCGTTTCCTCGACTGTAACCTGCGGTTCCGTGCTATTCTGGAGACCATCATTTGAGGCCGCCGAAGCCGAAATAGCCAGCGCAGCCGCCAGGAAAGCGGTACACAGGGCAAAAAGTGCTTTCTTCATAAAGATCCTCCTTTCCAGAGTATAGGTTGATAACGGACAAGAAAAAACTTCACCTCCTACTGTGATTTTTAATGACTAAACATATTATAACACATATAACCTGAGTTTGATTCCCCAAAAGAATGAAGTAAATAATTTTGGGGAAAAGTGGAATTTTTTTACCCCTCATCTCTTTTCTTTCGGGGATAGGGCGCGGGCTGGTCCGTCAGCCCCAGCAGATAGTCCACGCTGGTGCGGTAGTAGGCGCTCAGCTGGATGAGCACCTCGGTGGGGATGTCCCGCTTGCCCAGCTCATAGTTAGAGTAGCAGGCCTGGGTGCAGTTTAGATAGGTGGCCAGGTCAATCTGCTGTAGGTCCCGGTCCTCTCTCAAATCACGAATCCTTCTGTACATGGGTGTTTCTCCTTTTGCTCCTCTAGGCTCTTTTTTCAATCTATTTTTCCTCAAAATTCAGTATACGTAAAACGTTTTGTTATATTGACTCATTCAACAAATTGTTGTAAAATGAGATGAAAATAGATTTTTTGTATAAGGAGAACCCCTATGGAATTCGGCCCCGCTTTGTCAACGGTCCTAATAATTTTAGCTTTTTTCATTATAATAGCCCTGGCGGCTGGCATCAAAAGGGGCTACGCGAAACGAGCGGCCAGCCGGCGGGAGCGCCCGGAAAGAGCGGCTTTGGAGCGCTACTTGCAAGATGAAGGCCTGTGCGCCCTTAGCTACGCCATCCATTTACTAAACCTGCGGGGGCTTTCCCACCGGGAACGCACCGGGGCCATTGCCGAGGTCATCCGGACCGGGGCGGACGTGCTGTTTATTGGAGAGGACGGCATCCGGTTCGGGCGGCCTATTACCCGCGCAGTCTTAGTAAAAGATGGGTTTGTGTGTTCAAACTGCTGTGCGGCCCTGTTTTTTGACCGTCCGCTGGGAGATTTGCCCCCCTACCGGCTACAAGTAATGCCAGGAGAACAGGCGGGTACATATGGACTGGCCATGGGCAGGGGAAAGCCACTGCTCCGGCTGGCGGCCATTGGATGCAGAAAAAGTCTGATTGGTGACCGGGCGGTGGAGCGGCAGTATGTCTATGGGGAAGATGGGGACGTGGTTCTGCTGAACGTGGACGGCTGCTCGGAAGAGCAGGCCAAAGGGCTGGCGGCATTCTTTAATGAAAGATAGAGGCAAATGGAAGAGAAAGGAAATTCCCGCTTTGACAAGGGAGGCTAGGAGTGGTATAATTAACCCAAAAGCATCTTTTGTAAAGGGGGAGGCCACCATGAGTATTGCCGATTTGCACACCCACAGTACCGCCTCAGACGGACAATACGCGCCCGCCCGGCTGGTAGAGCTGGCCAAGGAGCGGGGCATTCAGGTGCTTGCCTTAACAGACCACGACAGCGTTGATGGCGTGGAAGAAGCTGGCCAGGCCGGGGAACGATTGGGGGTCACTGTGGTACGAGGTATAGAGCTAGGAGCACTGGAGTATCGAAACCTGCATATTCTTGGGTACAATTTTGCGCCAGAGGCCCCGGCTCTTGCCAGTCTGTGCCAAAAGCTGCGGGCCGGCCGGGAAGAGCGCGTGGCACGCTTACTGGACTTTTTGGAGGAGAAAGGTGTTCCTGTTGCGGAAGAGGAAGTGCGGCGTATAGCCGGCGGCGGGGCGATCGGCCGGCCGCATTTTGCCCGGGTGATGGTGGAAAAGGGCTATGTGCAGAGCAACCGGGAGGCCTTTGACCGTTATCTGGATACTGAGGAGTACCAGCGGATCGCCCCCTGGAAAGCCACGGCCCGCCAGTGCCTAGAGGCCATTAAAGCCGCGGGGGGAAAGGCATCGCTGGCCCACCCCTACCAGCTGGGTCTGGGGGACGGTCCCTTGCGGGAGCTGGTGGCCCAGCTAAAGGGCTGGGGCCTGGAGGGAATAGAGTGTTACTACCCAGTGCACACCCCCCGGCAGCAGGCCTTCTATTTAGAGCTGGCCAGGCGTTATGGCCTGCACCCCACGGGCGGCAGCGACTTCCACGGGGAGAAGGTAAAGCCGGACATTCAGCTGGCTGCTCTGGATTTAAACACGGATTGGATTTTTGTATAAGCTGCCTATGTGTAGTAGAATAGAAGTATATGCCGCCCAGGTTTTTGACCTGACCGGCACTTTTTTTTGTGGTGGACCCGGCAAAGGTTAAAAATATGACTAAACAGAATGCACATAAAGAGTGTTGTGTGATATTACCAGATTCTTAGAGTGAAATACAGCCTGGTTTTTTCGGCTAATTGCGCTAAATCGATAACAAGAAATTTAAAAATAATATTCAAAAAAGCTACAATTCTGTAATGACTAGCAATATTTTGTAAAAACCTCTTTACAAATAGGCCAATCGTTGATATAATGTGTACAAATCTTATCTGCCACCGAGAGGGCGCCCTCTCGGCAATCCCGGTAAAACCGGGATTATAGGCAGACTGTGGACCGTTTCCAGGGGGGCGCTCCTGAAAAGGCACAGTCAAAATCAATAAGAGGAGGGCTCTATATGGCAACCGCCACCGCCAAGCCGCAAAACGAGAAAAGCAACGGCTACTGGTCCAGACTGTTTCGTGACATGCTTCGGGACAGATGGCTATACCTGCTTCTGCTGCCTGGCTTGATCTTCTTTATCATCTTTAAGTACATACCCATGTACGACCTGCGCATCGCGTTTATGGAGTATAACGCGTTCGACCCATCCTCCAGCCCTTGGGTGGGGATGAAGCAGTTTACCGACCTGTTCACCAAGCCCCAGTTCCCCAAAGTTTTGGGAAATACCCTGTACATTGCCATCTTGAAAATGGTTATCGGTTTCCCGATTCCCATTGTCTTGGCTCTTATGATGAATGAAATGCGCAACCTGAGGTTTAAAAAGGTGGCCCAAACCCTTTTGTACCTGCCCTACTTTGTATCTTGGGTTATCATGGCCGGCCTGGTCATGAACTTCCTGGATCCTTCTAACGGTATCGTTACCGACCTTATTGAGATGATTTCCGGCCAACGAATTCAGGTACTTACAGATAAAGGCGCTTTTGTGCCCATGTTGATTGTTAGTGACATTTATAAAGGGATGGGCTGGGGCACCATTATCTACTTTGCGGCTCTTTCCGGCGTAGATCCCCAGCTGTACGAAGCCGCTTCTATTGATGGCGCCAAGCGTTTCAAGCAGTTGCTGCATGTAACGATTCCGGCCATTATGCCTACGGTCATTATTATGTTGATCATGAACTGCAATAATATTTTGAACGCTGGCTTTGACCAGATCTTCATGCTCTATTCCGCGCCTGTGTACGACGTGGCCGATATTATAGACACCTATGTGTACCGCATCGGCGTACAGAAGAACAGTTATTCCTTCAGTACTGCCGTGGGTATGTTTAAGTCGGTTATTGCCCTGCTTCTTATCGTCACGGTAAATACGGTGGCTAAGAAGACTGGCAATGAAGGCATTTGGTAAGGAGGAGGTAAAACATCATGGCAAAAAGCATTGCGGCTGGTGTCACTGGACACAGCAATAAGATCAAGACCTCCCTGGGCGAGAAAGTATTTACCGTGTTTAACTATGCGTTTTTTACGGTTCTTTGCCTGATCATGCTCTACCCTTTTTGGCACGTGTTTATGCAGTCCTTCTCTTCCACGGACGCAGCCCTGCGCGGCGGCATCTTCCTGTACCCCAAGGGCTTTAATCTGGGCACCTATGAGTCAGTATTTAAAAACCCCCAAATCTATAAAGGCTTTGGCGTCAGCATTTTTGTTACGGCAGTGGGCTCTGTGATGGGTACCCTGGTTACCGCTATGACAGCCTATCCTCTTAGTAAGTCCCGGCTGCGGGGCAGCGGCATTATGATGTTCTTGGTACTGTTTACCATGATCTTTAATGCGGGCATGATTCCTAACTACTTGCTGATTCGTAACCTGGGCATATATGATACCCTGGCGGCTTTAATTCTGCCGCTGCTGGTTAGCGCCTATAACTGCATTATTATGAAGAGCTTCTTCCTGTCTATTTCCGAGAGCCTGGAGGAGGCGGCCCGTATTGACGGAGCCAATGATTTCCGTATTTTCTTTAGCATTATCCTGCCTCTTTCTAAGGCGACGATTGCCACGATTATGCTGTACAACGCGGTTATGTACTGGAACGATTACTTTAGTACAGTTCTGTACATCACCAACCCCGATTTTTGGTCCTTGCAGGCTGTGCTGCGGTTCATGCTGACCAACACCCAGCAGGCCATGCAGCAGGCGGGCGTCAATGTGCGTGTGCAGGAGAGCGCCAATGCCGTGACCATCAAGGCGGCTTCTATTGTGGTAGCCACTGTGCCGATCCTGCTAGTGTATCCCTTCGTGCAGAAGCATTTTGTGAAAGGCGTCATGATCGGCGGCGTAAAGGGCTAACCCAGCATAGACGCTGGCCCCGCTTTATAGGGGTTCGCTTTACTGGCCAGGTCAGAAAAGTTAGTTATGTGTTGTTTTACGCGCGTTAGCCAGCGTGAACGTAGACTGTATATGGGTCTACAGAATTATTGGGATTTGCGGCCGCTGCCTTTCAGCGGCGGCTGTGATCTATATTTTCTTACAATTGTGTTAGGAGGAAAACAAATTGAACAAGCAAGTGAAACGGATTCTCAGCTTGGTTCTGGCTCTTGCCATGTGCGTTGCTTTGTTCGCTGCCTGCGGCAACGACAGTGGAAGCAGCTCGAGTAGCACAGCCAGCACCGGCGAGGACAAGAGCAGCTCTACCCCCGAGAGCAGCACCGCTGGCGGGAATGAATCTAGCACACCCGAGGGCAGCGAGACAGGCACCGGCGAAAAGCTGGACGTTCTGAACATCTCTGAGCCCATGGACCTCTCCATCGCTGTTATGACCGGCTTTACCCAGTCTGACAGCCGCGTAGAGAAAATGCTGGAAGAAAAGTACAATGTCAACATTGAGCTGGTTGTTATTCCCGGCTGGGCTGATGGCCAGTCCTTTATCAACCTGCGGATGGCTGCCGACGATACCCCCAATATCATGTGGTGGTGGGGGATGGATAACGACTTCCTACAGTGGAAGCAGGCAGGCCGCTTGGTGGATGTGTCTAAGTACATGAATACCTATACCAACATCCGCGACTACTACAACAAGATGGACCCCAAGACCCTCTTCTATGCCACCGAGGAAGATGGTTCTATCTACCGCATTCCCGGCGACGTGGCCGAGCCTTCCTGCGAGGTCACCTGGATCCGTCAGGACTGGCTGGATAACCTTAGCCTGAAGGCTCCCACCAACTTTGAGGAGCTGGAGGCTGTTATGAAGGCCTTTACCGAGGACGACCCCGACAAGAATGGCAAGAACGACACCTATGGTCTGGGCGGCGACGGTTACGACTTCCGTTCCTTCTGGCCCTGGATTCAGGGCTACGACTACACCCATTATGACCGCTGGGTTGTGGACGACAACGGCAAGGTAGCCTACGGCCCCGCCACCGACAACACCAAAGAATGGATTTCTGACGTGGCCGATCTGTACGCCAAGGGCTACATCACTCCCAACATCACCCAGGACACCGACCGCGACGAGGAAATGGCCAACGGCGGCTTCGGCATCACCTACAGCTGGTGCGCCTATAATAACCCCGATTCCGGCACCATGATGAGCTTCTATAAGTCCAATCCTGATGCCAAGTGGGTTCCCATTGATCCCATCTCCGGTCCCAACGGCAATCCTCAGGAGGACCCCGCCACCAGCGCTGCCTGGGCTCACTTTGGCATCACCCATACCTGCACCGATCCCGAGCGTGCCTATGCCATTTATGATGACATGTGCGGTCTGGAGAACTACATTGAGCGCCGCTATGGTGTTGAGGGCCAGGAGTATACCTATGATGAGGATGGCGTTTACCAGCCCATCATCTCTTGCGAAGGCGAGGAGAACAATGCCCAAAACATCGGTCTGAACCTGTTTAACAACCTGTTCAACCGTAAGGACGAGGGTTTGATCACCAATATTCCCTCTACCACCGCGCTGTTCCAGAAGTCTGGTGAAAACAGCCGCGATGCCGCTGCCCATCTGGTGGAGTGGCAGAACCCGGCCCTGCTGACCCAATGGGTCGAATGCGGCACAGACATCACTGATGAGAAGAACCGTTACCTGTGGGGCGTCATTGGTGGCCAGGAGTCTGTTGATACCTGGGATACCTACATTGCTACCCTGAACGGCTTTGGACTAGAAAGCGCTACCGCGGAGGCCCAGGAAGTTTATGACGCTCAGGCTCAGCGGATGCAGGAGTACATGGACAATAAGATTAACCAGCAATAATTTTTGAAATTATTTCATATTAGCTATTGACATTGTGAAATAAAGCTGTAGAATATGGGAGAGGCGAGATACCTCTCCCATATTTCTTTTTTATAGGAGTCAGAAGCTCATGGCGAATAATGGACACACAAAAGACATTTGTGTCCTGGGATTCTTAAAGGGGAGCTGCTGCCTACTGGTAAGGCCTGAGGGACGCAGACCCTAAGCTCCTGAAGCGCAGAATGTTCCCATGTTTGTGCCCAGCCGGTTTAGGGCTTGTTTGAAAAATCAAAAACGCCGGCTTTTTGCCCATAAGCGGCCATCTTCCGCGTCAAAAATCCTCGTCAACCGACAGGTTGACTTGCGTTTTTTTCTTGGAATCTGACCACTTCTGACCAAAAATTCGTCATTCCTTTTATTATCAAACAAGCCCTAGTCGAGTCAGAATGCTTCCCGCTGGGAATCTTTCCGGTTTTGAGATTGCGCTTTGACGATTCGCTCCGTCCTTTGCCAGCCTCACATTTTTTCCTTTTAAGGAGGAACTTATTATGCGTACTTTGGACCTTTCCGGCCCCTGGAAACTACGGGCCGAGTTTCTGGACATGACCCCTGGGCGCTTTCAAGAGGTGCTGGACCGCCCAGAGGGGAAATTTGACGTTTACCACGGGAAAATGCCCAATGCCTTTCCCAGCAAAGAGGGATTTATCACCGCCAATGTGCCCTGTGATGTGATTACCCCCCTGGTGGAGGCGGAGATCATCAGCGAACCCTTCCTTAAAACCAACACCAAGGACTGCCTGTGGATCCGGGATTTTTCTTGGTGGTTCATCCGGGAGTTCCAGGTGGAAGAAGACCTGTTGAAAGAGGAAATTGTTCGCCTGTACATTGAAATGCTGGACTTTAAGGCAGACATTATTATTAATGGAAAGCCCGCCGGCCACCACACCAATGCGTTTTGTCCCTTCTGTGAGGATGTGAAGCGCTTTTTAAAGCCTGGCGCAAACCAGATTATTATCCGCTTAACCTCCGGCATGGAGGACCACTATCCCAAGGACAGCATTGCCTTTTACTGTGCCAGTGAAAATGCGATCTGCGACCAGCGTGTCTATACCCGCAAGCCCCAGTTTACTTATGGCTGGGACTGGTGCCAGCCAGTACCCACCTGCGGCATTGGCCGGGGCATCCGCATTGAAGCCTTCACCGGGGCCCGGGTGGCTGCCAGCCGGGTGGATACGCTTTCTGTGGACAAGAACTGTGCACAGGTGCGCTTTGCCTTTGAACTGGAAAAAAGCGACATGTGCTCTTCGAAAGAATCTATACTGGAATATGAGCTGCTGGATGGCGAGACCATGGCTTTTGCTGGCAAACAGACCTTACTGCTTACCGGCGGCGTGAATTATGCGGAAGAGTCCGCTGTGGTGGAAAATGCTAAGCTCTGGTGGCCGAACGGTTATGGAGACCAGCACCAGTATATCTTCCGGGTAAAAGTAACCTGCGGCGGGCGCAGTATTATTGCAAAGGATAAAAAAATCGGCCTGCGTACGGTAGAGATCGACCATTCCAGGCTAGAGGACGGTACCCGGAATTTCTTCTTCAAGGTTAACGGCGTGCGGGTTTTCTGCAAGGGCGGAAACTGGGTGCCCACGGACTCCGTGTATCTGCGTACGCCAGACAGCAGCTACCGCACGCTGGTAGACGAGGCTAAGGCCGCGGGCTTTACCATGCTGCGGATGTGGGGCGGCGGCACCTACGAGCCGGACTGCTTCTATGAGTACTGCTCAGAGGACGGTATTTTGCTGATGCACGACTTTATGTATGCATGCGGCTACTACCCAGACCATGACCCGGCCTTTTTGTTTGAGGCCGAGCAGGAGGCCGAGTACCAGACCAAGCGCCTGGCCCACTATGCCTGCATGGGGGTGTGGACAGGCAACAACGAGATTGCGGAGTCCTACACGGACTGGTTCCCGGAGCCGATCAAGCTGCCTCGGTTCTATGGCGAAAAGATTTTCAACTATATCCAGCCTCGGGCGGTGCATCGTAATAGCCCGCTGATTCCCTACATGCCCTCGTCCCCCTACTTTGGCGACCCCAGGGCCAACCAGGTGGATGACGGCGACGTGCATGCCTGGACCTACCTGGGCAGGGACCCCAACACCAAGTTTAAATTCCAGTATGAGCTGGAGGCCTTTGACCGGATGCCCGCCCGGTTCTCCAGCGAATATGGCTTCTTCGGGGCCCAGATGGAGAGCACAGTCCGCCGGTACCATGATGGGGAAGAGCTGGACCGGGAGGGCGCTATTTGGAAGCACCACGGCGAGTTCGACCGGAAGCGCGAGCCCATCGACGGGGCCATTAACCGCCACCTAACGGACTTCTCCACCCTAGACACCAAGGGCTATCTGCTGTACAGCGGCATCATGCAAGGCTGCTTGTACGCGGAGATGGCCGAGGCCATGCGTCAAAAGCCCTATGGCGCCGGAGACCTGATCTGGATGTACAACGACTGCTGGCCCGAGACCGGCTGGACCATCATCGACTACTATCTGACCCGCAAGGTAAGCTTTTACTTCTTGAAGCGAGCTTTTGCCACCCGAAAGCTGATTGTCCGGCAGAGCCAAGGTGGCGCGCTGGTAACGGTGATCAACGAGACCCCCGAAGCCCTGGAGGCTAAGCTTGGCATTGGTTATATGGGGTTTGATGGCAAAACCGGCGCGGTCGTAGAGAAGAGCATGCAGGTAGGGGCTCATAGTTGGCAGCAGTTTACCGTTGAGGTATCTGGCGACCTGACAAAGGGTTTCTTCTTTGCCAAAGCAGACGGCTTTGAGACTGCCGACAGCCTGCGGGCCTATTACCGGGACTACTCCTTCCCCAGGGCCCAGGTGAAGATCGACCGGGTGGAAGAAGACGGGAACGATCTGCTGGTTACAGTTTCGGCAGACGCCTATGTGCCGGTGGCCTATTTGCAGGCTGAGGACGACCGGGTACACTTTAGCGACAATTACTTTAAGCTGTACCCAGGAGAGAGCAAGACCATCCGTCAAGAGGGAAGCCACACCCCGCCGAACCTGGTAGTGGCGGAGATGACCCCGGGAGAGAAAGAAAAGATCTAAATATAATTGACAGATAAAGCAAAGAAAGACGCCCCCGCTGTTGGGCTGTACAGCGGGGGCATCTTTTATGTAGTAGGGCGTGTTTCCGCCTCTACTGATTCAAAAATTCCAGGTTCTTTCGGATAAATTCCACCCGCTGGCGCACACAGTCTGCGGTGCGGTATGGGTCCCGGGGAGTGTTGAACACATAGTCCGTCAGCCGGCCGATGTCCGTAGAGGCCACGTGCAGCCGGGTGTCGCTGGAGGCGTAGTAGATGTACACCTTGCCGTCCGGGGTATCAATGGCCCCGTTAGTGAATACCACGTTGCTGACATCGCCTACCCGCTCGCCGCCATAGGGGGCAATGAGGAACCCGCCAGGTTCGGCAATCACCTTGGCGGGGTCATCCAAGGCGGTGGCAAAGGCATAGACCACATACCGAAGGCCGTCGGCGGTATTGCGCACCCCGTGGGCAATGTGAATCCACCCCTTGTCCGTCTTAATGGGCACAGCGCCCGCGCCGTTTTTGCTCTCGGTAATGGTATGGTAGCGCCGGATGGAGGTCATACGTTCCTCGTCGATTTCGGCGTGGGCGATGTCCTTGCACAGGCCAAAGCCAATGCCCCCGCCGCTGCCGGTATCAATAAAGTCGTCCATGGGCCGGGTGTAAAAGGCGTACTGGCCGTCCACAAACTCCGGGTGCAGTAACACGTTCCGCTGCTGGGGAGAGCGCTTGGTCACCAGGTTGGGCAGGCGTTCCCAGGTTTTCAAGTCCTTGGTGCGCACAATGCCCGCGGCGGCCACAGCGGCGGAGAGGTCCGAATTTTGGGGGTCCTTGCTCTCGGAACAGAACACGCCATAGATCCAGCCGTCCTCATGCTTTGTCAGCCGCATGTCGTAAACATTGGTCTCTTCCGGGCAGGTATCGGGCAGTACGACAGGCTCGTCCCAGAACCGGAAACCCTGGGTGGGGCTGTCGCTTTGGGCCACGGCAAAGAAGCTCTTGCGGTCCGCACCCTCCATGCGGGCCACCAGGGTGTACTTGCCGTCCAGCAGAATGGCTCCACTGTTAAAGGCGGCATTCACCCCCAAGCGCTGCATCATATAGGGGTTGGTGGTGGGATTTGGGTCGTACATCCAGAAAGGCGGCACGTGTTCCCGGGTAAGCACTGGGTGCATCCAGCGCTCATAGATGCCATTGTGGTGGCTCTCGTCTACCATATTAGGGCGGTTGATCAAAGCCTCATAGCGGGCATTAATTTCTTGATAGGTCATTGGTGGTCACTCCTTATTTGTGTTCTTGCCAGAAAAATCATCACTTTAAAAGACCAGCCTGCGGTTGTGGGCCAGATAAACCAGGCCGCAGGGGGGGGCTTTCTTGTAAAAGCCGGTAACTTCCGCATTTCAAAGCTGGGACATGGCCGCCATCCGCAGAAAGGGCGTTTGTTCTTTTCTGGGAAACGCCTTTAGGGAAATATGCCGGATGGCGCGGCTGCTTAGCCGGAGCTTTTCGCATGTAAGGCTGTATAAAAGAGCCTTTCAGATGTTGGCCTGTAGAGCATGGAGAGGGCGGCGGGCCACGGTCAGGGGAACAGCTGGTCTTGGTACCCTTTGACTTGCATCAGGATATGCCCCATATTTCCCTCTCCCGCATACTGTGCAGCGTCGAAAAAGTCCTGGTCTAAGGTAGACCAGCACAGCTGGTTCTCGTTGCCGCGCACCTGGCTAGGATGCGGCAGTTTCCCTACAGAGACTTCCAAATAGCACTGGCTAATAGGCGGAGGAGATGAAAGGGGGCGGCCAGATTGCCTGCTAGCCAGATTTCCATGATTCGGTCTAGGGCTTGTTTGAAAATAGAGGAAATGACGAATTTTTGGCCAGAAGGGGACAATTTCAAGGAGAAGAACCGCTGTAGTTAGCTGCGCTAACTACGTCACTCTGGCGATTGACGAGGATTTTCGACGTAGAAAGTGGCCTCTTCTGGCCAAAAAGACGACGTTTTCGATTTTTCAAACAAGCCCTAGTTGGTCAGGATGAAGGGGATGGATCATCCGTCACAGGTCTCTTTCCAGCCGCGTCTGAGAGCGCCCGCAGTTAAAGCCCTTTGGATAGCGCTGGCGCATCTGGTCAATGTTAGCCTGGAAAATCTCTTCCAGGGGCAGGTCCAGGGCAGTGGCGGCCTTGGCCAGATACCAGGCGACATCTCCCAGCCCTCTGCCAGATGCGTCCGCTCCAGCTGGTGGCCCTGGGCCAGCCACTTTTTTACAATGTCAATGGCTTCGCCAGACTTGCCGCACAGGCCCATTACACAGTTAATCAACACATCCCGGCGCCGCTAGCTTAGGGTTCAGGAGGGTCATGGGCCAGGGCCTGGTATTCATGAATGGTCATGGTGTCCGCCTTAATGTCTATATTGATAACCGAAAATCCTCGCTCAAACAACCTTTGCAGGCTGTAAATACAGGTTCTAATAATTATTTTACGGGAAACTCAGTCCAATCGACGCGGTTCAGCTGCATCACATCCTGTGAAAACATCAGGCCTTTTTTTTCATAAAAGGGTACGGCGTCCTGGGCGGCACAGGTATATAGGATGATGTCCCGCTGGCCCCCGGCAGCTTCGTGGGCGGTATGCAGCAGCTGGCTGCCGATGCCTTGGCCCACATAGTCTCGGTCCACCCCCAAGTCGGTGATGAACAGCCAGTAGGCAAAATCTGTAATGCCGAAGCATACCCCCAAAAGTGTTCCGGCCTTGTCCCGGGCAGTCAGGCTGATGGGCGCGCTTTGGACCAGAGTCTCAATACGCTGCTGGAAGCGCTCTTTTGGATACTGAGAACCTAGGTCTGTGCGCTTGAGGAAATCGATGTACTGGGTGGCGGTCAGGCGCTCCGGCTGTATGGTAAACATGGCCAGGCTCTCCTATAGCGCCGGGTCCCGGCGCAGCACCTCCAGGCACATGCGGCCGTTGTGATACGGGCATTTCCAGGGCTCCACAATGGGCTTTTGGATGGGTGTGCCGTCCGCCTGGCAGGACCAGTACCATTCTGAGCCGGGGCGCTTGTCCACCATCACGTCCCGAATATAGGCCCACTGGCTGCGGACCGCCTCTAAATAGCGCTCCTCGCCAGTGTGCTGCCAGGCGTTGAGAAAGCCCAACAGCGCCTCGGCCTGGACCCACCAAACCCGGGTGGCGTCCACCACGCCGTTTTCGCTTTCATTGGCAAAGCCATTGCCCGGGGTATAGGCTGCTTCCAGAGTATGCTCCGCCATGCTTAGTAGCATGGGCCGCAGCCGGGCGGTCAGGGCCGGGTCGCCCAGCACGTCCAGGGTGTGGTCCAGCAGCCAGGAAGTCTCTATATCGTGGCCAAAGCTGTGCAGGTCGATGAGGGGATGGTAGTCTAGGTCAAAGAATACCTCCTGCCGGCGGCGGTCCGGGTTGTAGATTTTCTCCGCCCAGGTGTTCAAGATCCATATCAGCCGGTCCCGCACCTGCTGGTCGCGGCCCGCCTCATACAGGCCGGTGTAGCCCTCCAGCACATGGAGCAGGGTGTTCATGGTGCGGCCGGCCTCCACGCCGTTTTCGCTTAGCTTTTCGTTGCCTGCGGGCCGCCAATCAGCGGTAAAGGCCTCTAGGTAACCTGCCCCGTCAAAGCAGCGGGCTTCGATTTGATGAAACAGCTTCTGGGCCAGCTCCAGGGGCTCCTCCTGGCCGCTGGCCTGAGCGTAGGCAGAGAGGGCATATACCGCGAAGCCCTGGTTATAGGTGTGCTTCGTGCTGTCAAATACCGTGCCATCCGGGTTCATGGACCAGTACACGCCGCCGTGCTCTGGGTCCAGCATAGTGAGCAGAGCCTGATAGGCGTGGCGGGCCTCTTTCAGCAGGGCGGGGTCCTTAAGGAACTGGTAGGCTTGGGAGAAAAACCAGAGGATGCGGCTGTTGAGAATACAGCCCCGCTGGGCCTGTGGCTGGCGGGTCAGGTCAAAGTCCACCTGGCCCATATAGCCGCCCTGGCGGTTATCCCGCAGGCCTGTCCAGAAAGGGATAATGCGGCCGGTGAGCTCCTGGCGGATCTCCTGTACCATTTCTGTCAAAAAAATCATCTCCTAAAAATAGGGATTCCCGCACGGAACAGACCAGAAAGGCCGGTGGGGAGCCCTGAAATTTTATGGATTGCGTTATACCATTACATCAATTTGCGGAACAAAACGGTAAAGTCCTCCACCCCCGCTTCCCTGGGGTTGCCCGGGGCGCAGGCGTCGGCTGCGGCGGACTGGGCCAGAAACTGTAGATCTTCTTCCTTCAAAGCTTCCAGCTTGGTGGGAATGCCAACATCCACGCTAAGCTTCCGCACCGCGTCAATAGCAGCCTGGCGATAAGCGGCCTGGTCCATGCCAGTGGTGTCCACCCCCATGGCCTGGGCCACGTCCCGCAGTTTTTCGCCAGTATATGCCTGATTATACTCCATGACAATGGGCAGGCACATGGCGCAGGCCACACCGTGGGGAGTATCGTACACAGCGCCCAGAGTATGGGCCATAGAGTGGGCAATGCCCAGGCCCACGTTGGAGAAAGCCATGCCAGTGACATATTGGGCCAAGGCCATGCCCTCCCGGCCGTGGGGCTCGTTATTTACAGCGGCCCGCAGATTTTTGGAGATCAGCTTAATGGCTTCCAAGTCCAGGCAATCGGCCAGCTCCCAGGCTGCGCGGGTGGTGTAGCCTTCAATGGCGTGGGTCAGGGCGTCCATACCTGTGGCGGCGGTAAGGCTCTTGGGCATGGTAGACATCATGTCTGGGTCCACCACGGCAATGTTCGGGATGTCGTTCACGTCCACGCACACGAACTTGCGCTTCTTCTCCACGTCGGTGATCACATAGTTGATAGTTGCCTCGGCGGCGGTACCTGCGGTGGTGGGCACAGCAATGGTGAACACCGTGGGGTTCTTGGTGGGAGCTACACCCTCTAGAGAGCGTACGTCGGCGAATTCCGGGTTATTGATAATAATTCCAATGGCCTTGCCAGTATCCATGGAGGAACCGCCCCCAATGGCAATCATGTAGTCGGCCCCGGACTTTTTATAGGCCTCCACGCCGGACTGAACATTCTCAATGGTGGGGTTGGGCTTGATGTCAGAGTAAACCTCATAGGCCATGCCTTTCTGGTCCAGCAGGTCGGTAACCTTTTTAGTAACCCCAAATTTCAGCAGATCGGGGTCGGTGGCAATGAAGGCCTTCTGAAATCCCTTTGCCTGGACGATGCCGGGAATCTCTTGGATAGCGCCCTTGCCGTGATACGAAATGCCGTTGAGCACGAAACGATTGACAGCCATACTGTATTGCCTCCTGAATAAAATGTTTTGGATGCCATTCGCTTTATTATATTACATTTTGCCAAAGATTGCAAGGGCGAACTGGGAGAAGAGACTGGCCAAAGCAGGCTGTTCCCTTGGAAAAACCCCTTGGCAAAGCCCTGCCTTTGGTGTTATAATAATCGAGTCCGCCTGTTCCGGCGGCGGAAACCCATCCTATAGCAAATGAGGTAATTTATATGGACCATATCATTGAAAATCTTTCTCAAGAGCTTCATGTTCGTCCAGAACACGCCCAGGCTGTGGTGGCCCTTTTAGACGAGGGCAATACCGTGCCTTTTATTGCCCGCTACCGTAAAGAGCAGCACGGCACCATGGACGACCAGACCATTCGCACGCTGGCCGACCGGCTGCAATATCTGCGGGGCCTGGACCAGCGCAAGGCCGAAGTCATTGCCGCAGTGGCCGCCCAGGAAAAGCTGACCCCAGAGCTGGAGGCTGCTGTGAACGCCGCCGCCACCCTTACCGAGGTGGAGGACTTGTACCGCCCCTACCGGCCCAAGCGCAAGACCCGGGCCAGCGTGGCCCGAGACCGGGGCCTGGAGCCCCTGGCCCAGGCGGTATGGACCGGCAAAGACCCCGAGGGCAGGGCCCTGACCCTGGCCGGCCTGGAGGCGATGGCCAAAACCTTTGTGGACGAGGAAAAAGGTGTGGCCACCCTGGAGGAGGCCCTGCAGGGTGCTGGGGACATTATTGCCGAGGATTTTTCCGATGACGCGGCCCGCCGCAAGGTTCTGCGGGAGAATATCAATCGCAAAGGAGACTTGCGCTGTGCCGCCAATACAGAGGAGGACACGGTCTATAGTACTTATTATGATTTTCAGTCGCCTCTGCGCCGGCTGCAAGGCCACCAAATTCTGGCCATGGACCGGGGTGAACGGGAGGGCGCCCTGAAGGTCTCGGTGCTGCCCGGAGACTTTGGCCCAGTGGGTATGATCTTGCAGGGCGTGGCCCTTGGACATCCCTTCTTTAGCCGCCTACAGGACATTGCTCAGGACGCCTGGGATCGGCTGATTTTCCCCTCCCTAGAGCGGGAGGTGCGCAAGGCCCTGACAGAACAGGCCGCAGAACAGGCCATCTCAACCTTTGCCCTCAACCTTCGCCCCCTGCTGATGCAGCCCCCGGTAAAGGGCAAGGTCACCCTGGGCTTTGACCCGGCCTATCGCACCGGCTGTAAGCTGGCGGTGGTGGACGAGACCGGCAAGGTGCTGGAAACCGCCGTGATCTACCCCACCAAGCCCCATAACAAGACCGAAGAGGCCAAAAAGGTGCTGCGCCGCCTTTGCGAGCGCCATGGGGTCAGCTGCATTGCCATCGGAAACGGCACCGCCAGCCGGGAGTCGGAAATTTTTGTCAGCGAGTTTATCAAAGAGTATCCTGGCCAGGTTTCTTATATGGTGGTCAGCGAGGCCGGGGCTTCGGTGTACTCCGCCTCTAAGCTGGGGGCAGAGGAGTTCCCGGACTTTGATGTCAGCCTGCGCTCGGCGGTATCCATTGCCCGGCGGCTGCAAGACCCCCTGGCCGAGCTGGTGAAGATTGACCCCAAGGCCATCGGCGTGGGGCAGTACCAGCACGACATGCCCCAGGCCCGGCTGGGAGAGGCTTTGGACGGGGTGGTGGAGGACTGCGTGAATGCCGTGGGCGTGGACGTAAACACAGCCTCCCCGGCCCTGCTGCGGCGGGTGGCGGGGATTACCCCCACTGTGGCCAAGAACGTGGCCGCCTACCGGGAGGAAAACGGCGGCTTCCGCACCCGGAAGGAGCTATTGAAGGTGCCTAAACTGGGTCCCAAGGCCTTTCAGCAGTGCGCGGGTTTTTTGCGGGTGCCCGAGAGTGAGAGCGTGCTGGACAACACCGCTGTGCACCCAGAGTCCTATCAAGCGGCGGAAAAGCTGCTGGCGCTGTGCGGCTATACGCTAAAGGACGTGGGGGGCCTGAGCGAACTGGGCACCCGGCTGGAAAAGCTGGGGGCAGCTAAAGCCGCCGAGGCCTGCGGGGTAGGCGTGCCCACCCTGCGAGACATTTCCGCCGAGCTGCAAAAGCCCGGCCGGGACCCTCGGGACGAGCTGCCCCCGCCTCTGCTGCGCACAGACGTAATGGACATCAGCGACCTGGCTCCAGGCATGAAGCTAAGCGGGGTGGTGCGCAACGTGGTGGACTTCGGTGCATTTGTGGACATTGGTGTACACCAAGACGGCCTGGTACATGTATCCCAGCTGGCGGACCGGTTTGTGAAAAATCCCAGCCAAGTGGTCACTGTAGGAGACGTGGTGGAGGTGACAGTGCTGGAGGTAAACCAGGCGAAAAAGCGCATTGCCCTGACCATGAAAAAACAGGGGTAAAAACTTTTTTAGACCACTCCGCATGTGGTTTTATAAAAAGGTCTTGTATACATTCCCAGCGCCCGCTTTTTCTATTGAAAATATTTCGGAACTCGTGTATAATACCTATAGATCTTTTCTGTGTCTTTTTGAGCATAATTTATAGAAAGGAAAGGCGGAAAAACGGATGGAACACAAAACGTTTGACCTAAAGGCCTATGCGGCCAAAGCGCGGGAGACTGTGGCCGAGGGCGCGGTGCTTTTGCGCAACGAAAACCGCACATTGCCCTTTGACAAGGGGGAAAAGCTGGCGGTTTTTGGCCGCAGCCAGTTTAACTACTATAAGAGCGGCACAGGCTCTGGCGGTCTGGTGAATACCGCCCCAGTGCCCACCATTACCCAGGCTTTGGAAAAAAGCGGCCGGGTCCAGGTGGACCAGGCGCTGAAGGGGGTCTATGAGGAGTGGCTGAAGGATCATCCCTTCGACGTGGGCGTGGGCTGGGCTGCCGAGCCCTGGTACCAGGAGGAGATGCCTTTGGACCCGGCCCTGGTGGAGAAAGCCAGCAAGCAGAACGACGCGGCCCTGGTGATTCTGGGACGCACCGCCGGGGAGGATAAGGACAACTCCGCTGCCGAAGGAAGCTACCTGTTGGCCCAAGCCGAGCAAGACGTGTTAAAGGCTGTCTGCGCTGCTTTCTCTCGGGTGGCCGTGGTGCTGAACACCGGCAGCATTCTAGACATGAAATGGGTGGAGGAGTATAAGCCCGGCGCTGTGATGTACGTGTGGCAGGGGGGACAGGTGGGCGGCCTGGGTACCGCCGACGTGCTGACGGGCGCGGCCCAGCCCTCTGGGCGGCTTTCGGACACCATCGCCTATGACATCAGCGACTACCCTGCCGCTGGAAACTATGGCAGCGAAACCCGCAATATTTACGCCGAGGACATCTATGTGGGCTACCGGTACTTCGAGACCTTTGCCCCGGACAAGGTGCTGTACCCCTTCGGCTTTGGTCTGGGCTACACGGAGTTTGAGGTAAAGGCTGTCTCCATGGGAATGGACGGGGCCAACGTGCACTTTGAGGCAGAGGTAAAGAACACAGGCGCTGCTCCTGGCAAGCAGGTGGTGCAGGTCTACTGCGGGGCCCCTCAGGGCCAGCTGGGCAAGCCCGCCCGGGTGCTGTGTGCTTTTGGCAAAACCCGGCTGCTCCAGCCTGGAGAGCGTGAGGTTCTCTCTCTGGAATGCCCGGTAAACAGCCTAGCCTCCTATGACGACTGCGGCGCTACAGGCCACAAGTCCGCCTGGGTGCTGGAGGCCGGCGAGTACGCTTTCTATGTGGGCACGGATGTGCGGCGGGCCAAGCTGGCGGGCTCTGTCACCCTGGAAGAGACCGTGGTGGAGCAGCTGGAAGAGGCCTGCGCTCCTGTAACAGCCTTTGACCGTCTGCGCCCCGGCCCGGCGGCGGAAGGCATCTTCGCCAAAGAATATGAGCCGGTACCTCTGCGTACGGTGGCCCCCATGGACCGCAGGGCCCAGCGCATGGCCCCAGAGCTGCCCCAGACCGGCGACAAGGGCTGGAAGCTGTGGGACGTGGCCGACGGAAAGGTGAGCCTGGACGACTTTGTAGCCCAGCTTAGCGAGGAAGAGCTATGCTGTATTGTTCGGGGCGAGGGCATGTGCTCTCCCAAGGTGACCCCTGGTACCGCTGGAGCCTTTGGCGGGGTGACCCAGTCTCTGCTAGATAAGGGCATTCCCACAGGCTGCTGCGCCGACGGCCCCAGCGGCATCCGCATGGACTGCGGCACCATGGCTTTCTCCATGCCTAACGGCACCTGCCAGGCCTGCTCGTTCAACCTGCCCCTGGTGGAGGAGCTCTACGAATACGAGGGCATGGAGCTGCGGAAGAACCGGGTAGACACCCTGTTGGGCCCTGGCATCAACCTGCACCGCCACCCCCTGAACGGCCGGAACTTTGAATATTTCTCCGAGGACCCCCTGCTCACTGGTAAAATGGCCGCCGCCCAGCTGGCCGCCATGCAGAAGTACGGGGTCACGGGCACCATCAAGCATTTTGCCTGTAATAGCCAGGAGTTCAAGCGTAATGACGTAGAGGCCGTGGTTTCCGAGCGGGCCCTGCGGGAACTGTATCTTAAATGCTTCGAAATTCCCGTAAAAGAGGCGGGGGCCTATTCTATTATGACGAGCTACAACCCCATCAATGGCTTCTGGTCTGCCAGCAACTACGACCTGCTGACCACCATCCTTCATAGCCAGTGGGGCTATAAAGGCCAGGTAATGACCGACTGGTGGGCCAAGTCCAACGACGAGGGCCAGCCCGGCGACCGGACCAATACCGCGGCTATGGTCCGGGGCCAGAACGACCTATTCATGGTGAATACCGACGCGGGGGCCAACTCTGGCCACGACAATTCCGCCGAGGGCCTGACCGCCGGTACGGTTACCCGGGGGGACTTCCAGCGCTGCGCCAAGAATATTTGCGGCTTTCTGCTGCGTTCTCCGGCCCTTTTGCGGCTGCGGGGCCAAGAGACCCAGCTGGACAAGGAGCTGGGCGAAGCGCCCTCCTTTGACGATGCCAGCGCCGGGGAAATGCACTATGCGCGGGCCGGGGAGGATAACTGTGTGACCCTGGACACATCCCTTATTGGTCTGGAAAAGGGAAGTAACACCCGGTTCGCGGTGACGGTGAAGGAACAGGGCATGTATAATATGAAACTGGTGCTGAAGAGCACAGACAGCAACGACGTGTCGCAGCTGCCTATTTCCGTATTCCAGGACCGGAACCTGCTGGGGACTGTGACCCTGACCGGCGCGCAGCGGGAGTGGGAGACGATAGAACTGAATGTAGCGGCTTTCTCCGGCAACTTCTACCTGCGGTTCTTCGCGGCCCAGACTGGTCTGGCCATTCAGTCCTGCACCCTGGAACTGACCGAGACCCTGGAGCAGTTCCGTAAGCGGATGGAGAAGTAAGTGCTCGCTTTTCTTCTACCCGGTTTGGGCTTTGGGGACTACAATTAGGCAGGAGCTTGACCTTTTGGTCAAAGGCGGACAAAAGGGAGAGGCTCTGTCCCTCCCTTTTAAATCCTCTCCCCACTAAGGGGGACCGTGTCCCTTGTAGAATCTCCCCTTGACTTAGACCCCGCTTCCTATGTTAGGATGATACAGAGAACGTATTGAAAAACAAAGGAGGAGTCCACCATGAAAACCGTCGCCCTGGGCCGCACCGGCCTGGTGGCTAACAAAAACGGCTTTGGGGCCTTGCCCATCCAGCGGGTCAGCGCCGAATACGCCGGTCAGCTGCTGCGCAAAGCCTATGAGGCCGGCGTCAACTTTTTCGATACGGCCCGTTCCTATACCGACAGCGAGGAAAAGATGGGCCTGGCCCTCGCGGACGTGCGAGAGCAGGTCATAATAGCCACTAAAACCCCTTCCACCACGGTGGAGGGCTTCTGGAAGGACCTAGAGACCAGTCTCTCGCTGCTAAAAACCGACCATGTTGACATCTACCAGTTTCATAACCCCGCCTTTTGCCCCAAGCCCGGGGATGGCACCGGGCTGTACGAGGCCATGGAAGAAGCCAAGGCCCAGGGGAAGATCCGCTTTATCGGCATTACCAACCACCGGCTGGCCGTGGCCGAAGAGGCAGTGCGCAGCGGGCTGTATGACACCCTGCAATTCCCCTTCTGTTATTTGGCCACCGAGAAGGACCTGGACCTGGTGGAGCTGTGCAAAAAGCAGAACATGGGCTTTATTAGCATGAAAGGACTCTCCGGAGGGCTGATTACCAACTCGGCGGCAGCCTATGCCTGGCAGGCCCAGTTCGACCATGTGCTGCCCATTTGGGGCGTGCAGCGGGAGGCAGAGCTGGACGAGTTTCTCAGTTACATAGACGACCCGCCCAGCATGGAGGACCCTGCCATTCAGGCGGTGATTGAGAGGGACCGGACCGAGTTGATTGGAAACTTCTGCCGTTCCTGTGGCTATTGTCTGCCCTGTCCGGCCAATATCAACATTCCCCAGTGTGCCCGGATGAGCCAGCTTATCCGCCGCAGCCCTTCGGCGGGTTGGCTGACCCCAGAAGCCCAGGAGATGATGCTGAACATTGAGAACTGCAAGGACTGCGGCCACTGCAAGAGCAAATGTCCCTATGAGCTGGACACCCCCACGCTGCTGAAGCGGAACCTGGCGGACTACAAGGAAATTTTGGCGGGTAAGGTGCCGCTGTAGGGCTTTGGCCGGCGTTCCTTCTTTTCCTTGCGCTGCGCCCCGCCTTTAAGGTCAATGTCATGGGCAATGATGCCTCGGCCGGCTCGAGGACGCTCCGCGCCCAAAACCCTGCCAGGGCTTCTCGTCTTGGATCCCGGAAGGGGCCCGCCCCTTCACCGCGCAATGATGCCCCCCTCCGGCTGATTTGTAAAGAGAACAGCGGTGCTTTTACAGCACCGCTGTTCTCTTTTAGCACATATATCCGCCCAGCATGGGGGCCGAGGCGTTTTTGGTATACAGACCCAGCACGCCGGTCTTGTACCGGGGCTGGGGGGGCTGCCATCGGGTTCTGCGCTCCGCCAGCCCGGCAGCAATTTCCTCCTCGGTCATCTCCCGCCCCTTCAGGCCGCACAGGCGCAGTACTCGCCGGGAAATGTCCAGCTCGATCAGGTCTCCCTCTTCCACCAGGGCAATGGGCCCACCCTGGGCCGCCTCGGGGGAGAGGTGACCAATAGCGGGCCCTTTGCTGGCCCCAGAAAAGCGCCCGTCCGTGATCAGGGCGATGGACGCGGCCAGTTCCGGGTCCGAGGCGATGGCCTCGGTGGTGTAGAACATTTCTGGCATGCCGCTGCCCCTGGGGCCCTCGTAGCGGATGATCACCCCGTCTCCAGGCAGGATCTTTTTGTGAAGAATGGCGGCGATGGCCTCCTCTTCGCTGTCAAAGGGGCGGGCCCGCAGCACGGCCCGGTGCATTTCTTTGGGCACCGCGCTGTGCTTGACCACCGCGCCCTGGGGGGCCAGGTTGCCTTTTAGCACCGCTACGGCGCCGTTGCTGCCTATGGGCGTGTCGAAGTCTCGGATAATGTCCGTGCGGCCCAGCCCGCCGGTTAAGGCCGCCACATGGGCCTCGTGCTCCTCAAAATAGCCGCAGCGGTGCAGGTCCTCCAAATTCTCCCCCAGGGTCTTGCCGGTAACGGTCATCACGTCCAGGTGGAGCATGGATTTGATTTCCTCCATCACCCGGGGCACGCCTCCAGCGTAGCTAAAGTACTCGGCAGGCCAGCGTCCAGCCGGGCGGATGTCCAGGAGATAGTGGGCCCCCCGGTGTAGCTGGTCAAAGTCCTGGCCAGTCAGCTCTACCCCAAACTCCCGGGCAATGGCGGGCAGGTGTAAAAGGGTGTTAGTAGAGCCAGAAATGGCCGCGTGGACCATTACCGCGTTTTCAAAGCTTTGGCGGGTTACCATTTTCCGGGGAGCCAGGCCCTCCTGGGCCAGCCGCGCCGCCCGTTGCCCAGAAGCCCGGGCCAGCTCTTCCAGTTCTCTGCTGCCCGCTGGCAGCAGGGCCGCGCCAGGCAGGGTGAGACCCAGGGCCTCGGCCATAATCTGCATGGTGCAGGCCGTACCCATAAAGGAACAGGCCCCGCAGCCCGGGCAGGCGTGCCGCTTATAAAAGGTAAACTGCTCCTCGCTGATCTCTCCCCGCTGGAACATGGCGCTGTACATGCCAATCTGTTCCAGAGTTAGGCGGTCAGGTCCGGCGGGCATTACCCCGCCAGGAACCAGAATAGAGGGGATATTCACTCTGCCAATGGCCATAAGCTGGGCGGGTACAGATTTGTCGCAGGAGGAGAAAAAGATCCCGGCGTCAAAGGTGGTGGCCTTAGCGTGGATTTCAATAAGATTTGCAATGGTGTCTCGAGAGGCCATGGAGTAATTAATCCCATCGTGGCCCTGGGCCATGCCATCGCAGATGTCCGTGGCAAAATATAGTGCGGGGCGGCTGCCGCCCTTTTGAATCTCGGCGGCGGCGGTCTGGGCCATTTCCAGCAGGTGGGCGCTGCCAGGATGGCTTTGGCCATAGGTGCTTTCCACTAAAACCTGGGGCCGGTCTAGGTCCTCTGGAGACCAGCCCATACCCAGGCGCAGAGGGTCCATTTCGGGGGCGATTTTGCGCACTTCTTGACTTTTCAGCATGGAGAAAGAACCCTTTCTATAAGATAATCTGGTCTTTCCCTTACTAGGCCGTGTTTGAAAATAGAGGAAAAGACGGCGCTTTTGATGCTTCATACAGGGCCTAAGCCCAGCGGACGCAGAAAAAGACGCAAAGCGCTGCGGGGTCAGGCAGAGCTCCTAGCGAATTTTTTAGGGGCAGGGCCCTGATTACGGCATGCTTCCACTGGGCAAGGGGAACACCTTTATATTATATATGAATTTATTCTTACTGGCAATAGGGATTCAATTGACTTTTTACGTTCCGGCAATTATACTATGTGGTATAGTAAGCGTAAAAGATCAACAAGGAGATGCCTTTTATGATAACCATAGAGATAGCCGGGCTAAGCTTTGGCCAAGGCCCGCCCCAAATATGCCTGCCTCTTACCGCCCAGGACTTGCCCAGCCTGTTAGCCCAGATGACCACCGCCCAGGACTTGCCCGCAGGCTTGTACGAGTGGCGGGCGGATCTGTTTAGGGGGCCTCTTACGGTGGCGCTGGAGGAGCTCTGTCAAAAAGCGGATAAGCCGCTGCTCTGCACCCTGCGCACCCGGGGCCAGGGGGGCCAGGGGACGGCCTCTCCAGAAGAATATGAAGAGATTCTGCTGGAAATGATGGAGACGGGGGGCTTCTCTCTGCTGGATGTGGAGCTGGCCCAGGGGCAGGACAGGGCTTTACGGCTGATACGGGCAGCGCACCGTTGGGGCCTGGGGGTAATCTGTTCCCACCATGACTTTCAAAAGACGCCCACCCAGGGCCGCATGGTGGCCATTTTAGAGCAAATGAAAGCTTTGGGGGCCGACCTGCCCAAGCTGGCGGTCATGCCCAACAGCCCCCGGGACGTGCTGCGGCTGATGGATGCCACTCTGCTGGCCTATGAGCGGCTGGGGCCAGTGGTGACCATGAGCATGGGGCCTTTGGGTCAGCTTAGCCGGGTGGCGGGGGGGCTTATTGGCAGCTGCATGACCTTTGGCGCGGGGACAGAGGCCTCGGCGCCAGGGCAGCTGCCGGCTGAAAAGCTTTGTGAGATATTACAGGCACTTGACCAATGAGAAAGAGGGCGCACTGATGAAAAATGATATAGATTCTATTTTAGACTCCATGTTTCGGGATGGCCGGATGAATTTCCGCTCAAGCGGGGCGGGCAAGCCCCCAAAGGCCGCCAAAGTGGCCCAGCCGGAGCCAGAGGACTATTTGCAGGAGAGCCTGCGGCGGATGCGGCGGGAGAGCCAGGAATTGGACGCGGCCATAGGCCGAAGCGCCCAGGCCGGAAAAATGATACAAGAGGCGGAACAGGCCCAGCAGGGGCTTAGCGAGTCCTTGCAGGAAAGCATTGAGCGCATGACCCGGGAGGCCCAGGCGGACATGGAGGACCTGCGCCAGCACCTGGAAATGGATGGGGTGAAGGAGGAGCGGGCCGACAACGGCGGCGGGGCTCTTGACCTGGAAAAGGCTTTTCAGAATGCCCGGGAGGAAGCCCTGGCCCAGGTCTTTGGCCAGGAGGAGTTTGTAGAGAGCCTTACCCTGGCCTTTAAGCGGCCCTTTGTGGCAGGCAGCGCCGGGGACATCCCCCTGTGCCGGGCGGCGCTGCTGGGCAGGCCGGGAACTGGGCGGCACAGTGGGGTGAAAGCCCTTACAGCCTCCTTGGGGCGGCAGGGGGTGCTGAAAAGCCCAAAGACCGCGTCCCTAGATTTGGGCGCATACGCCGCGCCAGGCTCGGAAAAACTATTTGTACAGGACCTGTACGCGGCCTTAAAGGGCGGAGCCTCCGCGCTGTTCTTTGAAAACTATGGCCAGTGCCACCCCTCGGTGCTGCCTATGGCGGCAGCTCTGTTCACCACGGGCAGCGTGCCCCTGCCTGGCCGCTATGCCGAGCAAAAAGGCCTTTTGGTGGATGTGGGCAGTGCCCTGGCCCCAGGGGCGGTGTCCAAGCTTTCGGCAGGGGGCAAGTACCTGTTCCTGCTGGCTGGGCCAGAGCTCTCCCGGCTCACCGGGGCCTTTGGCGGGGCGTTCATAGCCGCTTTGGACGATGTGCTGTTTACCAGGGCCTTTACCCAGGAAAGCCTTGAACAGATTGCCCAGGCCAGCCTGGGCGCTCTGAGCCAGCGGGCGGAAAAGCAGCTGGGCTTTCTCCTGCGGTTTGGCACAGAGGAGGTAAAAGCCTTGTCGGCAAAATATACCAAGGAGCAGGGCGCGGCCGCGATAGAGGCCGGGGCCCAGGCCCTGTATAAAGCCATGAGTGAGGAAAAGCTGCGCAAATCTCTGCGCCCGCCGGTGCAGGCTTTCTTAAAGGCCCAAGAAGGCGGGCTGGCCGTGGAGTACAGCACAGGGGAGAGCGTTTCAGGTAGGATTGTGCCCCAAGAACCCGGCCGGGCTGCCAGCCAAGCCGAGCTGGCCGAGGTAAAGGCCCAGCTGGAGGATATTGTGGGCCTGCAAAAGGTAAAGGATTACATTCTCTCCCTGGAGGATACCTTCCAGATGCAGCAGCTGCGCCGCCGGCGTGGCCTAAAGGCCGAGCCGCCCTCAATGCACATGATTTTCACCGGCAACCCCGGTACGGGCAAGACCACTGTGGCCCGCGTTGCGGCCCGGTATCTCAAAGCTATGGGAGCCCTTAGCGGGGGCCAGCTGGTAGAGGTGACCCGGGCGGACCTGGTAGGCCAGTACGTGGGACACACCGCGCCCCTGACCCAAAAGGCGATTCAGTCGGCCATGGGGGGCGTGCTGTTTATTGACGAGGCCTACGCCCTGTACCGGGGCCGGGACGACAGTTTTGGTCTAGAAGCCATTGACGCCCTGGTAAAGGGCATGGAGGACCACCGGGACCGGCTGGTGGTGATTTTGGCAGGGTATTCCCGGGAGATGGAGGAATTTCTTTCAGCCAATTCGGGCTTGCGCTCCCGGTTTCCCAACCTTATCGAATTCCCAGACTACACAGCGGAAGAGCTGGTGGAGATTACCGAGAGCATTGTAGAAGGGAAGGGCTACCGGCTGGACCCGGCCTGCCGGATGCCGCTTCTGAACTATTACCGGGAAAAGCAGCTGACCGGCGATTCCCGGGTAAACGGCAATGGCCGCATGGCCCGGAACAAGGTGGAGGCCGCGGTGATTGCCTGTTCCCGGCGAAATATGCGGGCCGAAGAGGCAGAGCGGGACCTAGAGCTGCTGCTGCCCGAGGACTTTGAGGTAGAATAACTAGGGCTGTGGGAGCCCGCCCTATACAGTTAACGTGTGTTCTTTCTAGTCTATAAAAACGGAGTGTATCTATGAAACCCTTTTTCTCAATCGTCCTATCTTTTATGCTGATTCTGTCCCTCTGCGCCTGTTCGGCTCCGGCTTTTTCCGCGCCAGAAAGCAGTGGGGCGGCGCCCTTTCAGCCGGACGAAAGTTCCTCTGGATCCCCTGCCGCTGAAACCGTTACTCTGACGGACAGCGGTGGAGAGAGTGTCCAGGTTCCCGAAAATCCCCGGGTAGTCAGCCTATACGGTTCCTACAGCGAGGCCTGGCTGCTGGCTGGGGGCAGTCTGGCGGGGGTTACCCAGGATGCTGTGGACGAACGGGGTCTGGACGTGGGCGGAGCACAGGTAGTGGGCACAGTAAAAGAGCCCAGTGCGGAGGCCATCATTGCGCTGGAACCGGACCTGGTAATTTTGTCCTCGGATATTGCCGCCCAACAGGACATGCTGGACGTGTTGGAAAACGCGGGGCTCGCCTGCCTTAGCTATCGTATGGATACCTTTGGGGACTACGCGTCTATGATGGAGCAGTTTTGCAGGGCCACCGGCCATCCGGAACTGCTGGAAGAAACCGTGGAGGTACCCAGAAGGCAGATTCAGCTGGCAAAAGAAAAGGCGCCCACAGATGGTGCAGGCCCCCGCGTGCTGCTGATGCGGGCTTTTTCCACGGGCATTAAGGCCAAGACTGACGACGAACTGGCCGGGGCCATTCTTCAGGACTTGGGCTGTGAGAACATTGCCGACGGCAGCCCAATGATGCTGGAGGACCTGAGCCTGGAAGAGGTCATTGCCGCCAACCCGGACTTTATCTTTGTCACCACCATGGGGAACGAGGAAAAGGCCCTTGGCTACCTGCAAAGCGCCATAGAGCAAAATCCCGCCTGGTCCGGCCTAACGGCGGTAAAAGAGGGGCGCTATGTGGTGCTGCCCAAGGACCTGTTCCACTATAAACCCAACCACCGCTGGGGGGAGAGCTATGAGTATTTGGGCAAGATCCTCTATCCAGAAGCTGGCTGGGACTAAGCTGCCTGCCAGGGCCAAGCTGGCCCTGCTGCTGGGCCTGGCTCTGGGGGCAGCGCTGCTAGGCCTGGGGGCCGGAGCCCAGCAGATTGACTTATGGACTGCCTTAAAGGAGCTGGCCACCCAGGGAGCGGAGTCTGCGGGCAGCCGTATTTTGTTATATGTGCGCCTGCCCCGGGTGTGCGCAGCGCTACTCTCGGGGGCGGCCCTGGCGGTAAGCGGTATGCTAATTCAAGCGGTGCTGGGCAATCCATTGGCCTCACCCAATGTGATTGGGGTCAATGCGGGCGCGGGGTTTTTCACCTTTTTGGCCTTGGCGGTGCTGCCCGGAGTACCTGGCGCGGCGGCGGGCGGAGCTTTTTTTGGGGCGCTGCTGGCAACCCTGGTGGTGTACGCTGTGGCGGCCGGGGCCGGAGCGGGCAGGCTGACCATTATCCTGGCGGGGGTGGCGGTGAGCAGTATTTTCACCGCCGGGCTCAACGCGGTAAAAACTTTTTTTCCAGATACGGTCTATAACGGCAGTACCTTCCTCATCGGCGGTTTTGGGGGGGTGTCGTTGCAGAACCTGTCTCCAGCCTGGGCCATGATTTTAGGAGGACTCTTGCTGGCCGAGCTGCTCTCGGGGCAGGTAGACGTGCTATGCCTGGGGGAAGAAACCGCCCGCAGCCTGGGGCTAAACGTAGCCCTTATCCGTTTTTTGCTAATCGTTACGGCATGTGTGCTGGCGGGCAGCGCGGTAAGTTTTTCGGGGCTATTAAGCTTTGTAGGCCTGCTGGCGCCCCACATGGTGCGGCGGCTTTTGGGAGAGGCGGCCACTGGCCACCGGGCGCTTCTTCCGGCAGCGGCGCTGCTGGGGGCTGGGTTTGTGGCCCTGTGCGATCTGCTAAGCCGGGTTCTTTTCGCGCCCTTTGAAATTCCTGTGGGGATTTTACTTAGCTTAGTAGGCGGCCCCTTTTTCCTGTTTCTCATTTTACGGCAGAGGGGGCGGGGCAGGTGATCCAGTTCCATCAGATCAGCGTGGGCTATGGATCTAGGGCAGTGGTAAAACAGGTCAGTTTTATCGCGCCCAGGGGCCAGATAACCTCCCTAATTGGCCCGAATGGTTGTGGAAAGACCACCCTGTTGAAAACCGCCTGCAACCTGCTAAGGCCCAGCGGGGGGCAAGTTTTGTTTATGGAGCGCCCCGTCAGCCAGCTGTCCCGTCGGGAGCTGGCACAGCTGGCAGCCCTGCTGCCCCAGACCCGGGAGATCCCAGCCATTACTGTGGAGCGGCTGGTGGCGCATGGCCGCTATCCACACCTAAGCTTTGGGCGGCAGCTTACCGCCCTGGACCGGGAGAAAATTGCCGGGGCCATGGAATGGACGGGAGTACAAGACCTGGCTCACCGAGAGCTGCAAACTCTTTCCGGCGGTGAGCGCCAGCGGGCCTATATTGCCCTGGCCCTGGCCCAGGACAGCGAAATCTTGCTGCTAGATGAACCCACCACCTACCTGGACATTGACCAAAAATACCAGGTGATGGACCTGGTAGTCCGGCTGCGGGACCGGGGAAAGACCGTGCTGATGGTCTTGCATGACCTGCCCTTGGCTTTTGCCTATAGCGACTATATCGCGGTGCTGGGAGAAGGAGAGCTGAAAGCCTTTGGCCCGGCGGAAGAGGTGTTTCAGGCCGGCGCGGCCCAAGCGGTCTTTCATGTCCAAGGAAAAAAGCTCCCGGTGGATGGCCGGGAGTACTATCTCTTTTACAATCAACGCGGGGAAGATTGATAAGGCAATACCGCACAATTCTAAGCACCATATTGCGCAGTCAGATTTTTCTTCAGAGGGTACAGATTGAGCGCCGTCCATCTCACCATTGACCAGCGAAAGCTGTGCGCTATCACGGAAAATGTGCAAGCGAGACGGTGCTTAGAATTGTGCGGTGTTGCCATAAACCTTTTGTGCCTTGATTAGCCCCTGTTTGAAACATCGAAAACGCCATCTTATTGCCCAGAAGCGCCTCTTTCCGCGTCAAAAATCCTGGTGAATCGGGGAAGATTGCCTTGCGTGTTTTTTCTTGCAATGGACCCCTTCTGGACAAAAGTCCCTCATTTCCTCTGTTTTCAAACAAGTCCTAAATATACCTTTTTTCGGAGGGAACACAGGCAACAGATTTGGGAAAAGCTTGCAAGCGGGGCCGCTTGCAAACTTCTAGTATGGTATCGATTAATGGAGGCGGGGATAGGGAGCCTAGAAGATTGCTGTAAAGCGGCCGCTAGCTTTTTGCCACGTCTGTTACCCGCAGAATGCCGCCCTCCACCGTGAATTTCACTTCCACGCCTCCAAAGACCATACCATACACCCGCTGGGGGTCTTTGTGGTAATGGGGCCGGGGGTCCGCCGCTAGAACAGCTAGCAAGGCCTCCCGGCTTTCGGCAGGGACCCGGGTCAGCAGCTCCGGCGGGCACTCTACGGAAAGGGTCCGCCAGGGCGTCGCCTGGGCAAAGCCACCGGTGGCTTTCGGCTGGCAGTCCGCCTGGGGTAAGTAGGGTTTTATGTCGAAGATAGGCGTGCCATCCACCAGGTCGGCTCCCCGCACCAGCAGGCTGGGACCCTGGGGACCATCCAGTTCCACCTGCTCAAGGGCTACGCAGGAGAGCCCCAGGGGATTAGGGCGAAAGGGCGACCGGCTGGCGAATACGCCCACCCGCTGGTTGCCCCCCAGCCGGGGCGGGCGCACGGTGGGGGACCATTTGCCGGCTGGACACTGGGAGAACTGCCAGATCAGCCAGAGATGGGAAAAGCCCTCTAGCCCCCGAAAAGCCTCTCGCACCTGATAGGGGGGTTCAAACACGATTCGGGCCCGGAGGGCGTCGATGAGGCCGCTTTGCCTGGGTACGCCGAATTTTTCGGGAAACTGGCTTTGAATATGTGCAATGGGAAGTAGTTCCATATGCTCCTCCTAACAAAAACAGGCAGCCGTTGGGGGTTGCCTGTTTTTTGTGCTTGATGATTTGTCTAAGCTGAAAAAATCGGAAAACGAAACGCGAAACAGAGTGGGATTCTTAAGGGCATGCTACATACCAGAGACACACGCCGAACAAGGAACCGAGCAGTATGGGAGCCGCCCTTCGGCCTGAAGGCCTGGAAAGTCCTCTGACAAAATTCGTTCCAATGGGTCCGTCTCAACAGACTATAAAGAAAGAGGCGCATGGTGAAGTTCCTTGTACAGACTTGTTACGTTCAACCGCCTGTGGCCACCATCCATTCCCCGCCGCTGCTGAACAGAACCTCCACTGCTCCAGTCAGGTTTTCCGGCAGATACAGGGCAAAGACACAGCCAGACTGGCCGGACGCACCCTCGTCTATGGGGAAAGCCTCGTACACGGTTTCTCCGCAGCGGACGTACACCGGGCTCTCTTGGTCACAAGGAACCTCCACCCGGCCGCTGAGCCGCAAGTACCCCGGCAGGTTGGCGGCGGGCTCGGACTCTATCTGGGCGGCGGCGCCGGCTGGAATAGCGTTCATGTCAAAGACCACCTGAGGCGCGGGCATTAGAAAGGGAGCCTGGGCTAAACGAGGCAGATTTCGTTCCACAATTTCCACCACAATGTATTGTGCGCCGTTCTGCTCCATCATCCCTAGATGATAGGGGGTGGCCCGGGAGAATGTAGCGGAAGAGAAGCTCTCGGCCATCAGAGCGTGCAGGGCGTTGCCAAAGGAATCCCGAAACATCAGCAGCGGGGCATTTCCGGCGGCGCTGGTGGTCTGAATGCGCAGATCATCCACCCCTCGGATGGGCACGGCATATTCAAATGCCAAGGCGTCCTCAAACGTAAACTCCAGGTCCATCTCTTTGGAGGCTGGGTATAGCATCTCGTGCAGGTCCCCCCGGTGGGTAGGCTGGTAGCTGCCCGCCTTGCCGAAAGCATCCTCTGGGGGCAGGCCCAGGGTTTCCAACAATACATCGTGGCCCAGGGCCGCGCCCTTGTTGGTCCAGTGGGAGTCCAAGGCAAAGTAGAGGGGCTCGCCGTCCAAAGAGGGTATCTGCTCCAGCATCTCGCTGGCGTTGCCCAGGGCCGTGAACAGGTCGGCATAGTTCACCCCCTGCCGGCGGAGGGCGTCCTCTACCGGGGCGGCATAGGCCACGGGAGCGGGGGAGAGGCCTTCCGGCAGGTATTCGGGGCAGATGGAGGCCTTATTTGGGGCAATGGTAAAGGCGAACACCCCGCCCTGCCCCTCCACATAGGACTGGGCCAGGGCCAGGGACCGGGCTATGCAGTAGGCCTGCCGCCCTGTGAGGGCGTCCGCGCCGGTGTAGTCGTCCAAAGTCTCGGCGTAGAAGAGCCAGCCGTTCCGGCCCAAAGCCACATCGTTTTGGGCAGAGGTGGCAAACAGACTGGACTTCATCACCGAGTCGGCGGTGACCAGCTCTTGCCGAAAAGCAAAGTGGTCCGAGAAGTAGTCGGAGGCGTCCGAGAGCAGCTCCAGGTTAAAGCTGCCGTCAGGGGCAAAGGCCCGGGGCGGAGCCGCCAATACCTCATTACCCGCGGCAGGGCTGGGGCCTAAAATCAGCATACCAATCCCAGGGATGAGGCAAGCCAACATAAACACGCCGGTGAATAGTAAATGACCGAGTTTTTTCATGGCCAGCCTCCTTAAAATCGAAAGTAGATAAAGGGGTTAAACTGGCTGCCCGCCAGGTTCATCACGCACAGCAAGAACAGTGCCCCTGCCGCTGCATAAGACCCGGCCCGGGCCAAAGCGCAGGCCTTGCCGTCTCTGCTGGCCAAAGCCTGGACCCTGGGCAGGATAGGCAGGGCACACACCAGGCTGACCCCCAAAATGAACAGATTGTATGGAGTGAGCAGGGACCGCAGCAGTGCCGCACCTTGGACCGTAGCAGTAAAACCAGTAAACATTTGGCTGTACACCAGCCCGGCCTCGGCCAGGGTGTCCGCCCGAAAGAGCACGAAACCCAGCAGCACGATGAGCAAAGTAGTCCCGTGGCCAAGGACCCGGCGCAGCCTGCCACCTTTGGGGAGAAAATCCTCTAGAATGATAAATAACCCGTGCCAAAGGCCCCACAGCACAAAGTTCCAAGAGGCCCCATGCCAAAGTCCGGTGCAGAAAAACACCAGACACTTGTTCAGCTGGGTGCGCAGGCGGCCCTTGCGGTTGCCGCCTAGGGGGATGTACAGATAGTCCCGGAACCAGCTGGACAGAGAGATATGCCACCGCCGCCAGAACTCTTTAATAGAGGCGCTGGCATAGGGGTGGTCGAAGTTTTCCAGAAACCGAAAGCCAAACATGCGGCCCAGGCCAATGGCCATGTCTGAGTAGCCGGAGAAATCGAAATAGATTTGCAGCATGTAGCACAGGGCCCCCAGCCAAGCGGACCGGGCATCCAGCTGTAGGGCCGAAGCCCCGAACACCAGGTCCGCCATCTGTCCTACCGTGTTGGAAAGCAGCAACTTTTTGGAGAGACCTAGGATGAACCGCCGTATTCCATCCGCGGTGAGGGCGGGAGAGGTCTCCCGCCGGTCGATTTGCAAGCTTACGTCGTGGTACTTGACAATGGGCCCGGCAATCAGCTGGGGAAAGAAGGAAATGTATAGGGCCAGCTTTAACAGGCTGCGGCTGACCAGCGTTTCGTCCCGGTATACATCGATGACATAAGACAGGCCTTGAAAGGTAAAGAAGGAGATGCCCACCGGCAGGGCAATGCCCGGCAGGGGCAGGGAAAGCCCTGCCAGCCGGTTTAAAGAGTCCAAAGCGAAGTCGGTATATTTAAAGACAGAGAGCAGCCCCAGGTTTACTGCCACAGATAGGGCCACTACCGCCTTTTTATTGAAACGCTGGGAGACAATGAGCCGGCCGGAGAGATAATTAACCACCACAGAGGCCAAAAGCAGCAGTACGTATACTGGCTCACCAAAAGCGTAGAATACTACGCTGACCAAGGTGAGCAAGACGTTTTTAGCAGTAAGGCCCGGCAGCAGCCGGTATAGCAGAAAACACAGGGGCAAAAAAGCGAAGAGAAAGGCAGGAGAACTGAATACCATAGACGTTTACCCGATGTCTTGGACCGTCTCAGAGCCATCTGCGCGGTAGGTGTATACCGTGAAGTTGCTGTAATACAGCAGGCCGTCCTCGCCGGGGCCCATGCAGCTGGGGCCGTAGTCTGAGCTGTTGGGGTATCCAAACACGCTGTAGAAGGTGTTGATATCGGAACCAATATAGTCCGAAGGGTTGGCCTGGGGTTCAGGGTCCGGCTCGGGGGTGGGTTCCGGGGTGGGCTCCGGGGTGGGTTCGCTGGGGCTGATAAAGATCTCATGGTTTTCTTCCGGGTCACTGCTCTCGGGAGTAGGCTCTGACGTGGGGGATTCAGTGGGCTTAGGGACAGCCGAGGGCTTTGCGGTGGGCTTGGCCGTAGCTTTGGGTTTGGCGGAAGGCGAGGCCGAGGGCTTTGTCGTGGGCGTAGCCAAGGCCGAGCTGGAGCTGGTTTGAGAACTACTCAACGAAGAATCCTGATTATCGGAATCGTTACAAGCAGCCAGAGTAAGCGCACAGGCTGCTGAGAGGAAAAGGGCCACTAAATTTTTTTTCATTGCGCAACATTCCCATTCTACAATTAAGTTTGAGCTTGCAGGAAACGCCAGTTTTCGGCAAACTAATATAAGAATAGCATACCTAGTCCTGTAAGTCAAGTTTCAGTAAAGGCCGGGGAAGAGAGGCTGGGGCTTACACATATTTTTCCAGGGTCCTCCGCACCGCCCCGGGGCCCGCCAGCATCTCCCGCAGCATTCCGGCCACCTTTTCCGCCAGACCCACTGCATACAGGTCCACTCCGAATAGGACTGGGTTAGATAGGATGGGCCGCAGGGTCTGCTCCGCAGCCGCTCCGCCCAGATGAACCCCGGCCAGCTGGGATTGCAGAGACTCCAGCATGGGGTCGCTGCTGCATGCCAAGGGATGGCCGTGGTCGTCCACTGCCAAAAGATACCGCAGCCACCCGGCCAAAGCCAGGGGGATATAGGTCAGGCTGGCGGCGTCTAGGTCGGGCCTGGCCTGGTAGCTCTTGATGGTCTCGCCAAAGCGGATGGGCAGCTTTTGGCTGGTGTCTGTGGCAATGCGCTGGGGGGTGTCTGGGATAAAGGGGTTGGGCAGGCGCTCCTCCACCACTTCTTTAATAAAGGCCTGGGGATTCAATATCTTGGGGTCCGTCACCACGGGCAGACCTTCCGTGTAGCCGATTTTTTCCACCAGGCCCTTTAGCAACGGATCCCCCATCTCAGCGGCAATGGTCTGATACCCCAGCAGGCATCCAAACACTGCCAGAGCCGTATGCAGTGGGTTTAAGCAGGTGGTCACCTTCATGCGCTCGGTGGCGTTCACGGTGTCCCGGTCCGTCAGGTAAACCCCGGCCTTTTCCAGGGGTGGGCGGCCGTTAGGGAAGGCGTCCTCTACCACAAGGTATTGGGGTCCCTCCGCGTTGACAAAGGGAGCAATGTAGGTTCCCCTGCTGGTGACGGTGGGAGACATGTCCTCCACACCGGCGGCGGTCAGGGCTTCTTCCACCACTTGGGCGGGGCGGGGGGTGATCTTGTCGATCATGGTCCAGGGGAAAGAGACTTTGTTGTTATCTCCCAGCCAGGCCAGAAAATCTTGGGACACATACCTGTTCTTCTCCCAATTTTCTGCTACGGTCACTACCCCGGCCTGAAGTTTTTCCCCGTTGTGGGAACAGTTGTCCATGCTTACCAGGGCAATGGGCGCGCCGCCGGCCAGAAACCGTTCCAGCAGCAGAGCGGCGGTAACGCTCATGGCGTGGGAGCAGCGGCCGGGCCCCTCTGCAAAATCCGCCTGTACAGCCGGAAAGAAATTCCCGGAAAGATCCGCTAGGGCATAACCTTTCTCAGTGATGGTATAGCTGACCATTTGCAGGGAGGGGGCGCGGAAAATGGCCCGCAGTTTTTCCATATCCTGTGGATACGCCCCGCTGGCCCGCAGCCCCTGGGAGATGGAGGCCACCACCTCTTTTTTTACCGAGCCATCCGGCAGCAGGGTGGCTAGCAAGGTCATGCTGTGGTGGGGATCATAAATCATATCAATGATGTCCAAGTCAAAAGTATCTGCCGCCACAATACCGGTACTTACCAGGCCTTGTTCCAGCAGGTCCTGCTGCAATTTGGCAATAAATCCTCGGAAAATGTTCCCTGCCCCAAAGTGTACCCAGACCGGGGCCGCCTGGGTTTGGGCCCGCATCTGGTTCCAGTCAAACTTCGGCAGCCGAATGCCCGCCTGTTCCCAGGAGGCCTGGTTCTGTATTCCCATGCAGTCTAATTTCATTGCAAATCCTCCCATCTGTCCAGGGCGTCCCAGATCCCCCAAAGATACATAATGCCCAAGGCCCGGTCGTACAGGCCGTAGCCGGGGCGCACACTGCCTGGCCCCTCGCCCCACAGGTGCCGGCCGTGGTCGGGACGGACATAGCCTTCAAAGCTGCCGTCGTGGAAGGCTTTCACAATGTCCAAAATGCCGGCATCCCCCTGGCAATCCCGGTGGCTGGTCTCGGTAAAGTCTCCATTAGGGTAATGCTTCACGTTGCGGATGTGGGCAAAGGCAATGCGCCCGCAGTGCTTGCGGACCATAGCGGCCACATCGTTTTGAGGGTTGGCGCCCAGACTGCCGGTGCACAGGGTCAGGCAGTTGCAGGGGTCGTCCACCATATTCAAGAACCGGTCAATGGAGGGCTCGTCCACCAGCAGCCGGGGCAGACCAAAGATGTCCCAAGGCGGATCATCCATATGGATGGCCATTTTAACGCCGCACGCATGGCATACGGGCATTAGCCGCTCCAAAAAGTACCGCAGATTCTCCCACAGCTGTTCTTTGCTTACCTCTTTGTAGGCGGCGAAGAGCTGGTCCAGCTGGGCCATACGCTCCGGTTCCCAGCCGGGAAAGGTGAGGCCGTGGAGGTTGTTGAGAATGTACTGGGCCATCTCCTTGGGGTCGTCGTGAATCTTGGAAGCTTCATAGAATAGGGCTGTAGAGCCGTCTGGCAGGGGATGGAACAGATCTGTACGAGTCCAGTCAAACACGGGCATAAAGTTGTAGCAGATCACCTTAACCCCAAACTGGCCCAGGTTGCGGATGGTCTGGATATAGTTCTCAATGTACCCATCTCGGCTAGGCCGGCCCGTTTTAATATCGTCATGGACGTTGACAGACTCTACTACATCCATATGGAAGCCGTAAGGGTCCAGCTGTTCCTTGACCTGGGCAATCTCCTCCACAGGCCAAACCTCCCCTGGCAGCTTGTGATGCAGGGCCCAGACAATGCCGCTCACCCCGGGAATCTGCTTGATATAGGACAGTGGAATTTCATCGTTTCCTTGGCCGTACCAGCGAAAACACATGTTCATGCTCATGAGAATTCTCCTTTACTGTGCCTGGGCGTTCGGTACGCGGCAGGCGCGAAATACTCTATTATGAAGTATAGTAGGGGTGGGGGAGATTGTCAAGCTTCAGCGCGTTTTTGTGCGGGCAAAGTATGGACACATCGCGCGGTCAAGAGGAAGAGCGCTGGCAAAGGCCGCAATCGTGTGAAGTAAAATTTAGTAGCTTTTTTGTAAACTATACTTGACTTTTTATCGCAGATAATATACAATATCAGGCGAGGAGGTGATCCGTTGGGCAAAAACCTGAAAATGAAAGCCGCTCGGGTTGCCAAGGGTCTGACCCAGCAGGACCTGGCCGACGCGGTGGGAGTTACCCGCCAGACCGTGGTGGCCATTGAGCGGGGGGACTACAACCCCACGGTACGTCTGTGCATAGAGATATGCCGGGTGCTGGGAACCACGCTGGACGGTTTGTTTTGGCCGGAAGAAGAAAATTAGCTGAAAGGATAGGGAGAAATGTCTATGCGGAAAAAGTATGAATTTGATGAGCGCCAGTTGCTTTTGCGGGGGAATGTGTTCCAGCACACCACCGTTTTGTTGTTTGTGCTTTTGTTTGCCAATGGGGTGCTGAAAATTGATGACATCCACTGGGCGCCGGGGTTTTATGAGAACATGCTCATTCTATGGGCCGGCCTGGACTTTGCCTTGATTGAGTACATCCTACGAGACATTACGCAAAAAAACAGCCGCCAGAACTGGCTTTATGGACTGGAAGGAATATTTGGCCTGATTTTGCTGGCCATCAGCATGACCCATGTGATAGACGGAGACCCTTTGGTGCGGGACGGGGCTTTGACAGAAGAGGGGGCGCATATGGCCTTTGCCGGTTTTATGGTGTTAGTGGGCGTGGTTTTTGTGGTAAAACGTCTGTGGGACCGCTGCAAAGAGCCAGCCGGAGACGAGGACTGAACCAGGGAGTTTCGTGAAAGATCCAGAAATAGAACCGATTGCGCGGTGAAGGGGACTAAGGTACCCGCACCGCGTTTTTATTGGCGGGTTTTGGGTGGAAGGCACAAAAATTAGGCTTGCGTTTAGGTCCCGAAAACGATACAATAGGGGTACAAGCACATTCGCCGGGAAAAGTCCGTCGAGCGGCGTCGATAAAAGATATTTTTTCCACTCATACCCGCCCGGTTCCTGCAAATACTTTCATTGTAAGGGGGCGTTTGCAGTGAATGAAAATCAGGCTTGGTTGAATTTTACCCGTTCGGGCCGGGTAGAGGACTATATTCTATATGCCAAAGTGCGGGGCAGCGCACAAAATATTGCATACGAGAGGGGGCCGCGGGGTGCGGCTGAAGACCCAGGGGATTATTATTCGGGAGCAGACAGTGGGCGAGAGCGACCGGCTGGTTACGGTTCTGACCCGTGACGAGGGTGTGGTGCGGGCTTTTGCCCGGCGCGCAAAAAATTATAAAGACAGCAAAAATTCAGCCACAGGGCTGCTTTGCTATTCCCGCCTGGACCTGCACAAGGGGCGGGATAAGTACATAATCGACGCGGCCCGGCCCATCGAGGTGTTCTTTGGCCTGCGGGGGGATCTTTTGAACCTCTCGGCGGGGCAGTATTTTTGTGAGCTGGCCGCCGAGCTGGTGCCCGAGGGGGTGGAGTCGGCCCAGTACCTGCGGCTGGTGCTGAATGCCCTGCATTTTCTCTGCACTGGCGCCCGCACGGCCCAGCTGCTAAAGCCTGTGGTAGAGCTGCGGATGCTCTCTATGGCGGGATATATGCCAAACCTGGTGGCCTGCGAGGCCTGCGGGGCCTATGGGGCCCCGCGCATGTTTTTCCGGGTGAACCGGGGAGAGATCTACTGCCAAAATTGTTATATAAATAAGGGAACCCCTGTGGTTGCGCTTTCGCCGGGGGCGCTGACAGCTATGCGGTATATTATTTATTCTGAGTTTGAGAAGATCTTTTCTTTTCACCTGGCAGGCCACGCCCTGACTGAACTGACAGACGCCGCAGAGGCCTATACCCTGCATGTGCTGCAAAAGCGGCCCAAGACCTTGGAATTTTATCATAGTCTTTTGATATAGAAGGGAAAGAAATTGATGAACCCATGTATCATAATAAATACGGTGCGGGCCTATCTGGCGGCCCAGCTGGACTGCACCCCAGAGGGCTTATCCGGTTCGGGCGTTCTCTACGTGCCCAATAGAACCGCCCAGCCTCCTTTTTTAAAGCTGGCAGTGATTGGGGGGGGGCGTGTGGTGGTTTCCTCCTCCCCAGAGCTTCTGCCGCAGGTAAAAGCCCTAACCCAAGGCCGCACCCGGGACGAGCTGTTCGAGCTGCCTCTGGTGTATGGCCAGACCATCCACTTTATACCGGACCAGGTTTCAGACATGCCCCTTTCTGCTGGTTATGAGTACCATCTGCTGGAAGGGGCGGCTCTTGGCCAGCTGGCGGGCTTAAGTGCTTTCCCCAATTCTCTGGCCTTTGATGAGGATGGACATACCGGCACGGGCATGGTATGTTTTGCCCAGTTTCAGGATCAAATGATTGCCTTGGCCGGGGCGGGGGAGCAGTCTCAAAGCCTCCAGGAGATGGGCGTGGACACCAGCCCCTCCCACCGGGGACGGGGGCTGGTCAGCTGGCTGGCCCGAGAGCTGCTGGCTCGGGAAAGGGTGCCTTTCTACAGCGCGTCTGTAACCAATATTGGTTCACAGGCTGTAGCCCATCGCAGCGGCCTGCGGCCGTGCTGGATGGACACCTACAGCAATGTGCTTCGAGAGGACTATATCTATAAAAAATGCATCAAGCGAGTATTTTGAAATTGAGGATAAACGGATATGAATAAAAATTATAAAGCGCTAGAATTGGATAAAATACTGGACCTGGTGGCAAGCGAGACCACCTGTGACGACGCGGTGGAGTTAGCCCGGTCCATAGAACCGAAATGCAGCTTAGCGGAAGCAAAATATCTGCTGGAAGAGACGGACGCCGCCTTTGTACTGATGGCCAAGTTCGGCGGGCCCAGCTTTAATGGCCTGAAGAACGTCACCAACCCTCTGCGCCGGGCCCAGGCCGGGGGCGGGCTGGGGATGCGGGAGCTGCTGGATGTGGCGGGTACTCTGCGGGCCATTCGGGCTTTGCAGAGCTGGCACGATAAATCCGCTGGCATGCGCACGCCCCTTAGCGACCGATTCCACGTGCTGGCTCCCAACAAATACTTAGAGGAAAAAATTTATACATGCATCCTCAGCGAAGAGGAGATGGCCGACGCCGCCTCGCCCACGCTGGCGAATATCCGGCGGAAGATTCGCTCTGCCTCGGCCCGGGCCCGGGACCAGCTGGAAAAGCTGGTCCGCTCCAGCTCCCACCAAAAGCACCTGCAAGAGAGCATCATCACCCAGCGGGGAGGCCGCTACGTGGTGCCGGTTAAAGCAGAGTTCCGGGGGGAGGTGCCGGGCCTGATCCACGACACATCTTCCAGCGGGGCCACGGTATTCATTGAGCCTATGAGCGTGGTAGAGGCCAACAACGAGATCCGCGTACTTCAATCCCAGGAGCTGGAAGAGATCAACCGTATCCTTCGGGAGCTCTCCGCCGAAGCCGGAGAGTTCGCGGGGGCGATTATCGACAGCTACCGCTGCGCTGTGGAGCTGAATGTAATCTTTGCCAAGGCCCAGGTGGCCTACCGCATGAAAGCGGTAACCCCCCAGCTGGGTGAGGACGGGGTCACCCAGCTGACCGCCGCCCGGCACCCGCTGATTGCCAAAGAAAAGGTGGTGCCCACGGACATCCGCCTGGGAAAGGACTTTGACAGCCTGATTATCACCGGCCCCAACACCGGCGGCAAGACCGTGGCCCTTAAGACCGTGGGCCTGCTGTCCCTGATGGCCATGTGCGGTCTGATGATTCCCGCCGCCGAGGGCAGCCGGGTCTCGGTATACAGCCATATTCTGGCGGATATTGGAGACGAGCAGAGTATTGAGCAGAGCCTTTCCACTTTTTCGGCCCACATGACCAATATCATCAAGATCCTGTCTATTGCTGACGAGAACAGCCTGGTGCTTTTGGACGAACTGGGCGCGGGCACGGACCCGGTGGAGGGCGCCGCTTTGGCCACGGCCATTATTGAGGAGCTGCGGGGCAAGGGGGCGCGGCTGGCCTGCACCACCCACTATGCCGAGCTAAAAGCCTACGCCCTACAGACCCCGGGGGTAGAGAACGGCTGCTGCGAGTTTGATGTAGAGAGCCTGCGGCCTACCTACCGGCTGCTCATTGGTGTGCCGGGCAAGTCCAATGCCTTTGCCATCTCCCGGCGGCTTGGCATGGAGGGGCGCATTGTGGACCGGGCGGGGCAGCTGGTCTCTCGAGAAAACAGCGTGTTCGAGCAGGTGGTGGGCCGCCTGGAGGAGGACCGCCGTAAGCTGGAGGACGAGCTGGCCCTAGCCCGCCGGGCCGCGGACAAGGCCCGGGACAGCATTCGCCAAGCGGAGGCAAAGCAAGTGGAGGCCGCTGGGCTGGCCCGCCGGGAGCTGGAGCAGGCCCGGCAGCAGGCGGAGCAGATTGTACAAAAGACCCGGCGGCAGGCGGATGCCCTCTTAAATGAGCTGGACGAGGCGCGCCGCAGCCAGAACAAAGCCCTTTCGGCAGAGCAAAAGGCCCGGCTGCGCAGCGGTATGCGCCAGCTGGAGACCGCCGCCGACCCGGTAAGCCGCCCCCGGGACACCAACTACCAGCTGCCCCGGGAGCTGAAACCAGGGGACAGCGTACTGATGGTGGACATTGACAAAAAGGCCTCGGTGCTAGAGCCCCCCCGAGACGGCCAGGTGCTGGTGCAGGCGGGCATCATTAAGACCCGGGTGCCGGTAGAAAGCCTGCGTCTGCTAAGCGAGAAACAGGAGCAGAAGCTCCGGGGGCGGTCGGTGACCAAGGACGTAAGCCAGCCCCAGGGGGCCGCCAGCCTGGACTTGCGGGGCATGAGCAGCGATGAGGCCCTGATAGAGGTAGACGCCTTTTTGGACCGAGCGGCCCGGGCGGCCCTGACCCAGGTGACCATCATCCACGGCAAGGGCACCGGTGTGCTGCGGGCAGCGGTGCAAAAGCACCTGCGGCGCTGCCCGCAGGTAAAGCGCTTCCGGCTGGGGGCCTTTGGCGAGGGAGAGAGTGGCGTTACAGTGGTGGAGATGAAGTGATTTGTTTATGTTGCGGTAAAAAATGTAAATATTCTGCGAACAAACTGAAAAACCTGTTGCGATATTTAGAAATAGGGGCTATAATATTTTTAGACGTACAGGAGAGCAGAAAGGAGGCGGTGAATAGCGGGTGCAAGGCGGCGTCTTTGCGGCAAGGAGGCATAAAATGAAAAAATTAGCAAGTCTTTTGGTCATGTTCGCGTTTGCGGGCGTATTCGCGGTGTCTGCTTCGGCCTCTAATGAAATGGAGGAAGCTGTACGCCAGCGCTATTTGGAGCAAGGATATACAGAGGTTATCCATGACCCTGGAATTGCTCTCCAGGCAGATAGTCCAGATGAGGTTCTAAGTTTGGCCTACATGGATATTGAAAAGGCCGATGAGGAAATGAAAGAAAAGATTCTGGAAGCGCGCAACAAGGTCATTGATCGGTATGATTGGTCAGCGGATGATGTGGTCGCCTATGTAGTAAATGATGAGGATCGTACATTTGAAATTGATCCTCATTTCAGTGACCTTTTCCCAGGCTGGGACTTGCCGGTTGTGAACGCACCGGTTGAGGATGAGAAAAGCCCACAAAAAGGAGAAGGTGGCATAGCGCCTTATGGAGATGCCGTAACTACTAGGTGGGTCTGTAAAGACGTATATGTGCAAAAGGCGGTGGAAGGAATCCTTACAGGTGCATTTAAAACAGTTGATTCCGTTTCAAATAATACTTATATTAATGGGATTACTACCATCGCATCTTCGTTACCTTCCGGAGTGACGAAATATAATTTGGGCTATACCAATGAATCCACAGGAAGATCGATTTCATCACGGCGAAACTTAGACTTTACGTCTACTAAAATCGACTATTATGGAATTGACTTTGATGTTCGGGTCCACGGTAAGGTAGGTGTACGTGCAAGTAACTATCAGAAGAGCGGCTATGGAAGCTTTGTAGTAGATAGAACTGCATATTAAATTAAAACGGAATGAGAAAAAGGACCCACCCCACCGGGCGGGCCCTTCTTTTTTGCGGCTGGGGGCTAGGCCCGTATCTCCGCCTTAATCTTCCCCAGGGCTCCCTTTTCCAGCCGGGAGACCTGGGCCTGGGAGATGCCCACTTGCCCGGCCACCTCCATCTGGGTCTTGCCTTCCAGGAACCGCATGGAGAGAATGCGTTTTTCCCGGTCGCTAAGGTTGTGGATGGCCTGCTTAATGGCAATTTCCTCCAGCCAGTCCTCGTCCTTTCCGTCGCCCACCTGGTCCATGATATATACCGGATCGCCTCCGTCCGAGAAGGTAGGCTCGTACAGAGAAACAGGCTCCACAATGGCCTCCAGGGCCACCACCACGTCCTCACGCTTCAGCTCCAGTTCTTGAGAGATCTCCTCTACCGTGGGTTCCCGGCCGTTCTGGGCGGTAAGGCGCTCTTTGCACTGAATGGCCTTGTAGGCGGTGTCCCGCATGGAGCGGCTGACCCGCACAGAGTTGTTGTCCCGGAGAAAACGCCGGACTTCGCCAATAATCATGGGTACTCCATAGGTGGAAAACTGTACCCCCTGGCTTACATCAAAGTGGTCGATGGCCTTCATCAGGCCAATGCACCCCACCTGGAACAGATCGTCGGGATTCTCGCCCCGGTTGCCAAAACGCTGGATCACGCTGAGCACCAGCCGCAGGTTGCCATGAATCAGCTTTTCTCTGGCTTCCCGGTCGCCGTCGTGGCTTCGGATGAGCAGCTCCCGCATTTCGTCACTTTTCAGCACCTTCAGTTTCGCGGTGTTCACGCCGCATATTTCCACCTTGCCTTGCATAAGCAGGGCCCCCTTCCAAGTTTTAGGAGGCGCCATACCTCCATGAATGGTTTTTCAGAGGTATTGTTTGCATTTTTTGCCGGGTTTAAACCAAGGCCTTTGGGCAGCCAAAAGTCAAAAAACCTTCCATATATAGAGATTTCCTATAAGGGAGAGAAAAAAATTTTTTCAGTCTGGTTGTGCTAAAACAGTTTACAAGCGGCAGGCGCTTTTACCCATAAAACGGGCGAAGGTGCCGCATGAAATTGGTAGCAATCCTCAAACGCCTTTTTAGGGCTTGTTTAAAACATGGAAAACGCCGTCTTTTTACCCAGAAGCGGCCCTCTTCCGCGTCGAAAATCCTCGTAAAACCGCAAGGATTCCTTGCGGTTTTCCCCCTGGAAGCGGACCACTTCGGGTCAAAAATCCGCCATTTCCTCTATGTTCCAACAAGCCCTAGTCTTAAAAGATATTCTGGCGGGTATTTGGAATGACAAAAAGGAGTAAGCAGCGGCAGTTTTGCGGGGCGCCCTACGGTATGCGGATTTTTATTAAAACGGACCCCCCCGGAGCATTCCAGGGGGATAATAAGTCCTTCGTTTTCCTCTTGCGTAGGGATAGAGAATTTCCTACTTTGGAAACTCTGCCAGGTAGATGTTCCTTATAGGCCGGAAATTAGTGCGTGTTCGTGTCAAGGGTTCTGTGCTTCACCTTTGAAAAGCGGATGACCTGGCTGCTGTACAGCCCAAAATAGCCCGAGAGCACAAAGCTGACCGCAATGGCCAGAGCGAATAGCCCCAGCTCACCGGTAGAGAACAACTCGGCAGCCAAAAAGAGCGTGGCAATGGGGCAGTTTACCACAGAGCAGAATAGGGCGCACATTCCCACAGCGGCGGCAAAGCTTGGGTCTAGGCCCAGCAGTGGGCCCACCGCGCAGCCAAAGGTAGCTCCCACAAATAAGGTGGGCACGATCTCGCCCCCTCGAAAACCCGCGCCCACACACAGGGCCGTTAGGATAATCTTCAGCAGAAACGCCCAGGGAACTGTTTGGCCGCCTACAGCCTTTTCGATGATATGGGCGCCCGCTCCTGTGTAGTCGTACAGACCGAACAAGACCACCAACAAGGTCATAAGAACCCCTCCTAACACGATGCGCAGGTAGGAATTTTTTATCAGCTTCTCCGCCCAGTGTGCTGCTTGATGTAGGGCCACACATAGGAGAATGCCTACCCCGCCGCACAGGGCCGCCAGCAAAGCGGTCTGACCCGCTGTGGCTGGTGTGAGGCCGGGAATGCTGCCGGATAGTTCAAACCGCATGGGGGGAACCCCCAGCAGACCGCTAATAAAGAAAGCGGTATAAGAGGCCGCCACACAGGGCAGAAAGGCGTTGTAAGAGATAGACCCCACCACAATGACCTCCAGCACAAACACAGCCGCCGCAAGAGGCGTGCCGAACATGGCGGAAAAACACGCCGCCATGCCGCACATGGACAAAACCCGGACATCGTCCTCGTCAAAACGGAGCAGCTCGCCAAAATTGTGCCCTAGAGAGCCCCCCAGCTGCAAAGCCGCGCCCTCCCGGCCCACCGAGGCCCCGAACAGGTGGGAAAGCAGGGTGCCCGCCACAATGAGTGGGGCCAGCAAAACCGGAATATGCTCGTTGGTGGTTACAGACTGGATGATCAAGTTAGTCCCAGTGCCAAAACTAACTTTACACAGCCGGTATAGCAGCAGAGTAATCAGACCCGCACATGGCAGCAGCCAGACGATCAGCGGGTAAGTCTGGCGCGTCTCGGTAGCACGGTCGATCAGAATATGAAAGCAGCTTCCCAAAAAGCCGCAGACCGCCCCTATTGCCAGGGCCGCTATGACCCAACGCAAAAATGCCAACAAATACTGCCCAACATCTTTGGAGGCCATCAACATACGATCTTCATTTCTTTGCAAGAAAGCCACCTTCTCATCCGGTAAAATTTTCTTTCAGATTTCAGTATACTCTCTTTCTCTTGGTTCTGCAAGGGGGATAAAGAGAAAAGTAAAGAAAATGCCGTGGCATAGGGGGGATGCTTGAAATTTTTTTACAGAATGGTTTGCTTGTATGGTGAATATTCTGTTGACATTGCTCTAATAAGTGCTTATAATTATAGTGTTAACACAATTTCAAAGGAGGTTGCTATGGCTGAAAAAGAGAAACGCGCTGCTGCTTACCAGGTATACAAAAATCCAGACGGACCGGACATTGGTACCGCTGGAGCCAATGTTTTAGAGGTGGACGGGCTCTATTTTAAAGATTTAGCCCGCACTGGCTGCCTGCTACCCTATGAGGATTGGCGGCTGCCCGCTGAAGAGCGCGCCCGGGACCTGGCCGCGCGCATGAGCGTGGAAGAGATCGCCGGGTTAATGCTCTACTCGCCCCACCAGATGGTGCCGTGCCCCGCCCAGGGGCCCTTCCCCGGCACCTACGGCGGCAAGACCCTGGATGAGAGCGGGGCCGAGCACTGGGCCCTGACGGATCAGCAAAAAACTTTTTTGGAGAAAGATCACGTGCGCCACGTGCTGGCTATGGCCTTGGAAAATGCCCGGGTGGCTGCCAACTGGAGTAATGGCCTGCAAAGTTTTGCCGAGGCCCTGCCCTGGGGCATCCCAGTGAACATATCCAGTGACCCCCGCCACGGCGCCGCCAAGGCCGGGGCGGAGTACAAAAGTGGTGCGCAGGATGTTTCTAAGTGGCCGGAAGGGTTGGGTATGGCCGCTACCTTTTCTCCCGAGACCTGCCGGGCCTTTGGAGACGCGGTCTCAAAGGAGTGCAGGGCTCTGGGCATCACCACGGCCCTGTTCCCCCAGGTAGACGTGGCTACCGAGCCCCGCTGGATGCGCCTGGAGGATACCTTTGGCGCCTGCCCAGACCTGGTGACAGACTTCGGCAGGGCCTACTGTGATAGCTTGCAGACTACCCAAGGCGCCCCTGGCGGCTGGGGTAAGGACAGCGTCTGCGCTATGGCCAAGCACTGGCCCGGCGGCGGCCCCTGCGAGGGGGGCCGGGACGCCCATTATCCCTTCGGAAAGTTCGCCGTGTACCCGGGACAGCAGTTAGACGGCCACCTAAAGCCCTTCCTGGAGGGGGTTTTTCAGTTGGACGGCCCCACGGGCAGCGCCTCGGCCATTATGCCCTACTACACGGTGAGCTGGGGGCTGGACCCTTCGGGCAAGAACATGGGCAACTCCTACAGCCAGTACATCATCCACGACCTGCTGCGGGAAAAATACGGCTACCAGGGCATTGTCTGCACCGACTGGGGCATTACAGGCGACCCGGTGCCGGAGGTGGACTCTTTTGGCAGCCGCTGCTACGGGGTAGAGGACCTGACCGAGGGCCAGCGGCACCTGCTGGCCATAGAAAATGGGGTAGACCAGTTTGGGGGCAACTCGGCGGTAGCCCCGGTGCTGGAGGCCTACCGGCTGGGCTGCCAGAAGCACGGCGAGGCCGCCATGCGTAAGCGTTTTGAAGAGTCCGCCGTGCGGCTGCTGCTAAATATCTTCCGCTGCGGCCTGTTTGAGAACCCCTACCTGGACCCCGAGGAGAGCGCCGCCACGGTGGGCCGGGAGGACTTTTGCCAGGCGGGCTTTGAGGCCCAGCTAAGGTCCCTGGTGCTGGTGAAGAACAACGGCGCGCTGCCCCAGCGGGAGCGGAAAAAGGTGTATATCCCAGACCGGCATGTGGCGGCGGGCAAGACCTTCTTCCGTACGCCCATGCCCGCCCAGACCATCCAACCGGTGGAGCGGGCCCTGGTGGAAAAATACTACGACTGGGCCCAGTCCCCGGAGGAGGCGGACTTTGCCCTGGTGTTTATGGAGAGCCCCCTCTCCGACGGCTATTCCCAGGCAGACCGGGAGGCCGGGGGAAACGGCTACCTGCCCGTTAGCCTGCAATACAGGCCCTACACCGCCCACGCCGCCCGGGAGGAGAGCGTGGCTGGGGGGGACTTCCGGGAGGACTTTACCAACCGCTCGTATAAGGGCAAGACCACGGTAGCCCGCAACGAGAGCGACCTGGATCTGGTGCTGGACACCAAAAAGGCCATGGGGGAGAAGCCGGTGATTGTGGTGCTGCGGATGCACAACCCCACGGTACCGGCCGAGTTCGAGCCCTATGCGGACGGAATTCTCGTTGATTTCGGGGTGCAGGGCCAGGCGCTGTTCCAGATGATCAGCGGCGGAGCCCAGCCCAGCGGTCTGCTGCCAGTGCAGATGCCGGCCCATATGGAGACGGTAGAGCGCCACTGTGAGGACGCCTCCCTGGATATGGAGCCCTACACCGACAGCCAGGGCCATGCTTATGACTTCGGCTTTGGCATGGACTGGTCCGGGCCTATTGAAGACGGACGTGCCCAGCGGTACGGAAAGAAATAAATAGAAAATAGAAGACCGGCGCAGCCTTTTTGCTGCTGCCGGTCTTTTCGCATCTCCTGAACAAAATACTAGGAAAACTAGCGCGGTCCAGGTGCGAAGAGTTGGCCCTGTCAACTCTCGGTACCTGGCGGGGGGGAGTGAGCTCTGCCGGCAGCAGACAAGCTGCGAACCGACCGAGACGCAAAGCCCCAAGGGTCCTGCCGTAGGGCGCGCTCCGTGCGGAGCGGCAGCTATTTCGCAAAAAGGAGGTCTTTTATTTGCGGAACCGCCCGCCGGTATTGCACCAGGCCACCGCGAAGCCGCACAGCCCCAGCAGCAGAACCAGGTACACCCAGGTGATCCATGGCAGGCTAAAACAGAACAGCCCCACCCCATACAGTATGGTGGCCAGCCCGCAGGCCAGCAGAATCTTCCCGGTAAACCGGGCCAGGGCCGGACCGTCCCACTGGGCTTTTTCCTGGGCGCTCATGGTGTTATATCCAGCCACTAACCAAGCGCCCTTGCCCATCAGCAGGGGAACAGACAGGCCGATGAGGGACAGGGCTACGATCATCAAAATGACAAAGCCTACTATATCCGTTGAAGTCATAGCAGTTTACCTCATCTGGAGTCTCTTTTTATTTTATAATGCTCTCGCCGCTCATCTCGGCGGGCTGGGGCAGGCCCAGCACTTTCAGCATGGTAGGGGCAATGTCCGCCAGGCGACCGCCTTCCCGCAGCTGGCAGGGGTGGTTGATCACGCAGAAGGGCACCGGGTTGGTGGTGTGGGCGGTAAAGGGCGTACCGTCGTCATCCACCATCTTGTCGGCGTTGCCGTGGTCCGCAGTCAGCAGGATGCAGCCGTCCATCTCTTTCACGGCAGCTTCCACCCGGCCAATGCAGGCGTCCACAGCCTCCACAGCCTTGACGGCGGCCTCAAACACGCCGGTGTGGCCCACCATGTCGCAGTTGGCATAGTTGAGAATCAGGGCGTCGTATTTGCCAGACTTCACAGCCTCCACCATCTTGTCGGTAACCTCGTAGGCGCTCATCTCCGGCTGTAGGTCGTAGGTGGCTACCGCCGGGGATTTTACCAAAATCCGGTCCTCGCCGGGGTACTGCTTCTCCACGCCGCCGTTAAAGAAGAAGGTCACATGGGCGTACTTCTCTGTCTCGGCAATACGCAGCTGGGTCAGGCCCTTATTAGAAATATATTCGCCAAAAGTGTTCTCCAGGCCCTCGGGCTTGTAGGCCACGTCTACGTTAGGCATCGTTGCGTCGTACTGGGTCATGCACACGTAGTTGAGGGGGAAGAAGCCCTTTTTGCGCTCAAAACCGGTAAAGTCTGGGTCTACCAGGGTGCGGGTGATCTCCCGGGCGCGGTCGGGGCGGAAGTTGTAGAAGATGATAGAGTCTCCCGCCTCAATGGGCTGGGCGCCCTGGCACACTGTGGGCACCACGAACTCGTCGGTGACCTTCTGGTCGTAGGAGGTCTGCACCGCGCACACGGGGCACGCGGCCTCTAGGCCTTCGCCATACACCATAGCGGCATAGGCCTTTTCCACCCGCTCCCAGCGGTTGTCCCGGTCCATGGCATAGTACCGGCCCATCACAGTGGCCACCTGGCCCAGGCCAATCTCCTCCAGCTTTTCCGCCAGCTCCTTCACATAGTCTTTGCCGCTGGAAGGGGGCACGTCCCGGCCGTCCAAAAAGCAGTGGACAAAGACCTTTTCCACGCCGATATTCTTGGCCATGCCCAGCAGGGCGTACAGGTGGGTGTTGTGGCTGTGCACGCCGCCATCAGATAAAAGGCCCATAAAGTGCAGGGCCTTGCCGTTCTCTTTGGCAGACCGCATGGCGTGCAGCAGGGCGGGATTCTTCTCCATGTCCCCGTCCTGGGCGGACTTGGTGATACGGGTCAGCTCCTGGTACACAATGCGGCCCGCGCCAATATTGGTGTGGCCCACTTCGCTGTTGCCCATCTGGCCGTCGGGCAGGCCCACGTCCATGCCGGAGGCCCCGATCTTTGTGACGGGGTTCTCCTTAAGGATGCGGTCCAGGTTAGGGGTCTTGGCGGCCACAATGGCGTTGCCCTCATCCGGGGCAATGCCGAAGCCGTCTAGAATCATCAAAACAAGGGGTTTTTTCATGCTGTACTTCGGTTCCTTTCGTTATTACTTTTTACGGTGGAGGAGGCTGGCCGCCAGCTCCACGCCGCGAACAGCAGCCCGCCCAAAAGGCAGACCAGGGACATCACCGGCAAAAAGGGCCCCAGGCTGTCCAGCGCCAGCTGAAAGGTGACGTTGTTGGCCAGTTTACCGGCGGTCAAAACGGCCGCGCACAGGGATTGGGCGATCTTGAACAGCGCGGCCGGCACCCACAGGGTGTGAACATAGCGCCCGCAGCGCTCCTACACGGCTTAGCCCTCGGTAGCGGCCTTTACGATGGTGGCAAAGTCCTGGGGCTTCAGGGAGGCTCCGCCGATGAGGCCGCCGTCCACGTCGGGTTGGGCCAGCAGCTCGGCGGCGTTAGCGGCGTTCATAGAGCCGCCGTACTGAATGGTGATGCCGTCCCCAGCGGCGCAATTGTACAAATCCTTAATGGTCTGGCGGATCAGGGCGCAGACCTCGTTGGCCTGGGCGGCGGTGGCGGTTTTGCCGGTGCCGATAGCCCATACGGGCTCGTAAGCAATGATAATACGCTTCAGCTCCTCCTCGCTAACCCCGCCCAGGGCGATTTTGGTCTGTAGGGCGCACAGCTCGCTGGTAATGCCCTGCTCCCGCTGCTCCAGGGTCTCGCCCACGCAGAGGATTACGGTGAGGCCCGCGTCCAAAGCGGCGCGCACCCGGTCGTGTACAGTGACGTCGGTTTCGCCAAAGTACTGGCGGCGCTCGCTGTGGCCGATGATGACGATTTTCACACCCATAGAGGCCAGCATCTCAGCGGAGATCTCTCCGGTGAACGCGCCGGACTTGGCCCAGTGGCAGTTCTCCGCGCCGATCTGGATGTTGGTGCCCTGTGCGGCCTCTTGGGCGGCGGAAAGGTCCACAAAGGGGGCGCAGGCCACCACGTCGCAGCCCGCGTCCTTTACCAGGGGTGCGATGGCGGCAATGAGCTCTTTGGCCTCGGCGGGGGTCTTGTTCATCTTCCAGTTGCCGGCAATAACGGCTTTGCGCAGTGCTTTGTTCATGGTAATTATTCCTCCAAAGTATTTTGCAAATTTTTCCTAAATCTTTACAATGAGTTTTGACTTTTTCTCGGGATCATTTTCAAGCTCGGTGTCATCCGGCGCGTCAATAATCATACGCAAAAAAGCGCGGAACTGCATGTCAGTTGGTCCTATAGAAAATTTTCCTTGCGGTGGCCGGTTTGTGGTCTGGTATATTCGAATTCAGCCTTTCACCGTTCATTTTAGTCCAGCAGGGCGGTACTCTCCAGGTCCTCAATCCTTTTTTTTCAGCAGCTTGTCCTTTTGGGAAGGGGCCCGTTCCGCGCAGATTCATTTCAGCGGGCTAATCACCAGCCGCAGGAACGCGCCAAAAACCTGGTCTTTCATAGACCGATCCTTCTTTCACAAGAAAGAGCGGAGTCATCCCCCGCCCTCCCGTATAGCAAAATTATTTCTCGTTCAGGCAGGCAATACCAGGCAGCTCCAGGCCCTCCAGGAACTCCAGGGAGGCGCCGCCGCCGGTGGAAATGTGGGTCATCTTCTCCGCGAAGCCCAGCTTCTCTACCGCCGCCGCGCTGTCGCCGCCGCCGATGATGGAAATGGCGCCGCTTTCGGCCACAGCAGAGGCTACGCCAATGGTGCCCTTTGCGAAGTTGTCCCACTCGGAGACGCCCATGGGGCCGTTCCACACCACGGTGGCCGCGCCCTTAATAGCCTCGCTAAACAGCTCAATGGTTTTGGGGCCAATGTCCAGGCCCATCCAGCCCTCGGGAATACTGGTGGAGTCCACTACCTGGCTCTCGGTGTCGGGGTCAAACGCCTTGCCTACCTTGGTGTCCACAGGCAGCAGGAACTTCACGCCGTTCTTCTGGGCTTTTTCCAGGGTAGCCTTGGCCAGCTCCAGTTTGTCCTCTTCGCATAGTGAGGTGCCAATGCCATAGCCCTGGGCTTTGAAGAAGGTATAGGCCATCCCGCCGCCGATGATCAGGGTGTCTACCTTGCTGATCAGGTTGTCGATCACGCCGATTTTGTCAGAGACCTTCGCGCCGCCCAAAATGGCCACAAAGGGGCGCTTGGGCTCGGTCAGGGCGCCGCCCATGACGGTGATCTCCTTCTGGATCAGGTAGCCGCACACGGCAGGCAGATAATGGGACACGCCTTCGGTAGAGGCGTGGGCCCGGTGGGCGGTGCCGAAAGCGTCGTTTACATAAATCTCGGCCATAGAGGCCAGCTCTTTGGCAAAGGCGGGGTCGTTCTTGGTCTCTTCAGCATGGAAGCGGATGTTCTCAATAATCATCACGTCACCGTCTTTCAGAGCGGCGGCTTTGGCTTTGGCATCGGGGCCGATCACGTCCTTGGCCATAGTCACTTCTTTGCCCAAAAGCTTACCCAGCTCGGCGGCCACAGGGGCTAGGGAGAACTTGGTCACATCGCCCTTAGCGGCCTCCAGGGCCTTAGCGGTGGCCTCGGCCTGCTCGGCCTGGGGCATAGCGTCAATCTTTTTCTTTTCCTTCTTGTCCAGCTTCACGGTATCGTTAAAAATATTGTGGGGACGGCCCATGTGAGAGCAGAGAATCACTTTGGCGCCGTGATCAGAAAGGTACTTTACAGTGGGCAGCGCGCCTACAATGCGCTTGGTGTCGGTGATTGCGCCGTCCTTCATAGGGACGTTAAAGTCGCAGCGGACCAGAACCCGCTTGCCGGCTACGTCAATGTCCTCAACGGTCTTTTTGTTCAAATAGTTCATGTTGGAGCACTCCTTTTGTATAGAGATAAGGTGGCGGTAACGAACAGCCTACTACCAAATATTGTATAACAAAACGCGGCTGTTTGCAAGTAGAACTTTGCGAAAACAGCCGCGCGAGGGTAAATTTTCCAGGGATTCCTAAATTCGAAAGGCATAAATATCCGCCTGCTGTCCTTCATGGGTAAAGCTGCGCTGGTAGACGCCGCCGTTACGCTTGATTACCTTTACCGAGGGGAGGTTTTCCCGCTCCACAGAGATATACAGCGCTGTCAGTCCCACCTCTTTGGCCCGGTCCAGCACCTGCCCCAGCATCTGCCCCGCATAGCCTTTTTGGCGCTGGCTGGGCCGCACATTGCAGCCGCAGTTGCCCAAGTCTGCTAAAAAGTCATTGAGAGTATGGCGTAGGTCAATGATGCCCACAATCTTGTCCTCTCCGTCCATTGCGAAAAACGTGTCGGTTCGCACCCAGCTAGGGCGTGTTCCCATAAGCAGAGTATGCGGATTTTGGAGTAAATTTTTGTCAGATTCAAGACGAAAATTCGCAGACGTACTCGCGTACTTCAAGAATTTTCAACGAAGAAGATGACAAAAATTTGCCAAAAAGACGCGTACGAACGCTTATGTGAACACGCCCTAGGGCTTACGGTCTCTGGGGCCGCGTTTTTTGTGACGCTATCCAGCCAGTCCTCATAGCACTCGGTTTGGTCCAGCAGCTCGCTGCCAAACATCACCGGCTCGCCGGAACTGAAAAATTCCTGCCGAAAAGCCAGCGCGCGCTCCTTGTGGTTTTGGCGGGGAACTTCCAGATGAATCCGTTTGTTTTTCATGATAACATACGCCTTTGCGTATTCTTTGTTTATGGATCGGATGAACGCTCTCCCTCCGCGTCCTCATAGCACATTCGCTGTGCCGTAAGGGTTTGTAATATCTCGTCAAAGACTTTCTCCCGTTGAAGGGAGGTCTCATAGTAGGGCAGGCCCAGCTTTTGGCACTGGTCCCGAATCATTCGGCTTTGTTCCACCAGGTATTCGCAGCCCTCCATGCGCTCTTCGTCAGAGAGACAGTAGCTGTAGTCCTCTGGCGTATCATATTTTTTCTGGATGTCAAAGCGCTCCTGAGGGGTTACGTCGGCGGTAAGAAGATAGAAAATATCGCAGACCGCCGGGTTCAGGAACTGGGTATAGTCCTCTGGCAGAAGTTGGTACATGTCAATGACCATAGGCCCGTTTTTCTGGTCGTATTCCTCTTGGCTGGTCATAACCTCCAGGAAAGGGGCCATCTTTCCGCTGATGATGCGGAGAATCTCTGCCGAGGGCTTCCCTGCGTTTACAGCGATGCCGGTGTCCACCCCGGTTTGGGGGAAGCAGCGTTCGAACCCGGCGATCACCGCGTCCATGGAGATATGCTGCCAGCCAAAGGACTGGGCCACCCGGCGGGCCAGGGTGCTTTTGCCAGACCGGGGCACCCCGGCAATGATGAGATGTTTCATGGTGAGTCTCCTTAATGAATTTCTAGATGAGACAGCGCGGTGCCCGCGCCCCTTGATTCCCTACTCCGGCGCCTTCATGCTTTCCACCATACTGATATTTGCCAGCTTCTTATACATCACCAGGCTTACTAACAGGCTGAACAGGAAGGTCAGCAAAGTGGCGAATATATAGCTGAGGGGGTAGATATTCCGGCCGAACATTACTAGGTCCACCTCTGCGGTGCGGATGACAAACTGGTGCAGCACAACGCCCAGCAGCAGCCCCACCCCGGTTCCAATCAGGGTCAGCATGGCGGACTCACGGTAGATATAGGCAGCCACCTCGCTCTGGTAAAAGCCCAGCACCTTGATGGTGGCCAGCTCTTTTTCCCGCTCGGTAATATTGATGTTGGTCAGGTTATATAGCACTACAAAGGCCAGGGCCCCCGCCGAGATAATGAGCACCAGCACAATGGAATTGATGCTTTGCAGGCTATTATGAAAGCTGGCGGAAAGCTCTTTGGTAGAGGTGGTCATGGCCACGCCGCCGCACTGGAGCAGGTCCGTGGTCAGGGCCTCTTCACCGCCCCGGGGGCCCTCTTCCGGTAACTTACATAATAGGGAGTTTACCGTGGCTTCCTGGCCAAAGGCCTCCTGGTAGGCAGCAGGGGAAAGGTATAGGTAGTGGTGTACATAGTTTTCGCAAATATCGGTTATGACAAAGCTGGCCTGATCTTCATCCTGATTTTTCACAGTAATACGATCTCCTACCGAGAGACGGTGGCGCTCCGCCAGCTTTTCTGTAATAATGACAGAGTTTTCGTTATAGTCCACAGGCTGGCTGTCTGTGCGGTGGCGGAAGTGGAAAAACTCTGGCAGCCGGTCCCCTTGGGGTGTGGCGAAAATAGTCACACTGTCCTCTGGCCGGCCCGCTTCTGGTATCACCGTGCCACTGTCCTGTAGGGCGGGCAGGTAGTCCAGCACCCGGTCCTTACCGGACAAAATCTCCATAAGACCAGGAGTTTCCAAAGCCTCGCTTTCGTTTAGGGCCACAATAAGCTGATACTGGGACAGCTGGGTATATTGCAGTTCCACAATGTCGGAGATGGAGTCCCGTATGCCAAAGCCTGTCACCAGCAGAGCCGTGCACCCGGCAATGCCCAGCACGGTCATGAAAAAGCGTTTTTTATAGCGGAACAGGTTGCGGGCGGTTACCTTTTGGGTAAACTTCAGGCGGCTCCACAAGGGGGTGATATATTCCAGCAGAATGCGTTTGCCCGCCTTGGGGGCTTTAGGCAGCATCAGCCGGGCAGGGACCTCCTTTAGGGCGTGCCAGCAGGCAGAGAGGGTGGCCGTCAGGGTACACAGCACAGCCGTTACCGCCGAGACCAGCGCCAGGGTCCAGTTAAAGGGCGTCAGCGCCTGGGGCAGGTCGTACATGATATTATAGGCATTCACAATAATAGTGGGGAACAGCCACATGCCCACAGCCACCCCCGCCGCGCAGCCGAAAAGACTGGCCGCGGCGGCATACAGCAGGTACTTGGCGGCAATGGAGAGGGAGGAATACCCCAGGGCTTTCATGGTGCCAATAAGCTGCCGCTCTTCCTCCACCATGCGGGTCATGGTGGTCAGGGCCACCAGCGCGGCCACCAGGAAGAAGAACACCGGGAACACCTGGGCAATGGCGGCAATCTTGTCCGCGTTGTCCGCGTAGCTGGAAAAGCCCGCGTTGTCCTTTCGGTCAAAGATATACCACTCGCAGGCCTCTATTTTGTCGATATCCGCCTGGGCGTCATGGATCTTCTCCTCCGCGTCGGCCAGTTCCCGGTCCGCGTCGGTCCTGCCAGTTTCGTACTCATCCCAGCCCTGGGCCAGATCCTTTTTGCCATCCTCCAGCTTTTGCAGGCCCTCGTCATAGTCGGCCTGTCCCTGGGCCAGGTCCTTTTCCGCCTGGGCAAACTCTGCCTCGGCGTCCCGCATGGCCTGCTGCAAGGCGGCCTCCGAGCGGTCCAGCTCCGCCTTTTGACTGGTAAGCTGGGCCTGCTGCTGTTCCAGCTGGGTTAGCTGGGCGTTTAGCTGCCGCTGGCTCTCTTCCAGGCGGGTCCGGGCCTGCTGGGCCTGGGCCAGGCCTGTGTGATACTGGGCCAAACCTGTCTCTATGGCCTGCCGGGCCCCGGCAGTGTCTGTGCCTTGAGCAGCCAGGGCTTCCAGCCCTGCCTTTAGTTGCGCAAAGGCCTGGGCGGCTTCTGGGGCCAGCTGTTCCAGCTGGGAAATCAGGGCTAGGGTGCTTTGGTCGCTGCCGTCTCCGGCAGGTAGGCCCAGCTGGGCGGCGGTCTGTTCCAGCGCTGCTTTTCCCTGGTCCAGAGCGTCCAGGTTGGCCTGGGTCTTGTCCAGCTCCTCTTTGGCTCCGGCCAGTTCCGCTTCGTTGGCGGCCAGCTCTTCAAAACCTCCGTTCAGCTGGGCTTGGGCGGTGCGCAGCTGGGCCCTGCCGCTGTCGATCTGGCTTTGGTAGCCGCTGATCTGGTCCCGGCCATCGCGAATCCTTTGTTTGGCATCCGCTGTTTCCGCCTGGTATTTGGTCCGCCCCTCTTCCAGCCCCTTGCGGCCGTCAGCCAGCTCCTGTTCGGCGTCGGCCAGCTTTTGTTCGCTGTCGGCCAATTTCTTCTCTCCGTCCTGAAGCTCCTTTAGGGCTTTCTCCAGCTCTTCCTCAGCCTCTTTTTTTCCATCCTCATACTCTTTGCGGGCGTCGGCTAGCTGGGCGTTGGCCTCGTCCATAATATCTTGATACCGAATCCCCGCCCGCTGCTCTCCCAGGGCTTCCAGCTTTTCGGCAGCGTCCGCCACCAGTTGCTCATAGGCCCCGTCAAAGGCGTTCAGCTCTTGAGAACCCTCCAAAGTCAGATAGGCCGTGGTATAATAGTCCTGGTCAAAGTTCTCGGCTACGGTATAGGCCATAAGCCCCAGAGAACCCGATCCGGCGGTGGTGTATTCCTGCTCTAAAGACATATATAGCGGGGTTTTAACCGTACCCACCACAGTAAACTGTCGGGGCAGGGCTTCGTTTTCCTCCTCCAGGGTCAGGGTCTGGCCCACCCAGTTGCTGCCCTTGAAAAAGGACTTGGTCAGCACCACCGCGCATTCGCCAGCCTTTTGGGGCAGCCGCCCCTCGACCAGTATAGGGGTGTTAATACGGCCCCCGTCGCTTTCAGCCAGGGTGTGCAGCCGGGTGGTATAGGCGTCCCCTTCTTCCGAGCGCAGTACCAGGTCCAGGTCGTAGGCTGGCTGAACGTCCGCCACGCCCTCGACCTGGGCCAGAGCCGTTATATCATCCTCTGTCAGCCCCAGGGTAGACACAGCCCGCAGGTCAAACATGTTGCCCTGGTCACAGTAGTTGTCCGCGGAAAGGCGCATGTCCAGGGGCGAGGCCAACACCCCCGCCAAAAAGCCGGACCCCAGAGCCACAATGGAGAAGATGGCCAAAAACCGGGAAAGGCTGTGGCGGATGGTGCGCCAAATGGACTTGAGGTACGTTTTTTTCATAGCGAGGGCCTCCTTACCACTCGATGTCCTCCACTGGGGTGGGGTGGGGGTTCACTTGGTTGGAGATGGCCTTGCCGCTTTTAATTTTTATAACCCGGTCGGCCATGGCGGTCAAGGCCCCGTTGTGGGTGATCACCAACACGGTGCGGCCGGTTTTCCGGCAGGTCTCCTGCAAAAGGCCCAGCACAGCCTTGCCGGTGTTGTAGTCCAGCGCGCCGGTGGGCTCGTCGCACAAGAGGATCTTAGGGTTCTTGGCCAGGGCCCGGGCAATGGACACCCGCTGCTGCTCGCCGCCGGAGAGCTGGGCTGGAAAGTTGCGCAGCCGGTCCCCCAGCCCCACACCCTCCAGGGTGGTTTTGGCGTCCAGAGGATCTGGGCAGATCTCGCTGGCCAGCTCTACATTTTCCAGGGCGGTTAGGTTCTGCACCAGATTGTAAAACTGGAACACAAAGCCCACGTCCGTGCGGCGGTAGGCGGTAAGCTGCCGGGAACTGTATTCGCTAATCACCGCGCCGTCCAGCAGAATGCGGCCCTCATCGCAGGCGTCCATGCCCCCCAGCATGTTTAGCACCGTGGTCTTGCCAGCGCCGGAAGGGCCCACGATAACGCAAAATTCGCCTTTTTCCACAAAGAAGCTGATGTGGTCGGCAGCGGCGATTTTGTTTTCGCCCATGGCATAGAATTTGCAGACGTCTTGAAACTCGATAAAATGCACAGCGCACCTCCATATGGAAAGGGAAATGGTAAAAAAGCGGACACATTGCGCGGTGAAGGGGCGTTAGGCCCCTTCCGAGGTCCAGGGCGAGGAGCCCTGGCCGCCGGAGGCGACCTTGACCCTAAGGCCCTTAAAAGCGGCGCGAAGGAAAAAGGAGTGGGTCCACTGACTCGGCCCGGCCCACTGGGCTAAAGAGGCCCCCAGACCAGCGCCGCGCCCAAAAGCAGCGCCTTTCGGCGTTGCATAGCAACGCCGAAACAGCGGCCCGCCAGCACCTGGTCCCCCAAGAAGGGGCCCACCAACAAAGCAAAAGCGGCGGCAAGCCCAGTCCGATTCGCTAAGCCCATTATACCACAACTCCCCCTGGGCACGGAAGAGGGGGAGTTGTGAATTTTGTGAAAACAATGGGGGCTGGAGGCATGGTATTTAGGGAACGCGGGGCGGTTTTTTGCGGGTCAAGGAATTGAAAGGCAGCCGGGTTTTACAAATACTCAGACCCCGGAAAAGCCTCTTTGGCCGCGGCCCAGTCATAGTCCCGCAGGGCTCCGCCGCATTCCAGCTGGGGATAATCCCACTGGCGCAGCACCTCGAAAGTTCCGATGGCCACGGAATTGGCCAGGTTCAGGCTGCGGGCCCCGCCCAGCATGGGAATGCGCACACAGCGGTCTGGGTGGGTAAAAAGCAGGTCCTCCGGCAGGCCGGCAGACTCTTTTCCAAAGAACAGATAGCACCCGTCGGGATAGTGCGGGTCGCTGTGGCGGCGCTGGGCTTTGGTGGAAAAAAAGAAAAATTCTCCAGTGTTTTTCTCAAAAAATTCGGATAGGCTATTATAGCGATAAAGGGACAAAAACCGCCAATAGTCCAGCCCCGCGTGGCGCAGCTTTTTGTCGTCCGGGGTAAAACCCATGGGTCCCACCAGATGCAGAGACGCTCCGGTGACCGCGCAGGTGCGGGCAATGTTGCCGGTGTTTTGTGGGATTTCCGGCTGGACCAGGACAATATTGAGAGTTGACATGATAAAGACCTTTCGCAGAAAAATTTACCCGGAATAAACGGGGACGGAGGCGGGAAACATGAGCATTAGGGCAGTATTGTGGCTGCTGAGAATCACAATTATATTATGGAGGTTTGACGCGATGTATAAGCAGACAATGAGCGTGGCAAAGGGCGTGGGCATGGGCCTGCTGGCTGGCACGGCGGTGGCCGTTATCGGCACAAAAGCTATGGGCGGCCGGCGTAGTAAGGCGGCGCACATGAAGAAAAATGCCAGTAAGGCCATTCATACGGTGGGCAATCTCATTGGCGACGTGGAGAAAATGATGCGCTAAACACCAAAGGGCTGGGGGCTGGCAGGGCGGTCCCCAGCCTACATATTGTGTCTATTCTTGGTCTGGCTGAGAAAGCTTTTGATACAGCACACCGTTATAGTAGGCCCCTTCCCGCCACTGGCCGTCAAACACCACCGCGCCGTTTTGGTCGAATTCGGTTCCATGGCCGTGGCGCAGGCCGTTTTTCCACTGGCCATAGTACAGCAGCCGGCCCTCCTGGTCAAAGGCCGAACCCAGACCTGTGGGTTCGCCGCCCTTCCACTGGCCCACAAATACGGTGCCGTCTTGGGCGTCCAGCACCACACCCGCGCCCTCTTTTTTGCCGTTTTCAATTCTTCCGCCAAACCGTAGGCTGCCGTTGGCGTCGAATAAGCTTACCAGCCCTCCAGGCTGGCCGTTTTTCCAGTTTGCCACGTGTAGGGCGTGGTCGCTGTCCCGGAAAGAGACCCCCAGGCCGTCCCGCCGATCCTCCTTCCAGAAACCGGCGTAGCACAGGTTTCCATCCTTATAGTAGTAAGAGCCAAATCCATGGCGCTTTCCATTGACATAGTCCCCTTCATACGAGGTATAGCCGTTAGGCTGCTGGGTGCGCCCCCGGCGGTTCAAAGGGGGCGTCTCCTGTTGGGAAGGTCCCGACTCCCGAGAGCCGTCGGGCGCTGCCGAGGAAGCCAAGTCCGTTGATGTCGCGCTGTGTTCCTGTTGGGAAGGTCCCGACTCCCGAGAGCCGTCGGGCGCTGCCGAGGAAGCCAAGTCCGTTGATGTTGTGCTGTGTTCCTGTTGGGAAGGTCCCGGCTCCCGAGAGTCGTCGGGCGCTGCCGAGGAAGCCAAGTCCGTTGATGTCGCGCTGTGTTCCTGTTGGGAAGGTCCTGGTTCCCGAGAGCCGTCAGGCGCTGCCGAGGGAGCCAAGTCCGTTGATGTCGCGCTGTGTTCCTGTTGGGAAGGTCCCGGCTCCCGAGAGCCGTCGGGCGCTGCCGAGGAAGCCAAGTCCGTTGATGTTGCGCTGTTTTCCTGTTGGGAAGGTCCCGGCTCCCGAGAGCCGTCGGGCGCTGCCGAGGAAGCCAGGTCCGTTGATGTCGCGCTGTGTTCCTGTTGGGAAGGTCCCGGCTCCCGAGAGCCGTCAGGCGCTGCCGAGGAAGCCAGGTCCGTTGATGTCGCGCTGTGTTCCTGTTGGGAAGGTCCCGGCTCCCGAGAGCCGTCAGGCGCTGCCGAGGAAGCCAAGTCCGTTGATGTCGCGCTGTGTTCCTGTTGGGAAGGTCCCGGCTTCCGAGAGCCGTCGGCTTCCATCAGGGAAGCCGCGTCCGCTGTTGCGTCGCCGGTTTCCGGCAGAGCAGAAGCTGTTTCCAGAGAGAGCATAGGTTCCTCCCCAGAGGGGGCTTCCAAAAGGCTGTTTGGATCAGCGCTGGGGGTGAATTCCTCCCCGGAGGGCAGGTCCGGCTGGGGGGGAGCAGGAGAGACGGGGGCCGCGCTTCTCCGGCCTGGCTCAATCTTGGCGTATTCTTCCAGGCTGGTAAAGGTAATGGTGGTGGGTTCCTCCGCTTCTCCGTCCACAAGGGCTCCGTCCCGGACCTCCCAGGCGGGCATTAGAATGGTCGCTTCCCCAGCAGCGTCTTGTGTGGCCTGTTCCCGCAGCTGGGCCTGGGCGCCGGGGCAGCAGCAGAGCTCGCCGGTGACAGTGGCCAGCAGAAGCAGCGGCTGGCCCAGCTGGGCGTCCACCACATTTTGCTGGGCCGTGCCGGACTGGTATGGGGCCAAAGCCAGACGGGTCTCTCGAAAGGCCTGTTTGGCTGGGTCCCAGTCCCGCAAAAGCACCTGGCGGTCTTTGCGCAAAGGGGAAAAGACCACCTTGGCCTGGGTAGAGTCCCAGGGCTCATAATATTCGCTTTTAACCCAGTCGTGGTTTTGATCAAAATAGGAGCGGCCGGTAATTACCCCGGTAAAGTCCCTGGTCACCAGCATCCAGCCGCTGGGCTGGCCAAAGGCCTCCTCCAGAACCACGCTGTTTCCCTGGGCTCCGCTGATCTTCAGGCTCCAGTACACGGAGTGCCTGCTAAGCTTTCCCCGAACTTGACCCCTGTAGCCGTTCAGAGTCAGGTTCTCTCGTACCCGCACCGGTTTTTGGCCGGTGGCAAAGAATTTCCGCATAGCCAGGGCCAGCTGGCTGTTCAGTACGTCTATACCGTCCCGTTTCGGGAAGCAGACCCGGCAGATCTCGCTAAGTTGATACATGACCCATATTTCCCCACTTTTTCATATTGATAACCGCCGCACCAGAGGAACCATATTAGAACAGAAAATGCTTCGCGGCGGCAAATACTCTGGGAATATTATACCACACAAGCCCCGGAACGTACATCCTATTTTTCTCTTGTTGAGAAATTTTCCGGAAAATATTCCTATTTCAGGAAAAAGTGTGTATAATAAAGGTGGCGCTTGGACCGGCTTATTTGATTTTTCTATTCTTTACTAATAAAAAAAACGGCGGCAGCCGGTGGAAAAACAGTAACGGGGAGGGGTCTTGATGGACGAATTTATTCATAAAACCATCAGCTGGCTGCTGGACCTGGGCGGCAACCTGCTGGTGGCGGGGATAATCTTTTTTGTGGGCTGGCAGCTGGCCCGGCTGGCCGCGACCCTTACTAAAAAGGCCATAAAAAGGGGCGTGGCAGACCCCCTGGTGGCGGGGTTTGTCGGCTCGGTGGTAAAGGCCCTGGTGATCGCTGTGGCCTCGGTCAGTGCCATTGCCCAGCTGCAAATTAATATTACCTCTCTGGTGGCGGCTTTGGGGGCGGCGGGGCTTACCGCCAGCTTTGCCCTGCAAGGAAGCCTCTCTAACTTTGTCAGCGGGATGCAGATCATCTTTACCAAACCCTTTAAAATGGGAGATTACCTGGCGTTTGGGAACTATGAGGGCACGGTGAAGCGCATTGAGATTCTCTATACCATTTTGGCTACATATGACAACAAGGAGGTCATTGTGCCAAACTCAAAGATTACCGGCGACGTGGTGGTGAACTTTTCCACCAATGGCACCCGGCGGCTGGACCTAAGCTATGGTGTGGCCTATACGGCGGACCTGGAAAAGGCTAAAGCCGTGCTGGCCCGCCTGGCGGAAAAAGATCCCCGTGTGCTGGAAACGCCCGCGCCCATGATTGCAGTGGGAGACTGGAAAGACAGCTCGGTGACCTTGGTAATGAAGCTGTGGTGTAAGCAAGAGGAGTATTGGAACCTGTATTTTGCCATGCAGGAGGGGGTAAAGGCCGCTTTCGACAAAGAGAACATTTCCATTCCCTTCCCCCAGCTGGACGTGCATATGACGGAGTGAAATGCCGCAACGAAAAAAATCCGCCGCTATAGTCAGTGCGGCGTAGAAAGAGCTATGGAATCAAATGGTTTTTGTAAAACAGGGCGGTAAGCGGCCTAATCGAAAATTCGGCTTTACCGGCTTTTCCAGCGGGGCCCATTATAACGCGTAAAGAGCCCGGGGCACGGCCGCCCTGTAAGGCCATCCTATTACCAAAACGTTTAAGGGGCAAAGGAGCAGTTTCTTTAAAAAATGCCCATCATTTGCTGCGTGGCGTAACCTAAGGCCCGTGCCAGCGTAAGGCCAGCTGGGCCGGCTCATTTGCCTAACGACAGCTTTTGAGCAGAAAAACAGAAACAGGGCTGTCTGAAATAGACAGCCCTGGCTCATGCGGATGTGGACGCGGCCTAGCGATCATACGGCGCGGGTAACTTTGCCGGAGCGCAGGCAGCGGGTGCAGGCGTATACACGCTGGGGAGTCCCGTCAACAATTGCCTTTACGCGGCGGATGTTAGGCTTCCAGGTCCGATTGGAGTGACGCATGGAGTGGGACACCTTGCAGCCAAAAGAAACGCCCTTGCCGCAAAATTCACATTTTGCCATATCTCTGCACCTCCTTCTATAGCAGGCAGATATTTTGTGGTTCAAATTCTTTAAACAAATGGATTATACCAGACATGGGGATAAAATGCAAGTTTTTTTTGAAAAGAATTGTCTTTTCTCCAAAAATAGGTTATAATCCTTCCATGTACTGTTTTACCCGGGGGTCTTTCGCTGCCTCCGCTATCAAAACACCGTGCCTTTTTACAGGGTGCGCGGCCGTTTTCCGGCCGGGAAAGGAACGTGGCGTAGTTTGATTTTTAATGTGATAAGGACCATCATGGCCGGGGGCCACGTGGATGTGTCCCTGGTGGCGGCCCAGGTGTTGGCCATCATTTTTGTGATCGTCTGCATTCTGCCTTTGCACGAGTGCGCCCACGGCTGGGTGGCCTATAAGCTGGGAGACCCCACCGCTAAGCTGGACCGCCGCCTGACCCTGAACCCCCTGGCCAGCGTGGACCCGGTGGGCACGGTGTGGCTGTTTCTCTTTGGGTTTGGCTGGGCAAAGCCCGTGCCGGTGGATCCCCGCTATTTTAAAAAGCCGAAGCGGGACATGGCCATTGTGGCCCTGGCGGGGCCGGTTTCCAACCTTTTGGCAGGGCTTTTGGGGGCGGTTCTGGCCAACGCGCTGGTGGTTTCCGCCCGGTTTACCGGGGTGAACGGCGTAAACCAGTTTATTTATCATCTGCTGAATTACTATATCACGGTTAATGTAACCCTGGCTGCCTTTAACCTGCTGCCCATTCCGCCCCTGGATGGCTCCCGGATTTTGGGGGCTTTTCTCAGCGACCGGGCCCTGGAAACCTACTACCGCTACCAGAATATTTTCGTTATGGTACTGTTTGTGCTAATGTTTTCCGGGGCGTTTTCGGGTCCCCTGTATGCGGTGGAAAGCGTCCTTACCCGGGGCATTCTCTGGGTGGCAGAGATGCCCTTCCGGCTGTTTGGGGCGTTTTGACCAATGGATAAGCTGCAATATAAGCTGGAGGCCTTCCAGGGTCCCCTGGACTTATTGCTGGCCCTGGTGGCAAAGAGCAAGATAGATATTTACGACATCCCCATTGCGGAGCTTTTGGACCAGTACCTGGAGCAAATTCAACTGATGCGGGAGGCGGACCTGGACGTGGCCAGCGAGTTTTTAGAGATGGCGGCCCGGCTGGTATATATCAAAACCGCCTCGCTGCTGCCCCGGCAGGAGGAGGAAGAGGACCCCCGGCTGGAGCTAACGGGCCTGCTGCTGGAGTACCAGCAGTGCAAGCGGGCCGCAGAAAAACTGCGGGAGATGGCGGCCTTTAACACGGTCACCCGGCCAGCGGAGGAGCTGCCTGCGGACTATACCTACAAGCGGATTCACCATCCGCTGGAGCTGTGCCAGGCCCTGCGGGCGGCCTGGGGCAAGGGTAAGAGCCTGATGCCGCCAAAGCCCGAGAGCTTTTCGGCGCTGGTGTCCAGCCGGATTGTATCCGTGGCCAGCCAGACAGTATTTGTGCTGCGGTGCTTGTGGAAGCGGGGGTTTATAGCCTATAAGGCTTTGTTTGCGGAAAAGACGGAGCGTTCGGCCCGCGTTGCCCTGTTTTTAGCGGTACTGGAGCTGGTAAAAAGCCGGCGCGTCCGGGTAGAGGGCGAAGGGGACTTTTGCCGTGTGGAGCTGCTGCGGGGCCGAGAAGGCAAAGAGCGCTAAAGATTATTTAGGCTGCCCCGGGGTCCAGGAGCTTTGGCCCCGAAGCCAAGCTAAAAAGAAGGGCAGCCTTTCTGCGCTCTGGCGGTTTGGTTTGGAAAGCTGCTATGGTCTCAAAATATTGAAAGGAGGGCGCCGGGCTATGGACCAGGTTGCGCCGGTCCCCCAAAACCCCGGGGCCGATACACTCTATATGGATTTAGACGAGCTGATGGGTAAGACCGAGGCCATCCTCTTCGCCGGGGGCGAGCCTGTGGCCCTAGACCGGGTGGCCCAGGTGCTGGGGGTGCGCACTTATGCTATAGAGGAAACAGTGACCCGGCTTCAGAAAAAATATAATACCCCAGAAAGCGGCGTGCACCTGCTGCTGCTGGGAGACAGCGCCCAGTTTTGTACCAATCCGGCCTATGTGGAGCCAGTGCGCCAGGCCCTGGACCTAAAGCGGAACACCCCCCTTTCTCAGGCTGCTATGGAGGTGCTGGCCGTGGTGGCATACAACCAGCCGGTGACAAAAGCCTTTGTAGAGCAGGTGCGGGGGGTGGACTGCTCGGGGGTTATCAGCAGCCTGATGCAGAAGAATCTGCTGGAAGAGCGCGGACGGCTGGAGTTACCCGGGCGGCCCCTGTTATACGGCACGACCGAGAACTTTCTGCGATGCTTTCAACTGGCCTCAATTGATCAGCTGCCGCCCCCGCCTACCGGCAGCGCAGAGGAAGAAGAGGACGGCGGCCCAGAGGGCGCCTTGGAAGAAAATTTGGAAAGTGAGCAGACCAGCCTATAAAGCCTAATAATCTAAATAACTGCAAAAGTAGGGGGTTCAGCGTACAGATGAGGTAAGAACCTCTATTTAGGCAGCGTTCAGTGCCTGGGAATCCAGGTTTAAAGAGGGGAGGGCCAGGTATGGCGATAGCCGCCACCATTGCGTTGTATATTATTTTGGGCGTGCTTCTGGTTTTGCTTTTGCCGCCCGTTCTCCCTCTGCGCCTGGTGGGAATTCTTATGCTTCTGGCGCTGCCCGCCTTTGTGCCGGTGCGGGTGAGGCTGGCCTTTCAGGAGGAGTTCTCCGTAGAACTGCAATATCTCTTTCTGAAAAAAAAGCTGCCGCCCCTTGAGAATACCGCCGAAGAGGAGCCTGAGTCCCCGGAAAAAGAAGAAGAGGAGAAGCTTTCGAAAAAGGATGGAGAGGGGAAAAAGGCAATGCTGAAGCGGCTTTTGACCCGAAAGGGAATCAGTGGCTTTTTGCAAAGCCTGGGCGAGCTGATCCGGCTGGTGGGGGGGTGTTCTGCGCGGCTGCTTCGGCGGCTGAAGCTACGGCAGTTCGACCTGTACCTATGTCTGGCTGGGGCCGGGGATGCCGCCGGGGCCGCGCTGCTGTACGGCAAGGTTTCGGCAGGGGTGTACGGCGCCTGCGGGGGGCTTTTCGCCCAGATGCCCTGCAAGGACAAGGGCATTACGGTGGACATGGATTATACCGGGGCAGAGCACCGGGTGGTCTTTTCGGCCGTATTATCCTTCCGGCCCGCATTTCTCGTGAAAGAGGGGGTCGTGTTGCTGTTCGGGGCATTGCCGCCGGTCTGGCGGGTGTTCCAGCTGCTTAGGCCCCCAAAAGCCCCTAGGGGCAAAAAAGCGTAAAATAAGCACCGAAAATAAAAACCGGAGAGGAAGGTCAATATGAGCGAAAACAAAGTGAATGGCCTGCTGGGCGTCAGCATGGATAAGATTAAAGAAATGGTGGACGTGAACACCGTGGTAGGCGACCCCATTACCACCCCGGACGGCGTCACGGTGATTCCTATTTCCCGGGTAAACTATGGCTTCGCTGCCGGCGGCTCGGACCTGCCCTCTAAGTCTCAGCCCGCGGGGGGGCTTTTTGCTGGAGGCAGCGGGGCAGGCGTCACGGTAACCCCCGTGGCCTTTCTCTCTATCAATAAGGAAAATGTGAGGGTGATTCAGATTGAGCCCTACTTCAGCCCTGTGGACCGGGCCCTGGAGAAGATCCCGGATATTGCTGATATGCTGGGCGGCCTGTTCAAGAAAGAGAAAGAGGAGAAGCGGGAGAAAAGCGGCGAGACGGACCGCTTAGCAGAAACGGCCGCCCAGGAATAGCCCCTGTCCGTCATACCTTTTCGCATGTCCGCATACTCTTTGAGAAGAGGCGGTGATGTGAATTGAAAAGAATCCTTTGGGTGAGGAGCTGCGCCCTGTGCGCCCTATGTTTTTTGCTGGCCTTGGGGGGCCCTGCCGCTGGGGCGGCGCAAAAAGAGACCCCAGGCGTCTCGGCTCAAAGCGCGATCCTCATTTCAGCGGACGACGGCCAGGTGCTCTATGAGCACAATGCCCACCAGCAGCTGGCTATGGCCAGTACCACCAAGATCATGACAGCCCTTCTGACCCTGGAAGAGGCCGCGCGTTCCGACGACCCAGAGCTGACCATTACCGAGGAAATGGTGATGGTGGAGGGCTCTTCGATGGGCTTGCAGGCAGGCAACCGTTTGACCCTGCGAAACTTGACCGCCGGGATGCTGCTGGCCTCAGGCAACGATGCGGCCAACGCCGCAGCCCTGGCCCTGGGCGGAAGCCAGGAGGGCTTTGCCCAGCTGATGAACCGCCGGGCAGCGGAAATTGGCATGGCAGAGACAAACTTTGTCACACCTTCGGGTCTGGATGACGAGGCTCATTACTCCACTGCTTATGACATGGCTTTGTTGGCCCGGGAGGCCCTGAAAAACCCGGAGTTTGCCCGCATTGCCGCCAGTTCTACCCTACAGGTGGAGTTTTTAGAGCCTGCCCAGAAGATAAGCTATTCCAACCATAACCGGCTGCTGAAAATGTATGAGGGATGCATAGGGGTCAAGACCGGCTATACCAAAAAGGCGGGGCGCTGCCTGGTCTCTGCGGCCCGCCGGGAGGGCACTACCCTGGTGGCTGTTACCTTGAACGCCCCGGATGACTGGGACGACCACATGGCCCTGTTTGACTATGGTTTTGCCAATTTTGCCACCGCCTCTTTTCATAGCTGTGGGCTGCCGGAAACCCTGCCTGTGGTGGGCGGAACCCAGGGAGAGACCCAGCTGGTTCCAGGGGAGGAGAGCGCGGCCACCCTGCCCCTGGAACAGGCCCAGGCAATAACCCGCCGGGTGCTGCTGCCCCGGTTTTTATACGCCCCGGTAACAGCTGGAGAGCAGGTGGGGGAGGTACAGTATTGGTTAAACGGAGAGGCGCTCTACCGTCTACCGCTATTCGTGGGACAAAACGCGCCGTGCTTGGAACCAGAGCCCACCGGCTGGAAAGCCTTTTGGGGAAAGGTGAAGGGCTGGTTTGGCTGGGACTAAGGAAAGAGCAGTCCAGGTTTTCCATGTTGAACCAGGGCTAAAGCGGCGGGCGCCCCGAGGCCTGCAAGCTGCCGGTCCCGGCTATTGCCCCGGCTGGGTCAGGGGAAACGTCACCCGTGGATTTCCCGCGCTTTGACCGTGCCCTTTATCGAGCGCGTTTATTTTGCAAGTGGTCCGAAAATAAATAGCCGGGGGGCCTCTTCCGGTGGGTAGGTGGATAAAGGATGGGAGAAAAAAGCAGGATTCAGAAAATATTGGCGGCACAGGGCGTAGCCTCCCGGCGTAAAGCCGAAGAGCTTATCGCAGCCGGGAGGGTTACGGTCAACGGCCGGCCGGTAAAGCTGGGAGACAGCGCCGACCCGGCCCGGGACATCATTGCTGTGGACGGACAGAGGCTGGCCCGCTCTGCGGGGAAAATCTATTTGGCACTGCACAAGCCCCGGGGTTTTGTCACCACGATGGAGGACGAGCGGGGCCGGCGCTGCGTGGCCCAGCTGGTGGAGGATGTGCCCGGGCGGGTGTACCCGGTGGGCCGTCTGGACAAGGATTCGGAAGGCCTTTTGATGATGACCAATGACGGGGCTTTTGCCAATGCGGTGGCTCATCCTAAAACCCATGTGGCAAAGACCTATCGGGTCACCCTGCGGCCAGGGGTCAATGAGGAACAGCTGGTGAAGCTGAGCACAGGAATTCTGATAGAAGGCCGCATGACCGCCCCCTGTAAGGCCCGGGTTTTGGAGCAGCGGCCAGGGCGGGCGGTGGTGGAGCTGGTCCTTTACGAAGGCCGTAACCGGGAGATACGAAAAATGTGCCAGGCCCTGGGCCTGGAGGTGGCCCGGCTAAAGCGCACGGCCATTGGTCCTGTACGGCTGGGAATGCTCCCCCAGGGAAAGTACCGGGAACTGACCCGGGAAGAAGTCAAAGGACTGCTGGCAGGGGTGAAAAGAGGAAATGGCAGTGAACGGCGATAAGCGGAGGCTGCTGATCCTGCTGGTTTTTGCCCTGCTTTTGGTACTGGCCCAGCAAGTGATCTCTCGTCTGAGCCCGCCGGTAGAAATCTTCATTGTGGCACAGGACGCTCAAGAGGCCCAGTCCGCCTACCCCAATGCCCAGGTGGTAACTCCGTCGCCAGAAGAGCTGCCGGAGCCGGTGAATCTGAACACTGCTACCGTGGAGCAGCTGGAGGAGCTTCCTGGACTAAGTTCCCGCATGGCCCAGCGGGTGGTAGAATACCGAGAGGAACAGGGAGAATTTCAGTCAGTGGACGAGCTGGAACAAGTCTATGGCATTGGTCCGGCTACGCTGGAAAAGCTGCGGCCATACGTAACAGTGGACTGAGGAAGCTGGGCGCAAGCACGCGTTGTTTGCGGTCCAAACCACCGCTAACTCGGTTAGAAAATTGTACAGCACATCTAGGATTTGTTTGAAACATCGAAAACGCCGTCTTTTTGCCCCGAATAGGCCGCTTTCCGCGTCCAAAATCCTCGTCAACTGGGTTCGGGCCGGCTTGCGGTATTTTCCTTGAAATGGACCTCCCCTGGCCCCAAATTCGTCATTCTCTCTATGTTCAAAAGGCCCTCCTCGCTTTCGAAGTGTTCAGGCGGAATCCCAGCGCTTTCGTGCTTTTTTGTTTTGCCAACAATAAATTTACCCCCTGAATCCGCGTACCATCCCACAGTTTCTAACAGGAAAGGCACCGGAGCCAAAGCCCTGTTGTGGAAAAAGGAGAAGGAGAAAAGAGCAGCGCCCAGGTGGACGCTGCTCTTCCTTACCCCGCCAGTCCGCCGCAGGCCAGGTTCACTAGAAAGCACAGTGCCAGTCCGCACACAGTGGGCACTGCCATGGAAACGGCGGTCCATTTCCAGCTTTGGCTCTCTTTTTTAATGGTCATACAGGTGGTGGAGCAGGGCCAGTGCATGACCGAAAACAGAACCACGCACAGGGCCGTAACCCAGGTCCAGCCATTCCCCACCAGCAGGTCCCGTAGGGCAGCCAGATCTGTCATCTCTACCAGACTTCCTTGGGAGAGATAGGCCATAATCATGAGCGGAATGACGATCTCATTGGCGGGCAGCCCCAGGATAAAGGCCAATAAGATCACGCCGTCCAGTCCGAATACCCGGGCAAACGGGTCTAGAAACCCCGCGCAGTGAGAGAGCAGGGACGCATCTCCTAGGTGTACATTGGCCAAAAGCCAAATGACCAGCCCTGCTGGGGCTGCCACCGAAGCCGCCCGCCCTAGCACGAATAGGGTGCGGTCAAAGATAGAGCGCACAATGACCTGGCCGATCTGGGGCTTTCGGTAGGGGGGCAGCTCCAGGGTGAAGGAACTGGGGACCCCCTTAAGAATGGTCAGGGAGAGCAGCTTTGATACAGCAAAGGTCATGGCAAAGCCCAGGCCCAGGACCCCCACCAGCAGCAGGGCGGAAAGGGCCGTTTCCCCAAAGTTTCCCACAGCGCCCACAAAGAACATCGTGATCAGGGAAATCAGCATGGGCAGCCGCCCGTTGCAGGGGATGAAGTTACTGGTGATCATCGCGATGAGCCGCTCCCGGGGGGAGTCGATAATCCGGCACCCTACCACCGCCGCCGCGTTGCAGCCCAAAGACATACAGCTGGTCAGGGCCTGTTTGCCGCAGGCTCCACAGCAGTGGAAACAGCGGTCCAGGTTAAAGGCCACCCGGGGTAGATAGCCTAGGTCCTCCAGCAGGGTAAACAGGGGGAAGAAGATGGCCATAGGCGGCAGCATGACAGAGACCACCCAGGCCAGAGTCTTGTAGATTCCGTCCCATAAAAGCCCTGTTAGCCACCAGGGGGCCCCTAGGTCTACAAACATTCCCCGCAAAGCGTCCCCCAGGCTGAAAAGGCCCTGACTTAGCAGCTGAGAAGGGACGTTAGCCCCAGCCACCGTGAGCCAGAAAATCCCCAGAAGCATGAGAAGCATAATGGGAAAGCCTGTTAGGGGGCTGGTAAGGATTTTGTCAATTTTCCGGTCTCGCTGGCTGTAGCCTCCTCCCCCAGATGTGACCTGACGGGCGATCTCCTCAGCTTGGTGAACCGTAGACGCGGCCATGGCGTCTCGAAGCTCCTGGCGGTCTGTGGCAATGGAGTCAAGAACGTGGCGAATGTCCGGGTCAGCGGCCGGGTTGGCGCCCAAGTGACGGACTAGAGAGCTTTGCAGGCCGGGGTCCAGGCCCTCCACCAGCCGGGCGGCCAGCCACCGGGGACTGGCCTTGCCATTGCAAAGACGCTGGGCATGGGGCAGCAGTTCGTTCATGTATGCCTCTGCCTGGGGAGGATATTTTACGGCGGGGGCCTCTCTGGGGGGCAGGGGATGCAGGCAAAGGCCCTCCACCAGGTCCATTAGATGGGAAAGGCCTTTTCCCTCTCGCGCGGAGGTCCCCACCACTGGCACGCCTAAAAGCCGGGAGAGGCCCCCAAGGTCCACCAAGACCCCTTTGCGCTTGGCCTCGTCCAGCAGGTTGACACAGACCACCAGGTTGGGGGTAATCTCCAAAATTTGCAGCACTAAGTTCAGGTTGCGCTCCAAGCAGGTAGCGTCGCATACGGCCACAGCGCAGTGGGCCTCACCAAAACAGAGGAAGTCTCGGGCAGCCTCCTCTTCTGCGGAGTGGGCCAGCAGGGAATAGCACCCGGGCAGGTCCACCAGCACATAGCCCGCGTCCCGGTGGCGGCAGTAGCCCTGGGCGTTGGTCACGGTCTTACCAGGCCAATTCCCCGTATGCTGATGCAAGCTGGTTAAAGCGTTAAACACCGTGCTCTTGCCCACATTGGGGTTTCCGGCCAGAGCCACCACCCGGTCGGCGGGGTCCCGTTTTTCAATGACCAGCGGACCGCCGGCCGCCCTGGCCCCGGTAGATTCCCTAGAAAGCCCCATAGCCGGCCTCCTGTTCAGGACGGGTCCTTTGGGGCAAAAGGGCTTCCGGCTGAGGCGTATAAGGCGTGTCTACCAAAATGCCCTGTGCGTCCCGGCGGCGCAGGGCAATAACCGCCCCCCGTATCAGGTAGGCGCTGGGGTCTCCCAGAGGACTGGAGCCCAGACATTCCACCACAGTGCCGGGAATTAGCCCCAGGTCCTGGAATCGCCTGCGCATGGTCCCTTGGGCGGAAAGCCCTGTTACCCGCGCCAAATGGCCGGCACAAAGGCTGGAAAGGTCTTGCTTCTCGTACATATTTTCATCAGCTCCCGAATAAGTTTGGCTATGAAATATTTTTGGTTTTGGAAAAGTTTCCTTTAGGAAAGACTCTTTCCTGATACCACTATATTCCGGTTGTCCCATTTTGCTACTGGCCGGGGGAGGATGCGCTATGGCGGAAGAGGGGTTCTATACGCTGAAGGGATACCATTTGATGGAGCACGGATTGCTTACCTCGTCCATGGAGGACTATTTGGAGATGATTTACCGGATGCAGCAAGAGGACCCCGGGGTGGTACGGGTATCGGCTTTGGCGGTCGCGCTGCATGTAACGCCCTCGTCGGCGTCAAAAATGGCGGGAAATCTGCGGGCCCGGGAACTTATCAGCTTTCCTCGGTACGGCTATATTACCCTGACCGGCACGGGTCGGAAGGTAGGGGAATATCTGCTGCGGCGGCACCAGTTGGTACACCAACTGCTATGTGTGGTGAACGGCACCCAGAATGAGCTGGTGGAATGTGAGAAGATTGAACATTTTCTGTCAACTAGAACGGTGCTGAACCTGGAACGATTTTTGGAGAAGCTGGGGTGAGAGAAGACAAACGTTGGTTTTTTTGCAGTGTTATAGCCAAAGTACAGCGCTGCGAAAAGACGCGGGAAAGCTCCTTCAAAAAATTTTCCTATTGCAGAGAGAGGCCCTTTGTGGTAAGATAGGGTGGATTTATTGAGACTTGCTTACTAAAAAGGGAAGTGTAAATAGGAATGAAAATTGTCATTGTAGGTGATGGCAAGGTGGGCTTTGCGCTAACCACCCAGCTGGCCAAAGAGGGCCACGACGTGGTGGTGATAGACAGCAATAAAGTGGTTCTGGCAGAGGCCCAGCAATCATTGGACATCAATGTGGTCCAGGGAAACGGAGCCACCATCAAGTGCCAAAACCAGGCGGGGGTGGACACCAGCGACTTGCTGATTGCGGCTACCTCGGCAGACGAGACCAACCTGCTCTGTTGCATTACGGCCCACAAGCTGGGCTGCGCCCACACCATTGCCCGGGTGCGGGACCCAGAATACTTCAGCCAGCTGTATGACTGGAAAGAGGAGCTGGGCCTTAGCATGATGATTAATCCCGAGCTTGCTACAGCTAGTGAGATCGTCCGCCTGCTGCAATATCCCTCTTTCCTGCGCCGGGATTCCTTTGCCAAGGGCCGGGTAGAGATTGTGGAAATCGAGCTGGCGGAGGACAGCCCCCTGGATGGCTGCCGGCTGACGGAGTTTGGCAAAAAGGTGAAGGTGCAGGTACTGGTTTGCGCGGTGCAGCGGGGAAACCAGGTGTTCATCCCGGACGGCAGCTTTCAGCTGAAGCAGGGGGACCGCCTGCATGTGACCGCCCCTACGGATAACTTGGCCAAGCTGATTCGCAGCCTGGGGGTGACCCAGAGGAAGATTCGCGATGTAATGATTATTGGCGGAAGCCGGATCGCCTACTATTTGGCCAGCGACCTGGTCAAAAGCGGGGTCAGTGTAAAGCTTATTGAGAAGGATCCCACTCGTTGCCAGCATTTGGCGGTCATTCTGCCCAAAGCAACGATTATTAATGCCGACGGTTCCGACCGGAATATTCTGGATACGGAGGGAATTGCCCAAACAGATGCGGTGGTCACCCTAACGGATTTTGACGAAGAAAACATGATTATCTCTATGTACGCCAATTACCTGGGCGTCTATAAGGTGATTACAAAGATCAACCGGACCGAGTTTAACGAGGTTCTTAACGGCAAAGGTACTGGCAGCCTGGTGAGCCCCAAAGAACTAAGCTGTAACGACATCCTGCGCTATGTACGGGCCATGAGCAACCGAACAGGGGGCTCTGTCACCACCCTGCACCGGCTGGTAGAGGACCAGGTGGAGGCCCTGGAGTTCCAGGTGGGCCGGGGGCTGCCCTTTTTGGGCCAGCCACTGATGAAGCTGCGGCTAAAGCCAGGCACCCTGCTGGCCTGTATCCACCGGCGGGGGCGGGCCATTATTCCCGGCGGATCAGATACTATCGAGCCGGGCGACTCGGTCATTGTGGTTTCCACCGCAGACCGGGCCATACAAGACCTGCGGGACATTTTTGCGGATTAACTACAGAAAGAAGATTGTGAAAAGTGAATTATAGAATGATTGTACGGCTGATCTGCTATATTCTGCGGGTAGAGGCAGTTTGTCTGCTGCCATCTCTGGGGATTTCCCTTTTTACAAAAGAGTGGGCCTCGGCTGCCGGCGTGGGGGTTACCATCGGCCTGGCGGCGCTGCTCAGCCTGGTCAGTTTTTTGTGGAAGCCCCAGGACAAGCAGATCAGTGCCCGAGAGGGCTTTCTCAGCGTGGCCTTGTGCTGGGTGGCGGTTTCGGTGGTAGGAGCGCTGCCCTTCTTTTTTAGTGGGGCCATTCCCAATTTTATTGACTGCCTCTTTGAAACAGTTTCCGGCTTCACCACCACCGGGGCCAGTATTCTTACAGATATTGAGAGCCTGCCCATGGGAATACTGTACTGGCGCAGCTTTACCCACTGGCTGGGGGGAATGGGGGTGCTGGTATTTTTGCTGGCGGTCATGCCCATGGGTAAGGGAAAGAACTCTCTTCTGCACGTAATGCGGGCGGAAAGCCCTGGCCCCCAGGTGGACAAGCTGGTGCCCAAGCTGCAAAACAGCGCCAAGATCCTGTATGCCATCTATATCGGCCTCACCCTTTTGCAGATTGCTCTGCTGTGTTTGGGCGGAATGCCTTTGTTCGACAGCCTGACCACGGCTTTTGGCACGGCGGGTACCGGCGGCTTTGCCATCAAGGGCGACAGCCTCATGGGCTACAGCCACTATATTCAAACAGTCTGTACGGTGTTTATGGCGCTTTTTGGAGTAAACTTCAGCATCTTCTATCTGCTGCTTTTACGTCAGTTTATGAAGGTGCTGAAAAACCAGGAGCTTTTGCTGTACCTGGGGGTTATGTTGGGCAGTATTGTCATAATTACCTATGACGTTATGTCTGTTTACCACAATGTGGGCGAGGCCCTGCACCAGGCGGCGTTTCAGGTGTCCTCCATTATGACTACGACGGGCTTTGCCACAGCGGACTTCAACCAGTGGCCGGCTCTTTCCAAGACTCTCTTGGTTATGCTGATGATTTTCGGCGCCTGCGCGGGCTCCACCGGCGGCGGGGTAAAGGTGGCCCGAATTCTCTTACTGTGTAAGTCTGGGCGGCGCAGCATTCGCCGGATGCTGCGCCCCCGGTCAGTGTCTCAGGTGCATATGGACGGCCAAATGGTAGAGGAGGACGTGATACAGAACACCTATAGTTACCTGGCGCTGTATACGGCCCTGGCCGTGGGATCTATCCTGTTTATTGCCCTGGACGAGTTTTCTCTGGAGACCAACGTAACGGCAGTGCTGGCCTGCCTGAACAATATTGGCCCGGGCTTAGACGTGGTAGGGCCCATGGGTAACTATGCGGCTTTTTCCTGGCACAGCAAGCTGATTCTCACCTTTGATATGCTGGCTGGGCGGCTGGAGCTCTTCCCCATGATCATGCTGTTTGTCCCCATGGCCTGGAAGAGAAACTAAGGACTGCTGCCGATGGATTTAAAGAAAAATGAGCTGTCCCCGGGGGCCTGTTTTGAGACTGGCTTTGAGAGATTCTCCCGGGCAGCTTGTTTTTTTTGGCAAAGCAAGGTATAATAGGAAAGAGATCCGTAAAGGCGCGGAAGGGCCAACGGCCAAACAGAATATTTTTATTTTAAGGATGGATATAGATGTCGATTCGCAAAACCGTACCGCTTATACTGGCCGCCCTGACACTGGGTGCGGCTTTGACTGCCTGCCAAGAGCAGGAGGAAGTTATTTATGAAATAGAGGTCCGGGCCCAAAATAATGGCCAGCCCGCCACCCTGACGGTGGAGACCCAGGGGCTGGACGCCGCCTATTTGCAGGAGCTGGAGCATATAATTGAGAAATACCAGGCGGATTTTCCCAATACGGACATTCTTTTCGAGGGCTCCAGCCTGGACCAGACAGAAAAAAACCTGCTGTTCCAGGCAGCGGGGACTGCTTCTAAAGCTGATTTACAGTTGGTGCGGGCCAGCGGGCAAGGCGGCGCCCAGGATCTGGCAGACCTTTCGGAGTATCTGGACTTCTGGCAGTGCGAGGGCAGCCTGGGAGCGTGGACCAGCCTGGCAATGCACCACATGGGAGCAGGGCCGGTGTTTGCCGTTCCTGCCGACCTGAAGCAGAATATGCTTTTTTATAGAAAGGACTGGTTTGGCCAGTTTAATGAGGACAAGCGTTTCCCAGCAGACCAGGCTCTGCTGGAAACCTGGGGTCAGCTGCTGGACGCCCACCAAAAGTTGGGGGGGCAGGGCGGGCTGGCCCTAAGCCGGGAACAGGCCGGAGACTGCTTTAATACTCTGCTGTGGAGCGCCCTGGGCCGGGGCAGCTTGGCGGACGCCGCCGCAGCTTATTACTCTGTCAAGGAGGAAGAGGCCACGGTGTTCTCCGCCGAAAAAGCGCGGGATGTGGCCGGGGTGTTTGGGAAACTGTACGCGGCAGCCCTGGACGGAGGAGAACTGACCCAGGAGCAAGCAGTGGAAGCCTTTTTAAATGGAGAGGCCGGCATTCTGATTGCCGACGCCTCGGCGGAGGCACGGCTGGCGGAGGCTTTGCCAGAGGAGGCCTGGGCTGGCCGGGGCCTGCCGCAGACAGACAACGGCCAGTCTCTAGTGCCTTGTAAGTGGTGGGGCTGGGGAGTCAGCGCAAGTTCAGAAGAGCTAGAGAAAGCCATCCACTTCCTATGCTACCTGACGAATGTGGACAACAATACCCACCTGGCGGCTACGTGCGGTGTAATGCCCCTCTATAAAGAAGCGCTGATGATGGAGCCGGAGCTGGCCTATAGTACCCGGGGGGTGGAGCTGGAGCAGTTGCGAGAGGGAAACACCCGCTATATGAGTGAGCCAATCATGTATAAAAGCCACCAGGGATTTGAGGAGCGGCTGGTTCAGCGGCTGGAGGACTTTTTAGACCAAAAGCTTAGCACAGAGGAGCTGCTGGTGGGTCTGGACGATTACTGGAGCGAGGCCTACCAGAGCCAGGGAGCCCTGTGGGTCTGGGAAGAGGACGAGTAAATCCATGAGAGAAAGCGAGAACATCCTATGACAGTAAAGTTATTAGCCTATACACCCCACCCAGAGCGCACGGTGGCCTGCGCGGCCAAGCTGTGCTATTCCGCTGCTGGGATCGACACAGTGATGGACGGCCTGACCCCTGAAAAAACCGAAAATTTCCTTCATATGTTGGCCCAGCTGGGCCACGAGAGCCCCATTGAGCATGCCAGCTTCACGTTTGGCGTGGAGGGGGTGTCCCGGTCGCTGCTGGCCCAGCTGACCCGGCACCGCATTGCCTCCTACAGTGTGCAGAGCCAGCGCTATGTAAAGGAGGCGGCTTTTGATTTCGTGGTGCCCCCAGAGATCGACAATCTGCCAGAGGCCCGGGAAGAATTTCTGCGGGCTATGGAAGAGGACGCGGCCCACTATGACCGGCTGGCGTCCATCTTGCAGGAAAAGCACAAAAAAGCCCTGCTGGCCCAGGGAATGGACGAAAAGCAGGCGGCCCGCAAGGCTGAGAAGATGGCCATAGAGGACGCCCGCTTTGTCTTACCCAATGCCTGTGCCACGAAGTTGATTTGTACCATGAACGCCCGGGAGCTGCGGAACTTTTTTACGCACCGCTGCTGTAGCAGGGCCCAGTGGGAGATCCGGGCCCTAGCCACAGAAATGCTGCGTCTGGTAAAGGAAGTGGCCCCTGGTCTCTTTGAACAGGCGGGCCCCCCCTGTCTGCGGGGAGATTGCCCGGAGGGAAAAATGAGCTGCGGGCATGTTAAAGAGGTACGGGCGGCCTTTGGGAAAATGGGGAAGAGCCTATGAGCCTGGTGGTGATAGAGGGCTTAGACGGCAGCGGCAAGGCCACCCAGACCGCTCTTTTGGAACAGGCGCTGAAAAAGCGGGGCCCAGTGCGGCGGGTATCCTTCCCGGACTACCACTCGCCCTCTTCCGCGCTGGTGAAGATGTATTTGGGGGGCGAGTTCGGCGGCGGGCCCCAGGCGGTAAACGCCTACGCGGCCAGCAGCTTTTACGCGGTGGACCGGTACGCCAGCTTTCAGCGGAACTGGCGGGAAGATTACCAGAACGGGACCATGATTTTGGCGGACCGGTATGTTACCTCTAACCTGCTGTATCAAATGGGCAAGCTGCCGGGAGAGCGCTGGGGAGAGTACATGGCCTGGGTAGAGGATTTTGAGTATGGCAAGCTGGGCCTACCCCGGCCGGACCAAGTGCTGCTTCTGGACATGCCGGTGGAGGTCTCTTGGCAGCTGACCTTGGCCCGCTACGGCGGGGATGGGGCAAAGCAGGACATCCACGAAAAGGATAAAAACTTTTTGCAAAGCTGCGCCCACTGCGCCCGCTTTGCGGCACAGCGCCTGGGGTGGAGAGTGGTTCCATGCACAGAAAGGGGCCAGCTGCTGGGAGTGGAAGAAATTCATCAACGAATCATGGGGGCTTTGGAGCTGTAGAAGAATTGCCCCTTCTTCATACTCTGTTCAAAAATATATTTTATAATATAAAGATTAAAAAGATTAAATGGAAAGGAACGTGGCAAAGATGGTATATATACTCTTAGCAGAAGGGTTTGAACTGGTAGAGGCCCTGGCCCCGGTGGACATCCTCCGGCGGGCAAAGGTAGAGGTAGCCCTGGTGGGGGTTACCGGCAAAACGGTGAAAGCCTCTAACGGCGTGCCTGTGGTGGCCGACATGGAACTGGACGAGGCGGACGCCCAAAGCCTGGGGGCCGTTGTGCTGCCCGGAGGCCTGCCCGGTACCCTAAACCTGGAAAATTCCGCCGGGGTCCAGGAGCTTATCGACCACTGTGCAGAGCAGGGCAAGCTCATTGGGGCCATTTGTGCCGCACCCTCTATCTTGGCTCATAAGGGGCTGCTCGACGGCCGGGCGGCCACGGCTTTTCCAAAGTTCCAGCCGGACCTGACGGCGGGCGGCGCGAAGCTTAGCCAGGAATATGTCGTCCGGGACGGCCCGTTTATCACTGCCCGGGGCATGGGGGTCTCCACCCAGTTTGGCCTGGCCCTGGCGGCGGCCCTGGTTTCGGAAAAGGCTGCGCAAGAGATTCGGGCTTCTATTCAGTATCAGCTGTAAAGGAGTTAGCCATGACGGTGGTGAAATTTTACGACGAGGCAGCGGACGAGCTCTTGCGGTTCGCGGTGATCCTTGCCAAATATCAAGATAAATGGGTGTTTTGCAAGCACCGGCGGCGGGAGACCCTGGAGATTCCCGGCGGGCACCGGGAGCTGGGAGAGGACATTCTGACCACAGCCAGGCGGGAGCTATATGAAGAAACCGGAGCGCTGGAATATACCATCCAGCAGGTATGCGTTTACTCGGTGACAGCACCCGATAATTTCGACGGCGTGGAGAGCTTTGGAATGCTCTACTATGCCAAGATTATGGATCTTGAGCGGGAGCTGCACAGCGAGATTGAGAAGATCGTGGTCACGGCCCAGCTGCCCTCGGCCTGGACATACCCGGAGATACAGCCAAAGCTTCTAGAAGAAGCCCGGCGGCGGGGGTTCCTATAAAAAGACCACGGCGCCAAGAAAGGAAGGACAGCCATGAACGAAAGACCTCAGCATACAGAGCCAAAACAGAATACCGGCGGATTTAAAGTAAATATTGACCAGCGGGACCTGATGGGCAGTGCGGACCTGATGAACAACGCCATGCCCAGACAAAGACATGGCCAGCCGGCGCAGTATAGCGAGCCGGTTTCCGCCAAGCGGGCAGTGCTTACCGAAAAGGAGCGCAAAGCGGAGAAAAAGGCCCACAAACGGCGCAACCGTGTAAAGGCCAGAAAGAATAAACGGGTGTTTTCCCTGGTATGGCTGTGTATGGTATTGTTGATCTCTTTTACTCTGGCCAGTTACCTGATCGGCGGGGCCAACGATGTGTTTGCGGTGGGCCGGATAGAGGGCAAGGTGGACATCCAGATCCCAGAGGGAGAGCTGACCGAGGAACAGCTGGCCGACATCCTCTACAAGGCTGGGGCCATTAACAAGCCGGATTTTTTCACCCTATACTGCAAGGTCACTTCAGATATGGAATTTATTAAGCCGGGCCTTTATCGCCAGATTGGCACCAACTTAGATTATGAGTATCTGCTCAATTCTCTAGTGGGCGGAGACGATGATTTGGAAATTGCCGAGGCAGTTACCTTCCCCGAGGGCGTTACGGCCCTGCAAGCCGCGCAAATTTTGGAAGAAAACGAGGTTTGCTCTGCTCAAGATTTCTTAAATGCCCTGAACAATCTGGACTTCTCTAACTATGATATGATAAAGGACCTAAACGGCGAAGGAAAGTATTATAAGCTGGAAGGTTATCTGTTCCCCGACACCTATGATTTTTATAAGGGAGAGGAACTGGACTCTGTTATTGGCAAGATGCTGAATAATTTCAAGAACAAGGTCGAAAAGCTGATGGATCGGGTGTCGGAATCTGGCATGACCCTGGACCAGGTGGTTACCCTAGCCAGTATTATTCAGGCAGAGGCCGCGTCTACGGCAGATATGTTTGACGTTTCCGCTGTGCTGCACAACCGCCTGGAGCATGGAGAGGACTATGATATTTTCTTCTTGGAATGTGATTCCACCATGTATTATCCTTATAAAAACGCCCAGGAAAAGGATGAGAAAGGGGGAACCCTCAGCTATGGGAACTATGACACCTACCAGGTAAGGGGCTTGCCTGCCGGGGCCATCTGCAATCCAGGCGTGGAGGCGCTGAACGCCGCCCTAAAGCCCAGCAGCGAGGCCTCGGAATACCTGTATTTCTGCCACTCGGCCGAGGGTGAGCCCTACTATGCCTCTACCCCGGAAGAGCACGAGTATAACAAGCAGCTGGCGGGGTTGGAGTAAGTCTATGGAGAAGATAAAATGGGAAGGCCTGGCCCAAAAGCCCGAGCTACTTTCTCCTGCCGGAGACTGGGAGCGCCTACAGGCCGCTGTGCGCTATGGAGCAGACGCGGTGTATCTGGCGGGGAAAGATTTTGGGATGCGGGCCGCGCCGGAAAACTTTACAGAAGAAGAGCTGGCCCGGGCCGTGGCTTTCTGCCATGAGAAGGGCGTAAAGATCTATGTAACCTGCAACACCTTGCCCCGCAACCAGGAACTAACGGCGCTGCCGGGTTTTTTGATCCACTGCCAAGAGGCCGGGGTAGACGGGCTGATCGTCTCAGACCTGGGGGTACTGGCTATGGCCCGGCGTTACGCGCCTGAGGTGGAGCTGCATATGTCCACCCAGACGGGGATTGTCAACTATGCTGCCGCCCAGGCCTGCTATGACCTGGGGGCCCGGCGGGTGGTGCTGGCCCGAGAACTCTCTCTGGAAGAAATCGGCGAAATACGCCGGAATGTGCCCCAGGACCTGGTTTTGGAGGCTTTTGTCCACGGGAGTATGTGTGTGTCCTTCTCGGGACGATGCCTGCTTTCCAACTATATGGCCAGCCGAGATGCCAACCGGGGCCAGTGCGCCCAGCCCTGCCGGTGGGAGTATTTCCTCACCGAGCGCCAGCGGCCAGGGCAGCAATTTGCTATTATAGAGAATAATAAGGGTACCTATATCCTCAACTCCAACGACCTGCGGATGATCCAGCATATCCCCGCCATGGTACAGGCCGGGGTGGCCAGCCTCAAAATAGAGGGCCGGGCCAAGTCCGCCTACTATGTGGCCTGCGTCACGGCGGCCTACCGGCGGGCCATCGACTTTTTCGCTGAGCACCCAGAAGCTCTTTTGCCAGAAGGAATTTTGGATGAGACAGAGAAGATCAGCCACAGGACATACTCCACCGGGTTCTATTTTGGGGGCGAGCCGGGACAAACCATAGACTGCGGCCAGTATATCCGGAATTATGAGGTGGTGGCTGTGTGTGAAGGGCGCAGTGGCGATTATCTGGTGCTGCGGGAGCGGAACCGCTTTCGAAAAGGGGAGCTGGCCGATGTACTTCAGCCAGGAGGCGGCTGTGTCCAGGCCTGTCTGGATGACTTATATAACGAAGACTGGGAGCCCATTGACACCGCCTCCCATGCGGAAATGCTGGCGTACTGGCGCACAGACCTGCCGGTGGAGCCAGGAGCTTATTTGCGGGTAAAAAAGACCCGGGAGTAGGCCAAAGCTTTCCTGGAAGGAGCAAAAGGCTTGACATACAGCTCCTGTCATGCTATAATATTTACATTAATATGTCTAATAGCGGCCAGTGGTTTTGGCAGGTATCTCCCGCTCCTCTGGCAGCCAAATTATTTGATAAAGGAGGGGTATAGGATGGACATGATGAACAGTATTGCGGCTACCGGCATGGCCATGAGCCAGGCTCGGTTTGCAACAGAGTATTCCATGACCATGACCAAAAAGGTAATGGATAATTATGAAGACATGGCCATGAGTATGATTGAGGAAATGCTTCCGCCCAGCCCGTATAATATTGACGTGTATGCGTAAGAACCCGATTTAAAAACAGACGCCATATAGAAACTCAATGAAAAGAGCTGCACCCTAGAGGTTGCGGCTCTTTTGCGTGAAGGAGGAAGTTGTTTTGCTAAGAAAGATGAAGCCCCAAGAGCTTCAGCGGATCGGAGAGCTGGCCTACCGGCAGGCCATGGACCTGAGGGGCTCGGCGTTTCCGGTGTACACAGACGGGGTTAAGACCAAAGAAGATTTTCTAGCCAAGGCCCGGCGGGGGCTTGACCGTCCAGGAGAGGAGCTGCTGGTGTATGAGCAAGAGGGTGTTCCCCTGGGATGGGCGCACTACTATTGGCTGGAAGAGGAGCAATACATTGGCCCCCACAGCATTTTGGCGGGGAAAAATTACAGCCGGCTTTTGGGTGAGCTGCTGGCCTATTGGGCGAAGAGGCACCCTGGATATCGCTGGCACCTATACTTGCCGGAAGAAAACCGGGAAGCCATAGCCTATCTGACCGGACGGGGCCAGCAGGAGGCGTCCCAAGAAAATGTAGACGTGCTTTTGTTTGAGAACTACGCCCCGCGTCCCGCCCAGAAACAGGTGGTACAGGTGGGCCCAAAGGACTTTTCCCTGTTTCAGCAGGTCCACCGGCTGTTCGAAAGAGATATGTATTGGACCAGCGAACGGATCGCGAAGGCTATGGAGAACTGGGAACTGTTCGCTTGTGTAGAGCAGGAGGTGTGCCAGGGCGTGCTGTACTATACTTACTGCAACCGGGGCCAGCGGCCGGACCTGGAGATTTTTGGCATTGACCTCTCCCCCCAGGGAACGCCCCAGACGGAAAAGGCTCTTCTAGTGGCCGCGTTAAACCATGCAAAGGGTCAAAATGCCCGCAGCATGTACTTCTTTAATGAGGGAGAAATCCACCAAACCGCCCTGGGGCTGGGATTTCGCCATGTGACCACGGCACATTATTTTGAGGGGAACCTCTAGGGCTTGTTTGAAAAATCGAAAACGTCGTCTTTTTTGCCAGAAGAGGCCACTTTCTACGTCGAAAATCCTCGTCAATCGCCAGAGTGACGTAGTTAGCGCAGCTAACTACAGCGGTTTTTCTCCTTGAAATTGTCCCCTTCTGGCCCCAAATTCGTCATTTCCTCTATTTTCAAACAAGCCCTAATCTGGGGCAAGCGGAGAGACCACGGCCTGGATTTTTGCCGGAGAGTGTGGGTATTGCCGGGAAAAGGCCCTGCATATCCGGCGGCATACTGTTTGGCTATTTTCAAAGCTGGCTCTGGGCAGCAGCAGCACGTATTGGCAAACACTGCACTGGGCCATAGCGTCCCCCTGGCGCAGTAAGGGAGGGATCATCTGGCGCAGGTTGTCCATCACCAGGTCCAGGCTGCGGCGGCCAAGACTCTGGCTGCTTTTGCCGCTAATCGTGAGCACCGCCAGGCAGGCCTCTTCTCCGCTGCGGGCAGAGTCCCGGGCTTGTAGCTGGTATAGGGCTCGGAATACGTCGTATTCACAGCAAAAGGCTCCGGGACGAGCGGCTTCCCTGAGCTGCTCAATAATGCCTGCCGGGGGCACGGTCTGGTTATTGACCCGGCTGGCGGCTTTTCGATAAAGGGCCTGGGCCTGGGGGCCAGGCAATGTGCCCAGAGTACGCATAAGCAGCTGGCTCATGGCTTCATAGAGCCGGCTGGCGGCAGCAGGCTCCTTTAGTTTCATCAGGGCGGCCATGCGGCGGCAGGCCAAATCTTGGTCTAGGGGCGATTCTTTTAGGGCGGCGGCGCATAGGCGGTCCACCTCCTGCCAGCGTCCTGCGGCTTCTAAAGGGGGAAGCGCTTTGTCCACGGTATCTAAATATTGTGATAGTAGGGCGTCGGCTCTTTCTTTGACCCAGGCGTTTTCCCGCAGCCTGGGGAGAAATCCCCCTGTGAATAGGGCGGCGGCCTCCAGCCCAGCCTGGGGCTGCTGAGAGCCGGGGGTGCACAGGGAGGAAAAGCGGTCTACGTCCAGGACCAGGGGAATGTGGGGGTTCCAGGCATAGCCTTCCCCTTGGCGAAGGACCAGCTGGCGTCCGGCGCCCTCATAAAGCGGGTCCAGGCAGCTTTTGGCGCGAAAAAATACGGTCTTAATAGCATTGGCCGGGTTACTGGACCGCACAGTACCCTGCCAAAGCAGTTTTTCCAGCTCGGCTAAAGGCACGGTGCGGCCCTTAGCGCAGATGAGATAAGCCAGCAGCAGCCAGACTTTTTTCGAGTGGCTGGTGCTGTCGCCCACCGCAGCGCTGCCCCGGCGGATGGTGAAGCCGCCCAGCATTTCTACATGAATTGAGTCCATGGAACCCCTCCCTTTGGGAAAAAGCATAGCACAAAACAGGGCATTTTGCAAGAGGGGAGAGAACGGGAACATCCAGCGAAAGGTCAATAAAGAATGGCTATGAATATCCGGTATGTTGGGAAACCCTGGGGTGGGAGGTAAAGCGGCGGAAACGGGTGATCATTGAAAGGATTAAGAGGGTGTATAACATCATTGCGCCTTTGATTTTGAGGGAGCGCCGGGCAATTCTAAACTTCCAAGACAAGAGGGAATACAAAGGCCGGCGCAGTTTAATGCCGCGTCGGCCTTTGTATTATAAAAACGCTTTCTTACGTCACGGTTCCATTTTACTCCGCCTGAGAGCTCACCGCGCCGTCTCCTGTCTCATCCACGATGCTGTCCACCTGCTCGTTGCGCCGATGGTGGATGGTCACCGCCGGGTCGCTGGTGTTGGGCTGGTTCCACTCCATGAACTGCTCCACCAGGGTCTCGCCAGTGGCACGGTCGATAATCTTCACCGTAGCCGGACGGTCCTCGTTAAGGTCCCACAGCTCTTTAAAGGTTAGGAAATACCTGTTGAGAGGCAGATCATTGAGATAGGTCTCGGTCCAGCTGCCGTTGGGCTGCTGGGTGTACTCCCAGTAGAAGGTGGAACCCTCTTCCCAGTGGAACTCGTCCCGCCTGGTCTCGGCGCTGTCCACCAGCCGCCCGTCCTGCCACACCTCTACCTTCAGGTCCCGGTACTCCTCCGGGGTCAGCACGAATAGACTGTTTTTCCCCACGTTATAGTCGAAATTGGCTACCAGCCAGCCCTCACGCAGGCTTTCCACCGCCTCTACTCCGCAGACGTAGCTTGCACAGGGTGTGGGTTTAATGTCCTCCACGGACCCGGCCTCCACCGTGCCGTTCTCAAAGTCGATGAGGAACACCGCCAGCCAGTCTTTGGTATCGTTTTTGTCGAAAATGCCCAGCACCACCTTGCGGGTCTCCCCGGGCTGAATGCCTCCCATCATCCAGGTCTGGCGCTCACCGCCGTTTTCCAGCTCTTCGGTATGGCCTGCCCCGGCCACGCCCAGCTCCCGACCGTCGTCGAAGCGGAGGATCCGGACGGGATTGTCATACTGGCCCGCCACGTCAAAGACGAAGGTAGAGCCCGCCGGACCGGCCTCCGCAGAGACGAAGGTGATGCCGTTCTGCTCCAGTTCGCCCTCTATCCGGCGCACCTGGGCCTGGTTCTTCTCCACCGTAAAGGAGAGCTGGTAGGGGGTGTTGTTCAGCTGCTGGGTGCCGATGTACTTGCCCTCGGTTTCTGGGTCGCTGAGGTACTCTTCCACCCCCTGGCAGCATAGGGTGATCTCCAGGCTGTCCTGGTCCTGGTACTTCTCCGGCACCCGGAAGCCCTGCTGGGAGATGTACTTGCCGTTCTCCACCTGCTGCCACCAGCCGTAAGCCACAGTCTCGGTAAAGCCCGGGGCAGTCTTGTGGCCGCCGTTTTCCGTGTCCAAAGAGAGCTGGGGTTCGCCGTTGATCAGCACGTTATAGTAGTCTCCCCAGGTGTTGGTGTAGATGGTGGACCCGGCGTCCAGGTCCATCACCAGTCCGGCGTAGACGTACACGCCGTCGTAGTACACCTGGTCCACGCTGATGGTAAAGGGCTTCTGCCCCAGGCCCCCGGCGGGCACCTGGACGCTGTCCTCTCCGGCGGACACCGCGTAGTTTGCCAGGCCCGCCTGGGTCTGCCACAGGTTGTTGCCGCTCACGCCCCGGTTAAAGCTCTCGAACACCCCGCCGATAAAGGGCAGGCTCTCGGCCAGGGCCGGGTTTACTCCGTTGAGCCCCAGCAGCGCCCCACAGACCACCATTAGGCTGGCCGCGGTAGCGCAGGCCCGTTTCAGCCAAGGAGGCATGACAAAGGGACATTTGCTTCCCTCCCCTTGTTCAGGCAGCTCGGCGTATACCTGGCGCAGGCGGTCCTCTACTACTTGGGGGATATGGTCCAACTCCAGCTGGGCCCGTACCATCATTTCATACTCATTTCGCTTCACAGGTTTTCTCCTCCCTCTCTAAATAAATTTTTTGCAGCCGCTCCCGGCTACGCATAAGCCGGGACTTGACCGCGCTCTCCTTCACGCCCATGATTCCGGCAATCTCCTTCACCTTGAACCCGTCTATATAGTATAGGGTCAGCACCAAGCGGTCGTTTTCGGCCAGGGCGTTCAGGCTTTCCCGCACGTCTAGGGACCGGTCCAAGCTTTGGTCGGGGTTATGGCTATCCTCGGGCAGCTGGTCGAAAGACACCAGCCGCCGGTTTTGCCGGAGAATGTCATAGCTGTTATAGATGAGAATCCGCGTCAGCCAGGTCTTAAAGTATTTGGGCTGGCGCAGGGTATACAGCTTACTAAAAGCCTCCATCACGGTTTCGGCCACCGCGTCGGCCACGTCCTCCTGGTTGTGGAGAATGGCCATGGCCGCTCGGGTCAGGGCGTGCTTGTGGGCCTCCATCAGGCGGATAAACGCCTGCTTATCGCCCGCCTGGGCCCGGCGCACCAGTTTTTCTGTAGAATCCGGCATGGGTCATCCCACCTTTCGCAAATAGAATCACTGTAAAACGTCTTACAACCATTAGGCGGAGGAGGGCAGGAAATGGTTGCAGGGAGGGAGAAGAATTTTTTAAAAGAAGGAACGCAAAACCAGAAGAAGGTCCAGGGCGGGTGTTCCCGCACTGACTGGCGGCTGTGGGCCCTTGCCCGTATCACACAAAGGATGACCTTCTTCCCGTCTGTCCTTCCGTGCCTGTGGGGAAAAAGATAGTTGGCCGTTCCCCCGCGGGAGAACAGCCAACCCAGATTTGTTATAGGACACTCTCCAGCCAAGCCTCTGCCAGCTTGGGCCACACCCGGACAATGGAGCAGTCTCTCTCCTGCTTGGCCTTTGCCGAAGGGTCGGGCTCGCCGGGCGGGGCAAACCACCCCTCCATAGCATCGGGGGACACCCCCGCCACCTCTTTAGCCCGCACTTTCTCCCGCAGCTTTTCCAGGGGCTCCAGGGTGTAGCGGGGGCCGTAGTCATCCCGCAGCCATGCGTCGTCCGCCAAAGCCAGCCCGTGCTGGCCGCTGGTAAATACATGGTGGGCAAAAGGCACCCCCGCAGCCTTGCAGGCCTGGGCAAAGAGATAGCTGTTTTCCACAGGCACGCAATCGTCCTCTGCGGTTTGCCACAAAAAGCAGGGCGGGGTGTCTGGGGTAACGTGCTTTTCCAGAGACATATAGTCTAGCTGATCTGCCGAAGCATCCGCGCCCAGCAGAGCGATGAAGGAGCCTTCATGGGCCAGCTTGCCGGCACTGTAGGGGGAGGCGATCACCGGATAGCTAAGAATAGCCGCATCCGGGCGGTTGGAAAAGGAGCCGGTGGCTGGGTCCGGGTCGGCAATGTCATTATAATGTACACAAAGGCTGGCACACAGGTGGCCCCCGGCGGAAAAGCCGCAAATGGCCAGCCGGTCCTTGTCGATAGAGAAGGATTCACTATTTTTGCGGATGAACCGCACCGCCCGGGAAATGTCCCGCAGGGGCTGAAGCCCCAGGGGATGGGTACTCATGGGGTTCACAGTGTAGGTAAGAACAAAGGCGTTGTAGCCCGCGTGGTAGAATTCCGCGGCCACGGGACCGCCCTCAGAGGGGGCTACAAAGCAGTAGCCGCCGCCAGGCACCACCAGCATGGCCGGACGGGCCGCGCCTTTGGGATGAATGTAGCTTGTAAGAAAAGGCGTAAAGCCTGCCGCTAGGGGATAGGCGTATTCCTCTGGCGACCAGAGGATATGTTTGGTGTATTCCATAAAAGTAAGACTCCTTTCAAGGGTTTTGTCTATTATAATGCGAATTTCACGGAAGTGCAAGGCCCTTTTTGTAAAGCTATACCAAGCTCCTGCATGGCTTCATCGGTTCTTTGGCTTTGGCGCTATCCGTGTGCATAGGTCGCTCTCTGCAAAGCAAGCCGTTAGCCGCTCCTGTTCACAGTTACGGACCGCTTGCGGGAAAGATTGTTTAAGACAAGTATAGCATGTGGAGGAGAAATCAATAATGATACCGTTTCCGCTTGGCAAACAAGAAAACGACCGAGATCGCACAGGCGGCCACATCCGCCACAGCAATGGACCACCAAATGCCGTCTAATTTAAATAGAATGGGCAGAGCCAGCACGGCGAGAATTTGGAACACCAAAGACCGCAAAAAGGAGATTAGCGCCGAAACGGCCCCGTTATTCAGTGCCGTGAAGAATGAAGAGGCAAAGATATTGAATCCCGCCAGCACAAAGGAGAAAGCGAATATCCCAAAGGCATGTACGGTCATTTCTACCAGCTCCTTGTCATAGCCCACAAAAACTAGGGCCAAAGGCCGGGCCAACACCCAGGCCAGGGCCATCATGGCCACGCCGAAGATCAGCATAAGGGTCACGCTTTTCTTCAAAAGGCTTTTCAGCTCACCATGGTTCCCCGCCCCGTGGTGGTACCCCACCACCGGCGTGCTGGCCACAGTGTAGCCAATAAAGATGGCCACAAAGATAAAGGAGATGTACATCAGCACCCCGTACACGGCCACCCCGTCCTCTCCGGCAAAGCGGAGCAGCTGAAAATTGTATAGCATGCCCACCAAAGAACCGGAGATATTGGACATCAGCTCGGAAGAGCCGTTGACACAGGCCTTTAGCAGAATACGGCTTTGCAGGCGGGTTTTTCTTAGCCGCAGCAGACTGGTATTGGGCCGCAGGAAGTATAAAAGAGGGAGCACGCCGCCCACGCACTGGCTGATGCCTGTGGCCAGTGCCGCCCCAGCCACACCCCAGCGGAGTCCGGCAATGAAAAGGGCGTCTAGGATCATGTTGGTAACCCCTGCCGCCACCGTGTACACCAGGCCCAGCTTGGGCTTTTCAGCAGTGGAAAGAAAGGTTTGGAACACATTTTGCAGCATAAAAGCCGTGGTAAACCCAATGACAATACGTCCGTAGACCACGCAGTCCTCCAGCATGGCCGGGGTGGCCCCCAGCAGCAGGGATACGGGCCGCATCACGGCAATACCGATAATAGACACTGCTACGCCTACAATAAGGGTAAAGCACACCATCATGGTAAAGTAGCGGTTGGCGCTTTCCCGGTCGCCCTCGCCCAGAGTCTTTGCCACCAGGGCGCTGCCGCCGGTGCCGATCATAAAGCCCAGCCCGCCTAAAATCATGGTGAAGGGCATAATAAGATTAATGGCCGCAAAGGGCACTTTGCCCACAAAGTTGGAGACGAATAGCCCGTCTACCACACCGTAGATGGAGGTAAAAACCATCATTAGGATAGGGGAAAGGGCAAAACGCAGCAGTTTTTGGTAAGTAAAATGGTCGGAAAGTTGGATTGCTTCTTTATTCATGGCTCCTCCATAGTATTTTTCTCCAGCTTCTGTCTGAGAAGCTGGTTAAATTTTTGCTGTGTCTGAATCATTGCCTGTTGTTCTTCTGGTGAGAGTTCCGCCAGGGCGGCTTCCTCGGCAGCGATGACCCGGTCTGCGGTGCGGGCTGCCAGGGCCAGCCCCTGCTGGGTTAGGAAGATTTGGCGGGTGCGGCGGTCTTTGCCAGGAGAGAGGCGGATGGCTCCGCTGGCTTCCAGATTTTTTAGGGCTGAGTTAATGGTCTGCTTAGACTGGTAATTTAGGTGGCAGAGAAGGGTCTGGGTTACCGGGGGCTCCTCGGTGCGAAGGGAATAGAGAATCCACAGGGTGGCCTCTGGCACGCCAAGGCGGCGGGAAGCGGTTCGATAGATGCATTGGCTGTCCAGCAAAATAGAGTTGTAGTCTGCCAGAAGTCGGGTAGGATGTGGCTGTTCCATAGATAGCCCCCATGAAAATTAATATGAAATCGGACGATTTTTATTATAGTCTGTTTTCGGATGAATGTCAAGGAAAAAATGTGCAAGACCATGAAACATTGATAGTATAATTCCGTGGATGCTGAAAGGCAGGGCACCTTTGGGAATATCCCCTATCACAGAAAAAAGAGCCAGGCAGGCGCCTGACCCCTTAGGATTTGTTGGAAACAAAGAGCCAACCACCGAAGTTTCCCTCGGTAGTTGGCTCCTATTGCCCTTCCCCCGTCCCAATTGGCGGGGGGCTGTATGCAATTGTTTCTTTTATCTCCACCACCACATAGCCCCGGCCTTTTCGTCGGACCTTTGCGTCGTTTCCCCGCCGGATGATGGTTTCAATGGCTTTTATGGTTTTTTCGTCCATCTTCATGGCTTTATGATGCTGATTACATCCGTGGAAATCCTTGAAAATTTCCGCATAGCGCTGTTGTTCCTTAAGTATTCCGCGCCCTTTAAGGTAATATGAATATTCTTGATATCCACCAGCCAGCCACCCACGATATCTCTTTGAATTGTCACCCCGGAAATGTATCGTTCTTCCATCAGAAGGCGGATCACGTCCAGCCATTTCCCTTTTGGGGCACCCAGTTTTTCGGGGCCGACCAGCGCCCCCATATACTCCGCCTTTTCTTTGTGCTCCAGGCTGTACAGAATTTTATACGCGATTTGCAGTGTGTCCATAGCCACCTCCTGTTCATTATATGTCATTTACAATGTACCACCGGCACTTGTCGCATATTTCGTTAGCTCTTTTTAGGTCAATTGGATCTCTTAACCACTTCATATCACCGCGGTAATCCTCGCAAAGCAAATGGTGAAGATTTCTGTCCTGGTAGAGTTTATAAGAGATATCGTTAATGCTGCGCAGCCGTTCCGAGAGAGCAGAGTCCACATTTCGCAGCCGGGCCCGGGCTGAACTTACTGCACCGTCATTGTTTTGCGCCGCAAGATTTTTAACGGAGAATCCACCGAAGATGGCCATCGGAAGGAAAATAACCACTACAAAGGCCATCATTAGCCGTTTGAATATATTGATCTGGCGCAAGGAGGCTGCTGCCTTGGTAAAAAGGGTTACGTTTTTCATCTTTAGCTCCAAGTTTTTTCTCCCATCCGCATGTATTGTGTGTATTATAGCACAGCTCGCCGCGTATCAAAAGCAATTTGTGCGAATTAAGCAATGAATCATGAAAGTTGTAAAAAAACAGGGCAAATCGTCGAATTAAGACGCATGACGGTTTTTGCACGGCAAAAACCAGGTATAATATTGGAGCTTATGGTATAGTTAAGGCCCTTTTAGATTTAACACAGGAGTGTTACAATATTCATGTCGGAAGGACGATATAACACCGAAAGGGGAAAACATCAATGGGTAAAAAGAGAATCGTAGGCGCGCTGCTGGCGGCTGTGCTGACTGTGTCCATGGCAGCCTGCAGCGGCCCAGGCAGCAGCTCGTCCCAGGCATCCACTCGCGAAAGCTCTGAATCCAGCGCCGCAGAGAACTCTGAAACAGGGGAGCCTGAGGAGATTGTACTGACGCACTGGGTTACCTCGGCCATGCAGAGTGACCACAACATCCGTAAGGAAGAGCGCTTTAGGGAAAAGTATCCTCATATCAAACTGGAAAACGTTATGGTTACTGACGACCAGCTGTCGCAGTTAGCCACAGCCTTTGCCTCCGGCACAAATCCGGATTTCGGCGAGGTGGGCCAGCCCGATATGGCGAAATACGCCTATGCGGGAATGGCTATGGACTTGGGGCCTTTTATTGAGAAATGGGAAGATCTTAAAAATATCAGCGAAGACGCCCTGAACAACTTCAAGTATGGCGGCAAGCAGTTTGCTCTCCCCTCGTATTGCTACACAATGAATCTCTTTTATAATAAGAAACTGTTTGAAGAGTCTGGAATAAAGAATCCTCCGGCCACATGGGAGGAGTATCTTGAAACTGCCAAATCCCTTACCATTCCTGAGAAACAGCAGTGGGGCACTAACCTTCTGGTATCCCAGTGGACAGAGTGGTGGTTTGAGTACTTTGTATGGTAGGCCGGTGGCGACCTAACAAAGGAGAATGAGGACGGTACCCTCCAGCCTGACCTTCGATGACCCTGCTGTTGAGACCGCAGTGGACTTTTATCGCCAGCTGATAGGCAGCGGAGCCATCCAGCCCGACCTCACTCTGAATTATGAGAACATGCAGAAGGAATTTGCAAACGGCCACGCGGCCATGACTTTGATAGGCAGCGACGGTGTGAACCAGTTTACAGGATGGGGCATGAAGGCTGAGGATATCGGTATGGCAGAGCTGCCCGTTGGCCCCAGCGGGAAAAAGGTAACCCAGCTGGGAGGACAGTGTGGGTTTATATTCTCCAATGTGGATGATAAAACCGCCGAAGCGGCCTGGACTTGGCTGACCTTTGACTGTAGCAAGGAAGAGGTCGAGTGGGTGCTGAAGGACGGTGCTGAGATGGGCAGCGCCTCTCCAACCATACAGATACGCTTGGATGTTGATACCAGCATAGGAAAGATTGACCCCGGGTTCCAGGCAGCAGTGGATGCCAGCCTGCCCTATGCGCGTCTGGAGTTTTATGGCAAGGGAATAGTCGGCAGTTACGTGGATACTGCCGTGCAGAAGACTGTACTGGATCCTGATGTAAATGTGAAGGCCATATTTGCCGAACAGCAGGAGCTGGCACAGAAGGAGGCTGTAGATTCCTTTAACCGAGATATTTCGAACACGGAAAAGTGATGGCAGAAATCGGGGAGGAGCTGTAAAGCCCTCCCCGGTTTTTATAAGGGCAATACCGCACAATTCAAAGTACCGTATTGCGCAGTCAGATTTTTCGTCAGAGGGTACAGATTGAGCGCCGTCCATCTCACCATTGACAAGCGAAAGCTGTGCTCTATCACGGAAAATGTACAAGCAAGACGGTGCTTAGAATGGTGCGGTGTTGCCATAAGGAGTGAGATGATATGAAACCATTTGCAAAGGGCCGAAGCCTGAGCGGCGGACCGACAAAACCCTGCTTTCCGCCTGGCTGTTTGTTCTGCCAGGTCTGGTATTTACTTTTATTTTCCGATACTACACCATGTTCCAGGCTTTCTGGATATCTCTGCACAACTACGATATGGCGTCTCCGCCTGGAGATTTTGTGGGCTTTGATAATTACATATCCCTCTTTCAAAATCCGGATTTTTGGTCGGCCTGGAAAAACACCTTAGTTTTCACGGGATTATCTCTTGCGATTACTTTCTTTATCCCTATTATTCAGGCTTTGTTTCTTTCAGAAGTACACAGGGGAAGAGGAATTTTTACCACACTATACCTTATTTCCACGGTAATCCCTCTCTCGGTAAACGTGATAATTTGGAAATGGATATTCAGTCCCAATATGGGACTGGCCAATGCGTTTGCGGCCCTTTTTGGCCAAGAGTCCCAAACTTGGTTTTCAGACCCAGCTCTTGCAAAGCTCTGTATCATTCTGCCCGGCGTGCTGGGCGGTGGCTTTTCGGTGCTGATGTACCTCTCGGCTATTATGGGGGTGGGTCGCGATATCTATGAAGCGGCAGACATTGACGGCTGTTCAGGACTTAGGCGGCTATGGCATGTAACTTTGCCAAATATCCGTTTTCTCATAGGGATACAGATGATTCTTGGGGTTATCGCTGCCATGCAGATACTTGACCAGCCGCTGCAGTACACCAACGGCGGCCCAAACGGCGCGTCAACCTCTGTGGCACTTTATGCAAACCGTCTTATGACAGAGCAGATGAACTATGGCAAGTCTGCGGCGGCAGGGTTTACGCTTTTGATAGTGGTAGCGATTATCACTGCCATTCAATTGAAGCTGGACCAATCCGAGAGAGAATAGGAGGATACCAATGATACCAAAATCAAAGCGCCGGACGCGTCCGCTGACGGTTCTAGCGTATGTTGTAACAGTTGTATTTATGGGGATGATACTTTTTCCCCTGTTTATGATAGCAAGCTATGCGATGCGGGACAATACGGCGCTGAACCGGGACCCATCGGCTCTTGTGCCCGAATGTGCAAAAACGATGGAAATTGTACTGGGATATACCGGATTTAAGGAACTGGATGACGAAACTCTTCTTGACACGATTCAGAGGGACGCCCTATTCGCCATGTATTCCGGCAGCGCGGAAATGGACGGCGAGGCCATCGGAGAGTATAAGATTTTCGGCGTCCTAGACGATAAAACGATCTATTATCAGCGCCAGCACAATATGCGGCTACGCATACAGCTGGACTATGGAGCCTATATGGGGCTGGTGCGCTTCGACAGAGAAACTTTGACCGGCGGTGAAAGGTATGCGAAGGCCTTGGCAACGGTTCCATGGAAGTTCGACCGCGGCGGTCTGGACAAAGCCCCGACCACTGCTGTGGGACATGCAGAGCTTGCGCAGCTAATGGCCAGTAACCTTATAAATCGGGATAAGGGAAACTGGCTGGATGGGAAACTTAGCAGTATTTCTGTTCACAACAGTCCGCTGCTGATGCTGGAGGCGTTTATGTATTACTTTGAAATACCAAAGTATATGTATTCTACGGTTCCGGTCATCTCAAGATATAGTCTCTTTGCCTTTGTCTTTAACACCCTGCTGGTTATGGGCTGGGCTGTACTTACTCAAATCACGCTCTGTTCCACTAGCGCCTATGCTCTTTCAAGGCTCTTCAGCCGCCGTATGTCAAAATGGCTTATGATGTTCTTTCTTGTCACCATGATGATACCGTTTATTTGTATTCTTCTGCCACAGATGGTTATGATGAAGAATATAGGTGCAATGAATAACTACGCCGCCATGCTTCTGCCATATCTGTATCCGTCGGCATTTTACATTTTTTTGTTTAAAGGCTTCTTTGACCGTCTGCCCCAGGATCTGCTGGATGCCGCAAAAATGGACGGAGCCACTCAGCCGTACATATTCCTGAAGATCTGTATGCCGCTGTCACGCTCAATTACAGCGATGCTGGTGCTGAATGTAATTGTTTCCGCGTGGAACGATTTCTTCTGGTATTTAAGCGCCGCCAACAGAACCAATCTGTGGACGATCAACCTGGCGCTCTACAGCATATCCATCAATCCTTCCACAAAAACCAACGTATCCATGGGGATTGCATTAATGACGATCTTCCCGGTGATTCCGCTGACCCTGATATTCCAAAGGCAAATAAAGGAGTCGGTTATTTCAGCGGGCATTAAGGGATAACAGAAAGGAGCAGTGCAAAATTATGAAAAAATAGGTATAGGCAGCGATCATGCTGCATTTCTGGTTTCCCGTTACTGGGCATATCATGGGCTTGGAATACTATCAAGGTTATTATGGCAACACCGCACCATTCTAAGCACCGTATTGCTTGCACATTTTCCGTCATAGCGCACAGCTTGTGAGATGGACGGCGCTCAATCTGTACCCTCTGACGAAAAATTTGACTGCGCAATACGGTGCTTAGAATGGTGCGGTGTTGCCTTAAATACAAATAAAAGATAAAATTGCGTTTCGTTTTTATGTTCATCCCTGAAATGCAAAATAATATAGGGGTGATGTGAGAATATACCAACACAAAAAGCGCGTGGATTGCCACGCCTGGATTAATCTGCCGCTTGACCCTGCCGATGTCCCTCATGAGCTGCTCCATGCCTTTCAGCGAAAGGGAATGGGGCCGCATAGGTATTAGGATTTCATTTGCCGCAGACAGGGCGTTAATGGAGCGCATTCCTAGCCCAGGCTGGCGGTTAAAGAGCCCTGTGCGTCTACGTCCACCAGCAGGTCGCGCTTGCCCCGGCGGGCCAGGCCCACGCCGCAGTTTACAGTGGTGATGGTCTTGCCGACCCCGCCTTTTTGATTGCAGATTGCCATTCCTTTACTCATTTTCTTATTTGCTTTATACTACATCGATCCCTTGTTTTGCTGCTTTCGCCTGTCGAGAATTAAAGGAAAAGCTCATTGTTCTTTCTCTCGCTGCAAGCTTTCTTAATTGCCAGCGCCGCAACAGAAACCATTGCACCGTTTACTTTTCGGGCGGATTTCGGGCATTTCACAACGCAGCGCATACATGCAATGCACTTCTTGCTGTCCGCCGTTTTGAGGTTGCCGGGGTCGATCGCCTGGGCGGGACAGTTTTTGGCGCAAAGGCCGCAGCTTACACATCCTTTGTCAGCCTTTGGCACCAGTCCGGCTCCGCCAGCCTTTTTATAGGGACGGTTGCCCGGCACCTGAAGTTCAGAGGTTTGCATCTGATTCCCCGCCATTTTTTCAAAAATCGTTTTTGCAAACCCTTGCAATTCCTCTTTGTCCTTTGCATCGGGCCTACCAGCGGCGTACTGGTGCAGAATGGAGTGCTCTGCCACAGCCGAAACGGCGGCAACTGTCTGAAAGCCGCAATTCTTCGCTACATCTTTTAGCTCAGCGAGGGTATCTTCATAGGCTCGGTTCCCGTACACGCAAACAATGACGCACCTTGCGCCGTTTCCTTTGACGGTTCCAAGGCGCTGCGTTGCAAGTTCTGGAACCCGCCCACCATAAGACGGCACCGCGATAAGCGCAATATCTTCCGGTCCTATGGCGATGCCTGGATCATTGAAATTTGCATTGCACAAATCAACGTGGGCCACTTCGTCTGTCCATTTTTCTGTGAGAATGTCGGCGACCTTCTGTGTCCCTCCTGTGGGGCTGAAAACGATTTGCAGCAGTTTCATAACACGCCTCCTGTAGCTTTTTATATTACACCTCTCTATTATATATGCAAAGAGGTGTCGTGTCAAGCTTTACAGCATGGTTTTTTCGTGCTATAATGTCTGCAAAGCAGACATTCGGAGTTTCCCCCGGCTCTGCAAGCGCCGCCTTTGCTTCGTAAAGTAGCGGAAAACTCCAAGCAGATTTATGGTAAAATAGACGCACGGACAAAAAAGGAGGCGTGTTGCTATGCATATCAGCACAAAATGCTCTATCGCGATCCATTGCCTCATCTTTATCAGTGAATACGGAGAAACCCAAAAGGTCACAAGCAACCGGCTCTCGCTTTCCACCGGGAGCAATCCTGTTACGATTCGGAATATAATCAGCGGGCTGAAAAAAGAGGGGATCCTCTCTGTCAAATTCGGCACAGGCGGCACAACCCTCAGCTGTCCGTTGGAGGACATCACGCTTTACCGCATATGCAGTGCGCTGGAGCCGGATTTTCTGGATAAGTTAATCGGCATCCATGCTACACCGTCTTCTCTCTGTCCAGTGGGGAAAAGTATCCACAGCGTTTTGGATGCCGCATATGCCGGTATTCGTGACGATTTGCAGATCAGCCTGCAAAGCATTTCTATGAAGGAAATTCTGGATCATTATCATAAGATATAGATAATGCCTGTACATGAGCAGCAATGTGATGGGACCGTTTATAACAGAACCGACTCTAGCCAAAAAACGCATTTTCAGACGATGATAAGCCCTTCGATATTCCTATACGTGGGAGTGCCGGAGGCGTTTCTCGTTCCGCTTTACGAGGTACGCCTACCATGCGTTTTTTTATTACTATAATTTATTCAACATTGTGATACGCAACATGATCTCAGTCCATTTGAATCCCCTCAAATAGGTTAACAGGAGAAAAACATAGGGCAATACCGCACAATTCTAAGTACCGTCTTGCTTGCACATTTTCCGTCATAGCGCACAACTTTCGCTTGTCAATCGTGTACACTCTGACGAAAAATCTGACTGCGCAATACGGTACTTAGAATTGTGCGGTATTGCCTTAAGGGATTAAATCGCGCCTGACGGCTTGGCACACAACTTGCTTGCAGATTTAATCCGTGGTTCCTTAACTCTGCGTTTGCACACTCCCTTATTAGAAACATCTATTGACAACTTCTACCATGATGCTATATAATAGAACGGCAATTTTAATAACCTGTACCGATAGTCCGCAAAAGCAAAAAGTATACGGAGTCTTTGGAGTTACAGGAGATAGAAAAGGGATGGAATAGGATGAGAGTAATGGTATTCATGAAAAAATGCCTTGCGGCATTACTTGTGCTGGTGCTGTGCCTGGTATATGTCCCCGAAGTTTATGCCACGGAACTGGGCCAAGCCGGGGCGGACCAGGTGAGCGACAGATTCGCTGAAGAGGATGTTTCGGTCGAAGACCAGAGTCCCGATGCCGTCCCGGACACAGAACCTACGCCAGACACAGAACCCACGCCGGACACAGAACCTACGCCAGACACAGAACCTACGCCGGACACGGAACCCACGCCGGACACAGAACCTACGCCGGACACGGAACCCACGCCGGACACAGAACCCGCGCCATTCTATTCGGACGTTGCCGAGAACAGATGGAGCTATGCCAGTATCCGCGCTCTCTTTGATTTGGGAATCATTCCTTCCAAGACCTATTTTGGTCCCGGAGAGGGCTGCACCCGCCTGGACTTTGTCAATATGCTGTACAAATGCCACCTTTCCATATGTGGAGAACAAGGGGACGGGGAAGTCGGCTCCCAGACCTCGGACACGGAAACGGATGAACCCAGGTTTACGGATGTGCTCCCGGGCAGCGAGGGATATGATGCTGTCATGTGGGCCGCAGAGAATAGTGTGAGCGAGGGCATTAACGATACGGAATTCGGATGCGACAGGGTACTGTCCCGCCAAGAAGGCGCTGTTTTTGTCATCCGCATGGCCCATGCCTGCGGCATATCCTTGCCGAAAGCCGCAGATATGACCATGTTTAGGGATGCGGCAAACATATCCGCGTTTGCCAGAAGCTCTGTTATGGCCTGCCAGATGGCGAAGCTTTTGAGCGGGAAAGGGCAAGGAACATTTGACCCCAACGGCACCATTACAAATGAAGAGGCCGCAACACTGGTGCACCGGCTGTATGGTGCTGCTGTGAAAGACCCCATAAGCGGGGAAGAAATGATTTCTACTGAACCCAACGCTTATATTGACGAATTCAATCAAAAGCTTTTCTTTATGGAAGTCCCGGAAAGCTCATGGGCTTATCAGTATATTAAAACGCTGTACGATATGGGGATGTATGGAGAGAACAGCACCTTTCATCCCACGGTAAACACCACCCGCCTGGAGTTTGTAAAGATGCTGTATGAGCTGCACCTGGTCCTCGGCGGGGAAGAAAACCAGCAGACCAGCTCCAAATTTACTGATGTCGCCGATGACAGCAACGGTTTTGACGCGGTCATGTGGGCTGTGGACAGCGGCGTTACAAGCGGACTGGGCGGCGGAAAATTTGGCCCCTCAATGCCGGTGACCCGGGAGCAGTGCGCAGAGTTTCTGGTGCGCATGGCAAGGGCCGACCGTATTTCTCTGGTAAAGAAGAAGAACGCTTCCCTCTTTAAGGATTCATCCAAAATTAGCAAATATGCCAGGAGCTCTGTGACCGCAGGCCAGATGGCCGGCGTGATAAACGGCGATAATACTGGGAAGTTTATGCCCAAGAAGAGCATCAGCAACCAGGAGTCGGCTACCATGGTGTGCCGCTTCCTGGATGCCGCCCAAAACGAAATTCCTGATGGGGCGGAGCTGGTCTCAACTAAAAAGGATGCGTACCTTAATCTGTACGCCAATGTGGACTATGTTTTCGGTACGCCGGTGCCAGCCAGCGCCCCGGTGCCGGCCAGCTGGTTTGACAACGCCGCATTTATTGGGGACTCTGTCTCCGTAGGTCTGGAGAATTACCAGAATTCCACAAAAGCTCTAGGCAAAGCTACCATGCTCTGTTCGGTAAGCTTCAATGCCATAAATGCGCTGCTCCCTGTGTCCTCTACCTCTCTGCACCCCAAATACAAAGGGGTTAAGCGTCTGCTGGAGGACAATGTAAAGGCTTGCGGCGCGAAAAATGTTTACATCATGCTGGGCATGAACGGGCTTACATATCCGGTTGACTATACCATGGAGCGTACGGAGCGTATGGTGGACAATATCTTGAAAAAGAATCCCAACGTCAACATCATAATGCAGTCTGTAACACCAATGACAAACAATAGCTACCTGGTTTCCAAATATGGCTATAGCAACAACAGAATCAATCAGTTCAACGAGCGGATTAAGAAGCTCTGCGCAAAGCGTAAATGGTATTATATTGATGTCGGATCTGCGCTGAAGGACTCCAGCGGCGCGCTGCGGGCAGACTTCTGTTCGGACAACTATGACATGGGCATCCATGTAACAAGCAAGGCCTGCGCGGCCTGGGTGGAATATCTGAAAACCCATGTACCCGAAGATCTTCGCTCCTCCTGACGCGGACATTTTATGGTTAACGAGGCTCAAAAGAGGCGGTAAACGCACTTCCTTACTGATCGTATGCGCTTGGATAGAGAGGAAAGAGGCCTGGCACAATTCCTTTCGTAAAGGGTAAAATATGCAAATGATACAGCCCATGGAGACAGAAATCTAATGCTTCTGTCTCCATGGGCTGCTTTTGTGGGGCACCGGTTCAAAAAAAGAGAAGCTTTTTTTGAACTGCGGTAATTGGGAAAATTCATATCAGACTCGGGCTGCCAGCCAGCGGCCGCCGTTGGGGAAAATCACCTGGATGTCCCCTGAGAATCTTTCCTTCGATAAGCTGTGGGAAAAAGGAAATGTACAAGGCAAGCGTCAGTAAATCGCGGCTGACAAGGATTTCGTCCCGATAGTCGATAACATATGACAGTCCCTGAACGGTGAAGAAGGAGATCCCCACTGGCAGAGCAATACCGGGCAGGGCAAGATTATGCCCAAAGGCATGACCGGCTCACCCAAGGCATAGAAGACCACGCTTGCCAGGGTGAGCAGGGCATTTTTCAACCTCAGATTTGGCAGCAGTCGGTACAATATGAAAGCATACCGGCAAAAATGCAAAGAGAAACCCGGGAGAACGGAAGGCTATGGAGCTTATCCGACGCTCAGGACAGTCTCATTGCCGTCTGAATCCCGGTATGTAACCACTACGTAGCCGCTGTAGTACAATAGGCCATCTTCTCCGTCCCCCATACAACTAGGACCGTAGGCCGAATCGTTGGGATAGCCGAACACACTGTAAAAAGTATTGATATCCACACCTACATAGTCATAGGGGCTGGGCGGTACTGGAGTAGGCTCCGGCGTGGGTTCGGGAGTAGGAGCAGGCGTAGGTTCGGGAGTAGGAACAGGCGTTGGCGCCGGAGTTGAAACTGAAGTAGGCTTCGGCGTGGGCTCAATCGTTGGTGCCGTGGTAGGATCAGGCGCAGCTGTGGGCTTTACGGTAGGACTGGCAGTGGGTTTGGCAGTGGGTTTGGCAGTGGGCTTGGCAGTGGGTTTGGCAGTGGGCTTGGTGGTAGGCTTAGCCGTCGGTGAGGGCGAAGCGGACGCAGAGGGTGAGGGCGAAGCGTTTTCCAGAAGGGATGAGCCAGGTTCATCCACAGAAGAACCGCAGGCAGAAAAAATCAGAATGCAGAGCATAATGCCCAGCAGGGAGGACAGAGAGTGTTTCATCATTAACCATTCCAATCACATGATAATATTTAATTCAAATCTCACACTTCATGGTGCGGCAAAAAAAATAGAAAGCAAATCAGAATATCGCTTATCCTTACAGGATTTTTTGTGCTGTCACCATGTTTTTTCATCGCTGCAAATTCGAGAGTCGAGCGGTCCATATCCGCGCTGCCTATGGGGATATCGGTCACGGTCAATGAGGGCATTGCCGGCCTTGTGTCCAAGAGCCAAGACTGTTGTTTTCAGAGGTAGCTGTATCTGGTTCCGGAAAAGTTTCCGCTTTGAAGCGAATGCGGTCACACATAAAGCACCGGCGTAGCCGCTAACAGAAAACGACGATTCTCAGCTATCATACCTCCTCAAACGGAAATTCATCTCCGATGGAAATAATACCAGATTTACGTATAATAGTCAAGGGAAAACCCAATGGAGGTAGCCAAAAGCTGGAAGTACACCGCAAAGATAGCGGTCATTTTCCAGTGTTATGAAAATTTCCATATTGTGGAGATAAACTCTTTTATATAATTTTGTTCAAATATAAAATTTTCTGGTTTTATCGGAGCGTTTTTTGGGGGATATCCGTGTTTTTTTGAGTCAAAAGGACGGAAAATGCGATAAAATTAGGACATCTTAGGGCTTGTTTGAAAAATTTTATATGAAATATTTTGTGAGAACCGGCAAAACCTTGTGGAACAGCGCATTACGCCGCATTTCCTGACAACAGACCACCCCAATTACTACGAATTTACTACCAAGGGATGAGCTTTGATACGACGAAACACCGGGAAATGCGGACATACGGTACAGCGCCGCCCTTTGAACAGCCCCCTAAAATCACATATCGCCCGACTGGATAAGCCGTCTTTTCTGCATGGGAAAGACGGATTTTTCCATGCCCATACATAGCCGCCTGTTTCGCCGCAGGCGGCTAAATTCATGAAAGGAGGAACCCCCAAAATGGCGAAACCGAAAGTGATAAGCGTAGCAAATCAAAAGGGCGGAGTTGGCAAAAGCACCACTGTCTACAACCTGGGGGCCGGTCTTGCGCTGGACGGAAAGAAAGTCCTCATGCTGGATACTGACCCCCAGGGGGATTTGACCAAGATGCTGGGCCAGCGCAAACCCCATGACCTGCCCCTGACCCTTGCCAATGTCATGAGCGATGTGGTGTCCGGGAAAGAGCCGACCGGCCACCCGGAGATCATGCACCACCGTGAGGGCTTTGACTTCGTGCCGGGGAACCGCAGCCTGTCCGCCGTAGAAGTCAGCCTGGTGAACGTGATGAGCCGGGAAACGGTACTCCGGCAGTATGTGGACAGCGTAAAGCGGGACTATGATTATGTGCTGCTGGATTGCCGTCCCTCGCTGGGTATGCTGGTCATCAACGCCCTGTCCGCGTCGGACTATGTTCTTATCCCTGTCCAGGCGGACTATCTGGCGGCGGAGGACATGACGGAGCTGGTGGGCACGGTGCGGAGCATCCAGCGGCAGATCAACCCCAAGCTGAAGATCGGCGGCGTGTTCCTGACAATGGCGAATGAAACCAACTTCCGCAAGGATATTGTCGCCACCGTCAAATCGAACTTTGGGAAACACCTGCCCGTGATGGACGCGGTGATCCCGGCAACGGTGCGGCTGGCGGAGGTCAGCACGGCAGACAAGAGCATTTTCCAGCATGAACCCAGGGGGCGGGCGGCGGAAGCCTACCGCAGTCTGACAAAGGAGGTGTTGAAGATTGGCGAAAAGCAGCGCAGCCGGACTTCTGACCTCAGTCGATAGTATGTTCACCACCCAGGAGGAACGGGACAACGCCCAGCGCAGCTATGTGACCGACCTCCCCACCGCTGAAATCAACGACTTCCCCAACCACCCGTTCAAGGTGCGGATGGACGAGAGCATGACGGAGATGGTGGAAAGCGTGAAGGAGCGCGGTGTTCTTTCCCCAGTGCTGGTGCGGCCCATGCCGGATGGTAGCTATCAGATGGTGTCTGGCCACAGGCGTAAAACGCCACACCAAGGGGACAGTCTACCCTTTTGCGGCCCTGGCGCCTCCCACGCCCTCCCCCTCTCACACTCTCCCCCTCAAAACCTGCTGTACCTGCTGAAAAGAAAGACCCTGCCCATCCTTTTTCAGCCGGTAAAAACCTTTGAACCCGTGGAGCGCCACGGGCTTTTTTTGCGCCCAAAATCAACAATATGGAGGTAATTTATCTATGAAGCGGAAATCCCTGACCCACGCGGCTCGGCTGCTGTGCGTCCTGGCCCTGGCCTTGAGCATGACCACCGCCGCCTTTGCTGCCGACCCGCCTGAACCCGCCCAGCCCAATGGGGCCCCCGCAAAGTCGGAGACTTTGTGGGGAGAGGAGGAGCAAGGGAGCGGCGCGAACTCTGCCCGACAGGGCGGAGTGAGTAGAGCGGACTTTGCGACGACGAGCTACCCCACCGCCGTCACCCGGAGCGAGGACGGCGGCGAGATCAGGAAGATGTACGACCTGGGGCGGTCGGACGACCCCGCTGGCATCCCCCGTTCCGACTTCGAGCAGGAGGGCTACCACTACACCCTCACCGACCTGCTGAAACAGGAACTCCCCGCCAAAGAGAGCCGCCAGCACACGGAAACGGTGTCCGTTCCCAGCCAGAGCAAGGACATGGGCGCGGTGCTGGCCCTTCTCCCGCAGACAAAGGAGTTCATCACCGAGGACGGCCTTGCCGGGACGCTGGCCCTGAAGCTGGATACAGTAAAGGTGGAGGTGGCCGGGTATGGCAGCTCCACCAAGAGCGTCACCGCCACCCGCACCTACCCCGGCCTTGCCGACCAGGACACGCAGTATATCCCCAAGTCCATCACCGACAACGGCCACTCCCTGACACTCCAGACCGTCAACTGGCAGACCGAGGGGGACGGCCACTTCACCGCCGTGGCCTCCTACTCCGGCTCCGCCACCAGCTCCTATGTGAAGGGCTACACCGTCACCGCCGACTATGCGGGCACCGTCAGCCGTATCAACCTGAATTAAATCCGCTATGTGGCGATTTTCGAGGGCACGGCCCTGGAACCCGCCCCTACCGAGGAACCCGGCGACACTTCCGACCCCGGCCTGACCGACCCCACCGCTCCCGTTGACCCCGCCGACCCCGCCGGCCAGGACGCTCCCACCGGCGAGAAGAACAGCGTCCTGCCCGTGGTGGCCGTTGGGTGCTGCTGGGCGGCGGCGTGTTCTACTTCATCAAACGCAGGAGGTAAACTACCATGAAGAAACTGACCATGCTTTTTTCCGTTCTGTGCCTGATGCTGGCCCTGACTGTCCCCGTCAGCGCCCTTGAGTACAACATCGACGGCCCCGGCGACCCGGAGTACGGCAAGTCCACTTCCATCGAGCCGGTGGTCACGGCTGACCGGGGCGAACTGCCCAACGTGGACGTGAGCAAGAACGCGGCCCTGATCCCGCCCACGTTCGGAAGCCCCACAGCCTACACCCTGAACACCGGCAACCCCCTGACCCCTAATCTGGCCCCCGGCTATATGTTGGGCGAGGGGGCCGTTATCAACGGCAATACCGGCGTCACCGTAGCCCCGCCCGACTTCAACACCATCCCCAGCGGCATCGTGTCCGGCAGCGGCACCAACACCGGGGGCACGGCTACCCCCACCCCCTCCACCGGCATCAGGTCGGTCACATCCGACCTCTACTACCAGGGCGGCTATCTGGCGACCCTGAAAATCCCCAGCCTGAATGTGAACGTCAAGGTCTACGAGGGTACGGGCAGCTCCGTCCTGGCGAAAGGGGCGGGCCACTTTGAGGACACCAGCATTTGGGACGGCAACTGCGCCATCGCCGGTCACAACCGGGGAACCAACTGCTACTTTGGCGACATCCACAACCTGAACGTGGGCGACACCATCACCCTGACCACCCGGCTGGGCACCCGCACCTACTCCGTCACCAGCGTGAACAAGATCAGCGAAACGGACAACTCCCTGCTGGCCCCCACCGCTGAAAACTGTGTGACCCTGTTTACCTGCGTCCGCAATCAGAGCGCCTACCGCTGGGCTGTCCGGGCCGTGGAGGTCTGACCCGTACCTGCTGAAAAGGTATTCGCACGTTGGACTGTTTGACCCCTTTGTGGTACTGTTGGGACAGCAAAACCCAAACATACACAACAGGAGGTCATTCATAATGAAAAACAGTCTGAACCGCTTGCTTGCCGGGATCGCCTGCACAGTCCTTGTTACCGGTCTGAGCGTCCCGGCCCACGCCGCAGAAGCCCAGCCGGAAGCCTACACCATCAGCGCCGCCCAATGGAGCCGGGAGGACTTCTCCCAGGACGCCAACCCGGACGTGTTCACCGCCGTCTATGACCGGGCGCTCTACAACACCATCCGGCAGACGATGGTGGATGGCACCAGCGATACCGCCCCCGCCTACACGATGGTGGGCGACAGCGAGTACAGCGCCGTGAAGAACCTGCTGGCCCGGATGGAGGGCGTTGTGCGGTACGAGCATCACGTCCCGGAGAATTTCACCAACTACTGGCAGCACCTGGACTACTTCGCCGTGTCCGCCGCCATGCCGGAGAACTACCAAGCGCCTTTTGACTTCGTCCAGCCCACCATCCAGGCCGCAGACGGGATGACCGACCGGGAGAAGGTGGAGTACCTGAACGACTACCTGTGTACCCTGCTGGCCTACAAAAAGGGCAAGACGGCGGGCGTGACCCGCACCTTTGCCCAGCACAGCGGGGAACTGCAAGCGGCCTGCGGCTCTTACGCTAGAGCGTTCAAGTTCCTGTGCGGGGCGGCTGGCATCTCCTGCTTCACCATCAGCACCAGCAATCACACCTGGAACATGGTCTATGTGGACGGCCAGTGGCTCCATGTGGACGTGTCCCTGAACGACCTGACGAGCAGCCATTCCATGCTGCTTCGGGAAACCTACCCCAACCATCCAGACCGAGCGCCGGAACAGACGGCTTTCCTGAAAGAGCTGTTCGTCCCCGGAAGCACCAAGTAAGACAACCGAACACCGCATCGGATAGGCAGACTGTGAGAGCAGCCTGCCTTTTCTTATGCCCGGAAAGAAAGGAGAAACCATGAAACACAAGCATTTCAACCGCCTGCTGTCCATGCTGCTGGTGGTGGCTACGCTGTTTGGCCTGATGGCCGTCCCCGCCAGCGCCGCCTCGCTGGGCGACAGCGGCACCGTTACCATCCAACAGGCCGGATACGGCAACTATCTGTCCAAGAAGAACGGCGGCACCATCGGCGGCGGCTACTGGAAGTACACCAGCAGACAGCACAACACCAATCTCAACTCTAACGGATCGGAATACTACGGCACATTCAAGGTCTGTCTCCCCGTGGACAATGTGCCCACCGAGGGCAGCTTCACCATCAAGGCCACGGGCGGCGTGGCGCAGTACAACTTGTTCCTGGCCTATAACCCCGCCGCGTCGGAACAGTCCTATATCATCTCCGACCCCGGCTATACCACACTGGAAGCTCAAATCCCCTTTAAGTGGAGCGGTACGGAGGAAACCGACACTGCCAGCCTGCAAGTTATCAAGGCCGGGGCGGGCGGCGCTCCCCTGGAGGGGGCCGAGTTTACCCTGACCGGCAGCGGCGGCACCACCGTCACCGGCACCACCGACCGCAGCGGCCAGATCGTGTGGCGTGACCTGCCCGCCGACGAAAAATTCACCCTGACGGAAACCGCCGCCCCCGCTGGGTATGTGCTGGATAAGACCCCTCACGGCATCCACATTGACCCGTATGACCCCGCCACCGAGGACGACCCCGTGCTGACCGTCACCAACTGGGCGCGGCCTCCTCTGCGTATTTTGAAGTACGACCTGAAAAGCAATTCCCCCATGCCTGACGTGACCTTTGAGGTCTGGCATGACGGCGACCTGTTCGGGGAGTACACCACCAACGCCAGCGGCGAGATTTTCCTCTATGACCTCGACCCCGGCACCTACCTTGTGAAAGAGGTAGCCACCGATGATGCCCATGTGGTGAACAGCACCCCCCAGCAGATCGAATTGAAGGCCGGTGAAACGCAGACGCGGGAGCTGGTCTTTTTCAATTCCCTGAAACCGGGCATCCATCTGGTGAAGGTGGACAGCGTAACCATGAAATCCCTGCCCAATGTCCGTTTTGAGTTCAAGCTGGTGGGCGGCTCCTACCGTCAGGAGTTCACCACCGACATTAACGGCGAGATCGACCTCTCCAAGCTGACCCCCGGCGCATACGAAGTGCGGGAGCTGGAGGCCCCGGACGGCTACCTGATTGATGATGCTGTTCGTGTCGTTCAAGTCAACCCGGACGAGAACGCCAACTTTGTGTTTACCAACACGCCCAAGCCCTCCCTGCGGCTTATCAAGACCAGTTCGGACGGCACCCGGCTGGGCGGCGTCCATTTCCGTATCGCCCGGATTGAGGACGGCACCCACTATCTTGACCGTATCACCGATGACAACGGAGGTGCGACACGTTCCTAACTGAAAAGGTTAGGCGTGGAGCCAAGAAAGAGAAGATTGAAAGGAGCTTCATAAGATGGTCTCATAGAACTAATCGTCCGACAGGTGGAATGAAGGGGTAACGCCCGGAAACGCCTGCTCTGATACTCCGAATGGCATGGATGCTTTCAGGGGCAGAAGTGTTATGAGCTCGGTGAAGTCGGCTGAGAGCGCGCCCTAAGGCCGCGGCAACGCGGTACAGGAACAGCGAACCAGAGGTGGTCGAGTGCGTGATAGGCCGGGAGTCCAAGAGTTGACCGGAGGTCAACTCTCAGTATCTATGGTTAGAATCCATTATGTTACAGCATGGTGGAGGCGTATTCTCGATTGTACGGGTCTAAATCCGGAATTGGTCGAAAGGCCAATCTCACCTGAGAGTGAGGTCTGTGGGGATGAGTAAAACTCGCCCGTTATGAAAGTCCCTGCACCGTTACAGGCGGTGGCAAGCAGACAGGCTTATAGAGAAGACCTAAGGGTACTGGATAGTAAAACTATTACGGATAGGATGATTGGAACGTGGTAAGCCAGCAACGCGGAGGGCCTGAACCCGATGAAACGGCGGCAGGGAAAGTCATTGATATAACCTGCCCTTGTGCTGGTGAATGTGGTGGCATAGTACCGATGAAGTGGGGATAAAAGACCCATGGAGGGATAGCCACTAGTCAGATATTACAGTAAATCGATGTTACAGTTCTGATGATGAAATATCATTCTGCATAAGGTTCGAGTATGACTAAGAGAGGCAAAAACTTCAAGAGATTGGAGTGTGCCGACTTATGGCAGCCAATAAGCCAAAGAAAAGACAGTTATTAAGAAACAACGAGTATTATGATACCCAAGCGATTTTTGATGATTTGTACAAATGCAGTCAGTGCGAAGACGTTTTCACACACTTGATGGAGCTGATTGTCAGCGAACAAAATATCATGCTGGCATACCGCTCTATCAAGAAAAATAAGGGCAGTAAGACTAATGGGGTAAATTCGACTACCATTATAGAGGTAGGAGAAAAACAGCCCAAAGAATTGATTGCCTATGTCCGCCAAAGACTGCAAAACTTCCACCCCCAGTCAGTACGCCGGGTAGAGATTCCCAAGCCTGATGGACGTATGCGCCCATTGGGTATTCCTACCATGGAAGACCGCTTAATTCAACAATGTATCAAGCAGGTGCTGGAGCCGATATGCGAGGCCAGGTTCTACAAGCACAGCTACGGTTTCCGGCCCAATCTGAGCGCCCATCATGCGGTTGCAAGAGCGATGTTCCTTGCAAATATCTCGAAATATAGATATGTGGTCGATGTGGATATTAAAGGCTTCTTTGATAATGTCGACCACGGCAAGCTCTTAAAGCAGCTATGGACGCTGGGTGTTCGGGACAAGCGCCTGCTATGCGTTATCTCCAAAATGCTGAAAGCACCCATTCAAGGCGAAGGTATACCAGAAAAAGGAGTGCCCCATGGCGGTATTCTTAGCCCACTGCTGGCAAATGTGGTGCTTAACGAGTTGGACTGGTGGGTTGCAAGTCAGTGGGAACTCCCCAAAACACATAAAGAATTTCCAAGTACCCAAGCCCGGTACAATGCCCTAAGACGCGGCAGTAACCTAAAATGCGTCTTCATCGTAAGATACGCCGATGACTTCAAACTTTTCTGTAAAACAAGGAATGAGGCAGTCCGGTTGTTTGAGGGTACAAAGTTATGGCTGAAAGAGCGGCTAGGGTTGGAAATCAGTCCGGAAAAGTCAAAAATCGTGAATCTCAAAAAGCAGTATTCTGAATTTTTGGGGTTCACGCTAAAGCTCCGCCCTAAGGGTGGAGGCTGGGTCATAAAATCTCATATGACAGACAAGGCAAAGAAAAAGTGCAAGGATAAAATCCGCGGTACGATTGATTTGATGGGTAAAATGCCCAATCAAAGAAGTGTTTTAAAGTTCAACGCTACGGTTCTTGGCCTGCACCAATATTACAAAGCCGCAACATACATTTACAAAGACTTTGAACGCATTGCTTTCGATGTCAGAAAGCGACTATTATGCAGAACGAAAAGCGACCGCAGTAAGAGCGGTTTTCGCGGGCAGGCATTCCAGGAATATTATGGGGATTTCAAAGGAAAGGTAATAAATGTGGCTGGTATCGCGCTGTTCCCTGTTGCAAGGATAACGACGCAGCCGCCTATGTGCTTTTCTCAAGAAATAAGCAATTATACAGAAATCGGAAGGGCTAAAATTCATGAGCTGCAAAAGGCAGTGAGTCCATATATCTTGCAGCAGATAATGGAGAATCCCATCCAAGGGCAGAGTGCGGAATTGAACGATAATCGTATCTCTCTGTATGTTTCCCAGCGTGGGAAGTGTGCGGTTTCTAAAGAGCCGCTAAGGTTGGGAGATATGGAGGTACACCACCAAATTCCTAAAGCCAGTAAAAGGTTGGATAATTATTCTAACCTCGCGTTGGTAACAGGGGATGTACATAAGCTCATTCACGCTACTGAATCCAACACCATACAGAAATACCTGGACAAGCTGAAAGACGTGAAACTGAACTTTGCCAAGCTGAACAAATTTCGCTCATTGGTTGGCAACTGTAAAATCGAATATAGGTAATGTTTGATGGGGCGCCGTGTGACGGGAAACTGTCGCGCACGGTGCTAAGCGGGGGAAAATCTGGAGATTACTTCAAAGGATTACCTATCGCAAAAAATCCGCATCACCGGCCTGACCCCCGGCAAGAGTGTGGTAGTGACGGAAACCCGCGCCCCCGCTGGCTTTATTCTGGACACGCAGAGCCAGACCGTCCAGATCAAAGAGGGCCGCACCGTCAGCCTGACCTTTAAGAACCAGCCTCGCGGGGCCATCATTATCCAGAAGCGGGACAGCGCCACCGGCCAGCCCCTCCCCGGCGCGGAGTTCCGCGTGACCACCGCCGCAGGCTGTGAGGTAGGGCTGGACGGCGTGATCGGCACATCCACGCTGACGCAGAACGGCATTTTTATCACCGACGCACAGGGGGAAATCAAGATCACCAAATCAACGCTGATGACAGAATATCAAAACTGTAGGCGGTGTGCGAGATAATCCTTCACTATGCGAGGCGGCTGTATCCGCCCACGTATAAAGCGTGATGAAGTCGTAACTTGACTGTCCTAAGTCCTTACGGATATGGAATATATAGTGCGGTCTTCCGAAGACTATGGCTACACGCAGAACAAGCTATGCAGCATCGTAAGAGTTGACGGGCGTCCGAAAGGGCGAAAGATTAGGGAAGAATGTATTGCTGGTTTTTCAATGCGTTCCTGTATGGATGAAATGCCATGCAGAATACACAGCAACTGTGATTCAAAGTGTATTTGTCCCTACGGTGTAAGGTAGCGGCCTAAGGTCTTCAAGCAGTTAAATCTGCACAAGGATAGAGATTTAGGAACGTTTGAGAGCCTGTGTTGGAGCCATACAGGGCGGTGAAGGCACAGGAGGTCAGCAGTCCCATAGTAGTCTGAGACTGGAATAAGCCAGTTACATGGGCTGAAATGCCCACGGCGAAGGGGACTAGTCAGACCAATTTACAAATTTCACAAAACAAAAGAAAATATCAACTCTCTGAAATATGGGTGGCGAACTGCGAGGTGATAGCCTTGTGCATTTGAACGTCAGATTTTCAACAGAAGCGGAGATGAAGCAGACCTTAGATTTTCTCTATGCGAAATCGAAAGAGGGAATCGCTTTTACAGGTCTTGTAGAAGCTATGATAAATGAAGTGACCATAGTAACCGCAATCCATAACATTAAGTCGAACAAAGGCAGTATGTAATGACTGTTACCGAATGGTCAATAACGGCCCAATACCGCCGAATATAGACGAAAAGGTATTAAAGAAGATTCAGAAGTACAAAAATATGTGAAATTTGTAAGCACGATATGTACCGTGAGGGCATAGAGTGTTGAACCCCGATGGAGGCTAGTAAGTTGGTTTGATGGAACGCCGGGTGCGATGAAAGTTGCATGCCCGGTGTGGAGCGGGGGAAAAGGCGGAGATAACTTCAAAACCTTACCTATCGCTATTCGCCGCATTTTCTAAAATGCGGAATGTGGGCGGCATCAGCCAGACGGAGGCGCAGAAGTCCAGCGACCTGTATATGAAGTGCCGCTATCTGGACGAGCTGACCGGGGGCCGGGGCGTTATTTTTGCCACAGGCACTCCCATCTCCAACACGATGGTGGAGATGTATACCATGCAGAAGTATTTGCAGTACCATACGCTGGAACGGAACGGTCTGCTCAATTTTGACGCATGGGCATCTACCTTTGGAGAAACCGTCACCGCCATCGAGTTGGCCCCGGAGGGCACCGGCTACCGGGCCAAAACCCGGTTCTCCCGGTTCTACAACCTCCCGGAACTCATGTCCATGTTCAAAGAAGTGGCGGACATCCAGACGGCGGATATGCTCAACCTCCCCGTACCCAAGGCCAACTACCACAACATCGTACTGAAACCCTCGGAACAGCAGAAGCAGATGGTGGCGGCGCTGGGGAAACGGGCCGAGCGTGTCCGCAATAAGATGGTAGACAGCACCGTGGACAATATGCTGCTCATTACCAACGATGGGCGCAAACTGGCCCTTGACCAGCGGCTGCTTAACTCCATGCTCCCGGACAGCGACACCGGCAAAGTGAGCGCCTGCGCTGAGAACGTCTTTGAAAAGTGGTTCTATACGGCTGACAAGCGTTCCACTCAAATGGTGTTTTGCGACCTGTCTACCCCCAAGGGGAACGGCGAGTTTAACGTCTATGACGACCTCCGGGATAAACTGATCGCCAAGGGCATTCCTCCTGAACAAATAGCTTATGTCCACTCCGCTAATACGGAGGTGCAGAAGAAAGAGTTGTTCGGCAAGGTGCGCTCCGGGCAGGTGCGGGTGTTGATCGGCTCTACGCAGAAGATGGGGGCGGGCACCAACGTACAGCACAAATTGATTTCGCTTCACCATTTGGATTGTCCGTGGCGACCCTCTGATGTAGGACGGATTTTGCGGACATTCAAAATGAAAAAGAATGTGAGGTAGCAGACAATGGCAAAGACGATTTTTGAGGAATTGGGTGGCAAATGCGCGCGGCAAGGAGATTACTTAATCCCGTGTTTGACTGTACCCACCGAAGAAGAACAGCCGATAGGCACTTGGGGGCAGCGGCATTTGGATTATCTGAAGCAGTACCGTAAGGTTACATACATCAATCTTCTCACAAGCGGCAGGCTCATCACCTACCTTGCCGATATTGACAGGCAGGCGCAGGAACGCTTTGAAAGGCTCATAGAGGGCATGAAACAGTCACAGGGCATAACGGAACAGCTAAAGGAAGAAAATGCCTTAGAATGGACAGGGCGGCTCAACAACATAAGGGCGTGTGCGAGGGAGATTGTGAACGAGGAAATTGTAAATGTATAGTAAACTGGTGGCAGGGTGTAAAAGCCCTGTCGCTTTTCTTGTCGGGAGACTATTATTAAATTTGCTTAGTTGATAGAGTTTGTTTGAAGATTTATAATTAATACATAGGTAGCTTGTAACTTTGGGGGGGAAGGGCAAGTTCTGGACATATGCTTGAAATTATCAGATTACAACAGGCTATACTTTTGGTAGAATCCTATAAAAAGCATTTTTTATACTTCTCTACCGTTGGTAGGTGTTCATTTTATGCTGAATTTGTATAATAAATTGTTGGAAGGAGGATTTGTAATGAATCAAATAAAGATAGGTGCATTCATTTCTGATTGCCGTAAGGCAAAAGGATGGACACAAAATCAACTGGGGGAAAAATTGGGAATTACAGATAAAGCCGTATCAAAATGGGAAACAGGTAGGTCTATGCCAGACTTATCTTTGTTTATGCCTTTATGCAATCTTTTGGAGATTACATTAAATGAATTATTAGCAGGAGAACATATTTCAGAAGAAAATCTGAAAGAAAAAACAGAGGAGATACTTTTGGAAGTCATCACAAATTGGCTAGGGAATGACAAATGGGAATTAAGAGAGGACGGCATTGAAGCTAAGAATGCATTAGAAGTGCGGGATGTTTCAAAAATTTATAACACAGAAAATGCATCGACTTTAGCCGTAGATAGTGTCAGCTTTCAAATTCCGTATGGGAGTTTTGTAGGTATTATGGGAGCATCTGGTTCTGGAAAAACAACTCTGCTAAATCTAATTGCAACGATAGATACTCCGACAAATGGAACGATAGAAATTAATGGACAGGATATTGTAGATTTATCTGAAATAGGTAAAGCAAAGTTTCGGAGGGAACATTTGGGGTTTGTTTTTCAAGAATATAATTTACTTGAAACATTGACAATTTATGAAAATATCGCTTTAGCTTTGACAGTAAAGGAAATCCCAAAGAATAAGATTAAACAAATTGTCCTTAATTTATCGGAAAGACTTGATATATCCGCTATATTGAATAAATTTCCTTATGAGGTATCGGGTGGTCAAAGACAACGATGTGCCTGTGCAAGGGCAGTTTCAGTAAATCCAGACATAATACTTGCAGATGAGCCAACAGGAGCTTTAGATTCCAATGCTGCCAAACAACTCCTGGATACTTTTACTATGCTCCGTAATGATTATGGGGCAACAATTTTAATGGTTACACATGATGTCCTGTCAGCCAGTTACTGCGACCAAATATTGTTTATGAAAGATGGAAAGATAAAAACAGTGCTGAATCGGAAGCAAGAAAGCAAGCAAGCTTTTTTCACAAGTATTTTAGAAAAAATGGCATGGATTGCGGGGGATGAAAATAATGTACTTTAAACTATCAATTCGTAATGCAAAGCGTTCTATCGTAAATTATCTTTTATATATTACGACAATGACAATTTTATTATCAATTATGGAAGTATCCAACTGTATTGCCATTGTAGGGAAACAAGTTGGTTTCCAAACAATTTCTTTACCGATTTTAATAACTTTACTTTTGGTAATATTGGTCGGATACATTGATTCCTTCATGTTGAAACAACGAGCAAAAGAGTTTGCCAACTACTTACTGTTGGGAATGGAAAAAAGAAAATTGTCTTTTATGTTTCTGTGTGAATTTCTAATAATAGGGATTGCTTGCTTTATAGCAGGGGTGTTGATTGGATTTGGTATATATGCCGCACTTTGTATTGCAGTGTTGCATAAAGAAAATGAAATGAATATATCACTTTTTGGATGGAGTATATTACAGACATTTTTCTATTTTTGTTTGGTTGAATGTCTTGGCGCATTTCGTAAAAAGAATATTATTGATAAATTGCAAATAAGGGAATTGATTTGCGAAAAAGACCGTAATCAAAAAGTCAGTAACAGTAATACCTATAAGAGATGGGGAATCGTCTTTATTATTGATTTAGTATGCTTAATAGGACTTTTATGTGCGATAGTTTTTTTGCCCAAATATATTGCTTTCCCAATTTTATCTATTATTGCAATTCCTTTATTGAGTTCTATTTTTATTTTTTACAAATGGTTATTTGGGTATTTATATGCAATAAGGCAGGAACAGCCCAATTCTCTATATCATAAAAATCGACTTTATATGATTGGGCAAATAACATCGAGTTTAAAAACAAGTGCTATTATTAATATTATTTTGTGCATATGCTTATTGTTTTCAGCGATGTCTTTCTCTTGCGGGGTAATTATGCTTCAACCGAGTATTCATTTATTTGATACGGATAGTCAACAATGGATGGGAGTTTTGCAAATAAGCCTTTGTCTTATTTTTATTGTTATATATTTTTCAGTTTTGTCTTTGCAGCAGATTGTAGAATTAAAACGGGAATCAATAGGCATTAAGGTATTGTTTTATATCGGGAAAAGCAATAAACAAATAAAGGAATTAGTAAAAAAACAGATTGCAAGCAAATTGCTTATGCCGATGTTTATGACACTTTTGGTTTTGCTTTTCAGTATTCCATTGGTAAATCTGAAATTAAATTTGCTATTGCCTATTGTCATGCACAATATTCTTTTGAGGGCTGTTTTCTGTTTTGCAATATGTTTCCTGCTTTTTTATGTTTGCTATTTTTTTGTGGTGTATACCATAAGTAAACAATATGTGGGAATTGTTAATGATAGAAAACCCTGTTGAAAAAATACAGTTTTTTATAAAGGAGTTTGAAAAGATGAAAAATAGATGGATTATGTGTCCTTTTTGTAAAGGTAAAACCCGAATAAAAATAAGAGAAGATACAGAATTATATGAATTTCCGCTTTTTTGTCCAAAATGTAAGCGGGAGCAGATTATTAATGTTCAGCAGTTAAAAGTAACAGTTATCACAGAGCCAGACGCATAGACGCAGAGCCGATGAACTTGTGCAATAAAATCACAGTTCGTTGGCTCTATTTTATTTCATAAGGTTTTAAGGCAAACGCCCACCAAATAAAAAAAACGAGGTTCGGTGGGCGGTATTGCTATGCCCGAAAAGACTTAACAGACACTCTCCAGACCTGTTTTAAAGTTTGGAGGGATTTTTTATGTCCTTTTTTCGGGCGGTTATCCATCTGCTCATGCAACGCAGAGTTAATCTATACATAGCATATCGGGGAATGGCAGGAAGCCAGTTAAAAAAATTCCTGTTTATGCAACGCTACTTCTCACCATGAAACCAGAAGTAGAATCTCCACTTAACAGAATATATATCTCCTATAACCGTAGAGGTCACAGAGCCTTTGCGGTTTTTCTTTTGTCGTTTTTTATCGGAATGTGCCGCAGTGCTGTTTCTGCTGTTGGCTGCCGTTCGCCGCCTTTCCAATCTGGATTTTTACATTTTCAAAAATTCGGATTGGAGGAAATAAGGAATGGCATACAACCACGGACGTGAGGACAGGAAATGGCGTATCTGGAAAGAAGCCGAGGAAAAGGTTTTGCGTGAATGCGGCGTTGATGAAGCGGTTATTGAGCAAATCCGCACAGACGACAGGGCAGATTTTAATTCCAACAGGCGGCTTTACCGATGGACGGGCGACTTCGGCGAATACCTTGAGGGAGTGGCGGACGCTGAACAGCAGGCAGAGCCGACTACCGTTGCGGACTTGCTGGACGAGATTGAGGACGAGAAACTGTATCAGGCACTTCTTACGGTGGACAAGCATACCCTGCTCATTCTCCTGCTGAAAATGCAGGGCTATTCCACAAAGGAGATTGCCCCACTTGTGCATTTAACGGCAGGGGCTGTCTATGCGAGGTTAAACCATCTGCGGAAGAAGCTGCGGAAAATTTTATAAGCGTCTCATATATCCTGCTTTCCTATGGGCTATCTGGTGGGGAGGGAAAAACTCTCTCCTACTTTTTAGCAGGAGGAAAGGAAATGGCATACGGGGCAAAGACATACACGCTTCGGGAGGAATCCACGGAAAGCGGCAAATGGTATTTTATCAGCTTTAAGGACGGGCAGGGGGAACACCACGAACTGGAAGTGTCTGAACAACTCTTTTTTGAATTTCGGCAGATGGAAAGGAGGAACAGGAACCTTGAACAATGGAACCAGCGGCACAGGGAGTTTAACGAGGTATGGAATGAAACCCTTTACAGACGGGCGTTGCGTGTTCCTAAATCGCTTGATGAAAGAATGATGGAAAAAGAACGGAATGAAATGTTCCTTAAAGCGGTTGCCCGACTGCCAGAGATACAAAGGCGGCGTTTCCTGCTCTATTACGAGTATGATTTTAATTTCTACCAGATTGGCGAGATGGAGCATTGCACCGCTTGTCCGCTTTGCGCTGGCAAAGGCCCTTATCACCTATGGCATGGAGCTGATGCTGGCCCTATTGAGTATCATCCAGGGCGTGGTGTCGTCCATTATGAACGCGGCGGGCTTCGGAGCGCCGCAATCCACCGTCCTGCCCGCCGAGATCGTGACGGCCATTGAGGACTGCGGCTTTTTTGAGAGCATACCCCTGTGGGCGGTGACGCTGATCGGCGGGCTGTTCATTTGGGTGCTGTCCTTTGTCATGATTTTGAGCGTCTACGGGCGCTTTTTTAAGATGTTTATGTACGCTGCGCTGGCCCCCATCCCCCTGTCCAGCTTTGCCGGGGAACCCAGCCAGAATGTGGGCAAGAGCTTTTTGAAAAGCTACGCCGCCGTCTGTCTGGAGGGGGCAGTCATCGTGCTGGCCTGCATCATCTTCTCCGTGTTCGCCAGCTCCCCGCCCACTGTTGACCCGGACGCGGCGGCGGCTTCTATGGTGTGGAGCTATATCGGGGAATTGGTGTTTCATATGCTTATTTTGGTGGGCAGCGTCAAAATGTCCGACCATGTTGTGCGTGAAATGATGGGCTTATAGGAGGTGCTTTGATTGGAAGTCAAAATCAACCGTGAAATCCGCAACTACACGGAGAGTATGTTTTTCGGGCTGTCCCTGCGGCAGCTCGTTTTTTCTGCCCTGGCGGTAGTCGTGGCCGTGGGGCTGTACTTTCTGCTGAAACCCTATGTCGGCACGGAAACCGTGTCCTGGATGTGCGTCCTGGGCGCGGCTCCCTTTGCCGCCCTGGGCTTCTTCACCTACCACGGCATGGCGGCGGAGCAGTTCATTTGGGCGTGGATGCGCTCGGAGGTGCTGGAACCCAGGGAACTGCGCTTTGAATCGTCCACGCTGTACTACGACCTTTTGAAGTCCAGCATGGAAAAGCGGGAAAAGGAGGAATACAAGCGCCATGATTAAGAGCATCAAGACCATCATGCGGCAGGATCGGGAGCCGTACCGTGTTCCCCGCAGGGTGCAGGACGTGATCCCCATTCAATGCGTCTGGCCGGACGGCATTTTTAAGGTGGGCATCAAGTTTTCCAAGACCTACCGTTTCACCGACATCAATTACAAGGTGGCAAGCCGGGAGGACAAGGAAACCATGTTCCTGGCCTACTCGGAGCTGTTGAACGGCCTGGACAGCGCCGCCACTACCAAGCTGACCATTTGCAACCGCCGCCAGAGCCAAGCGGACTTTGAGCAGTCTGTCCTTATGGCTATGCGGGGGGACGGCCTGGACAAGTACCGCAAGGAGTACAACCAAATGCTCATTGACAAGGCGACCGGGGCCAACGGCATCATCCAGGAGAAACTTGTCACCGTGACCGTCTATAAACGGGACATTGAGGACGCCCGCGCCTACTTCACCCGGATCGGGGCCGACCTGACCGCCCGCTTTGCCGCCCTCGGCTCCAAGTGCGTGGAACTGGACGCCGCTGACCGGCTGCGTATCCTCCACGACTTCTACCGGGCCGGGGACGAGGGCAGTTTTCACTTCGATATGGCGGATATGGCCCGGAAGGGCCACGACTTCCGGGACTATATCTGCCCGGATGGTATTGAGAAGCACAGCGACTACCTGAAGCTGGGCGACCGCTATTGCCGGGTGCTGTTCCTGAAGGACTACGCCAACTATATCCAGGACGAGATCGTGGCGGACTTGACCGACCTGAACCGCAATACGGGGGATTTGTACGAGAACGCAAAACACGGTGGCCCCGCTCCCACGCTGACAGCCCTCCGGGAAATGCTGCTGGAACAGCCGGAGAGCGAGGCAAGGGGGATCGCCCTGGCTCTGGAGCTGTTCACCACCGGCTCCCTTGATATTTTCGGCCATGAAAGCACCGTTGACCTGGACAAGCGGGTGGTGGTGTTCGACATCCACGGCCTGGGCGAGCAGTTGAAGCCCATCGGCCACCTTGTTATCACCGACACCATGCTCAACCGCGTCACCCTGAACTGGAAGAAGGGCAAGCGCACCCATGTCTTTATCGACGAGTTCCATGTGATGTTTGAGAACGAGTTTTCCGCCGCCTTTTTCAACTCCGCGTGGCGGCAGTTCCGCAAACGCAACGCCTACCCCACCGCCATCACGCAGAACGTGGAGTATCTTCTGGACTCCGTTCAGGCCAGCACCATGCTGTCCAACTCCGAGTTCATTGTCATGCTGAACCAGGCGGCAAGCGACCGGGAGAAGCTGGCCCGTCTGCTGAATATCTCTGAGGAACAGATGGGACACATCACCAACGCCCCCGCCGGGTGCGGGCTTATCAAGTATGGCTCGGCCCTGGTGCCCTTCGTCAACCGCTTCCCTTCCAACACCGAACTGTACCGCTTGATGACCACCCGGCCCGGTGAGGGCCGCTTTTCCGGGGGACGGGCTTAATGCCTGTCCCCCTCTTTGAGTGGAGGGATGAAAATGCCATTGAAAATCAAGCCCTGCCACCTGCGGGCCGCGAGGGAGTATGTGGGCCGGTATCACCGGCACAGCATCCCGCCCGTAGGCGGCAAGTTCGCCGTGGCCTGTTATGACGGGGACAACCTGTGCGGCGTCGCCATTTGTGGCCGTCCCGTCGCCCGGTATCTGGACGATGGGCTGACCCTGGAAATCCTGCGCTGCTGTACGGACGGGACGGACAACACCTGTTCCAAGCTCTATGGGGCCTGCTGCCGCATTGGGTTTGATATGGGCTATGAGCGCATCGTCACCTATACGCTGGCATCCGAGAACGGAGCATCTTTGCGGGCCGCTGGCTTTGCCTTTGACGGTGAGGCCGGGGGCCGGGAGTGGACAGGCCAGCGCCGCAGGGACTACTATGTGGCCCCCGCCGAACTGAAACACCGCTGGATGAAAAGACGGGCAGGTGAGCGGCCATGAGCAAGATCAAGACCCGTGAAACAGGCAAGGACATTAAAGTGCTGGACAAGTCCGCCGTTGTAGGCCAACGCATGAAAAGCGCCTTTATCCGCTCCAAGCGGAACGCGGCGGCCTTGATGGACGACCGGCAGGCCACCCCCAGCGAGTACGCCGAGGACAAGGTGGAGTTTGCTGCCGACGATCTGGCCCATGATACGGCGAATGTGGCCGTGTCCGGGACAAAATCGGCGGTACGACAGGGGCGAAAGCTGTTCCAGCGCCAGCGGGAGAAGCGGGCGGCGGAGGAACACCGGGAGAACACCGGCCCCACGGAACAGGCCCCCGCCCCCGAACCGTCCCAGGGTACGGCCCCGGAGGGCCAGACCCCGCAGCGGCACAGCGGGACAGTCCCGGAGGGGCGATTACCCCGTCAGCGAACCGACCCGCCCAGGAATGGGCAGCGCTCCCGGCAGGGCACCGGCCCCACCCAGGACAGACGGCTCCCACGCCAGCGGACACACGCAGCCCCAGAGCGTCAGCCCCTCCCACGGTATGAGCGTACAGCGGAGCGGCCCCCGGCCCCTGCTGACATTAAGCGCCCCATTGATACCGCAAACTCCATTGTGGAGCGTGGGCGGACTTTTGCCAGGAAGCAGGCCGCAAAGTGGGCCGAGCGAAAACGGCAGGCAAAAAACCGGGCTGTCCAGTCTGACCGGCCACCCCAGGTAAAGCCCCAGGACGCCGCCAAAGCGCCCCGGCAGGTGGAAACGGCGGTCAATAACCTGGAAACGCCCGTAAAAACGGTGAAGCGACCCGCCCAGGCTATGGGGCAGACCGCAAAGACCAGTGGCAGGGGCGCAAAGGGCACCATCAAGAGCGCACAGCGGACGGTAAAGACGGCACAGCGTACCGCAAAGGGCACCGTGAAAACCGCCCAGCATACGTCTAAAACCGCCATCAAGACCGCAGACCATACGGCAAAGGCGGCACAGAAAACGGCACAGGCCACCGCAAAGGCGGCGAAAATGACCGCCCACGCCGCCCGTGCCACGGCCAAGACCGCCGCCACCACCGCGAAAGCCGCCGCAAAGGGCGTTTCCGCCACGGTAAAGGCCATGATTGCGTCCGTTAAGGCGTTGGTGGCCGCTATTGCCGCTGGGGGCTGGGTTGCCATCCTTGCCGTTGTGATTATCTGCTTGATTGGCCTGATCGTCGGCTCCTGCTTCGGTATCTTCTTTTCGGGAGAGGACAGCGGCACGGGACAGACCATGCCCGCCGTTGTCCGGGAGATCAATCAGGAGTATGAGGGCAAGCTGGACGAGATCAAGAACGGCACCGCCCATGACACGCTTGAAATGTCCGGCTCCCGCGCCGTCTGGCCGGAGGTGCTGGCAATATACGCCGTTAAGACCACCACCGACCCGGACAACCCCCAGGAAGTCGCCACGATAGACGACAGCAAAAAAGAGCTGTTGAAAGAGATATTTTGGGCTATGAACGAGATAAGCCACCGTTCGGAAACCGCCACCACAACCCAAACCGTGGAAACCGACGATGGAGCGGGCAATATCATTGAGGAAGAAGTTGAGGTAACGACAACGACCCTCTATATCACTGTGACCCACAAGACCGCTGATGAAATGGCGGACGCCTACAACTTCACTGCTGACCAGCGGGCGCAGCTTGCGGAGTTACTGGCTGAAGAAAACCGCAGTATGTGGAGTAGCGCCCTATACGGTATCGGCGTGGGCGACGGGGAGATCGTGGTGGTGGCCCTCTCCCAGCTCGGCAACGTGGGGGGCCAGCCCTATTGGTCATGGTACGGCTTCAACTCCCGCGTGGAGTGGTGTGCCTGCTTTGTCAGTTGGTGCGCCAACGAGTGCGGGTATCTGGACGCTGGCGTGATCCCCAGGACGGCGGGCTGTATCTCCGGCTCTAATTGGTTCAAAGACCGGGGACTATGGCAGGACAACAGCTATGAGCCACGCCCCGGCAACATCATCTACTTTGATTGGGACAACAAGGGCAACTCCGGCCCCCAGGACGGCCTTGCCGACCATGTGGGCATCGTGGAGAAAGTAGAAAACGGAATGGTCTACACCGTGGAGGGCAACTCCGGCGATAGCTGCCGGGAAAACCGCTACGCCATAGACCATTATGAGATTTACGGGTACGGAACACCAGCCTACTGAAACGGCCAGCCGTCAGGATTGACGGCTGGTACATACTTGCATTGTGCAGATTGTGGCGCTATACTATCGTTAAGTATTGGCGAAATGAGGTTTACAAATGTACGATGTAATTGTTATCGGTGCTGGCCCTGCCGGAAGTACCGCCGCAAAGATACTGGCTGAAAGAGGGCTTCACGTCCTGCTGGTAGAACGGCACAAACTCCCCCGCTATAAATCATGCTCTGGCGTCCTGATCCAGAAGTCAATGGACTTGGTGCGGCGCTACTATGGACAGGATGTGCCGCTGTCCGCAACGTGTACTCCGGTGGAAAATCGGGGCATGATCTTCACGGATGACAAGGGCCGGGAGCTTCGTTTTGAACAGGGCGGGTTGAACGTGTGGCGCAGTTCCTTTGATAACTGGCTAACGGAACAGGCGGCAGCATCCGGCGCGGAAGTCCGGGACGACACCAGCGCCATCTCCTGTGAGGAACAGCCCGCTTCAATCTCCGTCACGCTGCGGGGAGAATCATCCTGCACAGAGCAGGCCAGATACGTCATTGACTGCGAAGGCGCCACTGGCGTACTAAAGCGGCAGATACTCGGAAACAGCCGGGATTTCATCACAACTTTTCAGACCTTCAACCGGGGAACGATTCAGTTAGACCCGCACTACTTCTACGCCTACTTACAGCCGGAGTTGTCCGAGTATGACGCATGGTTCAATGTGAAAGATGAAATGCTGGTGCTGGGTGTTTCAGTCAAGAACACCAGCAGGATCAAGCAGTTCTATCAGCGGTTCATCTCCTACATGGAAACCCACCACGGCTTGCAAATCGGGCAGCAGGTCAAGGCGGAAAAATGGCTGATGCCCCATATCCGGCCCGGTTGCTCCGTCACCTATGGACAGGGCCGGGTGCTGTTCGCCGGTGAGATCGCCGGTTTCCTCAATCCGATGGGCGAGGGGATTTCGGCGGGGATGGAGAGCGGCTACTGCGTGGCCCAGGCCATAGCAAATCACTTTGACGCTTTGGATATGATTTATGCAGATTACCAACGGGACACCCAGCAGCTAAAGTCTTACATGGGGTGCCAATGGAATTTTGTTGGGCGAATGGCCGTTACATTTTCAGAAATGATTACATAAATCGAATATTCTTCTGCAACATCTTAATGCCTTTTTGCGTCTATATTTGTGAGGGAATTCAATATATCTGTTTGGAGGTATGACAATGAAGAAGTTCCGCTTTAATCTGCTCATACTTTTAGCCTTATTCTGCATCCTTTTTTCATTGGCAAGTTGCGGTGCAAAAACTGTGACATGGAATGGAGATACAGAATATTATGCCCATGTTAACATGGTGGTCGATGAAACAAATCTATATGAGTATGTTGGCGCAGTAGATTATGTATTTGTGGGAACGGTAGAGGAGATCGTCAAAAACATAGTACCTGATGAGCCAGACAGTTCTGACGCAGATCTCAGTGTATATAAGATTAGAGTAGATGAAAACCTCAAAGGAGAGCTTACTGAAAACATTGAATGTTCTAAGCATGGAGGCTTCAAAAAAGACGGAACAATGATGCTGATTTTTTCAGATCGGAGCAAGGACACAGGGCTTCCAGAAAGCGGGAATAAATACATTTTTCTGGCATATGCTCAACCAGATGGCAGTTTAACACTGTCGGAGTTTTTTGATAATCGCCAGTACAGTGAGGATTTGTTTCAAGAATATTTAGACTATTGTAGCAACGAGGTTTTATTTGACAGAACACGATTTGTTTCAAGTTATGATAAGAGCCAAGCCAATAGCTAAATTCTATGTTGGGCGGATGGCCGATACATTTTCGGATATGATTATCTGAATGAAAGGTGCGGGGACAAAACGTAAATGAGTTTTGTCCCCTGCACTTTATTTTTTGAAAAAATGTGACGTGCCGTAGAGGTTTCCTGTCTATATGGGTGAAGGGCCTTATCGCAAGGGAAAGGAGGTTCGTGTGGAGGATAAGCAAATTATAGATTTGTATTGGGCGCGCGCCGAAACTGCTATATCCGAAACTGCGAAGAAGTACGGGAGGTACTGCCATTCTATCGCATTTAATATCCTGCACAGCCATGAGGATAGCGAGGAATGTGTGAATGATACGTTTTTCAACGCTTGGAGGGCAATACCGCCCCAGCGTCCGAGTAAATTTGCGGCTTTTCTTGGAACGATCACCCGGCATCTATCGCTAAACAGGTGGGAGCAATACAGCGCAGAAAAACGCGGTTGCGGACAGGTGCCGCTTGTGCTGGAAGAACTGAACGATTGTATCCCAGCTTCCGAAAATGTGGAACAGGTTGTCGATGATCTTGCTTTGACAGAACTGCTCAATCGGTTCCTGGGTACTCTTTCAACGGACAGTCGAAAAATCTTCATGCGTAGATATTGGTATATGAACACAGTCAAAGAAATTGCGAAAGGCTATTCAATGAGTGAGAGCAAAGTAAAGATGTCTTTGCTCCGCTCCCGGAACGAACTGAAACAATTATTGGAGAAAGAAGGTTTTGATCTATGAAAGAAAAGCGTTTGTTAAAAGCCCTGGGCCAAGTGGATGCGGATTACATCGAAGAAGCCTCAGCCACTCAACAGGCGAAAAGGCCCAGTTGGTTGAAACGGGGGGCCATCGCAGCTTGTTTATGCGTAGCTTTGTTAGCCGGAGTGCTTTTCAAAATTCCTGGTTCAGACGTTACCATTGCGCCGGGCTTTTTGGTAGTCACAGCGTATGCCGCTTCATCAGATGAAGAAATAACCATGCAGGAAGGTATAGAGTTGCCAACAGATTATAAGTGGAGCCTTGCTATGAGCAGCCGACCGGGACTTCCATTGAAACTATCCGCTACGGAATACGACGATTTAAGTTTTGAAGTATCAGTTGATGGCGGGACATTGCTTTTTTGGGAGAGTAACAAAATAACATATTTAGGCTCGTCGTTCAACACTGGAAATGATACTACTGTATATTGGACTAACCTATCGCGAACAGGCGAGAGCGATTTTGAACGGTATATGGGAACTACGGCATATATCAATATCGTAATTTACGAGGGAGATAACATTGTTGGATATGCTGTTGTTGAAATATACACAAATGACCTTGAAAATGAACCTGCACAGACTTACTCTGCCAAGTTGCTCAAGTCAGTATCTTTCCCAAAAGCTAATGGGGAATATCAAAAGATAACCGCTGAACATGTAGCGACGGAAATGGAACAAATCAAAAACGAAACACAAGCCGGACAGAGGTGGTAGGGGCCGATGTTACCGACCAGAGCGGCAACGAGCATCTTGGCGTTATCGAATTTCCTGTGCCGATCCTGTGGGGTTCACCGGAGATTATCAAGCAGATTAGGATGGTATTACTAAGAGAGACTACCGCAGAATGGTCTATAAATAGAGTGAACGGACAAGGCCCAACCGAGCCTTGTCCGCTTACTTTTTTGAGCGGGATAATTACAACATCGCTCCGCCGCCCCAAACCTGGGACTGTGTGATCGCCAGGACAGTTTCCGTGGGAATACCGGCAATCTCGCTGCCGAAAATTTCCTGCAGATTTCCTCCCGTCAGCATGGAGGCAAGCTGGGATTTTGCCGCAGCGGAAGCGGCCAGTTGAGATGCTTGTATGTGGCGCTCAATCTGTTTTTCCACCGCCAGCTTCATAAACTCGGCGTGGCGGGCCATACGCAAATCCCACCAGCTTTCTTCATCGTCAGAACCGCTCTTGGAGTAGGTGATCTCGCCGCCCGCGCTGGAGGAGCAGGCGTTGCAGATATTCCCGTCCTCCCCGATGGCAACGGCCTGGGACATATCCCATGTACTACCGGGCATAATGGCCTCGTTCCGCGCCACGTCAAAAGCAAACCATGTGTCGATTTTGGCAAAAATCTCCTGGGCGTAGGCCGGGTCTTGCTCCATGCGCTCCTGCACCTTGGGATGGATGACCACAGCCTTGCTCCCAGCCGGGACGTTGCCCAGGGCGTGAATCTCCTTGGGAGCGGTAAACCTGCCGTCAATGGAGCCGTAGAAAGGATTAGCCCCGGTGGGCTGCCAATTTTCCAGCGTTTCCTTTGCTTTGTCCCCGTCCTGGTACAACAGGTAATGAGGGTAGTCGTTCCTGGTGCGCCAATAGCCGCTGCTGGCATCAAAAACGTGGTAGTGGATGTTGGGATACTTGGCTTTCAGCATGGTTTCCAGAGAAGGGGCCTCTACCGCCTCCGTTCCTGCGGCCTGCACCTGTCCGCCGGAGCGAACCGCCAAATCCATCATCAGGCTGGTGGGCATCGCCGCCATACCTGCCAGACCGCCCAGGCCAGTGGTGAACGTGTCGGCCCTGCTTCTGCTGGCCTGTGCCGCCATATCCATGAAGCTGCTGCCCTGCGTCCCGGTCTGCTTTGTTTTACGGGCCTTTGCGGGGGCGCTGTATGTCTGCGCCCCGTAACTCGGTTGAATCGTATTGCTCATTGTATCACCCTTCCTGTTTCATTACATATTGAGGAAAAACATATTTGCTCCTGCCGGTAAAGAAATCTCCGGCGTGACGGTAGGTGCAGATACCATCCGCGTTTTCAGCAGATCACCGATATTGGAAAAAGATTTTTCCAATGCCTCCGCCGCTGCGGTACGCTCCCACATGGCCCTGCGCTGTGCCGCGGCTGCTGCCGCCTGTTCCTGATACTGCCGCTGCTGTTCCGCTTTTTTCTTTGCCTTTTCTGCGTTGATCCTGTTTACCTCGGCCACGCGCTCCGGGGAATCGCTGCACCCACAAATATAAGTCACGGTTCCGTCCTCATGGACTACCACTCCGCAAGGCTCAAAAACCAAGCCCTGTGCGGCACAAATCGCATTTCCTTGGGGAATAACAGTGTTGAAAAAATAGTCGATTTTTTGCTCATAATAAAGTGCTTTTTTCACGTCACCCGCCATTTCCTCCAAAATATCGGGGGCGATTACAACATCGTTGCCGCTCATGCGCTTGCCCGCTTTTTCGAGACTTGCCTGATCCTTCCCAATGCTCTCGATTGTCACCCGCCCATATTTCTTTTTCAAATGCTCCAGATAGGCGTCAACATTCGACGCTTCATCCGTTTCGGAAACTTCCGGCTTACCACTGATTTCCAGTACATCAGCCGTGCCTCTGCCAACCCTCGAAGCCATATCCAGAAAACTGGAAGTCCGTGCCGCCGCACTCCGAACGGTGCGGTTTTCGGGCAGAGGGCTATACATCCTGTTTAAATATCTACAATCAATCATGCCGCTCATAAACTGCTCCTTTCCTGCAATAGAACCGTTGCGGAAAATTCCCGTTGATTTGTTCTCAATTCCAACTCTCCCATATACTTCTCCGCCTCCCGGCGCACGTTGGCAAGGCCGATCCCGTGCATGGAGGCGTCCTCCTGTTTCGTTGTGACAGGCAAACCGTCTTGCCCGAATACCACCTCACTCGCGAAAGAGTTTTTGACCTCTATCAGAAAGAAACGTCCTTTTCTTGTTCCAGTCAGTACAATAAACCGTTCATCCTCGCCCACCTTCTCGCAAGCCTCCACCGCATTTTGCAGAAGATTTTGAAGGATGATACCCACATCAAAGGCATCATAGGCTCCCGGATCGGGGTAATGGAACTCCACCTGGAAACGGATGCCCAGGTCAAGACTCCGCCGCCGTATCTCGTTGACGATCACATCCGTGACCGGGTTGCCCGTTTGGAGCGTCAGCTCAAAGCCGCTCATGCTCTCGTTCATTTTGGCGATATAGTCCTCCAGGCTGGTATATTCGCCGCTCTGCGCCAGACCCTTGATGTTGGTCAGATGGCCCCGCATCTCGTGTTTCAGCCCACGGATGCGGGCGTAGAACTGTTCCGCCTCATGGATACGCGCCCGGATCGCCTGTGTCTGCTGGTACTCCATATAGTGTGCGGCCTGTTCCTCCCGGAGCGCGGCCATACTTTGCTGAAAAGCGATGGTCAGATAGGCCCCGGTGTAGAACAGCAGGGCCAGTACCGGCACTACCGCCAAAAACGCCGGGTGGCGCTCGTAGAGCTGGAGCAGAACGCCGTCCTTGAACTCAATCAGCAGCCGGGAGATTACCTGTCCGAACAGAATCCCCGCTGTTGGCACCAGGGAGAGATAGCACAGCTCCCGCCAATGGAGCGTCATTTTCTGCTTTCGCATTTGACGCTGGAGGGCATAGAGCATGACGGCCAGCATGGAAGCGTGGGACAGCAGGAACAGCATAACCAGCAGGGCTGCGCGGAGAAAGACTGCCTCCGGCGGTTCCAGGCGGTAGGGGACTGACCGCTCCACGATGAAATACAGACTTTGCACCATCAGGCCGCTGGAAATTCTGGCGTTGAAGTAGAGCAGCGTCAGAAGGAACACGGACGGCTTTCCCAGGCCGATCCACTTGGATACCACCAGCAGAATTGCCATCAGGATCAGCCCAAAAGAGCCTTGGGGCAACGCCGCCCGATTGCAGACGATCTCAAACAGAATGTAGACGAAAAAAACAAGGAATAGCCCGCACCGCCGTTTGTCCTGGGGAACGAAAGGCCGGAAGAAGGCGGTGAGCAGGGCAGCGTATGTTAATCCCACCCCAGCGGAAAACACCTGGTTGAATATCCGAAACCCTGTCTCGCTCATAGGCCAGCCCCCCTTTTCACAAAGCGGAGGTAGGCTTTCACGAAGTCCTGGTACTTGTATTTGGAGATCAACAGCTTTTCTCCGTTGGTCAGCGTCAGCTCCGTCTTGCTGTACCCCTCCACATAGGCGAGATTGACAAGATACCCCTTGTGGACACGGAAGAACTGATCGCCCAGCTCCGCTTCCAAGTCCCGGATTTTCGCGTAGCAGGAAAATTCCCCATCTTTCAGACGCAGCATAACCTTGTGATTACTGCTTTCGATGTAGTAAATGCTGTCCAGCGGTACGGTTCGGCTTGTGCCAGCAGATTGAAGCGTGAGCGCGTGGGAAAGCTGCGGCTGAACACGGCCCGCCTCGATCTGTTCCACGGCGCGGGCAAAGACCTGGGCAAACTTTTCCTCATCCACCGGCTTCAGCAGATATTGGAACGCCCCCACGTCAAAGGCGTCGAACACATACCGCTCATAGCCGGTCACAAAGATAATGACCGGTTGTGCGGCAGAATTGCTCTCCCTGATCTGACGGGCCAGCGCCATGCCGTCCAATCCGGCAGCGTTCAGCTCAATGTCCAGAAAGAGCAGGTCAACTCCCCGGTGGTCTGCGAGACAGTCACCGGCAGAAGCGTACTCCACGACCTCACAGGGGCAGTCCTGCACCCGGATCAGGGACGCGAGGTAGGCGCGGGTGGGGGCTTCATCATCACAAATTGCTATTCTTATCATGGCGATATTCCTCTACCTGTTTATTCGTTCAAATGGCTGTCAGGGTAAGCCCGGTTGACGTGACTGGACGGTTTAATAGCGTAACTGGACAGCACAGCTTATCTCTGACATTATATCATAAATCATTACGCCGTCCCAAACCTGGAACGGCGTAACGATAGGAAATTTCCCCAAAAGCGCAAAAAATAGAAGCCGCTCTGCGTTCTCGCAAAGCGACCTCTATTCGTTTTCAATAGCCCCATCTAATGCTCCCTCAATGACCGGCAGATGTTCTTCTGGACATATCATCACCTTGCGGCTGATGCGTTGGCGCTGGTCGTTTTCCTCCCCTGCGGCAAGCTGGTTGAAATACTTTGCGGCGGGAAGATTGGAAATTTGAATGAGCTGTATTATGACTGGCAGCGCCGGTATGATGTGGTTGTTCTCAATGTTGATAAGATAGACCGTCGATATACCCGCCATTTCAGCGGCCTTTTGCCTGGACAGCCGCCGCTTTTTTCTCGCCGCCTTGACATCCTCCCCAAAGGGTTCAAAACCGGACAATCCTGAATGTTAGCCATATTGTATCACCCACCTATATTGTATACTTTACTTTTTGACTTGGAAACAAAGTATACAGAGCAGGTTATAATCTTTATTGTTTGCATTTTGACGCTTGATTACTCTTGCCGGAGCATTTATAATTTTGAAAAAGTCCAAAATTTCATACCCATTCCACATTCCCATGCTACACTGTTCCCAAGGAGGTGCTACAATGGCAATATTATTAATTGTTGAGGACGATCGCAAGACCAACGATGCGATTTGTGAATACCTAAAGCCCGCAGGTCACAAGGTTATCCCGGCTTATGACGGTGTGGAGGCAATACAGCTTTTCCGTGAGAACAACATTGACCTTGTTGTGCTGGACATTATGCTGCCCCATGTCAGCGGCCTGTCCATTCTGCATGAGATACGGCGGACAAACACAACGCCCATTCTGATGCTTACAGCTCTTGAGGACGAATATACCCAAGTCAGAAGTTTTGACGAGCAGGCCGACGACTACATGACAAAGCCCTTTTCTATGGTATTGCTGGGGAGGCGGATCACCGCCCTTTTGCGTCGAAGCGGGCAGGCCCCGTTACCCCAAACAATCACCTTTGGGGACGTGACTGTTGATTTCTCAGGCTACACCGCCAACGACAGCGCCGGGAAAATCGACATCATGCCAAAGGAAATTGATTTGCTCCGGCTGCTGGTGGAACATAAAGGACTGGTGCTGACCCGCTCGCAGATTTTGGACGAACTGTGGGGCGCTGACTATCCGATCATCGACCGAACCGTGGACACCTACATCAAAAATCTGCGAAAGAAATTGCGGCTTGACTGTATCGTGACGGTCAAGGGTATCGGCTACAAATACGAGGTACAGCCATGAAACGATTAAAACTGTTTCCGAAAATCTTTCTCTATACCATGAGCATCATGCTCCTTGTCGTTGTTGTCACGCATGGGCTGATCTACCTGCTTGCCCCACGGATGCAGTTTGCGGTGAGTACCCAAGATGATGTTGTTGTCAGCATCCGGCAGGAGCAGTTTGTGACCGAGGCAGTAGAGAAGGCCCTGCCGATTTCTTTAAGCTGTTCCCTGCTGATCTCTGTTGTCTGTTCCCTCCTGTTTTCCAAAGCGATTGCCGACCCCATCAAGAAAATTTCTGCGTCAACCAAGCAGATGATGAAATTAGACCATGGAGCAAGCTGCCCTATCCATACAAAGGATGAAATTGGTACACTGGCGCAGAACGTCAATGATCTGTACTCTAATCTGCTGTCTACCATTGAACATTTAGAACGGGAAAAAGACGCTGTGCGTGATATGGAGCGGGCCAAGGTTGACTTTCTGCGGGCGGCGTCCCATGAACTGAAAACCCCTGTGACCGCCTTGAACGCCACCCTGGAAAACATGATTTTGGGCGTGGGGAAATATCAGGACTATGCTACCTATCTCCCGGAGTGCAAAGAAATGGTCGAGCAGCTTTCCGGGATGATACATGAGATTTTGGAAACCTCCAAACTGAATTTGACCGCCGAACTGCCAAAGCAGATTGATGTGTCTGAACTGCTGGCGGAACTATGTGAACCCTACCAACTGATTGCGGCGGCACATCAAATTACGTTCTCTCTTGACCTGCCGGAGCAGTTTTCCGCCGCGCTGCCTGTCGGCCCGTTCAGTAAGGCGCTGTCTAATATCCTCGCAAATGCTGTTGCGTATACGGAGGCCGGGAAAAGTGTTTCCGTCTATATGGAGGGGCGCAGCATTGCGGTCGAAAATGAGTGTAAGCCAATCCCTGATGATGAAATCCGTCGTCTGTTTGAACCGTTTTACCGTCCAGACTTCTCCCGGAGCCGAGAGAGCGGAGGCAACGGCCTGGGCCTCTATATCGTGGACACACTTTTGGCCTCTATGGACATTCCTTATTCTTTTAAGCCAATGAAGTCCCCGCCTGGGATGTGTTTCTCAATTCAGCTATAAATTCGGAAAACTCCCCGGCTGGGGAGTTTTTCATTTCTACCATAATTCCATATACGTTTCATACCCATTCCACATTGGGGTGCTATTCTACGGGTGCGTTCAGAAGAACAGCACAACGATATGGAGGTATCGACCATGAGCATTTTCAAAAGGGCGTTTCTATACGTCACGCGAAAACGGGGGAAAACCATTCTCCTGTTCGCCATCCTGCTGATTATGGCAACCTTTGTCCTGACGGGCCTTTCTATCTGGAAAGCGTCGGAGGCCGCACAGCTTGACCTGCGGCAGAGCTTGGGCGGCGAATTTGACGTTTTCGTGGATTGGAGCAACAGCCCCTATGTAGTGAAAGAACCCGTCAAAGACGAAGTGGACGAGGAAACCGGCAAAACATCAAGCAGCTTTCTCATGTACTCCACCGTACAATTTACCCCGGAAAATATTGCGGCCATCAAGGGCGTTTCCGGCGTAAAGTATTGCAGCGCAAGGCAGGACAATCTTTTGCCGTTTGATGGGCTTTCCCTGTTTCCCGGAACAATCTCAACCGACGCAAAATATCAGGGATATACAAAGGCCCTGGGCGTCTGCAACACGGAAGGTGATGAACTTTTCACCACCGGCACACTGACGCTGGCAGAGGGACGGCATATTACCACCGACGATACCCATGTGGCAATCATCAGCCAGGACTTGGCGGAGAGAAACGAGTTGAAGGTTGGGGATTATCTCACTGCCCACAGTTATAGCGTGCAAGAACAGAACTTTACCGGGCAGGAAATCAAGGTGCAGATTATCGGACTGTTTACCCCTCATGCGGTGGAGCAGTTTGGGGAAACCGTCACCACCTACGACAAAATCCAGAACCGTGTATTTGTGGATTTGCAGACCTCAAAGAAATTGGACGGCGGAGAAATCAACTACGGCTTTTCCGCACTCCACGTTACCATAGACGACCCGCAGGACATGGCGCGGGTGGTGGCCGATGTCAAGGCCCTGCCGGGTATCGACTGGAAGGCCTTTACTGTGGAAGTGGACAATGAAACTTACGAAAACGCCGCCGCTCCGCTGGCTACGCTGAATGAGTTGGTCGTGACCCTGCTGGTGGTGATTATCGTTGTCAGCGCCATCATTCTGGCCCTGATATTGACCCTTTGGACAAAGACCCGCATCCATGAGATCGGCGTATTCCTGTCCATGGGTATCAGGAAATCAGCCATCATTGGGCAGTATTTGATTGAGGTGCTGCTGATTGCCGTCCTCGCCTTTGGCCTGTCCTATTTCACCAGCAACGCCATAGCGGGACAGATTGGCAACCACCTGTTGGAGCAGAGTATGCAGACCGAGCCGGAGGACGATAACGATGTTGTAACTGCCGCCGCTGCGGTTGATGTGGGCGCGGATAATCTGCTTCAAAAGCCCCTGCCTACGGAGAGCGGCATCCAAGTGTCCGTTGGGCTGGACAACCTTGCACAACTCTACCTGATCGGCCTTGCCATTGTCATTGTGGCTGTCAGCGCATCGTCTATCACGGTCATGCGGCTGAAACCCCGTGAAATCCTGTCAAGAATGAGCTGAAGGAGGGACTATCATGCCTACACTGGAATTGAAAAATGTTTCTTACGCCTATGAAAAGGGCAAAGCGGTTTTGCAGAACGTCAGCGCAGAACTGGAAACCGGGAAGATGTATGCCATCCTCGGCCCGTCCGGGTCGGGCAAGACCACGCTGCTGTCCCTATTGGGCGGGCTGGATGTGCCAACGCAGGGAAGCGTCCTGTTTGACAGCGAGGACATTACGACAAAGGGCCTGGAACACCACCGCAGGAACCATATCTCGCTGATTTTCCAAAGCTATAACCTGATTGACTACATGACGCCCGTTGAAAATGTGCGGCTTACTGCCAAGCTGGACGCCGCCACCATTCTGGAACGGCTGGGGCTGGAGCAAGACGAGATTGCCCGGAACGTGCTGAAACTGTCCGGCGGACAGCAACAGCGGGTGGCGATTGCGCGGGCGCTGGCTTCCGATGCCCCGGTTATTCTGGCGGACGAGCCAACAGGTAACTTGGACGCCGACACCGCCGAGGAGATCACGGCGATTTTGAAAGAGAGCGCCCATGCGTTCGGTAAGTGCGTGGTGATCGTGACACACTCTGGCGAGGTGGCAAAGCAGGCGGATATGGTGCTGGAAATCAAACGTGGACATTTGAAAGAGAGGGAAATGTGATGAAGAAAATTACTGCTATTTTGGCGTGTATGGTGGTCTGCTTCTTGCTGTTCACCGGCTGTACCAATCAGAAAGACGGCAGCGATCAGGACACAAATTTGGGGAACTCCGTGGAAATTGATGATACGGATATTGATATTGACGCCGGAACAAAGCCGGGTGCCGAGGACAACTCTGACAATGTTTCCCTGCCAGATGGCTACACTTACAGTTTCAAAGACCCGGATAATGCGGACGGTATTGTAGTCACGCCGAGGGAATAAGAAAAAATTCCCGTTTCACACAGGTTCCATATTGGCTTTATATAGGTTCCACATAGCGGCGGTACTTTGGTAAAAAGTGCCGCCGCTGTGATTTTGGCGGCTTTAGGAGGCAGCCGCTATGTGGATATTTCGCCGTGAGGAATTGAGAGCGCCGTTATCAAAAAAAGCCCGTCCTCCGCCTGGGAGAACTGCGGTCACGAGGTTATACTATACGACACAGATAAAGTAAATTATACTGTGCAATTCGTCCGATGGGTTTATGACCTATCGGACGAATTTTGTCGTAACCTGTCAAACCCGATGGACAGGCTCTTATGGAGTATAGGTTGCCGTGGCCCGCCCTCCAATCTGAATTTCAAAAAATTCAGATTGGAGGTAGCAAACCTTGAAAAACTATCGCAAAAGCGATTATGCCCTGAACAAGTTCAGCGAGGGTATTGTATATCAGTTTTCTGACCGAACCCTGGAAATCTCTTTGGAGGACTTTCTGCGGGACAACCCCGGCAAGACAGAAGCGGATTCTATGGCCCTGAAAGCTGTGTCTGACGAAATTTATTTGGAGTAGGCCCGTCTTGAAACAGCCCAGGGGAATAAGACGTTTTCCATGACCGGGCTGGAGGACGCCATAGCACATCCCGCCCCAACCCTGGACGACAGCTACATCATGTCCGATGACCGCCGCCGTGTCAAACTTGCGGTGGACAAGCTGTTCAGGTGCGGCAGGCTGACGGTAAAGCAGAAAGAACGCTTTGTCAGGTACTTCTTCGCCGGGGTGTCTCTGCGGAAAATCGCCAGTGATGAGGGGGTGCATTTCACATCAGTGGACGAGAGCATCCGCCGAGCGGTGGACAAGCTCCGTACATACTTCAACGAGATCAAATAACTTCCTGGGAGGGCTGTCAGTGTTGACGGCCCTCCCATTTTACCTTCTGAAAAAATATTTTGAGATTTTTTTATTTTCTACCCCTACACCCCCCTCTTTTAAGTGCATTAGGTGAAAGGCGATGGAAAGCCTTCCACCTGTTCCTCGTTTGTGCGGCGAATGGGTTTGACCTTTGACAACTTCATACCCATTCATCAAGCACATTCCTATTGCCGCAAGCCACTTTTGCCGCCGCGCCAGGATGTGCCGGATAGGACAGCGGGATGCCACACTATCATTTCGTCCATGGTCTGCCGTCCGGCACGGAGCGAGTACCAGCGGCCATGAAATACCGGGCGGCTCCCGGTACGGCCACGACCGGCAATAGGGCTAACGATACTCCTGTTCAGTCACAGTTCGAGCGTGAAAGTGTTTCCAGCACTATGCCGTCGCAGGCAATGAGAGCAGCCGCATGAGAACCATGCGGGGGTGAAATTCCCGTGGAGCTGGTCGCCGCCAGCCGCTTGATGACTTCCCACAGCGGGCCGGGGTGTCGCGGACAAATAGGCTTGCTTTGATATAAGCCGGACAGCGGGACAGGTTTATGGAAACGGGAGCGTTTATGCTCCACCAACCTTGATATGTCATGCTGTCCGGCCCCTACATAGGCGGCGCAGGCCGTCTAATTTTTATAGGAGGTCAAACACCATGAGCAGGACATATTTATGCGGCGACCTGTATTACGCCGACCTGGGCCACGGGATCGGCTCGGAACAGAAGGGCACCCGGCCCGTTGTTATTATCCAGAACAACGTAGGCAACAAGTACAGCCCCACCGTTATTATCGCCGCCATCACCAGCAAGGCCAACGTCAAGGCCAAGCTGCCCACCCACTACTACCTGGACGCCGGGAACGGACTGACCCAACCCTCCCTTGTCCTGTTGGAGCAAATTCGCACCGTGGACAAGCGGCGGCTGTCCGGCTACATCGGCAGACTGGACAAGAAACATATCCAGGGCATCAACCACGCCTTGGCGGTCAGCATCGGCCTGATCGAACCCGTACCCCCGAAACTGACCCTTTGCTTATGCGGCGCTTGTGCTGACGCTTTTCGCGGCACGGGCGCTTTTGCTTTGCGGGAGGCCGCGCCGGGACAGGCTGAAAAGGAGGTCTGTGTCTACTGCGGCCAGCACCCCGGCATGGAGTATGTGGTCACGCCGAAAGGAGGGGCGGGGGTATGAGTTATCCTGATGTGCCCATTTGGGAGAAGTACACCCTGACCATCGAGGAAGCGGCCAAGTATTTCCGCATTGGGGAAAAGAAGCTGCGAAAACTGGCGGAGGAAAACCCGGACGCCAACTGGCTGATAATGAACGGCAACCGCATCCAGATCAAGCGAAGGCAGTTTGAAAAAGTCATTGACTCCCTGGATGTGATCTAATCGCAGATTTGTATTGAGCCGGAAATATGATAGAATATAGTCAAGTCGTATCAAGGCTCGTTCCAGTTTTGGAAAGGAATTTTACCAATGGCGGAGAAACGACGTGACAGCAAAGGCCGCATATTAAGAACTGGAGAGAGCCAGCGAAAAGACGGGAGATACGCATACAAGTACACGGACAGCACCGGCAAGCCCCAATTCGTCTATGCCTGGAAGCTGGTAGCCACGGACAAGACCCCGGCTGGCAAGCGGGACGACATTTCCCTGCGGGAGAAGGAAAAGGAGATCAACCGGGACATTGCGGACGGCATCGACACCGTGGGCAAAAAAATGACCGTCTGCCAGCTCTACGCCAAGCAGAACAGTCAGCGAGTGGATGTGAAGCGGGGTACTAAAAAAAGCCGGGAGTATCTGATGGGCCTTCTGAGGGATGACCCTCTCGGCGGGAAAAGCATCGACGCGGTGAAGCCCTCTGACGCCAAGGAGTGGGCCATCCGCATGAGGGAAAAGGGCTTTAGCTTCCAGTCCATCAGCAACTACAAGCGTTCCCTCCGGGCCGCGTTCTTCATTGCCATCGAGGACGATTGTATTCGCAAGAACCCGTTCAGCTTTGCCCTGAACAAAGTTCTGGAGGACGATAGGGGCGAGAAAACCGTGCTGACGCCGGAACAGGAGGTAAGCCTGATCGACTTCGCACAGAATGACCCGGTATATCAGAAGTACGCCGACGAGCTTATCATCCTGCTGGGAACCGGACTTCGCATTTCCGAGTTCTGCGGGCTGACTACGAACCTTGACTTTAAGAACCGGCTAATCCGGGTAGACCACCAGCTTTTGCGGGACAGCAAGAACGGCTACTACATTGAAACGCCCAAGACCAAGAGCGGCTACCGGGAAATCCCTATGAGTGAGCCGGTCTACCGGGCGTTGAAGCGGGTACTGAAGAACCGGGGCAAGAAAACCACCATCACGGTGGACGGCTACACAAACTTCCTGTTTCTCAAAAGGGACGGGATGCCGAAAGTGGGCATGGACTATAACAACATGATTAGGGGCCTTGTGAAGAAGTACAACAAGCAGCACAAGGAGCAGTTGCCCAACATCACCCCGCACTCCCTCCGGCACACGTTGTGTACCCACATGGCAAACGCCGGTATGAACCCCAAGGCGTTGCAGTACATCATGGGCCACGCCAACATCACCATGACGCTGGACTATTACACCCATGTTGACGCCTGTTCCGCAAAGGCGGAGATGGAGCGGCTGGCTGCGTAGTAAGTAGTAAAAAAGAAGCGGCAGGCCGCTTTTACTACTTCCGTACTACGTTTCAGCGCAAAGTCACGCCGGGATACGCCGAGATATGCGAATAACTCTCCCAAACGGCAAATGGCGGAAACGCCTGAAAATCAAGGCTTTGCCGCCATTTGCCGAGTTACATAAGGTTAGGGCTGGAAATTGCAAAATCTTTAAAAATAAATATTGCACAAATTGTGTGTTAGTGCAAAAATAGAGACATGGAGCAGATAAGGCAGCTGGGCGAAACAGAGGCGGGTTAAATACAAAGCTGCACAACTATCATGGATGGACTGGGGAACCCGGTTGAATTCATGCTGTCTGCGGGGAATGACTATGCTTCCGTCCACGCTGTAGAACTGCTGGAAAAGCTAGAAATCAGCGGCCGCAATATATTGGCAGACCGCGCTTATGGAGCAAAGACGATCCGGGCCTACATCTCGGAATAGGGAGCCAGGCGATGTAATCCCGCCATCTTCCGCGTCAAAAATCCTCGTCAACCGGCAAGAGACTTGTGTTTTTTTTCTGGGATCTGACCACTTTTGACCCCCAATTCGTCATTCCCTCTCTTTTCAAACAAACCCTAGCCGAGGCCGTTCTGAAATGGTCCGAGGATCATGCGAAAGCTATTTCAAAGGGACTTTTCCGTTACGCCGTGCAGCTGGAGATGGTGATGCGAATGTTGGCAGAGCTTACAGAATACACTCCAGAGCAGGTGGAAGAACTGCGCCGTGAGGCCATAAACGATGTACGCCGCACCTATCCCCACGCTACTCGTCAAAAACAAGAGCAGGCCGCCGAGAGGATGGGGGATTTCATGGATAAGGTCCTGTAAGTGTGGGGCAGGCAAGAAAAACGGCTGGAACTTCTCACTCGAAGGTATCCAGCCGCTTCCGTTTATTTCCCCGTGTGGGTCGGGGTGTGGGTCAACCAAATTCGTACCGCCAAATCAAAAAAGTTTTCACCGCTCCTCATGTTCCCGGAACTCCAAAAACCGCCTGACCCCCAGCACCGCCCGCTCATACTCCTCCCGGAGCTTCTGCTTATACTCCTGGGCGGGGGGCTCCAAATGGTAGTAGATGCGGGAGCGCTCCCGGGCGGCGGGGGCGTCGGAGTAGTACATGGACACGTACCCATGCTCGTTCAGCCGTTTCAGCGCCAGATACAGCGTAGTGATGTTCAGCTCCAGCAGTCCGTCACTGCGCCTTTTCATTTCCTGCACCATCTCATAGCCGTACATATCCCGCTCCTCCAAGAGCAAAATGCACAACAGCTCTAAGGGTATTTTCTTGGTCATCTCCGCGCTTCTCATGGGCCACCGGCTTTCTGTCAGCATTCATTCATACAAAGTATACCATATTCCCAGCGTAGATGTAAAGATACGAAATTGCATTTTTCAAATATTTTATTCTTGACATATAATAGTGAATTAAATATAATGAAAACAAGAAAGCGAGGTGTCCCTATGAGACGTTCCCATTTTCTGTTTTTGTTAATAGTCCTGCTTATGCTGGCCCTTCCCGCCTGCCGCTCCGGCGGGGAGGAGAAAAGTTTTCCAAAGACCTTGCAAATTACTGCTGAACTACCGGAGGACTGCCCGGACCAGGTGACCGCCTATAACCTCACATGGTACAAACCCGGCGAGCAGGCTGCCGTGGGGGCTTTTATGGGGGAGGATTCCCCGGAACGTGTCTTTGACGATGGCAACTCTGCCATGGGCCCACAGTATCGGGGAGAGCATGCGGGCAGCAGGGAAATTCTAAACCTATATACAGAGCAGGTTCAGGGCGGACTGAACTACAGCTTTTATTCATCTTTGGAGGATGACGACGTACGCATACGCGACGAAGAAATCCTAACCTACTATCTACGCAGGCAACAGCCCTGGGAGAGCGTGGCGTGCAACCTTCTCCCCTGGAAATATGGGAACGGCAGTATGGAGCAGGCAGATTCGGAAAACCTGGATTTTCTCCCATACAAGGACGCTCTGGCACAGGTAGAGGGGAAGATGTCAGCCTGCGCCTTTCCGGAGCATGAGCTGCTTTTGGGCGAGGCCCACAGCTTGGCCCTGCTTAACAAGAACCGTTTCATCTATAACCGGGCCGCAAAGGAGCAGGGCGAAGAAACTCTGCCGGATACCCTCACCAATGAGGACGAATACTACCACTTTACTTTCCGCCAGACCCTGGACGGCATACCCTTCTGCAATGCCTACTGGGCCAGGAATGCCTTTGGGAAGGGCGGGAGCCCCTGCATCACGGCCATCTGGAACCAGGACGGGCTGGTCGATTTCAGCGCCGGCAGTCTGGTAGAGCCCGGTGAGGCCGTCTCCACTGACAAGATCATTACCCCGGAGGAGGCCCTCTCGGTGTATGTGGAAGATTACAGCAAAGCCATCCACTTTGAGAATACGGAGATTCTCAAAGTGGAGCTGAACTATCTGATATTGGCGGACAGCAAAAATCTCTATGCCCGGCCAGCATGGGTCATTACCACCGCCACGGAGAGAAAAGCAGGGAGGGGGGAAACGCCCCACGATTTCGACTTCACAGAGTATGAGGTCACCGCCGTAGGGGCCTATAGCGGCGTTATTTTAGAGAGGGAGACGGATATGCGATGAAATTCCTGCAAGCCTTTTTTGTACAGCTCCGGCAGGCTGTTTCCTGGCCCCTGGCCCTGTGCGCCCTGCTCCTGGCCCTGATGGCGGAGCTTGGCGTGGCCGGTATGCTGGCCGGGGACAGACAGATACTCAGCGTGTGGTACTTGGCCCAGTCCAGCGGGGCCGGCCTGCTCACCCTGTTTGTGCTGCCCACCCTGCCCTTCGCCATGAGCCTTGCGGGTGACTGGGAGAGCCGCGCCCTGCCCTATTGGGCGGCCCGGGAGGGGGTCGCCCGGTACACGGTTTCAAAACTGCTGGCCAGCGCCGCCGCAGGCTTTCTCACCGTGGGGCTGGGGCTCGGCCTGTTCGTGCTTGTGAACGGTGCCTTCCTGCCCTGGTACGCTTCCTGTTCCAGCGTGGACTATGAGGCGTTTTTTGAGAAGGGGCAGATACTTCTGGGGTGGCTCTGCTACATGCTGCACATGGCCCTGTCCGGCGCCTTGATAGGTGCGCTGGGGATGTTCACCAGCATTCTGGTGCCCAACCGGTTCGTGGCGGTTTCCGCACCCCTGGCCATCCACCTGACGGTTATCCGCATTATGCCAACCCGGATGATTTCCCCCATCTCCATCTGGCACCCCATCAACTGGGTGGAGGGCCTTCACCATACCTCGTCGCCCTGGCTGACCCTGCTGGGCAAGTTTCTGCTCACCGCCGGGTTCTGCCTGCTGATGTGCATAGCCGGGGCACTCTGGATGAAAAGGAGGTTTGAACGTGGCTGAGATAAAAAACAGCCTCCGCTGCTGCGGCATCCTGTTCCGCCGGGAGCTGGGCAGCCCCAAGCTGTGGCTGGTATTCGGGATGGCGGCGGTATTCAGCTTTTACAATTATGACCCACTCTGCACGGTTGCCGACTTCTACCAAGTGCCGGTGACCCCTTGGGTGTATCCTTTCTTCCTTTCTTTCCCCACAATGCTGGTGGTAAACAGCGGCCTGTGTTTACTGCTATTTTCCGATGTATGCGAGGCAGACGGCTATACGGAGCTGATGATAGCCCGGGCTGGGCGGAGGGCTTATATTACCGGGCAGCTCCTCTGGGTGCTCGTGACGTCCTTCCTTTATGCAGCGGCGTTGTGGGCGATGTCCATTCTGTTTATTCTGCCGGAGATAGGCTGGGAGGGGGACTGGGGGGTGCTCCTGCACACTTTGGCAGAGTCCTCCGGGCAGATACAATCCCAGACCGGGGTGAGCCTGTCCATTATCGTGCCCCGGGAGACACTGGCGCTGTTCACGCCCCTGGAGGCCACCGTTCTGTGCTTTCTGTGCATATGGTTGTCGGCAGCGTTCACCGGGATATTGATATGCTTTTTCCGGCTCATTATCAGCCGTTCGGCAGGGATATTCGCGGCGGGTATCTTTGTGTGCATGACTGTGTTTTCTGTCTCTGTCGGGGTGCTGACTTTTGGGTACTGGCTACAGTATCTGTCACCCCTGAGCTGGGCCAGCTTTTTGAGTATTGATTGGTACTACAGCGGCATCACGCCCTCGCCGGTATATGTGTTTTCAGTGTGGCTGATTGGCATAACCGGCATGGGCCTCTGTGCTGTGTGGAAATTTGACAGGCGCGATTTGGAGTAGGAGGGGCGTATGGACAACATCATTGAAGTGAAAAATGTAACCAAGCGGTTCCGGGAGACAACGGCTCTGGATGGGGTCAGCCTGTGCTTTGAGCGGGGGAAGATACACGGCATAATCGGCAGGAATGGCTCCGGCAAGACGGTACTGCTCCAGTGTATCTGTGGATTTATGGCTCCCACATCGGGCGAGGTGCTGGTGAACGGGGCCCGGGTGCGGCCCGCCAAAGCCCAGGAGAACATTGGGCTTATTATTGAAACGCCGGGATTCATTGGCGGCAAGAACGGCCTGAAGAACCTGCAGTACCTGCTGGCCCTCCGGGGGCAGCAGGATGTATCAAAGGCCCGAAATGCCATGCGGGCTGTAGGACTGGACCCGGAGAATAAAAAGACTGTACGAAAATACTCCCTGGGTATGCGCCAGCGGCTGGGGATCGCCCAGGCCATTATGGAGGACCCAGAGCTGCTCCTGCTGGACGAGCCCATGAACGGCCTGGACAACCAGGGGGTGGAGGATATGCGCAGGCTGTTTTCGGAGTTGCGAGAGCAGGGGAAAACTATACTTTTGGCAAGCCATAGCAATGAGGATATCAGGGCATTGTGCGATACTGTTTGTGAGCTGGACCACGGAAAAATCATTGTGCGGGTCGGGGAGGAAATTGAGGGGACGCCAGAGCCGTAACGGCAGTTCAAACTCTGCGCCGCATAAACAAAGAAGAACCTTTCTTCAAAGCGCGTTGAGTTTGTTACGCAATTCCAGGCCAGAGAGCTGGCCTTGCTCCGCTAAATCCCTCCACTCCTGTGCCAGCACAACTTTCTCATTCCACTCGTCGACCGTAATTTTTATGCCTTGCTTTCCTCATTTTCAACCTATCATAAGCCCTTCGATATTCCTGCTGAGCGGGAGTGCCGGAGGCTTTTTCTCGTTCTGCTTTACGGTGGGTGCCAACCTTGCGGCAAGTACGCGAGGTCTCTTCGGGAGTAATATTATTGCAGTAGCAGGTGTTATAGCCAGCGGTCAGCCGGAAATATCTGCCGCAATTCTGGCAGCGGCGCGGGCAGTTGCCGTGCATCAGACAACGGTAGAGGTCGGCGTACAAAAAGTTCACAAGGCTGGTAAACTGCATCTGCTCCGCAATCACAAACTTGCCTGTCCCATCAAATGTGTTCGCCGGAACAAAGTTCCATGTGACCTCGGTGCGCCCCAATCAATTTCTGGTGCAAAGACCGGTTGCATCTTCAGCATACTTTTGTAGTAGGTCGCAAAGGCGAAACCATATGCGTCTGCATTCCGGTACTTTAACAGACGGGAGGTACGCGCCATGAATAATTTCTTGAAAGCCTCGTGCAGCGGCGCAAAGAATTTCTTCCCTCTGCCCAACGCTATTTTCAGTTTGGGATTGTCAATAGGCGAGCTGGCTGTCTACGCCTACCTTATGTACTATGAGGACAGGAAGTCCCATCAGTGCTGGCTCAGCTATAAGACAATAGGTCAGGCGGTAGGTATGAGCCGGAACACGGTGCAGAAATATGTGCGGGAGCTGGAGTACAAGGCGCTGATCATTACAGAGCCGACCAAATACGAATCTGAGAGCGGCAGGTTCGGAATGGTATTACTCCTCCGCCGAAAGATAGGAAAGAAGCGGATGGAGGAAAAAACGAATAACCCGAGAGGGATTATGCTGGAGCCGACGCATAAATGAATGAATGTTATGAGAGATATCCTGCGCCGTATA
>CAJTCU010000006.1 GCA_910574935.1 Oscillospiraceae bacterium
CCTGGCTCGACAAATGTCGGAGACTCTGGAAAAACTGCGAACGTAAATTACAGAACTCTTTTCAAATGTTTTCTCTTGCCTTTATTCGTCTGCTCTTAAATAGATGCTAAACAGATTCTTACGCTTCTTTGATTTCTTGGAATGCTTTGGCTTTTTCGCCTTTGCTTTCGCCGCCTTTTGTTTCTGCTTTTTCTGCACGGCGGGCAAGCCCTTTTCGTGGGCTTCAAGGGTCGGCTTCATGGCTTCGTAGTAGAGATTGTCTGGGGAAAACAAAATCTTCTTGGGCATCAGAAATTCCGATTTTATCCACGCCCAGACGAACTGCTCCGCTGTCATGCCGTTGTACTTGATAAAGCCCATCATGGCAAAGGGGGAAGCACCCAGAATACACATCCAGCTTAGGGTTTCCGTCCCGAACTGCGGGCGGAGCAGGAAATACAAGCCCACCGCCACGCCGCAGGCAAGGACGGAAAAAATGAACTGCCGCATCGACAGCCCGAAAAACATACTCTCCGTGTAGTTGCGGATTTCCTTATTTATCTTGACTTCCAATCGTTCTCACCTCCTTACCGCTCCCTGTCCTCATGCCTGCGGGCAGGGGGCTGTTTCTGCGTTTCCCTCTGCGGCACAAGGTAGGGCTGTCCGTCACGCTCCTTAACCTGCGTGGGATAGCCCATGACCTTTAATGCTTTTTGCAGGTCGGACACGCTTTCTTTGTCTGGCTTGCAGACGCCGATTGCCCGATAAATCTGCAAGTCGCCGTACCATTTCTCATTCTGGAAATTGTCTGCCCGAAAGAAAATATCCTCTTTGATTTCTTCAAGGGGCGTTTCAAATATCCTGCGGTATTCCGCTTCAAAATCATACATAGCTGTCCTCCTTACCGCTCCATTGCGTCCTTTCTCTTTGGTGCTTTCTTCTGGGACGGGTAGGGGATAAATTCTTCCTCGCCCTTGATAATGCTGAACTCCGCCCGCAGAAACGGGTGTGTTTCCTGCCTCTGGTACTGGCGGATAAAGTCAACCGCACTTTCCTTTGTGGCGGTGCTGCCCTGCATTGTCCCGTCCTTGAAAATATAAAACCGTTCCATCGCTTCCTCCTTTACAAGCCCATCATTTCACGCACAACACGGTCTGCCATCTTGACCGCACCCACAAGGACGAGCATATTAAACACAAGCTCCCCGATATAGCTCCACACCATCGACACCGCCGCTGCATCGGGATTGACCGCAGGGGGCGTTGCCGCAAAGAGGGAGAAGATGATGCAGGCAAGCACGATAATCGCTCCCTCCAGACATACGGCGGAGTAGCTCTTGATAAAGCTCTTTCCCACGCTCTGGCTCGGTGAGCCTGCAAAGGTGGAAAGCGGCACTGGTGCGATGGCGGTGTAGAGGTAGAGCTTGAAAAACCTGCCGTACACCGACATAATCATAATGAATGACAGCACTGTGATGAACAGCCCGCCGATGAGCGTCACCGCCCATAGGGGGATGCTCTCGAAAAAGCCGCAGTCCTCCACCGCCGTCACGATTTCCGAGGGCAGTACCGTCTGCTGTGCCGAGCCGAAGCCTGCGGCGTTCATAATGGTGGAGATTAGCCCCTGCATGATTCTGAACAGAGCCATCATCAGCTCCAGCCCGTAAGTCACCGCACCTTTGGCAAGGGCAAAGCGGATAAAGAGCTTTAATGCCTGCTCTGGGCGTTTTACCTCGGCAAAGTTGCCTGCGGTACGCATCACGCCTACCACAAAGAACAGCACGAGCAGGGCAAGCCCGATAGCCTGCACCGCACCGTGGATGTTGACGATTACATTCCAGATAGTGCCGCCCTTGAACTGTTCTGGGGACTGGGTTATGAGCTGCCATATCTCCGACAGCTTTTCATTCCATGTGTTAAGGGCGTTCTCTAAATTCTGCACAATCCAGTTATCTGACATTTGACCACCTCCGTTCTTAAAATTGGGCGGCGGGGCAAGTTCCGCAGAGCGGATCTGCCCCGCTGCCTTAGTCTTGTGTCAGTCTTTCAATGAGCTGTCTTTTCCCTTAGCCCGTGATGAGGGTCAGAATCTCCTTGGCAAAGGTAATCACAACGCCGCCTGCAAGGGTGAGGAATCCGTTCGCCCTCTGGGAAGGGTCGTGGGATTTAAGGCTCAAGCCCACCTGCACGATGCCGAAGCCGAGCATAATCATTCCGACAGCCCTCACCAGACCGAAAATGAAATCGGAAAGGTTGTTCACCACCTGGATGGGGTCGTTGGCGGCAAAGGCGGTCATGGAAGTGCCAAGCACCATCGTGAGGGCAAGCACCGCCACGCAGTAGCAGCGGAAGCCTTTCTTTACCCTGCCCGTCATGGGCAGCTTTTCGGTTGCTTTCTTCTGGGTGTCCTTTTTGTTGAAAAATCTCATGGTAAATCCTCCTTAAATTTGATATATTTCTTCTAAGTCCTGTTCGGACAGAAGCTCATAGGATGTGCTGACAGCGTTCACGCTCACGGCGTTCTTTGGAATGTCGCTGTCAAACACAAGGGTTGCGACAGCCTGCGTAGGCTCGCCGTGGAGATAGGGCGGCTGTCCTCCGTCAGTCGTCAGCTTCACATTGGGGTGCTTTAGGATGTCGTACTTAAAATCCATGACGGGGCGTTCCCCACGCACAAAGAGAAGTGCGTAGCGGTTGTCGAGCATACGCACCTCGTCTGGGGTCAAAAGCTCACGCCCTGAAATCTGGTAGTTGGTGGAATAGTTCCCGCTGCGTCCAGAGCTTTTCCCATAGGTGTTGGTGTCGATGGTCGCCTTGCCGAGTAGTTCCGACACATATTTATGGGTGCTTTGCTCGTTGCCGCCCAGATATAGGAACTCGTCGCAGTTGCCGACGATGCTTTCCCATTGCTTCTCAAAGAGAGCTTTGAGCTGTGCCAGATTTTGCAGGATGATACTCACCGAAACGCCCCTTGACCGCATGACCGATAGTATCTTGTCAAAGTCATCGGGCAGCGAAACATTGGCGAACTCGTCCATAATAAAGTGGCAATGCACGGGCAGGCTCCCGCCGTACTTGTGGTCGGCAAGGTAGAAAAGCTGTTGGAATAGCTGCGTGTATAAAACGGACACAAGGAAGTTAAAGCTCGTGTCGTTGTCGGGTATCAAGGCGAACAGGGCGACTTTCTTTTCCCCCAGAGAGGGTAAATCAAGCTCGTCCGTTGCGGTTAGGGATGCAAGGCTCTCCAGATTGAACTTCTCAAGCCTTGCGGCAAGGGTTATCTGGATGCTCTTTAAGGTCTTGGCAGAGCCAGAGTGGTAGCCACGGTAGTATTTGAGGGCGATATGCTCTGGGTTTACCATCTCCAGACGGTCAAACAGCTCATCCAGAGGGCTTACATAGCTGTCATCGTCCTCCCGTACCTCACCTGCCCGCAAAAGCTCCATCACCATCGGGAAATTCTGCTCGTCTGGCGGTGCTTCGTATTTCAGATAGAACACCAGAGAAAGAAGCAGCATACTCGCCGCCGTGTCCCAGAACGGGTCTTGGGACTGGCTTCCTTTCGGCGTGGTGGCTTTGAATAAATTGGTTACAAGCCGCTGCACATCGTTGTCGTTCCTAAGATAGACAAAGGGGTTGTAACAATGGCTGCGGTGCATATTGATAAGGTCGAGGACACGCACCTCATAGCCTTTCTTCTCCAAAAGACCGCCTACATCCCGCACGATTTCACCTTTTGGGTCTAAAATTACCATCGAGGTGTTGCACTGCATGGCGTTGGGCTTGCAGAAGAAGCGTGTTTTTCCCGCACCGCTGCCGCCGCACACGAGGATATTCAGATTTCTCCTGTGTTTCTTCCCGTTCAGCCCGATGCGGACATTCTGGGTCAGCAGCTTGTTTGCCGATGCGTCCTTATCTCGGTACTTCTTGTTAAGCGTACCTGCGTTGCCCCATTTTGCAGAGCCGTGTTCCTCGCCCTTGCGGTAGTTCCTGCGTGTGGAGAGATAAATCCCGATGCCCATGCCGTAGGCAAGCAGAAAAATAAGGACAGTTTTTAAGCTGTCCTCGCACACCGTTATGGAAAACGGGGTGTTGATTGCCACGGATAGGTTGGAGATTATCTCCACGATGCCGCCGCTGACATAGGGTGCGGTCAGCAGGGCAAGCCACACGACAGGGATGATGCCGCAGGCGGCAAGGATTACGGCTGTTTTCTGGTCGTCACCGTTCCTCATGGCATCGGCACTTGCAGGGTGCGACTTTTACCTTTTTGCTTTTAGCCGTAGCCACCGTTTCAATCAGCTCGTCCACGGGGTCGGTGGGGCGTTCCTCCCGTATCTGCTGGTTGCGGAGCGTGTTCAAGGCATTGAGGACGATGTTCTTGTCGTATCGGTCAAGGGCGATGTGATACCGTTCTTCTCTCATGGGCTTCACCTCCGATTACCGTTCCTGCTCTTTGGACTTGGGCGGCTTGTTCTTCTCCATGCTCTTATACATATCGCTCTGGATTTCCCCAAGCACATCCCGCATCGAGCCAAGCTCGCCCTTGAACACCTGCGTATCCATGCCCTCAAACTCTTTCGGGAGCTTGTCGAAGTCAAAGCCTCTGGTATCCACGCCGTAGCGGGAGCTTACCATATACGCCACGCAGTAGGCTTTGAACTCGGACGCATCACGGCTCTCATTATGCTTGAAGTCAAAGACTGCCGCCGACACTTCCTTTGCCATGCTGACAAAGAGCTGTTCCTCGCTAAGCCCCTGCCGCACGAAGATGACCTGCTGTGAGCTGTCGTAGAACGCAGGGACTTCCAGCTCCTCCACGGGCTGGAATCCGACAGGGCTTGCGTCTATCATCGCCGCCACAAGCTCCCGCATGGTTTTTGGTTCTTTCGTATCCTGCCGCTCCTTTGCCGAGGTCTGGGAGATGTCGTAGACCACCTTGGCATTATAGGAGACCGCCTTTGTGCCGTCATCACGGTTATATTCCTTGCCCGGCTCAAGGATGGTGACTTTCTGTGCGTCCTTATCCACATACACACGGCTCTGCTTCCAACTGGAATAGTCCTTGAGCTGCGTGGCTTCGGGTTTCTGTGCCGACACCAAGATGGCGTTGTTGACGGAGTAACGGTCAAACCGCCCCTGCACGTCGAGGTACTGGCGGAAGGCATCGCCGTTTACCTCCATCTCGGCGCAGGTGGTGTCAATCAGCCCATAGGCTTCATTGCGCTGCGCCTGCTTTTGGGCAGCCCATTCCGCTTTGTCAAAGGGTCTGTTGCCGCCGCTGAATACATCATAGATACTCATTATCTGGCTCCTTTCGTTTTCTTGGGCTTCTTCCTCTGGGGCTGCTTATGCTCGGTCTTTCTGGGAGCGGGCTTCGCCCTGTCGGGAGATTTCTCCCTGCCACGGGTGGGGGAAGCATCGGCTTCCTGCTCCCTGCGGCTCTCCTTGATTTTCCGCAGTTCTTCCCTGACGGACGGTTTCTCGTCCTTAGTCATAGTAGCCCCCTCTGCGGACTTCCTTGGCTGCTCTGAGGTAGGCTCGGACAGAGGGGATTTTTCCGTCTTTGCCACCGAGGGGTTTGGGGCATTTTCCTCTTTCTGCATGGGCTTTCCCATGAGGGCATCCAAGAGCTTGTCTTTCTCCGCCTTTTCCTCCACGCCGATGTCTGGCTCTGGCTGTCCATCCTTTGTCCCCTTGGCATCTCGTGACTTTTCTGCTTCGGTGACGATGGATGCGGTATCCACCGATGCGAGGTCAAAGCGTTCCACAATACGGCTGATTTTCGATGCGTCCTCGGCACGGGCAATCACATCCACCTCCGCATTGGGGTCTTTGTTCTTACGGTCTGCAAGGACGCAGTAGAGTACGCCGTATTTCTTCGCTTCCTGCGTGAACTTCCGCAGGTCGGCGTTCTTCACCGTAAAGACTTTCAGCTCCTTGCCAGAACGCAGCATCGAGGTGAGCCGTGCCTTACCCTTGGTTTTCTTTTCCTCTTTTAGAATGGAATAGAGCAGGATGGCGATGTTCTTCGCACCTGCCCCCGTGATTTTGGCAGCGACTTCAAATCCCTCCAAGCTCATTCGGACGATTTGCTCCGCCGCTTCGCCGCCTGTGTTCATGCTTCATCAGCTCCTTTCCTTTTGCTTTGTTCTCATCTGCACGTATCGCTTCTAATTTCTCTTTGAGGGTGCCGCTGCGGGCAAGGACACCCTCGCACAATCTGACCTCCTTTCTGGCTGTTTTAAGCCGCCCCGTGATTTCGGAGATTTGAGCCTTGACCGCTTCTTTTTCTTCGTCGCCTGCTTTGCGGCTCTGGGAGTAAAGCCCCTTTCGCTGTTCGGTCAGCTCCGTTATCTCCGTTTCCAGAGAGCCTTTATATGACAAGAGCTGCTCCGCCGTGTCGATGTGGTTGCGGCAGAGCAGCCTTGTTTCCTGCGTGATGGCTTCCATCTTCATAAGGTCATCCTTTAGGAGATAGTGAAGCCGTGCGTAATTCGGTTGTCTTTTCTTTGGCAGGATGCCGAGCTTATAACAGTAGTGGAGATACAGCCCACGCAAGCCGCTGATTTTCCTTGTGTCTTTGAGAGAGCCTTTTACCCTTATGACCTTGACCGCCTTTGTCGGCTCGGCAAAGCGGGAGAACTTCACCGCATAGGAATTTTCCCGTATGCGTTCCGTTATCCTGTCGTTGGTGTAATCGTCACCGAGCTTATAGAGCCGCTTGGGTCTTTGCCATCCTTTCCCGATAATCGTCCAGTATTTGCGGTTGGGGTCAAAGCTCACACGGTAGCCCATCTCCGCCATCTGGCGGTCAAAGTCTTTCAGCGTGTAGGATTTGGAGATTGCTTCGTCCACCGCCTGCCGTGCCACGGTGTCCCTTGTAGGCAGACCGTTCTTTTCGGCTTGGTAGAGGGCGTAGGGCTTCTTCCTGCCGCCTGGGTGTTCGATGACCGACAGGGAATATTCACGGCAAAGCTCATCGGAACGCTGACGCAGAAGCCGCAGGTTTTTCTTGTTGTCGTGGTAGTGCTTTCCGTCCGCAAAGGAGACGGAGTTGACAACAAAGTGGTTGTGCAGGCACTCGGTATTCAAGTGGGTGGCGACAATCACTTGAAATCTATCGCCCCACATCTTCTCCGCCAACTTCACGCCTACCTCGTGTGCCTGCTCTGGTGTGACCTCGCCCGCCTTGAAGCTCTGGAAGCCGTGGTAGCAGACAATCTCGCTCGTGTCGTTCCATTGGGCTTTGGCAATCATCATTTCATCCCTTGCGGTGGCGGGGTCGCAGTTCACGCCCGTGACGAAAAACTGCTGCTCGGTCTTGTCGCCGTTGGTGGCGTACTTCATCACATCGCCCATCGCCTGCAAGTCCGCTTCGGTGTATTTGGGGTTGGCGGTCTTTTCTGGGTTTTCGGCGTAGTCGATGGGGTGGTCGAGCCTGCCACGCACATCCCATATCTCGCAGACCGCCATCAGACCGCCGTCCGTTTCGGGAGCAGGTACTTCTTTCGGATGTCGATTTGAAACTCGTGCCACTTCCTCGCTTCCTCGTTCAGCATGGGCGTATCCACAAAGCCGAGGGCGTTTGCTTTCGCCGCAAGCTGGTTGATGCGGTTGCCGATGGCGGACAGCTCCCGCATGATTTTGTAAAATTCGGGGTCGGGCTTCTCGCAAAGACGGTATCCCTTTACCATCTCTCTGAGGAACGCTTCTCTGGAGCGTCCCGATTTCCGCACAAGCTCATGGAGCTGCTCGGCTTCGTCATCAGTCAAACGGAAAAGTATCTGTACCTTTCGGTTTCTCACTTTTCTTCACCTCCCTGTCGGAGAGCCTGTTAATCTGCAAACAGCACATCAGCATGACGCCCGCCAGACCGCCGAGGGTCACGCCGATGACAAAGAACAAAAACTCGCTCATTCTTATAGCTCCTTTCTTCTGACCGCTTTCTTGGCGGCATCCTTTTTATGGGGTATTAGGGGGCATCCCCTAACAAGCGAATTTGGTTAGCCAAATTCAGTGCTTGGTAAGACGTGTCTTAGTCTGCGTCCTCATACGTACATTCTCCGCACACGGGGCAGTAATAGGGGCATCCTGAACATTCCTCATGCTCCAGACACTCGTCCTTGATGTCCGCATCCTTGGCTTCGGTCTTGTCTGCGTCCGCAATGTCGGCTTCGCCGCAGACAAAATCCGCTTCGGAAAACTTCACAAGGTCGGTGTCAAAAAGCACGGTCTTGAGCTTCTCCCTTGCTTCTTCGGGGCTGTCTGCGTAGACGGAGACGGTCTTTTCATAGTGGGCGGTGAGGGTCACTTCATACTTTTTCAATCATTCTTTCCTCGCTTTCGGTCTTGGTTCTGGTGTCGGTTTGGGGGCTTGGGAAACGGAAGAATCTCTCATGCAATCAACGGGCATCCCCTCTTTCACGGCTCGGCTTCTGCCTTGCAATCCCCAGATAGGACATTAAAAAATCGTTGACATCCTTGCCGACTGGCGGCGGTGCGTCAACGATTTTATAGTCTTTCTGCAATAATTCTTGTAGGGCGGCGGTACATAAACGCCCTGCCTTGTCGTTATCCAGATGGAGATAGATGGTCTTTATCTGGGGATGGGCGTTGAGGAACGTGGTGAGGGCGATGGGGATTCTGCTCTCCGCAAGCTTCTTTTGGGGCTGGTACACGCCCGACAGAGAGAGCAGGTTTGCCGCCTTATAGTCCTTTCCCTCGCATTTGAGGTAGGTGGCGTAGGACAGCACATCTATGGCGGCTTCAAATAAATGCACCTTATCCGTAGGCTCTCTTGCCAGAAGTCGGAACGAATACCGCTTGTCGCTGCCCGATGCGTCACGCTTGAAGCTCCCCATCGTTCCACGGCAGGCGGCGTATTTGGGCGTGCCGCTTTCATCCTTTCCGATAAAAACGGCGTTGTGGTAGTCGGCACTCTCGTAGATTGTGCCGTCTGCGATGCAGTCCTGCACGATGGCGTAGTCGATGCCACGCCCGAAAAGGTACTGCAACACCTTGTCGCTGTCTTTATTCCTCGGCGGCAGGAGCAGCACTTTCGGCTCGTCCTTTTTCACGGCAGGGGGCGGCGGCTTCCAGTCGCCCATGTCCCCCGTGAGGGTCTGCACGGCTTCCACAAAGCCAAGTTCCCGTACTTTCATCAGATAGTCGAGGGCGGAGAAGCCGCCGAAGCCCCGTGACCACCAGTACCATTTGCCGTTGGAAATCTTCAAGCTGTCGTGTTCCCTTGTGCAGTAGACATTACCTGCCACACGCTTTAGGTTGCTCGGCTCATACCGTTGCAGGTAGGAGAGCAGGTCGATTTGCCGTGTCTGCTCAATCACGGCAGGGTCAAACTGAACGTAGCGGTTACTTCCCATTCAAATATAATCACCTCCAGAAATGAATTTAGCCGAGGGGCTTTCGTGGGGGAAAACCTCTCGGCTATGTAAATTTTCTATAATATTTTTTCTTAGGCACTCATAACTGCCAAAATTTTATCTTTAACATATTCTAATTTCTTAATATCGAAATTACATATCAAGTGCCACCTAAAATCATCCTTTCTAAATTTTATTTTGGTAATATCTCTAATGTGGCAATATAGACTTTCGAATAAAAACTTCCCACAAATCAAGTTAAATTCATCATTATGTTTCCTATGATAGCAATTTTTAATTTTTTCTATTTCTGATTCTGCATCACCATTTAATGAAAGCACCTGTTTTTGATATTCTTCAAAGGCACCTGCTTTTTCATAACCATCTTTACTGTCTATAAAAAGATACGGTGACCGTGAAACACTTTTCTCTTGTGGATACTCCTTTTTTACATAACAATAATAATAAAACAGACGGCTTGCTTGACTAATAATCCTATTTTTCCAATTATCAAAATCTACTCTTATTTCAACTTCTTTATCCGAACATTTTAATTGTCCTTTGGAAAATTTTTCACATGCTTTTTTGTCGATGAAGTAATTTTCTATATTATATGTTTCTAAATATATAAAATTTGGACTATCAATCATTTCATCTTGGCAAATATACCAGTCAAAATCTCCATCAGCAAGATAGATATTCTTTATCTGAGGATTTTCAGTATTATTTACACCAAATTCATTAAATGATTTTTTTAATTCTACTTTACCTCCTACACCTAAAATTTTTACTATTCGATATTTTTTACCTAATAATCTTTTGAAGATGGTTTCGTATTCAAATTCTTTTCCCTCATCCTCTACAAAAATATTAATGTCATTTAAATCACAAAAAAATAAATATTCTGTTGTTTTTGCTTCTGAGGAATACAACAAATCATCTGTATTTTCCATATTTATCACCTAATCAACATATTTTTTCTCAAGCTTAAACGTCTTATCTCTATTTTTACCTATTATTTCTGGCGCATGGGTAGCAAAAATCAATTGAATGTTTTTATTTATTTCCAATGTTTTTTCTACAAATATTTTTTGCCAAAAAAGATGAAGCGATAATTCTGGCTCATCAACTACAAATATTCCTGATGTGCTGTTTTTTACTTTAAAAATCAAATTTGCAAAAAAAGTAATTAATTGTTTTTCGCCAGAAGATAAAAATTGTATGCTTATAGGCTTTTTGCTATACTTAGTTGTAAAATACACATGTCCCATAGGATTAATTCTAATGACCTTTTCATCCTCGCCGGTGTTAATAAACTCGTTCATCGTATCAATAAATTTTTCAATTGGTTTTCTTATATCAGCCTTTTGCCTTTCCATTTCTTCTGCAAGAGAAACTATTTTTTTAATTTTAATAACTTCATTCATCTTTAAAAGAGTAGTTACTTGTATTGTTTCTTTGCCTTTGCTAATGTCATTGCATATTCCATCAAAAAATTCAGCAAAATGTATTTCCTCATCTTTGGTTATCAGTGATAAATCTTTTAATATCTTGATATATGCAGTTTTTGTTGCCCGAATACTATTAATATTCGCCTGCTGATTAATAATTTCATTTAGCAAATTATCAGAATCTGTATATTGTTCATTAACATCTAATGAAGATTTGAGAATATTATTTCTAAATCTATCACTTATATCTGATATTTGAGAATAAATTTTCCTACAGCTTTCCTCGATTAACCGTTCAATTTGTACCATTGCTAAATCTTTATTAATGGGTTCCTCAAAAGAGTCATCAACATAAATTGCTCTATTTCTTCGATAAAAAAACATATTATCTTCATTATCAAAATCATATACTACGGATGAACGGTTTAAAGGGAGATAAACATAGTTGAAAATCCTTTTAATTTCCATCAAAAATTCATACCTATTAAAATAATACCTAATCTTTTCAAAATCCCTATCTTTACCTCTGCTTTCCTTTAATATCTCTACATTTCTTTCAATTACATTTTCTTGCTCATTAAATTTTGTCCGAAGTTGATTATCTTCTCGCACTATAACTATTTTTTGTACTTTTTTCGTGTTGTTTTTGGGGGCATATTGTAATACTATTTTCTTGAAATCATAGTCGAACAATTTATATATTTGCCCCGTAATTATAGCCTCAGTTATATTCAAAATAGTAGTTTTTCCACAACCATTTAGTCCATACAAAAAAGTAACATCGGAATTAAATGTGATATTATCATAATTATAATGCCCATAGAGTTTTTCTATTTGCAGTCGAAGTAGTTTCATATAAATCTCCTCCAATGTCGTTACTGTCACTGATTATACCACCTTTCACCACTATTTTCCATATAAATATGCACCTCTAATAATATATTCTTGCCCAAATAGAGATAAAACTATTGTCTTATATCATATTATTTGCTAAAAGACGGCATCAGCTCTACGCCAACGCCGTCCTTTCTTCGGTTCAGTCCGTCACAAAATCCCTGCTTTTTTCAGATACCCCACGCTGTCATAGCAGCCACGGAAGTATACTGCCTGCATCTCCATGTCCGTGAGCTGGTTCTTTAGCTCCATCACTTCAATGAGAGCCGCACATTCTTCCTTGGTCAGCTCGCTTTCCGTCTCGCTGTCAAACACGCCTAAGACCTTGGGATATTTCTCATAGATTCCCTCAATCTTGTCTTGCAGGGCTTTGTATTCCTTATCTTCCTTTGACAGCTTGGCGGTGACAGAGCTTAGATATTCGTTGAAGATGCTGCCGTGGACGTCTACAAAAGTCTCAAATCTGAACGCATCAGACATTTTCCTCACCTCCGATTTTTCTTATCGCCACCTATTATACTGCCCAGAATCCTGCAATACAAATGTGCAAACGGCAAATTTAACGCTCACGGTTCGGCGTTTTCTTTTCGGGCGGTTCGGTTTCCTGCTCCGGCTCGGTATCCATGACGGGGGTATCTTTCTCGTCCAGATTCAGCTCGATGTTCAGAAGATTGAGCCTGTCGGTCTTTTCTTTCAGTTCTTCCTCGTAGGCAAAGGGTTTCTGCACCTCGGTCTTTGCGTTGGCAAGCTGCTCCAAGGTTTCCGTTTTTCTGGTCTTGGCGGCTTCCAGTCTGGCAGGGAGCTTTCCAAGCTCGTTCTCAATTCTGGTGATATTTCCTAAAGCATCAGAGCCTAACTCCACCTTGTATTTTCCCGTGCCGCACAAGTTTAGGCAGTAGTGGGTGTAAAAGCTGTCGTACCAGACCTCCATTTGGAAGCCCCGATAGATGCCGATTGGTACGGGCTGTGGGGAAGTGTTCTCCTTGCAGGCGGCAAGGAGCATCTCGCCTGCGTCCGCTTTTTCTGCGTAGGTCTTGCCGCATAGGGTCATGGGACAGAACTTGTCCTCGCCCTGCGGCTTGTGCTGCCCGGCAAGGACGGCATCGCTGCCGTAGCTTTCAATGCGTTCCTCAAGCTCCTTTATCTCCCTCGGAAAGTGTTTCAGTATCCTGTCCTCAAGGTCGTAATGTTCGGAGAGGTAGCTCTGCTTTAGGGTGCGGAGCTTGGAGACCTGTATATCCAAGTCCATCTTTTCCTTGAAACGCTCATCGCCCGTGGCAAGCATCTTCACCTCCGCAAAGGAGAGAGCCACCTCGTCCACGTCCTCGGCGGAGCGCACGGGGCTTTTGCTCGTCATTATCTGGGAGATGAATTTCTGCTTGGATTCCACAAGCTGATAGAGGTAGGCATCAAAGGTCTGCTCCGTCACATAGCGGTAGACTTCCACCTCTGGGAACATGTTGCCCTGCCTTTCAACCCTCCCCTGGCGCTGTTCCAAGTCAGTCGGTCATTTTTTGCGGACAGTTCAATACATGCCATCCGTTTCTGCTCCCTGCTCCTGCGTTTGCTCTCGTTTGACTTCTCCCTCTGCATCTTCTTGGCGCAAACGGGACAATACTTTGATATGCCAGAGCCAGGGACGTATTCAACGCCGCACACTGTACAGCATTTAGCGGGCAACGCTGTCCACCGCTTTGTGGGTGTGATATGTAATTCACCGACAAAGCCGATGAATTTATAGTAAATCTTGATTTCCTGCCTAACCGTTCCGTCCGCTGACTTCTCACGCTCCGAAACAAGTATCTTTTCTATCAGCGCATTTATAACGGTTGCGTCCAGTTCCTTTAAGCCTTGGTAGTTACGGATAAGGGAGAGGAAGTCACGGATTCCCTGCGATTTCTCGTAGCTTTCATTAAGGGTTTCCATTACCTCTTTTAATCTCGCTTCAATTTCAAGCTGTTCTTTCTGGTATTTCCCCGACATCATCTCGAAATTCCGCTCGGTGATACGCTCCATGACCTTATCCTCATAGAGAGAGGAAAACAGCCTGTCAAGCTCCGCAAGGCGTTTGTTCAGTTTCTTCCGTTCTTTCTCCATTGCCTTTGCCTTGCTCTGGTCTGTTTCCGTGAGCCGCTTTTCAATCGCCCTCACCGCCCGCTCGTCATTCACCGCCATATCCGCAAAACGATTGATGTCGTCAAGGACGGCGTTGAATAAGTCCCTCGCTTCAATGGCGTGTGCGGTACACATGACGTTTCCGTACCTGCCATAATTATTACAAGTGTATTGTACGCAGTCGATGATGTCGGGGCGTTTCCTCCTGTTTGCACTCATAGCCCGCAGAGCATAGCCGCAGTCCGCACATTTGATAACGCCTGAAAAAATATTCTCAAAGCCGCCCTTATTCTTTTCCCGCCTGCGGCTCGTCATAAGCTGTTGGACAGTATCAAATTCTTCTTGTGTGACTATGCCCTCATGGGTGTCGGGTATCACTTCCCATTCTTCTGGTAGCTTGGACGGTCTTTTCTTGCTTTTCATATTGGCGGCAATCCGCTTGTAGCCTGCAAGGTTTCCCGCATATATCGGGCTTCTTAGAATACTTCTCACACTATTTTCGCTCCAAATATAACGGTTTTCCTCGTTATCCTCAAAGTATCTCTCATAGCCTGCCGCCCCCTGCTCCGCCGCATAAGCGGCAGGGCGTAAAACGTGCTGGCTGTTGATGTGCTTGCGGATTTTTCCAAGTCCGTTTCCCGCCAATGCAAGGTCAAATATCTCCCTTACAACGTGCGCCACCTTATCGTCAATCAGCAGATGGTTGTGGTCGGCAGGGTCTTTGATATACCCATAGGGCGCATACGTCCCCATGAATTTCCCCTGTTGAAACCTCGCTCGGTACGCCGATTTTATCTTGACCGACACATCGGCAGAATACATTTCGTTTAGGATATTGCGAAACGGCGTGATGTCCATAGCAGATTTATTCAAGGTATCCACGCCATCATTGACTGCTATATACCGCACGTTATTTTCGGGGAAAAAGACTTCCAGATACAGCCCGCAGTCAAGATAATTTCTTCCTAATCTTGATAAATCCTTTGTAATCACGCAGTTTATCAGCCCGTTTTCAATGTCCTTAATCATGTTCTGAAAGCTCGGTCTTTGGAAATTCGTACCAGAATAACCGTCGTCCACATACGTTTTTGCCAGATGCCAGCCCTGCTTTTTCACATAATCCGTGAGGATGGATTTCTGCGTGGCAATGCTCGCACTCTCGTTTTCCGTGCCATCGTCCTTAGATAAGCGGCAGTAAATGCCGACTGAATAGATTTTCTTTTCTTCTTTGATTCCTGCCATACTGTAAAACCTCCGTATCTGCCCTAACTGTTTTCATGTTCCATTGCGTACATTCTAAGCGGATAACCCGCCATTGTCGAAGGTGTCGCCCTCGGCAATCTTCCTGCGGATGTCCTCGGAGATAATCGGGATGAACGCTTCGGCAACGGTCTGTGTGCCGACATATTCACGGCTGACAATCATCTGCACTGGCTGTCTTGCCACAATGCGCTTTCTCTTTTTATTCGCTCTCTTATCCTCGCCCATACTCAAATTTTCCTTTCCAGACAGGGCAGGGGAGTATATAAAATGCTCCCGCCCTGCCAACCAGACACAATCAATCCCCGCTGTTCAATTCCTCCTGCAATGCTTTAAGGAGCACCGCCGCTTCATCGGCGGTCAATGTGATTCCCTTTCCGCACTTCTCACGGTTGGGGGAAAAGGTGCGGATGTCGTATTTCGGCTCTTTCCCGTTCCATGAGATTAAGTTGATTTCCTTTGTGTAGCCGCTTTCGCTCGTAGACAATACGGCGATTTCCTTTACAATCTCGTACTGGATTTCTTTCATTTCCTACCTCATTTTTCTGTCTTATTTGGCTGTTTTTTCTCGCAATGCTTTTTATATTTACCTCCCGAAAAGAAAAGATTAGCGGCTGTCCCTGCCCCGTTTCCTCTGCAATTCACGCTCCAAAAGTTTGATGATGGTCTCCTCCATCTGCTTCGGCGTTGTGCCTTTCGGGAAGTATTTCTTTAACCTCTCCATGCCGATTTTCACGGTTTCTTTCTGGTTTCCTTTTTCCTCCGTCATAATCGCAAAGATGGTATCCATGTCAAGCCGCCCGCTCTGGCTTAGGCTTTTCATCCGCTGTGCCTGTGAGAGTGAGGGCGTTGCTTCCTCGCTCTCCATTGTGGCGAATACGTTTTCCTGCTCGTCTTTCTTCAAATAGGACAACTCCACCGCAGGCGTGAGGGCGATTCTCCCCCCGTCCACCATTTGTAAAATAGGCGGTATCAGTTCCGTCAATCGGATAAACCTCTGCACGGTCATCCTGCCAACGCCGAAGCCCTGCGCCACCTTATCGTCCGTCCGCAACTTCGTCCCAACTTGTGACGAGGTTAAATCCGTGCGGAAGCCTTGCCGCTTCATGGCTTCGGATTTCATCTTGTAGGCGAATGCCCGCTCCGATGGCAGGATATTTTCACGCTGTAAGTTGCTGTCTACAAGTGTGATGATGGCTCGGTCACGGTCTAAGGGCAGGACAAAAGCGGGGACTGTGTTTATCCCTGCAAGCTCCGAAGCACGGACACGCCGCTGTCCCGCAATGATTTCATAGCCGTTCCCGTCCTCTTTCGGGCGTGTGATTATCGGCGTTACAATTCCAAACTCCTTAATGCTTTCAGCCAACTCTGACAGCATTTCATCCTCCACCACATGAAACGGATTGTCTGGAAACGGGTATAAATCTGCTGTCTTTAATACCTTAAAATCCTGTTTCTTCATTCAAATTTCTACCTTTCTCTTGCTCTGTTCCGATTGCTTTTCTGCAATTCTTCCAATACTTCTGGCGGTATTTTTGAGAGCAGCCGCCCCATCTGCTCGTTGGTTCTCTGCAACTCAAATATCCTCTGGTTGGATTTCTGTACCTTTAATTCCTGCTCGTACTTTTCATCACGCATACGCCCCGCATAGTCGGATTCCTGCCCGATTCTCTCTTTCAAGCTGTCAATATAGGCACTCTGTTTACTGATTTCTTTTGAGAATTTCTCCACGTCTGGAAGCCATGCTGCAATCATTTCCAGAGCCTTGTCACGCTTTTTCCCTGCATTAAAGGCGTTGATGTCGGAGAGGGCAGACACGATTTCTGCATACTGTTTATCCAGCCTGCCGCCTAACTTGTAGAGCCATGTGGGGATGTGTTTCCGCTTCGTTTCCATTGAGGACTGCCCCCGCTCAAGCTGATTCCACCGTGCAGACATACGCTCATGGTAGGCGGTCTGCCACTCGGAAAGGCTCTTTTGGTTGCCTAAGATAGACTTCGCTGACAGCTTGTTGTCTGGCGTAAGCGGCACAAAGCATAGGTGCATATGGGGCGTCCTCTCGTCCATATGGACGACTGCGGAGAGGATATTCTGCTTTCCCACACGCTCCGAAATGAAGTCAAGAGCCGTCTGGAAATACGCTTTTTGTTCTTCGGGCGGTAGGCTGTTCATAAATTCTGGCGAAGCGGTGATGAGCGTTTCCACCATCATCACGCTGTCTTTCCTCGTCCTGCATCCTGCTTCAGCCACCATTTTGTTTATCTCTTTCTTGTAGGTGTACTTTGGCGGTGCTATGAGATGGTAATTGTTTTTAGAGCGTTCCATATCAATATCTGGGTTGCTTTTATAGGCTTCTTTCTTCCGTTCGTTGTGGCGTTCGCAAGCCGCAACGCCGCCTGCCTTGCGTTTCTGGAAACGCAGGATTGCATAGGGCATAGTCAATCTTCCTTTCTTCGGCGGGTAATCTCCCAAAAGGTGACGGTCGTGACGATGGTGACGGTGTTTTTGGGATACCCCCTGCCGCAAGGCATAGCCGTCACTGTCACGCCGACATTCTTCCATCCGAAGCCGCAAGGCGCAGGATGGGCAGGGCGTATGCTCTGCTTTAAGGGAGTCCAGAGGGAACGTCTGGCACACGACTTTGCGGAGCAAAGTGTAGTGTGTTACACCCTGTAAACGCAGTCGGAAAAATCGGAGGATTTTTCTGACCGCAGGGGTGGCTTTACGAGCCGAAAAGGGCGGGTAATGCCCACGCCTGCATCTTGCGTTTACGGGGTGTTCTCCCGTAGGGATGACAGCGGCGGGGTATCCCAATATTGCCGTCATCACCGTCACCGCTGTCACCCGCAGGGCAGAGCCGCCAATTTTACATACATCCGCTATGACAGTGACGATGGCAGGGGGTATCCCAAAATCACCGTCATCATCGTCATGACCGTCACGCATAAGGCAGAGCCGCCGATGTCACATAGGTTTAAATGTCGGTGGCAACGGCAAGGGAAATCATCCGCCCGCTGCTCCTGCTGCTGAAATCATAACGGATATGGTTTTCAAGCAGGAAGTCAAGGCGGTACTCGTTCATCCACTTTGTCAAGACATTTGCCGCTGTTTCTGTTTCCCCCAGAGCCTCCAATAACTCTGTGGCTGTGCCAGTCCATTCCTCTTTGCCCTGCATGAAATTTACAATCCGAAAAAGAATGTCTGGTATCGCTTCTTTGGCAAGCTGTTCCTGCTCTTTCCTCTCCACCAGTTCCCAACTGCAATCACGGAAGCGGAGCGTGAACTCTTGATAAGGCGTGTCCCTGCCCGTCACATACAGCCTTGCGGCATTGGACGCACGGCTTTCCTGTTCCAAAACAAAGGTAGCGTCCGCACTGCCCGTCAATCCCGTCGTGCCAGACACTTTGTTGAACACGTCGCTGTCATTCTGCTTTCGGATATGGTGTACGACGATGACCGCCAGAGAATGCCTGTCGGCAAAGTCTTTGATAAGGGAGATGTCCCCGTAATCGCTTGCATAAGCGTTGTCTTTGGAAGCGGTGCGGACTTTCTGCAAGGTATCAATCACAATGAGCCTGCTGTCGGGGTATTCTTTCAGATAATCCTCCAACTGCACGATAAGACCGTCTGACAGCTTATCGCTTGCCACCGCAAAATGGAGCCGCCCGCTTGCTTCGTCCGTCAAGCGAAACAGCCTGCCTTGTATGCGGCAGAACGTGTCCTCAAGGCAGAAGTAAAGCACATCGCCCTCCTGTGTTGGCATATCCCATAGCGGGATTCCCTGCGACACGCAGAGGCAGAGCTTTAACATGAGCCAGCTCTTTCCGATTTTCTGTGAACCGCAGAACAGGATTAAGCCCGTGGGTATCAGACCGTCCACCACAAAGGACGGCTTCTCAAGCGGTTCATAAAGGAGCGTGTCGGCGTTGACCGTCTGAAGCTTCTGCATGTGATTCCTCCTTTCGGGCGGTGTCTTTGGTTTTGTTGCACATAGGCGTGACCTCCTTAAATAGATTTACTCCCCAAAAAAAGAATGAGAGTATGTAATGCCGCCATCCCCACGCCGATAAAAAGCGGATTCCTTTTTCGGATGGTGGCGGTCACGGTTGGAGATACTTCCTCATTTCTGCCTTTACCTTTTCCCTTGCAACTGAAACGGACTTCTGGACAGCGGAAGCGGTGCAATGCTCCATCCCTGCGATTTGGTAAAAATTAAAATCATACTCGTAATAGAGCAGGAAACGCCGCCTTTGTATCTCTGGCAGTCGGGCAACCGCCTTAGATAACAGTTCATTCCGTTCTTTCTCAATCATGCGTTCATCAAGCGTTTTAGGCACTCTCAACGCACGTCTGTAAAGCGTTTCATCCCACACCTCGTTAAACTCCCTGTGCCGCTGATTCCATTGCTGAAGATTCCTGTTCCTCCGTTCCATCTGCCGAAATTCAAGAAAGAGCTGTTCTGATACTTCCAACTCGTGAGATTCCCCCTGCCCGTCCTTAAAGCTGATAGAATACCTTGCGCCGCTTTCCGTGGATTCCTCCCGAAGCGTGTATGCCTTTGCCTTATATGCCATCCTGCTTTCCTCCTGCTAAAAAGTAGGAGAGAGTTTCTCTCCCCACCCGATAGCCCATAGGAAAGCAGGATGTATTAGACGCTTATAAAATTTTCCGCAGCTTCTTCCGCAAATGGTTGAGCCTTGCATAGACAGCCCCTGCCGATAAATGCACAAGCGGTGCAATCTCTTTTGTGGAATAGCCCTGCATTTTCAGCAGGACGATTTGTAAGGTACGCCTGTCCACCGTGACTAAAGCAAGGTACAGAGTTTCGTTCTCAATCTCGTCCAGTAAATCAGAGACAGACCTTACCTCCGCCTGCTTCTCCCTGTCCGCCATGCCCTCAAGGTATTCACCAAAGTCACTTGCCCATCGGTAAAACCGCCTGTTGGAATTAAAATCTGCCCTGTCGTCTGTGCGGATTTGCTCAATGACAGCTTCATCAACTCCGCACTCACGCAGAACCTTTTCCTCGGCTTCTTTCCAGATGCGCCATTTCCTGTCCTCCCGTCCGTGGTTGTATGCCATCTTATTTCCTCCAATCGAAATTGATTGAGAGGGCAGGAAAAGCCTCCTCATTTTCCCAAAGGAAAAAACAAGGGGGCTGAACGCCTTAAATTTTGTTTTCCATTATCTTTCTCAGTTTCGTAAGGATTTTGGCTTTGCGCTTGTTCACAACGCTCTGTGTCACGCCCAACCGCAACCCGACTTCCCTCTCGGAAAGTTCTTCAAAGAAGATTGCGTTTATCAATGCCTGCTCACTACCCGACAATAAGGGCAGGGCGGCTTTCAGCCTGTCTACCATCACCGCACGGACAACAGTTTCCGCAACGTCCACCGCTTCATCCACAACGAAATCAAGCACATTCCCCTCGCTGTCCGTAAATCCCTCCAATGACAGCAACTTGTGGTTCGTGTCCAGTTTTTTCAGATAACGCCACCGCTCTTTGTCCTTGTAAAAATCTGTGTACTGTTCCCGCACAACCTCAAGCAGACAGCCTTGCACTGGGATAAACAGCTTGTCCATGTAACTCTGGTCGGATTCCCTGCGGCGGCAGAAATCTTTATAAGACAGCTCCACATAGCCGCCATTCTCTTTGATATATATTTTTCTTGGTGCATATTTCACCTTAAGTACCTCCCATCTGAATTTTTGAAATGCTAAAATCCAGATGAAGAGGGTGGGGAGCGGCAATGAACGCCAGAAACAGCCCTACGGCACAATCTGATAAAAAACGACAAAAGAAAAACCGCAAAGTCTCTGTGACCTTTACGGTTATAGGAATTTATAATTCTGTTGTATAGAGATTCTACTTCTACCTTTACGGTGAGAGGTAGCGTTGTATGGGCAGAGATTTTTTTAACAGGCTTCCTGCCCTTCCCCGATATGTTATGTATAGATTAACTCTGTGTTGCATGAACAGATAGATGACTGCCCGAAAAAAGGACATAAAAAAATCCCTCCAAACTTTAAAACAGGTCTGGAGAGTGTCTGTTAAGTCTTTTCGGGCATAGCAAAACCGCCCACCACACACCGTTTTTTTATATGGTGGGCGTTCGCCTTAAAACCTTATGAAATGAAAGAGAGCCAATAAACTGTGATTTTATTTCACATGTTCATCGGCTCTGCGTCTTTGCGTCTGGCTCTTTCTAAAATACTAATCAAAAAATGTTTTCCAGTTTTCAGACTGATATGCTTCAAAGCACATCTTTATCTGTTCCTCATTATTTTTTTCTGTTGCAAGGATAGGCAACTCGTTCATCCCAAAATAGTTGCTCGATATGGTTTCTATATTGGATTTAAACTCGCCGCCTATGACTGAACATAACACAAATATTTTGCACACCTTATAGGCATAAACAGGTAAATTATGTTTTTCCCTGTCCTGTATGGCAATAACCATATCAGCCATTACATCTAAACCCGCTTCTTCTTTTACCTCTTTCATCACATTTTCTTTGACTGAAACATGAACGTCAACCCAACCTCCAGGCAATGACCATGTTCCATTTTTCTCTTGCACAAGCAAAATTTTATCATTTTGAAAAACAGCAGCACGACAGTCAATTTTAGGTGTTTGATACCCAATTTCGTTACAAAATAGATTTTTGACCTTATCCATTGAAATATCTGTTTTATAAGAAATCATTTCTGCTGCAATTTCTCTAATTCTTTCATAGCGTTCTTTATCAAAAACATCCTTTCCATAGAAAATTCCTGCCTGTGCCAAACTTTGCAATTCTACTGCCCATTGCAGCCATTTTTCATTATTATCCATGCGTCCTCCTTGTCTGCCAGTTAATATCATTTTAATAATTAACCGCTTTGTATGTATGAATATTAGGTTCTCTGACAATACTGATTTGCATATTTTTTGCTTCAATCAAACTTTCCTTTCTGCATTTGGGACAATAAAGAGGATAATTTATTAAGACAGTATCCTCTCTAATTTTATTACGTGTCTTGCCACCACAAACGGGACATAAAATCCACTTTTCTATATTCAAAAAACCACCTCTTTGCTCAATTATTTCCCCATCATTCCCGACTATTTTATAACACCGAGTAAATCGTTTGGAATTTCTATGAAGCAATCAGCTTCCAACTCTCTGGTGTGACTTCCCCATATAGCCAATGCAAAATCAACTTCTGCATTTTTAGCACATAAGCTGTCATATTTGCTATCTCCGATATATAGTATTTGCTCGTTACATGCCCCAGAAATTTCTATATACTTTAACAAAGGTTCGGGGGATGGTTTATGCTCTGTTGTGTCATCGGCACAAATAATCGTCTTAAAATAATGGTTCAGCCCAAATCTATCAAAATCATCTTTAAATTCTGCTTTTGTTTTTGAAGTGACAATTCCGATTGAATAACCGCATTCCGATAGGCTGCTTAATAATTCTGGGATTCCATCATAAAGAGTTATTGTATTGCTGTATTTTTTTATGTTTTCTTCCCATAGCTTCAGAGCCAACTGGATATTATTGATTTTCAACTGCCTTAATGCATCTTCTCCCGTGATTCCCATTACAAACAACAATTGCTGAATAGGTACTTTTTCATGTATGCATTTTTCTAATGTATCTTGTAAAGAGTGTAAGATTGCGTACTCTGTGTTGATAAGAGTTCCATCAATATCAAAAACAATATGCTGATACTTCATTATGCTTTTCCTCTTTCCTCTGCAAAACAGCGGATAACTTTACATGGATTCCCAACAGCAACACAATTTGCGGGGATGGAACGGGTAACAACACTCCCTGCTCCAATCACACTGTTTTCACCTATTGTTACGCCTGCCAAAATAATACTTCCCCCTCCAATCCATACATTGTCCTGTATTTCAATGGAACGGGCATAAGTTCTGAAAAATGTTGTCCCAATTTTTTCCCAGTCTGAAACGAAACGCTCCTGTGGTAAAACAGGATGGGAAGATGTATAAAATTGAACATTAGACGCTATCAATACCCGACTGCCAATCCGTATGGGCTTATTATCCACAAATGTACAATTCATATTTATAACGACATCATCACCAAGAAATATATTTTTTCCATAGTCACAATGAAGCGGGACATCAATGGCAGCATTTCTCCCAACAGCTCCCAACAGTTCTTTCAAAATCTCATTTTTTCTTTTGTTATCATCATAATCCGTAAAATAATATTCTCTTGTAAGTTTCCTTGCATTGGAAATGATATGCAAAGTCTCCTTATCTGCGGTTTCCAAAAAATCTTTGGCTTCGTAATACATACCTTTCTCCTTAAAATGATATCACAAAATCTGTGCTATATATCATTATAACGCAGAATTTTTTATTTATCTATTTTATTTCGGACATAAGATATGATTATCCTGCCATTTCTTCCGATATTCTATGGGAGTGCAGTTTTGGTATTCACGGAAAATCTTGCTAAAATAGCTGCTGTTTCCTAACCCGCAGGCATGTCCAATGTCTGTAATTGTGTCCTGCCCATTTATGAGCATTTCACAAGCTTCCTGCAAACGGTAACTTTGGATATACTTTGTGGGCGTTGTATGCAAATAGCTTTGAAACAGCCTGAAGCATTCCCTTTCGCTTAGACATGCAACTGCGGCAAGTTCTGAAACCGCAATTTTATCCGCAAAATGTTCGTGTATGTAAATTAACATCTTCTTAAGTCTTTCGTCATTTTTGTCATATTTTCCTTTCCCATCAAATGAAGCAGAAAACAGTTCAAAAAGCTTTAGCCATATTTGGGACAAGGCTTCCCTTATTTTTATCTCATATCCAATGTCATTATCACATAAGGTAAAAGTCTGTTTTATCAAATTCAGTATATCTGCATGTATAAAATTATCGGGGTGAAAAGCATATATTTCAATCTGGGGATTTGTAGTAATTGGCATAACATACTTTTTCTCAATTTTACTCCCATAGTTTCCAGAAATGAGAGCCGTATCAAAAATATGCAGCCGCTGTATATTTTTTTCCGTCCGAGATACAGCCTTAGTCATGTGAAGGACATTTGAATTAATAAAGCCCCCAGAGCCTGCCGAAAAGGACAATTTCTTTTTCGGGGTATAATATTCCAATGTTCCGCTCTCCATATAAAAAAGCTCTATTGCCTTATGCCAATGCCACGGTGCAGAACGCCCAACATATTTGTCAAGTTCTGCATTAGACGCAATATACGGAAATTCAGATTCAAAATCGGGCAGTAATTCTTCTTTGCTTCCCGCATGAAATTCAAGTTTATATACATTCTTCATACAAGATTCCTCTTTCACATTGTATCATTCAGTCTGTTTTGAGATTTATTTTTCTTATCAGCAGATTTCTCATTTTTGAGGGAAAAGCTATACACGATATAGTATAGTTGTTTCAATGAATTGTATCAATAGTATAGGCAGCTCTCTGCCAATTTATTTGAAAATATCATATATGCAACGAAAACAGATTGTTGATTCTAAACAGTGACGGCAGAGCTTTTACACTCTGCCGCTTCGTTATTTATGCGCAGATAATTTCTTTCTCTACAATCTCTCTCGCACACGCCCTTATGTTGTTGAGCCGCCCTGTCCATTCTAAGGCGTTTTCTTCCTTTAGGCGTTCCGTTATGCCCTGCGCCTGTTTCATGCCCTCTATGAGCCTTTCAAAGCGTTCCTGCGCCTGCCTGTCGATGTCGGCAAGGTATGTATTCAGCCTGCCGTTTGTGAGAAGATTAGTGTATGTAACCTTATGGTACTGCTTCAGATAATTCAGATGTCGTTGTCCCCATATGCCTATCGGCTGTTCTTCTTCGGTGGGTAAAGCTATACACGGTATTAAATAATCTCCTTGTCGCTCGTATTTGCCGCCCAGTTCCTCAAAAATCGTCTTTGCCATTGTCTGTTACCTCCACTTTCTTTTTTATTTTGAATGTCCGCAAAATCCGTCCTACATCCGAGGGTCGCCAAGGGCAGTCGAGGTTATGAATCGCCACAAGCCTGTCCTGCACGTTTGTCCCTGCGCCCATCTTCTGGGTGGAGCCGAGCAGCACCCTCACTTCACCGCTCCGCACCTTGCCGAACAGCTCCTTTTTCTGTGCATCGGTAGACGCTTCATGGATGAAACGCACCTGCCCGGCGGGGATGCCACGGGCAATCAGCTTCTCTCGGATGTCATCGTAGACATTGAAAGTGCCGTCATTTTTCGGTGTACTGAGGTCGCAGAACAAGAGCTGCGTCGCCTTGGTGTCGGCGTGTCCCTCCCAGATGCGGTACACATTATCCACGCAGGCGTTGACCTTACTGTCGGGGTCGTCTGGCAGCATGGGGTCTATCATCCTCTGGTCGAGGGCAAGCTTGCGCCCGTCATTGGTGATTTTCAGCATGTTGTCGATGTTCGGCTCGACTTTCCTTGCCCTTACTTTCTCGGCTCGCTTGGCAAGCCCTGCCACCATTTCCGTCTGTATCTCGCTGGGCTTGGTCTTGATGTTGTGGTAGTTGACCTTGGGGACGGGGAGTTTCAGCATATCGGCGGTCTGGATGTCCGCAACTTCACGGAACATCTGCATCAGCTCTGGGAGATTGTAGAACTTCGCGAACCTCGTCTTGGCTCGGTAGTTCGTACCCTCTGGGGCAAGCTCCAGAGCCGTGACGGTTTCGCCAAAGGTGGAAGCCCATGCGTCAAAATGCTGCAAGCCGTTCCTCGCAAGGGTGTCATACTGCAAGTACCTCTGGACGGAGTACATCTCCACCATTGAGTTCGAGATGGGCGTCCCCGTGGCGAAAACCGTGCCACGGTTGCCCGTTATTTCGTCCAGATAACGGCATTTCATAAAGAGGTCGGAGCTTTTCTGGGCTTCGGTCTGGGCGATGCCGCCCACGTTCCGCATCTTGGTGTAGAGGTACAGGTTCTTGTAAAAATGGCTCTCATCTATAAAGAGCCTGTCTACGCCCAACTGCTCAAAGTCAATCACCGTATCCTTTCTTTTCGTATCGTTGAGCTTCTTTAGCTTGGCTTCGATAGCCTTTCTGGTTTTCATGAGCTGCTTCACCGTGAACTGCTCGCCGTGGGACTTCTGTATCTCGTCAATGCCCATCTCTATATCGTCAAGCTGCCGTTGGAGCTGTTCCCTCTGGCGTTCCTCGCTCATCTGGATTTTCTCGAATTGAGAGTGTCCGATAATCACGGCATCATAATCGCCCGTGGCAATCCTGCCGCAGAACTTCTTGCGGTTGGCGGTCTCAAAATCCTGCTTGGTGGTGACGAGGATATTGGCACTTGGATAGAGCCGCAGGTACTCGGAAGCCCATTGCCCCACAAGGTGGTTGGGTACGACAAACATGGATTTCTGGCACAAGCCTAACCGCTTGCTTTCCTGTGCGGCGGCTACCATCTCAAAGGTCTTGCCTGCCCCTACCTTGTGGGCAAGGAGCGTGTTGCCGCCGTAGAGGATGTGGGCGATGGCATTGACTTGGTGGGGGCGCAGCTTGATTTCCGGGCTGATGCCCCCAAATGTGATGTGCCGCCCGTCATATTCACGGGGGCGCACGGAGTTAAAGGTATCATTGTAGTAGCGGACAAGGCGGTTCCTGCGTTCCGGGTCTTTCCATATCCAGTCCCCAAACGCCTGCTTGATGACTTCCTGCTTTGCCTGCGCCGCCGTGGTCTCCTTGGCGTTGAACACTGCCTTTTTGTTGCCGTGTTCATCGTGAACATAGTCGAAAATGCGGGTGTCCTTTAGGTTTAGGGTGTCCTCGATGATACGGTAGGCACTTGCCCTTTTCGTGCCGTAGGTGCTGTCCGCCTTGACGTTCCCGAAGTCGGAAGTCTTGTTCTCAATGAACCAGTCGCCGTTGTAGGGGGTGTAGCGCACCCTCAGCCTGCCTGCGGCATGGCTTGACGGGGTTAAAAGCTCCATCACGAACTGCTGTATATCGGATTCGGGTATCCATGTGGTGCCTAAACGGACGGCGATTTCGGCGGCACTTAAATCCTTGGGGATGACCTGCCTTAGTGCTTCCACGTTGAGGGACAGGGCAGGGTCGGACTTCGCCGCAATCTCCGCAACTTTCAATTTCTCCCTCACGTTTCCAGAGAGGTATTCGTCTGCGGCAGCGTACCGTGCAGGCTCGGTATTCGGCACACGGAAGATTACGCCCTGCAATTCCGTGACAATTTCCTCCTGCGTCCTGCCCGTGAGCTTCGCCATATAGCCAAGGTCAACACGGGCTTTCTCCCCGATGGAGAGTGCCAGGGCTTCGCTTGCGGTCTCCACGGACGTGACCTCCCGGTGGGGCTTTATCGTCCGCTTGGTGAACATATCCGCCTTGCGCTTGAATTTCCCCTCATCGTCAAGCACCTCAAGGGAGCATAAAAGGAAGTAGCTCTCATCGGCGGCAAAGGCAAGGTAGTTCCCCCGGCTGTTGATAAGACCGTACTTTTCGGTAAAGGCATCGTACAGACGGTTAAGGTTCTCCTGCTCGGTCTTTATCATTTCTTCGGGGTAGTCATTGGTCTGGTACTCGATAAGGCGGCGTACACTGTCCCGTATGCCAAGCAAGCCCTTGATGCGGTTCTCCGCCGTCATGGATGCGCTGGCGGGGGTCATGCGGTCATTCTCCCGAAAATAAATCTTTCCGTCCACAAGGGCATAGGAGAAGTTCCGCACGTTGGGGTCGGCGGGGATGGACTTGTCCTGCTCATCGGAAATCTGGTCGATTTCACTTTCATACTCTGGGATTTCGCCGCTTATCCGTTGCATAGCTTCATGCAGAAGCCCGGAGAGGGGTCTTTCCTTGTCCGCTTTGCAGGCGGCGTCCATGCCGAAGCGTGTGCTTTCCATCTGCATTGTGCCAAGCACCATCTCTGGGTGCTGCACAAAATAGCTGTTCATGGTGATGCCGTCGGCATTGGTGTCAAGGTATATCCAGTCTGGCTCGATGTCGATGATGCGGTCACGTTTTTGCAGGATGAGGATGTCGCTTGTGACCTCCGTGCCTGCGTTGGCTCGGAACGTGTTGTCTGGCAGACGGATTGCGCCTAACAGCTCGGCTCTCTGGGCGATAAATTTGCGCACCTCTGGGCTTGCCTTATCCATCGTCCCCTTGGAAGTGATGAACATCACCACGCCGCCCGTGCGTACCTTATCCAGAGCCTTTGCAAAAAAATAGTCGTGGATTAGGAACTTCTGGGCGTTGTAGCGGCTGTCGTCCACCTTGAACTCCCCGAAAGGCACGTTGCCAAGCACCACGTCAAAGTGGCTGTCTGGGAGCTTGGTGTCCTCAAAGCCCTCGATGGCGATGCTCGCCCTCTGGTAGAGCTGCCTTGCTATCTTCCCAGAAAGGGGGTCAATCTCCACGCCGTAGAGCCGGCTGTCCGCCATGCTGTCGGGAAGCAAGCCTAAGAAGTTGCCCACGCCGCAGGACGGCTCCAAGATGTTGCCTTTGGAGAAGCCAAGGCGGTCAAGGGCTTCGTACATTGCCTTAATGACAACGGGCGGGGTATAGAACGCCGTCAAGGTGGATTCCATCGCTGCACGGTATTCCTCATCGGAGAGGACGGATTTCAATTCCTTGTACTCATTCGCCCATGCCGCATTATTGCTGTCAAACGCCATAGACAGACCGCCCCATCCCACATACTTGGCAAGGGTTTCCTGTTCTTCGGGCGTGGCAAGGCGGCTCTCAATCTCCAGTTCGTGCAGGAGACTGACCGCCGCCATGTTGTTTCGGAATTTTTCTTTTGCCCCGCCTACGCCTAAAGCATCGTCCGTGATGCGGTAGTTGTGGCGGTCTACGGAAAGGGCAGGAGCTTTCGCCGTGGTCGGTGCGGGGGCTTCTGCGTTTCCTTTTTCGGGTGGTAATTCTTTCTGCCCCTGCTCCAAAAGCCTGCGGACATAGCCGATTTTCTCCACTCGGCTGATAGGGAAGCCCACGCTGTTCTGGAACGTGATGTCACGCAGGGAGACGTCGCCGCTGATTTCCCCGATTCTCTCAATGAGGTAGCGGCGGTTGTCGATGGTGAGCTCCGTGCCGATAAGGTCTGAATCATCCTGCTTTGCAGGCTCGGACGGGGCAGGTATTACGCCCTGCCTGACACGCTCCGCATAGAGCCATTCCTCGGCTTCCTTGTCGGATACGGCTTTCCGCACTTTCAGAAGCCCTGCCGTGGCTGCTTCCTCGGTGGGGTAGGTCAGCACCCTGCCGTCCGTGTCCGCATAGTATTCCTCTCGGATGTTGTCCCAGATGGCAAAGGCATCTTCGGGGTCTGGGAACGCATCGGAAGTCATGATGACCTCAAAGCGTTCCTCTGGCGGCTCGGTCTCGTACTGTGCCGCAATCCTCTCCGCAAAGGCAAGCATTTCATCGACAGCGGATTCTGCATCGGCAGGAGCTTGTTCAGTGGGAGTTTCTTTAACGGGGGTTTCTTCAGCGGCTTTTGTTTCTTCGGGCTGTGCCTTGTCCTCCGCTTTCCTGTTCCAGTCGGCTTCGGTAGCCATTATCTCCGTTAGGAGCTTTTCATCCTCTGGGGTCAGCTCGGTATTCTGCATAAGGAATGGGAGCAGCGTGTCATGCCCGAAGCGCAGGTTTTCTATCTTTTCACGGTAGTAGTCCTCGCCCTGTCTTTTCCACTCTGGGATAAAGGGGCAGTCGGGGGAGAGATAGTAGTCGTAAAAGTTTTTGATGTGGGCAATCAAGTCGCCCTCGCCGTCCCCGATGTCGAAGCGTCCCTCATAGTGGAATTCCTCGCCGCCTACAACGGCGGTAATCTCAAAGTCGGTCTTTTTATACCACCCCACGCCCTTGCTCTTATCCAGTCTTTCACGGTGCTGCTTTTCGTCCAGAACGCCAAGGAGCTTGTTCCCAAGGGCAAAGCTCAAATCGGTATAGCGGTCATTGAGCTGTTTATCATAAAAGGCGGGATGCTCGGAGAAGCCGATGGAAAATGTGATGCTGTCGGGTTTTTCCTCGGCGGGAGCTTCCGTTTCCTTTTCCTCGGCGTTTTCCTTTCCCTCGGCGGGAGACCGTGTTTCCTGCTTCTCGGTGATGACCGTTTTCAGATGGTCGTTCATGGGGTTCTCACGGAGCTTTTCCTCAAAGTCGGCACGGCTCATTTCCGTGCCAAACAAAGGAAACTCTAGATTCCGCAGGGATACGGCATCTTCGCCTAAGTCGGAAATCTCATATTTGTCCGCACCGATATACACCACATCGCCCTCATGGTAGAGGTAGCAAAGAGGGTAAAGCTCCGTAAGCTCCTGCGTGAAACTCCACGCATTGCTGCGGCTGTAGACGCTTGAGGTCTTTCCCTGCACCAGAGCCAGAAAGTCTATGAGCTGCTGCACGGCGGCAGGGTCGGAGAGAGCCTGCTCCATCTGCCCGGTTGTCATGTCTCCAAAGTCGGTACGCCCTACATTTTCAAGCAGATTTTTTTCGTAGCCGTCCAAGTCACGGATGAAGTCGGAGAGCCGCAGGGAGAGCGTGTCACGTTTGTCGGCAGGGGGCAGGTCACGGTGGGCGTCTATGAAACGCTGCCTTGCCGCTTTCCTCTGGCTGTCGATTTCGTACTGCGGGGCAGAGATGCCCTCCAGATAATCGGCGTAGCGGTCTTTCTCTTTCGGGCTGAAATAGCGGTTGTTCTTTATCAGCTCCCGCAGGCGTTTCTCTGCCTTAGACCAAGTTAAAACCGTCTCACGGTCTATGGCAAAGCTTTTGCCGCTGAACTCAAAGTGACCGCTTCTCCCGTCTGAAAAATGATAATTGCCGCTTCCCGTGCCGTACTCCCGTTTCAAGAAGTCGATGTTGCTCTTGCTGTCCTCCTGCTTTTGGAACTGGCGGTAGATGCGGTACTTGCTGTCTTGGAAGCCGCTGCCTTTGGTGAGGATGCTGTCAATGTCCTCCTGCGAATAGCTGCCCCCTAAAGACGGAGAAGCAGAGGACTTGCCTGCGGATTCATTCCGCATATCCTCTGCTTCAACCATCATCTCAATCTGTTCGTCCACGGTGGGAAGATTCGCCCTCACTTCTTCCTCGGTGGCAATGCTGCGCTGTCCGTCCTCGGCAGGCTCGGATTCTACTGGTAAATCAGCTCGTCCAGAATCATTTCCTCGGCTTGGCTGCGGATGGCGTTCATCGCCTGCACCCACTGCATTGGTGCTTTCTCTTTCAGTTCCTCCGTCATGCCCTGCTCCTTGGAGAGCTGCTTCGTCAGCAGCTCCAGTCTGGAGAGTGCCGCCTGCTCGGTCTGGTGCAGGTGTGCGTTCAGCCTGCCCGATGTCAGCAGGTTGAGGAACGTCACCCTCTTGTGCTTCTCCAGATAGTCCCTGTGCATCAAAGCGTACCTGCCAAGCGGAAGCTCTGGCTCTGTCGGTAATGTGAGGTCGGGTATAAGGTAATCGTCCTGCTTCGTGTAAGTGATTTTGCTCATTGTTCTCGCTCCTTTCGGGTTGTTTCCTGCCACTATCATAGCGAATCTGGTACTGCCGTGCAAAGGTGCGTTTCTGGTCTTTCTCCGCCATTTGCACATTCCGTATCGTCTGGGAGATTTCACGCAGAGCCATCTCCGCAATGTCGCTTGTGGCGATGCCGATGGCGTTGAGGGTCTGGGGCGTATTGAAATTGACGATTGCCCCGAAGTCCTCACGGTCAAAATACTCCGCCGCATCTATGCCGCAGCGGGTCATCAGCATATAGGCTACGCTGTTAGCGGCAAGCTCACGGTACATCACTTCTATATTATAATCGTCAAGCCCCTCCAGAAAGCTCCCCTCGACGTAATCCTTTAGCTGTGCCGTGTAGTCCTGTAGATTGTCCTCCACGGCGTTCTTTGCCGTCTCCATCAGCACCCCGGCAAGCCCGTCTCTTTCCACTTCGCCAAACCTGTCGGAGAGCCGTTCCATGACTGCCTGCTCGTACCGCCCGTCCATCTGCCATATGGGGACGGCTCTGCTCCCGTAGTAGCCCTCATGGGTGTCCGACACGTCGAAGTAGTATTTGAGGGTGTTCCTGCGCCCCTTGGTGTCGAATACGGCGATGCCTTTGCTGTCCTTGTTCACCCACCGCTTAAAGAGCCTGTTCCAGACCTCTATGGTGGTAACGGCAACAGCATCGGGGCGTTGGGCGTAAATGAGGAGCTGCTCGTCAAAGCGGCACTTGTAATTGCGGCAGGCAGAGGACAGGAAGCCCTGCCACGCCTGCGGGTTCCTCGTGACGGTAACGCCCGTCCGCTGATACAGCTCCGTGATGAGCTGGTACTTTGCAGCCATTCTCACACCTCCTTATGGTGAAATTTTCTGTTTCCTTTTGTCCCTTATTCCATGCCACCGCCCAAAAAGGAGATGACCTTGTTCGCCCTGATGCTCTTTTGCAGGTCGTTGATGAGGGTGATGTCCGCCACCGTGATGCCCTGCATGGAGAGGATGTCGTCCATCGTCATGGCGGCGATGGCTTTTTCCTCGGTAAAGCCTGCGTCTAAAATCTTGTTCAAGACCTTGACGGCTTTCTGGTTTACTGCCATAGTTCCATTCCTCCTTATCGTTCATGGTCTCTGTGCTTCGGTGCTTTCTTGGGAGACGGCGGTTCTTCGGGCTTCGGCTCATAGCTGTGTCCGTTCATCTTCATCTTCTCCGCAAATTCGCAGATATGGTAAAGGCTGCTCCCTACCTCGGTGTGGTACTCGTCAATGAAGCGGCAGGTCTTTTCCGTCTTTTCTCCCCACGCATAGCTGATGATGATTCTGCCGCCGTCTGGGATGCGGAACCTTTCATTATAATGGGGGTCGATGAAGCGGATGCCCTGCTGGGCTTTCTGGATGTGACCGTCAAGCCAGTCCTTGACGTAGCAGTAGCAGTAAAAGTTGTAGTCTCCCTTTGTGGGGTTGCAGCGGAGCAGGAAAGCGTGTTTGTCCGTATCCACACGGAAGCCGTACTCGGTGCAGTAGTTTCCCATAAAGGCGGCATCGGGATTCGCCCTTGCAAACGCCGCCATGTCACGGCGGTTGTGCAGAAGCCCCTTGCCCTCACGGAGCGTATTGATAACCTCGTCAAGCTCCGCCTTGAACTCGTCCGTTTTCCACCTGTCCCAGTGGTCGTCCCATGTGGTGTAAAAACCGTTCCCAGAGCTGTCGAAATCGCCACGCAGATGCCCGATACAGCCCGTCTGCCCTGCAATCTGCGTACTCTGGGAATAGGTGTATTTCTGTTCGGGCTGTGTCAAAGCTCGTACCTCCATCAGCGTCCCTCCCTGCTCCTTAATTTTTTCTCTTTCTCCTGCGCCTTGATTCTGGCAAGGGCTTCCTTTGCCCATTGGGGCGTACATTCGGGCTTGATTTCCCCAAGGACATCGTACCTTTCCCACCTGCGATGCTCGCCCGTGGCAAGGCAAGTCCCAAACACCGCCTGCCCCCTGCCGCCAGTCGCACCGTTTCCGCCGTCCGCAAGCACAAGCTGATAGGCGGAGTGGCGGTATTCGTAGCGGTTGACCTCGGCATTGATGACGACAACTTTTCCCACGATGCTGCCGCTTTTGTTGTCGGGGATGCAGTCGTCTATGGTAAACGGCTTCAAATCAAACTTGAACTGCTCCTGCTCGGCTCTCACAAGCCCTATCTGTTCCTGCACACGCTCCGTGAAAATCTGCATGGCTTCCAGATAGTCATCCGAGCCGACAGCATCCGTCACCCATTCTGCGGACAGCGGGTTGTCGTAGGTGCAGTGGCAGACTAAAAAGGGATATTCTGCTTTTTCATCCACGCCGAACACCACTTCCTTTCTGCCGATGTGGATGCTCTGCGTGACCTCGTAAGAGCTTATCATCCTTTTTTCCTCATTCTCCATCGGGATTCTCCTTTCTCTGTTTCTTTTCTCGCTGCCCGTCTAAAATCTTTCGGATACAGACATCGCAGAAGATGGTGTATTTGTCCTTATATCGGGGATAAGGGCAGGTCGTACAGTCGTATTTTTGGGGGCTGCTTTCCGCAGCCTTTTTATCGCCCACGGTCATCGCCGTTCCTCTGTTTCGGGGCAGGGGGATTGTTGTAGGGCATACGGCTTTCGGACTGGTATCGCTCATTGAGCTTCTCCCGTGCCGCCGACAGCTCGTTACAGTAATGCCCCCAGAAATAGTTGTCCCCGCCCTTGCAGTACCAGCACACATAGGGGTTGGGGGCTTTGGGGTTATGCCCGATGACAAGCTCTGTACTCCCGATGGTACAGCTCTCGATGATTTCATATCCTTGGTTGGAGCGTTTTTCTTTCTCCATAATCAGACCTCCGTTCAGTCGCTTTTTGCATACTTACGGTATGCCTTTTCCCCTCTGGCTCTGAGCTTCTGCATCCGTAGGCTCCCAAGCAGTTCGGGGTGCTTCTCCTGCAATCTGCGCCTTGTCCTGCTGATGCTCTCAAAGCTCGGCAAGCCCAGATATTTATGCTGTGCCATGACCTCTGCAAAGGGCATCGCCCCTGCGCCTTTCAGACAGGAATTGCAGACCGCAAGGTAAAGGGTCATATCATCGTTTCTGGCTTCCTCGTCTTTTTCCAGAATCCGTCTGACTTTGCCCTCAATGGTTTTCAGATTGTGCATAGCGTACCTCCATATAAGGGTAAGGGGCGGCATTTTCAGCCGCCCCCGTCCCCGTAAACGTGGATTACTTATTTTTCCTGTGGCGGATGTTGAGCCACAAGGCTCCGCCGCCGATGAATGCCACAAGCACGATGGCGATGATGGTCTTTGCGTCCATTCTCATAAGACCTCCTTTCCGGTTTCTGACCGCAGGGGCTTCGTGCTGCCCGTGATTTGGTCATCAGTCCTCTTTTTTCTTCTTCCCCTTAATCCCAAGGAATCCCAGAACGCCTGCACCGATGGTGAATGCCGCCGCAAGGCTCACCCAGAGGACGGGGTTGAAGTCATCGCCCGTTTTCGGGGTGTCACGGAGTTCATTGTGCATCTGGACGATGGTGGTCGCCCCCGTCTGCACGGCAGCCTGCTTGTCGGCGGGCAGGATATAGCCTGCGGATGCCTTGTCGTTCACCTCGGAAACGGTATACTCGCCAATCCGCAAGCCCTCGATGGAGATTTCGCCGTTCTTGTCGGTCTTAAAGGTCTGGTCGTAGTTCACGCCCGTGATGCGGAAAGAGAAGCCCTCCACCCTGCCGTCCGAGGATGTCTTGACGATTTTGAGGTTCCCTTTCTGGGCTTCGTTCAAGAAGCCTTTTCCTGCTTCATTCTCCACGGTGTAGGTCTTGCCGTTTTCCTCGATGGATACGGGGTAAACATTTTCATCAAGGATATATCCAGTCGGGGAGGTCTTTTCACGGACAAGGTACTTGCCGTAGCGGAGTTCGGTCATCTGGTAGACGCCTCCCTCCATCTCGGTCATCGTGCCAAGCAGTGCATCGTCCTTATCCAGTTTGCCGTCACCGTTGGTATCCGAATAGACCTCGAACACCGCCCCCGTGAGCTTGTTGTCGGGGTAGTCCTTATCCACTTTTGTGAGGGAGATGCTGCCACGGATGAAGTAGTTCACAAGGGAGATTTCCACAATCTCGTCCACTTCGCTGATTGTGACGGCGATTTCTTCCTCGGAGAGTACATATCCTTTGGGGCTTTCAATCTCACGGATTACCCATGTGCCGTAGGGTACTTTGGCAAAAGAAAAACTACCGTCCTCTGCGGATACGGTAGTCGCAATGGCTGTCTCCTTGGTAAATTCAGTTGTTCCAGTCTTGAAGATGCCGATTAACGCACCGCTCAGAGCCTTTCCGTCCTCGTCCGATTTCTTTCCGCTGACAGAGCCGTAGATGAGCTTATTCTCAATGGCGTTGCCCTCGTTTGCGGAGATATGGACGAGTGCCGTGTCCTGCCCTGCATACGCAAAGACAACGGGGTACTTGGTATCGCTTGTAAGATAGGCGGCGTTGGTGCTGATTTCCTGCACATAGTAGTTGCCAAGGGGCAGGTCGATAACCGACTTCCCGTGACCGTTCCCGTCAAGGGAAAGCACTTCAAGCAGGCTGTCGGCGGGGATTTCCATGCCGTCTGCGGCGGTCAGCTCCTCCGCCGTGTAGAGACCGAAGCTCACGTCTCGGATTTCACCGTTCATCCCCACGCCGTAGGATTCATCTGTCTCAAGGCTCTTTACAAGGTCAATCTCCACACGCTGACGCTCGTTGTAGAAGTCCGTGGCAGTTTCGGTGACGGCGATTTCCTGCCCTGCGTAGACAAGCTCAACGGAGTGTACCTCGCTATTCAATACCATGCCAAACGGGGCGGTGACTTCCTTTACTTCGTATTTCCCAAGGTAAATCTCCTTGGACTTCGCCGTGCCGTCCGCACCTGTGGTAACGGTGTCAACCACTTCGCCCTTGGACGCTCGGAGAGTGCCGTCCAAAGTGTAAATGTCCTCGGCGGCGGTAATCTCATAGACCGCACCCTCCAGACCTGCCACGGAGAAAATCGGCTGGTACAGCCCCTTTGTGCCAGATACGGTGCTGAATACCTCGCCAGACTTCCCTACGGTGATTGTGCCTTTCTGTGCGGTGTTGGAGCGTACCACCTCGATGACGGTGATGCCGCTTTCTTCCTCGGAGTTCTCCTGCACCACGTCAAAATAGACTGGCTCGGAGTTTAGGACATAGCCATACGGAGCCTGCACTTCCACAAGGGAATAGCCCGTGCCGTATTCCAAAGTCTGGGGCGTGATGAGGTCTCCGTCCGCCGTGGTGTAAAAGGTGTCGATGGTGGTCACTTCGGGGTAGGTGAATGTCATGGTGACAAGCTCACCGTTGGGGTCGTAAATCTGGAAACCCACGCCTGCATAGGGGATGGTGTTGCCCGTCTCCGCATCTTTCTTCACCACCTTGATATAGCTCTCAAAGTTGGCGTTGTTGATAAGGTAGCGGTAGGTGTTGCTGTTTTTGCTGATAAATACGTCAAAGGGTTTCATCAGCTCACGCCCCTCCCACCCAGAGGTCTGCTCCACGGTGTAGATGCCGTAGGGCATGTCCTTGGTCTGGGCGAAGCCGTTCTCATCGCAGGTGAGGATGTCACGCTCGGTTTCCCTTGCGGCTTCATAGCTGCCTGCGGATTTGAGGTAGACTTCAAAAACTGCTCCCGTTTCGGGTGTTTCAATCTGGGTCTCGCCGTTGTCGGTGTGCTTGATGATGGCGATGTTCCCCTTGATGACCTGCTCGTTCACATCATTCTTGGCAGAATTGTATTCCACGGTATAAAGCTCGGCTTCTGCGCCTACATGGTGGATGATTCCGTCCAGAAGATAGCCCTCGGACGGGGAAATCTCACGGATGCTCCAGTCATTGCCGCAGACATAATACTTGGTGGTGAACTGCCCGTTTTCATCGGTGGTGTAAGTGTCAATCAGTTCCTCGCCCTTATAGATGCCGTAGACCGCACCTGCAAGGGAAGCGTCCCCCTGCGGCGTTCCCGTCTCCACGTCCGTCTTTGCCACGGTGACGTTGAACTTCTTCAGCACGTTCACGAAGCTGCGGCTCGTGACCTTTTTCCATTCAATCGGGGCGGTCTGGGTCGCAGGCACAACGTATCGGATGGCGGTATCCACTTCCTCCAGTACATAGGGGGTGTCGCCGCTGATAAGCACGTTCTCAAACCTTGCCACGCCGTCTGCATTGGTGACGGCATACTCGTCCACGGGGAGACCGCTTAGGGACGTGCCGAAAAGGTGGAACTTCATGCCCTCCACGATGCCGTCCTCGGAAGTCTTTACCACCTCCAGACTGCCACGCTTCAAGACGTTGTTGAAGTTCACGGTGGTCGTCCTGCCGCCGATGAGGGTCACGGTCTGGGTCTGCTGCGGCTCATAGCGGTCAATGCTCTGCTCGGTGATGGTGTAGGTGGCGGGGAACAAGCCCTCCACGGTGAGGTTGCCCTCTGCGTCCGTCTTTACGGTCTTGTCGAAGCCGTCACCCTTGATGTGGAAAGAAATGCCTGCCACAACGCCGTCCTCGGAAGTCTTTTTGAGGGCTATCGTGCCGGTGGGGGTCTCGATGTTGAGATACGCCCTTACGCCGCCGACATTCTCCACGCCCGTCACCAAGTCTTGCAGGTTCGGGTCGCCGTAGGCAATCATCTTCGCCCCGCTGTCTACCGTGGGTACGCCGTCCTTGGTGGCGGTGATGCGTACCGTGCCGCCGATGGCTTTCGTGGAGCTGATGGTCAGCGTGTTCCCAGACCTTGTGACGCTCACGTTGGCATCGGAGCTTGCAAAGCTGAAATCGGAGAGTACGCCGTTGCTGTCGTTGAGGGTGAGGGAATATTTCCCGTCCTTGTAGGCAAGCTCCCTCGTGATGTCATTCTCACCGCCCGACATAAAGCTCGGTATGGTGTTGTGGTTCGCCATGAGGGACACAATCTGGTCGTAGGCAGCCCTCGCCCCGTCATTGGCGTAATTGGAGCCGAAGTGCAGGCTGTAGATGGTGCTGCTCGTCTGGCGGTAGGAGCCAGTGGATTCACGGCATCCCGTGACGAACTCCCACACGAGGGTCTGGGTGGCGAGCCATTTCTCGTCATCGCTCCCCGTGAGGTTGTGGCGGTTGCCCTGGTATCCGTAGAGCAGGGCAAGCCCAACGGCTTTCCTCTGGCTGTCCGAGAGGGCGTTCCATGCGTCCGAGGAAGCCCGTCTTAGGGTGTTGCCCGTCTTTAGCGGTACACCGGGCTGGATGCAGAACGCCGTCTCGCCGTCCACGGACATGCGGTACTTGTATTTGCCCGTGCCGCCTGCGGTGTAGCCGCCAATATTGGCACTGGAATTGTACCGCATGGCGTTCCCGCCGCTGTCATAGGTCATGGAAAAGGAAATCGTGCCGATGTCGCCTGCCGCAAACGCCGTGGTTGCGGGCAGCATCGAAAGCACCGTGACCGCAGCCATGACGAAAGCCGTAGCCTTTCTGAAAAATTTAGGGATTCTCATAGTTACCTCCTGTAATCTGGATTGTTGTTTGCCAGACTGAACGAAAAAAAACTGCCCGACTGGACAGCTTGGATAAATTCTTTTTCTCGGATAGTCTTGGCAGTATCAAGGGGGAGAGGTGTGGAGAGGGGGAAAGCCGATTCCGTGGCTATCCACCCATGCCGCAAAAGGGCAGACTTCGCCCTCGGTGTGCGGATTATCCTACCTTTCCCTGTCCTTGCTCCGCTGCAAGTGGCGGTTGTAGAACTCCAACGCCTTGACAACGAAGTCCGTTTCCTGCCCTCTGGGGATGGACTTGGGGATGAGCTTGGTTATCCTCTCGTCCTTGAAGGCGGGCTTTTCTTTCTGGTTGGGCTTTTCCTCCTGCATGATGCTCTGGATAACCTCATTGGTGAGCTTGCCCTCCTGCATGAATTTCTTCATCTTGATAGCCTGTGCAAGCGAGGGCGTGGCATCGCTGTACTCCATCGCTTCAAGCAGGGTGTACTGCTGTCCCTCGGTGAGATAGGATAATTCCACCGCAGGACGGAACGCAATCTGGCGTTCATCTACCATTTGCAGGATTTCGGGGACAAGCTCGGTTAGGCGGATATAGCGGTAAATTTGTGGTTGGCTGTCACCACTTTTCTGGCTTATTTGTTGTGCAGATGTTGTCCCTTTCAACTTATTATCCAGTGGAGAAGAAGTTAAATCGCTTCTTTCTCCCTGCCTGTTCATAGCTTCAAGCCGCATCTTGTACGCAAAGGCTTTCTCACTCGGCAGAATGGTGGTTCTCTGGAGATTGCTCTCCACCATGACGATAATCGCCTCGTCACGGGTAAGCTCCTTGACCTCGCATTTCAGCGTTTCAAGCCCTGCAAGCTCGCAAGCCTTTTTCCGTCTGTGACCGCTGATAAGCTCATAACGCCCGTCCTCTTTCATGCGGACGGTGGCAGGCGTCATCACGCCGCTCCGCTTGATGCTGTCAACAAGCTGCTCCATGTCCTCGTCCATTAAGACCTTAAATGGGTGGTCTGGGAACTCGTCAATCTCCGCAAGGGGAATGTCCCGTATCTTGCTTAGGTTGGCTTCTTCACGGCTCTGGTCTGTCTCAAATAGGTCATCGTATGCGGTCAGCTCGATTTTGCTTTCTCTGCTTCTCGCCAAGCTCTGCCACCTCCTTTCCGAACTGCTCATAAGCTGCGGCTACCTTGCCGCCTTTGTCGTAGGCAAAGATGCTTTTCCCCTCTGCGGTGGCTTCCACGGCACGGATGGAGTGTGGTATCTGGGTATCGAACACCTTGATTTTCTGCCCATAGGCACTCCTTACCGTGGCGGTGATTTCCTTGGAGATGTTCGTGCGGGGCATTACCATCGTCATAAGGATGCCGTCAATCCGCAGAGGGGGATTGATTTGCCGTCTGACTTTCGACACGGAGCGAAGCAAGCAGCTCAAGAGTTCGCTTTATCAGCGAACTCTTCGCCTTCTGGCAGAAAGATAGTGGGGCTGTGTGGGGATAACCACGCTGTCAGCCGCCGCCAGTGCGTTGATAGTGAGCATACCAAGGCTCGGCATACAGTCCACGAGTACATAGTCATAATTCTTCTTGACCTCGCTTATGCAGGTTTTCAGCACGCTTTCACGGCTTATGGCGTTAATCAGCCTTACTTCCAGTCCCGACAGCTCAATGTTGGACGGGAGCAGGTCAACGCCCTCGCTGTGGTGCAGGATGCCTTGGGCGACATCAACGGATTTATCGTCTATGATGTCCTGCATGATGGTGGAGAGAGTGACCTGTAAATCGTCTGGTCTGTGATAGCCGAGCGACATAGTTAGATTTGCCTGTGCATCGGCATCAATGAGCAGGACTTTCTTGCCCTGCTGTGCCAGAGTTACGCCCAGATTGACCGCCGTAGTGGTCTTGCCGACACCGCCTTTCTGATTGGTTAAAGCGATTACTTTGCAATTTGACATAGGATGCGTCCTCCTTTCGCATAGATTTAGCCGCTTTGTCAAGGCGGCTATGTAACTGTACCAGAGGACGCAGGACGCAAAAAAGCCGCTTACTCTTAAAATCCATAAGAATAAGCGGCTTCATGGTGGTGTGCCTTAGACATATTCGATTTTCACTTTCTTTATCGGGGCGTTGGCTACCTTGAAGATAATCTCGCCAACGCAGTCCCCGTATTTGCCCTGCTGTATGAGCTGGTTTTTCAGCTCCACAAGGCTATGTAAGAGTAATGTCCGCTCCCTGCTGTCTACATATAAGTGAGTGGTCTTTTCCCTCATACCGTCCACCGTCCTTTCTTGGCTTCATTATACCGTTATGGGGAAGTTCGGTCAAAACTGTAACTTTGCATTTCTTGGTATTTTACCGTATCAAGGCTCATTCCCCAGTAGTAAATAAGTAGTAAATGGGGGTTGCAATCCTCAAGAAATGCGGGGAAATGCTTTATTTTGCGGGGATAGTTGCTCATTTACTTGATTTTTATGACAATCAAAAACCTTTTCTTCGGCTTCAGCGTTTGCTGGTGGAAAGTCATATCCATTGAGAATACAAGTCAACTTTAAAGTATAACATTTCTGTTTATCATTTATTGCAAGAGACAGAGATTTTCGCATCGCACCATCGTGCCGATATGTTTTAAGAATCACTCCGTGGAAAAGTGATTTCAAAAAACCTATGGTAAATCCCAAATCAGTATACTTCTTTTTTATTTGTCCCAAAATTGGAGCGAAGACTATTTTATTCACTTTTTCGGATTGCATATTAAATAGCATATTAAAATATAAATCTGTGATAACGGTGTCAGATTCTTTGAGCCAGTTTGATAAAAGTTTGGACTGTATATTGTCTGTCAATTTACAGGTGTACCATGCAGCAAAATATTCTTGGAAAGAGCGATGCGCAAAATGATAGTGCAGTCCATCTTTGATAATCATGCATACTGACGAGACGAGATCATCAAGGAATTCATCCACAGTAAATCTAAATTGGCTATATTTTTCCTTTGCCATAGAAATATATTCTCTCATTCGCATCTCAGTAAATTCGTATTCCGAATAGAAATATGATTTAAAGCAGATATAAGAAAAAACTAATTTAAAATCATCACATCCAAGCTGAGTTCTTATGTCTCTAACATATGCATCTTTAGTTGCGTCATGCATATTGAAAAGGGTCGCAAAGGCCTGATCGTAAAAATCATTCAATTTATCTGGAATAGCAGCATTGTTATTAAAAGTAAGCAACATAATATTAAGCAACAGAGGATTTTCTGAGAATGATTTATATTTGTCAAACAAAACATTTTCCAACTCTTTGCAAAAAATTGCTTTTACGGATTCGTCAAAATCAATTTTATCAACTAAACTAATTGCTTGTTGTTTGCTTAGCGGTTTAGTTTCAGTTTCCAGAAAGTCATTCCACCCAATAAACTGTTCAGATGGTCTAGAAGAGATCAGATAACAATTTTCACGATATTTATCTGATAAGCTTTTTATTTCAGAAGAAAGTCTTGTGGATTTATCTCTATTAAGTTCGTCAAACCCATCTAATAAAATGACATATCCACCTTCTCTCATGCTGTATTCATAGTATTCACGTTCTAGAGGAAATCCATTCTCTACTAGTGTATTATAAATGGTTTCTTCTATAGCCCCAGATTTGATTTCAAAGGAATTAAAACTTCTGAGTTCAATCATAACAGGAATATATCCTGTTGACATAATTGTATCCAAATATAGATGCTTGAAAAGAATTGATTTCCCAGTTCCTCCGGTTCCGGTAATAATTATTTTTTCCCGATTTCTAAGAGGTTATTAATGGTGCTAGTATCAATAGTTTTCCCCTCATACCGTACGCCTATGCATTCGTAAAAGTCATATAAATTTCTAGGAGAACGACGATAGATTATTGTCTTGATTTTGCTATATTTTCGATATGTATTATCCAAATACTGCTCATAGGCATCGCCATATCGCACGGAATCCTTAGCATCTATATCCTTAAACCATTTCTTAACCTTTCCCCATGAACATTTGATTGCGTCTTCTATTAAACCTGTAGCAACTTTAGTCACAATTTCAGTATTGTTAATATCCATATTTTCTCCTTAATTCTACCAATTATGCGGGTGCATCATTTTGTAGTTCAATTATAGTTTTTTAATACTTAATTACTCCCAGAATCTTGATTTGGGTTTCTGCACCGACTCGATTTTATTTCCTCTACAGCAAAGTAAATAGCGTGGTCGATAACGCCAAACGTGTACTTATAATTGTTTAACAGCTTGTTCAGCACGTCACGGCTCCACACCTTTCTCCCAGATGGAGAAGGAATACCTTGCTTGTGTAAATGCTCCTGAATTTTTTCCAAACTGTTTCCTGACAGGTAAAGGGCAAATATCTCCCGCACGATTTCGGCCTCATGCTCAACTATTTCTATCCGCTTGTTCTTGTCACGCCGAAAGCCATAGCATACCTTGCCAAAAATCTTTGATTCCAATGTGGACAGCTTCACGGGTATCTTCCTTTCTTACATTATAGTGGGTTGCTCGAGCGTTTTCAAGTAGAACCTACAAATTAGTGGTGTTAATTTCTCTTTCTATCTTTACTGAACATGATTATTAGTGACTTATCAGGCGCTTCCAATAGATTAAAGAACTCAAAAAGCGCAGATTATGATATTATCTCACGATTTTTGTTTCATCTATAGAATTTTGGAACATAAAAAAGGAGGCAAAAGCCTCTAAAATGCTTTTGTCTCCTTTTGGCGGAGATGAAGAGATTTGAACTCTTGCGCCGGGGAACTCCCGACCTACCGCATTTCGAGTGCTGTGCGTGAACCCGAACTCAAGGGATTTTATTAGAACCAAACGGAAGATAAGAGAACGCCAAAACCCCAGTGTTTGCGGGAAATTCCAGCGTTTTTGAGCGCGGAAGAACCGCAAGTTCAGATGTCGCGCCGGGTTTTGGATTTTGGACAGTTCTAAGAAAAATTCCGAGCGGTTCTTAGAATTTTGCGAAGAACAGAGCCATTTTGCGGACAGATCAAGGCTCTGTGGCAGTGCAAATTCTGGAACGTCAATGATGCACCGGGATAAAAATCATGTGCGAAAATCCAAAGAATGTCAAAGCCAATGGGCCTCTAGTTCTGCTTTCAGCGCATCCAGTAAGTCAATATATTCCTCTTTCACGCGCCTAACCAGGGCCAATGCAATCTCCTCATTATAGGAGCGTGTCACATCGTTTCGCGACACCAGCATAGCCAGCCACTTTTCCTCGTCCTGAATCATTCCGGCACTATATGCCAGCTTGAGTATCTGCTTTGGTGAGCCGGTCTGACCCTCGCCGTAGCCATGTTCCTGCAAAATCTCCTTCATGGCTTTCCACGCCTGTTCAAAACATATCTCGAACAAGGCGGCGCCGCCGGTCAAAGTCAGCACATCGTATGGCTCATTCAAATTCCGGACAAGCCGAAGATTGTCCAGCGCCTTACAGAAATTCTCATACTTTTTCATAGATGACAACGCCATCCTTTCTGATTTCTTCCAACAGCTCTTTCTGTATCGGTTTATCCAAATCCACCACATCGAACATGAGCAGGGTTGAGATATCTTCGTCAGCACTAGCCGCAAAAGCCACGGTATCGCCGCCTTGTATGGCCAGGTCGATGTCGCTGCGCTCATGGTTGTCACCTCTGGCCCGGGAGCCGAAGAGAATTACTTTATCGAGGTTGCATTGGTGGGCTAAACCTGCTATATTGTTTATAATAGGTTGTGGCAAATTCATCTTGATAGCCCCTTCGCTTATTTGATAGATTTAGTATACAGGAACAGTCCCGAAAATGCAAGGAGATACTATATGGAACCGGATATGGCGATTACAAACATAAACCAGCTCGAGTTCGCGGTGTTTTGCATTGAGAACATTGCCATCCGGCTTGGGGTCAACGCTGGCCAGGTGTACCGAGCATTGGAAGATTCTCATATTCTGCATGGATATATCGTACCAGAATATGATGTACTCCATACCCAGAGCAAAGATTATATCGTAGATGACATTTTGATGGCGATGCAGGAACGAGGTGTGGAAATATGACTGCTAACCCTATCCTTCTTCAAAAGAAATACGCCAGGGTCATTTGCCGGTTTGCCGAAAAAGCCGGTGTTTCACTGGATGAGGCTTTAGCTTTCTTCTATCGTTCCGATGTTTATACGCTCGTTAGTGAAGGCGTTTCCGATATGCACTGCATGAGCGATGAATATCTTGCGGAAGATCTGGAGATAGAGTATCAAGCAAAGCGCTAGTTAAGCGAAAAAAGTTCTGGACTTTTCCCGCCTTTTGTGGTAGTGTGTTGTGCTGAAGAAAGGCAGGAACCCAAGATGAAAATATTAGAAGAGTTCTGGTACGGAAATATACAACCCAATGAGAAATCTATCCCGGCAGGGAGCAAACACGCAAAGCTGTTACAGTTAGTGGTGCAAAACGAGGATGCACTCATTCCTCTGCTTTCAGAAGAAGCGAAAGAAGTGTTCGATAAATTTAGAGGGGCCCAAGATGAATTGTCCGGCATAAACGAATGTGATGCGTTTATGCTGGGCTTTCGTTTAGGCGGACGGTTTATGCTGGAAGTTATGGAGAATATGGATATACCATTTATTGATGAATAAAATGGATAAGGTAGAATAAATTTCTAAAAAGTAAAAAGATAAGGCTTGTAGCTTCTGGTAGAATGAAATTACCACACACCATTCAGGAAGGAGACTACAAACTATGTACGAGAAAATTGCACAACTAAATGTGGAAGTAATCAAGGGTAAGTTAAAGGAAAGGATCCGAGGCAGCGTAGAAGAAATGCTGAATGAACTGCTGGAGCAGGAGGCGGAGAAACTGACCCAGGCAGCTCGCTACGCACGCAATGAGATCTGCCAGGGGTACCGTAGCGGGCACTACGACCGAAACCTTACTACCTCATCCGGCGATGTCACACTCCATGTGTCCCGCCTCAAGGGCGCCTCTTTTGAAACTGTCATCATAGAGCGGTACCGCCGGCGGGAGAGCAATGTGGAAGATGCCCTCATTGAGATGTAACTGGCAGGCGTCTCTGTACGCCGCATGGATGGTATTATCGAGGCCCTGTGGGGCAGCACGGTATCTCCAGCCACCATCAGCGAGCTAAATAAGAAGGCTTACGTTCACACCGAAAATTGGCGGAACCGGCCTTTGTAGGGTGACAAGTATCCGTATGTGGATGTGGATGTAATCTACTTGAAGCGAAATTGGAGAGGTGAATACGAAAATGTAGCCATTTGGGTAGCAGTTGCGGTAAACGAGGACGGATATCTGGATGTTTTAGACGCTGCAGAGGGCATGAAGGAGGACAAGGTCAGTTGGGTCAGTTTCTTTCAGTGGCTCCGTGAACGCGGCCTGGATGGCGTAAAACTAGTGGTTGGAGACAAGTGTCTGGGAATGCTGGAGGATGTGGAAGATATGTTCCCCCAGGCCAAGTATCAGCGCTGTACTGTCCATTTCTACCGCAATGTGTTCTCTGTAAGGCCTCGTTCTAAGGTGAAACTGGTGGCCAAGATACTCAAGGCGATCCATGCCTAAGAGAGCAAAAATGCAGCCCTGGAGAAAGCCAAAACAGTCGTGAAGGAGATTTGTGCCATGAAACTGAAAGAGGCCGCCAAGAAACTGGAGGATGATATTGAAGATACTCTGACTTACTGCGACTTTCCTTGCGAACACTGGACTCGTATCCGCACCAGCAATGTTATTGAACGATTCAATCGGGAGATCCGCCGCCACACCAGAGTTGTGGGCAGTTTTCCGAACGGCAATTCTGCATTTATGCTGGTCTACGCCAGACTCCGCCACATAACCGGTATTCAGTGGGGCAACAAGAAGCTCATGAAAATGAAACACTTAGAGACCGTTCTTGAAGACACCTCTATTGCGGGCGGACTTCATTTTTCCAGATTCTGCTAAACTTTTTTGCGCATAACTCTTGACATTATCTGAAATTCGCTAACGGCAGCATGATCGCGATAAACACAACCGCCGTGAATAGCAAGGCAGCCGACAATATTTATCACAGCGGTCGGAGCCGGACTATCTGATCCACAATGACACGGTGGCGTATGCCGAGCTGATACTCAACGGCGAACCCGGCACCTGTCTGAAAACTGTAACCGGATACAGGCACTTCGAAAACTGAGCAAAAATGACACCAGAAATATCCCACAGTAGCAATCCTGTGAGATGTTTCTGGCGACAATGATATGAAATAATACAACTACCTTCAATATATTCTTGATAAGTGTCAAGAATACGTTGATTTTTGAACAAATACGTGCTATGATAGTGATATTCATATTGGAGGGGTCATTATGGCTGTAAATTATTCTAACCTTTGGAAACTGTTAATTGATAAACATATGAATAAATCTCAGTTGAGGAAAGCGGCAAAAATCAGCACCAATGCGATTGCTAAGTTAGGAAGAAACGAATCAGTCTCACTTGACACTTTGGAAAAGATTTGCTGTGCTTTGTCTTGTTCCATAGAAGACATTATGACATTCACGAGTGAATCGTCCAAAGGAGAATGAAGATGAATGCATTAATTAGAGAAAAAGGCGGAACATTTTTGCTAAATAAAACTGAGCCAATACATAGATGGTATTCCTATGTAGAAGGATACTCATCCTGCTTAATTACAGAAGAACTTCATACGTTTCTCGCTTTGAAGCCGAATATCGAAACAATATATGATCCTTTCTGTGGTACAGGAACAACCTCTCTCGTTGCGTCAACACATGGTATAAAGTCTTTTTACAGCGAGTCTAATCCTTTTATGCAGTCCGTCATTGAGACAAAGATCAATGGTGTGTATAGGCTGGATGTAAATGCCGTAAGTACAAAGTTGATTGAGTATATTGCATTAATCAATGACATCAAGGTCAAACAATATACATCTTGGAATGGCTTTGAGAAATTCTTTGGAGAGCGGCAATTAAATGAACTGTTGACCATTAAAGACCTTATTTCCCAAGAAGCCGATGAATCATTAAATAGCATTCTTGCATTGGCGTTGAGTTCTATTGTTGTTAAGGTTTCAAAAATGACAAGACGAGGGGATCTTCGTTATGCGACAGAAGAAGAATATCGAGAAGAAAGTGTGCTTGAATGCTTTGCTGATAAGCTAAACGAAATGATTTTCGATATTCAGCATCATAAAACAATAGTCAAATGCTGCACAACAAAAGTTAGCGATGATGCTCGTGATAATGACTTTGTTGATGCGTTTGATTGCGTTATCACCTCGCCCCCGTATCTTAATGGAACAAATTACATTCGCAACACAAAGCTGGAACTGAAATTAAATGGTTTTATATCGACTGAAAGTGATTTGCCCAGATTTCATTCAAAAGGTATTATTGCGGGAATCAATAATGTTTCTAAGCGCACCGCTATTGATACAGTTTTGCCGGTAGTAGAGCCATATTTGGAACAGTTGCAGCCTGTTTCTTACGATGAACGAATTCCTAAAATGGTTGCAGGGTATTTTAGAGATATGGATATGGTTATCCAAAAACTACACACATCCATAAAGCCTGGCGGTTTATTTACAATGGACATTGGTGATTCTCAATTTGCTGGTGTTCACATTCCAACGCACCAAATTCTTTCAAACATTTGCGCTCAATATGGATTCACCTTATATGATGAAGAAATATTACGCGAAAGACGTTCTAAGAATGGCATGGTTCTGACACAAAGGTTACTTAGATACAGATTGGAGAAATGATGGATATAGCATTCAGAAAGAAAGCAGAAGAATTTATTTCTGGTCTACCATATAAACAATTTCCTTACGGAAATAGAAACTGGGGCCATCCTTGGCATTCGCTTTGCTCGTACCATGGGAAACTGAAACCAGCGATAGCGCACTGGCTTATTTTTGTATTTACAAGCGAAGGCGATGTGGTTTTAGACCCCTTGTGTGGAGTGGGCACTATTCCTTTTGAGGCTTGTCTACAAGGTAGAATTGGAATTGGAAATGATCTGAGCGAGGTGGCGTATGTTGTTACCAAGGCTAAGCTTGAAAAACCTAATTTCCGTGGAGTCGAAGATGTTATCCGACAGTTAGACGAATACATCAAAAATAGCAAAAGCAGTCGCTCCATAACAGAATATGAGAATTTTGGCTTCAATGGGAAGCTTCCACAATATTTTGAGCACGAAACCTACAAGGAAATTTTGTGTGCAAGGGATTTTTTCCTTAAAAGGCTTCCCACTATTTCTGCAGAAGAAGCAATGGCTTTTTCTGCACTTCTACATGTGCTACACGGAAATAGGCCATATGCGCTTTCAAGACGTTCTCATCCGCTAACGCCATATGCTCCTACAGGCGAGTTCGAATATAAAAGCGTGGTTGAAAAGATTGTTCAAAAAGTGAATGCAAGCTACAAAAAGCTCGGACAATCTGAGATAACGCAAGGTTTCGCCGTGTATGGTGATTATAAAAATTTGACAACAAAGAATATAAAAACGGATTTTATAATATCTTCACCGCCTTTTGCGGATTCTATTCGGTTTTATATGCAAAACTGGATGCGTCTTTGGTTATGCGGTTGGGAACCGAAAGACTATAAAGAAGCTGATGATAAATTCTTGGATAAATCACAAGAAAAAAATTTTGATCTTTACTATAGCTTCTTTAAAATGTGCCACGACGTTCTAAACGACAACGGAAAGGTGATCTTGCACCTTGGAAAGACGCAATCCATGAATATGGGTATTGAATTATCAAAGCGCGCAGAACCTTGGTTTGATATTGTTTACCTTGCCGGAGAAGATGTTAGTGCCGTCGAAAAACACGGCATCAAAGACAAAGGCGTAACAGTAGAACATCAGTATTTGTTCCTGCAAAAAAAGTGAGGCGTGATTGACTTCCCGCCTCATTTTGGAACTTTACTTTATTAGTGAATTTGCATAGCTAATCCAGGTCTCCGACAGTGCAGTAGCATATTGGAAGAAATCAATGCCAGTATCGGCAAGAATACGATTTCTCAACTTACATACTTCATCCATATGCACAGAGTTCTTTATAAGCAAAGCATCCACATCAGCCGAATTTTGCAATCTTCTAAGTGCTTCCGGATTATACTGAGGCTCTCCTGCCAGCAAATGATAGTCAAAGCCTGTATGTACGGCTAATTGATGCAGCTTAGCATCGCTATAAAATTCAGAGGGCCATTTACCAGTCTTATTGCCATTGCAATCATGGCAGAGTAAGGTTCCAGAGTTGGTTGTTGCGGGCCATAAGTAGTATACTGGCAATGTGTGATCTATCGGCTTCTCTTTATTTGCTGTCACACAACTCAAATCTTTACCGCAATTAAAGCATCTAAGTCCGTACTTTCGTTCAATGGCCCTGCGGCTAACACGAGCCGCACCGGCAACTTCAATTAAGAGACGTCTTTTTTGAGAAGATTCAAAGTGCTGGTCGGAAGTTCTGGTTCCATTTTTGATAGCATTATAGTTAGTTTTGCACATAATACATTCGCCCTGTCTTCCAGATTTCAAAACTGCGTGTTTGTGGAAGCACTCAATGGGTTTAAGGGTGTTACAAATCAAACAATATTTATAGAGAGCCGCATTTTCGATGTACTCATCGTGAGAGACAATAAACTCTCCTTCCTGCACCGAAATAGCTTCGCCATTGTCATCATTAACATCCATGGAGAAATCAAAAAGGTGCTGTTCTCCGCCAGAATAATGTTCGTATCCACACTTGGGACAAACAATGGAGTAATCTTCATCAATGTCATCTTTCTTGACAGTAATTATCTCCGTACAATCGGGATTAAGACATTGAAACACTTTGTAAAGGGTTTGTCCATCAACATGAATTGGACGATATTGCCCAATTTTGTTTAAGTTGCTATATGTTTTCCTACGTGCCATGTTTATTCCTCCAAAAACAGTTTATATGTTTCGATCTCAAGAGCATCGGCTATGCGCTGAATATTTTCAAGCGATATACTCCTACGATAGCACTCGATTGCGCTAATATATGTTCTGTGAAGCCCGCATTTCTCAGCAAAGGCCTCTTGGGAGATACCCAATGCTTGACGATAGCACTTCACGTTTGTTCCAAAAACTTTTACAATATCCATACTTGCAAACCTCCATGCTATATGGTACAATAATGAATACAATAAATCTACAGACAATGGGTAACATCTGCCTAGGGTGGTGATTAAATGGCTAAAAAAGCCATAAATAAGATTATTTATTTTGATAAAGAGACAATTCGCAATATCTTGCAAGAAAGGGATCACGGCGAACTCTCGAGAGTAACCGACGTGTCTTCTACGGCTCAAGCTCAAGCCTCTATTGCCACAGAGGCGTCAGCAAAATTGAAACTGGAAGTTCCTTTGGTTTCACGGATATCCTTTCTATTTACTGGTAAAATTGATGCCTCTTACGTTATCAAAAGAGACAGCACAACAACAATATCATCAACAGAAATTTCCGAGTTTGAAAAATTAAAGCCGCTTCTTGTGCCTATCCCTAATATCCAACTTTCTGATATAGAAAATTCGTCAACATCACTTAGAGTTGCTGGAGGGTATCTTAAAATTGTTAAAGGCGGAATGGATGGCTTAGATACAAAAGAATTCAAAACCGTGATGGATAGCTATGATGGATACGATACTTATAAGGTGGATGAAAAACGCTACGCTCGCTTCAATAATTCGGCATTTGTAAGCAACTATAAGCGGAATGATCTGCTCACAACAACTATGACATTATATTGTATACCTGTAGGGAGTTTTGATAAAATGCGTTTTGATTTTATCCAGGAGATAAGTAAAATGGAACGCTTAATATCAACCGCTGAACAGCCTCAATCTTTAGCTGATTTGTATCCATCAAAAATTGAGGTTAATGGTAAAACTGGCGCAGAAAATTCTCAGAAAGAAATTGAAAATGTAACACTTTACGACGTTTTATATGCCTGTGTTACTGCGGAGGCATCAAATGGAGAATAAGCGGAAATACCATATAATTATCGGTTCCAAAGCTTATTTTGATGCCTCTCTACCGAATTTTTACGAAAAAGATGAGGTAGATACTTTTCTGGAACTTGTAAAGCTTTCGGATGCAGCAAAACAGAACAGTTACATTTTCGATCAATATGCAAATACGCTGATTGTAAAAAACAACAACTATCACGGAATTGTAGAGGCGGCTCATGATCGTTTGGGCCCTCTAATTGAAGACTTAACAACTGATGATGCGGAAATTTACATTCACAATCCACCACGTGTTCTTAAAGAATACTTAGAAGATCAACATAAGCGTTCACTTATTGAGTTGGATGTTATATCAGAAAAATATGAAATAAAGCGTGATTCCGAAATGTTTGTCGAAAATATCAAAAGCATATCATCAAGTTTGTTTGGACAAGAAAACGCAATTGCGGAAATAAGCAAGAGTCTGTGGTATTTAACAACCGTCAAACGAGAGAAGCCATATGTAATAATGTTGTATGGTAATAGTAGTTTAGGTAAAACCGAATTGGTGAGGGAGATTTCTAAGAAATTCTTTGGAAGTAAGTGCTTGGAAAAGCACTTGTCGATGTTCAAAAGCAACAATTATTCAGAGTATTTTTTCGGAGATGCACCCAATCGTAAAAGTCTTGGGTTCGACCTGCTTGAACGTGAATCAAATTTAATCTTCTTTGACGAGTTGGACAAATGTCCGGAACACTTTTTCTCAGCATTCTATACGCTGTTTGATAACGCACTTTTCAAAGACGCAACGTATGATGCTGACGTGTCTGGCATTGTAATTATTCTAACATCAAATTATCAAACTGAGGATGAGATGAAAAAGCATCTTGGCCTTCCTATCTTTTATCGCATTGACAAGAGGATTCATTTTAAGGATTTTGGTTGCGATACGATATATGCGATCGTTAAGAGTGAAATCGAAGCCAGAAAAAGCGAATACGAAGACAAGCTTACTCCGGAAATGGTGTATGCTGCCGTAAGCCCCTTGGTATCTGTTACTGGCGAAAATGCAAGAACAATAAAATATAAAGTTCAGCAAGTTATTGAAGAACTCTTATTCCAAGTGGTCGTTGAGGAGATGGCAAAAAGCTGAAACAATTCAGATGTTAGTCGATAAGATAAACTTGTGTTTTGTGGCAACATTATGGCAACAAAACATAAGATAGCTCATACTATCTGAATAATGAAAGCAATATAAATAATCCGAGTCAAATCCTATAAGCAAACGGTTTTTGATTATCTTACAAAGAGCGAGATATAATCGCAAATTTTTGGAACCGAAACGCTTGTGCATATATTTTCTATCCAACTCTATCACAATTTCCCATATTGCAGCGCTTGTATCTTTAATCTCGAAATAATCCATAGGATGTTTGCCTTCTGCATCACAGATGATACGGTAAAAGAACCTGCGGGGCAATATTTCATTCAGCAAAATGCTTATTTTGTTATCTTCTGCGGTATTGTAGGCCGCTCTGTACGGCAGCGAATACTGCATACGAACGCCGCAGTAGAATCCTTCATTCTACGGTGTGATTGGGTGGATGAGAATTCCATCCCCGCATACAGATATAGCCGGGGTTTTTCCATCGAGAAGTCCCATGGCTCTTTCTTTGAAGGCAACCGAAAAATTGTCTGGGGTGATTCATCAGTTTGAATCATATCATCTATATTTTTAAGCAACTCATCTTTCTTAATGAACAGACCGGCTGGCAGCTCGCTCAGTTTGTCAAGCATTTCCTGACTAACCTCCTTCGCCTGCTCCTGCTGCGCTTTTTGGTGGACCCTATCCATGTGAACACCTCTTTGTAACCAGTATAAATCAACCATCCGGGAATGACATTATCCTATTTCTTCATGAGCAAGCTATAAGAAATTTAATAACATCAACGATTCCAACACAGGATTCTTGATTAGGGCAATACCTCAGGCGCAGTTGTAAAAATTTGGAAAGTTATGAAGAAAATGTGACTGAGCTAATTCAACTCAGCGAGGTTTCTACTCAGCGGAAAAGCCGCCCGAAAATCGTCATATATTTTCTTTTCTCTGCAGAACAGCAACGCAAACGAACTGTCAAATGCCACAATCTCAATACTTGCCAGCTGGTGCTGAATCGAGAGCGGGTTTGTCCAAAATCCCGCATTTCCATCAGCATATGGCGTGGGGTACTGCATGACCTGTTCCTTGGAGATTTGCGGCTCAAAGCCAGAAAACACGCCCCAGACCCATTGCACGCCCGGGGCGCTATCCAGCATTTGCATAAGCTCCGCGCCTGTTTTCCATTCAACCTCTTGACACATTTCGAGCGGGTAGGCATAGCAAGTCCAGTCGGTGATAAGCCAGTTATGGCGTGGGCCCACATCACCGAGCCCGTGCATAATAGAGTGCATATCGGTTAAATACTCCTGGCCGGTGTCCAAGATAGCGCCGTATACCATGGTGTGCTCCTTTTTAATTTACTCATTCAATAAAGTGGGATTCAATTTGTATCTTGCAATCCCCAGCCGTTCCCGTTCCCGCACGATGATGCTCTCGGGGATAGCTGGCAGCCATTTCCTACTGAACATGGTACTGCCAAAATATGCGTCAAAGTTTGTGACCGGCAGTACGACCCATTCAGAATCCCCCGGCTTATTTGCTATGTAATACTCCACTAAAGTGCGGATAACTTCAGTCGGTACCTTCTCAGGCCGGAGTGTTTCCATTCGATTGAGAATATCGTTCGGCAAATTAACGCTGTTGTTTCGCAGCGGCCCCAGTTCCAGAGCGTTGGCCAGCACGTCATCAAACCTTAAGACCCACGCACCGTTTGTACCTTGTGAAAAAATTGGAACTTGAAACTGCACAACTTTCCTTCGCCAAGCTGTATCATATTCTTTATCTATGATATCCACTTTGCCATACGCTGGCTTGCTCACCTTATCAGGGTTGTTCCTCATAAACCGCACGATACTGTGAACATGGCGGCAAAACCACCCCATGCCATTTTCGTCCACCAACTCAGGAAACTCTCCATGCAATTCTCTGAAATCGCTTTTGAACTCCCAGTCCTCTTTAGGGCTGGCTTTCTTTTTGTCCGGGACACTGCACCAAGCGCAGAGCGCCCGGCGAGCATAGTTAATTCTAGCTCTGATATTCTCGTCCGCATCTGCAAACAGATATCCACGGGCAAGAACCGTCATCACCCGAGCCATACCATTGAAATCAAGGATCATGTCCATCGTGAACCGCCCAATATAAGTCGTGTCACGCTTGCCGGCGGCTTTATAAACCGGCGGCTCAGTGTACGCCCGAAATTCAGCCAACTCATTCAGCATGGTTCTCCTCCTTGAGAACATTTTCTTCGATGTGGTCTATGAGCAAATTCCATAGCAAATCTCGCTTACCCAAGGCAACAAAGTACCGTACCGCCAAACGAGGCCTCACAATTATCTCCAGCATCTCTCGGCACTTAGCGGCGACTACCTCTCGGTAATCATGCCGCAAAGGTTGCTCAAGATACGCGTTCATCATATGCTGAAAAGCAATTGAATCAGTATCCCGCAAGTATTTCTTTCTGTCTGTAGCCTGGTTCTCATCATCGATATCACAAATCAAATCACCTAAAATACGATAGCCGCTATGTCTGAAATCCGAAAACAGCTCATGATAATTATCGAGTTCCGGCAGATGGCTTTCCAGAAAATCAAATCGGGCCTCACTGTCCATAAAATGCCATTTGCTCTCTACAATTGCCGCACGGATTTCCGTAACCCGCTCCTCAGAAATATCCTGGAAAGCTGCGTACAACTCGTCTGCATCGTAAATATCCTCCTGCCCCCGACTGAACAAAATTCTCTCGATGTCATTCTTCCTCTGCTTATTCTGAACCGGCACCCGGCAAGCACGTATGCGGGATAGGCAAGCCTCGTAGTCACTCAAAAGTGCCGATACAGAAGAAAGGATTTGCGGGTCAAGGCTCTTTTTCCAATCACGCTCCCGTGCGAAAACAAAAAGTTCGCTATCTTTTGCAGGTTTAGGTTTCAACTTCGGTGTATTTTTCTTCAGCTGATACGCCAAATACGGCAGCCGCTCCAAGTTAGAGTCTACCTTTCTCCAGTCCGTCTTCTCAAAAAACGCCTTGTGCTTTTGCTCGAAGGTAGGCTCATACCATTTGCCGCGAGTTTCTGCCGAATCCAGCAGCTTTTTATATTGCAAGAACAGACTTCGGTTCACAACTTTCTTGTTCAGAGACTCCGACAAGTCCGGCTTGACACCGCTCTTGGCTGAGTCAATTTCAAGTCCGGTTAAAATAGCCAGAATCTCCGTTTCATCTTTGCATCTTTGCCGCAAATCAGAGTCAGAATTTTCGTTATAGGCAATTACGCTTCTATCCAGCGCAGCATTGGATATCTGCCCCACGCGAGATGAAAAAGTGTTGCGTACCGTTTCAAATCTGGCATACCAATCGTTGGCGTCCCGTATCTGCGGCTCGGCGGCAGGTATTTTCAAAAGAGGTATATTCCCGCTAATTTGCCTGAACAAATCAGTGGCATATTCCTGATAATTGCGTTTCACACAAGTATTCAAAATTGGGTCGGCAATCGTTTTTATCATGTCCCCATCGAAGTCCGCACCGCCCAAGCGCTCTGCTGCCAGCGTGTGAGAATCCACCATCACCACATCCGTGAGATGGCCAAAATAGTGTTTGCGCATCTGCTCCACTTTGGCGTAGCAATTCAACTGGATCTCTTCATTTCTGGCGATGTGTGGGTTGCGGAGCAGAGTACATTCCCCGCCATGTTCATAAGCAACCTTTGGCGCATAGAAAGAATTATTTGCGAATTGATTGCCTATTGCCGCTGCAAAGAATGTTCGTTTTGCTCTATCGCTTGGCACCTGTTTTGGGAGCAACAAGGTAAGGAACTCGAGCAAATCGCCAGACAAAAACCGGTTGTCACCTGCGACGATAAGTTGTCCGACTGCATACTGTTTCAAAACCTGCTCTACCTTCGTGTCCAACTCTTTGGTGTAGACAGGCTCATTGATGAATAGCGAGTTCTTCTTCAAGATTTTTGCCATGTAGTACGCCTTGCTTTTCTTAGAAAACCACCTGCGCTCCAGGGCTGATAGAAAGTACTGTTTGCGAAATTCCTCATCCGCACAGTAGTTATAATAGACCAGTTCAGTTTCTTTTGTGAGCCAGCGACGCTCGTCCTTTGCCGGTGAATCCTTCCATCCTAACGGCAAATCAAGTGGCCGAAACTCTTCGGCAGTTATAGAAACCGTGTTCAAGAATTGGTAATTCAGAGTCGTAATCTCCTCCGTTTTTTCCTTGCTGGTCTGCGTTATGTAGAGCGCATGGCGGTACTTAGAAAACACTCTCCAGTAGTCATCCCAATTCATTCTATTTTCCGTCAGCCAGCCATACCCCTTGAACATGGACTTCGTCAAAATAATATCCACATCTTTTACATCATGCTCCACGCCCCAAAGGTCAGTAACTTTTTGACAGCCCCCGCTGGTGAGAAAATCCTTGAAGTCGACTTGATGGAGCATACCTTTTACATATGGCAGACGCATCTGAAAAGACGTGTGGATATGCTTACCACAGTAAACCTTATCAATGATTTCAGCATACTGCTTTGAAATTAGACCCTCGCCGTCAAAGAGGGTAACTGGAATATCTTCTCTCCGCTCGACCCGATGATACTTGCGGATGTTGCCTGCGCTCCCATCGTCCTCGACGGTGATGACCGGCACATCATGGACAGTTACCTCGGGGTTATCAATCACAATCACCCGGTGGGGCTTATCAATTTCAATCCCATCAATTCGGGCTCCTCCCGAAAGCATTAGGCCATTGTAGGCATAAAGTTTGCTCAACTGGCACGACCCAATTTTCATATCCAGCATGATTCTCCGGCGCAGCGGCTCGTAAATGTCCTCCCGAACAAAAGAAAGCTGTGCCTTGCGGCTCATGCTGTTGGAGCGCTCGAATGCCAAATATCTGTGTGGGCCAGCACCAAGGTCTAGCGTGATACCCTCTGGCCGGAACATACTCTCCGCTTTCTTCTGGCGTACGGCATGACGATTCTGAGCGGCATTCCGGTCGAAAATGTTGCTGAAATCTACGTAGCAGATCACATCCGACAGGTCGCTGATGAGCGTGTCCTCCATCGGTAGCTGGTAGTTATCTCCACGCAGAACACACATAGCTTGAAAGAACAACGCACAGTCCTGTTGTTCATGGAGCGAGGAAAGCACCTTGCACTTCTCCGTTGCTTTAGCATTTAGAGTAAAGGCATAACCACCCTCCGCGCCTTCCTGTGCATAGGCCATGAGAGCCGTTGCAGACAGCGTGTAGATTTTATACCTGACCTGCGGCATACCGTTCACCTCCCATCCAAATTATACCAAAATCCTTTCCGGTTTGCAATATGAATACTGCTCCCACTTTTTCAAGCTGGGAGCGTTTCCATTTTACCGAAAGGACTGATGTGTATGCCAAAACCCATCGAGAAACTGGCCGTCATCGACGGCGAGACCCTCCAGGACATGAGGTTTCAGCCGGGCAAATTCTGCATTGATACGCTCCTGCCTCAAGGGATATCCATGCTCGGCGGCGCACCCAAGAACGGAAAATCCTGGATGGTGCTGGACTGGTGTGTGCGCGTTGCCAAAGGTGAGCCGGTGTGGAACCTGCCCGTCAAGCAAGGCTCGACCCTCTACCTCTGCCTGGAAGACCCGCTCCGCCGGGTGCAAGACCGACTGCTACAGCTTACAGATGAGGCTCCTCCAAACGCATTTTTTGCTACGGCCGCTGAGAAGTTAGGACAAGGTTTGTGCGAACAGATCAGAGAGTTCATCCACGAACAGCCTGATACCGCACTGGTAGCCATTGACACTTTCCAAATCGTTCGCTCCGGCGGTCAGGATATCTCATACGCCTCCGACTATGAGGAAGTGCGCGAGCTGAAAAAGTTGGCGGACGAATTGCAACTCTCCATTCTGCTCGTTCACCATTTGCGTAAGCAGGGTGCCAGTGACCCGCTGAATAAGCTCTCTGGTACCACTGGGATCAGCGGTGCGATGGACGCTGTTTTCATTCTTGACCGGGGCCAGCGCAGCGAGGGTGCGGCCACTTTAGTCTGCACCGGGCGGGACATCGAAACCCGAAAGTTGGACTTACGATTCTCAAAATTCGATTGCACTTGGGAGTTGGTGCAGGATAGTTTGGAAAATCATTCAATAGAAATGCCAGAGGAACTGACAGCACTCACTGAGTTTGTGCGTTCGATCCAGACTTTTAGTGGTAGCAATACGCAGCTTGCCGGTGCGGTCAGTAAGCTGGTTGGTAAGGAGATTGCTCCCAAGTCTCTCAAGCAGATGATGAACCGCCGGCGATATGCTTTGGAAGAAAAAGGCGTGTTCTTTCGCAGCCATCGAAGCAATGGGCAGAGGCTGGTTAGCGTTTCTTTTTCTTCTGTCCCACCCGATAGTGACGGAAGTGCCGCAAGTGACGTAACATCGAGCAGTGCCGGATTTACCGTCCCTTGCGACCCTAACAGTGCCGAAACCCCTGTATTCTCTAGGGAAAACGCCTATCCAGCGTGAGCCGCTGCTTTCGAGCCTTGCGCCCCTGTGAGGCCACAGCAGGCCCGTGTTGGCGTTTTACGGCGGCAGTCGGGTAGTCTACCACTAGGCCCGGAGAAAGCTGTTTTGGGGCAATTCTGGCCCGGTTTTGCGGCAAGGTTCCGAGGACCGGATTTCCCGGCAGGGGAGGGCCGTAAGGGCCTCCCGCTGGGGCAAGCAGAGCGCGTGGCTGTCCGCCCCGCACGTAGAGAACTGGGCAGTAGCCCGGACCCACTTCAGAAAGGAGAAAGGTATGCAAAACAACAGAAAACGAGCGAAAACTCTGACCATTCGCCTTACTAAGGCAGAGAAAGAAATGATAAAAAAGAAAGCAAGGAAGGCTCAACTTAGCGTTACAGATTTTCTCGTTACAACATCGTTGCGCACGGAGATTCACGTTGCCGAGGACATCAAACCGCTGCTGATTGAGCTAAAAAGGATCGGCAACAATGTCAACCAAATTACCATAAAAATCAATGCAGGAGCTTTCCACTCTGCGGACTTCTCGGATGTCGTACAGGGTCAACGGATGCTCTACGAACAGCTCCTGCGCATAGCGGGAGGGCGATAATGGCAACCGTAAAATTTATCCAGGAGAGTCGCCAATCAATTAGTGCGATGAAAGGCGTGATTTCCTACTGCTTGCAGGAGAAAAAGGTTGCGGATGATGCCACTGGCCAGCGCATGGTCAGCGGCATTTTTTGCGATGGAGAGAACTCTTTTACAGAATTTCTGACGACGAAGCAGGCGTATCGCAAGACGAGTGGCATCAACTTTTATCACTATGTTCAGTCGTTCTCGCCCGACGAAAACATCACTCCGCAGGAGGTTCACGCCGTTGCCAGAGAGTTTGCGGAGCGGGCATGGCCGGGTCATGAGATTCTGGTGGCAACGCATTGCGACGCCGACCACCTGCACTCGCACTTCGTTATCAACCCTGTGAGCTTCGAGAACGGCAAAAAGCTGCGGCAAAACCCAAATACACTGAAAGAGCTGCGGGCTTTGAACGATGAAATTTGTGCAGCCCATGGGCTGGCAGTGCTGCCTCCCTATGAGAAATCAGCGAGCAAATTATCCTCACGAGAGTACCGCGCTGCGATAAAAGGAGAGAGCTGGAAGTTCAAACTGATGGCCGACATCTGCGCCGCCATGAACCGTAGCGGCAGTAAGCAGGACTTCATCGTTGAGATGGAGCGGTGCGGCTATCAAGTCAAGTGGACGGATGAGCGCAAGTACATCACGTTCACCTGCCCAAACAGAATGAAGTGCCGGGACATCAAACTGCACGACAATAAATATTTGAAGGAGAATTTGGAGTATGAATTACAGTACAGAGAGGCCCACTATGGACGAACTGGTCGCAAGAAACGCAAGTGGTATCCGCAGTATGAAGGAGTCGAGCCTGCCGGTGATGGTGCCGATCCAAGAGAAGGATTGGGATACGATGGTAAATCTACTGGAGAGTACGGTGAACTTCCAGCCGAAACTGTACTCGCTGGTGAAGCAACAGATTGCCGAGGAACGGACGATTTCCTACCAACTGGTGAAGCAGATAAAAGATTCCACGGCGCAGATGGAGAGCCTCGCGCAACAGGCTGGGAAGGATCTCGAAAAGAGTTTGAACGCTTCCTTGGCAAAGGGTTCGCAGCTGGAAACGGCTATTGCCAAGGCAGCGAAGCGACGGAATTGGAAAACGTGGGCGCTCATCATCGTGGTGTCGATACTGTCCTCGGCGCTGGGGGCAACGCTGTCCGCTCTGCTGTGTATGCGTTGGCTGCTCTGAGTGGTGAAGATGATGACCCGGAGGAGCGCCGTAAACGCATTGAGGCCCAGGAAAATGGTGAAGCGTTAGGCGCTTTACTCGGCCTTGCGGTGGGTACGATTGCTGAAATTTCAGAAGAAAATGATGAGAGTCATGAATACAAAATTGAATAAATTGGGAGGTTTGTGAATGACAAAAAAGGAATACAAGAAAGCTCTGTCCAGCTACCCGGAGGCGCTCACCGCCTCTGAGGTGGCTGAAATATTGCGGGTATGCACAAAAACGGTTTACAAATTGATTAAGCAGGGTGAGATCCCGGCGGTGAAAATTGGGCGGGAGAACCGCATTTCCAAAAGCGTTCTCATATCCTATCTTCGCAATAAAGATAAGGGCAGTCCGAACCCCAAATGTGTCTGTTCTGAAAACTCTGCGGGTGCGGTATGGACTTCCGGCAGGTCTTGTGGTAGTGTGTGTGGTGCCAGTGGAACTGGCAGAAAGGAGAGGTCGGCATGACAAAAAACACATTTGCGGCCAGCGTGCAATCAAAAAGAGGGCGGCTTTACGCCGTGATCCAAGTCAAGGAGGATGGCAAAACAAAACCGGTCTGGCGGGCGCTTGGCCTGCCGGAGGGTATAGGGAAATCAAAGGCACAAAAAGCTTATCGGGAGGTGGTAAGCAAATTTGAAATCGAGTACGCCGAGAGCCTGGTGCGCAGGGAAAATCCTGCAGCCGGTCTCTCGGTTTTTGATTATCTCTGTGCCTATCTGGACAAGGCAAAACCCAGTATTCAAATCAACACTTACGAGAGTTATCATGGCATGATCTATGGGAAAATCCGGCGGTATTTTGAATCAAGAACAAAGCTTACTGTGGCTAATTTGAAACCGAAGGATATCCAGGAGTTCTATGATTCTCTGTTTGCCGAGGGGGTGGTCGCCAACACCGTCATCCACTACCACGCCATTATGCGAAAGGCTTTCAATCAGGCGTTCAAGGACGGCTTGATCGACACAAACCCCTTTGACCGTGTGGAGCGTCCGAAAAAGAACAAATATCACGGAGATAATTACTCAGAAGAAGAACTGGCGGCGCTGTTGGAGCTGACCCGCTCCGACCCTATCTATCCGGCTATCATCCTGGCCGGGTGCACGGGCCTGCGCCGCAGCGAGGCGTTGGGGCTGCGGTGGTCGAGGATAGACTGGGAGCAGAACACGGTGCTGCTGGACACGAAGGTGGTGGAGTACGAGCGGGACGGTGAGAAGATCGTGGAGCCTGTGGAGGAGATGAAAAACAAATCCAGCCGCCGGACACTGCCTCTGCCGGGGCCAGTCCGTGAAATGCTGGAGACAGAAAAAGAGAAACAGGAAATCTACCGCAAGATGTTCGGGAACAGCTATGACCTGCGGTACCTGGATTATGTGTGCGTCGACCAGCTCGGCAGACTGATACGGCCTTCCTATGTGACCCAGCATTTCAGCGATATCATCAAGAAGTATGGGCTTAGAAAGCTTACTTTCCATGGTTTGCGTCACACCATGGCGAGCATACTCATAAGCCACGATGTGCCACTGATAAACGTCTCCAACTTCCTTGGACACAGTGATATCAGCACTACGGCTAACATTTACGCCCATCTGGACAAGGCCAGCAAGCAGGCCAGCGCGGATATTATCACTGACATTTTCAAAAAGGACGGCGAATAAAATGGGGGCCTATCTCAGCGCTGACGAGTTGTACCGCTACCTCCATATCTCAAAGCGCAAGCTGAAATTTCTGTTGGAAAATGATTATATTCCGTGCATTGATACAGGGAAGAAAACACATCGGTTTCTGATAAAGGTAAGCGATGCGAAAGAGTTTAAGCGCAGAATGGACACCGAGCCGGGATTTCTGTCGGAGCTATATGGGCAATTTAACTCGGGTATCTACACGCCTAGGAAGAAATTGATTGAACCTACGCCGGAGAATTGCAGGGCCTTTCAGAAGTTTCTGACGGAACGATGGGCAGACTATCCTGACGCTCTGCCCACAAGGTTGGCCGCTGAGTTGATTGGCTGTGCGCCTCAGAGGGTGGGGGATTGGATGCGGAAGGGGGTAATCAGCAGTGTTAATATCGGTGGGGTGAAGTATTGTGGCAAGGCGGAGTTTATCGCGTACTGTGCATCGCCAAATATGTTGAGAAAGCCGGGAGCGGCAAGGTATCGGGAACTTATCATGGAGTTTTTATGTAAGCATAAGTAAAATTACCGCAGCCGCTCGTACCCCCGCTTAACTACTTCCGCCATTAAAGCCCGGCGCTTGGACAAGAAGTCAAAGTAGTCCATATGTTCCCAATCTTCTGGTAGAGCATGGTCAGCATAAATACTGCCCTTCTCAGTAGGGTCAATTTTTGCAAGCTGGTCTTTCATATATTCGGCAGGGCTTGTATCCAAAACTTCGATATTATCGCTCCACTCAATGAAAGCAAAGTTGGCCATCTGGTTTCGATCTCTGTCATCAGCTATTCCGATCCTGGCCAAATATGCTTTTGGAAACAGGTGGTGTTTCTCCAATGCTTTCTTCTTCCCATCGGCAGTGGGGTCAAACAATTCCCGGGTGTGGAGCGTTGAGAACAGCACTTTCGCATCCAACACATTTAAGGCAGCGCAGTAGCCAAACCAGGAGGGATTGCGCGGCGCGGAATTTGCAAGGCTGGTGGGCAACGTGATGGCAAAATAGTCCCCTGTGAACACAGAGGCTATTTTCTTTTCCAACAGCGCAACAAAAGTTTCCTCTGTTTTCACATTGCGCAGATCTGCCAAATCCGATTCCATATCCGTTTCCGGAGAGCCGGTGTAATACCCCGTAACAGCGGTCATAAAGAACCACTTTGCGATCAGCTTTCGCAGGGCTGACTCGCTCATGCCATAGTAAAACTTTCCAAAAAGGTACATCACGTAAGAATAGACCAGGGCATTTTCTGAGGAAATCAGCGATTTGGATACGAACCCAGCCGCCTCCACGCACTTGAGAAAGTTTTTCCATATCTGCACATCCAGCACCTGTTCCAACACTTGTTTTAGCTTTTCAAAATTCTGAATACGAAGGCTCTCCGTGTAAACACCATTTTCAAAGTCCCGGCCGCGCAGGAGCATATAGGCATAGTGCAGCCTCGCCCGCTGAAAGCCATAGCTCATAGCAACCCGCACAATGTGGGTGGGAGAGGGCTGGAACAGAAAGTTGTATGCTGTTCCTGGTTTCGGTGTCTTCGCGCTACGGCAGAAATCTACGATTTTCTGCCGGCCCTCAGGCCAATAGACAGAGATAAGGGTAAGGATAAAATCATCCTCCCCCAGTTTCTCTCCGCCAGAATTGACCCGCACGAAAATGTCAGCGACGCTCTCTTCATCAGAGTTACCGCTGATTTCCAAAGTAGGGATACTGAATCCTGTAAGAGAGAGCAAGTCCATAGTATTCTGTTGGATGCACTGCTTTTCGTCATCCGTCAGCGTGCCGTCGGTTTTCTCACGGGCATCTGAGATGGTTTGGACTTTTTCCGAAATGTAGGCAAAGCTTTTGGACTCATTGCGAAAGACCTCACTGATGTCGTAGATCCATTCCGCGCCGCGTTTTGTTGCATTATCTCCCACCGCAAAAGTACGGGTCAGCGGGTTGAAAGATATGATGATCTGCTTCTCGTTGAACTTTGCGTCTACAATCTTTTTGCCGTACATAACCGCATATAAAGAGGTCAGGCGCTGTTGACCGTCTATCACAAGGCTCTTGGGAGTCCCGAAAGGCTTGTTATCTATGCCTATCGTTTTACTTTTCTCTGTATCATCCGCCGCATCCCAAATCATCAGATAGCCGATTGGGTAGCCTTTCAGCATAGAGTCCAGCAAGTCGCGGACCTTAGCGGCTCTCCAGACATAGCCCCGCTGAAGGTCAGGCAGGCCCAGTTTTCCGGTTTCCACCTCCATAATAAGCTCCCGCACCGTGCGGGGGACAGGTGTAAAAAGAGTTTTTGACATCAGTGACCCTCCTGAAAGACATTTTAACAATTATACGAAAAGGAGGCAAAACACCCAAAATGTTGTTGCCTCCCCATTGGCGGAGATGAAGAGATTTGAACTCTTGCGCCGGGGAACTCCCGACCTACCGCATTTCGAGTGCGGACCCTTCAACCACTTGGGTACATCTCCGTATATAAAATTGTGTCGTTTATTATCTTAGAATTCCCGTTAGAACTCGGCTAAATTTCTGTCCTCCCAACTCCAAAATTCCCAGTGTTTTCAAGGCTTTCCGGCCTCTCCCGTTCCACTCACCCCACAGAATTTCGAGTGCGGACCCTTCAACCACTTGGGTACATCTCCGTGTATGAAATTGTGTTATTTGCTATCTTAGAATTCCCGTTAGAACTCAGCCAAATCTCTGCCCACCCAACTCCAAAACTCCCAGTGCTTTCAAGGCTTTCCGGCCTCTCCCGTTCCACTCACGCCACAGAATTTCGAGTGCGGACCCTTCAACCACTTGGGTACATCTCCGTGTATGAAATTGTGTTATTTGCTATCTTAGAATTCCTCTTAGAACCCAGCCAAATCTCTGCCCACCCAACTCCAAAACTCCCAGTGTTTTCAAGGCCTCCCGGCCTTCCGGGTTCCTCTCACCCCACAAAATTTCCCGTGCGGACCCGTTATGACCCCTTCTCTAAGTGTAGTTTTGGGCACAAAACCACTATATTCTTTATCCGCCCAGCGCTTGTTTCCAAACAGAAGAAACGCCAGACTCTCACCTTGTTTAAGAAATCCGGGGGAACCGCGGCTCTGTCCATTTTTCATGAAGAAAAATTGCTGTCGCTTGGCTGGTCCAGCCCGGTCAATCCTTATATCCTTGACCTGGTTTTTCCACACAGAAAGAAACCGCTTCCAACACAAAGGGGCGGCGGTTTCTTATGTTTTCAAACCATGCCCTCATTCCTACCCGTGCCGGTTGAAATTTATTATATCTCCCCCTGGCAAAAATGTCAAGCCTCCGCCGCAAAACTTTACGGGTCCATCACCGGCCACATCCTTATATCTGCCCAAAGGGTTTGCAATGCCGTTCACTGGGGCGGCTGGGGCGCGCCGCCGACCCTGGTGCGGGAAAGCCTCACCAGGCAGAAGATCAGGACAATGGGAAACACCGCGGCGCTAAGCATTCCCAGGCGCAGGCCCGCCCATTCGCTGACCATTCCCGTTAGGGCCGGCCCTGTAGAGCAGCCGATGTCTCCGCACACTGCCAAGAGCCCAAACATGGCCGCGCCCCCTTTGGGATAGGTCTGGGCCGTAGAGCTAAGCACCCCTGGCCACATCAGGCTGATGGAGAACCCGCACAGTGCGCAGCTAAGCAGGGCCAGCAAGGGCACGGGAAACAACGCAGCCCCCAGATAGCACAGCACACAGAGAACCGCTGTGGCCATCAGCGCCTTATACAGGTTCAGTTTTGTGCCCCATACCCCATATATAGTACGGCCAATGCCCATGAACACCGCAAACAGGCAGGGCCCCAGCAGATCGCCCAAAATTTTCGGCACCCCAAGGGCTTGCTCGGCAAAAAGAGAGCTCCACTGGCTCATAGCCAGCTCGCTGGCCCCGGCGCACAGCATAAGCACCATAGAAAGCGCGAATAACTTTGACCGCCACAGCTTAGCCAGGGGTGTTTTTTCCTCTTCCGGCACAGTGGAACACAGGGGGACCCGCAGAAAGGAAAAGGTGTTGTACAGGGGCAGCAAAGCCCACACTAAGGGCAAAACCCACCACAGCCCTTGGCCAATAGCCCGCACCGCCACAGTGGTAAGCAATACCACCCCCACCTGGCCCCAGCAGTAGAAGGAGTGGAGCAGGCTCATTTTGGCGTCCTTGGCCTCGCTGGGCAGGGAGTCAATGATAGGGCTGACCGCCACCTCGATAATCCCTCCGCCCACGGCTGTAACCATGGTGGCAATCATCAGCCCCAAAAAAGGCCAGGGCAGCAGCCGGGGCAAAAGGCCCAGCATCACCAGGCCCGCCGTGCAGCAAACATGGGCGGTCACCGTGGCGGCCCGGTAGCCAGTGCGGTCAATTAGCTTCATGCACACCAGGTCCACCACAATCTGCGTGACAAAATTGAAAAGAATCAGGGACGAGATCATGGCGTAGGAAATGCCGAAATCCCGCTGGAAAATCACAAAAAACAGGGGGCTTAGGTTATTAACAATGCCCTGCACTATGTACCCGCGGTAACAGGCCATGCGGGTGGGGCGGTAAGAAAGGGTTTGATCCATAGAAGAAGCTCCTCCTAACTGGCGCGAATGGAGATATTTTAGCAAAAACCCAGTGGATTTGCAAGGGGGGATATTCCCCTTTTTCCCTATTCTATGCCCATCCCCCCGCCCCCGCCACAAAATTTCCGGGGCCGCTTGCATTTCCCCTTGGCCTTCTGTATAATATAAATAGATTCTACGCTGGAGGAACCCGCCCGTTCTTTCCCCCGGCAGTTTAAAACCAAGGAGTGTTTCCCTATGAAATTAGGCATACTGTCCAATGTAATCGGTAGTACCCCACTCAAAGAGGCCCTGGCCTACTTTAAAGGCTTAGGCGCGCAGATGGTAGAAATCGGCTGCGGCGGCTATCCCGGCAAAGACCACTGCGACCCCGGCGTACTGCTTCATGACGAAGGGAAGTTTCAGGAGTTTGTGGACACCGTCAAGGAGTCCGGACTGGAGATCAGCGCCCTTTCCTGCCACGCCAACCCCATTCACCCGGACAAGGAGATCGCGAAGCAGTTTGACGACGACCTGCATAACGCGGTGCTGATGGCCGAAAAGCTGGGCATCCACCAAATCAACACCTTCTCCGGCTGCCCGGGCGACTGCCCCGAGAGCAAAAACCCCAACTGGATTGTCTGCGCCTGGCCCAACGAGTTCCCCCAGGTGCTGGAGTGGCAATGGAACCAAGTGCTCATCCCATACTGGAAGGACTTTGTGGCCTTTGCCAAAAGCCACGGTGTAAACAAGATTGCCATGGAGATGCACCAGGGCTTCTGTGTACACAACACCCGCACCATGCTGCGCCTGCGGGAGGCCGTAGGTCCAGAAATTGGCGCAAACCTGGACCCCAGCCATCTGTTCTGGCAGGGCATGGACCCCATCAAGGTGATCCGCGCCCTGGGCGGGGAGGCCATCTTCCATGTACACGCCAAGGACGCCATCATCGACCCCATCAACGCCCCAGTAAACGGCACCCTGGACACCCTGTCCTATGGGGACGAGCTGAACCGCTCCTGGATTTTCCGCAGCATTGGCTATGGCCACGACGAGCTGTTTTGGAAGCAGTTTGTCAGCCAGCTGCGCATGGTAGGTTATGACTACGTGCTGTCCATTGAGCACGAGGACAGCCTGATGAGCCAGAATGAGGGACTGGTAAAAGCCTGTGACATTCTAAAACGCTCCATCACCTTTGAGAACAAAATGACCGAAGCCCGCTGGTTCTAAACCAATCCAGCGCAAGCGCTGGAGCATTCGTCGCGGGCAACGCAAGCGTTGCATCGTTAGTCGCGGAGGCGTTCGCCAGCGCAAGCGCTGGACCATTAGCCGCGGGGGCGTTCGCTTGGGCTCACTCGCCGGTGGTATCTTCTAGCGGAGCCAACACGTTCCTCTGGGGGCTTCCGGCAGCGCAACCGTTGCATCATTAGCCGCAGGGGCGTTCGCCAGCGCAAGCGCTGGACCATTAGCCGCGGGGGCGTTCGCTTGAGCTCACTTGCCGGTGTTAGCTTCTGGCCCAGCCAGCGCGGACAGGGGCCGAAGGAGTGGGGCCCGTATTGGCTAAAGCAAAAAAAGAGGGGCCGCGCCGGGAGTGCCCAGAGGAACGCGCTGGCTCGGCTGACCCATACCACCCAGGGAGGGCGGGGCTTTGCCCGACTCCGCGACATTGGATGCAACGTCACGTTGCCCGCGACATTGGATGCAGCGTCACGTTGCCCGCTACATTGGGTGCAGCGTCACGCTGCTGTGTACTGTGTGGTGGTGTGTACGGGTATTTTATAAACTCGTATACAAAATGTATATTGTTATAGCTATAGGTATGTGCTAGTACACACTGGCACACGCCAGCGCAAGCGCTGGACCATTAGCCGCGGGGGCGTTCGCCAGCGCAAGCGCTGGACCATTAGCCGCGGGGGCGTTCGCCAGCGCAAGCGCTGGACCATTAGCCGCGGGGGCGTTCGCTTGGGCTCACTTGCCGGTGTTAGCTTCTGGCCCAGCCAGCGCGGACAGGGGCCGAAGGGGTGGGGCCCGTATTGGCTAAAGCAAAAAAAGAGGGGCCGCGCCGGAAGCGCCCAGAGGAACGCGCTGGCTCGGCTGACCCATACCACCCAGGGAGGGCGGGGCTTTGCCCGACTCCGCGACTAAAGGTCCAGCGCTTGCGTTGGGCGGTATTGAACCTCATAGCAAGGAGACGTGAAAACTCATGAAATTAGGTATCGTCGGCCTGCCCAACGTGGGCAAGAGCACTCTATTTAACGCCATTACCAACGCTGGGGCCCAGTCCGCCAATTACCCCTTTTGCACCATTGAGCCCAACGTGGGCGTGGTGGCCGTGCCGGACCGCCGCCTGGATACGCTGGCCGAAATGTACCAGCCGGAAAAGTTTACCCCTGCCACCATTGAGTTTGTGGACATTGCCGGGCTGGTGCGGGGCGCTTCCAAAGGCGAGGGCCTGGGCAACAAGTTCCTCTCCAATATCCGGGAGGTAGACGCCGTGGTTCACGTGGTGCGCTGCTTTGAGGACGGGGACATTATCCACGTAGAGGGCAGCATTGACCCTGCCCGGGATATTGAGACCATTGACGTGGAGCTGCTCCTTTCAGATATTGAGGTGCTGGACCGGCGCATTGACAAAACCAGGAAGCTCCTAAAGTCTGACAAAAAGTACCAGGCGGAGCTGGACTTTTTCCAAAGGGTCCACGCCGCTTTGGAGGCGGGCCAAAGCGCCCGCAGCGTGGAATGCAACGAGGAAGATGCGCGGTGGCTGGCCTCGGTTTCCCTGCTTACCAACAAGCCCATTATTTTTGCCGCCAACTTCAGCGAGGCGGACTTTAAAAACGGCATGGAGGATAACCCCTTTTACCAGGCGGTAAAGGACGCCGCCCAAAAGGAACACGCCGCCGTGCTGCCCATCTGCGCCCAAATTGAGGCGGAAATAGCCGGACTGGAGCCAGGGGAAAAGCAGCTGTTTTTGGCCGACCTCGGCCTTAGCGAGTCCGGCCTGGACCGGCTGATTACCGCCTGCTACTCCCTTTTAGGGCTTATCTCCTACCTTACCGCCGGAAAGCCGGAGGTACGGGCCTGGACCATTCTCAAAGGGACCAAGGCCCCCCAGGCGGCGGGAAAAATCCACTCGGACTTTGAGCGGGGCTTTATCCGGGCCGAGGTCATTGGCTTTGACGAGCTGATGGCGTGCGGCACCATGGCCGCTGCCAAGGAAAAGGGCCTGGTGCGGTCAGAGGGCAAAGAGTACGTGATGCGGGACGGGGACATTGTGTTGTTCCGGTTTAACGTTTAAGGCGGCGCGCCCCTGTGTTTTTTCCCAATAGAGACCCCGGCAACACGAAAATACCCCTTAGAAAAGAGAGAATCCACATGAACTACGCCTTTTCAGAACGCGTTAAAAGCTTAAAGCCCTCGGCCATTCGGGAAATTCTCAAGAACTCCTCCGCCCCGGGGATTATCCCCCTCTCGGCGGGAAATCCCGCGCCCGACGCTTTCCCCTATAAGGACATTGCGGCCATCTCCCAAAAGCTGCTGGCCCATACCCCCATGGAGGCCCTGCAATACAGCGTAACCGAGGGCTACGCCCCCCTGCGGCGGCACCTGGCCGAATACATGGAGAACAAGCACCGGGTGGGCGGCCCCGGGGACGATGTGCTGATTACCAGCGGGGCCCAGCAGGTGATGGACCTGCTTACCAAAACCCTGCTTAATGAAGGCGACACCGTTTTATGCGAGGCCCCCAGCTTTATCGGCTCCCTAAACACCTTTCGCTCTTACCGGGCCAAGCTCTGCGGCATTCCCATGGAGGCGGACGGCGTTAGTATAGAGGGCCTGGAGCGGGCCCTTTGCACAGAGAAAAACGTCAAGTACTTTTATACCATTCCCAATTTCCAGAACCCCTCTGGCATTACCATGAGCCTGGAAAAGCGGAAGCGGGTGTACGAGCTCTGCCGGGACCACGGCGTGGTGGTGCTGGAGGACAACCCCTATGGCGACCTGCGCTTTGCCGGGGAGGACCTGCCCGCCATTAAAAGCTTTGACCAAGAGGGCGTGGTGATGTACGCTGGGTCCTTTTCCAAGGTGGTCTCCCCCGGTATGCGGGTGGGCTACGCCATTGGTCCCAAAGAGCTGATCCAGAAAATGGTGGTGTGCAAGCAGGGCGAGGACGTACACAGCAATATTTGGGCCCAAATGGTCTGCCACCAGTTTATGACCGGCTGCGATTACGAGGCCCACATTCAGCGGCTGCGGGACATCTACCGCCGGAAAAGCGGGGTGCTGCTAAAGGCCATGGAAGAGCATTTTGCGCCGCTAATTACCTGGAACTCCTTTGAGGGCGGGCTGTTTGCCTGGTGCGTGCTGCCGGATGGCATCGACATGCTGGACTTTGTAAAGCGCGGGGCCGAGAGAAAGGTGTGCGTGGTGCCGGGCACGGCCTTTTTGACGGACGAGAGCCAGCCCTGCCAGGCGTTCCGGGTAAACTTTTCCACCCCCACGGATGAACAGCTGCGGGAAGGCGTTAAAATTCTAGGCCAGCTGGCCAAAGAGATGGCGGGCTAAAACCAGCGGAAAAAACATTGGGGCCAGGGGCTTTTTGGAGCCCCCGGCCCGTCCTCATCAATCAAACAAGGAGCGAATCCCAAATGGAAAATACGGAACAAAAAAAGCGCATCCTTAGCATGTACCAGTGCACAGGCACCTTTACCCTGGGCAACTACCTGGGCGCCCTGCGCAACCATTTGCGCTTTCAAGAGGAAGGCTATGACTGCGTCTACGCCCTGGCGGACCTCCACGCCCTTACCGTGCGCCAAAACCCCGCCGAGCTGCGCCGCTATACCAAAGAGGCCTACGCCTTTTTGCTGGCCATGGGCTTTGACGTAAGCCGCACCCTGTTCTTTATCCAAAGCCACGTGCCGGAGCACACCCAGCTGGCCTGGGTTCTTAGCTGCAACACCCAGTTTGGCGAGCTCTCCCGCATGACCCAGTTTAAAGACAAGTCCCAAAAGCACGCGGACAACATCAACGCCGGGCTCTTCACCTACCCCTGCCTGATGGCGGCGGATATTCTGCTGTACCAGGCGGACTTTGTCCCCGTGGGCGCGGACCAGAAACAGCATGTGGAGATTGCCCGAGACATTGCCGAGCGCTTTAACGGCGTGTACGGCCCCACCTTTACCGTGCCCCAGCCGCTGATTCCCCAGCACGGGGCCCGGGTCATGTCCCTGCAAAGCCCCACCAATAAAATGTCCAAGTCTGACGAGAACCAGAACGGCAACATCTCTGTTCTGGACGACCCGGACACCATTATGCGCAAGTTCAAGCGCGCCGTTACCGACAGCGAGAGCCAAGTGCGCTTTGCCCCGGGCAAGGACGGGGTCAACAACCTGATGGGCATTTACGCGGCCATTACGGGCAAGACTATGGAGGAAATTGAGGGCGAATTTGAGGGCAAGGGCTACGGAGACTTCAAGCCCGCTGTGGCCGAGGCGGTCATCAGCGAGCTAAAGCCCATTCAGGACCGGTACAAGGAGATTGTGGCGGACAAGGCCTTTTTGGAAAAGACCTACCACGACAACGCCCCCCGGGCCCAGGCCCTGGCCCAGCGCACCCTGCGGAAGGTGTACCGCAAGGTAGGGCTGGTGGACTAAGAACTTGTACCGATAGGATATTGCACCAGACTTTTCGGCAAATTTAGCCGCAGAATGCGGCAGGAGGTCCGGGGGAAAGGATTTCCCCCGGCGAGGTGGTGGAGCGGCGCTCCACGGTCTTGCCGAAGGGCGCGGCCTGTGCGCCCGGAGGCCTTCCCCTGGCAGACAAAGCGCGCCCTGCGCGCATGATGGGCCCGGAAGGGCCCGGGAGTATTAAACGGCCTTCGTGCCACGCACCGCGGCAAGACCTTGGAGCTCTGCTCCAAACCTCGCAGCCTTTGAAAAGGCTGGCGAAACTTTTCCCGCCGCTTTCACGCCAGCGGTTCCGCCTTGCCCTGCCTCGAAGCCGTTTCGCTGCTCTCAAGACCCATACTTTATTTTCAGGAGGCTTCCCATGGAATCTTTAACCGAACTTTACCGCATTGGCCGGGGGCCTTCCAGCTCCCACACCATGGGGCCGGGCCGGGCGGCCCAGCGCTTTCAGGCCGCGTACCCCCAGGCCGACAGTTTTCAGGTAACTTTATACGGTTCTTTGGCCAAGACTGGCCGGGGCCACCTTACGGACGTGGCGGTAAAAGAGGCCCTGGAGCCCCTGCCCGCCCGTATTCTCTTTGACACAGAGACCGAGAACCTGCCCCACCCCAACACCATGGAGCTGGAGGCCTTCCTGCGGGGAGAGCGCCTGGGCTTTTGGCGGGTGTTCAGCGTGGGGGGCGGCAAGATAAAGATTGAGGGCCAGGCCGAAGCCGACCCGCCCCAGGTGTACCCCCTGCGCACCTTTAGCGAAATTAAGGACTACTGCCGGGAGAAGGACCTTTACCTGTGGCAGTATGTAGAGCAGTGCGAGGGGCCGAAGATTTGGGAGTACCTCTCCGAAGTGTGGGAGGTGATGAAAGAGGCCGTCTACCGGGGCATCCGCAAGGACGGCGAGCTGGCCGGGGGCCTGGGGGTGCAGCGCAAGGCCATGTACCTGAACCGCCAGCGCCACATGGACGAGAGCAAAGAGACCCGGGAAAACCGCAAGGTGTGCGCCTACGCCTTTGCCGTCAGCGAAGAGAACGCTGGGGGCGGCACCATTGTTACAGCCCCCACCTGCGGGGCCTGTGGGGTGCTGCCCGCCGTGATGCTGTATAAACAGGAGCAGCAGGGCTTTTCTGACCGGGACATGTTAAAGGGCCTGGCTGTGGCCGGGCTTGTGGGCAATGTGATCAAGACCAACGCCTCTATTTCCGGGGCGGAGTGCGGGTGCCAGGCAGAGATTGGCAGCGCCTGCTCCATGGCGGCGGCGGGCTTGGCCGAGGCGTATCACATGGACCTGGACCAGATTGAATACGCGGCCGAGGTGGCTATGGAGCACCACCTGGGCCTGACCTGCGACCCCATTGGGGGGCTGGTGCAGATCCCCTGCATCGAGCGCAACGCCGTGGCGGGTATGCGGGCCATCAATGCCTTAAGTTTGGCAAATTTTTTGACCTATACCCGGAAGATCAGCTTTGACATGGTAATAAAGACCATGTATGAGACCGGGCGGGACCTGTTTAGTAAATACCGGGAGACCAGCGAGGGCGGGCTGGCGAAAAATTACCGGGAATAGAGGAAAAGAGCGCGGGCGGCGCTCTTTTTTTCAGAATGAGCTTACCTGGCGGAGCGGGAAACCGTCTAATTCACAGGAGTATAGTTAACGCGGTGCAAAAGAGGTATGTACCGATTTTCAAGGGCGTTTACTATGCGTTCACGCGGCGCTAAAGCGGTCCATTCCTTTATAGGCTTTCACCCTTTTGTTCCTTGAACCGCGGTTATCTACTGATTTCAAGCGCGTTTACAATATTGCAATGGAAGGAGACCACCGGGGGCTCTTATCCATAAAAACAGGTATTGCAAGTATTATTTGGAAGAATGCCGTCTTTCCCGGGTTTTCCGGCCTTTTTCCTTTCTTCTTTTCATTACACCACTTGAAAGCGGTGAGAACCATTATAGAACGTTGGGTCAGAAAAGCCCAGAACGGCGACAAGGAGGCCTTTGTCCGCCTGATGGGCGAGTACGAAACCGCCATGTACGGCACCGCCAAGGCCATTCTGCACAACGAGGCCGACGTGCAGGACGCTGTGCAAGAGGCCCTGTGCCGGGCTTTTTATAAACTACATACCCTGCGCCAGCCCAAATTTTTTAAGACCTGGCTTACCCGGGTGGTCATTAACTGCTGTTACGACCTGCTCCGCCAGCAGCGGGGCCTGGTGCCCCTGGACCTTCTCCCTGAAGAAGGCCAAGAGGAGGACCGGGACCTCTCTTTGGACGTGCGCCGCGCGCTGGCCGCCCTGGGAGAAAACGACCGGCTGATCCTTACCCTATACTATTTGAACGACATCCCGGTAAAGGAGATCGCAAAGCTTTTGGGCATTACAGAGGGTGCGGCAAAAATGCGCCTTTATCATGGGCGAAAGAAGTTTAAGGAAACCTTTGGAGCTAACGGAAAGGAGGCAGGGCTATGAAAACTGGCAAACACGGACCTGGCCGGCCCCCGCGTCCGCCGCTGCGGCGGGACCGGGCCTTTCGGGCCCAGCTGGCCCGGCAGCTGGGGGTGGAAAAGCCCCCCCAGGCATTCCACGCCGCGATGCAAAAGACCCTGCTGGAGCTGCCCGAAGAGCTGCCCGTCCGCTACCGCCCGGTGCGGGAGCTGCTGCGGCGCACCACCATGGCGGCCGCTGTTTTGGCGCTGGTGTTTTTGGGGCTGCTGGGGGTAAACTCCACCTACCCCCAAATTACCGAGGCCCTGCCTGGCCTGGGCTTTGTGTTCCGGTCTATAAACGGCGGACAGGAGGCCCCCCCCCCTCCGGTGGCGGAGGCCACGCCCTCTCCTACCCCCACGCCAGAGGCGGCGCCTGTTTTTCTGCCGGTCACCGCGCAGCCCCTTGGGGAATTCCCTGGGGATCTGACCGTTGACGCGGCCTGGACCGACGGCAAGACCCTATACCTGGATTTAAGCATTGGCTTTGGCATGGATATGAACCTGGCCGAAACCTTTAAGCAGCGGGAAGGAGACCTTGAGGAAAAAACCGGCTACCAGCTGCTGACAGGGATACCGGAATACGCTAACGAATATGACTATGTGCTCCCCAGCGCCCATGTGGTGGTAGAAGGAGCCCTTGTTAATGAGAATGAAACCCTTAGCTTTGAAAGCAATGGCGCCGGCCGGGCGGAAAGCTCCTTGTCCCTGGATCTGACCCAGCTGAAAGAACCGATAGACGGCGCTGTGGAAGTACAGATCTTTATTCCGGAACTGACCCTAACCTTTTATGGTGAGCAGGGGATGGAGCATATAGCAAGCTGGACCCCTGGCTTTGAGCTTTCGTGTAAGGTGGAGATAGACAACACCCAAAACCACACCATCCTCTCCCCTGCCACGGATAACCAGGCCACCCTGGAGCGGGTGGAATATACCCCCAGTTATGTACAGGTGGAGGCCACCCTGCCCAATATTGGCTTCTGTGGCGACCTGCTGCTTATGGAAGAATCCATGCCCCTGGGGATCTACGCCCAACTCTGGCAAGAGGAAGCCGCCCCCGCCGCCCCCAAAACCCCAGAGGACCCGTGGCGGAACGGCTACACAATGAGCGAGGTCCAGCTGGCGGATGGCACAGAAATTGATTTGGAGTTAGGCCCAGAACAGTTTGGAGATAAGAACACCTTCCGGTTCACATTTTGCTCTCAAGGTCAGCCCGTACGTCTGGACGCGCCGCTGGTGCTTACCTTTTACGAGACCCCGGAGGAGGCCGGAGAGTTCGCCTGCCGCCGGGTGCTGGCAGAGTTTAGCATTGACCTGGAGAAAAACCAGGTGTTTGCCAGCGAAAACTACAAGAAAACCGGCAACGAAAAGCTGGACCCGGACCGAAAGGCCCCGCCCCTGGGGGCCTTCCTGAATGACTTCCTCTGTATTGATATAAGCCTCCAGCCCATGGAAGCCTCTCCCACAGGTATGGGCGAGTACGTTTCCCTGTTCACGCCCTATCCCATGGTGGGCCGGAGCCTGGCCATTCAGGCCTATTACGATGACGTGCTGGTGCAGCAATTACCTGTAACCACCGGCTTGCCGGAAGGGGAACGTTTTACGGGCGAAAACGGCTCGTATATGGAGAGCAGCTATTCTCTGCCCAGCACAGGAGAGACCTATAGGGTCATGTCTTTTTGGATATACTATCTCTACGACCGCCGGGACTCCACTGGAGGCCTACAGCGCTACACCCGCCTGGAGCTAGTGGACCTGGAGACGGGAAAAACCCTTATTTCCGATTTAAACGAAGAAATGATGCGCAGCCGGGTGGAGACTCTGGGAGATTTTGTAGCCTACTACGCACAGCAGAAGACCCCCGAGAACTGGCCCCAAGCCCCGTCTTCTTTTGGGACAGAGAGCGACCTGTACGGGGGCAGGAGCGACACACAGCCCTAGAGTCTGGAAGGAAAAGAATGCATGCGGCCCAGGGGCGCTTATCCCCGGGCCGCTTTCTTTTCATCCTCTTGATTCGCCAGCTCTGCCAGCCCTTCCGTGATTTTCCGAAACACCCGGGCGGTGGCGCCCTGATCCTCTGCCACAGATTCCCGCAGCACGGTGACGCAGTACCGGGGAGCGCCGGTTTTGTCGCAGATAAAGCCGCAGTAGATAAAGTGGGAGAGCTCCTTGTCTCCTTCATAGGCCCCGGTCTGGGCTGTGCCGGTCTTTATGCCGCTGGCGCAGTTTCCCGGCGCGCCTGCCGAGCCAGTACCCCGTTTGGCGGCGCTAATCAGGTAGTCCCGCAGAGTCTTGGCTGTGGCGGGGGACATGGCCTGCACGGTCTGGTCTGTTACGGGCTGATAAGGGCTTAGCTCCTGCTGGGCGTTGACCTGCCCGGCTATCAACTTGGGCGAGCTATACTGCCCCCCGGCTGCAATGGCGTTCATCATGCCGCACAGCTGTACAGGCGTAACCGCCAAATCCCCCTGCCCAAAGGAGAAGTTGGCCAGAGCCCGGGCGTTTTCCAGGTCAGACGCCTCGGGCAGAATTCCCGGCGAGGAAAACAGCCCCCGGCCAAACTCTTGGCGCTGGCCCAGCCCCAGGTTATAGGCCATGGCCAGCACGGTCTGCCCTCCCAGGGCCCGGGCCGCGCTAATAAAGTAACCGTTACAGGACTTTTCCAGAGCGGCTTTCAGGTCCACCACTCCATGGGCCGTGCCGTCAAAGCAATGAAACAGCATTCCCCCAGCGTTTAGCGCGCCGTTGCAGGTAAAAAGGGGGCCCACGGGGCTTTCCGCAGGGGTGGTTCCGCTGTTTGCCGGCTCTTGGGTTTTCTGCTGGCTTTCCAGCTGGGCGGCGGCGGTAGCCAGCTTAAACACCGAGCCCGGCGGGTAGGCGCAGAAGGCCCTGTTAATAAGGGGCGAGTCCTGGCCCTGGGCCGCTGTTCCAATATCGCCTGGGTCAAAGTCCGGCAGGCTTACCAGGGCGCGTATCTCGCAGTTTGGCACCTCTGTAACTACCACGGCCCCACGGCCCAGCTCCCCGGCGTTTTCCTCTGCCAGGCGCTGTATCTCCGCGTCTATGGTCACCGCCACGCCGCCCCCAGCCGGTTCCAGTGTGTCCACCACCATCCGGCTGGCCCCGGCAATAGCCCGGCCCAGGCCATCCACCTGGTAGTAAACCGTGATCTCCCCTCCATGGTTCTCCAGCGCGTCGTTCATGGCCAGCTCCACCCCGGCCGCACCGCTGCCGGTGCTGTCCAGGTATCCTACCACATGAGGGGCCAGCTGATCTTCCTGATAGCGCCTGGGCACACTGAACAGGTCCACACAGTCGTGCTCAAGATAGCGGTCCAGCTCCATTACAAAGGGTTTACCATCCTCCAGGGCTGTGGCCAGCCGCTGCCGGTAGCGCCCCTTGGTAACAGACTCCAGCGCCCCCACAGCCTCGATTGTAGGGGCTACCGCCGCCACCAGCCGGGTGGTCTGGCCCGTAAGAGGCGTCAGGTTGCAGTCATAGATGGTACCCCGGCTTTTGGCCACATCCAGCCGGTAGACGCTCTGCTGGCCAGCGGCAGCCACGTACTCCGCGTCCCCGGATATATTTGCCAAAGAGCGCCCGGCAGCCCCCATCAGGCAAAAGAGTCCAAGCAAAAGGGCATAGGCTTTTATTTTTACGGTTTTTCGTTTCATAAGCTCCCCCACTACCGGCGGCTGGCCCCAGGACCGGCCGCCACGACATTTCCCTTTCAGTATGCGGAATTTTCCCGGGAAAATTCGCATTTTCCCGCCAAAATCGGAGAAGCTTTGAGAAGAAGGGGCCGGAAAAGGCCCGAGAGGGAGGCGCTTCATGAAACATTCCGTCAAGATAAAATACGCCCTCACCGGGGGATTAGCCGGTCTGGCCAACGGCCTTTTTGGCGCGGGCGGGGGGCTTTTTCTGGTGCCGCTGCTGGCCGGGTGGGCCCGGCTGCCCCAGCGCAAGGCTTTTGCCACCTCGGTGGCCGTTATTCTGCCCCTGTCCCTGGTCTCGGCAGCCATTTATTTTTTTAAAGGCAGCTTGGACCTTAACGCCGTCTGGCCCTTTTTGGCCGGGGGATTCTTAGGGGGCCTGGTCTCCGGGCGGGTGTTCCGGCGGGTGCCGGTAAAATGGCTGCATAGGGCCTTTGGGCTGCTAATCCTCTACGGAGGCGTAAGGGCGGTGTTGAACCTATGAGCTGGTTTTTTGGCATGCTCGTGGGCTTTTCCACTGGGGTGATCTCCGGTTTTGGGGTGGGGGGCGGCACCCTGCTGGTCCTCTGGCTAACCCTGGTGGAACACATGGACCAGCTGCGGGCCGGGGGCGTGAACCTGGTGTATTTTGCCGCCTGTGGACTTCCGGCCCTTTTGGGACACATAAAAAACGGCCTGGTAGAGGGCCAGGCCGTTCTATGGTGTGTGCTTTTGGGCATACCCGCCTGCTTGGCAGGTTCCCTAGCTGCGGCAGGGATGGATGTGGGGCTGCTGCGGCGGGGCTTTGGGGTCTTGCTTTTGGTTGTGGGGGTGAAGGAGCTGTTCTATTCTGACCGCTGACTAGGGCTTGTTTGAAGCATCGAAAACGGCGTTTTTTATTTTGCTTTATAGATTCGGTCCGCTGCCACTGTATTGGCCAGGGTGTACACGCCGTCGAATACAAAACTCACGCCAATAAATACCACCAGGTGGCTCATCAGCGAGAAGGGCCGCAGAACCATTACCAGCCCCAGCAGGGAAAGAACCAGTGCCGCCGTCAGCGAAATCCACCATTTCTCAAAGCCCAGGGCCTTCATGTCCAGGGCTTTTTTGATGGAGGAAACCCCGTCCACCAGAATATAGACCCCCAGCGTCACCGGAATGACCGAGGCCAAAAACTGCGGACTCACCATCAGGAACACCCCCAACAGGGCCAGGATCATCCCTAAAAACAGGTCAAACCGGCTCTGGTAGCCGCCTCCCGCCTTCCAGTAGGAGTACAGCCGCACCGCCCCATAGCACAGGGTCACCCCGCCAATTACAATGCTGGCCCACTGAAGGGCCGAGCCGGGAAAAAGGATGAGCACCACCCCCAGGGCCGTGTACAAAACAGATGTAAGCACCAAACTGTTTCGAATACTTTTCAACATCGCGGTCACTCTCCTAACATCCAATCTTTCGAATCATAATATATTCGTTGCACAGGCTGCCGTCCTTTAGACGGAAAGCGTCGGGCCGCACGCCCACAATGCGAAAGCCCATTTTTTCATACAGAGCCCGCGCCCGAAAGTTTCCCTCTAAAAATTCCAGCTCCAGCTGGGTGAGGCCTTGCCAGCTTTCCGCAATGCGGATGAGCTCCTGGAACATCGCTGTACCAATGCCCTGACCCCAGAATTCCTTTAAGAGGGCAATGCCCACATTGGCCCGGTGGCGTATCTTGGCCATATTGCTTCTGCTCACCTCGCAGTTTCCCGCGATTCTGCCCTCCACCTGGCAGACCAGCGTGGCCGCGTTCTCTGCGGCGTTCATGTTCTCTATCCACTTGGCCTCATTCTCCGGGGTGTATTTTTTGCAGTCCTCCGGACCGCGCAAGATGAATTCCGACTCTTCAGCGGACTTTACCAGATAGTCCAGCAGGCCGGGCACATCCTCCTGCCGGGGGCTGCGCAGTAAGGCTTTCCGGCCGTCCTTCAGCAGAAACGGCGTCTCGTTTGTAAGCATTATTTTTCCTCCTCCCGCAGCTGCACCCGCCTGATCTTGCCGCTGATGGTCTTGGGCAGTTCCTCCCGGAACTCCACGATGCGGGGGTACTTATAGGGAGCTGTGTGCTTCTTTACATAGGTCTGTATCTCTTTCTTCAGCTGGTCGGTGCCCTCTGTGCCCCGGGTCAGCACAATGGTGGCCTTGACCACCTGGCCCCGCACCGGGTCCGGCACGGCGGTAACGGCGCATTCCAGCACATAGGGCAGCTCCATGATCACGCTTTCGATCTCGAAGGGCCCAATGCGGTAACCAGAGGACTTGATCACATCGTCCGTGCGGCCCACGTACCAGAAGAAGCCGTCCTCGTCCCGCCAGGCCGTATCGCCAGTGTGGTACATGCCGTCATACCAGGACTCCCTGGTTTGCTTCTCATCCTGGTAGTAGCCCATAAACAGGCCGCAGGGCGCGCCCTTATCGGTACGTATCACAATCTCTCCTGTCTCGCCCACCGGGGCGCTGCTGCCGTCGGGCAGCACAATATCCACATCATACAGGGGGCTGGGCACACCCATAGAGCCCGTTTTGGGGATGGCGCCCACCGGGTTATAAATCACACAGGTGGTCTCTGTTTGACCAAAGCCCTCCATCAGCATAAGGCCCGTGGCCCGCTTCCACTGCTGGTAGACCTCTGGGTTCAGGGCCTCGCCGGCCGTGGTGGAGTACTCGATTCCAGAAAGGTCATATTTCGAGAGGTCCTCCTTGATAAAGAACCGGTACATGGTGGGCGGCGCACAGAAGGTGGTGATATGGTACTTAGCGAACATAGGCAGAATGTCGTGGGCGTCGAACTTGTCAAAATCATAGGTAAACAGCGCCGCCTCGCACATCCACTGGCCGTAGTACTTACCCCACATAGCCTTGCCCCAGCCCGTGTCAGAAATGGTAAAGTGCAGGCCGTCTGGGTTCACATTGTGCCAGTACCGGGCGGTGATATAGTGGCCAAGGGCATACTTATAGCTGTGCATAGCAATTTTCGGATAACCTGTGGTACCGGAGGTGAAGTACATTAGCATCAGGTCGCTGCCACAGGGAGAGTCTGGCTTTCGGTCATACACATCCGGGAAAAGGGCCATCTCCTTGTCAAAGTCATGCCAGTCGGTCAGCCCCCGCTCGGGCCGGTTCTCTCCAACCAGAATCTTCACCTGCACCCCAGGGCAGTTTTGGGCTGCCCGGTGGGCCTCGTCGGCGGTTTGGTCGTCGCTGGTACACAAAATAGCCTTTACCCCCGCGGCTTTAAAGCGGTAGTCAAAGTCGTGCTCCATCAAAAGATGGGTGGCCGGGATAATCACCGCGCCCATTTTGTGCAGGGCCGTGATCACAAACCAGAACTGGTAGTGGCGCTTGAGCACCACCAGCACCTTGTCTCCCCGCTGAATGCCCAGGCTCTCCAGGTAGTTGGCGGTTTTGTTGGACATGCGGCGGATGTCGCCAAAGGTAAAGCGGCGCTCTACCTTGTGCTTATCCACATGGAGCATCGCCAGGCGTTCTGGCTCCCGGCGGGCAATTTCGTCCACAATATCGAAGCCAAAGTTAAAGTTCTCTTCGTTTTTAAACTGAATCTCTTTTAAGATGCCGTTCTCGTCCAGAGTGGTCTCGATAAAGGGATCGGCCACGCTCTCCCGGTTCTGCCGGGCCAGCTTGCGCTGGATGAGGGTCTGAAACCGGTCTGGCTGGTGGGGCAGGTCCTCCGTACCCTTCATCACCATGGCGTACAACTGGCAGTCGGCTCCGCCGGTGGCGATCATCCCGTGGGGGGTGCCGGAGTTGTAGTAGATGGAGTCGCCCTCGTTGAGGGTTTCGATGTGGCTGCCGATCTGCATCTTCATGGAGCCCTTTACCACAATATCGAACTCCTGGCCCGTGTGGGCGGCCAGCTTAATGGCCACGTGCTGCTCGGCCTCGGAATAGGGCATGGTAACAAAAAACGGCTCCGCGGTCTTATCTTTAAACAGGGGGGCCAGGTTCAAATATTTGAAACCGTGGCGGCGGGCAATGGGCAGGCCGTCCCCGTGGCGCACAATGGTGTAGCTGGACAACGTGGGGCTGACGCCGCGGATCAGGTCCGTGGGGTCCACGCCAAAGCGCTTGGCGCACTTGTAGATAAAGGTAAAGCTAAAGTCCTGCTCGCCCAGTTCGCAATGCTGGTATTCCTCTTTTGTAACGCCCGTGCACTTGGCCATCTCCTCTTCCGAAAGGCCGGTAATCTCCCGCATAGTGCGGATGCGCTGGGCCACCTCGGCCAGCTGGGTTTTTAGGTCTGTTTTTTCCATTGGGTCGTCCCCCTTTGATAAGAGTAGTATATCGAAATTTTACCAGTTAACACGTTATGTCAAAACAAATTCTGCCGTCTTTTTCTCGGATATAGGGCTTGCGCTCTTTGATATAGGCGTACTGGGGGTAGCGGGCGGCACTGTTCCGCAGCAGATACATCAGCGTGGGGTGTACCGCCACGTCATGGTTGCTGTGCATCACCATCCCCTTGTGCTCCAGCCACTTCAGCATTTCCGGCAGGTGCGGGTCCGTATAAGGCTTTGCCAGAGAAAAGGACAACTCGCTAAGGCAGAGCCAGTAGTACCAGAGGCAAAACCAGGGGCGCTTTTTCTCTCCATAGTGCTGGTTGAAGTTGTCCAGCCTACTCTGTATCCAGGCCTCCTCTTCCGGGGCGGCCGCCGCCAGGAACCGCAGGACCACCAGCGAAGCGTCGAAGCACTCCCCCACCCCGTCGTCCTGATAGCCAAAGCAGGTGGTGCGCAGCCGCGCCAGGGTCTGCTGCCGCATAGCCTCCACCTCCGGCAGCTCTGGCCCCAGCAGGCACAGCAGCCGCAGGATCTCCAGCTCATATAGGTTGCTGGCAAACAGCTGGGTCTTTGGGGTCTGGTTCATCAGGGTCTTGTACTTTTCACCCTGGTTGTAGGCTGGAATAAAGCATTCTGGGTACATCCTGCGGCCTTCCCGGTCTCGGTTCCCCGGGCAGCGGACCCCACGGTAAAACCGTTCCGCCTCCTCTGGGGTACTTCGCGCGGCCAGCAGCTGGCCAAGGATCTGGTCTTTCTGTTTTTCGGTCAGCGTTCCATCCCGCAATAGGAAGTGGTTGGTTTTTAACGTCAGTTCGTACGCTTTCATGGACTTTCCTCCTTCGCGACCCATAAAAAAACCGTCTCACAGGGATTTCTCCCCATGAGACGGAATTGCTCCGCGGTACCACTCATCTTGCAAAAGCAAAACGCCCCTATGGCGCTAGCCTCTGCCTCCTCTGCGGACTCTAACAAGCCCTTTGCCCTAACGCGGCTTTACGGAGGACATCTACTTCCCAAAAAACTCCACACAGCTCTTGTTAAGCTCCCGGTTGCTGGCGCGTCTCGGGTTTCGGGTCCCCGGCTCAGAAGGGATGGACATTTTCGGCCGTACCCCATTGGCTTGCAGCAACCGCCAACTCTCTGAAAGGGTCGCAACCATGTCTTCTTCGTCATTGCCTTTACTTATACAATTACATCTTACTTAAAGAGTATTATACACCCAAGTCCCAAAAAGTCAATAGTTTCCAGAAAATTTTTCCTTATACAGCGTTCTGTTTCCTCTATAAGAATGTCCTGCTGGCAGAGCGCAATATCTGTTTTTAAGCAAGCGCCAGGTTAAATGCCCATTTCTTCTTTCACTGCCTTAAAGCATTCCACCGCGAAATCCAGGTCCTCCCGGCTGTGCCCCGCAGAAACCTGGGTGCGAATACGCGCCCGGCCCTTTGGCACCACGGGATAGCTGAAGCCCACCACATACACACCTTTTTCCAGCATTCGAACCGCAAACTCTGCCGCCACTTTGGCGTCGTACAGCATTACTGCCACAATGGGGTGGCTGCCCTCCAGCACGTCAAAGCCCAAACGGCTTAGCTTCTCCCGGAAGTAGGCAGTATTCTCGTGCACCCGGTCCCGCAGCTCCGTAGAGGCTGTCAGCAGCTCCAGGGTCTTTAGACTGGCGGCGCATACAGCAGGAGCCAAGGTATTAGAGAACAGATACGGACGGCTGCGCTGGCGCAGAAGCTCTACAATTTCCTGGCGGGCCGCGGTATAGCCGCCGCTGGCCCCGCCCAGGGCCTTGCCAAAGGTGCCTGTAATAATATCCACCCGGCCCTGTACCCCGCAGAACTCCGGCGTGCCCCGGCCTGTGTCCCCCATAAAGCCCACGGCGTGGCTGTCGTCTACCATCACTAGAGCGTCAAACTCGTCTGCCAGGTCGCAGATCCCTTTTAGATTGGCAATGTAGCCATCCATAGAGAACACGCCGTCTGTGGCAATGAGCTTCACCTGGCAGCCCGCCTCTTCGGCAGCCTCCAGCTGGGCCCGCAGGTCCTCCATATTGTTGTTTTTATAGCGAAAGCGCTTGGCTTTGCACAGACGCACCCCATCAATAATAGAGGCATGGTTCAGCTCGTCAGAGATAATGGCGTCCTCGGGCCCCAGCAGGGTCTCAAATAGGCCTCCGTTGGCGTCAAAGCAGGAGGAGTACAGAATCACGTCATCTGTGCCCAAGAACTCCGAGAGCTTTTGCTCCAGCTGTTTGTGAACGCTTTGGGTGCCGCAGATAAACCGCACCGACGAGAGACCAAAGCCCCATTGATCGTAGCTCTCTTTGGCCGCGGCAATCAACTCCGGATTATTGGCAAGGCCCAGGTAGTTGTTGGCGCACATATTCACCACCCGGCTGGCCTCTGTGGTGTCAATCCGGGACCGCTGGGGGGTGGTGATGACCCGTTCCCCCTTCCAGGTGCCTGCCTCACGGATCGCTTCTAGCTCATTTTTATACTTCTCTAAAGCTTTTTTCATAAAATGACCTCCCAAATAAAAACACAAGCCTTGCCAAATACATACCAGACTATACGCCGCAGCGCAAAGTTCAATAAACCGTTTCGACCGCCTTTCAAGACCGCAAGACGTGAAAGCGGGGGCCGCAAGCGGCAGACAAGCCCCAGCCCTTCACAAATCTTTCCCGTAAAGAAGAAACCGCTTGTAAAGAGCGGGTCCCGCCTGCGGAAAAGGGGTGCTTACAAGAAAAAAGCACCCCTCCCGTTCCTCTTTCCTGCCGTCCCGGCTTAAAGACACAAACGCAAAATGAAACGCTCACTCAGTCCAGTCCAAAATCACCTTCCCAGACTTTCCGCTATTCATGGCGGCAAATCCCTGCTCAAACTGGGTGTAGTGGAACCGGTGGGTGATTACCGGCGTCAGATCCAGGCCGCCCTGCACCATGTAGCTCATCTGGTGCCAGTTATCCATCTTCCGACCGTAAATCCCCTGTAAAGTAAGCCCTTTGCCAATAATACCGTTCATGTTCATAGGCACGGGTTCGTTGGAAATTCCCAAAAGGCTAATCTTGCCGCCGTTTCGCATCACAGAGATCATCTGGGTCAAGGCCGCGCCGTTTCCGCTCATCTCCAGACCAATGTCAAAGCCCTCTACCAGGCCCTGCTTGCTCATCACACTGGGCAGGTCCTCGGTCTTTACGTTCACCGCCGCGTCCGCGCCCATCTTCCGGGCCAGATCCAGCCGGTACTCGTTTACATCGGTAATCACCACCCGGCGGGCCCCGGCGTACTTGCAAACCCCGGCGGCAATGATTCCAATGGGCCCCGCGCCGGTAATCAGTACATCCTCTCCCACCAAGTCCCACATCAGGGCTGTATGGGTGGCATTGCCAAAAGCGTCGAAGAACGCTACCACCTCTTCGGGCAGGCTCCCGTCAATGATAATTACATTACTCTGGGGAATGCATACATACTGGGCGAAAGCGCCGTCCCGGTCCACGCCCACCCCCTGGGTGTCTTTGCACCACTGGATGTTGCCGGTATGGCAGTTCCGGCAGCGGCCGCAGGTAATATGTCCCTCGCCGCTAACCCGCTGGCCTACGTGCAGGCCCTCTACCCCCGCGCCCAGCTGGGCCACCTCGCCCACATACTCGTGGCCGATGACCATGGGGGGCCGGATGTGCTCCCGGGCCCAAGGGTCCCAGTTGTAAATGTGGACATCCGTGCCGCAGATAGCGGTTTTGTGCACTTTAATCAGGACCTGCCCTGGCCCTGGCAGGGGCACCGGTACCTGGCGAAGCTCCAGTCCTGGGCCCGCAGCGGGCTTTACCAGGGCGTCCATCATTTGAGACATAGGTAGACCTCCTCCTGTTTTTAAGCATCCTTTGCCTTAAGCATCTGTTTTGGGGGCCACGAAAGCCGGTATTTGCGGGTATAACGAAAGACCGCTTCCCGCTTTTTTATTTCTTCATCCGGAACTTGCTGACCTCGCCCTTTAGCAAATTGGCCTGGCTGAACAGCTCTGTGCTAACGGCCGCGGACTCCTCGCTGCTGGCCGAGTTGGTCTGCACCACCGCGGAGATCTGGCCAATGCCCTCGGTGACCTGCATAATGGACTCAGCTTCGCCCCGCACAGCGTCGGCAATCACGCCGATGTCTTCGTTGGAACGGGTCACCAGCTCCAGGGTCTTTTGCAGCTCGGCAGAGACCCCGCCCACGATCTGGCTGCCGCGCCCAGCGGCCTCCACGCAGTTGTCAATCAGTTCCTTGGTGGCCTTGGCCGCCTGGTCGGACTGGGCCGCCAGGTTGCGTACCTCGCCGGCTACCACAGCAAAGCCCTTTCCGGCCTCGCCAGCCCGCGCCGCCTCTACCGCCGCGTTCAAGGCCAGAATGTTTGTCTGGAAGGAAATATTTTCGATGGTAGCAATGATTTGCCCAATCTGCTGGGAAGTACCGCTGATGTCCTCCATGGCAGCCACCATTTGTTTCATTTGCTCGCTGCTGGCAGCCACCTGCTGGCCGGTCATCGTGGCGCGGGCCTGGGCTTCCCCGGCGGTCTGCACGTTCTGCTTGGCGCTCTTGGAAAGGTCATCCAAGGTGGCATACAGCTCCTGTACCGAGCTGGCCTGTTCCGTAGCCCCCTGAGCCAGAGACTGAGAGCTGCTGGCCAGCTGGTCGGCGTTGGCAGAAATGCGCTGCTCCGCCTGGGCAATGGCGCCTAAAGCCCCGGAAAGGGTGCTGGTAAAGCTGTCGATAGAAGCCTGAATCGAGCGAAAATCTCCTATGTAGTCCGCGCTGGTACTCACATCAAAATCTCCCTGAGAGACCCGGTCCAGAATGCTGTTGATGTCTGTTACATAGCTCTCAATCAGTCCCATAGAATGCTCCAGGGTGCTGGCCAGCTGGCCCAGCTCATCCTTGGAGCTGTAGTTAAACTTTAGCTCCAGCTTACCCTCTTGCAGCACCTTGCTGCTCTCGGTAATGCTAAGGATGGGCTCCACCACCCGCTTGATCACATAGAGGATCAGGCCAATCAGGCAGAACAGCGCCAGCGCCAGACACACCCCTGAAGTGATGTGCATGGTTACGGCTGTATTCTCCATCTCGGCGGCGCTTTCTTGGCTAAGGGCGCTGCTGCGCTCGATCACTTGATCTAAAAGACCCACTAAGGTGCCCAAATTGCCATGAATGGTCTCTTGAAAATAGCTGGTGGCTGCCTGGGGGTCTGTCTTCAGCAAATCCAGTACGTAGGTGGCAGACTCATGCAGTTCCTTGTGCAGGGGCTCCAGCTGAGAACGCAGAGCCAGAATATCCTGGTCGTCGGTTCCCGCTTCGCCGTACAGCCACTGGCCCAAAACACAAGTAGAGGGGTCGATACTGCCGGTAAACTCTGTGCCGGCATACAGGGCGTTACTTAGGTTTGTTACCCACTTGTAGTGGGCAGTTTCCGCCTTTTCCGCCCGGTCCAGCAGGGCGTTGGCCTGAGATGCCATTGCCTGGGTGGCCTGTATCCTGAAAATATTAAAGGTGGTCATGAAACTGAACAGCAGTGTAGAGACCAGTACTGCCACCACCCGAATGGCAACGGTTCTCTTAATACTTTTTTGCATTGGAACACACATCCTTCCTCGTTATCCGCGGCAAAGCTAAAAAGCCGACGATTACTTATGCTAATAATACACTACGCGGCGTGGTTTTGCAAGCCCAAAATTTTGCACAAAAGAGGCGGCGCGCCCCGCATTGACTTTCCACCCGTTCTCTGGTACTATAATTCTAAAGCATATTCCCCAGGAGGCTTTTTTATGGCTATGGACATGACCCGGGGGCCGGCGGTACGCTCTATGCTGCGTTTTGCCGTGCCCATGGTGTTGGGCAACCTTTTGCAGCAGTGCTATAACATCGCGGACACCCTAATTGTCGGCAAATTCTTGGGGCCCGATACCCTGGCGGCGGTGGGCTCCTCTTTTACGCTGATGACCTTTCTCACCTCCATTCTTCTGGGCCTTTGCATGGGCAGCGGGACTCTTTTTTCTATCCGTTTTGGCCAGCGGGACCAGCGAGGACTGCAAGAGGCCGTATGCGCCTCTTTTCTGCTTATTTTAGCCCTCACGCTGGTCTTGAATCTGGCGGTGTTTCTGTGTCTAGACGGCATAAAGTGGTTTATGCGGGTGCCAGACCCGGTTTGGGGCCACATGCGGGCCTATCTCTGGGTAATTTTCTGCGGCATTTTCGCCACCTTTTTATATAATTACTTTGCCTCTTTGCTGCGTGCCCTGGGAAACTCGGTAACGCCCCTAGTGTTTTTAGGGGCCTCCGCCTTATTGAACATTGGCCTGGACCTCTGGTTTGTTCTTGGGCTGCGGTGGGGACCGGCCGGAGCGGCCTGGGCCACAGTGATTGCCCAATATGTGTCTGGGGTGGGCATTGCCATTTATTCTCTGCTGCGGCTGCCCTGCCTGAAAATGACCCGGGCCCAGCGCCGGGTCGGCTGGAACTGCGTGCGGCAAATCGCCAGCTTTTCAGTGCTCACCTGCCTACAGCAGTCGGTGATGAACCTGGGCATTCTGCTGGTACAGGGCATTGTCAACAGCTTTGGTCCAGCGGTGATGGCGGCTTTTGCCGCGGCTGTGAAGATCGACGCCTTTGCCTACATGCCTGTGCAGGACTTTGGCAACGCCTTTTCCACCTATACTGCCCAAAACTACGGGGCCGGCCAGCGCCGACGTATTCAGGCCGGGTTTCGGGGGGCGGCGCTGGCCGCCCTGGTCTTTTGCCTGGGGGTCTCGGGGCTGGTTTGTCTGTTTGCCCCACAGCTGATGGGGCTCTTTGTGGACCCGGCGGAGACAGAGATTATCGCCCAGGGCGTGCGGTACCTTCGCATTGAGGGAGCCTTCTACTGGGGCATTGGGTTCCTCTTTTTGCTGTACGGCCTCTACCGGGCCCTGGGCCGCCCAGGTATGTCTGTGGTGCTAACCGTAGTCTCCCTGGGCCTGCGGGTGGCCCTGGCCCACAGCCTCTCGGCCGTGACGGCCATTGGCGTAACCGGCATCTGGTGGTCTGTGCCCATTGGCTGGGTGCTGGCAGACCTGGCGGGCTTTGGGTATTACTTTATCCGGCGGAAGAAACTGCTGCCCGGCTTTTTCCAGGAATAGCCGAAAACGGGCCCCTTGGCCGGCCTCTGCCTCTCAAAGCCGCCCAGCGTCTTTTTTACTCCGAAACGCCGTTTATTCTGACCAGAAGCCGTCCTTTTTGTGTCCCCCCTAAAAAAGGCGACCGTTTTTCCGGGGGCTTTTTCTTGTACTACAAAATCATGCAAAGTCTGGCAGACGCCTATTTTAATTGGAGTGAAACGCTGCTCAAAAAAAGGGTGCGTAAGATCCCCTTTTAAACCATCGGTAGAGCGGCCACGCCGATTCTCACGCACATTCACTACAAAAAAGGCCGGCGTTTCCCTTTTGGGGAAGGACGCCGGTCTTTTCTTATTCGCTAAAGTCCTCTATGTAGTGCTGCGGGTGTTGGTTCCAGTACCCCCTGTATACCCGGCTGTCGTTGCCATCCAGGTTCATCTGGTACATGCGGAACAGCACCCAGATATCTTTGGGCTGCCACTGCTCCATGTAGGAGTACTTATAGGTCATGCCCAGGCGGCGCATCACCTGGCCGCTGCGGGGATTGTCGGTGTCGTGGGTCGCCGTTACATACTGCACGCCATCTGCCCGCAGCTGGTCCATCACCGCCCGGCAGGCCTCGGTGGCAATGCCCTGCCGCCAGAACTCCCGCCGCAGCCCATAGCCCATGTCGTGGCTTTCACCAGCGCTCACCTCCACATAGCCCACCGGCCGGTCGTCGGCTTTCATGCACACCGCATAGCCATAGCCCTTTGGCTGGCTATACAGCTGGGCGTAGCGCCGAACGTACAGCTCCTGGGCCTGCTCCATGGTCTCCACTGGATACCAGGGCAGATAGGTGTTCACTTCCTTGTCGCTAAAAATGCTGAAAATTGCCTCCAGGTCATCCTCCGTAAACCTTCTTAGTATCAGCCGCTCCGTCTCCAAGCGGGGCGTATTTTTGGTATTCATAAGTCCTCCATTCACGGCCCTATGCCGCCTATACCATCCTCCACAGCATACGGCCCCCGGCAAACCACACTGTTAGCCTTCCCTGGTCCTTTAACCAGAACAAAAACAAGCGCACCGTGCTGCCCACCAGGGCGTACCGCTGAACGTTCAGCTCTATGCTAAGCAGCCCACATAGCTTTGACAAAACTTCCTCAAAGCTGCCGGGCTCTTTACAAAGACCCGCGATGGTCTCCCCCAATTCCGTGGTTTTGTCCATGTTGTACTGGGCCGGCTCCCGAATATTCTCTGTTACCGGAGCGTGGGATGGTACAAACAGGGACGCTTTCATGGCTTTCACCTGTTCCAAGGTATCCAGGTAAGCAGCCACATCATAAATAAAGTTGACCTTGCACTTTTCCCGCGTCTCCCGGGTGGAAAGGCAGTCGGCCAAATACATCACATGGTCCCGGGTGGTAAAGCTCACCATATGAAAAAATATCCGGGCAGGGACACAGCCCGCAGGCCCCCCGGGCAGCCGCTCTGGGTCCAGGGGGCGGGCGCGGCTCTCCTGGGCCATAAGAAATTTGTGCCGCAGCTCCTTCATAGGGAAGCCGCCGTACAAAAAAGCCGGCTCCAGCACCGGGTGGCAGGTAAAAGCGCACTCAATGCCCGGCGCAAAGCTCTGGCACCCCCGGGACTCCTCCAGCCGCACAAGCCCCACCCTGGCGGGGCTCTCCAAATAAAAACCATCCGCACCGGCCTGGCGCAGCTCATCCATATGCCGCCGCCCCCTTTTTATTTAGAGCTCTTGTGGAATAAAACACATTCGACGCCCCTGGGGATTTGCCTCCGGAACTCTCCCGCCATTTTTACAAAACCCCTTTTGCGCAGAAGTCTGTTGGAATAAGCCGAAAGGCAGCACCCTATGGCACTGCCTTCAACATACCACGTACCCTTTCATTTGTCAAGAGCCGGCAGGAATTATACGCAACTAAATTTTTATTCGTATATATAGTAATGTTTCTTATTATATTATACGAATACTGGCTGTAGCTGCCGGCCCGCCAGGGCAGCGGCCACAGTCTCTTTTAGCAGGGAAAAGTCCGCCACCAGAGAAAAGGGTTTTTTCACTGGGTCATCCTGACGCAAGGGCACAAAGTACACGTTTTTGGTATTCATCAGCCGGGCGGCGTTCTGCCCCGATGCCGCCAGGGCGTCGTTGCTGGCCAGGCAAATAACCACCGGCAGCCCCACCCGCAGGGAGGACTTTACCGCCATGGTCACCGGCGTGTCGGTAATCCCCAGCGCCAGCTTTGACAAGGTGTTCCCTGTGCATGGGCACACCACCATAGCGTCTACCAGTCCCTTAGGGCCCAGGGGCTCCACCTCCACAATGGTGTGCAGCACCTTTCGGCCTGTGGTTTTCTCCCCTTGGCGAATAAAGTCCGCGGCTTTGCCAAACCGGGTATCTGTGGTATAGACGTTTTCCGACATAATGGGCAGCAGGGCATAGTCCCCGCTTAGCTCTGCCATTTGCTCCATGGCTCTGTCCAGGGTGCAGAAAGAACCGCACATGGCAAACCCCAGCGTTTGCATAGTATACCATCTCCTTTCGTAAATGCTCTACTCCTCCCGCAGCATATGATAGACCGCTTCCTGAATCAGCTCTCCCGAGGCCTTGGGCGACATCCGTCCCGGCAGAGACGGGGCTAACAGCACCCGCACCCCGGCGGCTTCGGCGGCCTCCAGATCAATGCCGCCGGGAGCCGAGGCCAGTTCAACGGCCAATACGTCCTGGCTCTGGCAGGCCAGGGCCTCTTCGCCAATGACCCGGGCGGGCACAGTATTGAAAATCAGATCAAAGGGCCGGGCAATCTCCCCATACCGAAGGGCCTGGTATCCCGCGGCCCGGATACAGGTAAGGTCGCTGTCCTTTCGGGCGCCGCAAAACACCTGGGCCCCCATGCCCCGCAGCATGCCGCACAGGGCCTTTCCAATGCGCCCATAGCCTGTTACCAGGCACCGGGCGCCGCCCAGGGTGCCCGGGTGCTCCTGTACCGCCAGAGCCACCGCGCCCTCGGCGGTCAGATAGGCGTTGCCGGCTACCAGCTCCTCCCGGGCGTAATAATCACCGTAGCGCACCTGCTGCCATAAGGGCGACGAGGCCACCAGCTTCGCCATCATGCCCCCAAAGACCCGTCTGCCCCCGAACATCCGGGCAAAGCTGTCATCCAGCCGGATCTCCATGTTGGAAAGGGGCGTATTCAGGTAAAGCCCGTCCCGGGTGGCAGGCAGAGGCAGCAGAACGGCTTCGCATTTTTCCGCCAGCAGAGAAAGCCCCACCTGGGGAAACCCCTCCCGGCCAGGGGCATTTTCCAGGCAGCTAAGGTAGACCCGGCAGCCATCGTTAGCTAGGGCCCTAGCCAAGTAGATCTGCCGCAGGTCCCCGCCTGCTATGCCAAAGGCACTGATCATATCAGACCCATCCTTTCGGTTGATGAAGGTATTTATAGGAAACGCACTTAATAAAAAACCGGTATTTACCGTTTTTTTAAGCGGGGTAGCGAAGCTGCCCGGTTCAAAACAAGTGGAATACCTTATTTTGAACCGCGTTAACTATACCATAGGGCTTGCCCCGCCCCTGGGGGATATTCCATAGTATGGCAGAGGCGGGGTTTTGGTGAAATATAGTAAGCCCCCTTGAAAATCGGCTTTGCCGCCCAAGTTCAAAAGATTCGCTCTCCTTCTTTTGAATCCTGCTAACAAAACAAAGAGAGCCGCAAAGCGGCCCTCTCTCAAAATACCATGCGATTGTATCCGGCAGCTGGTGGGGGTATATGCACAGCCCGTCGGCACGGGTCTCCAAAACCTCCAGGGCCCAGGGTTCCATACCGGCCGCTCTTCCAATCAGCCTAGAACGCGTCCCGAATCAGGGGCCCATTTCTCTTCTCCATGGCCTTCTCCTTATGTGACGCTGAACTGACTATTATACAGCTGGGCGTAGAAGCCTCCCTTTTCCAGCAGCTCCTGGTGGTTACCCTGCTCGATGATATGTCCATCCTTCATCACCAAAATGGTGTCCGCGTCTCGGATGGTGGAAAGCCGGTGGGCCACCACAAAGCTGGTGCGGCCCTTCATCATTTTGGCAAAGGCCCGCTGAATGCGGATCTCCGTGCGGGTGTCAATAGAGGAGGTCGCTTCATCCAGAATCAGCATGGGCGGCAGGCTTAGCATGACCCGGGCAATGCACAGCAGCTGCTTCTGTCCCTGGCTTAGGCCCCCCAGGTCCTCCCCGATGACCGTGTCGTAGCCCTTTGGCAGCCGCTGGATAAAGCTGTGGGCGTGGGCGCTCTTGGCGGCGGCCACCACCTCTTCGGGGCTGGCCTCCGGCCGGCTGTAGGCAATGTTCTCCCGCACTGTGCCCTGCTTCAGCCAGGTGTCTTGCAGCACCATACCGAAATTGCGGCGCAGGCTGTGGCGGGTGATCTGCCGGACGTCTGTGCCGTCTACCAAAATAGCTCCGCTGTTCACATCGTAAAAGCGCATCAGAAGGTTGATCACCGTGGTCTTGCCGCAGCCAGTGGGGCCCACCAGGGCCACCCGGCTGCCCGGGGCCACCTGTAGGTTAAAATCCTCGATGAGCCGCTGGCCGGGCCGGTAGGCAAAGTCTACCTGGTCCACCGCCACCCGGCCCTGAGCCGTGCCTAGAACCAGGGCGTCGGGGGCGTCGGGGGCCTGGGGCTCCTCCTCTATGAGCTCGAACACCCGGGCAGCGCAGGCCAGGGCGTTTTGCAGCTCGGTGACCACCCCGGAGATCTCGTTGAAGGGCTTGGTGTACTGATTGGCATAGCTTAAAAAGCAGGAGAGCTGTCCCACGGTGAGCCCCCCGCCCACCACAGACAGGGCCCCCACAATGCCCACCCCGGTATACACCAGGGAATTGACAAAACGGGTGGAGGGGTTTGTGATGGAGGAAAAGAAGATGGCCTTTAGGGAGCAGCGGCGCAGGCGCTCGTTGATCTCGCCAAAGCGTTCCATGGCATTTTTCTCTTGGCCAAAGGCCCGCACCACCTTTTGGCTGCCCACCATCTCCTCTACAAAGCCGGTCTGCTCCCCCCGCACCTGAGACTGCTGGCGGAACATATTGTAGGTACTTTTGGCAATAAAGGCCGCTACCACCAGAGAGACCGGGGTAATGAGCACTACCACCAGGGTGATGGTCACGTTCACCGAAAGCATGAAGCCCAGGGTGCCCAAAATGGTAATGACACCGGTAAACAGCTGGGTAAAGCCCATCAAAAGGCCATCGGCAAACTGGTCCACGTCCGCGATCACCCGGCTGACCACCTCCCCAGCGGGGTGGGCGTCAATATATTTCAGGGGCAGGCGCTGAAGCCTTTGAAACGCCTCGTTACGGATGTCTCGAACCACCCGGTAGGTGACCCGGTTATTGATTACGCTCATCACCCACTGAGCCAGGGCCGCCGCGGCAATGACCACGCCGATTTGGACCAGAATGGAGAAAACCGCCCCAAAGTCCACCTGGCCCGGGCCCACAATCTGGTCCACCGCATGGCCGGTGAGGATGGGAATATATAGGGAAGCGGCCACCGAAACCGCCGCCAGTAAAACAGACAACCCCACCAGCAGCCAGTAGCGCCGGATATATTGCAGCACTTTTTTTAACGTGCCCTTTTTGGCCCTCTGCCTCATGTCCGCTTCCCTCCCTTCTCAAACTGGGACTCGTAAATCTCCCGGTAAACTCCGCAGTTTTCTAAAAGTTGGTCATGGGTGCCCAGCCCAACGGCCCGGCCCTCGTCCAGCACGATAATCAGATCAGCGTGGCGGATGGAAGAGGCCCGCTGGCTGACAATAAACACCGTGGGCCGGCCTGGCAGGCCAGCAAGGGCCTGCCGAAGCCTGGCGTCTGTGGCAAAGTCCAGGGCACTGGCACTATCGTCCAAAATCAGGATCTCCGGCCCTCTTACCAGGGCTCTGGCAATGGTCAGCCGCTGGCGCTGGCCCCCGGAAAAGTTCCGGCCCCCTTGCTCCACCGGCTCTTCCAGGCCCTTGGGCTTTTGCTCCATAAACTCCCTGGCCTGGGCGGTCTCCAGGGCCTGCCACAGCTCCTGGTCCGAGGCGTCCCCCCGGCCCCACAGCAGGTTCTGCCGCACCGTGCCCCCAAAGAGCACGGCCTTTTGGGGCACCACGCCGATTTTCTGCCGCAGCTCCTCCAGGGGCTGCTGGCGGACGTCCACGCCGCCCACCAGCACCTGGCCTTCTGTTGCTTCATAAAACCGGGGAATTAGGTTGACCAAAGAGGTCTTTCCGCTGCCGGTACTCCCGATAATCCCCACCGTCTGGCCAGGCTTCACGGTAAAGCTGAGACCCGTTAGGGTGGGGGCGCCCGCCCCCTGGTAGGTGAGGGACACTTCCCGGAACTCTACCCCCGCGCCACTGCCAGAAACGCCCTTTTCCGGAGAGCAAAGGCCTGGCTGGATCTCCAGCACGGCAGCGACCCGGTTGGCGCAAGCCAGGGCCTTGGTAATATTAATAATCAGGTTAGCCAGCTTTACCAGCTCCACCAGGATTTGAGACATGTAGTTTAGCAGGGCCACCACCGCCCCCTGGGTAATCATGCCTGTGTCCACCCGCAGGGCCCCCACCCAGACCAGGACCACGGCCCCCAGGTTGATGAGCACATAGGTCACCGGATTCATAAGAGCGGAAACCTTGCCCACAAACTCCTGTAAATGGGTCAGGGCGTTGTTCTCTGCCTGGAAAGCCGCGGCTTCATCCTCCTCCCGGCCAAAGGCCCGGACCACCCGCACACCGGTAAGGTTTTCCCGGGTGATGCCCAGCACCTTGTCCAGCCCCTGCTGCACCTGCTTATAGCGGGGCATGGTCCACAGCATTACCCCAAACACCACAATGGACAGCAGGGGAATCACCGCCACAAAAATAAGGGCCGCCTTCCAGTCAATGGCAAAGGCCATGACCATTGCCCCGAACACCACAAAGGGCGAGCGCAGAAGCAGGCGTAGGGTAAGGTTCATGCCGTTCTGCACCTGGTTAATGTCGCTGGTCATACGGGTGATCAGGGTGGCGGGCCCCTCGCGGTCCATCTCGGCAAAACCCAGGCTTTGGATGTGCCCAAACAGGGCTGCCCGAACCTTGGCCGCGAAGCCCACCGAGGCCTTAGCCGCGAAAAACTGGGCGGTAATGGAACAGACCAGCCCCACCACGCCCAGGGCCACCAGCACCAGGCACATGCGGATAATGTAGTTTTGGTCCCGGTGGGCAATGCCAGTATCAATGACAGCCCGCATCACCAGGGGCACCATGAGCTCGAAAGAGGCCTCCAGCAGCTTGAACAAGGGCCCCAGGACGCATTCTTTTCGGTACTCCTTTAAATAGAATAGGAGCTTTTTCATTCTATTTCACTTCCATAATATAAATCTGGCAGGGGTTGGCCTCATCCCAAAGGGTGGGAAAGCACTCCAAAGGCAAAAACCCCAGGCTCTGGTAAAAGCGGTTGGTCCTGTCGTAACTTTCATAGCGCCCCGGCTCCACTGTTTTCACCGTGAGGAACCGGCAGCCCCGCTCCTGGGCATAGGCGTACAGGGCCCGGAACAACCCTCGACCCAGCCCCCGCCGGTGGAGCGCCCCTTCTACCGCCATAACGTAGACCTCCCCCGCCCAGAGACTGGTGGGCCGGTAGGCGATGAACCCCCGAGCCCGCCCCTGTTCCAGGTCTGCCCACAGGGGCAGCTGGCGGCAGGCGGCAGCGTACTCCTCTATAGCTTCCGAAATGCCGAAGCACTGGGGCAGGCCCTTTAAAATCTCCCGGCAGAGGGCCTCCTTTTGGTCTTTATTCTCTATCTTTGTGATGATATTTATTCCTCCTTACACAGGGGAACGAACAGTTCCGGCCTGCGGTCCGCGAAGTAGCCAATAGGCCGCTGGGGACCCAGGTCTACCTCCACCGAAAAAGCCCCCCGCACCCCTGCCTTTTCCAGCAGGGGCTCCCCGTCTCCGCCAAAGGCAAAGGCCAGGGGGATCTCCCCGCAGAAATGGCAGCAGCCCGCCACAGGGGTCTCGTTCTCAATGGCCCGGGCTCGGGCCAGGGCCCGCCACTGCTCATACTGTAGACGGTGGTACATCCCTGTGCCGATGATGTTCACCATCAGCACGGGGGCCTCTAAAGCCATGATCCGGCAGACTTCGGGAAAGTGGAGCTCATAGCAGATGGGCACGGCCAGCCTGCCCCACTGGGTGTTCAGGCAGCGAATACGCTCCCCCGGCCGCTTGCCCTTCTCCCTCTCTCCGGCAGTGAGGACGCACTTGGCGTACTGGTCCGCCACCCGACCCCCTTCTAAGATCAGAGCCAATTCCCTGCCGCCCCGTTGGCATCCGGTAATGATGGTGCCCCCTATCTGCCCGCTAAGCTCAAGGGCCAGGGACAGCTCGTCCTCGTTCCGCAGGAAGCCCTCGGGGAACAGGTACAGGTCCGCATCCCCCTCCCCCAAGAGCCTGATAAGCTCCTCCTTTGCCGCAAACCGCCTGGGCACGGCCAGCACCAGCTTTGCCATGGGACTACAGCTTTTCCAGCCGGGCGAAGTTTGCCATCAGCTTTTTGGTGCCCACTTTGTCAAAGGCAATTTCCAGCAGGGTATCATTGGCCATGGGCTTGGCCGTTAGAATCATGCCCGTGCCAAAGGTCTTATGCTGTACCATATCCCCAGGCCTATATGTGCCCGCCGGAGAGGGCGCGTGGGGCTTGGGCCGGTAGCTGGGCAGGCCCCCCGCGGGCCGCTGGCTCCCCTGTAGGCCTGGACTCTGTAGACCCTGCGCCCCCCCAAGAGGCGTCTGGCCCAAAGACTCCGGCCGGTAGGCATACTCCCGGGAACGGCTGCGCTCGGTAAGCTCTTCGGGTACCTCCTGGGCGAAGCGGGAGAGCCGGTTGCGATTGGTGGAGCCGAAGATCATCCGGCTCTCGGCGTTGTAGATGTACAGCTCCTCCCGGGCCCGGGTGATGGCCACATAGGCCAGGCGGCGCTCCTCCTCGACCTGAGAGGGGTCGTACAGCACCGCGTTGCCAGGAAATACCCCCTCCTCCCAGCCAGGCAGGAACACCACCGGGAACTCCAGTCCCTTGGCAGAGTGGACGGTCATAAGCACCACCGAGTCCGCCGCCGCGTCGTAATTGTCAATGTCCGTGAACAGGGAGACTTCCTCCAAAAACCCGGAGAGGCTGGCCTCTTCCCCATTTTCCTGCTCGTAGCGCTGGAGCATGGTAGAGAGCTCCTGCACGTTCTCCGCCCGGTCCTCTGCCGAAGCCGGCTCATCGGTTTTTAAGAACATCAGGTAGCCGGTGTCCTCCAGCAGCTGGGCATACAGCTCGCTGGGCGCCATGCCCCCCTCGTTTTTTTCCATCAGGCTGTTCATCATGGCCACAAAGGGCAGCAGCTTGTTCCCGGCCCGGGAGATGGCCGGGTAGTCTCCCGGGTGGGAGATCACCTGGAACAGGCTTTTCCCCACCTGCTGGCCAATCTGGGCGGCGGTGTCCACCGTCTTTTCCCCCACCCCCCGCTTGGGGGTGTTGATAATGCGCCGCAGCCGTACCTCGTCCCCGGGGTTGTTGATCACGCTTAGATAGGCAATCATATCCCGCACCTCTTTGCGGTCAAAGAACCGGGTGCCGCCCAGGATGCGGTGGGGCACGCCCTGCTTGGCAAACATTCTCTCAAAGCTTAGGGACTGGCTGTTCATCCGGTAGAGAATGGCGTAGTCCGAAAATTTCCGGCCCCCTGCCACCCCGTCCAGAATGGTTTTCGCCACCCGCTGGGCCTCGTCCTGCTCGTTTTCCGCGGTGTGCAGGCGGATCTTCTCCCCGGCCCCAGCGGCGGTCCACAGGGTCTTGCCCTTGCGCTCCCGGTTGTTGGCGATCACCGCGTTAGCCGCGTCCAAGATATTCTGGGTAGAGCGGTAGTTCTGCTCTAAGCGCACCACCTTGGCCCCAGGAAAATCCTGCTCGAAATTTAGGATATTCTCAATGGTCGCCCCCCGGAACCCGTAAATACTCTGGTCGTCGTCGCCCACCACACACAGGTTATTGTGTTTTTTGGCCAAAAGACTGACAAACTCGTACTGGGCGTGGTTGGTGTCCTGGTACTCGTCCACCATGATGTAACGGAAGCGGTCCTGGTAATATTCCAGCACGTCGGGGCATTTTTTAAAGAGGCGCACCGTGTTTGCCAGCAGGTCGTCAAAGTCCATGGCGTCGTTGTTCTCCAGCCTGTGCTGGTAGGCCTTGTAGGCCCTGGCCACCACCTTTAGCCGGAAGTCATTGCCCGCCTGGTCCTCGAACTCCTCCGGAGAGATCAGGCTGTCCTTTGCCCGGGAGATCTCCCCCAGAATCGCCTTATGGGAGAGGGACTTCTCGTTAATCTCCAGGTCCCGCATCACATCCTTCATCAGCCGGCGGCTGTCGTCGGTATCATAAATGGTAAAGTGGCTGGTGTAGCCCAGCCGGTCCCCGTCCCGGCGGAGCATTCGAGCGCAGCCAGAGTGGAAGGTGGAGGCGAAAATATCCTCTCCTTCGCTGCCCAGCATGGCGCACAGGCGGTCTTTCAGCTCCCCCGCCGCTTTATTGGTAAAGGTGATGGCCATAATCTTCCAGGGCCGGCAGGCTGAAACCGAAAGCCGCGCCCGGGTAATCTCGGAGAGCTGCCCCCCCCGTAGGTAGTCCTGGCAGGCGGCGGCGTCCTCTTCGGAAAATTCCGGCTGAACAAAGGCGTTATTGTAGGCCTTGCCATAGCGCACCAGGTTGGCAATGCGGTTTACCAGCACCGTGGTTTTACCGCTGCCAGCTCCGGCCAAAATCAGCAGGGGACCGTCCGTCCAAAACACCGCCTCCTGCTGGCGCTGGTTCATGCGGGAGAAGTCCTTTTCCAGCACCCGGCGGCGCAGCTCTATGATTTCCTCTTTCTCATATGCCATAAGGTTTGCCCTGTCCTCTCTTATATAATAGTCTCCGGATAATTTTACCATAATGGGCGGCGAAAGGCAACGGCCGGTGAAAAAATTTGACAAATCCCCCGCTAAGCTTTAGAATAGAAGAGAACCGGAAACCGGCAAGCCAAAACCGTTTCGCCGTGCCGCCTGGCGGTTGGGCCAGGGCTTAACGATCCCTTCACCTGGCTTTGCCAAGCAAAGAGGGCCAGGGAACTTTGTAATGTATCCCATCCCCCTTTGCTATTGTCTAAAAACAAGAAAGGACCTTCCCCATGGAAAAACTCAAACATATCAAAGGCATTTTTTTCGACCTGGGCGGCACCCTGTTGTATCCGCCCTCGGGCAGCTGGATGTTCTCAGATCTGGCCTACCGCTATTTCCCCCGGGAAGCCCTGGGCAGCCCCCAGGCCGCCCCTATGATGGAGGAGGCCGGCCGGGTGCTGCACAGCGACCACCTGCTGACCGGTCTGGATGAGGAATACCAGCGCTTTCTACAGTATTACACCACCGTGGCAAAGGGGCTGGGCCTATCCCTGACCCAAGAAGAGCTTGGTCTGGTGACCCGGGACAAGCTGGACAAGAGGGGAAATTACCGGCTTTTTGACGATACCAAAGCCACCCTGAAGGCCCTGCGGGGCCGGTACCGGCTGGGCATTATTTCAGACACCTGGCCCTCCATTGTGCCCCAGCTGGAATATATGGATATTTTGCGGTACTTCGACTGCGCCACCTACAGCTTCGCCCTGGGAACCCTGAAGCCGGACCCCAGGATGTATGAGGACGCCCTAGAAAAAATGGGCCTGCCCGCTGAAGAAACCCTCTTTGTGGACGATCTGCCCAAGAATCTGGAAGGCGCCCGGGCCGCGGGCATTCATCCTGTGCTGATACGGGCTCTGCCGGGCGCCCCAGTGGCCCCGGAGGGCGTTCCTGTGATCGAAACAATCTCCGGCCTGCTGGACCTGCTGGACTGAAAGGGGGAAACACATTGGACGCCAACGAAAAGATTATCCACTGGGCGGAAGAAGGGGCCCGCCTGTCTCCCCCAGATTGGGACCAGCTGCCCACCATCCCCCTGTATGTGGACCAAGTGCTCTTATACCTGCGGGATAGTCTGCACTTTTTTGAACGGGACGAGGATGATCTTCTTTTGACCAACTCCATGATCAACAACTATGTAAAGACCGGCGTGCTGGCTCACCCAGAAAAGAAAAAATACAGCCGCCAGCACCTAGCGGCACTTATAACCATCTGTATGCTGAAACAAGTGCTGGCCCTACAGGATATTGTCACCCTGCTGGACGGCGAAGATCTGGGACCCGAGCTGTACGAGCTTTTCCTTTCTGCCCATACCGGCGCGGTGCGGGAAACCTGCCAAGAGCTGGCCCAGCGCTGCCAGGCTGGAGAAAGCCCCCGGCGGCAGGCCCTGCGCCTGGCGGCGGAGGCCAACGCAAAACGGGCTGCGGCAGAGCGTATTCTGTGTGAGCTGGCCAAGGAGAAGCAGCCGGAAAAGAAATAGCCCGAAAAAATGCCGGAGCCCCCGACCAATGGATGATGCGGGGCCCGGCGTTTTGTTTTCTTGTCTTATGGCAATCCCGCAGAATTCTAAGTACCGTATTGGGCAGTCAGATTTCTCGTCAGAGGGTACAGATTGAGCGCCGTCTATCTCACCATTGACAAGCGAAAGCTGTGCGCTATCACGGAAAATCTGCAAGCAAGACGGTGCTTAAGGCGCCACCCGCGAATGGTGCGGGGGTGCCTTATAGCTTAAAGTCCTCTGGGTCAAAGTCCCTGGTGCGCAGAGGCGGCGCTGGGAGGGGCTCCCGCTTTAGAGGGTCGTATCGGTACGCCTTGCAGCGGGCTGCCTCTGTCTTTTTATGCAGCGTACACGCCGGGCTACCCGCTGGCCCGCCATTGTACGTGCAGTACTGGCAGTCCGGAGGAATCTCCCCGCCAAACAGGGGGGCTTTTTTCTTTTTGAACATCCTTTTCACCTCATGATAACTTCTTTTACTCAATCAAAAAGCGGAAACCCGGCGCAGCATGCCATGGGTCTTTCGCGGGATGGCCGCGCACCGGTGGTGCCTGGCAAGCCACCGAGCCAGCAAACGAGCCGCTTTTTGCGCCAAAGACCGGAGCCATTGAACCTGGTCCCATGGGACAGCGAATGCAAGCCGCGCAAAAGCTCCCTGCCTTTTTACAGGCGGCTGTACGCCAGGTATGCTCCGGCCTTTAGCAAAACGGTCGCCGCCAGAGCTGCCAGGGACATATAAAACGCCGGCATATTATACAGCGCTGTAGCCGTGGTGGTGAACAAAAGGAACAGCAAAAGTACATCCACCACCAGCCCGCCGCTTTTGTCGTGGAGGTACTGCCTGCGCTCGTCCTGTTCCTCCAGCATTTTCTCTTCCAGCAGAAGCCGGTTTTTCAGCAGGGCCTTATTATGATGAATGCGAACGCCCACCCAGATCATCCCGCCAAAATAAATGACCCGGTACGTCAGGTTTGCCAGGTCTGTCATCATCCGGCTGTCGCCCCCGCCGGTTTCGCCCACTACCACCATAAAGGCCAGCATCAGCGCCAGAAGCAGCCAAAGGGCCCGGTTCCGCCACCGGATTTTTTCCGTATAGGTCGTGCTTTTCCTCTCTTTCATCGGTGCGTTCCCCTTTCCAGAGCCCGCTTTCGCGGCTCTATTTCTTTTCCCGTTCCAGGCGGTCATTTTCCAGCAGCAAGTTCTCCTTTAAGCAGCAGACTTCCTCTATGGTGGCGCCAAAAACCTGGGCCAGCCGGTAGGCAAGCATCAGCGAGGGGCTGTACTGGCCCTTCTCAATAGAAATAATGGTTCGAGCAGACACATGCACCCGCTGGGCCAGCTGCTGCTGGGTTAACCCCCCAGCGGTGCGCAGCTCTTTTACACGGTTTTTGATCTTCCCCACCCCCTTTTATGTGAAGCTCGCTTCCTGTGAAGTTTACTTCATGTTATCATATTTTCTGGGGTTTGTCAAGCGTTTTTTCCAACGCCTTTTTGAGAAGAGAAGGCCCCTGTGCCGCCGGGACCTATACCGTATTACTCATTTATTTTGCGTCTCCTTTTGCCCCAGCATCAGTAAAAAGGCCCCGCACATCAACAGCACCGAAGCGCCCCCTGCCGCTGTTCCCGAGAATGCCCGCACCCCCTGGGTTCCGGCAGGAGCCCAGGCAGCCAAAGCCCCGTGGGGCAAAAAGGTCTGAAGCAGCAGGCAGCACCCTGCTGAAAGCAGGCCGTGCATCAACCGGAACAAAAAGTACTTCCAACGTTTTACCGGCAGTTGGGGGAAAAACGCGAACACCTGCATGTGCACGCAAAGCCCCCCAAACCCCAGCCCAAAGGCATAGACCGCCGGCCCCGCCCCCGCCTGGAGCGCGTCGCCCACGCCGCCGGTGACTTCCAGCCCAAAAGACAGCACGGCCCCCCACTGAAAGGGGCTTAACCCTCCCATACGGCTGAGCTGCCGCACCAAAAAGCCATAAACTCCGCTGCCGTGGAGCAGCGCGGTAAAACCGGAAAACAGCACTACACATGCACACATCAAAAGCACACTGCGGGCCCCTTCATTGACCGAGCGTATCAGTGCGCCTCCCCCCGGGGCCTCCTCCCGGAGAATCTCCTCCTCCGGCCGGGGGGCTTTCCACGCCGCCAGAACCCCCAGCAGAATCCCCGTCAGCGTAACCGAGACAAACAGCAGCAGCCCCAGCCGCCCACTGCCCAGCATCCCCCAACCCAAAAAGGTGATAACAAAGGCCACCCCGGGGTTTACACAGAATAACAGCATACGTCCGGCCTGCTCCTGGGTGATGCGGCCCTGCTCCAGCAAAAGAGAGATCCCCCGGGCCCCGGCAGGGTATCCCCCCAGAAAGCTCATAAGCACTGGTGCGGCACAGTGGCCGGGCAGGCGGAACAACTTCCGGGTAAGCCCCCCCAGAGGACCACCCAGGGCAGCGGCGGCCGGGGAGATCACCGCAAAGCTGGAGAGCACCATAAAGGGGAACAACGAGGGGGTCAATACCGTTAAGCATTGACTGATACTGGCCGCCACGCTTTGGCGTACCTGCTGGGGGTAGCGCAACAGAGCCAGAAGGACCGTTAAAAAACCCAGGGCGCACAGCCCCGCCCGAAAGCCGGGCAGGGCTGGCAGATATTTCCGGCGTTCCAAAAGAACCACGACCTTTCGCCATAATAATGCCAGTATATGAGCCCTGGAGGTGATACATTCTGGGGACCGCGCATATTCATTTCACAGGGCGGCCAGGGCTTGTTGAAACAGAGAGAAACTGACGAATTTTTGCCCAAAAGGGGGCCATTGCAAGGAAAAAGCCGCAAGGCAATCTTCCGATTGGCGAGGATGTTTGACGCGGAAAAGGGCCGCTTCTGGGCATAAAGACGGCGTTTTCTCTCTGTTTCAACAAGCCCTGGGCTATCAGTTTTTAAGGAGGCGCACTATGGAGCTGAAGTCAAAATGCGGGGCCGTACTCTCTATCACAGGCAACCACAGCGCCGTGGTGGATGGCTGCGATGGGGTGATGGACTATGACGAAGAAAAGGTCATCCTGCGCACCGGACGGCTCACGATACACATTACCGGCCGCCAGCTGCGGCTGCGGCGGCTGACCGAAAACTCGGCCATGATTACAGGCATGATCGACCGAGTGGAATACAGCTATTAGGGAGGCGGTCATGGTGTTAGAGAGAATCTTTCACCTGCTTTCGGGTTATGTCGAGTTTCAGGTACGGGGGGACGGGGCGCGCTTTTTCTCCATCGCGGCCAAAAGGGGCTTCGGCTTTTGGGGGTTCCGCCGGGCGGATGGCAAAGCCGTGGCTCGGGTAAAGCCCAGCGCGTACAAAAAAATACGGCCGGTCTGCCGGCGCTGCCAGGTAAGCACCCGCGTTCTTCGCCGGCGGGGGCTCCCCTTTCATCTGCGGCGGCTGGGGCGTCGGAAAGGGCTGCTGGCAGGAGCCTTAGCCGGCGCAGCTTTATACTGGTTTTTGTCCGGGTTCATCTGGGGAGTAAGCGTTAGCGGCCAAGAATTTGTCACGCCGCGAGAGATTCTGGACGCGGCCCAAGCCCAAGGAGTCTTTGTGGGCGCCAGCCGGGAGTCCTTTTCCCCCAAAAACGCGGGCAGCGGAATCATTGCCCAGGTGCCCAAGCTCAGCTGGGCTGCTGTGAACACCGATGGCTGTTTTGTGGAAATTGCCGTAAAGGAGGGTACCGCAAAGCCCCAGGTGGAGGACGCCGGGGAATTTTCCAACATTGTAGCCTCCCGGGAAGGACAGATTGTGGCAGTAGAGGCCCAGGAAGGACGTCCTGAGGTAAAGCCCGGGGATATTGTGACCAAGGGGCAGCTGCTGATTGCGGGATTATATCAGGAGGTCCCAGACCCCTATGGTCCCCAGCCGGAAAAACTTTACCAGCGGGCGGGTCCCGCCCGGGGCCGAGTGGTGGCAGAGACCTACCGGGAATTTACCGTACAGGTCGGGGCCACCACCACCCAGGAGATAGAGGGGCCGCGCCAGCAGCGGTACTGGCTGGAGCTATTTGGCCTGCGGATTCCTCTGGGGATCTGGAGTACTCCAGCGGGTAAAACCCGGTCTTATACAGAAGTGACCCGCGCCCAGGCTTTGGACGTGGAACTGCCCCTGGCCTTTGAGCGGCAGGTGGTTATCTCATTAACAGAAGAACAGCGGGCCTTGACAAAAAAGGAGCAGCAGGCCGCGGCACTGCAAAAGCTGCGGGCGGCCCAAAAGGCCGCTTTGCCAAAAGGCAGCAGCGTGGTGGAGGAAACGTTGGAATATCGTTGGACTGGGGACATGTGCCTGCTAAGCGCCCGGTGCCGCTGTCGGGAGGAGATTGGGGAGCTTCGGGTAATTTCGGTTAAATAACCCAACGAATCCCAAAAAAATTTGGCAATATTTCATATGTTTTGGGCTTGAATCTAACGGGTAATATATGGTATAATTTGACTGGTATCAGTCCGGTATTACAAGATGCCGTTCCCCTTTTGGGTATTACAATTCGGAATCTTGCAAAGCGCCGGGGCTATAATAAAGATTGACTGGGTACAATAGCAGCGGAACGCCCCCTGTTGCCCACGCAAATCCCCTTTGTAAAACTTAGAAAAACAAACTATCCTGTGGTAATATGAATTTTTAGGAGATACTTTGGAAGTAAAAATCAGTGTTGACAGAATGGAACAGGCCGCCGAGCTTTTCGGCAATTTTGACAGCAACATCCGCCTAATTGAGCAAGAATACGGCGTTAGTATGGTCTTTCGGGACTCTCAGCTAAAGATTTCCGGCGAGGACCCCGAAGGGGTGGACCGGGCCGCCCGGGCAGTGCGCAGCCTTATCACTCTCATTGGCGGAGGAGAGGCCCTTAGCGAACAAAATGTGCGTTACTGCATCCGCATGGTGGCGGAGGACAGTGAACAAAAGGTGGCCAAGCTGGCCGGGGACTGCATTTGCGTTACCAGCAAAGGCAAGCCTATTAAGCCAAAAACCGTGGGCCAACGTACCTATTGTGACAATATTAAAGAGAACACTGTCACCATCGGGGTGGGGCCTGCCGGTACCGGCAAAACCTACCTGGCGGTAGCTATGGCTGTTACAGCCTTTCGGGCCCAGCAGGTGAACCGCATTATCCTAACCCGTCCGGCCGTGGAGGCAGGAGAAAAGCTGGGGTTTCTTCCTGGTGATTTGCAGCAAAAGGTGGATCCCTACCTGCGGCCCCTGTACGATGCCCTATTCGACATGCTGGGGGCCGAAACCTACCAGCGCTATGTAGAGCGGGGAAATATTGAGGTGGCTCCCCTGGCCTATATGCGTGGCCGCACGTTAGACGACAGCTTTATCATTTTGGATGAGGCCCAGAACACCACGGGTGAACAGATGAAAATGTTCCTTACCCGGCTGGGCTTTAACTCTAAAATGGTTATTACTGGTGATGTGACCCAGATAGACCTGCCTGACGGCAAGCGCAGCGGCCTGAAAGAGGCAGTGCGAGTGCTGCGGGGCGTGGATGATATTGCCATTTTCCGTTTTACGGAGAAAGACGTAGTACGCCACAAACTGGTGCAGGACATCATCCGGGCTTACGAGCGGGCCAGCCGGGCAGGCGACCGGCGCTCCGCTTCTGTATAAGATAAGAAACTTGTAAGCATAGCCCAAAGGGCTTAACTGGTTGCGTTTTTTGTGGGACAGAGCGGCTTTTTAAGAAATATTTCATGTGTTTTCAGAAAATCCCATGTGGACCGACGGAAAAAGGCCTGGCCAGAGACGGCCTTTGACGCTAATAAATACAAGTTTTCAGTCAAAGCAACGCAGGACTTGCACAGCGCGGTTCCGGCTGCGGTGGGCATTCCAGAAAGGAACGGTCTTGAATTATGGAGAAAATCAGAGTCATCATTTCAAACCGGCAGAAACAAGTGAGGATTCCCACCGGTGTGCGAATGTTGATTCGCCGCTGCTGCCACGCGGTGCTCCAGCTGGAGGACTTTCCCGATTCTGCGGAGATCAGTGTAAGCTTTGTGGACAACGACCAGATTCGAGAGATGAACCGCCAGTATCGGGACAAGGATTCCGTCACCGATGTGCTAAGCTTCCCCATGGGGGAAAACGGGCGCTATGACGTGAACCACGAGACCGGGGCCAAAATTTTGGGCGACATTGTCATTTCTGTGCCCAAGGCAGTGGAGCAGGCCAGAACCTATGGCCACTCTTTAGAGCGGGAGATTGGCTTCCTTACCGCTCATTCGGTTTTGCATCTTTTGGGGTACGACCACGAGGACGGCGGCCTGGCCCGGGTGCGAATGCGGGAAAAGGAAGAACGGGTTATGCGGGAGCTAGGTTTACCCGCCAGCAGCAGCTATGCCCCCGAGGAATAGTAAGCGGCGCACTCTGCTGCACAGCTTTCGGGACGCTTTCCGGGGGATATGGCATTGCCTACAATCAGAACGGAACATGCGCATACACATGGTTGCCTGCGGATATGTCCTGTTTTTCTCTTTAAAAACCGGCGTCAGCCGGGGTGAGCTGGCCTGTTTGCTGGTGGCCATGGGCGTAGTGACCTGCGCTGAGACTATGAACACCTCTATTGAAAAGCTCTGCGACTTTGCCCAAAAGCGCCATAGCCGGATGATTGGCAACATAAAAGACTTAGCGGCAGGGGCCGTGTTGCTTAGCGCCGTTTTTGCGGCATTGGCGGGCGGGGTAGTTTTGTTGCGCCCAGCCTTTTGGGCTGTGTGGGAAGAGATTCTAATGCAGCCCAAAAAGCTGGCGGTTTTTATCCTTAGCCTGGCGGCCAGCATGGCGCTGGTATTTGCTGTGCCCCTAAAGCGGGAATAAGCCCGGAACAGTTTATCCAAAAAAGACGCGGAAGCTCCCAGGGCATGGATCCCTGCAAAACAATAAAGAAAAGCGGTATGGTTTTTCGCCATACCGCTTTTTTTAAGGCAATACCGCACAATTCTAAGTACCGTATTGGGCAGTCAGATTTTTCTTCAGAGGGTACAGATTGAGCGCCGTCCATCTCACCATTGACCAGCGAAAGCTGTGCTCTACGACGGAAAATGTGCAAGCAAGACGGTGCTTAAGGTGCCACCCGCGAATGGTGCGGGGTTGCCTTAAATCTAGGCTGGTCTCCCTAAGTAGGGGCATGGGTGAGTCTCGCTTGCCCACCTGGTCGGTTCACACTGCCTACCCTGCCCCCTACGCCCCACTTGCTTCTAACTTTCCCATAAAGGCATTTACGAAATTCGTTCCACGCCAAAGCGGGTCTTTTCGCCGTTAACATCCCACTCCGCCGTATACCCGGCCAGCTGGCCATACTGGCAGCTCTCGCCCAGCACGTCGGCCAAAATCTCCTCTTGGTTCTTTTGCAGCACCGCCTCTACCTTGGCGCTGCCCTGGTGGTACAATCGGATATGGTCCGTCACCTTAAAGCCCGCGTCCTTACGCATGGACTGCACCTTGCTGACAATCTCCCGTACAAAGCCCTCTTCAATGAGCTCCTCCGTCAGGGCTGTGTCCAGCACCACGGTGAGGCCCCGATCTGAGACCGAGGTGTAGCCCTCCTTCTGGGTGGTTTCAATCAGCAGCTCTTCCTCCGTCAGGCTAATTTCCCCGTCAGGCAGGGCCAGCTTCAGGGCGCCCTCCTGGTCCAGCTGTTTTTTGGCAGCAGCGCCGTCCAGCTCCTGCAAAGCCTGGCGGATGGCCCCGATGCGCTTGCCGTACTTTTGGCCCAGGATCTTCAGCTGGGGCTTAAAGCTGTAGGCGGTGAACTCCGACATATCGCGAAGGAACACGATTTCCTTCACGTTCAGCTCCTGCTTGATGATATCCTGATACAGCCCGCCCAGGCCCGGATCCGCGTCTGTGCACAGCCGGCACAGCGGCTGGCGGTTTTTAATGTTGGCCTGGTTCCGAGCCGCCCGGCCCAGGGCCACTACCCGCAGCACCTCGTCCATATCCGCTTCCAGTTTGGGGTCAATGCGGGCCGGGTCACACACCGGGAAGCCGCACAGGTGCACGCTTTCCGGGGCGGCGGGGTCCAGAGAGCACACCAGGTTGCGGTAGATCTCCTCGCTCATAAAGGGGGCCATCGGGGCCAGCAGCTTGGCGGTGTCCACCAGCACGGTATACAGGGTCATATAGGCGGCGGTCTTGTCCGCGGCCTCCCCCTGCACCCAAAAGCGCTCCCGGCTGCGGCGCACGTACCAGTTGGAAAGCTCATCCACAAAATCTTGCAGAACACGGGCGGTTTCTGGCACATGATATTGGGTTAGCTGCTGGTCCACCGCCTTTATGGTGCTGTTCAGCCGGGAGAGCAGCCAGCGGTCCATTACGGTCAGAGCGCAGTCCTCTAGTTTATACTGGGCAGCGTCAAAATTGTCGATGTTGGCGTACAGCACAAAAAAGGCGTAGGTATTCCACAGGGTAGAGAAGAACTTCTTCTGCACCTCTACCACGCCCTTCTCCGAAAAGCGCTTGGGCAGCCAGGGGGCGCAGGTGGTATAGAAGAACCACCGCAACGAGTCGGAGCCGAACCTCTCAAGGGCCTCCATGGGGTCCACGGCGTTGCCCTTGCTCTTGCTCATCTTCTTGCCATCCGCGTCCTGAACCAGGCCCATCACCAGCACGTTCTTGTAGGGGGCCCTGTCAAAGAGCAAGGTAGAAATGGCCAGCAGGCTGTAGAACCACCCCCGGGTCTGGTCCACCGCCTCGCTGATAAAGTCCGCGGGGAACTGGCTCTCAAACAGCTCCTGGTTCTCAAAGGGGTAGTGGTGCTGGGCAAAGGGCATGGCCCCGCTGTCGAACCAGCAGTCGATGACCTCAGGCACCCGGCGCATCTGTTTGCCGCAGTGGGGGCAGGTGATGGTCACCTCATCCACATAGGGCCTGTGCAGTTCAATGTCCTCTGGGCAGTTAGGGGACATCTCCCGTAGCTCGGCTATGCTGCCAATGGCGTGGCGGTGGCCGCACTCGCACTCCCAGATGTTCAGGGGTGTGCCCCAGTACCGGTTGCGGCTGACAGCCCAGTCCTGCAAATTCTCCAGCCAGTCGCCAAAACGGCCCTTGCCGATGCTCTCGGGCAGCCAATTGACTGTATTATTGTTGGCAATGAGCTGGTCCTTGACCTTGGTGACCTCGATATACCAGCTCTCTCGGGCGTAGTAAATCAGCGGGGTGTCGCAGCGCCAGCAGAAGGGATAGCTGTGCTCGAACCTGGGCGCGGAGAACAGAAGGCCCCGGGCCTCCAAATCTACCAGAATTTCCTTGTCCGCATCCTTGCAGAACACCCCCGGCCACTTGGTCTCGGCGGTCATCTCGCCTTTCTGGTCCACCAGCTGCACCAGGGGCAGGCCGTACCTGCGGCCCACCTTTGCGTCGTCCTCGCCGAAAGCCGGGGCAATGTGCACAATGCCCGTGCCGTCGGTGAGGGTCACGTAGTCGTCGCAGACCACATACCAGCACTTCTCCTGGGGGCGGACAAAGTCAAACAGGGGCTCATACTCTTTATGCTCCAGGTCCGCGCCTTTGTAGTGTTCCAGCACGGTATAGGTCCCCTCCCCCAGCACCGTATCGCACAGGGCGGCGGCCAGGTAATAGGTCTCGGTCCTGTCCTCCTTGGTAAAGGCGGCCTTCACGTAGTCCTCTTTGGCGTTGACGCACAGGGCCACGTTGCTGGGCAGGGTCCAGGGGGTGGTGGTCCAGGCCAGGATGAAGGCGTCCTCCCCCTTGCAGCGGAACTTGGCAATGGCGGAGCGCTCTTTCACGTCCTTATAGCCTTGGGCCACCTCGTGGGAACTAAGCGGCGTGCCGCAGCGGGGGCAGTATGGCACAATTTTAAATCCCTTATAGAGCAGGCCCTTTTCCCAAATCTGCTTAAGGGCCCACCACTCGGACTCGATATATTCATTATGATAGGTCACGTAAGGGTCCTCCATGTCGGCCCAAAAACCCACGGCCTTGGAAAATTCCTCCCACATGCCCTTGTACTTCCACACGCTCTCCTTGCACTTCTGGTTGAAGGGCGAGACGCCGTACTCTTCAATCTGCTCCTTGCCGCTGATTTTCAGCAGCTTTTCCACCTCCAGCTCCACCGGCAGGCCGTGGGTGTCCCAGCCGGCCTTGCGGGGGACGATCTGCCCCTTCATGGTCTGATACCGGGGGAACAGGTCCTTAAAGGCCCGGGTCTCCAGGTGGCCGATGTGGGGCTTGCCATTGGCGGTGGGGGGGCCGTCATAGAAGGTGTAGGCGGGCGCTCCCTCACGGCTTTGGATGCTTTTTTCAAAGATTTTATTGTCCGTCCAAAACTTTTCGGTGGCCTTCTCCCGCTCCACAAAGTTCATATTGGCGGAGACCTCCCTGTACTTGCTCATGCTTGACCATCCTTTCCATAAATAAAGCCTCCGCCCCAAAACAGGGCGAAGGCATACTTCGCTTTACCACCCATTTTGACTGTCGGTGTACCAACAGCTTCCCGATAACGGCGGGGGCCGGCCTGGCTTAATAAAGGCTTGCGGACAACGGGGCCTTGTTCAGCTGGCGACTTCGGAGGGATGCGGAAAAGGCGCAGGTGCCGGCTTGCACCAGCCGCCGGCTCTCTGGGACCATAGGCCTGGCCCGCGTGTCTCCATCATAGTCTTTACGGTGTATTTTTTCAGATTATAGCACGGCAAAAGGGGAAAGTCAAGAAAAAACCCGCAAAAGGCCCCAAAAGCGGACACATTGCGCGGTCCAGGGGCGTTAGGCCCCTGGCAGGGGTCAAGGGGGCGGCGCCCCTTGCCGCCGGAGGCGACCTTAACCTTAAGGCGGCGCGAAGAAAAGGAATGTGGTTCCACCAAACCAGCCGGCCCAGCAGCATAAAAAAGGAGGGCCCGGCTCGCGCCGCCCAAAAGCAGCGAGTTGTAAAAATCAGCGAAGCAAGATTTTTACAAGAGCGGCCCCCACCACAAGCCCAGCCCAAGGCAGCCAGGCCAAATCACAAAAACAAAATCACCCCGCGAACATAGACCCAATCTCCCCCAGGTTGCACATCCCCTCCGTCACAAAATGGGCCAGCTCGGCGCCCGTCTTGGGCATCAGGGTCCCGTGGGTCCGCAAATAGTCCGCCAGACGCTGGAACAGCTGCCCGTCGGTGGGGTGCGCCCGCCGGTCGTTGATCCGGCAGGCCTCTTGGCCTAAGAGAGTGATGCTGCAACAGTCCGGCTCCTCCCCATCCACAAAAGCTGTCACGCTAAGCCACTGGGCACTGTGGCTGCTCAGGCCGCTGTCCCAGGGCAGCAGGTTCCTGAAATCCTCCTGGTAGCCGCTCTCCCGCAAAATCTCCATCAGCCCGGCAAAGTCCTCCGGGTTTTCGCTTTCCAGGGTATACTGGGGCGAGTCTGCCAGCCCGGCCTCCCAGGTCCAGTCCTGGAGAAAGCCGGAGACCCGGTCTACCGGCTTCTCCAGGCTCATGACGCTCTCCAAGGACCAGGGCCACAGCCGCCAGGCCGCAACGCCGCCTAACAAGAGGACTACCGCGCCGAAAACCAGCCAATTCTTCCATTTTTTCATCACTTTTCGCCCCCCTTTTTAGGTGTTTTTTGTATTATACTTGTTTTTGGTGGAAAAGTCAAGTCCTGCGGCCTTTCGGGAGTGTCCAAAGGGAATATTTTTTGACGATGTTTCGGCCTCCGGCAGCCATGGGGCTTTGCCCCCTGGCTCCCCACGGCCTTTGAAAAGGCCGGCGAAACTTTTACTGTTTGCCCATTGGGACCTATCTGCTCACCCTTTCGCCTCTGCCGCTTCCGCAGCTCTCTCCTCCCCCACGCAAAAAGAGGCCCCCTGCTGGGAGCCTCTTCTCTTAGCAAAATTTAGGAATTGATAGCGGTAACCACGCCGGAGCCAACGGTACGGCCGCCCTCGCGGATAGCGAAGCGCAGGCCCTCTTCGATGGCGATGGGGGTGATCAGCTCAACGTCCATTACAACGTTATCGCCAGGCATGCACATCTCGGTGCCCTCGGGCAGAGAGATAACGCCGGTCACGTCAGTGGTACGGAAATAGAACTGGGGACGGTAGTTGTTGAAGAAAGGAGTATGGCGGCCGCCCTCTTCCTTAGTCAGCACGTAAACCTGGCCCTTGAACTTGGTATGGGGATGAATGGAGCCGGGCTTGGCCAGAACCTGGCCGCGCTCGATCTCAGTGCGCTGTACGCCGCGCAGCAGAGCGCCGATGTTGTCGCCGGCCTCGGCGTAATCCAGGGTCTTGCGGAACATCTCGATACCGGTGATAACGGACTTGCGGGTCTCTTCGGTCAAACCGACGATCTCCACTTCCTCGCCCATCTTCACCTGTCCGCGCTCTACACGGCCAGTGGCCACGGTGCCGCGGCCGGTGATGGTCATAACGTCCTCAACAGGCATCAGGAAGGGCAGGTCGGCCTTGCGCTCGGGGGTGGGGATATACTCGTCCACCGCGTTCATGAGCTCCAGGATGGGGGCATAGGTGGCGTCGGAAGGATCCTGGCTGGCGCACTCCAGGGCCTGCAGGGCGGAACCCTTGATAATGGGGGTGTCGTCGCCGGGGAACTCGTACTCGTTCAGCAGGTCGCGAATCTCCATCTCCACCAGCTCCAGCAGTTCCTCGTCGTCCACCTGGTCCACTTTGTTCATGAACACCACAATGCTGGGCACGCCCACCTGGCGGGCCAGCAGAATGTGCTCACGGGTCTGGGGCATGGGGCCGTCAGCGGCGGAAACCACCAGGATAGCGCCGTCCATCTGGGCAGCGCCGGTGATCATGTTCTTCACATAGTCGGCGTGGCCGGGGCAGTCAACGTGGGCATAGTGGCGGGCGTCGGTCTGGTACTCTACGTGGGCGGTGTTAATGGTAATGCCGCGCTCGCGCTCCTCGGGAGCCTTGTCGATATTGGCATAGTCCATAAAGTCGGCGTCGCCCTTCATCGCCAGCACCTTGGTGATAGCGGCGGTCAGGGTGGTCTTGCCATGGTCCACGTGGCCGATGGTGCCGATGTTTACATGGGGTTTGTTCCGTTCAAATTTTGCCTTTGCCATTGGGAAATTGCCTCCTCGCAATCAAAATATTCGATATTTGTGCCTTGCATACATTCTATCAGCAAAGCGCCGAAAAATCAAGAGATATTTACCTTTTACTCCGACTTTTTGCCACGGTCGCTGATGATCTTTTCAGAAATATTCTTGGGCACCTCCGCATAGGTGGAGGGCTCCATGGTATACTGGCCGCGGCCCTGGGTCTTGGAGCGCATGTCTGTAGCGTAGCCAAACATTTCGGAAAGCGGGACTTCACTGTTGACCTGCTGGGCGCCGGGCAGGGCGTCCATGCCCTGAATCATGCCGCGCCGGGAGTTCAGGTCGCCAATCACGTCGCCCATATACTCTTCGGGGGTGATGACAGTGACCTTCATAATGGGCTCCATCAGCACCGGGTCCGCCTTGCGCATAGCCTCTTTAAAGGCCATAGAGCCAGCAATCTTAAAGGCCATTTCAGAAGAGTCCACCTCGTGGTAGGAGCCGTCATACAAGGTAACCTTTACGTCCACCACGTTGTAGCCAGCCAAAACGCCGCTTAGCATAGCGCCCTGGATGCCCTGGTCCACCGCGGGAATATACTCCTTGGGAATAGCGCCGCCAACCACAGAGTTGACGAACTCATAGCCCTGGCCCGGGTTGGGCTCAATACGGATCTTAACATGGCCATACTGGCCCTTACCGCCAGACTGACGGGCATACTTGGTGTCAGAAGCAGCTTCCTTACGGATCGTCTCCTTATAGGCCACCTGGGGCTTGCCCACGTTGGCCTCCACCTTAAACTCACGGAGCAGACGGTCCACAATAATCTCCAGATGCAGCTCACCCATGCCGGCAATGATGGTCTGGCCGGTTTCCTCGTCGGTGTATGCCTTAAAGGTGGGGTCCTCCTCCGCCAGCTTCGAGAGGGCAATTCCCATTTTCTCCTGGCCGGCCTTGGTCTTGGGCTCAATGGCCACTCGGATAACCGGGTCCGGGAACTCCATGGACTCCAAGATAACCGGATGCTTCTCGTCGCACAGGGTGTCGCCTGTGGTGGTGTTCTTCAGGCCCACGGCGGCCGCAATGTCGCCGGCATAAACCCGGTCAATGTCCTTGCGGTCGTTGGCGTGCATCTGCACGATACGGCCCATGCGCTCGTTGTTGTCCTTTACGGAGTTGTACACCGTAGCGCCGGCCTCCACAGAGCCGGAATAGACCCGGAAGAAGCATAGCTTGCCCACATAGGGGTCTGTGGCAATCTTGAACGCCAGAGCGGCGAAAGGCTCTTCGTCGGAAGAATGGCGCACCTCTTCCTCCTCGGTGTCCGGGTTGGTGCCCTTAATGGCGGGCACGTCGGTGGGAGCGGGCATATAGTCCACAATAGCGTCCAGCAGCTTCTGCACGCCCTTGTTGCGGTAAGAGGTGCCGCAGGTAACGGGGACCATGTGGTTGGCAATGGTGGCCTTGCGGATACAGTTCTTAATCTCGTCAATGGTGAGCTCTTCGCCCTCCAGATATTTCTCCATCAGGGCGTCGTCCAGCTCTGCCACATGCTCTACCATTTCGGCATGGTACTGCTGGGCCTTTTCCAGCATATCCTCGGGAATTTCCTCCTCGCGGATATCCTTGCCCAGGTCGTCGTAATAGACATAGGCTTTCATCTTTACCAGGTCGATGATGCCCTTAAAGGAATCCTCGGCCCCGATGGGCAGCTGAATGGGCACCGCGTTGCACTTCAGGCGGTCCTTCATCATCTGCACGACGCGGTAGAAGTCCGCGCCCATAATATCCATTTTATTCACGTACGCCATGCGGGGCACCTTGTACTCGTCCGCTTGGCGCCACACGGTCTCAGACTGGGGCTCCACGCCGCCCTTTGCACAGAACACGGTAACAGAGCCGTCCAGCACACGCAGGGAGCGCTGCACCTCTACTGTGAAGTCCACGTGGCCGGGAGTATCAATAATGTTAATCCGGTTCTGATTGCCGTTGCGGTCCGGCCAGAAGCAGGTGGTGGCAGCCGATGTGATGGTAATGCCGCGCTCCTGTTCCTGAGCCATCCAGTCCATGGTGGCGGCACCCTCGTGGGTCTCGCCAATCTTGTAGTTCACGCCTGTGTAAAACAGAATACGCTCTGTAGTAGTGGTTTTACCGGCATCAATATGAGCCATAATGCCGATGTTTCTGGTTAATTCCAGTGGTACCTGTCTGGCCATAAATACGTTATTTCCTCCTTATTCCAAAAGATGCCTTTTCACGGAGTGGTGCAAAGCGTCTGCCGCTTTACGCGGGGAGCGCTGCCAACGGCCGCTGTTCTAATTCTACCAAGCTGGCAGGCAAAACCGCTGCGGCAAATGCCCGGCCCTTGCGCTGGTTACCAGCGATAGTGGGCGAAAGCCCGGTTGGCTTCGGCCATCCGGTGGGTATCGTCGCGCTTCTTGGCTGCGCCGCCCGCACCGTTGATGGCGTCCAGAATCTCCCCGGCCAGCCGCTCGCGCATGGTGCGCTCATTACGGCTGCGGGCGTAGCTGGTCAGCCACCGCAGACCCAGGGTCTGCCGGCGTTCGGGCCGTACCTCCATGGGCACCTGATAGGTAGAGCCACCCACCCGGCGGGCCTTTACCTCCAGGCTGGGCATAACATTCTCCATGGCCTGCTCAAAAACCTCCAGGGGCTCCTTGCCGGTCTTTTCCTGAACGATTTCAAAGGCGCCGTATACAATCTTCTGGGCTACGCCCTTCTTGCCGTCCAACATAATGCTGTTGATCAGCCTCGTCACAAGCTTGGAATTATACATGGGGTCGGGCAAAACATCGCGCTTTGCCACATTGCCTCTTCTTGGCATAATCTTCCCTCCTTCATAAAATGAATTCACCGGTACTCGAAATCCGTCCGCGTCTCCCCGGACGGTCCCGTCAGCTAATAGGCAATTTACCGACCCCGCGCTTTCCAAAACAATGGGCGCAGAATCTATATAAATTAAGCCGAATAGCTTAGAGAATTATTTTTGTTAATGGGGCCAGGCTTTTTATTTCTTTCCAGCCTTGGGCCGCTTAGCGCCGTACTTGCTGCGGGCCTGCATGCGCTTGGCAACGCCCTGGGTATCCAGCGTGCCGCGAATAATGTGATAACGCACACCGGGCAGGTCGCGTACACGGCCGCCGCGAATCATCACTACGCTGTGCTCTTGCAGGTTGTGGCCCACGCCCGGAATGTAGGCGTTCACCTCAATGCCGTTGGAAAGACGGACCCTGGCCACTTTGCGCAGGGCAGAGTTCGGCTTTTTAGGAGTACGGGTAAACACACTTGTGCACACCCCCCGCTTCTGGGGAGAATCCTGGTCGATGGCCGAACGCTTCTTAGAGTTCCACCCCTTCAAAAGCGCGGGGGCCTTACTCTTTTTTGTAACGTCGGACCTGCCTGTTTTAACCAATTGGTTAAAGGTTGGCATAGCTGCACCTCCTTGCTAAATAATAGTATTGATTGGGAAAGGCGAAATAAACGCTTCCCAGCCAAAGATTTCCGGCTGGGCGCAAATATAGCCAAGCCCATTTAGAGATTATAGCACCCAAATACAGGTTCTGTCAAGTTTTTTCCCCGCATACTTTGCGGGTTTCAAAGGTTTTCCCTAATCGCCAATTTCCTATGGGACAAGCCCGGCAACTTATGAGAAAAAAGCACAACTTTTTACCGCTTTCTCCCGGCGTCCTCTTCATTTAGAGTGCAGATGAAAGCCGTTTCTACCACATCTCGCTTTTTTTCAAGCCTTATAGTAAACACGCTTGAAAGCCGGTCGATACCGGTTTTTTTCAAGCCAGGCGGCGATGCCGTCTGGTCCAAAAGAGGAAGATCATCTCTTTGGGGCCGCGTTAACGATCCCCCCGCTTTCCTTAGGATATGGGGCAAAACCCAAAATGAAAAATGGGCATTTCCTAAAAAATGCCCATTCATACCTGCGCTAAATTTTTAGGCGGGACTCACGTCAGAAGCCACCTCGTCCTCAGGTTCTAGGACAAAATCTTCATCCTCGTCCTCGTCGTCAAAGCTGAAATCCAGCTCTTCCGGCGCTTCTTCCTTATAGACCTTAGGCAGCTCCGGCATAGGCTCCAGCGGCTGGTCTTTACTCTCAATCTCTACCTCGCCGTAGCACTTCAGGCCTGTGCCCGCGGGCACCAGCTTGCCAATAATCACGTTCTCCTTCAGGCCCACCAGCGAGTCCACCTTGCCCTTAATGGCCGCGTCGGTGAGCACCCGGGTGGTCTCCTGGAAGGAGGCGGCGGACATAAAGCTGTCTGTGGCCAACGAGGCCTTGGTAATACCCAACAGGATGGGGGTATAGGTGGCTTCCCGCAGCTGGGTCTCTCCTGCCTCTTTGCGACTGCGGATATCCTCATTGGCAAATAGCACCTCGTTCTTGTCCGCCAAAGCGCCTACCATCAGGCCCGTGTCTCCCGCGTCATCCACCCGCACTTTGCGCAGCATTTGCCGCACGATGATCTCAATATGCTTGTCGTTGATGTCCACGCCCTGCATCCGATAGGTGCGCTGCACCTCTTGAATCAGGTAGTTCTGCACCTCCTGGGTGCCGCTGATAGCCAGCACGTCGTGGGGGCTCACCGATCCCTCGGTAATGCGCTTGCCCCGCTTAATATACTCGCCCTCGCTTACCGTGACCCGGGACCCGAAGGGAATCAGGTACGAACGGCTGTCGCCGGTCTCGTCATCGGTAACCACCACGTGGCGGTTCTTCTTAATTTCCTCAAAGGTGACCTTACCGTCAATCTCGTTGATAATGGCCACGTGCTTGGGCTTGCGGCCCTCAAACAGCTCGTCGATGCGGGGCAGACCCTGGGTGATGTCCTCCGCGCTGGCCACGCCGCCGGTATGGAACGTACGCATGGTCAGCTGGGTACCAGGTTCGCCAATGGACTGAGCCGCGATAATTCCCACAGCCTCGCCCACCTGCACCGGCTTGCCGGTGGCCAGGGACGCGCCGTAGCAGCGCTTGCACACACCGCTCTTAGACCGGCAGGTAAGCACCGAGCGAATCTCAATGCGCTCCGTGCCCCGGCTAATGATCAGGTCCGCGTCCTCGTCCGTCATCAGCTTATCCCGAGAGACTAATACATTGCCGTCCTCGCCACAATAGTCCTCTACCAGGTACCGGCCCACCAGACGCTCCTTCAGGGGCTCGATAGACTCTGGACCAGAGGTGATCTCAAATACCTCAATGCCCTCGTGGGTGCCGCAGTCCTCCTCGCGGATAACCACCTCTTGGGAAACGTCCACCAGGCGGCGGGTCAGATAGCCCGAGTCCGCGGTGCGCAGGGCGGTGTCGGTGGTGCCCTTCCGGGCGCCCCGGGAGGAGATGAAGTATTCCAGCACGTTCAGGCCTTCGCGGTAGTTGGACTTAATGGGAATTTCAATGGTTTTGCCAGAGGTATTGGAGATGTTGCCCCGCATACCCGCCAGCTGGTTTAGGTTGGAGATGGTGCCCCGGGCGCCGGAGTCTGCCATCATGTAGATGGGGTTATACCGGTCCAGGCCCCGCTGCAAGGCGTTGGCCACGTCCTTTGTACACTTGTCCCAGACCTTCAGCACCGCCTCGTAGCGCTCCCGCTCCGAGAGGAAGCCCTCGCTGTACTCCCCGGCAATCTCGTTGATTTCCTGTTCGGCGGCGCTGACCAGCTCCTTTTTGTCGGCGGGAATGGTGGCGTCGCACACGGCCACCGTAATGCCGCTGATGGTGGAGTATTTGTAGCCCTGGGCCTTAATCTCGTCCAGCACCTCGGCGGAGCGCTCGGTTCCGTGCACCTTGATGCAGCGCTCGATAATCTGCCCCAGCTGCTTTTTGCCCACCAAGAAGTCCACCTCAAACTTCAAGGCGTTTTCCGGCACGGACCGGTCCACAAAGCCCAAGTCTTGCGGGATAGGCCGGTTAAAAATCATCCGGCCCATGGTGGTCTCCACCATGCCGCTGAACTTCTCGCCATGTACCTCCACGGTACGGCGCACCTTTATTTTTGCGTGCAGGCTGATAATACGGGCGTCGTAGGCCATCATGGCCTCTTCCATGTTGCGGAAAGCTTTGCCCTCTCCTATCTCCCCGTCCTTGTCCAGGGTCAGGTAGTAGGATCCCAGCACCATGTCCTGGGTAGGCACGGTGACGGGGCGACCGTCCGAGGGCTTTAGCAGGTTGTTGGCGGCCAGCATCAGGAACCGGGCCTCAGCCTGGGCCTCGGCGGAAAGGGGCACGTGCACGGCCATCTGGTCTCCGTCAAAGTCCGCGTTGTACGCGGTACACACCAGGGGGTGCAGCTTAAGAGCCCGGCCCTCTACCAGCACCGGCTCGAAAGCTTGAATGCCTAGGCGGTGTAGGGTGGGCGCACGGTTCAGCAGCACTGGGTGGTTCTTAATGACCACCTCCAAAGAATCCCACACCTCGGGCTTAGCCCGCTCCACCGCTTTACGGGCGGCCTTAATATTACCCACCGCGCCGGTCTCTACCAGGCGCTTCATCACAAAGGGCTTGAAGAGTTCCAGGGCCATCTCTTTGGGCAGGCCGCACTGGTACATCTTCAGCTCTGGGCCAACCACGATAACAGAACGCCCCGAGTAGTCCACCCGCTTGCCCAACAGGTTTTGGCGGAATCTGCCCTGTTTGCCCTTCAGCATGTCAGAAAGGGACTTCAGGGGCCGGTTGTTGGGGCCTGTAACAGGCCTGCCCCGGCGGCCGTTGTCAATGAGGGCGTCCACGGCCTCTTGCAGCATTCTCTTTTCATTGCGTACAATAATATCCGGCGCACCCAGCTCCAAAAGGCGCTTCAGGCGGTTATTCCGGTTGATGACCCGGCGGTACAGGTCATTTAGGTCACTGGTGGCAAAGCGGCCGCCATCCAGCTGGACCATGGGCCGGATATCTGGGGGAATTACCGGCACCACGTCCAAAATCATCCATTCCGGCCGGTTGCCGGAAGCCCGGAAGGACTCCACCACCTCCAGGCGCTTGAGGATACGCATACGTTTCTGACCGCTGGCGGCCTCCAGCTCTTCCCGCAGGCTCACGGCCAGGGACTCTGGCTCCAGCTCGCACAGCAACTCTTTAATGGCCTCGGCGCCCATACCCGCTTTAAAGCCATCTTCGTACTTTTCCCGCAGGTCCCGGTACTCTTTTTCGGTGAGGGTCTGCATTTTAGAGAGCTCCTTCACCTCGCCCGGATCGGTAACAATATACAGGGCAAAGTACAATACTTTCTCCAAGATACGGGGGGAAAGATCCAAAATCAAGCCCATGCGGCTAGGGATGCCCTTAAAGTACCAAATGTGGGAGACCGGCGCCGCCAGCTCAATGTGGCCCATGCGCTCCCGGCGGACCTTGCTGCGGGTAACCTCCACGCCGCAGCGGTCGCAAACCTTGCCTTTATAGCGGATGCGCTTATACTTGCCGCAGTGGCACTCCCAGTCCTTGGTGGGCCCAAAGATGCGTTCACAGAACAAACCGTCCCGTTCGGGCTTTAGGGTTCGATAGTTGATGGTCTCGGGCTTTTTCACCTCGCCGTGGGACCATTCCCGCACCTTATCCGGCGAAGCCAAGCCGATCTTTATTGACTCAAACGTGTTGAATTCCATATGATACCCGCTTTCTTATGTCAATTTTGAGGAAAACGCGCTGGGAAAAACCATCGGCCTTAAAAATCATCCTCTTCCCCAGGGTCCGTGTCCATGTCGAAGTCCTCGTCGTCCAGTCCGTCCCCATATTCGTCCTCTTCTTCCTCTTCGTCGAAGATCGGTTCGCCGTCCTCGTCCTCCATCGAGTAGCCCGCCAGGTCGTCGGCCACGTTGTCCTCATCAAACGCCTCGCCGCCGCCCAGGCCCACGTCATCCTCCTCATAGGTCTGCTTTAGGTCAATCTCCTCGTTGTTCTGATCCAGCACCTTCACGTCCAGGCCCAAAGACTGCAATTCCTTAATTAGCACCTTAAAGCTCTCGGGAATGCCCGGGGTGGGGATGTTCTGGCCCTTGACAATGGCCTCGTAGGTCTTGACGCGGCCCACCACGTCGTCAGATTTCACCGTCAGGATTTCTTGCAGGGTATACGCCGCGCCATAGGCCTCCAGGGCCCACACCTCCATCTCGCCAAAACGCTGGCCGCCAAACTGGGCCTTGCCGCCCAAAGGCTGCTGGGTAACCAGAGAGTAGGGGCCGGTGCTGCGGGCGTGTATTTTATCGTCCACCAGATGGTGCAGCTTCAGATAATACATAAAGCCCACTGTTACAGGGTTGTCAAAATACTCGCCGGTACGGCCGTCCCGCAGGAAGAACTTTCCATCCTCGTGCATATTGCCCATACGGAAGCACTCGCGGATGTCCGCCTCGTGGGCGCCGTCAAACACGGGGGTCATGATCTTCCATCCCAGTGCGTTGGCCGCCATGCCCAGGTGCACCTCCAGCACCTGGCCGATGTTCATGCGGCTGGGCACGCCCAGGGGGTTCAGCACAATGTCCAGAGGCGTGCCGTCAGGCAGGAAGGGCATCTCTTCCTCTGGCAGAATGCGGGAGACCACGCCCTTGTTGCCGTGGCGGCCGGCCATCTTGTCTCCCACGCTAATTTTCCGCTTCTGGGCAATATAGCAGCGCACCACCTTGTTGACCCCAGGAGAGAGCTCGTCGTGGCTGTTCTCTCGGTTAAAGACCTTTACGTCCACCACCACGCCGTACTCGCCGTGGGGCACCCGCAGGGAGGTATCCCGCACTTCCCGGGCTTTTTCACCAAAGATGGCCCGCAGCAGCCGCTCCTCGGCAGTAAGCTCCGTCTCGCCCTTAGGGGTCACCTTGCCCACCAGAATATCCCCGGCGCGCACGTCCGCGCCCACCCGGATAATGCCCCGGTCGTCCAGGTCCCGCAGCAGCTCCTCGTTGACATTGGGAATATCCCGGGTAATCTCCTCGGGGCCCAGCTTGGTGTCCCGGGCCTCCATCTCGTACTCTTCAATATGAATGGAGGTATACACGTCGTTGCGCACAATCTTCTCGTTGAGCAGCACCGCGTCCTCATAGTTGTAGCCCTCCCAGGTCATAAAGCCGATGAGGGCGTTTTTGCCCAGGGCGATCTCACCGTTCTTAATCGCCGGGCCGTCGGCAATCACGCTGCCCTTTTCCACCCGGTCGCCCACATCCACCACAGGCACCTGGTTGATGCAGGTGCTCTGGTTGGAGCGCATGAACTTGATAATCTCATAGTCGTCGGTGTCCCCGTTGTCCGCGGTAACCCGCACCCGGTTGGCGCTGACAGACTTCACCACGCCGCCCCGCCGGGCCAGCACACATACGCCGGAGTCCACCCCGGCCTTATACTCCATGCCGGTGCCCACAATGGGGCTCTCGGTCTTAATCAGAGGCACAGCCTGACGCTGCATGTTAGAGCCCATCAGGGCCCGGTTCGCGTCGTCATTTTCCAGGAAGGGAATGCAGGCCGTGGCCACAGAGACCATCATCCGGGGGGTAATGTCCATATAGTCCGCCTTAGAGGCCTCTACCTCCACAAACTCGTCCCGGTAGCGGCCCACCACCCGGTCGTGTACAAAATGGCCTTCCTCGTCCAGAGGGGTGTTGGCCTGGGCCACGATATAGGCGTCCTCCACGTCGGCGGTCATATACTCCACCTGGTCGGTAACCCGGCCCGTGGCCTTGTCCACTTTGCGGAAGGGGGCCTCTAAAAATCCGTATTCGTTGACCCGGGCAAAGGTCGCCAGGTACGAAATCAGGCCGATGTTGGGGCCTTCTGGGGTCTCAATGGGGCACATGCGGCCATAGTGGGTGTAGTGCACGTCCCGCACCTCAAAGCTGGCGCGGTCACGGGAGAGGCCGCCCGGACCCAGGGCCGAAAGCCGGCGCTTGTGGGTCAGCTCGGCCAGGGGATTGGTCTGGTCCATAAACTGGCTAAGGGGCGAGGAGCCGAAAAACTCCCGAATAGCCGCCACCACTGGGCGGATATTGATCAGAGAATGGGGCGTCAGCTGCTCCAAATCCTGGGCCTGTAGGGTCATACGCTCCCGAATGACCCGCTCCAGCCGGGCAAAACCGATACGCACCTGATTTTGCAGCAGCTCACCCACTGAACGGATGCGCCGGTTGCCCAGGTGGTCAATATCGTCAATAACACCCAGGCCCACGGCCAGGCAGTTCATATAGTTAATACTGGCGAAAATATCCTCGATCATGATGTGGTTGGGGATCAGGTCGCCCCGCCGGGCCCGCAGGGCAGACTTCAGCTTTTTCTGGTCCTCTCCGCACTCCTCCAAAATGGAGGTGAGCACAGAGAAGCTAACCCGCTCGTTAATACCACACTCCCCGTTGGCGTCGAAGTCCACATACTTCTGGATGTCCACCATGCCGTTGGAGAGGATTTTCACCGGCTTCCCCTCCAAATCCACGGTTACGGAGGTCACCCCCGCGTCATCCAGCTTTTCCGCCAGCTCCCGGGTCACGGTAACGCCCACATCCGCCAAGATTTCCCCGGTCAGGGGGTCCGGCACAGGCTCCGCCAGGGTCTGGCCGGTCAGGCGGCCCTCCAGCCGCAGCTTCTTATTGTATTTATAGCGGCCCACCCGGGAAAGATCATACCGGCGGGGATCAAAAAACAGGCTGTGCAGGTGGGACTGGGCACTTTCCAGGGTGGGGGGCTCGCTGGGGCGGAGCTTGCGGTAAATCTCAAACAGTCCCTCTTCCACCGAGTGGCAGGTGTCCTTCTCCATGGTGGCCCGCATCCGGTCGTCATCGCCGAACACGTCCAAAATCTGCTGGTCCGTGCCCAGGCCCAGGCAGCGGATGAGCACCGTAATCGGGATCTTCCGGTTTTTGTCAATGCGTACGTAAAACACGTCGTTCACATCGTTCTCATACTCCAGCCAAGCTCCTCGATTGGGGATAATGGTGGAGCTAAAAAGCTCTTTGCCAGAGCGGTCGTAGTCCATTTTAAAATATACGCCAGGGGAACGCACCAGCTGGGAGACGATGACCCGCTCCGCGCCGTTGATAACAAACGTGCCGCTTTGGGTCATCAGGGGGAAATCCCCCATAAAGACCTCGCTCTCTTTAATCTCTCCGCTCTCCTTGTTCAGCAGCCGCGCGGTTACCCGCAGGGCCGCGGCGTAAGTGGCGTCACGCTCTTTGCACTCGGTCACACTATAGTTGGGCTTGTCGTCCAGCTTGTAGTCCACGAAATCCAGCACCAGGTTATTGTTAAAGTCCGTAATACCCGATACATCCTCAAAGACCTCTTTAAGGCCCTCTTTCAGAAACCATTCGTATGAGTTCTTCTGGATTTCGATCAGGTTGGGCATATCCAATACTTCCTGGATTTTACCAAAGCTCATGCGTGTGGTTTTTCCCAGCTGGACCGGTTTTACATTCACCATTTCGCGCAGCCACTCCTTTTTGTTTCCAAATTTTGGCTTCCATGAAATTACACAAAAAAACACTTTTTTTACGGCAACCACTTGACTCTTTTTCTGCTCTATGGTATAATCAGTTCAGTTATGGGGCCCCGGGTTACCTATATCGATACATTGTATTATTGTAAACGAATCAGGCTGTGTTGTCAAGGGCTGCCTGTGATTTTTTTTGCTTTTTTTGCCAAAACTCCGGTATTTTTTATATATAAACCCCCTGAACATGCGGGATGTAAAGAAAAAGAGCTGCCTCCAGCGAGGCAGCTCTTCCTGATTGATCTAATATTTTTCAATGGTGCCTTCCATGGTGCCCGCCCCCATGATGTCCGCCGCTCTGGCTGCCGTACCCCGCGCCACAGCTGCCGGTATGGTATCCTGTGCAATCCCTGCCGTGCTGGGGGCAGACCTGGCTCAAGTTATCATTCACCGCGTACGAGTCATCCACAACCGGAGCCGCGTCGTTCACCTGGGCCTCATGATACCCCGTACAGCTGCCGCCATGCTGGGGGCACGCCGCCGGGCCGGCCTCAGAGTGGCAGACAACACTGCTGGCACAGGCATGGTTGCAGGTCAGTCCCCAGTTAATATGGGCCAGCAGCGCGGCCAGCGTACTTCCAGAGAGGGGGCCCGCTGCAAAAGCCTGCACAGTCAGCCCCGCGCCCAACGCCAAACTTAGCAAAACAGAAAATAGTTTTTTCATACGTGAACCCTCCAGAAAAAATTCATGAAAATTATTATAGCAAACGCCCTTTGGTGCCTCCTGGTACGCCTGCGCAATAAACAGCGGCTACCTCCAGACCAAAGGATACTCTCTACTAGGGCTTGTTAGAAACATCGAAAACGCCGTCCTTTGGCCCAGAAAGCGGCCCCTTTTCGCATGGAAAGTCCTCGTCAACCGGCTCGGTTGACTTGCGGGATTCTCCTTGCAATGGACCTCCCCCTTAGTCAAACATTCATCATTCTCTCTATGTTCAAACAGGCCCTAAGATCCTTTAAAAACATTATAGCATTCCAGCAAAAATTGTCAAGGGACTTTGCGGGTGAAAACCGGCCAAACCCACAAGAGCGCCCAAATCCACAGGCGTGTCCACGGAAGTGTCCGAAAAGAAGCGTTTATGACGAAAGAGTGGAGTCTCACTTGCCGATGAAATCGGCTGGGTTCGGTGGAGTCAGGGCGCTCCCCCCTGGGGGGCTTCCCCCTCCGGCGGTGGAGACTTGACAACGTCAAGTCTCCAACCCCCGCAACCTTTGAAAAGGGCGAGGGTCGCCATGTGGCAAAGAGTGGATGCTTTGCATCAGCTCTCGTCCCGAGCCGACCGAAGCGGCAGCGGAGACGACAAAACTTTTCATGGCTCTCGCCGGGAGCTTGTTTTTATCTCCTCGTTTTGGGCACTCCCCGTGTCCACCTCCCTATTGAAATACTTCGAAAAACATGGTATGATAGAACATAATTGTATTTTGTTTAGAAAGGTCGTGTCGCTTATGCCAACCGTCCAAGGCCACGAGGCACTGGTAGTACTGGATTTCGGCGGACAGTATGCCCAGCTCATCGCCCGCCGGGTCCGTGACCTGAAAGTTTACTGCGAGATCAAGCCCTTTAATACCCCGCCCCAGCAGCTGGCCCGGTACAAGGGCATTATCTTTACCGGCGGCCCAGGCAGCGTCTATGCCCCCCACGCTCCCCTTTGCAGCCCCCAGGTGTTCCAGCTGGGGGTGCCTGTGCTTGGCATCTGTTACGGGACCCAGGTGATGGCCCATGTGCTGGGCGGCAAGGTGGAGCCCACCGGCGCGCCAGAGTTTGGTAAAACCGACACAACGTTTGACGCCTCCTCTCCCCTCTTTACCAATGTGTCAAAAAGCGTCACCTGGATGAGCCACAACGATGCCGTGGCCGGGCTGCCCCAGGGGTTTAGCGCCTGCGCCCACAGCGCTGGGTGCCCGGTAGCGGCCATGGAAAACCGGGAGCAGCGGCTGTATGGGGTGCAGTTCCACCCAGAGGTGGCCCACACAGAGCAGGGAAACCAGATTCTCAAGAACTTTCTATATAATGTATGTCAATGCCAGGGCGACTGGGAAATGGGTTCCTTCGCCCAAGAGGCCATTGCGGCTCTTAAAGAGCATATTGGCGGCCGGCGGGTGCTGTGTGGCCTTTCCGGCGGAGTGGACTCCTCTGTGGCAGCCATGATGGTGCACCGGGCCATTGGCAAGAATTTAACCTGTATCTTTGTGGACCACGGCCTTTTGCGCAAGGGCGAGGGCGACCTGGTGGAGCAGGTCTTTCAAAAAGAATTCGACATGAACATTATCCGGGTCAATGCGGGAGAGCGCTTTTTGGGCAAACTAGCCGGGGTAACCGAGCCGGAACGCAAGCGGAAGATCATTGGCGAGGAATTTATTCGAGTGTTTGAGGCCGAGGCAGCTAAACTGGGCCAGATGGAGCTGTTGTGCCAGGGCACTATTTACCCCGACGTGGTAGAGAGCGGAACAGGACAGGCGGCTGTGATCAAGTCTCATCATAATGTAGGCGGTCTGCCGGAAGATATTGGCTTTGAGGGCTTGGTAGAGCCCCTGCGGGACCTGTTCAAGGACGAGGTGCGGCGTGTGGGCCTGGAGCTGGGCATCCCAGAAGCGCTGGTATGGCGCCAGCCTTTCCCTGGGCCAGGGCTGGCGGTGCGGATCATTGGCGAAGTGACTCCAGAACGGGTGCGGCTGCTGCAAGAGGCTGATGCCATCTTCCGGGAGGAAGTGGCAAATAGCGGCCTGGAGCGGGAGATTGGCCAGTACTTTGCAGTGCTCACCGGCACGAAGAGTGTGGGCGTAATGGGCGACGGTCGCAGCTATGGGGAGACCATTGCGCTGCGGGCAGTGAACACCACTGACTTTATGACAGCAGACTGGGTACATCTGCCCTATGAGCTTTTGGGTAAGGCATCCAATCGGATTGTAAACGAGGTGCCAGGGATTACGCGGGTGGTTTATGATGTGACCAGTAAGCCGCCGGCGACGATTGAGTGGGAATAATTTCAGAAGCCCGGAAAATCCTGATTTTACTGGGTTTTTGAGGGGTTAAGGCCCTTCGTGGCAACGATTTGGCAACACTTTTTCATTATTCATAAAAAGAGAGCTAACTGATTTTGATTAGTCAGTTAGCTCTCTTTTTCTTTTTATTATTATTTTGTGCAACAAACGGCCTTTCCCGTGGCCTACAAGTGAGCGGGTCAAAAGAGGTCCTGGGGCGGCACCTTCACATAGGGTTGAGCTTTATCAAACTCCGGGTAATGGTAGCGCCACTTGTCGTAAGCCTCTTTGGAGATTTCACCCGCCTCCAGCATGGCAGCGGCCTGTTGCCAGGAGCAAAGCATCTCATGCAACCGAGCAGCGTCCTTGCTCTTCCGCACATCAACCTTCAAGCAGACTTCTCCATCCGTCTCGCTGATCTTGAGCCCGTAGTTATCCTCCAGGGTAAACAGGGTGTGCATGAGTCCTACATAGGAGTCTATGTCCGGGACGGAGAGGGCATGGGGAGAGACATCCAGTACCTGGGCTAAGGCGGCGGTAAGGTCTGCCTTAGGGGTTCTTGATCCTGTTTCATACTGTGCCAAGCGCACATCGGCAGACTTCTCCGGGAAGCCCAGCGCCATGCCCAGATATTTCTGTGTCATCCCCCGCAGGAGACGGAAAAAGTGAATCCGTTCGCCAATCGCCATATTATCAACTCCAATCGTTGGTTGTCCTTAGGAAAAGCGTAGCAGAAATGCTTAGTAAAGTCAAGAGAATCTTAAACAATTTTATTTAATTTATTTTGCGTACTCCGATTGACACAAGCCATTTTGCTTAGTATAATGGCAATGGACTAAGCATAATAGCTTAGAACTGATAAATAAAAAAGAACTGCCGCAAGCCCTGGTTATACATCCGGGAAAAAGTGGCGGACGAAAGTGAGGAGGCATTTATGGAACACAATATCCATCCGCAGCAGCCATCAAAGAAGAAAGGAAGGTGTTTTCAATGCAGGCACAAAACTTTATGCGCGTGGAGGAAGTGGCCCAGGAGCTGGGCATCTCCAAGTCCCACGCCTACAAGGTGATCCACAAGCTCAACGCCGAACTCCGTGAGAAGGGCTATCTGACCATCTCCGGGCGGGTCAATCGGAACTTTTTCATGGAGAAGTTTTGCTATGGCAAGACGGGAAAGGAGGGCTAATCATGGCAGTCTATAAGGAAGAAAAGACAAACACCTGGCGGGCGGTCTACCGCTACACTGACTGGAACGGCGAGCGCAAGCAGACCCAGAAGCGGGGCTTCAAGACCAAACGGGAGGCACAAGCCTGGGAGCGCGAACAGCTCAACAAGACCAGCGCTGATCTGGACATGACCTTTAAGAGCTTCGTGGATCTCTACACGGCGGATATGAAGACCCGGCTCAAGGAAAACACCTGGGCCACCAAGGATCACATCATCCGCACCAAGCTGCTACCCTACTTCGGCAAGCTGAAAATGTGTAACATCACTGCCCAGCAGATTATCACCTGGCAGAACGAGATGCTGAACCACAAGGACGAGAATGGCAAGCCCTACTCTCCGGTGTACCTGAAAACGGTCCACAACCAGCTCAGCGCCATCTTCAACCACGCGGTTCGGTACTACAACCTCCGGGAGAATCCCTGCAAGAAGGCGGGCAGCATGGGCAAAAAGAAAAACCGGGAGATGATGTTCTGGACCAAGGAGCAGTACCTGAAATTTGCCGAGGTGATGATGGACAAGCCGCTATCCTTCTACGCCTTTGAGATGCTCTACTGGTGCGGTATCCGGGAGGGGGAGCTGCTGGCCCTGACCCCGGCGGACTTTGACTTTGAGAAGCGCACCGTGTCTATCAACAAGTCCTATCAGCGTCTGAACGGCGAGGACCTGATTACTACCCCCAAGACGGAAAAGAGCAATCGGGTCATCACCATGCCGCAATTTCTGGCTGAGGAAATCCAGGATTACATCAAAATGCTTTACGGCATCGGGCCGGATGACCGGATGTTCACCGTCACCAAGAGTTATCTCCACCGGGAGATGGACCGGGGAGCCAAAGAAGCGGGAGTACCGCGTATCAGAATCCACGATATTCGTCACAGCGCGGTTTCACTTCTGATCGACATGGGGTTCTCTGCCACGGCCATCGCGGACCGAGTGGGCCATGAGAGCATTGACATCACTTACAACTACGCACACCTGTTTCCGTCCAAGCAGGCGGAAATGGCAGACAAATTGAACATGGAAAGGGGCAATTAAAAATGTCAGCAAAGAATTTGGACAAGCACAACCGTTGGAGGAACAAGACCGTGGCTTTCCGGGTCTCCCCGGAGGAGGACGCCCAGATCGAGACGGCGGTGAAGCTCACCGGCCTGACCAAGCAGGATTACATCATCCGGCGGCTGCTTTGCCGGGATGTGGTGGTCCAGGGAAACCCCAGGGTCTACAAGGCGCTGCGGGACCAGCTGGCCGCTGTACTGGACGAGCTGCGCAAGATTGAAGCTGGACAGGGCGTGAACGATGAGCTGCTGGACACCATCCAGATGATCGCTGCCATTATGAATGGGATGCAGGAGGACTTTGCCTATGACCGATGAGAAAAAGAAAATGACCGCCCAGGGCTCATCTGTTGGCGCAGATGAGCCCTGGGCGGTCAATCTCTCAAAATTACAAGACCACTATACCAGACCCGGACGAAAAAAGCAATTCCCCGGAAAGAGATTTGGAGGAACTTTACCAGAAAATGCGCCGCATGAGCGACCCGGCTTACCTGCACACTGTGACTCTAGACGAGCTGATGGACAATGTGTTCGAGGGCAAGTCTGCGGTGATTGAGAACCTGCTCTATACAGGAGCGTACATCCTTGCTGGAGCGCCCAAAATCGGTAAGTCCTTCTTGGTGGCGCAGATCGCCCACCATGTCAGCACTGGGCAAGATCTGTGGGGCTACAAAGTCCACCAGGGAACCGTGCTCTATCTTGCTCTGGAAGATGACGAGAGCCGTTTGCAGCGCCGGATGTTCCGTATGTTTGGCGTGGAGGGGACAAGCTCCCTCCACTTCGCCACAAGCGCCAAGATGATCGGCGGTGGCCTGGATGAACAGCTGGAAAAGTTTGTCCGGGAACACAGCGATACCAAACTCATTATCGTGGATACCCTGCAAAAAGTCCGAGAAGCGGTGAGCGACAGCTACAGCTATTCCAGCGACTATGAGGTGATCGGCAAGCTGAAGCAATTTGCCGATCGGTATGGGGTCTGCGTCCTGATCGTCCACCACACCAGAAAGCAGCCTGCGGGAGACAGCTTTGAGATGATTTCTGGTACAACCGGCTTGCTGGGCTGTGCGGATGGGGCGTTCCTGATGCAGAAGGTGAAGCGAACGGATAGCAAGGCTACCCTGGAGGTGGTAGGCAGAGACCAGCCGGATCAGCGGTTATATCTGAGCAAAGACCAAGAGAGCCTGGTTTGGGGTCTCGACCATGCAGAGAATGAGCTTTGGAAGCAGCCTCCGGACCCAGTGCTGGAAGCTGTGGCAAAAATTGTGTCTGCTGACAACCGGGAATGGGAAGGCAGTCCCACCGAGCTGGCCCAAGCGATTCAAACGGATATGGCGGTGAACCGTCTTACCAAGCATTTGAATGTGAATGCCAGCCGCTTACTGGAAGAACATCAGGTAAAGTATGAGAACAAAACCAAGCATGCTGGACGGCGTATCCGGCTGACTTACATGGTGGTGGAAGCACCCGCGTTTGAAGTAATCGAATAAAGCGCGACGCTCGCAACGGTCGCGACGGTGTTTTGAGGGGTACTCCCAGCACTGTTGCGACCGTCGCAACCGTCGCGGAACGAAAAAACTGGGGTGGGTATTTTACCACCTCATCTTCCGGGAGGGTGCTCTAAAATGGGGCACCCTAAAAGTACCAGAGGATGTCGCGTTTCACGACAACCTATGCCCCGAAACAGGATACCTGGTACAGGGTCAAAAAGTGTTCGGAGAACGCGCAGCCACAGAATGAAATTCTGTGTTCAAAAGGGGCTTGGGGGCGTTGCCCTCGACAAGCAGACGGCAGGAAATGTGGAGTGTGTATTAACACTCGCATTGCTTGCCAGTCGTGTGTGTGGCTATCCACACGCATTGCTTGCCTGTATCTAAAACAACCAAAACGGCCCTTGTGCCGCTGCGGAAAATCAACTGAAATTCAAGTATTGGGAGGTAACGAGTATGAGAAAGATTTTGTCCTGTGAGTTCAACCCGGACACTGCCTGCGTGGAGCTGTGCATGGAAGATGGAACCCTGTTGTCCATCGACTGCACCGCCGTGGAGAATGAGGTAGCGAACAGTATGTACCAGCGGTCAGAACTGGACTGGCTGATCTATAATGATCCGCTGGCCTATGCGGAACTGATTTTGAACGGCGACATTGCCAACTATCTAAAAAGCGCCAGTTATATGAACGATAAAAGTTAAGCGTACTAGATGAATGTTATTTTTAAAACATGACAATTTCGTTATTGACAAATTCGATTGTCTAGTATATAATGAGAGTAACGCGAAAGAGAAACTTTTTTTAAAACGAGCCTGTTATTTATAGAACATGACAAATGGAGTGAAAGGATGAAATTGCAGGACCTTGCGAGTGTTCGCAGTGGCCTGGTCTTGTCGAGAAAACAAGCCAAAGAGCCAAGTGAGTATCGATATCCCTTGATAAATCTGCGGTGTATCCAGCAGGAAGGGACAATTCAATTGAATGAGGCCGATATCTATGAAGCAAAAGAACCGCTGAAAGAAGAATACCTCTCGCAAAGCGGAGATATCATTGTCCGCCTTACAGCTCCCTATACAGCAGTTCTGATTGATGAAACTACATCTGGAATGGTGGTTTCCTCAAACTTTGTAGTGATTCGAGTTGAAGATGAGAGCCTGTTGCCCGAGTACCTTTTCTGGCTGCTGAACACCCAAAAAGTGAAGCGGAAAGTTTACGAAAACACGACTAGCAATATGCTTGGCGCAGTAACAGCAAAATTTTTGACGGACTTTGAACTGACGCTTCTTCCTCTTGAGGATCAGTACAAAATCGCACAACTAAATTTGCTGGCAAAGAAGGAGAATCAGCTTCTAAAAGAGTTGGCAACAGAAAAAGAAAAATTATATTCTTACCTACTAGATCAGGCGTACAAAAGAGCAAAGAAAGGAAAATGAAGATGACAACCAAAAAAGATATTGAGCAGATCCTGTGGAACGCTTGCGATAGTTTCCGTGGCAAGATTGACAGTTCCCGATATAAAGACTATATCCTCTCCATGCTGTTCGTAAAGTACCTCAGCGATGTTTCCAAAGAGAGGCGCGAAGGGTATATCAAACAGTATGACGGGGATATGCGCCGGGTGGAACGGGCCATGAGCCGGGAACGCTTTGCAATGGACGAGCAGTCTACCTTCGACTATCTCTATGCCAACCGGAACGATGCTGAAATTGGCCAGAAAATCAATGTGGCACTGAACCACATCGAGGAACACAACAGTGGAAAGCTACGCAATGTATTTCGGGCTATCGACTTCAACTCCCAGGTAGACTTCGGCGAACCCAAAGAGAAGAACGCTACCCTGCGCAACCTGCTGGAGGATTTCAACGGTCTGGATCTGCGTCCCAGTCAGCTGGGTTCCGCTGATATCATCGGAGATGCCTACGAGTACATGATTGCTATGTTCGCCTCTGACGCTGGAAAGAAGGGAGGCGAGTTCTTCACGCCAAGCCAGGTCTCTGAGCTGGTGGCTTCTCTGGTTCAGCCCAAGGAGAATGACCGAATCTACGACCCCACCTGCGGCAGTGGCGGTTTGTTGCTGAAAGCCTATAAAAAAGTACCCAGTGGCAAGGTGGCTATCTATGGCCAGGAGCTCAACGCTCAGACCTGGGCTCTCTGCACTATGAATATGTTCCTGCACGGTGTGGATGACGCCAGAATCTGGCAGGGCGATACCCTCTCCAATCCTCAGAATGTTGAGGATGATGATTTGATGAGCTTCCAGGTGGTGGTGGCAAATCCGCCGTTCAGTCTGGACAAGTGGGACAGCGGATTCCTCTCGGAGGCCGAAGCGGACAGCAAAGGCAAGAAGAAAATGTCCGCTGAACTGGACCCTTATCACCGTTTTAATTGGGGTGTTCCTCCCACTTCCAAAGGCGACTACGCCTTTGTGCTGCACATGCTTTCCAGCCTGGATGCGGAAAACGGCCGCATGGCGGTGGTGTTGCCTCATGGTGTTCTGTTTCGTGGAGCCAGCGAAGGAAAAATTCGCCGTCAGCTGGTTGAGATGAATCTGCTGGATGCAGTCATTGGCCTCCCTGCTAACCTGTTTTACGGCACCGGTATCCCTGCCTGTATTCTGGTATTCAAGAAGAACCGGACATGCCGGGATGTGCTGTTCATCGACGCCTCTGGGGACGGGAACTTCGAAAAGGGTAAGAACCAGAATATCCTGCGAGACAGCAATATTAAACGTATTGTCAATGCCTATCAAGCACGGCAGAACGAAGATAAATACAGCTATGTGGCCTCCTTCGACGAGATTAAAGAGAACGACTTCAACCTGAATATTCCTCGGTATGTGGATACCTTCGAGGAAGAAGAGCTGGTAGATATCGACGAGGTGCAGCGAAGCATTGCTGATATCGAGGCGGAACTGGCCCAGGTTCAAGCACAGATGAAGAAGTATCTGAAAGAGTTGGGGTTATAAGGAGGATAACATGGAGCGTATTAAAGATATTATCGTTGATGATAACTCTAATGTACGTGTATATTTGCTTAAAAAGAAGGGGTATAAAGGCCAATATGAAGCCGTTGTGTTTCCTAATGCACTGGATCAAAAAATCAAGGAGACCTATGCTACGAATTATGAGCACTTTTGTGGGGAAAGAAAGATTGCAGAATACGATAGTGTGCATAGTGAAAAAGGAACAATTAAAAAAATACCACTGGCTGACCTGCCGTATTGGAACAACATGATAGTTGCTTTATCTACCGCTGATCAGAATGGAATTATTTTAAATAAAGAGAATTTTACTGACAATTATGCTGCCATTGTATTAGCCTATGAGAGAGTAAAAGACGATCATGTTGAGAGAGCTTATTTAATCGCGCAGTATCGCAAAGTTGAATCATGGTATAAACGTAGTGTAAAATTCGGTTTTGTAGCAAATACCATTAAACAGAAGGATGAAGAGATTTTTGTACTTAATGGTTGTATCGATACTGCAATTGTTGCTGAAGATGTCTTTGTCCTTCAGGAGACAGCTTTTGAAAAAGTATTTAGTTATTATGAAAAATCAAAGCGTACCGTTGCCGCTAAGAAAGCTGAAATTGAAAATTGGAAATTCTTAGATAATCCAAAGTCATTTTATGAGGATGTTGTCGGCAAAAAAGGTGCGACCACGAAACTCGCACGTGCATTGGAGAAAGCAGTTGGAGATTTTTCTGCTTTAGAGCCTGCAACAGTAAAGCACACTCTTTCTCAGTATGATGAGTTTAAAGATCTTGCTTATGATAAGAATGATTGCATTAAGTTTACTCCGTCTGTAAGAGATTTGATTATAGATATTCTTCGGCTAACATATGCACGAGATTTGTTTTCTGATAGTTTGGTTCATACCAAGGGGGTATAGTTATGCTCCGGAAGTTGGTGATGTATCTCTCTGCATTTTTACCGATGTTTTTGATTATGTGGATCAAAGAGATACTATTGGGAATCAGAAATGTACTGGACAAACCATGGAAGTATTCCTGGAAAAGTATTTATCTAAATCCATATTTGATTGGGGAAATTATAGTAATTCTTCTTATCGGACTAGTATTGCATTGTTTGCTGAAACGTAATCAAAGGACCAGCGTGTATACTATAACGCTTAAAACAGTAAAAAATCGGTCTGTGGAATACTATCTTGCATACTATTCGCTGTTTATTTTGGCCCTAATTGAATTTTCGCTAACAGATCCAATCGATTTGACGGTTTTATTACTTTTACTTTTTGTATTGGGTATTGTTTATATCAAAAATGATCTCTTCTTTATGAATCCTACAGTTAACATTTTTCAGAGCTATATCTATGAAGTCGAGTACGAGACACATCAAACTACTATATCAAAACTTATTATCTCTCCGATAAAACTTTCGGAAGGGAACATCATAGATATTGATGTTTCAGAGTTTGAGTTTACCTTTTTTAGGAGGAAACATGAAGACAGAAACTAAGCAGCGAATAGATCAAATCCGGCACGGAAATGTTCCAGAGGGATATAAAAAAACAAAAGCAGGTATTCTCCCTGTCGATTGGGATGTGCATATGCTTGGAGATTGCCTTAGCCGTGTGGAGAAACCGGTGGAGGTTAAGCCTAACGAATTGTACACTCAAATCGGTATCCGTTCCCATGGAAAAGGCCTCTTCTATAAAGAACCCATTACAGGTGCAGCGCTGGGAAACAAGGCGGTCTTTTGGATTGAGCCGGACTGCTTTATCGTGAATATTGTTTTCGCATGGGAACAGGCAATCGGGAAGACCACACAATCTGAAGTAGGAATGATTGGCTCCCACCGTTTTCCAATGTACCGTCCAGTAAACGATAGAGTTGATGTCGATTACCTGATTTCTTATTTTTTGACAAAACGAGGAACCGATATTCTGGAGGCAGCCTCTCCTGGAGGAGCAGGGCGAAACAAAACTCTGGGGCAAGATCGCTTTTTAAAAAGCAAAATCATACTGCCACCCATTGAAGAACAACGAAAAATTGCTGCCATCCTCACCACCCAGGACAAAGTAATTGAGCTGAAAGAAAAACGCCTTGCGGATAAGCAGCGGCAGAGAAAGTATCTTATGCAGCAGCTTTTGACCGGTAGAAAGCGTCTTCCAGGGTTTAGTGGTGAGTGGAAAAATATAAAACTATGCGAGGTTCTTTCTGAGCGAAAAGAGAAGAATGTCGAGCAAAATTTGAGAATTTGTTCGGTAGCAGTTCAAAAAGGTGTAGTAGACCAAGTTGAACATTTAGGAAGAAGCTATGCAGCAAATGATACTTCAAACTATTCTGTGGCTCATTATGGAGATATCATATACACCAAAAGTCCTACCGGAGATTTTCTATATGGAATTGTTAAGCAGAACTTATTGCAGGAAACTGTTGCAGTTTCGCCGCTATATGGAGTATTTATACCCATGACATTTGGTCTTGGATACTTTTTACACACATATTTTCAATCTGCTATTTGTGCGCGAAATTATCTGTTGCCAATTGTACAGAAAGGGGCAAAAAACACAATTAACATTACAAATGATACATTTATCTCGAACAAATTGTATTTGCCTATTGATGCAGAAGAACAAAAAGCGATAGCGGATACTTTTATTGCCGCTGACCGAGAAATCGACCTGCTCCAGCAGGACATCGAGCAGGAAAAACAAAAGAAAAAAGCCCTGATGCAACTACTGTTGACGGGCATTGTGAGGGTGAAAGTGTGAAAGAGATATATCATGACATTTTTATCGGCAATGAGCAAGATTACTATGCAATACAGCGGGAGAGAAATTGGACAATCCTACATTGCTGTAAGCATCCATTTCACTGCCAATTTGTAGGGTATCGTGGCACTTTACCTCCTACCCATCCCAATTATGCGTTAAAGCGCATTGAAAATGAAATGGCACTTAATCTTGTTGACATGGATCGGTTTAGTGAAAATTATTTGGACTTTAATCGAGATATGTTTGATACCGCTTTTTCATTTTTGGATGAGTATAGACTTCAGAGGTACAAAATCCTTATTCATTGCAACCAGGGGGAATCGCGGGCTCCAACAATTGGCTTACTATATATTGCACGCTTGGGGGCATTCAAATATGCCGATTTCGATACCTCTGTTCAAAAATTAAAGGAAATATACCCTGTATATATGCCGAAAAGAAATATATTTTTGACTGTTAAGTCCCTTTGGAGAGACTTTGTACAGAATCCAGTAGAGGAGGTGAATACATAATGGCAACCAATCCCCCCAGCGGTGACGGACATAGAAACGGTGCGGTAAAAGACCGTTCTCAGACTTTCAACCCTGTTACAAAACAATGGGTAAAACGAGACAGTGACATCGGTCGTTTTATGGATGTCAAAAAGGATGGAACTCCTTTTAAGGGAGTCCGCAAAGAAAAGTAAATCCAGAGACAGGAGAGCGAGGCGGGATTTCCCGCCCCGCTATTCCTGCTTTTACTGATATTTCCGAAAGGAGGCAACCATGGACAAATCCCTGTACTTAGAAAAGAATATCAGCCAGCAGCCGGCCATTGATCTGCTGCGGTCCATAGGCTATACCTATATATCACCGGAGGACTGCGAGGCGCAGAGAGGCAGCCGATACCATGTGCTGCTGAAAGACATTCTCCGAGGCCAGCTGCGGCGGCTCAATCGCTATGCCTTCGCCGGTGCGGAAAACGAGTTTTCCGCCGCCAACATCGAGCGGGCTATGGAAGATCTGGATGAGCCTTTAACTGACGGCCTGATCCGCTCCAGTGAAAAAATCTATGATGCCCTGTTGCTGGGCAAAAGCTATCCAGAGACTGTAGGTGAGGGCAAAACCCTCAGTTTCAATCTGAAATACATTGACTGGGAACATCCGGAGAACAACCTGTTCCATGTTACCGAGGAGTTTGCAGTAGACAGTCGGGACAAGCTTCACAACGCTCGTCCGGATATTGTGCTGTTTATCAACGGTATCCCCTTCGCTGTCATTGAGTGTAAAACGTCCCAGATCAGCGTGGAGCAGGCTGTGGAGCAGAATATCCGCAACCAGCAAAAAGAGTATATCCCACAGCTCTACAAATTTGTTCAGATTGTGATGGCTACCAATAAAAACGCGGTGAAGTATGCCACCACCGGCACGCCTAAGAAGTTCTGGAATATTTGGAAGGAGCAAGATACTGCTTTTCTGGAAGAGGCACTGGCCCAGCATATAACTGACCGCACCCCCACTGAGCAGGATCTGAATCTGATTTCTCTGTTCAGCAAAGAACGGGTCATGGAACTGATCCGGTACTTTGTGCTCTTTGACGCCAATGTAAAGAAGATTTGCCGGTATCAGCAGTATTTCGCTATCAAAGAAATAATCAAAACCATTCAGCAGCCGGATGAAAAGGGCGACCGTCAAAGTGGCGTCATCTGGCACACTCAGGGCAGCGGCAAGAGCCTGACCATAGTTATGCTGGCAAAGTATATCTTAATGGAACTGTCCGACTGTAACCCGAAAGTAGTCGTTGTCACGGACCGCAAGGAACTGGATCGGCAAATTGCTGCCACCTTTGCGCACACCCGCCTCAATCCGGCCCGGGCCACCAGTGGACGGAATCTGGTGGAGCTGCTGAATAACGGCAAGGCGGATGTGGTTACTACCATCATCAATAAGTTCAACACCGCTGAGAAAATGGAGCATAAAAACTTTTCACGGGATGTGTTCCTGCTGGTGGATGAGAGCCACCGATCCAACTATGGCCTGCTGGCTACGAAAATGAGAGCGGTATTCCCCAATGCCTGCTACATCGGCTTTACCGGAACGCCTTTGATGAAAAAAGAGAAGAATACCATGGCGAAGTTCGGAAAGCTGATCCATAAATATACCATCAAGGATGGCGTGGAAGATGGAGCCATTGTGCCGCTCATTTACGAAGGCCGCTTTGTGGAACAGAATGTGGACGAGGCAAATATCGACCTCTGGTTCAAACAGACCACCAAGCGGCTTACGGAAGCGCAGCGGGATGATCTTTCCCGGAAATGGAGCAGCATTCGCCGCCTGACCTCTACCGATGCTCGTATCAAGCGGATTGCTCTGGACATCAATGAGCACTTCATCGAAGGATACAAAGACACTGGCTTTAAAGCTATGCTGGCCACTAACTACAAGCGGGATGCGATTCGGTATCTGGAATGTTTTGAGCAATTTGGGGATTTGAACTGTGCTGTGGTGATCTCACCGCCTGATCTGCGGGAAAGTGTAGACGATATAGACGAGGGTGCCGACGATAAGGTCATTGCCTACTGGAATAAAATGATGAACCGCTACGGTGACGCAGATGCCTACGAAGAGGCAATGAAGAACCAGTTCTGCGCAGGGGACATCGATATTCTCATCGTGTGCAGTAAGTTGCTTACCGGCTTTGATGCCCCCATCTGCCAGGTACTCTACATCGACAAAGAGTTGAAAGAACACGGTCTGCTCCAGGCTATCGCCCGCACCAATCGTCTATATGAAGGCAAGGACTACGGTCTCATTGTGGACTACCGTGGACTGATTGAAAAGCTGGATACCGCTATGGATCTGTACAGCGGCGCCGGGCTGGAGAACTTTGACGGCGGAGACCTGAAGGGTGTCGTGGTGGATGTTATGTCCTCTGTGGCTGGCCTGCGGGAAGCCTATACCCGGCTGACGGAACTGTTTGCAGACTTGAAAAATCCGTGCGACACCGAAGAAGTGGAAGTGTTTCTTGCTGACGATAAGAAGCGAGAGAACTTTTATAATCTTCTCTGTGCTTTTGGTAAAGCGTTAAATATGGTGCTGAATGCGGAACAGGCTTATACAGCCGTTCCGAAAGATGAATTGAAGCAGTATCAAAACACCTTTATCTTTTTCTCTAAGGTACGCCGCAGCGTGAAAATTCGTTACTGCGATGCCATTGATAACCGGGAATATGAGCCGCTGATGCAAAATCTTCTTGATACACACCTCTCGGTAGCTGGCCTGAAGCAAATTACCAGCCCCATTGATATTCTAAACAAGGATGACTTTGAGCGGGAATTGGAGGAATTGGGATCTCTTCGAGCAAAGGCAGATGCTATTACCAGCAAATTGACCCGCAGTATCAGCGAAAAGTATCAGGAGAATCCCGCCTATTACGACAGTTTCTCCAAGCGGATCAAGGACGCATTGGAGCAGTACAAGGAAAAGGTAATCTCTGAGGCCGAATATCTGGCAAAGATGCGTACCATCATGGAAGACTATCACACTGGGAAAAGCACCGTGACCTATCCGGAATCCATCAAAAATAATGTTCACGCCCAGGCGATTTATGGTGTTCTGTCAGCGGTGTTTGATGAAGCAAAGGAAGCAGAAGTTTCTCCTGATTTTGCTGCAGAGATTGCGGAAGAGATTACAAAAATTGTGGCCAATCACAGTCAAGTGGATTGGAGCAACAACAAAACAATCCACGATCGAATCTCGCAGGATATTGATGACCTTTTTTATGACTATGAGAAAGAATGGGGATTAAAACTGTCTTTTGACACCATTGATAAGATCATCGAAAATGTTAAAACAGTAGCACTTCGGAGGTTTTGACAACAATGGCACAGGCAAGAACCGTCTTATATGAAAATAATGAGATCCACTATCTGCTGGAACAGAAGCCGGTGAAAAATCTCAATCTGCGGATTCATAAGGATTGTATGGTTTATGTTTCAGCTAATCCAGATGTCCCAGCTGAAAAAGTTGACGATTTTGTAGTGAGCAAAGGAGCCTATATCCGTTCAGCACAAAGAAAGTTTCGTGAGATGGCACAGTATGCACCTCAGCCCAAGCAATATGTCAGTGGAGAGACTTTCTATCTGCTAGGAAGAGGAGTTCGACTGAAAGTGGAGAAAAATCTGCGGGACACAATTTCCTCCGATGGGATATTTTTGCAACTTTATGTGAAAGACACCGAAGACTTTGCGAAAAAGCAAAGGATGGTGACTCGTTACCTGGATGAGCAATGTCGAACTATTTTTGGAGAGATTATTTCAGAAATCTACCCAGTATTCAAAAAATATGGAGTGCCTATGCCGACATTACGGATTCGTGATATGGAGACACGGTGGGGCTCTTGCTTGGCAAAAAAGGGGGTTATTACACTGAACAAGCGTTTACTGGAAGCCCCCCGAAACTGTATCGAATATGTCGTAATGCATGAGCTCTGTCATTTTATCCACCCAAATCATTCAAAGCATTTTTATAGTTTTTTGGCCATGCTAATGCCTGATTGGAAAGAACGCAAGACAGTTTTAGATCGTAGTGCAACATTTTGGCTATAAACGATAGGGAGGAAAAATAATGCCGATGTGGTTATGTCGCACCGGACGATATGGCGAGTTTGAAAATAAATTTCTTGAAGATAATAGGGTATATTGCACCTGGGACAATCTCACCGAATCAATCATGCAGTTCCACACCAAGCAGGACTTACAGCAATACTTTGCGGACAATAACCCAGTTGTAAAGGTAAAAACAGCGATGAACTGGGCAAGCCAGGTATGGCCGTTTGCCCATGAGATGAAAAAGGGAGAGATCGTTGTCCTCCCCAGCAAGATCAAGCCTGTAATTCATTTTGGCAAAATCATGGGGGATTATGAATTCTTATCTAACAACAATAATCCTTATTATCATGCACATCAAGTTGATTGGTTTGCCTGTGATATCCCCCGTACAGCTTTCGACCAGGACATCTTATATTCTTTGGGGGCCTTTATGACCATTTGCCGTATTAAGCAGGAAGATCGCATAAAAGCCGTCATCAATGCACATAAGCAGGGAAAGAAAGCACCCCAAATTATTCCGCAAGAGTCGCAGGATGATGAAGAAACACGGGATATTGAAAATGAAGCTTTGGGGGTTATCACAAACCTGATTATCCAAAAGACCAAGGGGCATGGTTTAGCAAAAATTGTAGATGCAATTCTTCGGGCAAAGGGATTCACTACATATGTTAGTCCGGCCGGACCGGATAAAGGTGTGGACATTCTGGCTTCTGCGGGCACACTTGGTTTTGGAAGTCCCAAAATCTGTGTTCAGGTTAAGTCCACGGACGCGCCAGTAGATCGGGTTGTTTTGGATCAGTTGGGCGGGGTGATGAAAAACTTTAGTGCCGAATATGGCTTGTTAGTGTCATGGAGTGGGTTCAAATCTTCAGTTATCAACGAGACGGCCAAACAGTTCTTTGAAATCCGGCTTTGGACTCACAAAGAAATTATTGAGGAATTCCTGCGATATTACGATCAGATGGACGATGAAATCAAAGAACTGATTCCGCTCAAAAAAATTTGGGTCGTGAGCAACGATGATCAGTAATTAAAATGCTTTGATGAAGAATCAATTGTATTATATAATTGGTTTGTAAGATGTAAATCATCCTCAATTTACTGGCAACACCATGGCAACAAAAAATCAGATAGCCTCTACTATCTGAATAATGAAAAGAATACCAATACTCTAAGCTAAATCCCATAAGCAAATATGTTTAGAAAACTTCTGGCAGGAGCGAGTGGGAATAAATCGAGAGGTCGCAAAAGCCCAGTGTTTATGCGGGTTTGCGGCACTTCAAGAGCTCTTTTGATAACAGTTGTACAGGAGCCATTATTCTTGCTGTTCACTGGTTTACGGGTGAGAGAATAAAGGGAAAGGCCTTTTGATATAACAATCCATATTAGAATGCCCTTAACTGTGGGTAACACGGCTAAGGGCGTTTTGTCGTCTTTATTTGTCAGATTGAAGGCGGCCTTTGAATGCATTAACGAGAGTATCACTAAGCTCCTGTGATGGCACTTTCGCCCAATGCTGCGTGGTGTCAAACTTCGGGTAATTGTACCGCCACTGGTCGCAATCTTCCCTGCTGATTTCCTCAGCAGAGAGCTTGTCCGCTTGTTCTTTCCAAGCGCAGAGCATTTTCAGCAGTCCGGCGGCATCCTTATTTTTCTCTTTGCTGATCTTTAAGCAGATTTCACCGTCTGATTCTCTGACGGCAAGTCCGTAAATGTCCTCAAGGGTAAATACGGTGTGCATAAGCCTGATGTAGCTGTCAATGTCTGATATGCCCAGAGCCTGCGGCCCAACGTCGAGAGCTTGTGCCAGTACAGCCGTCAAGTCTTTCTTTGGCTTAGCAAGATTGGCGCAAAGGAAATCCCCCATGGCAGAATGAATTGTGCGGTGTTGCCAATTGCTTACCTAGCCAGATGCGCGCAACATGGATTAAGTAGCTGCACTTGATTCGCCGGATAAATCTCCCCCATTGCAGAGTACAAGCGTGAAGGAAAGGTTTCTCCACGCTCGTACTCTGTTTTTGATTTTTTAGGTTTCCACGACTCTTACTCCACACAGCTTTCCATTACGGTCATAGACCGTAGCCAGATCACTCTCCCCTCCATCAGTGGAACCTACTGAGAACACACCGCCGTCCGGGCGCAAGTCAGAAAAGCTTTTCACAGCCCGACCCTTATAGCGAATGGTTTTCCTGCCATCTCTCTCCTGGTAGCTCACACCATATGGGGCATAACGCTCCATGTGTTCGGCAATGGTCTCCCCAGAGGCACCGTCACCCTCTTCGACGGCGGCTTCCGCGTTTATGACGGCGCCGCTCTCCACAAATCCCTTCTCCTGGCTTTCACGTACGCCGGTGAGCTTGCCGTTCTCATAGACCGCCTCTAAATTCAAGCCGTTTCCGCCCAGGCTATTGGCAATCCACAGCTGGCGCTCCTCGTCGAAAAGACTGCGTACTGGCCGGCCATTCCAATTCATGATCAACTCGCCGGTAGCCGCGTTGGTTTTTCCGACTAGGCCAAAGGGAGCATAGCGTTCCAGCTCCTTGGCGGTGTGCTCGGCCTCATACTGTATTTCAGCTCCCACATATTTCTGACCCTCCAGCGCGTCCAAAAACATCCGGTCAGGGGTGAATTCTTCCAGCCGCACCAGTGGACCCCTCCAGTCCTCACTGCCGTCCCCGTTGTCAATCCGTTCCCGGACCGTACGCACGTCGATGGCCCCCTCTGGGTCGTAGTGCTCATAGGTGGAGACAAAGCCCCCGCCGCACTCCGCGCCATCCACAAAGATGCGTACCCGCTGGCCTTTCCAGTACAGGTTGCCGTCATGGTTCTGGAAGGTAAGTCCACAGCGCCTATAGTCATCAAAGAGGCTGCCATAATCCACATTATTAAAAGAGGATTCCCTGCCGGCTTCGGCGGTCTTGTCGGTCACTGTGTAAGCTCTATCGCCACTGCCCAGCACCTGATCCAGAGGATTCACCACCAACATCGTGTCCTCCGCGCCATCCACGGTCTTAGACACCAAATAGCCCTTTTGGATCATCTCCAGCATTTCCTCATATTCGGCGATTGTTTCCGTCACCATCTCCTGGGTCCAGGTAAACCAGCCGGTGCTGGGCGTCCATCCTTTAGAGCCGATCATGTCATGCAGCGCTTTTTTCTCATCTTCCAGCCAGGCGGCGTATTCTTCGGCGGTCCACCATTCCACGTAGGGATCGGGATAGGCTGCGGCAAACTCCTCGTCCGTCATCGCCGTCCAGGTTTCACCATCGTCCCAGCTATAGTAGGTGACACCCTCCGCATCTGTATATGACATTAGCGTGTCTTTGTCCACCAGATCATACGTGGACTCCCACCCACCCCTGGCGGTGGTCTCCGCTTTAGCGGTGGTGGCAAATAAGGCCGCAGTGCCACCCACCAGGCTAACCGCCAGTAATAGCGCGACAATCGAATTCCGTTTTATCTTCATAATAGCCTGTATCCTTTCTTCAATAGGAGTTTTGCTGAAATGACTGCCTATCAACGCTGGCCCGCTTTTGGCCTCTTCCATATGGACAAGCGCCATCGCGTATCCGGCCCTGGTATCCTTTCCAAACTGACGGAGCACCGCCTCATCGCAGGCCAGCTCTATGTCCCGGTCGGCGAAAAGCACCATGACCCATACCAACGGGTTGAACCAATGTACACAGAGGGCGGCGAGCAAAAGCAGCTTAAACAGCCCGTCAAACTGGCGGATATGCATCCATTCGTGGGTCAGTATATAGTTTAAAGTTTCTTGATCTGTCCAATCGGTTGACTTGGGCAGAAGAATTACAGGCCGCAGGATGCCGTAGGTCAGCGGCGCATGGATTCTGTCCGACTGACGAACGGTCATGGAACGGCGCAGCGGGTGTCCCAAAAGCCACTCATTCACATAGGAATTGTAAAAAGGCAGGGCCTCCCGGAACTCTCTGCGGCATCTGATATAGGCCACCGCAAAGTATCCGGCAAAAATCAAAAAACCGGTCAGCCAGATCATGCCCAACGGATCAACCATAGAGACCGTACCGCCTGTAATTGTAGGCATTTCGGCGACTTCGCCCGCCAGCGGGGAGCGATGTATTCCTGTGGGCACAGACTCATATACGGTGGCCGGCGTTGTCCTGCTAAAAAGCGAATACACACTGCACCCCGCCGGCAGGGAGAACGGGACCAGCAGGCGGGTTAACACCACCCCCCACAGAATGGGAAATAAGCGTTTGGGAAGCTGGTGCAAAGACAGCACCCGGACCAGCAGGACTGCCACGATGATAGCCCCGCCAGACAGGCTCATTTGCAGGAGACTCATAGCTTCACCTCGCCCTCAATAATCTCTTTCAGCCGGGCAATCTGCTCTGCCGGGAGTTTTTTGCGTCCTAACAGAGCGGCGAACAGCTTATCTACCGAGCCATCGTACAGCTTACCGATAAGCTCGTCGGTCTCAGCCTCCTGCACGGCCTCTTTGGGTATGAGGGCGTGACAGCGGAAGCCCGGCTCGCTGCGCTCTATGGCCCCCTTTGCAATGCACTTTTTGATGACGGTATAGGTGGTATTCATATTCCACCCAGTTTCTGTTTTGAGGATGTCAGAAATCTCTTTGGCGCTGCGGTCGCCCCCGCGCCAAAGCACGTTCATTACCTTTAACTCTGAATCGAACAGCTTCATGCGGATCTTCCTTTCCTTGAAACTATTGCAATAGTTTATGCATTTATACTATCACAGTAGTGCAGACGTGTCAACACTATTTGAGTAGTACAACTGTAAAGAATTTATGAACAGCGTAATGCGTCTCTCCTGGTAGAAGAAGTTTCCGGTCTCCATTTTCACACAGCCGGTTGAGCTTGCTGATAGCAGTTATCTTGGTTAGCTATAGCAACCAATGGACTGGCCGCGTACCGCGAAGCCGTCTCTTCGCGGTTTTGCCAGTGACTGCCCCACTTTTTATTTCAAAGGAGGTTGAGCTCATCAAGCCTTCTAAGTTGTTTTTCAGCCGCATTATAGATGCCCTAGAATGTACCCCCAATGGAATGCCTAAGGGTAGGAGACTCCCTTTCCAGCGGCATCGCCGGCGCAAAAAACGCTGGTATTGCAACCTGCTGGTATAACCCATAAGGGAGAAGAATGCTCTAATCCAAAGATCGTAGATTACCATATTTCTAAGCTTGGCCAGTTTATTCGCATTATCCTGATTTTTCTGAACTATAAGAGAATACTCTTTGAATCCAGTTCTTTATGCCATAAGAAGCGCATTTTCCGGGTAAGGTATTGGCACTATTGTGCTCCCCCTCCAAAAAGGGTTCTCCTCTGGCGGTGGATATCGCGAAAGCCGCCGCGTTTGGCGCCCGCCAGGGTTTCGACTTTACGGAGCGGACCGCCGCTAATCCCGCTGTTCGCCATAAGCTCAGCTTTAGCTGCGTGATCGCTTTTGAGCAGGATGCCCTAAAGCGTAAAACAAAAAGGCCCCCAGAGTCTGCTTTAAAATAGACTCTGGGGGCCTTTCCAATTCTACCTAACCCGGTCTTGCTCTGGTACTTCAAAAAATGAAAGGGCAGCATCATCTCTTTTCATAAACAGTAGCCCAAATGACCCTGGGCCGCAGTTGCTGGCAATAGCGGATGAGGCCTTTTGGAGATAGACCCGTTCAAAGGGGCCATATTGTTGTACAAGATTTTGGATGTACTGAAGTTTCTTTTCATCCATTCCAGAATATGTGATAAACAGGATGCGCCGGTCAATATTTCGGCTTTCTAAGAGCAACTGCCGCACATAACTTTTTGCTACACGCGTAAAGCTGCCCATCTTCATACCAGCAACTACCATTTTAGACTTTTTCAGCACAAGCACTGGATGTAGCAGCAGCGAATCACAGAGGACCTGTATCTGCTTTGATATTCGCCCCGCCTGGCATAGCATATGGGTATCGTTTATGATAAAGGCCGAAGAAATAAACCGTTTCATCCGCTTTGCCGACTCCACAATCTCTTCCTTTGTGGCATGGTGCTCTGCCATATAAGCCGCGCACAGTACAATCAGCCCCATGCTGCTGGAGAGGTGCCCAGAGTCTATTACCGTGACATTTTCAAAAGACTTCGCCGCCTCACAGGCGTTTTGATACCCTTTGCTGACATGCTTTGCCATAGTGATATGGATTACGTTCTGGGCCTCTGTCAGTTTTTCGGCAAAAAAGCGTTCATAGTCCTCTACCTCAGGAGCCTGAGAATACCCTGTCCTTCCTTCGGCAAGGTGCATCAGCAGTTCATCGGCTTTCAGCTCCTGATCATCCAAAAAGCGCCCCTCGTCCGTGCAAACATAGTATGGGCATACAGAAACATCAAACTTCTTCCTTAGGGCGCTGGGAAGGTCGCATACGCTGTCTGTAGTGACCAAAATGGAGCGGCGCTTTACCTGCTCGAAAATTAATATATCTTTCTCAATATCCGACTGGCTGGCCTCTTCATTCAGATGGACCAGTTCCTTTGGCAAAATGCTTAAGACAGCCGCCTCCAGCAGTGTACCGCTTACAGGCTTTGCCAGATAACCGCTGAACCCCTCTTTGCGGTAGAGCAGCTGGTTGTCGCTGCCCGCATTGGCCGTTAAGGCAACTACAGGGACATCCTGGCACAGCCCTACCGGCTGCGCCCGTAGGGCATGAAGGCATTCTATTCCATTCATTTCCGGCATCATATGATCCATCAAGATGCAGTCATAATGGTGGTTTTGGGTCAGCCGGAGGCATTCCGCGCCACTCTTCGCCGTGTCGATTTGAATTTTGGTGTTTGCCAGCAGTTTGCCGACCACCATCAAGTTCATATCATTGTCATCCACCACAAGGATATGCGCGTCTGGGGCCTCAAAACTTTGTTTATACGATTCACTCTCATGCACCTTTGTGCGGGACGCTAATGTAAACGTTCCCAGCTCCTTCTCGTCTACAATGTCCTGGTCCAGCCGCACGATGAATGTGGAGCCTTTCGTATAGACGCTGTTCACGCTGATCTCGCCGCCCATCAGCTCCACCAGCTGCTGGACTATACTTAGCCCTAGCCCGGTACCTTCTATAAAGCGGTTTTTCTCTTCATCCACCCGCCGGAAAGCATTGAAAATGTAGGGGATATTTTCTTTCTTTACCCCCTGCCCAGTATCTTCCACAGAATACCACACCCGCACCCGGTTCAGCGCCTGACGTTCGCAACGTATGGAAAGGGTGACAGAGCCTTTGCTGGTATATTTTACCGCGTTATTCAGCAGGTTGATCAAGATCTGCTTAATGCGCACTTCATCTCCGCAGAGCATGCTGGGGATAGACGGGTCCACATGCAGTTTAAATTCCAGCCCCTTTTCTTTGGCTTTGATCCAGATCATATTAACAATTTCCGAAAAGAGTGTACCCGTCTCATAAGAGACGTTGACAATTTCCATCTTTCCGGATTTGATTTTGGACAGGTCCAGCGTGTCATTAATCAGCGTAAGCAGAAGCTTACTGGCTCCCTGGATGTTCCTGGCGTTTTCCGCCACATCCTCGGGAATATCTCCCCGCAGGATGATCTCGTTCAACCCAATGATAGTATTGATAGGTGTGCGGATCTCATGGCTCATGCTGGAAAAAAAGTGGTTTTCCGCTCGGTTCAGCTCTTCAATCTCCTTCTTCTGCTGCTGGGAAAGCTCGTTTTACACCGCTCTATGGCTTCCCTTCCGCTTAGGCAGGTATCTACCTCTATCCCATAGGTGCCCAGTACCCCCTTTGCCACCACAAGGTTCATCTCTTCGTCATCTACCGCCAAAGCCCTGACGCCTATGCAGGTAAAGGGTTTCCGGCCCGCGGCCTGATCCTCCGCAAATCCACGCTCACCCACCTCCCCGTTCAACAGGTTTGCCACAGAGAGCGCGGAAAACGGTTTATGTATCACCAGCACCCCGCTTTTGCTATCTAGCGTAAACTCCCGTTCCGCAATCACAATTACTCGCTTTTGCTGGGCCAGTTCTTCATAATACTCCCGGTTCTCCTCATATTCCGGCTGGGCAATAAACACATGGGTCAGCACATGGCTGTTCTGTAGCTTGAGCAAGCCCTCGAAATTGTGGGCCTGGTACCCTTTGATGCCAAGCCCCCGCATCAGGCTTAAGATCAGCCCATCATAATAGCCGCGGACCTCCTCAAAGCTATACTTATCCGGCTTGAAAAAGCAGCCGATACACAGCTCATCCGCATGTGCCACCATGATACAGGGCCGCCAGTCCACAACGCCCTGAGGAATCACAATATGCGCATGCAGGCCCTGTTGGGTTTTACTGGAAAAATGGATAAAACCGCCCATGGCGTTCAAAAGGCCCCGGGCAATAGGAAGCCCCAGCCCGCCCGCAAGGCGGTTGCTCCCGCTGTCCGCCTGGTAAAAATCATCATACATCTTGGTAAGCTGGGCGTTTGTCATTCCAATCCCAGTATCATGTATATCGATGATCAAGTTGACGCCATATCCCTCCTGGCGGTACCCTATACGGACGTTCACGCCGCCTTCCTCTGTGAACTTAATAGAATTTTCCACCAGAATTTTCAGCACATGGGCGATTTTCTCCGCATCTCCAATCAGGATAGCCGGTACCTTTGGGTTAATATCAAACACCAACTCCTTTAAAATGTATTTTGAGAACACGCAAAAACACACACAGAAAATATGAAAGAAAATCCAGAGACGGAACACGCGGAGAATGGTATAGAAACTGTTGGGAAAAGAAAAGAGGCGCAGTACGTCTTTTCTCTGGTTTGTGGCAGCCATGTAGGGCATTCCAGCCGGCATTCTCAAACCACTCCCCCCAAATCCTGCCCCATCAGAATTATATCAGAAAAAAGCCGGTAAAAGGTGAACCACCCCAGTAAAAACGGACAGTAGACAAAAAGCCCCCTATGTAGTTATTTTCCTACATAGGGGGCTTTTTTGTGCTGTCCGCACATCCTGGGGCAGTTCAAAGGAGCAACCGGCTTTTTTTTGCGTTTAATATCTAGAGGCAGACACCTATATCCCGCGGCAAAACGGTCCTACGGAAAACTGTTTTTTTTACTTCACCGCCGCCCGGCGTATCAGCAGCCAGGTGAGGATGGAAAAGAGCCCTGTAAGCAGGGTGCAGGTAAGCGCCATTCTAGGCAGGGAGCCATAGCACAACCGGACGGCCTCTATGATAAACTTTAGGACTTTTGCCTCAAGGGCGGGGGAACTGACAAGATACGAGGAAAAAAGGATGAACAGCGTGGGCGTGCCCGCCCAGAAGATGATTTTTCCTATTTTATGCAGGCGATACATGAATACCGTGACAAGATACCCAAGAGAGCAAACAGCCAGCAGGAAAAAGAAGCTGAACACAATGGAAGGAAGTATGGCCGGGCCGCCATGGCTGGCGTAGACCATCTCGTAAAGGGATTCTGACCGGAAGCTGTCCGGGAACGCGGTGTGGAGCGCTGTAACCAATAAGGTATAGGCCTCGTCTGCCACAGCCATAATCGCGCAGGTCGTACCCATAACGGCCAGTCGTGCTAAAAACTGGCTGCGCCGGGAAATTCCATGCTGCAAGTTTATTAAAAAACTTTCCTTAAAGGCGCAAAGAGAAAGGATGAAAGCGAAAACAGCGGTTATCGCGGTAGCGCCGTTGGTAGAGACAAAACCACTGGCCTCATGGGGAACAAAAGGCATGGCAGCCAGGGACACTAAGATCATACTGACCAGTACCGCGTAATACACAAAAAAGGCATAGCGCTGCTCCCAGAGCTGATAACGGAAAGACTGATAAATTTTCATGAGGATACCTCTTTTTTCCTAAATTCAAGAATTGGTAAGCTGGATAAACATCTTTTGCAGATCCATGGGCCCAAACTCCAGGTCTTTGGCGGCCTCTCCAGTTTGGTCCGGAACCCCCAGCACATAAGCTGTGCGCAGGCCGCCTAAAGCGTCTACGCCCAGTATCTTTTTACCCTGAATGTAGGTTTCTACAGCCGCGGCCCCACCAGAGACCGTATAGCCTCCTGCCAGCATGGTTTCCCGTGATTCCTGCCGCAGAACCTCCCCCTCCTTGATAATTACTACATCCTCCACCAGGTTCGCCACCTCCTCGATCAGATGGGTGGAGAGCACCACCGTAAAGGGTTCTTCCCCATATTTTTCCAGCAGCCGCTTGTAGAAGAGCTCCCGGTGGTTGGCGTCCAGGCCCAACACAGGCTCATCCAGCAGCACATAGGGGACATTGACCGATAGGGCCAAAATCAGCTTGAAAATGGAGCGGTAGCCAGTGGATAGTCCGGAAATCTTTGCTTTGGCCGGCAAACCAAAGTCCCCCAGCAGTTTCATGGCATGGTTCTTGTCGAAACTGGGGTAAAAAGCCTGTGCCCAGCGAAAAGCTCCATTGACCCGCATAGCGTCTGGGTGTAAGGTAGATTCGCTCATCAAAAATATTTTAGACTGGGCCCGGTCGTTTTCCAGGCCGTTTTCGCCGTCAACCAGCACCGTCCCTCCATCAGGGAAAATTCGGTTTGTCAGGATGTTTAACAAGGTAGACTTCCCCGCACCGTTGCGGCCCAGCAGGCCGTAGATCCGGTTTTCCTCAAACACAACGCCGACCCCTTTTAAGGCCTGTACCTGCCCAAACCTCTTAACAACATTTTGTAACTGTATGGCCATTCTCTTACCGTCCTTTCTCCGTACTGTCAAATTCTAGCGCGACCATATCCAGCAGCTCCTGCCGGGCTACGCCCAGGCGCTTTGCTTCCGCCACCATGGCCGCCACAAAGCGGGCGGAAAACTCGCCTTGGCGTTTTTTTTGCAGCAAGGCCCTGGCTCCCTGGGCCACAAACATACCAACGCCCCGTTTTTTGTAAGCCACCCCCTGGTCCACCAATAGGTTGATGCCCTTTAGGGCTGTGGCCGGATTGATGGTATACCGCACGGAAAGCTCTGTGATAGAGGGCAGCTGTCCTTCCTCCATTAAAGCGCCGGACAGTACCGCGTCCTCCAGGCTCTCAGCGATTTGCAGGAAAATGGGCTTTTCTCCGCTTAAATCCAGCTTTTGCATGTGCGCCTCCCTTCCGAGCTAGTTAATCACTCAAGTAATTAACCACAGTTGTAATATACCACTATGGATGTCATTTGTCAAGGGGTCCAGGAAAAATTATCGTTTATGCACTCTCCCCACCTTTCCCGATTTTAAAAGCCAGCTTTGCCCCCTGGTGGGCTAATGGCCTCCCTTCTGGCTGCCCACGCAAAAAAGCCGCCCGTTTTTATACCGGACGGCTTTCTGCATAATGTGATCACTCTGATTCTATCTTTTGCGGCCGCAGGCCCCCAAAAGGCCTTAAGGCAGCACCGCGCAAAAATGGTGCGCGAGCTGCACGGCCCGCCATAATAAGGGCTCCACCGGCAGGCCCAACTGCGCGTTCCCTTTTGCCTCCTGTGCCCGCCCCCAGCATTTTAGGTGCTCTTTTTGTCTGTTCATTTATTGACAGTCAGGGCCTGATTTCTCTGTTTCAGCTGGGCGCGCTGCCCGCTGTCAATGTGGGTTAAGGCGTTAATATATAGACTCTCCATTAGGCAGAAAGAGGGAATTCGTTTTGCCATGCTCTCACCAATCATATTCTCGCCAAACACCGCGGTGGTCAGCAAAATATCCGCCTGCTTGCCAATGGGGGAAAAGGGGTAATTGGTCATGGCAATAATGGTGGCCCCCTGCTCCTTTGCACAGTGCATGGTGGAAAGGGTGGTACGGGTCGTCCCGGAATGACTGACCGCCAAAAGCACGTCCCCGGCCTTCAGCTGCGAGGCCATCATTAGGGCTACGTCATAGTCTTGGGAAAAGTGCACGTTCATGCCCAGGCGGAAGAATTTATAGTATCCCGACATAGCCACCACCGAGGCGTCGCCGATCCCCGCAAATTGCAGCTTTTCCGCTTTTAGAATCGCTTCTAAGGCTCTCTCGTAGGTCTTTGTGTCAATCAGGCTAACCGTGTCCTCAATGGCCTGAATGGAAGAGCGCATCACCTTTTTCATCACCGTAGCGCTATCGTCCTGTTCCTCAATGCCCCTATAAAGACAGGTCAAATCTTCCCCTGTGTCTTTTTTCAATAGGGCAGCCTTTAGCTCAGAGTATCCATCAAAGGCCAAACGGTACCCCAGGCGCACCAGGGTTGCCTCGCTGCACCCCGCCTTGGCGGCCACCTCCACAATAGAGCCGTGGGCAAAGCCCTCGGGATCCGCCAGAAGATAGTCCGCCGCCTTGCGCTCGGCAGATTTTAGGGAATCGTATACCGACTGGATCCGCAAAAGACAGTTATAAGAAATCTTTTGTATCTGCGGGTCTAACAGGTCAACGGTCATAATCACTCACGGCCTTTCTATTAAGTTTACCAAAACTCTTAGGATATCGAGGTTCTGGGTTCAAGCCCTACATATCATATATATTATACTACCTTCTCCCACTGGATTGCTATTGATAATTCTAACAAAATTCCAGCGTCAAAGTTGAACCAAAACCTTCAGGGAATCCCCCCCGCGGGCCATTTCAAAGCCCTGGAGAATCTCCTTTAGGGGCACCACGGCCGAGAGAAATGGCTTTGCCCGTATCTCCCCCCGCTCTAAAACATCCAGGGCGTCCCGCAGTCCGCTGGCCGGGTAGGAAAAGGCCCCGGTCACAGTCAGCTCATTATAGTGGATCAGGTTGGAGTCCAGAGGAGACAGCGCCGCGTTTTTGGGCACCCCGCCGTAAATCACCAGGGTCCCTCTTTTACGCAGCATTTCCAAGCCTTGCTGTTGTACAGCGGCAGTGGGCACCGCCGAAATAACCGCGTCGGCCCCCCGGCCGCCGGTGGCCTCCAGCACCCGGCTAACCACTGCCTGCGGATGGTGGTTGTCCAGCAGCAGGGTGGGGCCAAAGTCCTCCGCCAGATTAAGGCGGTCCATGCCCGCCATAATCACTTGGGAGACTCCCCTGGCCTTAGCCAGCTGCAAATGCAGGCAGCCCACCGGCCCGTCTCCTAAAATCACCAGGGTATCCCCCGGCCCCAGCCCCAGCCGGTTCTGACAGGCCACCACAGCGGCGGCAGTTTCAGAAAGAGCCGCCTCTTGATAAGAAAGGCTGGGGGGAATCTCCTCTAACAATCCGTGGTCTATCATCTCCCCAGACAGGGCTATATATTGGGCAAAGCCCCCAGGGTAATGGGTGCCCAACATTTTGTGGTTTTCGCAGAGGTTTACCAGGCCCTTTTGGCAGTACCAGCAGGTTTTGCAATGGATGTCCGGGGCCAAGGCCACTCGGGCCCCCGCCTTCCAGGGCAGGCCCCCTTTTACCTGCACAATCTCCCCCACCGCCTCATGTCCCATGATTTGGTTGGTGACGCCGTCCTTTAGGCCGTTGGAAAAATTGCGCACATCGCTGCCGCAAATACCGCAAAAGCGCACCCGTATCAGTACCCCTGGGTCCGGGCACTGGGACACTGGGAGGGTTTCAATCTCCATTTGCCCCGGCCCTTTAAAAACTGCCGCCTGCATCCACTCCATCTCAACCGCCCTCCTTCCCCCCGGTCAGGCGCTCACCCACCGCTCCGCCAGGATGAATAACAGCAAATTGTTCTCGGGTGTATCCGGTTTCCCACATCAGGGCCACGCACACCGCGTCAAAGGCGGCGATTACCGACACGGTACTGGCTGTGGCCAGCATATTAAAGGGGTCGGGTTCCCGGTCCACCGCCACGTTCAGCACCAGGTCCGCGGCCTGGGCCAGGGCGGAGCCCCGGTTTTCGGTAACGGCCACTACCCTTGCGCCCTTGGCCTTTAAAGCTGGCAGCAGCCGAACCAGCTCGGCGGTATTTCCGCCCTTACTGACAAGGACGCACACGTCCCCCGGCCGCACAGCGCCCAGCCCCCCGTGTACGGCGTCCGAAGGGACCAGGAAAAAGGAGGGACGCGCAACGCAGTTTAGGGAGTGGGAGATTTTTTGGGCCGCCATAGCCGAAGTACCGCAGCCACTAAGGACAATCCTCCCCTTAGTCTCTGCCAAAAGATGAATCAGCGCCAGCCACTCCGGCCCCTGGATTTTTTCCGCCAGCCCCCGGATGGACTGGGCCTCGGTCTCTATGCTGTGTTGTACTTGTTCCAGCAGTTCTTGGTCTGTCACATAACCGCCTCCTATTCTGTTTCCTGCAAATTCCGGCGCAGCCGGAGATATTCTTCATATTTTTGCTGATAGAGGTTCCGCTTCTTGCTGTTGGGCTGGTAAACAGCCTCTACCCGGGCGGCGGCGGCCGCGCTTTCTTCTAGGCTGGCATAAATCCCAGCCGCCTTTCCCGCCAATAGGGCCGCGCCCAGGCAAGCCGCCTCTCGAACCCGAAGGGTGGCAACCGGTCGGCCATACACATCCGCTTTCAGCTGTAGGCCCGCCGGAAACCGGGCTCCGCCGCCCACGCAGCGCAGCTCTTCCACCGCCCCGCCCTCTTGCTGGAACAGCTCCAAATACCGGCGCATTTCAAAGCACAGCCCCTCCAGCAGCGATTTGACCGCCTCTTCTCGAGTGGTGGAAAGGCTTAGCCCGGTTACGGTTCCCATGCTCATCCCAGATTCCACCGCCTGTAGAATGGGCACAGTCAGCAGCCGGGTGGGCTCTTCTGGCAGGGCCTCCAGCAGGGGGCCGTATCCCTCCACCGCGAAAAAATCCTTATAGCGTTGCAGGCAGACGCCCCCGGTGTGGTTTAGGCCAAACGTAAAGAATTTTCCCGGAAGCGCATAGGGGTAGCAGGGGCAGCCCCCGGCCAACAGTCCGCCGGTTAAGGCCGGGGCCGGCAGCAGGGTAGAGACCACCTCTGCCGTGCCATGAGAGTCCAGGGCCATCCCCACTTTGCACACCCCGGCCCCCAGAGCCGCGCACACCTGGTCGTGAGCCCCTGCCGCCACGATGGTTTTTTCAGAAAGGCCCAGCTCCTGGGCCAGCTCCTTCCGGACCCACCCCACCGGCGTGCCCGAAGGGCAGATTTCAGAGAGCTTCTCTTGGGCAACGCCCGCCGCGTCCAGCAACTCCTGGTCCCACCGGCCGTCCGAAAGGCGAACCGCCATGGTTCTTCCCGCGCTGCCGCTGTCCAGCTTTGCCTCTCCGCACAGACGCAGCACCATAAAATCAGCATTGGTCATGGCCCGGTGGGTCTTTTGTAAAAGCGCCGGATGATTTGTCGCCACCCACATCAGTTTGAGAAAGAAATTCAGCGGGTGGGGCGGCATACCGGTCCTTTTGTACAGCGCCTCTTTGCCCCAGCGTTTTTCCATCTCTTCCGCCTGGGCGCTTCCCCGGTAGTCCATGCCCAGCTGTACAGGGGCCAGCAGCCGCTGCTCCCGGTCCAGTAAAAGCAGGGCGTCCCCCTGGGCCGAGACGCTGGCGGCCGCTACATCGCCGCCCCCCTGGGCCACGGCGGCCCGCACCGCCAGCTTGGTTTTCTGCCATACCAACGCGCCGTCCTGCTCTGCCCGGCCTGGGGCGGGCAGGTCTACCCCATAGGTCTCCATGCCGCAGCCAAGCATCTGTCCGTCTTGAGAAAACACCCCGGCCTTTACGCCTGTGGTGCCCACATCAATCCCCAAAAGCTTCATGGCAGGCTCTCCTTATTCTGTAAAAAACACGTTCTCGGTCTGCCGCTGCTGGTCCTGGTCGAAGAAGTCCAAGCGCAGGCCGGGCAGGTACTCCGCCGCTGTATAAAGAACCGGCAGCACATTGCCATGCAGGCCCGTGGCGTGGTGTACGTAGGGCCCCTTCACGATCATGGTTTCCACCTTGGGCCAATTGGGCACTTCTACCCACAGGTAGGTGCCATGATTTTTAGGCCCTTCAATGCCCTGGGCCGTGCCCAGCAGCAAGCCATACTCTCCGTGGTCCCCGTCAAAGCGCAGCAGGGTGATCTCCCCGCCCCGGCACTCCGCCGTTACCGACCCAGGACAGTTATCCTGGAAAGCAAAGGGCTGGGTGACCACCGGAGTCTCCTTGGCCAGGGAGAGGGGCCACGGCCCGCAGTGCTGAAGCAGCTCGCCGTTTTCCACCTCCGGGTGGCGTACGCTCCAGTCCACAAAGAAGCTGGGAGAGGCCCCCCGGCCCGCCGCTTGCAGCAGAATGGAGGAAATAGCTCCGTGCACGTCCGTCTCGCAGGCCACGGGAACGCCCTCCTCTGTCAGCAGGGCGTTAGCCAGGCAGGGCATAACCCCCAGCGTCTTTTGCAGGGAATACCAGCACTGGATGGCTACGGCCCCGCAGCCGTTCTCTTGGGCGTAGGTCTTCATGGCGGTTTTCAGGCAGGCCAGCTTGCGTACCGCGTCCCGGCCGATTTCCACCCGAGCTCGGGCGTACACCTCCTCCACCGTAGCCTGCACCTCCGGCGGGTTTTCCTCCATCAGCTGGTCCACCCGCCGCACCAGGTCGCTGACAGACACCGGGAACACCTGAATACCGAACTTTTCCAGCAACTCGCCCTCGTTGTACATCATGGTCCAAAAGTCGTCGGGCCGCACGCTGAGCTGTAAAATCTTTGCCCGGTGGAATTCCTTTACCACATTGGCCGCGTCCAGAAAGATCTTCATCCCCTTGGCAAACAGCGGGTCCTCGGTCCGGCAGTTGGGCAGGTAGGTAAAGGGCGCGTTCATCCGCCTTAGCACCTTGCCGGTGGCGAACAGCCCGCACTGGGTGTCCCGCGAGCGGGATCCGTCCGCTTCGGGGGCGCCGTCCCGGGGCCCCCACAGCAGGGTGGGCAGCCGAAAAGCCGCGGCCACCTTGGCCACGCTGTGCTCAGATCCAAAGTTGCAGTGGGGGAAGAACAGGGCGTTTACCCCCCGGGCCTGGAACTTGGCAATGGTTTTATCCACGTCCTCTTTGCCCCGCAGCAGGCCCTCTTCGTTGATGTCCTCCAGGTCCACCAGCTCTACCGGGCCCAGGTCCAGGGCCCCTAGCCGCTGGTAGAGGAGCTCCTTCTGCTCTCGGGCGTCCGGGTTTACAAAGGCGCTGCCCCGTCGGGTGGGGGCCACGCCCAGAATGATTTTATGGTCCATAGCGATTCCCTCTCTTAATGAATAATGACTTTGGGTCTTTCAGGCTCCTCTTAAATAATCGAAAGCACTGTCTTTTGGTCCACAAGCGGCCCCTTTCCGCGTGGAACGCCCTTGCCAATCCGCAAGATTGACGTAGTCAGCGCGGCTAACTACAGCGGCCCTTCTCCTGGAAACGGACCGCTTCTGGCCAAAAATCTGCCATTTTCTCTATTTCTAAACAGGCCCTAGTCCGCTGATTCCAGAATCAGCACAATATCCTGGTCCCTGCCCCGATGGGCTGGAGCAAACACTTTCTCCCCTTGATTGGGGAATAGGCCGATCTCGGTCTTTTTTCCGGTGACTGGGCAGAACCAGCCGGCCTTTACCTGGGCTCCGGGCAAAGCCCCCAGCCGTACCGGCAGGTTGACTCCGTTGGGGGCGTAGAACAGGGCGTAGCGCTCTCCCCGGGTGGCGGCAATGTAGTTGGCCCCTGGGTAATTGCCCGCCAGCAGCTCCTGGCAGGGTACCCGCTCAAAGAAGGGGTAAGAGAGGACCAGGTCCTTTAGGTGGCGTACCTGGCAGGCGCCGGGGCGCTCTAGATCCTCCTCCCAGGTCAGGGGATAGTAGGCGGAAAACTCCCGGTTCATCCTCCACACGCTGTGGTGGCCGTAGGTGACCCCAAAGCCCCCGGCGAACACGCTCCAGTAAGCGGCCTGGCGCACGTCCGGGGCGTCGAAGTAGCCGTTTTCCGGGTTAAAGTCCACCGGGTGGTCCTCATAGCGGTGCTCGGCGTCCAGGGTGGGCTTTACAGAAGCCAGGGCGTAGTCGTGGGCGATGAACTCGTAATTTTTCAGGTTGCGGAAGTTGTGGCCAGACTGAATCATATGGAAGTCCAGCCAGTCCTCATGGGGGAAATAGTAAGAACCTGTTTAGTATCTAGCCAACCATCCGGTCCAGTGATAAAATAGAGGGGATGAGGGGGGAAGACAGGTGAGGAAAAGCTATCCAAGTGACATCAGTCGGAAACAATT
>CAJTCU010000007.1 GCA_910574935.1 Oscillospiraceae bacterium
CTCTGTGCATACTGGGAATCTTCCTTATACGGCGCAGGATATCTCTCATAACATTCATTCATTTATGCGTCGGCTCCAGCATAATCCCTCTCGGGTTATTCGTTTTTTCCTCCATCCGCTTCTTTCCTATCTTTCGGCGGAGGAGTAATACATATTCAGCCAAAGGATACTATCTTTAGATTGATTCGGTATCCTCGGTCTGGTAGTGACAGAACCCCATACAACCCAGCGTTCCGCGCACATATTTCCGCTAAAGGGAAGATGCCGGTTCCTGTGGGGTATTATCTGATGATTAAGCCGGGAGGGCAGTCTTTCCTCGGAGGAGGATTGTTTGCAAGTTCGTTTCGAGATGCAACCGAAAGGGTCCGCGACTATATTACAGAGTTCGATGAAGAATTTGATGAAATCATCCACGCGCCGGAGTTTGAGAAATACTTTAGGGTTCAGGGAACATCGCTTTTGAATGTTCCTTCAGGTTATGACAAGGAGCATCCCCAGGCGGAATGGTTAAAGTTCATGAGCAGAATTATACAATTTGAAATAAGTAATTTCTTCTTGTGTCTCACATGACACAAGGTGATACGCGAAAATAGCAAGGCCGCAGGAGGCTGAAACAAAAGCAATAATTGGCTGTTTCTTGCGGGAAATGTTTGCGCACTTGAGCTATCAATTTGAATAGCCTGAATGCGAAGAAACTCATGAAAGGATAAGCTAAAATAGAATAGCGTTAGGTGACCCTATGGAATGGACGCAACGCTTGAACCGATCAATCGAATATATAGAAGCGCATATCACGGAGGAATTAGATTATGAGAAGGTGGCAAAAGTGGCTGGCTGTCCATCCTACTATTTCCAACAGATGTTCCTCTATATGACCAATATGACGCTGCGGGAATACATACGGCGTCGTCGGATGTCCCTTGCAGCCGTAGAGCTGCAAAAGGATAGCGGGAAGGTAATAGATATTGCAATAAAATACCGGTATGAATCTCCAACTGCTTTTACCCGGGCATTTAAAAGCTTTCATGGTGTGGTGCCGTCTGTCCTGAAGACAGAGAACAGCCCGCTGCAGGCTTTTCCGCCAATTCAGTTTCATGTATCCATGGACGGAGGGCAGCCATTGAAATTCAGAGTAGAGGAAAAAGCTGCGTTTCGTGTGGTGGGGATTTCTTGCCCGCTGAATGCGGAACTTACCCAAAACTTTGAAAGGATTCCTACAATATGGGATACGGTTCTTTCCGATGGAACACTTGCAAAACTGAGTGCCTTACAGGAAAGGAAACCGCAGGGACTATTGGGTATCAGTATCCATCATACGGAAAGCTGGAAATATATGATTGCAGTTCGCTCAGACAGGCAAGCTGATGTTTTTGAAGAATATCTGATTCCAGCGTGCAAATGGGCGATTTTCGAGGGGCAGGGTACAAACCATTCCCTGCAGGAGTTGGAAAAGCGCGTTATCACAGAATGGCTTCCCACTTCTGGCTATACATATGCGAATTCGCCGGATATAGAGGTATATAACAAAGCCGATCCCAAGAATACAGTTTATGAATACTGGATTCCAATCGTATAACAGTGATAGCCTTTCTGTTTTCAGTATCTCATTTATATCCTCAATACATTCTTTGCAATCAAGGAGGTATCATGAATGACTAAAAAAATTGCAGCCCTTGTAGCTGCGCTGGTGCTTGTACTAATAAGCGCTGCGGCCTGTGCCGCAAATGAGGATAGGGGCTTGGTTCAAAGCAGCTCGGTGAGCGAAAATCAGTCTATAACCCAAAGCAGTCAGCAGACAAGCACGGGTACTGGTGAGCAGGGAAACGGGGCTGGTGAGCCAGAGGTAATTCAGAAACAGATCGAGAGAGAGACACAGAAAATGAAGGAAGAGGGAGTCGTAGACAAAAACGGCAGGCCGGCGCCAGGCGTCGACCTGAACGATTATCCCGGGCTTGGATGAGCTCAGGCTGAATTGATTTGCAAGAGCGGGTATTAAGTCGGGAGGATGGGAGGTTAATATGAATGAGATACTGAAAGCAGAAAGGCTGTCAAAGACTTACGGGAAAAGCATTGCTGTCAGTGAAGTCAGTTTGACGGTGAGGCAAGGAGATAGATACGGTCTTATCGGAAAAAATGGCGCCGGAAAGACTATCCGGTAGATTTCGATATCTGGGAAAAGTCCTTTCTTCACGATATAGATGGAAAAGGGAAAACGCTGTTTAAAGAATTAACGGTAAAAGGCGCCTATCTGGAAAATGAATTGGTCGGTTTCGTTCAGTATGGCAGAACCTCATTGGGATTCGATAAGGATGGAAAAATATCTGAGAGAATATCCTATCCGGTTATTCGTTCACTGTACTTTAATCGGGATTTGCAGGAGGTTGGCGCAGCACTTCTCAATGAAGCGCTAAAGGATTTTGGAGATGACTCTGAAATTATATATGCATTTTATCATTACTTCGGAATGTCCTGCTACGCAAGGCATGGCAAGCTGTTTGAAAACTGCTCTCATATCAGTACTCTGTTGTTGCAGCTTGGGTTTCAAATTGAGCATGAGAATGTGTTTTACTCTTCTGTGCCAGAGGCTGCCCACGATGAGGGTGTTGCCATGCGATGGCATGAGGTGAGTACTGGTAGACAGCAATATGGCGAGTTTCTCATTGATTCCAATCCGATAGGAGAGTGTGAAATTCACTATCTGGAACAACCGGGTATTGCATATCTGCGATGGATATATGTCAAAGAGGGATTGCAGGGAAATGGAATTGGGGCAATGTGTATGTGCAGCCTGAAAAACTTTCTGTATAAGAAAGGAATCCGAAAGCTTGATACAGATACGGCTTTGACGAATGTAGGTGCACAGCACTTTTATGAGAAGAACGGCTTTGTGAGAAAAGGGGTCTCAAGGAGTTTCTATTTGGAGAATGACTGAAGTGGCTAGGAGGAAAACATGAATTGTTCAGAGGTAATAGCAGAATTAAAGATACGGGCGTCTGAGAAATATAAAGCGAACGTGGTGCGTATGGGGATTCCGGAGCAGTATAGTCTTGGTGTATCAACGGCAGAGGTCAGAAGCCTTGCCAAAAAGATGCAGAAGTCAAATGAGCTGGCTCTTGGGCTGTGGGTAACGGGATATCATGAGGCGCGGCTGTTGGCTGTATTATTGATGGATCCGAAAGGAATGACAAAAGACGGTGTAGAACAACTGATAGGAGATGTTATATCCTGGGATTTATGCGACCATTTGTGCAAGAATCTTTTAATTAAGATGGATTGCCGGAGCGCCCTGATAGAAGGGTGGATTACTTCATCGCAGACATATAGGAAACGGGCGGCATTCACATTGATTGCATCGTCTGTGGTCCATGACAAAAAGCTTACAGATGATATGTTGGACTATTATCTTGGATTGATAGCCAGGTATTCAGATGACGAGCGGGAACATGCAAAAAAGGCAGCATAGCAGTTCTTACCGCTACGGTACTCCAACCCTTGGAAACATCCACTCCCACAGCATACATTTTGGAATCCTCCTGATACCTTGATTACAACGGTAATCCATCCTTTTCTCATCACCGATTCTATCTGTTTGCTGACTCGAGCGGCTGCTCTACCTGCACAAATCGAACGCTGCGAATGGGGGATGGCAGACGGACTTTCAACCGAGCGTTTCGCTCTTGGAGCATCTCGCCAGACCATTGCCCTTCCATTCTAACAGCTTTGCCATGAGATGTCCCTCGCCTGTGGTTGGCTGCCACTTACATGGGGCAAATATATTGTAACAGGAGTATTTAGATGAAACATGTATGTACGCTTATATCCGTGGCAGACATTAACGCTGCGAGAAAATTTTACGAGGATCTTTTCGGGCTGGAGGTGTTTCAGGATTACGGAAAGAACATCGCCTTTACCTGCGGCCTGGCACTGCAACAGGATTTTGATGATTTTCTGAACAAGTTGAAGCAGTACCCGGACACTGAAAGATAATTGAAAATGTGGATTGGGAGGACTTGAAAAATGAAGTGCAGAATAAGAAAATGGGAGCTATCAGACGCAAAAGATTTGGCGGCTACGCTTTCGAATAAGAAAGTACAAGATAATCTTCGTGATGGTTTGCCCTATCCCTACACCGAGCAGGATGGAAAAGAGTTTATTTCTGCTATGCTTTCCGCGGATGAAAACGAAACCTATGCTTTTGCTATTACCGTAGATAATATGGTAATTGGCAGTATTGGCATTTTTCGGCAGGGTAATATTCATAGGCAAACCGCCGAGTTAGGATATTATATTGCCGAAGAATATTGGGGCAAAGGCATTGTAACCGAAGCTGTTAAGCAAATATGTGAGTACGTTTTTAGTGAAAGTGACATTATCCGTATTTATGCCGAGCCGTTTGCTTATAATATGGCATCTTGCAGGGTGCTTGAAAAAGCAGGGTTTCAATATGAGGGTACATTGAGAAGTAATGCTGTGAAAAATGGTAAGGTAATTGATATGAAAATGTACTCTTTGTTAAAAGAAGAAATAAAGGGGTAAGCATGGAGTATCAAATTAGGGAAATCAGAGAAAATGAATATCCAATGTTTATCAAAATAGTTCGGAACTCGAAAGGAGTATGCAGACGATGGATAACTGATTTACAATAGATAGAGTAGATGATAATACTTGTATTATCAGTGAATATCGACATTGGGAAGAAACTTATTGCTATTTATTAAATGGAAGCGAGCGAAGCTTACTTATTGACACAGGACTCGGCATTTCAAACATATACGGTGAAGTTATAAAATTCACAAATAAGTCTATTACGGCAGTTGCAACACACATTCAGCGGTAGGCGAATAAGCAAATCGGGAGTTGCAGAAGGAAAATTACAGCATGGAAATAATAGCATATGAAATGAAATATGTGAAAGATGATATTGAAAAAAGCAATATCTTGTGTATTCCTTTTGAGCAAAAGTATTTTGAACAATACATGAAAATATATAATACTTGCTTTTATGAAATGCGAAAATCTCTTGCTATTGAGCCTTACAATTTTTTGAATGATTATAAGCAAGTTCGTGAAAAAAGCAAGGATATTTTCTTGCTTGTAAGTGGGGAAGAAATGATTGGTTCGATTGCCTGTTATGGAAACGAAATAGACGATTTGGTCGTCAATAAGGAATTTCAAAATAGGGGATATGGAAAACAACTTTTATTATGGGGAATGAACCATATTCGCCAAACTAGTAATGAGCCTATTGTGTTACATGTTGCTAAATGGAATGATAAAGCTTTCATGCTGTACAAAAAAGTAGGATTTGTTCTTACAAATACCGTGAGAGTACGTTAAATTCCCATTTGTGGAGGAGATGGTGTGCTTGAAAATAAACCCTCTCAATCAATTATGACTGAATTACTTGGACAATCCTTGTATGAAGTTTGGCAAGCGTTATGTTTTAGCAAATGAACCGTACCCTGATACATATTTTGATTTCCGCATTGCACAAGAGTCACTGTAGTACGCTTCGGATTCAATTCTAAAGTATAGTGGTTCGGAGCTGCAGTCTTAGACTGCACTGCCTTTTTTAGCCTGTATGCACAAGTTCGGGCATCTCATTATGCAGATAATCCAACGCCGCAGCAGTATCCGTAGCCCACAGGAGCATTTTATCCTTTGGCAGAATAACCGGCATTCGGTTGTGTATTGCCTTCATGGAATTGTTTGCGGCAGTAGTAAGGATTACATATCTCCGGATTCCATCATATTCTTTGCAGAGCCCAGCCATATACAGCGTTTGCTCACCGGGCAGACGGAAAAGATACTTTTTCTTCTGTTCGTCCCATTCGTAAAAACCTGTGCTTGGTACAACGCATCGGTTTGCAAATAAACTCTGCCGAAAGGTTTTCTTTTCCTCTGCTGTTTCAGCGCGTGCGTTGATGATTACACCGCTTCCTGTGAATTTTGGAAATCCCCAGACAAGAGGTTTCGGGCTTAGGTCTTTACCGTCTATTGTCAGAACCGGAACTGTATTAGTCGGGAATATTTCTCCGGTCCGTATCGGATGGCCGGGATATTTTCGATTTATTTCTGCAAGGATTTCCCCAATCTCTTCATTGTCCTGTTCATCAAATAAAGAATACCGTCCGCACATTATTCTTTTGCCTCCACAAACCATTTGGGTTCTTCATAATATAAATAGCTTTGTTTGCCGCCTATTTTTACTGTATATCGTATTCCTATTCCGCCGGCTTTCAAAGAAGCTGCCTTGCGAACATCCAGCACACGGTCTATTTCGTACACCGTGCCATCCTCCCATAAGAGGGAGAGTGGTGTTATTTTGCCCTCAGTATCGAACTTAGCCGTCACTTCAACAAACACTTTTCTTGCCATATACACACCCCAATCATAGTATTCCGATTTCTGGGAACATTATTCGGTATAACAGAAATGAGGTATTTGAATGGCCGCTAGGCGGAGCTACAAACGGTAAAAAGCGACTGCGTGTTGACAAGCTGCCGGAGGAATGTATAGAAAATTAACCGTCCTGTTCAATGAGGACGGTTAATTTTTAAAAAAGGATTCCGGATGAATGATATGATCTTCTTTTGGGTTTATCGAGGAGAGCTGTTTGTCAGAGAGCAGAAGGCCTGTCTGTATGGAAAAATTCCCGAACCGGGTTCGGATGTTGTCTATTGCGCTTTCCAATGTCTCCTGCTTTTGAATAGTTGAGATTTCCGGTAATAAAGAAAGCTGCTCATATTCATTCAGCGATAAATTACAGGCACGGACACTGAGCGACCGGACAGGCTTGCCGGATGTGTGATTGCGCTTATAAAGCTCAAATGATTTTTGCAGTAATGCCTTAGCGGTTCTGTTCGGGGAGGATAGTTTGCCCTGCCGCTCGTAGCTGCACAATTCATTATCCCGGACACCAATCTGTACCGTATTACAGACAAATCCATATTCGCGCATCCGAGAGGATACGCTTTCGCAAAGCACCATAAGCGTGATGCGGATGTCTTCATCGGTAATCAGGTCGCGTGGGGCAGTTGTGCTGTTGCCAATAGATTTAATCAGAGATTTTGCTCCAATATTTGATACCGGAGAGGTATCCAGTCCATTGGCAAACATCCATAGCATCAAACCGTTTTGTCCGAGCATATTTTGCAGAAGTTTCTGATCTGCCTGCGCAAGATCTCCGATAGTGTGGATTCCGTACCGCTTTAGTTTATTGTGTGTTGCGCGTCCTACATACAGAAGATCATTTACGGGCAAAGGCCAGACAACATCACGGAAGTGATCGCTTGAAATGATCGTTGTCGCATCCGGCTTTTTCATGTCGCTGCCGAGTTTTGCGAATATTTTATTATAGCTTACCCCGACGGAAGCGGTTACACCAAGTTCAAATTTAATCCGTTTTCGCAGTTCATTTGCAATTCTCCGACCATCACCGAACAGATGCGTACTACCTGTGACATCCAGCCAGCATTCGTCAAGGCCATATGGCTCTACCTGATCGGTATATTCACTGTAGATTTCTTTTGCAATCTGGGAGTATTTCATATACAGATCATAGTGCGGCGGAACGAATATAATATCTGGACATTTCTGTTTTGCCATCCACAATGGGTTTCCCGTAGCAACACCGCAGGCTTTGGCTTCATAATTTTTTGCCAGTACAATTCCATGCCTGGCTTCCGGATCCCCGGCAACCGCGACAGGCTTTCCTCGTAATGAGGGGTTATATAAACACTCTACAGAGGCGTAAAAGTTGTTTAAATCTGAGTGTAGGATTACCCTTTCCATAGATATCTCCTATTATAAAGAACATGCGTTTTGTTATATTATACATTGCGTTGCAGGGCGATTCTACCGGTAATTTATGGGGATAAAATAGCATGGGGCCATATGCAATCTGTCCATGCCTATAAATTGGAACAAAGATGGCAGAGCAGTGCCGATGGCACGAGAAACGAACTCAATCGCTCACAAGTGTATTGACAATATACTTCTAGGGAAGTATAATAAGGCTATAACTCTGCAGAAGTATGGAGGATGGTGAGATGGCCCTAAAAATCTTATACCACGGTTCGCCGGAAATTATTCGGCAACCGGTCTATGGCAAAGGGAAAAAGTACAATGATTATGGCCAGGGCTTTTATTGTACGGAGCATTTGGAACTTGCAAAAGAATGGTCCTGCACAGAAGGCTCTGACGGCTACGCAAACCAATATATAATTGAGATGGAAGATTTGCGTATATTAAACCTTTCATCTAACGAATATACGATTTTGCATTGGCTTTCGCTGCTGGTTCAATATCGAAAAATGAGGATATCTGATCCGATAACAAAGCGAGGGGCAGAATACCTGAAAAAGAACTTTATCATAGATTTGTCGGGATATGACATCATTGTTGGATATCGTGCTAATGACTCCTATTTTTCTTTTGCCAGAGCGTTTCTTGCTAATACATTGTCGGTTGACCAGCTTTCAGCAGCTATGCGGCTTGGAAGACTGGGGGAGCAATATGTTTTGAAAACGCCAAAGGCTTTTGATTCGCTTAGGTTTCTGTCGTATGAACCGGTTGACAGCCGTGCCTATTATGTGAAACGAAAGGTCAGAGATGAAGAAGCGCGGGAGGCCTTCCGGAAAGAATTGGAACGGGATGATATGAGAGGGCTCTATATGAGAGACATTATCCAAGAGGGGGTGCAGTTGGATGATCCACGCATACAGCAATGAGTATTTGGATGACGCCATGCGGAATCTGGGAGAGGCACTGGACTATGCCGTAAATAGCTGCAATATGGCTGCGGACGCTTTCATAGAGCTTTTCTTTGTCAGCGATCTGGCTGCCCAGTTTGAGACGGGTGTGCCAAAGGTTGTGTCCGGAATGTCTGGGACCGAACTGGTATGGGAGGTATTACGCCAGTCGGGTCTGGAAATTCCATTTCCAGACCCGCAGATAGAGTATGAATGCTCCGCACAATACTGGTGCGGATGGATTCTTGCGTATTACCAGTGGTATACGGGACGCAGATTTAAAGACATCCATTCCTATATTTCTATGGAAGAAATAGAAAAGATGTATCCGGCCCTGCATGAATCTCCCGAAGAAAAGTTTATTGATGCTGTAAATAAGCGGATTCAGAATCAAAATGCACCAACTAATTTGCAGACATTGCGAAAAAACGCGGGATATTCCCAGCGGGTGTTATCTGAAAAGTCGGGAGTCAATCTGCGAACGCTTCAGCAGTATGAACTTCGGGCAAAGGATATTACCAAGGCATCCGGTCGGATTTTATCTGCACTATCCAAAACACTTGGATGCCGGATGGAGGATTTACTGGAATATGATACGAATGAAGTGTGATAGTAAGAGTGGAAGCTGAATATGCGGCATTACCCGCAGAGGTTCAGCGGTATTATTACGAGACAGGGAGCTTTAGAGTAAAATCTGAAGCTCCCTTTTCTTGTCCGGAGATTCTTATGCCTGCGAGATAGCCTCATATTCATAAGGAACGTAGTTGACGAGAGGAGGAACTACAGAACAAGAGAATTGCTAGAAGGAGGTCAAGATGCATATCCATGAATTTGCCGATCATTGTACTTTTTCAGAGATTGGCATTGGCGGGACGCTTGCGGCCACAGAAGAATACCGGGCTTTGCTCAAGAAACTGCATCCGAAGCAGCTTTTAAACGCGAGGCTTTCTATTCCTTTATACCGTGTGTCGTAAGGCTATGAAACCAGACGAGGGAACTTCCGTCAGGGAGAAAAGTTCTATTTTTCTTTGAATGGGGAACACGAGGACCTTTGGATGGAAATTGAGATGAAACTAGAGGACTGGGTAAGAGAGGAAAATGAGCGGAGGCCATACCGCGCCATATCCAATGTAATTATTCTGGATATCACGCGGATTGCATACGCAACCCTTGCTTTATAAGAAAGCAATAGGAAAGGATATGCTTCCCAAAATCCCCGAATAGGGGTTGCCACAAGGCTCTTTGACGGTTCTGCGCGTTCAAAGGTCCGAAACAGGATACGGCAAGTGGTGTAAAAGTACACGCCGCGAAGAATGGACTTATCCCAGCGAAAGCAAAAATCAATGCTAAAGGTGGGAGAATGGATGAAGCATATTGTAAGATACAGTGGTGGAAAAGACAGTACCGCCATGCTGGTTCGAATGATTGAAACGGGAATGCCCATTGATGACATTGTGTTTATCAACGTCATGGCAACGCCCGATATGGGGGCAGAATTCCCGGAGATGTATGAATATCTTAAAAAGGTAGAGCGATATATTCAGAGGAAAATTACGATTGTGCCGTCTGTCATCAGTTTTGACGAAGGTTTTCATCAGAAATATCTGACCGGAAAACGGGCAGGGTGTATCTATGGATATCCGTTGACGGTTGGTGCATGGTGTAATGACCGGCTGAAACTAAGGGCAATCAATCGCCATTACAAGAGCTACGGTGATCACATCCGATATATTGGATTGGCAGCTGATGAGCCGAAGCGGTTGGCTCGGATGAGACCAAACTGCAGAGCGCCGCTGGCAGAGTGGGGAATGACAGAAAAAAATTGTATAGCGTACCTGGAGAAACGGAATCTGATGAATCCGTTATATCAGAAGTTTAAGCGTTTAGGATGCTTTTTTTGTCCGAAACAGCCCTTGAACTCTCTGCGGATTGTTCGCCAGGATTATCCCAGTTTGTGGCAGATGATGTTGGATTGGGACAAGGAGAGTCCGAGAACCTTTCGGCCAGATGGCACGCTGCATGATTATGACAGGCGGTTTGCCGCCGAAGAACGGCGCAGCCCGATTTTAGGGTTGAAGGACGTCGCTTAGAAGAAAGGGGGAATACGGGATGGGCTGCGGCCCGTCAGAATGCAATGAAGAATAGTCATGATTTACATATCAATGAGTTTCTACAGCTTTTCAAACAGCTGGATGGGAAATATGACAGGTGGGATATCTGGTCGGATTTCCTTACCATTTCCGCCTGCTTCATATCGAATCAGGTGGATTATGAGAAAGATAGGATAACGTCGCGTGAGGCAGAGTACGCCCGAGTCAAAGGAAAGTATTCCAGCCCTGAGCGAGAGCTGCTCCGAAAGATGCTGCTTGTAGCGGGGGAGGATATATGCCAAAACCATAAGGACTTCCTGGGCCGTGTCGCAGAGGAACTGAGGCTAGTCAACAAGACAACGAAACAGTATTATACCCCGGAATGTGTCGGCAGAGTAATGGCTCTGATTACCATAGGGGGAGATGCTGGTGGCGAAACGACAAGCAACGTGATTGCGGACAGAGTGGTCCAAAAAGGCTACGCAGGTGTTTTCGACTGCTGCTGCGGTGCGGGAGACCTATTGATAACCTTTGCCAGAGAGTTGGTTGGCCAGGAGATTGATTTCCCCAATCATGTGGAATTCGTGGCGCAGGATATTAGTTACACGGCCGCGATGGCATGCTATATCCAGCTTAGCTTTTTGGGCTGTGCCGGTTATGTCGTTGTGGGAGACGCCTTATCCAAGCCGGCCGGGACGGAGGATACCCTCAAATATGCATGGTATACACCGATGTATTTTGATCCAGTTTGGGTCGATAGAAGGAAATGGCACTATGTATGATGCTTCGGTGGAGCGAACTGCATTTATCGCAAGAAGACTGAAAAATGAGCCGCAAACCCTAATAGCTTTGATTCGCACCCTGCCCAGCAGTGGAATCCGCAAAATAATGATGCTGGGCTCCGGTCACTATCAGTATATTCCGCAGACGATTTTCAAGGAAGTGGTTGATGCGCTGCAGGTGATGGCAAAGGAACGTCCGCATTGTCACAGTTGGAAAGTGACTTCCTTTGTGAGTACCGTTTATCTGGAATTTCCGGATATGGGGATGCATTTTCAAAAGGAATTTCAACTTCCAGATCATTTTATCCCCGGAATATGTGTGACCACATCTGACACCTGCGACGCCAGTCTGTCGGCGTTCCCTACGTGGAGAATAGGAGATTCCATTGTTGAGGGACCTGGCGTATTAATGGAGCACAATGGGAAAGCAACTATTCAAGCCTTTCATGAGAAGATTTCCAGAGAGATTCTCTCCCAATATCCAGGCTTTCTCAAACAGATGAAGCATTTCCAGGATTTACGCATTGCAAATCCAGAAGAAATCCTTCGCTTGTTGATAAACGGCTCAATTGCCGTATGTGATGAAAACGGAAAAGCTGCAGATTTGTTTTGAAATAAGAAGGGGGTAAGATAATGGGTCAAAACAGTAAGAAGATAAGGAAAATGGAGTATATAGGGGATGATTTTTGGTCCAGGCCAGTATATAAAGATCAATTCGGAAAACTGTGGAAAGATCTTAACTGCGGCGATTCGGAAACGCCAGATTTGTATTGGCCTGTAAACAATGAGTTTGATGAAGAGCCCTATCTGCCAATTGGATGCGAATTCGTTATTGTCAAGGCGAAAGAGAAAAACGGTAAAGAATTTCAGTATATGATGCTGGATAGATTGAGAACCGATTGCGATTATTATTTAGGCTATGGCAACCGATATGCCGGAGTATTGGCAAAAGGGGATGAAAAAGAGCAGATTGAGGCTATGAAAAGGTTATGGCTTGAATTTGACGAAGACAAAAAGCCGGAGTGGCTTACATGGGCACACATCCTGGAATACGAAAAGCAGATGTGTAACAGGTGAATTGGCCAGTTATAAAACGAGCCGCCTAAAAGGCGGCTCGTTTTATTGTGTGCAATGTAACTCATATTAATTTTGAATCAAAAAGACGGAAGGAGGATTGTAAAAGAGTTTCATGTGTAGTAGGGGAGTTCTTAGGTAAGGGAAGTTCCACCATATTCCTATTGGGAAAATCCATATTCCAATAGGAAGGAGTGAAACGCAATGAGTGAGAAAATTGAAAAACAGGTTTATGACGCCGAAGATTTGCAGACCTTGTTGGGTATTGGGAGAAATAAGATATATGATTTTTTGGAAGAGGTTTATCAAAATCAGAGCCCATTTCGAGTGATAAAAATCGGAAAGCAATACAGAATACCCAAGTCTGCATTTGACAAATGGCTTAATGGAAGCGGGTGATCATTTTGACGAAAAACAAGCATAGTCAAGAACAACTTCTATATTTTATGTAGGTTTTCAAATAGACATTTGAAAACCTACGGAGAATGTGGTATAATAAATTGGTCTATGCGCAAATTGATTGCCACTTCCTTTTATCAAAGGAGGTGCGTTAACAATGCAAAAGAAATCGACAAAAGGCAAAGAGGTTGTCTTTTTTGAAAGGGGGTCATGGTACCACAGAACCAAGACAATCAATGATGATTTTACAATAAAATATGGGAAAAAGGGTGGATTTCAAACAGCAGAAGAAGCAGAAGATCACTATTGGGAAGAGAGAGAACGTTTTGATAAAGAGATATCTCAATATCGGCAGAAGCAAAATACTCAGTTCTCTTTTGCTGGATATCTTACATACTGGTTTCATAATGTCTTCTTGGCTCGGGTCGAAAGTTCAATCAAAATTGGATTTTCCTATGTCTTGTATCATATTATACAACCCAATATCACAAATGACGTGCTGTTGACAATGGTGACAACTGAGTATATTGACGTGCTACTTGAAAGATGCTCTAAGCATCCAGAAAGTGCCGGGGTACAAACGCAGAAATTCTTAAGAATTGCCTTTAAAGATGCTATGAATGACGGATACATCAAAACAAACCCGATGGCATCTGCAAAGAGGTATTATGCGACGATTCCAAAGATTCAGATTCTGACCAAAGAACAAATAAAGACGTTATTGGCGGCTGCTTCTTGTAATCAGACGCTCTATTTAGAAGTATTGCTTGCTCTTTTTTGTGGATTGCGAAAGGGCGAAATACTTGGTTTGAAGTTTACGGATTTTAATCGCGAAGAACGTTTTATACACATATCAAGGCAAATTACTCGCAACTATACCGTAACTTTTGACAATCAGGATTTTCATTTTACATCCGATCAGTCAGTCAAACCCCCAAAAAGTAGGAACAGCAATCGCGTAATCAAAGAGGTTCCTGCCGTTATATTTGATGAATTGGATAAGCGTGTCCAGCTCATTGATTTCTGGAAGCAAAAAAATGGATGCCGTTATGACCATACAAACGATGAATTCGTGATGGTAAGCCGTCTTGGCAAAATCAAGTCAAGTGATACGATTAATGCTGCTTTATCTGCTATTTGTGTGCGAAACGGGCTGCCACATATTACCGTGCATGGCCTACGGCATATGTTCGCAACAATATTAATAGAGCAGGGGTAAACACTACTAAAGATCTCACGTCTACTTGGCCATCAGTCCATTCATACTACTTTTGAGATATATTGTGGTGTAATGGAAGGGAAAAACGATATAAGAGATTTTGTTGATGAGGCTTTTGATCCAGGAAAATCTGCCTACTCTTTAGAGGAGGTAGAAGTATGAACAGAAAACCCCTTGAAACACCCGAAATTAATCCAGCATTTACCCATGGTGAAATCATTGATTGGAAGTTCAATCCCTCAATTACCCCTGCGAAAGGAAAATACTGCTTTCGATTCAGCCTTACTTTCGCTGATGGAACAGAGGAACCTAGGCAAGTTGGGGGATTTTCAAAGAAGTCAGAATGTTTGAAGGAAAGGGAGCGCGTAATTGCGCAGCTTCATAATCATGAGTACGTTGCTTTCCCGAAAGCTACCGTAAAAGAATACTTGGATTTTTGGCTGTATGTCGTAATGATAAAGCAAAAAAAGATTGCTTATGGGACCTATACGGCATACAGAAACATCGTTTACAATTATTTGGTTCCGTATATGGGCAAGTCCAGATTGAGCAGTGTGAATAGAGGTATGCTTGCTAAGCTCCTAAAAACTATTGATAGCCCTTCTATAGAAAAACAGATGTTAGGCGTTATCTGGGGGGCCTTCAACTATGCTAAAGGAAAGAATTTCATTGGAATCAATCCAGCTATTGGGATTACCAGAACTTACAAAGAAGCCAAAGCTAAAAGGCCAGCTGTCGAGAAACCGCGACCATCGCTCACTCTTGAACAAGCTATTAAGTTCATGCTTGAATCTAAGGAAAAAGAGCCAGGAATCTTGCTTCCACTTTTCTTTGCGATAACTATGGGAATGCGTATCAGCGAAATAATTGCTCTAAAGTATACGGATATTGATTTTGGCACTAATGAAGCCCACATTCAAAGACAGCTAGGAAGAAAGGTCGATGAGGATGTCTCTTCTGTACAAGAAGGGATGTTGATTAAGCAGGAACTTGCGCCAAAAACGTATTCAGGGGACCGCATAACGCCCGTTCCACAGTTTGTTATAGACGAGATTATTTTGGAGCGTGAGAAGTATGAGCTGCGAAAAGGGAAAGTGATTGATTTTCAGGACCATGGATATATTTGGTGCAAGGAGAACGGAAGCCCTTTTAATAGGGGGAGTTATAAAAAGCCATTTAAGCGATTGTTGGCAGAATGCGGATTTCCGGATATGCATTGGCATGATTTACGTCATACATATGCTACAATTCTTTCAGAAAACAATTTGAGTTTAAAAGCTATCGCATCTGCTATGGGGCACAGCAAAGAAATTTTTACCGCTGACACCTATACGAACCCTCAGCAGATCATTACCGATGGACTCTCTGCCATACAACCGTTTTTGGAGGAAGTACTTCCCTCCGACGTCACGGAAACTCTTGCTATCGATTCCATAGTTTCCGAACTATTGCCAACATGATTTTCGTGTTAAGTAGTTTTGCTTGACACGATTATGTATTAGGCAAGCTATCATAGTCGGAAAAACACAAATTGTGGCCGTTAGTCGTGTAACGAGAAAAAACAGAGCTTTTCCTGTTTATAAAGTCATGATAAAATCATGAAAAAACCAGCGCCAGAGAGGAGAAAATCGTGGATTTACAAGACAAAAAAATGTCGGGATTATCGTGCAATCTGCACGATAATCCCGATAAAAAAGAAAGAAAATTAGCATTAAGCCACAAAATTTTAATGAGTGTGGAGAAGCCTGGCCGTTATGTAGGCGGTGAGGTAAATGCGGTCATGAAAGACCCCTCCAAAGTAGAAGTCCGGTTCGCTTTCTGTTTTCCCGATGTGTATGAGATTGGCATGTCCCATTTGGGCATAAAGATTCTGTACGGGGCTTTTAATCAGGTCCCGTACTTTTGGTGCGAACGGGTCTTTGCACCTTGGGTGGATATGGAGGAACAAATGGCCCAGCACCAGGTGCCTCTTTATGCACTAGAGAGCGGTGATCCTGTAAAAGACTTTGACTTTATAGGTTTTACACTGCAATATGAGCTAAGTTATACCAATGTGCTGAATATGCTGAAGCAGGCGGGCATTCCCCTGCGTAGCGTGGACAGGCCGGACTTATTTAATATTGTGGTGGGCGGTGGGCCCTGTACCTGTAATCCGGAGCCACTGGCCGACTTTTTCGACCTTTTCTTTTTGGGGGATGGCGAAGAGGTGGACCTGGAGGTGATGGAGTTGTACAGACAGTGCAAAAAGGATGGCCTTGATAAAAAAGAATTTCTCAGGCGTGCTGCACAGATTGAGGGCGTGTATGTTCCTAGCTTCTATCAAGTAGATTATCATGCAGACGGTACGGTGAAAAAATATACCCCTAGAGAAGGCGCACCGGCCAACATTCGGAAACGGGTAGTCAAGGATATGGACAACGCCTATTTCCCGAAGTCTTTTCCTGTTCCTATGATCGAAGTGGTCCATGACCGCGTTTCGGTGGAGGTCCTCCGAGGATGTATCCGAGGTTGCCGATTTTGTCAAGCTGGATTCCTTTACAGGCCGTTCCGAGAAAAGAGTATTGAGACCATTGACGCTCAGTGCTGGGATATGTGTGCTTCTACCGGTTATGATGAAATTTCTCTATCGTCCCTAAGTACCAGTGATTACAGCCACTTAAATGAACTTCTGGACTACCTGCATCGCTGGACGGAGCGGGAGAAGATCAGTTTATCATTGCCTTCACTGCGAGTGGATAATTTTTCACCTGAGCTCATGGAACGAGTGAACTCTGTGCGTAAAAGTGGGCTCACCTTTGCACCCGAAGCAGGATCCCAGAGAATGCGGGACGTAATTAATAAAAATGTAACCGAAGAAGAACTGTTGCATACAGTAAACGTGGCCTTTACCGAGGGCTGGACTCGCGTCAAGCTCTATTTTATGATTGGCCTGCCTACTGAAACGCTGGAAGATGTCCGGGCAATTGTAGACCTGGGCAAGTTGGTGGTAGACGCCTTTTTTGCCAATAAAGAAAAGCCAAAGGGCAAGGCGGTGGAAGTCTCCATTAGCGCTGCGGCCTTTGTGCCAAAGCCCTTTACACCTTTTCAGTGGTTTGGGCAGGATACCATGGAAACACTTCAAGAAAAGCAACGGGCGTTGAAAGCCGGTAATGGTTCTAAGCGGGTAAATGTCAGTTATCATGGGGCCCAGACGAGCTTTTTGGAGGCAGTCTTTGCACGAGGCGACCGGCGGCTGGGGGCTGTGCTGGAAAAAGCGGTGGAGATGGGGCTGCATTTTGACGGTTGGGATGAATGTTTTGATTTTGAAACATGGCAGAAAGCTTTCGCGGTTTGCGAACTGGACCCCGCTTTTTATGCCAACCGCCAACGAAATTTTGACGAGGTGTTTCCCTGGGACCATCTGGACTACGGCATTTGTAAAGAGTTTCTTATCGATGAGTGCAGGCGGGCATATGAGGGAAAGACCACCCCGAACTGCCGGGAAAAGTGCTCCGCCTGTGGGGCTGCATGCTTTGAGGGAGGTTTGTGCGTTGAAAAACGTGAGAGTGTGGTTTAGAAAAGCGGGCATGGCCCAGTATATTTCTCATCTAGACCTAACCCGTTGTATGGCCCGAGGCCTGAAGTTATCCGGTCTGCCAGTATGGTACACTGAGGGGTTCAATCCCCGCATTTATATGAATTTCGCTATGCCACTTTCCTTGGGGGTCAGTGGGGAAAGGGAGTTCTTGGACGTTCGCCTAACCGAAGAGGTGGACCTAGCCCAGGCCGCCTGCCGGCTGGACCAGTGCCTGCCCCAGGATATCTCTATTTTGGAGATTGCCCTGCCAGAGGCTGGCTTTGAGGAAATTGCTTTTGCAGAATATGAAATGCGGATGGAGACGGACGCTCCCCAGCTGCTGGAAGAAGGGCTAGAGCGTATTTTTGCCCGGGAAAAGATCATTGTCTCCAAATTTTCCAAAAAGGGGAATAGAGAGGTGGATATTAAGCCTCTTTTCTTTCATGTTGAGAAGAGCCGGCAGCCTGGGGCATTGGTTCTGCGGCTTCTGCTATCTTGTAGCCAACAAGGCTGCGTGAACCCCAACTTGCTGGTGGAAGCCCTAAAAATCTATGAGAACCAAGAGCCATATACAAAGATTTGCCGTAAACGGATACAAAAAAAAGATTTTTCCGATATGCGGTAAAAAATTCTTGCCTTTTACTATAAGTTGTGGTACAATAAATAAGCATTTGAGGTTCCGCGGGTTTTCTCACAGAGGCTTGCCCGTGGGGTTCATTAGCGTGGAACGCCACGCAGGAAGCGGGCAGTCCGCTGCCAGAATACTGGCATGAATGTCTGAATAAATAATTTGGAGGAATATCAAATGGACGCGATCAAACTTATTTCACAGGAATCTATTAAAGCCGAGCCCCCAAAGTTTAATATTGGCGATACTATCCGAGTGGATGTGAACATCCGTGAGGGTGAGCGGGAGCGTATCCAGCAGTTTGAGGGCACTGTAATTGCCCGTAAGGGCAGTGGTGTCAGCGAGACTTTCACGGTGCGTCGTGTTTCTTATGGCGTAGGCGTCGAGAGGGTTTTTCCCTTACATTCTCCCAACGTGAAGGCTGTCCGGGTGGTCCGTCAGGGCCGTGTGCGCAGGGCAAAACTTTATTATCTGCGTGATCGCGTAGGTAAGGCAGCCAAAGTTAAGGAGCAGCTGAAGTAAAATCTATAAAAACTATGAAGAAGGGACATTTTGTCCCTTTTTCTGTTATTTAATAGGATTATTTGTAAAATCTAAAGGCAATTAATTCCTCTGCAAATTGGAGCGGCTATGATAATTCCAAAAGAAAGAAACCGCTGGTCTGTTCTGATATTAGATTTCGTGGAAGAAGTGTCTATTGCGATAATCATTTTCCTAATGCTGTGCACCTTTGTTATTCGGGTTGTGGTTGTGACAGGACCTTCTATGGAGCCCAACTACCTAGAGGGTGACCGGCTGCTAATCCTAAACAATTGGGGACAGGTGGAGCAAGGAGACGTAGTTGTGATTCTCAATGTGCTGCCGGAGCCGATCATCAAACGCGTAATTGCAAGGGAAAATCAAACAGTAGACTTTGACCCAGTAGCCCGAGCGGTGCTGATTGACGGCGTTCCTTTAAGCGATCGTTGTTTTGGAGTGGAAGAAGGCAACACTTACCTACCCTATAGCATTCTGGAATTGATGGAATTTCCGCAAACGGTTCCGAAAGGCTGTGTATTTGTTTTGGGCGATAACCGCCCAGTTTCCGAGGACAGTCGGTTCGTGGACGTAGGTATGATCGATAAACGTCATATCTTAGGTAAAGCGGTATTTCGAATTTTCCCCTCAGAACGGATTGGGCCAGCAAGATAAGCGAATTTACGATAGCTGTGCAATTTTTTAAGAAAGGAAAGGGCATTCTTATGAGTGAACAAGAAATTTATAAGCCTTCTCCGGAAGACGAAGAAAACGGACGGAGCCCTTTCAGAGTATGGGCGCTGGAATGGCTGGAGACCATTGTGGCCGCTTTTGTAATGGTGACCGTTCTATTCACCTTTGCGGCTCGAGTAATTACAGTGGACGGGGGCTCCATGGAGCCCACCTACTTTGACGGAGACCGGGTCCTTGTCACTTCTTTGGCGGGCGAGGCGCAGCAGGGCGACGTGGTAATTATTGTCCACGCGCTCCATGATACCATTATAAAACGAGTGGTTGCCACTGAAGGCCAGTGGGTCGATTTTGACCCAGAGGCTCGGGAACTATTGGTGGATGGCATCCCTTTAAAAGGAGAAGAATTCGGTATACCCAATGGGATTACTATGACAGCAGATATGCCGGATATGATGCTGACCTTTCCGCAGCAGGTACCAGAAGGCTGCGTGTTCGTATTGGGCGATAACCGAGAACATTCTACCGATAGCCGCTATTTGGCGGTGGGTATGGTAGACCGGCGGAACATTTTAGGACGGGTTGTGTTCAATCTATATCCATTCTCCAAAGCGGGCATGGTGAGATAGTGTCTTTTGGGAGAATAGATCATTCATGGGTATGTAAGAAGTTGAACTGGTTGTGTGGTACGCCAGCTGGATTATTTGGGGAGTCCCGGCCCTGGTTTTAGTTGGGACAAGCCTAGTGGGGCTACCCATGCCGCGACAGTGGGTAAGAATTTTAGGCGCGGCAGAACTGGCGGCGCTTTTCGTGTTTTCTTTTTATAATTTGAAATACAGCAGAAAATATAAGGATGGGTATGTGATGAGCGAGGTACAGTCGATACAGTGGTTTCCCGGGCATATGGCAAAAACCCGTCGGAAGATTACAGAGGATCTGAAGTTAGTTGATATTGTTATAGAGCTACTGGATGCCCGGGTACCTAAAAGCAGTTCCAACCCTGTGCTGCGGGACATTATCCGCAATAAGCCACGGGTTGTGGTGCTAAATAAAGCGGATTTGGCGGACCAAAGTCAAACTGTTCGTTGGGTTGCAAAATGTAAAGATGAAGGACTGCGGGCGATTCCGGTAGAAAGTAAAACAGGGAAGGGTTTGCCAGCGCTTTTCAGCTCTGTCCGTGAAGAACTGAAGGAGCAAATCGCAAAGTGGACGCAAAAGGGTATGATAGGTCGTCCAATACGGATTATGGTTTTAGGCGTACCCAATGTAGGAAAATCATCTATTATCAATCGAATGCTTCTGGGCGGCGGAGCAGGAAAAGCCGAAGTTCGGGATAAGCCTGGGGTGACCCGCCAGAATCGTTGGTTTACAGTGGGTAAGGGCTTTGAGATTTTGGACACGCCCGGCGTCCTGTGGCCCAAATTCGAGGATCCCGTGGTGGGTGAGCATCTGGCTTTTACCGGAGCGGTGCGGGATGAGATTTTAGATATTGAGGGCCTGACGGGCCGTTTGCTGGAACTTCTGATGGAGTTGTATCCGCAAGCGGTATCCGCTCGATATAAGTTTGATTTACCCAAGGCAACGCAGCCGGGTGATGTGTTGCTGGAGATGATTGGAAAAAAACGTGGTATGCTGGTTTCTGGTGGAGAGATCGACACCGAACGCGCGGCCATCACGGTGTTAGACGAATATCGGGGCGGAAAAATGGGGCCCATGACCTTGGAGTGGCCGTGATGGACTGGTATTTACATCAAAAAAAGGCCATGGAAAGTGGCTATCAGTTAATATGTGGTGTGGATGAAGCTGGGAGAGGGCCGTTGGCCGGCCCGGTCTGTGCTGCGGCAGTAATTTTGCCGGTAGATTGTGAAATAGAGGGCTTAAATGATTCTAAAAAGCTCAGTGAAAAGAGGCGCGAGGCTTTATTCGAAATGATTATCGAAAAGGCCATATCATATGGAATTGGATGGTCGGACCAAGAGGAAATTGACCAAGTCAACATTCTGCAAGCCACTTTTTTGGCAATGAGCCGGGCGGTCAGTCAGCTTTCACCAGCTGCGGAGTTCGCTCTGATAGACGGCAATCGTATGCCTTCCTTAAATATTCCAGGAGAGGCTATTGTAAAAGGAGATGGGCAATGTGCCTGCATTGCCGCAGCTTCTATTTTGGCCAAAGTCAGCCGGGACCGTCTACTGATAGAGATGGACCGGCAGTATCCAGAATATGGCTTTGCCCAGCATAAGGGCTATGGCACCAAGACTCATTATGCGGCAATTAAGCGGTATGGAATACTTCCTGTACACAGAAGAAGCTTTCTTAAAAAAATGGATAGTAAATAGTGTAAGCTAAAGAGCTTTACAGACTGGGGTGGTGTGATGGCAAACGCGACAGGTAAAGCAGGGGAAGAGTACACGGTACAGTGGCTAAAAAAACATGGTTATAGTATTTTAGTTCGAAATTACCACTCCCGCTTTGGAGAAATAGACATTATTGCTAGAGATGCCCAGTATATTGTATTTGTAGAGGTCAAGACTCGGAAAAGTAATACAATGGTTTCTTCTTTGGAAGCGGTTTCTCAGCGGAAGCAGCAAAAAATATTATTGACCGCTCAGCAGTATTTACTTTGTTATCCTTCTAAACTGCAACCACGATTCGATGTAGCTGCTGTTACCTCTTTGGGGGATGAGCTTTTTGGCCTCAAATACTACTCCAACGCTTTTGGCTGTTGAAAGGAGATTGCTATGCGATACTTTGATCTGCATTGCGATACCATCCTGGGATGTTATTATGACAACGCAGAGCTGGTCAGAAATACCCTTCAGGTTGACTTGGAGCGGGGAAGGGCAATGAATACTTATGTCCAATGTTACGCGGTTTTTTTGCCGGACGATATACATGGCGAGGCGGCATTTGAGCGTTTCTGTCAGGCAGCAGACCGCTTTTCCCAGGAAATCCAAGCAAATCAAGAAAGTGTAGTTCATTATAAAAGCCCTGAGGATTTATGCTTGGCCGAGGCAGAGGGAAAGTGCTGCGCTATTTTGACCGTAGAGAACGCTTTAGCTCTAGGCGGAAAGCTGGAGAATATAAAGGAGTTGGCGCATAGAGGGGTAAAGGTATGCACCCTAACATGGAATGGAGAGAACGAACTTGGCCGTGGTGTCCGGGCTCCTGGCAACACGGGATTAACCACTTTTGGTCGGCAGGCTGTAGCAGAGCTGGAGCGCTGGGGCATTATTCCGGATGTGTCCCATGCCAGTCCAGAGCTTTTCTACGATGCAATGGATGCGGCAAAAGGGCCGTTGGTCGCCACGCACTCTAATGCAAAAACAATCTGTAACCACCCGAGAAATCTTACAGATGAGCAATTTGCTATCCTTAAAGACCGGGGCGGCTTGGTGGGGCTGAACCTATATGGCCCCTTTTTACGAGACACTGGCAAAGCAGCACTGGAAGATATTCTCTATCATGCAGAGCATTTTCTCGCTTTAGGTGGCGAAGATGTGCTGGCCTTTGGCGCAGACTGGGATGGTGGGCCAAGAGCGGACTTCCCAGTTTCTGGCATAGAAGGGATGGAGGCAGTTTACAATATGTTCCTTCGTCATAATTATGCGGAGTCACTGGTAGAGAAGCTCTTTTATGGCAATGCCGCCGAATTTTTCAAACGGCGAGATTTATTTTGACATATGGGACAATCTGCTGTATAGTTATGGTAGTGAAATAAAGTGATAGGATGATGAACATGGAATACAAGAGTACACGAAACGCCAATATACGCTTTTCAGCCTCTCAAGTGATAGCGCAGGGAATTTCAGAAGAGGGTGGGCTTTTTGTGCCAACCGCCTTGCCTGATGTGCGGGAAATGTTGCCTCGGCTGGCGAATATGGAATATCAAGAGTTAGCTATCGAAGTATTTGGTCTATTTCTCTCTGATTTTTCAAAAACAGAAATTGAAAATAGTGTGAAGAGTGCCTATAGTACTAATAAATTTGGTAGCTCAGAGCCCGTAAAGCTTGTTCCCTTGACAAAATGCGGACAGGAAAAATATCTGCTGGAGCTTTGGCACGGTCCTACCTGCGCGTTTAAAGATATGGCTCTACAGATATTGCCCTATTTTCTTACAATGTCTTTAAAAAAGTTTTCGCCAGGGAGGGAGGCGGTCATTTTAGTTGCCACTTCTGGTGATACGGGAAAAGCTGCTCTGGAAGGTTTTCGGGATGTGCCGGGTACCCGGGTGATTGTGTTTTATCCGCAAAATGGCGTTAGTCCTATGCAAAAGCGTCAAATGGCTACGCAGGAAGGAAAAAATGTAACAGTTTGTGCCATTAAGGGTAATTTTGACGACGCACAGACAGCGGTTAAGAAGATTTTTACTGATCCAGATATGAAAAAAGTGCTGGATCAACATGGAATAATGTTTTCCAGTGCAAACTCTATTAATATTGGCCGGCTGCTTCCCCAGGTAGTCTATTATTTCTATGCATACTTTAAACTCTGCCATGCGGAAAAGCTCACATTGGGTCAGCCGATGAATATAGTGGTTCCCACGGGCAATTTTGGCAATATTTTGGCAGCCTATTATGCAAAGCGGATGGGACTACCAGTAAAGAAATTTATCTGTGCTTCGAACGCGAATAAGGTATTGACAGATTTTATTCGTACTGGCGTGTATAATCGCAAACGAGAGTTTTACGCCACGGCTTCGCCATCGATGGATATTCTTATATCTAGTAATCTAGAAAGGCTTCTATACGCGCTCTCTGGCGACGATAGTATAGCCGTATCAAAATGGATGGAGCAGTTGTCGGCTACTGGCTCTTATGATGTGGGTAGTGTAGTTCGGGATAGAGTTCAAGAGCTTTTCTTCGGGGGATTCTGTGGAGACCAAGAAACAGAGGAGACGATTCGAGAGACCTGGAAAAAAGAAGGTTATCTCTGCGACACACATACAGCAGTGGCATTAAACGTTTACCAGCAGTATATGGAAGAGACTGATGACACTTCTACCCCCACGGTCGTTGCTTCTACGGCCAGTCCTTATAAGTTTGTGGACCATGTTCTGGGCGCTTTAGAGGCGACTGGAGATGCCAGTGAATTTGAAAATATCGCTCGTTTGGAAGAAATTACTGGTACGCCAGTGCCTGTCCAGCTAAAAGCGTTGAAAGACAAGCCAGTCCGCTTTACAGACCTTATTGAAAAAGACCAGGCCGCAGAGTATGTTCTAAAGGCACTGGGCAGGGGATAAGCGTATGGCGTTGTTTGTCATTTCGGACCTGCATCTGTCATTAGGGGCAGACAAACCAATGGATGTTTTTCCGGGTTGGCACGACTATGTGCACCGGCTGGAAGAAAATTGGCGGGAATTAGTATCCCCCCAGGATACAGTGGTAATTGCAGGAGATATTTCCTGGGCTATGAAGCTGGAGGACTGCGGGAAGGACTTCTCCTTTATTGAAGCGTTGCCGGGAAAAAAGCTGCTGCTAAAAGGCAACCACGACTACTGGTGGTCTACCCGGAACAAAATTGATAATTATTTAGTGGCTAATGGATTTTCTTCCATGCATATTCTTCATAACTGCGCTTATCGTGTAGGGGACCGGGCAATATGCGGCACCAGAGGTTGGCTTTATAACTCTGAGACTGAAGAGGATCGGAAGATTGTTAACCGAGAGGCTGGCCGGCTTTTGGCCTCAATCTCACAGGCTAAAGAGCTGGGGGGGCAATTAACGGCTTTTCTTCATTATCCACCGGTCTATGATGGGATGGAATGCCAGGAATTGTTGGCTATTTTGGTAAAGAATCAGGTATCAGACTGTTATTTCGGGCATATTCATGGGCAGTACGCCGCACAGAAAGCATTGATTGGCAGCTATAAGGGAGTGAAAATGCATTTGATTTCTTGTGATTTCATCAAATTCCGCCCGGTGCTGGTTAATGGCGGGGTTCCGGGAATTTCCTAAGATAATTTACGAAAAAGGTGTAGATTCTTAGAAAGTGTTGTGCTATAATAGGCTGGATAGTGGAAATCGCGGCATTATGCCGACGGGTGCGCATAAAAGTTTATTTTGAGAGGGAAAAAGAGAAATGAATTTGAAATCATCGAACAGTGTAGAAACAAACAAGTTTGAGCTAGAACTAGAAGTGACCCCTGAAGAATTTGAAAAGGCTATCAATGAGGTTTACAAGCGGGAAAGCAGAAGAATGAACGTTCCCGGCTTTCGTAAAGGGAAAGCTCCCCGGGCATTTATTGAGAAGTACTACGGCGGGGAAGTATTCTTCCAGGCTGCGGTGGACCATCTCTATAACCCCATGATGACTAATGCTATCGATATGTCCGGCTTAGATGTGGTGGGGGTCAATGATTTCCATGTTGAAGAGATCGGCAAGGAGAAGGGGATTTTGGCTAAGCTGACTGTCACAGTACAGCCAGAAGTAAAGATTGAGGGTTATAAAGGCATTGAGGTTACCAAGGAGCCAGTGGAACCCACCGAGGCGGAGATTGATGCGGAGATTGACCGGGTACGTCAGCGCAATTCACGGGTCGTAACCGTAGAGGACCGTGCCGCCCAGGATGGGGACATTGTGGTGATTGATTTTGATGGCTATACGGATGGCAAACAGTTTGATGGCGGCAAAGCCGAAAATTTCGATTTGACATTGGGATCCGGTCAGTTTATTCCTGGGTTTGAAGAGCAGGTGGTAGGCCACAATAGTGGGGAAGAATTTGACGTAAACGTAAAGTTCCCAGAGGACTATCACGCGGAGGAACTAAAGGGAAAGGATGCCACTTTCAAAATCAAGCTGCATGAGATCAAGCACAGAGAGTTGCCGGAAGTGGACGATGAGTTTGTGAAGGACGTTAGCGAGTTCGATACAGTGGAGGACTATCGAAAGGATCTGGCTAACAATGTGCGGACCCGTAAAGAGCGTGCCAACGAAATGAATATTGAGCAGCAGTTGGTAAAGGCCGTGATTGACAAGGTAGAGGCCGAAGTGCCCGACATGATGGTAGAGCGGGAGATTGACGAGATTATCAATTCTTTCGATATGCAGCTGCGGGACCAGGGCATGAATCTGGAAACTTATTTGAAGTACACCCAGGGCACGGTGGATAGTCTACGGGATCAGTATCGAGAGCGTGCCGGCCAGCAGGTGCGAGTACGGCTGGGCTTGGCAAAAATTGCCCAGTTGGAGGAGCTGCCTGTTACCGAGGAGGATACCGAGGCAGAATACCAGAAGTTGGCCGATGCCTATGGTATGGCTCTGGAGGCTGTAAAGAATGTGGTCCGCGCTAAGGACATCAATAAGGACATTGCAAACCAAAAGGCCATGGACTTCATAAAGGAAAACGCCGTCATTACTGAGAAACAGCCTGACGCGGAAGAGAACAAGGCCTAAGTACAGAAATATTTTTCCCACTTGGAATAAAATGATAGATTTGTTTTCATAATAACTTCGTCTTGCGAAAGGAGCAATTTACCAGAATGAGTTTAGTGCCTTATGTTGTTGAACAGACCAATCGGGGTGAACGTTCCTATGATATTTTTTCCCGGTTGCTAAATGATCGGATTGTTATGTTGAACGAGGAAGTTAACAGTGCATCCGCAGGGGTGATCGTAGCCCAGCTGCTCTATCTGGAGGGACAGGATCCAGAAAAGGACATTGCTTTGTACATCAACAGCCCTGGGGGCGTTATTACAGATGGTATGGCGATTTATGATACCATGCAGTACATCAAATGTGATGTGTCTACTATATGTATTGGTATGGCAGCTAGTATGGGGGCGTTTTTGCTGGCGGCCGGAGCTAAAGGCAAGCGTTTCGCTTTACCAAACAGTGAAATTATGATTCATCAGCCCAGCGGCGGCGCCCAGGGGCAGGCAACCGACATTAGTATTCATGCCAATCATATTCTGCGTACCAAGAAAAAGTTAAATCAAATTTTGGCGGAACGTACCGGTCAGCCCTTAGAGGTAGTAGAACGGGACACAGAGCGCGATAATTTTATGACCGCTCAGGAGGCCCTGGACTATGGCCTGATTGATAGAGTGATTGAGAAACGATAAGACAAACGGAAAGGAAGTGGACGGATGGTTATGAATCATGACAATGACATCGCCTGTTCCTTCTGCGGCAAACCACAAATGATGGTCGGCAAACTGATTGCGGGGTCTGGGGCCTATATCTGCGACTCCTGCGTGCGGCTATGTATGTCCATTATCAATGATGAGGAGCGGCTAAAGCGTGGTAAAAGCAATGAGCAAGATAGCAGCATGCTTCTGCCTAAGCCTGTGGAGATCAAACGGAAGCTGGACGAATATGTTGTGGGACAGGATAATGCAAAAATTGCTCTTTCTGTTGCCGTCTACAACCATTATAAGCGAATTTATTTTTCTGGCGATGGGGTAGAGCTTGCCAAAAGTAATGTGCTTTTGCTGGGACCCACTGGTGTGGGTAAAACCTATTTGGCACAAACTCTGGCAAAGCTGCTGGACGTTCCCTTTGCTATTGCAGATGCTACCACGCTGACCGAGGCCGGTTATGTGGGCGATGATGTGGAAAATATTCTGTTGCGGCTGATTCAGGCTGCGGACTATGATATTTTCCGAGCAGAGCGGGGTATCATTTATATTGACGAGATCGATAAGATTTCAAGAAAGTCGGAGAACCAGTCCATTACCCGGGATGTAAGCGGCGAAGGGGTACAACAGGCTCTCTTGAAAATTCTGGAAGGGACCACAGCCAGTGTGCCGCCTAAGGGAGGCCGGAAGCATCCTCAGCAGGAAGCAATTAATATTGACACCACAAATATCCTATTCATCTGTGGCGGTGCTTTTGACGGTCTAGAAAAAGAAGTGCAAAAGCGACTGGCCTCCAGTTCTTTGGGGTTTGGCGGCGAGGTGTATGGCAAAAAGGAACTGGACGAACGGGACTGGATGCATGAGGTGACCCCCCATGATCTTGTGAAATATGGACTAATTCCCGAGCTAGTAGGCCGTATACCGGTTATTACCTCTTTAAACGCATTAGATGAAGAAGCTCTGGTGCGTATCTTAAAAGAACCCAAAAACTCTTTAATTAAGCAGTATCAAAAGCTCTTTGAACTGGATCGAGTTGATTTGGAATTTGCCAATGACGCCCTGGTTTCTGTGGCAAAAAAAGCCATTGAAATGAAAACCGGAGCACGAGGATTGCGTTCTATTTTGGAAGAGCTGCTGGTGCCCATTATGTATCGTGTACCCAGCGAGTACACGGTTGAAAAGGTTTTGGTGACAAAAGAAATGGTGGAATCCCGCCAGAGCCCTGAGGTTGTGTACAACAAAGATCGCAAGCCGATGAAAATTCGAATCACTGCACCTAAGCGCCGAGAGAACCGCGACTCATCGGCGTCCTAACAACCAAACAGACAGAAGGCTGCTGCCGGGACCCGGTTGCAGTCTTTCGCTGATTTTAGGAGAACATCATGGAAATATTTACTGATGAAAATATGAAGAATGATAATAATCTGGTTTTGCCCGTGCTGGCTGTACGCGGCCTGGTCTTTTTTCCTGGGATGATGCTTCAGTTCGACATCACACGGAAAAAGTCTGTGCTGGCAGCCTCGGAATCAATTGCACGAGACCGGTTAATCTTTTTGGTTTCCCAAGTTCATATGGAGGAAACTGAGCCAGTGGGCGAGGACCTGTATAAAGTGGGCGTAATTGCCCGTATTAAGCAGGTACTGCATCATTCGGAGGAAGGGGCCAAGCTTCACGTAGAAGGCCTATACCGAGGAGAAATTGTCTCTCTTGTACAAGAAGAGCCATTTTTGCTGGGGAATATTATAAGATGTCCATTACTGACATATAAAAAGTCTTATAAGTCAGAAGCGCTGGTCCGCATCATCCATGAAAAATTTGATGAGTATCTCCGGCTGTTCCGTCATGTGCCGCCAGATGTGCTATTGGGTGTGTTACAGGAAAAGGATTGTGGTCGGCTGGCGGACTACATAGCATCTAATATCTCTATAGACTTTGAGCGTAAGCAGTATATTCTGGATGAATTACGCCCCTTGAAGCGTATACAGCGCTTAATTGAAGTGTTAACTGAGGAGATTCAGATTCTACAGGTAGAGAATGAGATTAATCAGAAAGCCCAGGCGCAGATTGATGAGAATCAGCGGGAATACTTCTTAAAAGAACAGTTGCGTGCCATTACCAGCGAGCTGGGAGAGGATGACAATCCACAGCAAGAGGCTGATGAGCTGAAGGAGAAAATTACCACGCTGCACCTTCCCAAAATTTGCCACGATAAGCTTCTGAAAGAATGCGATAAACTGTACCGCATGCCCTATGGCTCTCACGAAGCCAGCGTGATACGGCTTTATCTAGATATTTGTCTGGACCTACCTTGGAATAAGGTATCGAAAGAGAAGCTAGATTTGAAACGTGCTCAAAAGGTTTTAGACCGTGACCACTACGGTATGAAAAAGGTGAAAGAGCGTTTTATTGAAATATTGGCGGTTAAAAGCCTGGCAAAAGCAAACAGCGGACAGATCATCTGCCTGGTGGGGCCTCCTGGCGTAGGAAAAACGTCGATCGCTCGGTCCATTGCGCAGGCCACAGGGCGGAAATATGTGCGGGTTTCTTTGGGCGGAGTCAGCGATGAGGCGGAGATCATGGGCCACAGGAAAACCTATGTGGGCTCTATGCCTGGACGTATTATCAATGCTGTAAAGCAGTCTGGGGTGAAAAATCCCCTATTGCTGTTGGATGAAATTGACAAACTTGGCACAAACTTCAAGGGGGACCCAGCCTCAGCCCTTTTAGAGGTGCTGGATCCAGAGCAGAATGCGGAGTTTACAGACCATTATATTGATCTGCCTTTTGATCTAAGCCAGGTATTGTTCATTACCACGGCCAATGATGCTTCCCGGATTCCCGGACCCTTATATGACCGTATGGACATCATTGAGCTAGGCAGCTATACCCTGGAAGAAAAAATGAATATCGCCACCAAACATTTGGTAAAAAAGCAGTTAGAGAAGCATGGTATCAAAGCCTCACAGCTGAAATTTTCTAAGACGGCAATCCGCTTACTGATTGATGGGTACACTCGGGAGGCCGGTGTACGTACTTTAGAGCGAATTATTGCGTCAATTTGCCGTAAAGTGGCAAAAATGATTGTTTCAGATGAGGAGTTTACCAGCTATACCGTGAAACCGGAAAAATTGGAAGAGCTGCTGGGGCCCAGAAAGTACACAAGGGATAATGCGTCCCAAGAAGATTCCATTGGTCTGGTGAACGGCTTGGCCTGGACCAGTGTGGGGGGAGAGCTTTTGCCTATTGAGGTTGCAGTCATGTCCGGCACAGGAAAGATTCAGCTTACGGGTTCTTTAGGCGATGTAATGAAAGAATCTGCCAATGCGGCAATCACATGCATCCGTACCCGCGCCAATGTACTGGGGATTTCCCCCAGATTTTACGAAAAATGTGATATTCACGTCCATGCTCCGGAAGGTGCCGTACCAAAAGATGGTCCTTCGGCAGGCATTGCGATGGCTACGGCTATCACCTCGGCCTTGTGTGGTATACCCGTACGCCATGATGTAGCCATGACAGGGGAAATCACTTTACAGGGACGTGTGCTGCCCATAGGCGGCTTAAAAGAAAAGTCTATGGCAGCGTATAAAAATGGAGTCAAAACTGTACTGATTCCGGCGGATAATGTTTCCGATCTTGCAGAAGTGGACCAGGTAGTAAAAGATCACGTAAGTTTTATACCGGTAAAACGAGTGGATATGGTTCTGGAGCATGCCTTGCAGTATATGCCAAAGCCGCTGCCACAGGAGGCTGCTCTTCTTCAGCCGGAAATCACGCCTCTGACTTACACCAGCGATAAACCGTCACAAAAAAGGAGTATCCAGTGAATTACTTAAAAGCAGAGTTTGAGTTGGCGGCAGGGACCGCTAGCCAGTTGCCGGAACCTCAGTTGCCAGAGATCGTTTTTTCCGGCCGGTCTAATGTAGGGAAGTCCTCTTTGTTGAATAAGCTGGTAAATCGTAAGGCGTTGGCTCGTACTAGCGCTACCCCGGGTAAAACGGCTACCATAAATTTTTATCGATTGGATAAATGTAGGTTCGTAGATTTACCCGGTTATGGTTATGCGAGAGTGGCAAAAAGTGAAAAAGACCGTTGGGCTAGTTTAGTCAACGGATATTTTGCGCAAGAACGGCCTGTTGCCTTGGTTCTTCAGCTGGTGGACATGCGGCACCAACCCACGGCGGATGATATGCAAATGATTGACTTTTTGTCCTCATCGGGCTATCGTTTTGCCATTGTTTGCACAAAGATGGATAAGTTGAACCAAGGACAAGCTAAAGGACAAATGCAGTTGTTTACCGATATTTTTGGCAGCCGCAGCATTACCTTTTATCCTTTTTCCGCTACAAAGGGAACGGGGGTAAGTGAAGTAAGACTTTCAATTGCAAAGTCCATTGCTCCAAAGGAGCTTGAGAATAATTCCATTCGAGGTTTGAGAATATGAAAGAGATTTTTCGATACGATGTGAACGAGGAGTGGGCCCATTCGGGAATCATTCAGGCAGGAGACTTCTGTTTTCTCAACTATTGTGCCCGTAATGTGAAGGGCACGGTAGAAGAGCAAATTAATGCTGCCTTTGATGAGATGAGGGAGAGGCTAGCGCTAGTTGGCTTGGGCTATGAAAATGTGGTACAGATGACTTGTCTCTTTAAAAATATTCGAGATATTCCAGTGATGGAAAAGGTCATTCAGGAACGTTTTCATGAAAAGTATCCTGTGCGAAAGTCCATTCAAACCGTGTTTGTGGATGTAAACCAACAATTTCAAGTGGATGCTATCGCATATTCCGCTAAGTAAAGACAAGTCATAAATAACTAATCGGGAATTAAAGCGAAAAGGAATCAAAATAATACATTTATTAGGGGATGGTTCTTATTTTTGTACCAGGTCTATCAATTAACAAGGAGGGTCATCTGTCCATCAGCGGCTGTGATACGGTGGATCTGGCCCAACAGTATGGAACGCCTTTGTATGTTGTAAGCGAAGATGAGATTCGGCGGGTATGTAAAAGCTATGTGGCCTCTTTTCAGGAGTTCTATGGAAATAACGGAAAGCCGATTTACGCCAGCAAAGCCTTTTGCTGTAAGGAGATGTGCCGTATTGTTACCAGTGAGGGCCTAGATGTGGAAGTGGTGTCAGGCGGAGAGCTTTACACTGCTTTAGAAGCTGGAGTTCCTGCGGAACACATCCATTTCCAAGGAAATAATAAGTCTTATGCCGAGTTAGAGTTTGCCGTCAGCCAGGGTGTGGGCGATATTGTAGTGGACAGCTTTTCTGAACTAGCAAAATTGGAAAAGATTGCGGAGACCCAGGGAAAGGTTGCACGAGTTTCGCTACGCATTAAGCCGGGGATTGATGCCCATACCCATGAGTTTATTCGTACTGGACAGATTGACTCAAAATTTGGTATTGATTTAGCCAGCGGAGAGGCAATAACTGTAGCCAAAAAGGCATTGGAATTTGGTAGTGTAAAGTTGATAGGTTTGCACTGCCATATTGGTTCACAAATTATGGAGACAGCCCCCTTTGTCCATGCGGCTGAGATCATGCTGGAGCTATTTTGGCAGGTTGAGCAATTGGGTTATAAGCTGGAGCATCTAAACTTAGGAGGTGGCTTTGGCATCCATTACACGGAAAATGATGGGTTTATTCCGTACCATGAGTATATGCGAGCTGTTTCTGCAAAAATTCATGAAAAGTGCCGGGAGTTGGGAATTCATTCGCCCCAAATTTATATTGAGCCAGGACGTTCTGTGGTTGGTGAAGCAGGTATTACGCTATATACTGTGGGGACCATTAAAGAAATCCCCAATGTTCGGAATTATGTGGCGATAGACGGCGGTATGTTTGAAAATCCCCGTTATGCTTTATATCAGTCAGACTATACCTGTATTCTAGCAAATAAGGCTGCCCAGCCGGCTAATTATATTGCGACTATCGCGGGGAAATGCTGCGAAAGTGGTGATTTGATTCAGGAACATACAGCTATTCAGCTGCCGGAAGAAGGAGATATTTTGGCGGTACTCTCTACAGGGGCCTATAATTATTCCATGGCGTCTAATTATAACCGGAATCTGAAGCCGGCCTGTGTCATGGTGCGTAATGGAGAAAGCCGGGTGGTGATTCAGGCAGAAACCTATGCGGACCTTGTTCGAAACGACTTATAATTGGGTCGCAAAGGGTTCTCAATGGTGCAGAAGTATGTGAAACAGGCTGATTTGGGTGTTTGTACGGAAAGGAAGTGGTTAGCTCAATGAACGAAAAGCTGCAAGACGAAAATATGGACTCACTTTTTCGAGCCATTTTATCTCTTGAAAGCGTTGAAGAATGTTATCGCTTTTTTGAGGATTTATGTACTGTGCCAGAGCTGAAAGCAATGTCGCAGCGGTTAGCAGTAGCTCAAATGTTGACAGAACGGCACGTTTACATGGATATCGTTGGAAAAACCGGCGCCTCTACTGCCACGATTAGCCGAGTAGCTAGGGCTTTGAATTATGGCAGCGATGGATATAGCATGGTTTTTGAGCGCCTAGGCAAGCAAAAAGAGAAGGATTGATTATGGCTGGTTACTCTGTATTTTCCCAATTTTATGATGAATTAACCGCTAATGCCGAGTATCCTCGTCGGGCAGCATACTTTAGGCAATTATTACAGAAGTTCGGCCATCCTTTTGGACTGACTCTGGATCTAGCCTGTGGGACCGGCTCGTTAACCTTAGAGTTGCACCGCCTAGGTGTAGATGTATATGGCGTAGATGCTTCTGTAGAGATGCTGTCCATTGCCCGGGAAAAGTGCCTGGAGGCTGGCGCAGATATTTTATTTCTCCGGCAGAGGATGCAGGACCTGGATCTCTTTGGGACTGTAAATACGATTGTATGTTCCCTGGACAGTATCAACCATTTACAGGGCAAAAGAGAGGTCCAGAGGGCGTTTGAACGAGCTGCCCTTTTTTTAGAACCCGGGGGATATTTTGTCTTTGACCTGAATACACTGTATAAGCATGAAAAGATATTGGGGAATAACACTTTTATCTATGATATGGAACGGGTTTTTTGCGCTTGGCAGAATCATTTTGTTTCTAGCACTGGAAAAGTCGACATTCATTTGGATTTTTTTCAGCGGGACAAAAATTTCTACCGGCGTAGCTCGGAACACTTTTCAGAATATGCTTACCCCGTGGAGCAGGTGGTCCAATGGCTTCATACTGTTGGATTCGGCGATGTGCAAATATATGACGAGTTAAGCTTTGACCCGCCAAAGCCTCAGAGCCAACGGCTGGTCTTTGCAGCGAAAAAGCAGGAATGAGGAGCGTTTATGGATCGTATTATTCGTACTATTACGTCAGATGGTAGCTTAATTGCTTCCGCAATTGAATCTTCTGAACTGGTTTATAAAGCCCAACGGCTGCATGCGCTTACAAAGACATCCTGTGCGGCTTTAGGTCGTTTGCTCACCGGTGCCTCGTTGATGGGAGCTATGTTGAAGGAAGCAGACGCGTCGCTGACGCTGAAAATTGCTGGGGATGGTCCTTTGGGGTCCCTAATAGCTCTGGCGGACAGTTCCGGCAACGTGCGGGGCTATGTGGAGCATCCCCAGTTGGAGTTGCCTTTAAAACTCAATGGAAAACTGGATGTAGGCGGGGCGGTGGGCTGCCATGGACGTCTAGCAGTGATTCGGGACTTTCATACGGGAGAGCCGTACTGTGGCCAGGTAGAATTGGTTAGTGGAGAGATTGCGGAGGACCTGACGAACTATTATGCCGTTAGTGAACAGACACCCACAGTCTGCGCTTTGGGAGTGCTGGTGGATAAGGAGGATGGTGTCGCATTACTGGCTGGCGGGTTACTGATTCAGGCACTGCCGGGAGCAGAGGAGAGCGCTCTGACTCGCCTGGAAAAAAATGTGGCAGAATTGGACGCTGTGACCACGATGCTGGCTAAGGGGATGGGACCCGAGGAAATGTGCCAAAAGGCTTTAAAGGGCTTTCAAATCGAAAAGCTGGATGAATTTCCTGTACATTATGTGTGTACTTGTGGAAAGGAGCGCTTTACCCGTATTTTGATGACCTTACAACCAACGGATTTGCTGACCCTGCCGACCAATGAAGAAGGTATGGTAGAGACAGTCTGCCAGTACTGCAACCGCAAGTATTACTTCTCCCAAGAGGAGCTGGCTCTGCTCGCAGAAAAAAACGAAAAAAAATAAAAATATTTTCGTTTTTCCTATTGACAAATCGGGGCAAATCTTGTAAAATATAGAACGTCGCCAGGGGGCGGCGGTCCGGTAGAAGGATTGGGGGGCATAGCTCAGCTGGTTAGAGCACCTGCCTTACAAGCAGGGGGTCACAGGTTCGAGTCCTGTTGTCCCCACCATATCGGAAAGATTCTATTTGGCCCGGTAGTTCAGTTGGTTAGAACGCTAGCCTGTCACGCTAGAGGTCGACGGTTCGAGCCCGTTCCGGGTCGCCAAATAGTTCCTTATTTGGAACTATATTTGCCTCTGTAGCTCAGTTGGTAGAGCAGGGGACTGAAAATCCCCGTGTCATTGGTTCGATTCCGATCGGAGGCACCATTGCGGGCGTAGCTCATCTGGTAGAGCGCCACCTTGCCAAGGTGGAGGTAGCGAGTTCGAGCCTCGTCGTCCGCTCCAGGAATGTGAAAAGACGCTTCAAAATCATGGAGCGTCTTTTCTACAAGATGGTGACATAGCCAAGTGGTAAGGCAAAGGTCTGCAAAACCTTCATTCCCCGGTTCAAATCCGGGTGTCACCTCCAATGAGCGCGATGGATATTTCATCCATTGCGCTTAATTTTTGTTTTGGTAAGGAGTGAAGAGAGATGGTGTTAGAGACAGAACGGCTGATCCTTCGGGAAATGGATGAGCAGGATTTCAACGCACTGTACCAGATATTCTCCGACCCAGAGACCATGCGGCATTATCCCAAGCCTTTTGACGAGGGAAAAGTTCGCTACTGGATCGAGTGGAACCAGGAAAACTACCGGGTCTTTGGCTTTGGCTTGTGGGCCGTGGTGCTGAAGGAGACCGGCCAGCTCATCGGCGACTGCGGAATTACCATGCAGAACATTGATGGCAAGATCAAGCCGGAAATCGGCTACCACATCCACCGGGACCACTGGCGAAAGGGCTATGCCAGCGAGGCCGCCCGAAGGTGCCGGGACTGGCTCTTTGAAAATACGCCTTTCCAAATGGTTTTTTCTTACATGAAGTACACGAATGTAGGCTCGTATTCTACCGCCGAGGCTAATGGGATGCGGTTCATAGAAGAGTATCCGAACGAAGTGGACACAATTTCAAAAGTTTACGCTATTTCCAGAGAGGACTGGAAGCGGCTGAAAGGATGTCTTTGACTTGCACACAAAAGAGAGCCTGCTGAAAGATATAAAAAATATGGAAATCCTGCCGAAGGGCGCTTTACTGATCCATTCTTCCCTAAAGGCTATCGGTCCGGTGGAGGGCGGCGCAGATACGGTTCTGGACGCCTGGTGCGAATATATGAAAGACGGTCTGCTGATTTTTCCCACCCATACCTGGCGGCAAGTCGGCAAAGAAACGCTGGTATTTGACAGCCGTAGTTTACCCTCCTGCGTGGGCATTCTGCCGGAGCTCTTCCGCCACAGGTCCGGGGTGCTCCGTTCGCTGCACCCGACCCACTCGGTGGCGGCGCTTGGGAAGGGAGCAGAAGTCTATGTGGCCGGGGAAGAGACCCGCATTACCCCCTGTCCCCGGGAGGGCTGCTGGGGCAAGCTGCTGGACCTGGATGCAGACATCCTCTTTTTAGGTTGTACTCTACGTTCCAACACCTTTCTCCATGGCGTAGAGGAGTGGGAAGGCATTCCAGATCGAATAGATCCAAAGCCGCAGCATGTTGCCATTATCGGCCCAAAAGGGGAAACGTATAAGACTGACCTGCACCGCCATCATAGTGAGGCCTGTGAGGATATTTCAGAAAACTATATCAAGATGGAGCCAGTGTTCCTAAAGCATGGAGCCATTCATTATGGTACCTTTGGAGATGCCAAATGCGTACTGGGTAATGCTCGAAAAATGCGGGATATTACTGTGGAATTGTTGAATAAAGAGCCGAACCTCTTTGTCAATGGAGAGCCGGTACCAGAAAGCTGGTATTAGAAGATGGACTGGGGGATACCGACTTTATTAGAGGCCGCCGACCCGGAAAGTGCGGCCAGCCTGTGCCGGGAACTGGGCTTTGATTTTGTGGAGTTGAGTATGGATTTGCCGGAATATCAGTCTTTTGATATTCCTTGGCTACAAAGTGTCGCAAGCAGATATCAGATCTATTATACTATTCACCTGGAAGGCTTTATGGATCTCTGTGGGTTCAATCCTAGGGTGACGGACGCCTATCTACAGACCCTGTTAGAGGTAATTGAAGTGGCCAAGCGGTTAAATGTACCAACGCTCAACATTCATCTACAGAGAGGCGATCATTTTACTTTGCCAGATAAAAAAGTGTATTTGTACGAACTCTATCTTCATCACTATTTGTCCCGACTATCTGAAGCGATTGCTCCCTGTGAAAAGGCCGCTGCTGGCGCAAAAATACAAATATGTATCGAAAATACCAATGGCTATAACCTGTCTTTTTTGCAAAAGGGGATGGCGCTTTTGCTGAAAAGTCCATTATTTGGCTTAACCTATGACATTGGCCATGATCATGGGGTGGGGGAGGTGGACAAGCCCTTTATCCTGGATCATCAAAATCGGCTTAAACATTTTCACATCCATGACGCGCTTGGTGGAAAAAGTCATCTACCCTTGGGAATTGGCGAACTAGATATTCCTTGGTATGTAGCTTTAGCAGAGAAAAATCACTGCCGGGCTGTATTGGAAGTAAAAACTGCTGCCGCTCTGGCAGACTCGGTAGAATGGCTTAAACAGCATGAACTTCTTCATAAGAAGAACCGGGGGTAAAAAATGAAAAAGAGGATAGAAGTAGTTCCATATTTGTCATTTAAAGGCGATTGTGAGGAAGCTATTCATACCTATATCGCAGCTTTTGACGGTGCAATTCATTTTATGTCCCGTTGATCTGAGGGTAATTTTGACGTAACTTCGGACCTTATTGGAAAAGTAATGCATGTGGAGTTTCCCCTGGGCAGTACACACATGGCGGCGGGAGACTCCCTTGATACAGTAGGAGCAAATACGGACATAAAGCTAATGATTCATATGGACTCTCAAGAAGAAGCGTTGCTAGCAATCTCCCTACTGGCAGAAGGAGGAAGCGTACTCTCACCGCTGCGTCCACATCCAGCTCCTGATGATAGTGGATGTGGTTCCATTATTAGAGACCGTTTTGGGTTTACATGGGCCCAAATCTGGCAAAAGAACTTATATAGAATGAGCCCGTCATGGCGTTTTGTATTCTTCACCATAACGGGCTCCATAATTATTCTGATTTGCTGTGTGCTAACTTCATCGCATACCGGACCGATGCCATAGCGTCCACACCATAGAAGTCTGCGCCGATCATGTCGGCGTATTCTTGGGTTAGCACCGCACCGCCCACCATAATCTTTACCTCAGGGACTTCTTTACGAAGCAGATCGATAGTTTCTTTCATGTGTGCCACTGTAGTAGTCATTAAGGCGCTGAGCCCCACAAGCCCAGCGTTATTTTTCTTTACAGCCTCTACAACCGCTTCCGGGGAGACATCCTTGCCGAGGTCAACGACAGCAAAGTTATAGTTTTCCAGCAGGACTTTCACAATATTCTTGCCAATATCATGTACATCCCCTTTTACGGTAGCGATTACAATGGTTAAGCTGCTCTGTTCAGAGGCCTGTCCCGACATGTGGGATTTGAGCACTTCAAAAGCTGCTTTGGCCGCATCTGCACTCATTAAGAGCTGGGGCAAAAATAGGGTCTTAGCCTCAAATTGCTGACCAACAGCGTCTAGGGCTGGGACAATTTCTTGATTAATGATTTCTAAACCACTGGCAGTCTTTACAGCTTCAGCTGCTTGCTGGGCTGCGGCCTCCTTTAAGCCTTTTTCAATGGTCTGCCGCAGAGTCATTTGCCTAATGGTTCCAGTCTTAACTGAAGGAGCCTCAACTTCAGCATAAGCTTCAATATAAGCCATACAATTTTCATCCTGGCCAGACAATGCGCAGAAGGAGCGATAGGCTTGCATCATCTGATGAGAGATTGGGTTCATAATGGCAGCGTCCAGACCGGACTGCAGAGCCATCAAAAAGAATGCTGAGGTAACACTTTCTCTTTGCGGTAACCCAAAGGAGACATTCGACACCCCCAAAGAAGTGTATACCCCCAATTCTTGACGAATTCTTCGAAGAGCATCCAGAGTAACTAGGGCTGCATCTTTTCCTGTGCTGACAGCCATGGTCAGAGGATCAATGATTATATCACTTTTAGAAATACCATATTTTGCAGCGGTTTCTACAATTTTTGCCGCCGCGTTCACTCGACCCTGCGTAGTATCTGGAATGCCGTTTTCCGTAATCGTCAGCCCAATTACCACACCCCCGTACTTCTGAACCAAGGGAAAAATTGCCGCCATGGATTCTTCTTTGGCTGTAACGGAATTGACCAGTGCCTTACCATTGTAGAGGCGCATGGCTTTTTCCATGGTAATAGGATCAGAAGTGTCGATTTGCAGTGGAAGAGGGGAGATAGACTGTAATTCACCAACTATGCGGCACATCATAGCTGGTTCGTCAATTTCAGGCAGTCCTACATTTACATCTAAGATATGAGCCCCCGCATCCTGCTGAGCAATTCCCTCCCGCAAGATATAGGGAAGATCGTTTTCTCGGAGGGCCTGCTTAAACCGCGACTTCCCTGTAGGGTTAATTCTTTCTCCAATAATGACCGGACTTTTCCCAAATTCTACTGCACACATTCCAGAGGCTACTACTGTGGGCCGTATCTGGGGCAGAGGTGTGCAGGGCAAACCTTTACATAGCGCCACCATTTGGCGAATATGCTCAGGTGTGGTACCACAGCACCCTCCAATAACCCAGGCGCCGGCATGAACGATCTGTTCCATAAGCTGTGAGAATTCTAGTGGACCGACATCAAAACAGGTCTGACCATCCCGCTCTTTGGGCAAGCCTGCATTGGGGTTAATTACCAACGGCAATGTAGTATAGTTACGGAGGGTATCAATTAATCCCAGCATTTGCTTTGGGCCCAGTCCGCAGTTTAGACCAATGGCGTCGGCACCAAGACCTTCTAAAATAGAGGCCATTGCTGGCAAGTCTCCACCAGTAAGCAGCTTTCCATCTGCATCAACCGTCATGGTAACGAACACAGGGAGTGAAGTGCTTTCCTTTACAGCTAAAAGAGCAGCTTTTGCTTCGTAAAGATCATTCATGGTTTCAATCAGAACACAATCGACGCCAGCAGCGGCGCCGGCTCTTGCAATTCGCCCAAACGCAGCCACTGCAGTCTCAAATTCCAAATCTCCCATGGGCGCCAACAATTTGCCACTAGGACCAATGTCCAAAGCAACCATGCCATGACCAGCTTGTTCCACAGCTTTTTGGGCCAAGCACACCGCAGCTGAAATCACTTGCTCTAAGTCAATAGCGTTTTCAGCGCATTTGAAAGGATTTGCACCAAAAGTATTTGCACACAGAATGTCAGCGCCTGCGTCTAAATAGGCTTTGTGAATATGCAGAATTTTTTCTGGATGGCTTAAATTCCAAAGCTCTGGAGCTTGGCCGGGAAGAAGTCCACTTTCTTGCAAAACCGTCCCCATTGCGCCGTCAAAGAAAAGCGGTCTTTTGCCAAGTTCCTTTAAAATATCAGCCATTGTAAATATCATCCTTTCTAAATGGGCAGTTTTTTGCAGTACAGGTCATACACTTATTAATATGGCAAAGGGAAGGATCGCTGGACAGCCCAATTACAGCGGTTATAGATTTAAAGGGGACCATAAGAAAAGATTCTGTTAGCGAAACACCGAGCTTTTTGGGGATTTCTAATGCATCAAACAGGAAGCGCTGATAACTTAAAGAAAAATCTCCATAACCTGGACTATACCGAGGGCGTAAATACTGCTCATGGGCTGTAGCATAGATTTCTAGATCCTTTTGGGCATTGTCAGCGCAAAATTCGGTATAAGCTGCCGAAACCGCTTGAATGACAGGTAGCATAGGCGTTTCTGTAATGGTATATCGCTTTACCAGTATATCCACCCCTGGCCCAAGAGTACTGGCAAAAAGGAATCCTTCGAAGCAACTTTGCAGGTGCATGGCTAGGTCGCGACTTTGTATAAGAGTCCCTGCCAAAACGACCTGGCCCTTTTCTTTATCTACATCTACAGTGACCCGGCTATAAACATGCTTTGGTCTGGAAGCATTGATTATTTCCTCTTCGGCTCGATCAATGAGAGTCCCCAAAGCCGCCTCGCCGCCTGGAGCATTCATATAGCGCAAAATTTCTTTTCTATTCAACATAAGACCCTCACCGAAGAATATGACTCAAATTACTGAGAATTTTTTCCGCAGTTTTTGGACGATTCATCGTATATAGGTGAATATAACGTACACCATTAGCAATTAGATCCACGATTTGGTCCGTAGCATAAGCAATACCAGCCTGCTCCATAGCCTGAGGATCTCCCGAGAACCGATCCGCAATGGCCAAAAAACGGGGGGGCATGGTAGCACCTGAAAGTTCACAGGAGCGTTTTACCTGCCGGGCATTAATGATGGGCATAATACCCGGAATAATCGGTACGTTGATACCAGCTGATAAAGTCCGATATAGAAAATTATAATAGATGTTATTGTCAAAAAACATCTGTGTGGTCAAAAAGTCACAGCCGGCGTCTACTTTCTCCTTTAGATAGGAAATATCATCTGCCTTGTGCTCACATTCTACATGGCCTTCTGGGTAACAAGCGCCACCTACACAGAAGTCTCCGCTGGCATGAATCTCCTGAATTAGGTTAATCGCATGGCGGTAGTTGCCCTCTCGTGTAAAGTTCATTGGCTTGTCACCCCGCAGCGCCATAATATTTTCGATACCACTTTCCCTTAATCCGGCTAGTTGTTTGCTAATCTCATCCTTTGTTGCTCCAATACAAGTTAGATGGGCTAGGGCTGTGGTATGACGATTGTTTTGAACATAGGAAGCCACCTCCACAGTCTTTTTGGAGGAGCTGCCGCCGGCACCATAGGTAACACTGATGAAGTCCGCGCCTATCGCGCTGATCTTATCGACCACTTGAAATACTTCCTCAAAACTGCCCTCTTTTTTGGGAGGGAATATTTCACAAGAAAATACAATGTCTTTTGCTTTTAATAATTCGCTGATTCTCATTCTGACCCATTCCTTTATTAAGTATTTATTCTATTTCATTATACCACGAAAGGAAGAATTTGAAAAGAGAATACTTCATTTTCCAAAAGCATAGCTATTTCTAGGAGGTAATGTCTATGAGAAGGAAAATCATGTTTTTAGTATTATTCTCTACATCTATAGCCCTTTTCACATTACAGACCATACAAGCGTTCGGGATTGTGGCATTTCATGCGGATTTCTTTAAGAAAAAGGGTATTATTGTTGTTGACGCCGGACACGGTGGTGAGGATGGAGGAGCAATAGCTGTAAATGGTGTATTGGAAAAAGACATCAATTTGGCCATCGCTTTGGAATTAGAAAAAGACTTGAAGCAGAATAATTTTGAGGTAATAATGGTCCGAAATAGCGATGTTTCTGTGGGAGATTCATCTTTGGGTACCGTGTCGGAAAGAAAGCGTTCTGACACCCGGGCCAGGCTACGCCTAGTGGAGGAAACAGGGGAGTGTATCCTTATTAGCATCCACCAAAATCACTTCTCAGAGGAAAAGTACAGTGGAGCCCAAGTTTTTTACTCCGCCAATCGAGAAGAAAGTGCCAGCCTGGCAGAATCCGTTCGGCAGAATATTGTTGGCTCTTTGCAGCCGGATAATAAACGCGAGAATAAACTGGCTGGCAGCAATATATACCTTATGAATAACTGTCAAGTCCCAGCGATATTGGTCGAATGTGGATTTCTCTCCAATTATGCGGAAACAGAAAAGCTGTGTACTGAAAGCTATCAGAAGGATATGGCTGCGGCCATTTACAACGGGTTGATTGATTATTTGCAGGAAAATATGAATGAGTCATCCATGCAGGCGCAATAGATTTATTAAAGTAGAAGGATCCCAATAGCTTTCCCTTGGCAAGAGAACAAAAATGTGATATACTATATGCAAAAAGAAAGCCGCTGTGCCTATCAAGTTTAGCGGCTTCACGGACCGTATTTAGGGGAGGCGTATCTATGGCTGGGAAAATCAAGTTGATGTTTCAGTGTACACAGTGTGGATATGAAGCTGCCAAGTGGGCTGGTAAATGTCCAGGGTGCGGCCAGTGGAACACAATGGTGGAAACAGCAAAAGAGTCTGTAGCGCCTTCGCGGACTGCGGCCATCCGCGGAACAGGGGGGATGGCCAAACCAACGCCCATCAATGAAATCAGTACTACAGAGGAACATCGATATCACACGGGGCTTTCTGAATTGGACCGGGTGTTAGGGGGAGGAATTGTCAAGGGCTCCTTGGTACTCATCAGCGGCGACCCAGGTATTGGCAAGTCTACTATTTTGTTGCAGATCTGTGAGTTTTTAGGTCGTACCCTACAAATTCTTTATGTATCTGGAGAGGAATCTGCCCGGCAGATTAAGCTGCGGGCTTCTCGGCTAGGTGTACAAAGTGTTAATTTAAAAATACTTACCGAAACAGATGTGCAATATGTGGTAGAGCAAATCCGTTCGGAAAAACCGGACCTGGTGATGATCGACTCAATTCAAACGATGAATCATACGGATCTGACATCTTCGCCTGGCAGCGTGACCCAGGTACGGGAGTGTACGAATTCCATGATGCGTTGTGCTAAGGCACTGGACATTCCTATTATTGTGGTGGGCCATGTAAATAAGGACGGGGCCATTGCCGGCCCAAAGGTACTGGAACATATTGTGGACGCAGTGTTATTATTCGAGGGCGACCGGCAAATGACCTACCGCATATTGCGGGCTGTAAAAAACCGGTATGGTTCTACCAATGAAATCGGGGTGTTTGATATGGGGGAACACGGCCTGCGGCAGGTGGAAAATCCCTCTCTTGCGATGCTCTCTGGACGGCCAAAAGATGCTTCTGGAACCTGTGTGACAGCTGTAATGGAGGGGTCAAGGCCTTTGCTAGCTGAAATTCAGGGCTTGGCCACCACATCTGGTTTTGGCACACCCCGTCGCATGGCCACTGGATTTGATTATAACCGTATGGCTCTGATTTTGGCTGTACTGGAAAAGCGCGCGGGGTACTATTTTTCTAATCTGGACGCTTATATCAATGTGGTGGGTGGGCTACGGCTGGACGAGCCTGCTGTGGACCTGGCTGTGGCTATTGCCCTGATCTCCAGTTTGAAGGATGTGCCTATTCGAGAGGACACGGTCGTGTTTGGCGAGATTGGCTTGACTGGTGAACTGCGAAGCATTAGCCGCAGCGACCTTCGCATTACAGAGGCAGCCCGGTTAGGCTTTTCCCAATGCATTTTGCCTTACCACGGCCTGAAAAGCTTGGCGGGAAAAACCTTTGAGGGGGTAAAGGTCATCGGTGCGAAGAATATCCGTCAAGCCTTTGAAGCTGCTACATGAAACCAACCAGACTACCGGAAACATTTGCACAAATAGTGCTGGCCTCGGGGAAGTATCCTGAGTGGACTCGTGCACTAAAGGAGAGGGGCTTTCATGTAATAGTTACGAAGCATGACAGCCGTTTGCCAGAACCGGTGAGCTGGCACCCGGACATGCAAGTTTGTCTGCTGGATGGACAAATCTTTGTTCTAAAGGGGAGTCCATTAAAGAAATCCTTCGCAAAACAGGGGCTTTGTATAAGGGAGACTGCCGCTGCGCCAGAGAATGGCTATCCAAGAGACGTGCTTTGCAACGCTTTGGCCTGGGATAAGTTCCTTTTGTGCAACGTAAGCACCCTAGATATGGCAATCCGCGAACATAGCCAGCGGCTTGGGTTTCAATCAATACCGGTCAAACAAGGATACGCAGCTTGTTCTACCGCTTTGGTTGACAGTCGTTCCGCTATTACCGCAGATCAGGGGGTAGCTAAAGCTTTAGCACGTGTTGGAATGCAAGTACTACAAATAACGCCTGGTTTCATAAGGCTGCCTGGATATGATACTGGTCTGTTTGGAGGCTGCTGCGGCTTACTGGCACCAGACCTTATGGTCTTTGCAGGAAGTGTCTCCAACCATCCGGATGGCAAACAGATTCAAAAATTTTTAGCGAAACGTGGTATACATGTTTTAGAATTGATGAAAGGACCACTAACCGACGTGGGTGGGTTGTTGGTCCTATCTTGAAATTTTGTTCGATGATCGGAGGCAGGAATGATGAATCCCTGGGAGCAAATGCCACTATATATCTATGAGGCCCATATGAGTTTAGCACAGGTTGCACAACTGCAAGCTTTGAACTGTATTATGAAAAACCAATGGCGGGCCAGCCCGAGTGCAGTTAGCGCAGCGGTATTTGGAATTGCTGGAGGAAACGGTTTAGAACACTGCGGCAATAAGCTGCAAACTATTTATGGCTTTGATGTTAATCAAGAGTATTTACAGGCTTGTGCGCAAAGATTCAGATCAGTTTTAGGGGAACGCTTACAGCTACAGCAGGTAGACCTAACAGAACAAAGTTCTAAATTGCCGGTAGTGGACTTGGTAATAGCCGATTTAGTCATTGAGTATATTGGTATAAAAACTTTTTGTGCCCACGTAGCAATGATAAAAGCTAAATATGTCAGCTGTGTGATACAGCGACAGTTGGAACCGACATCGTTTGTTTCAGCTTCGCCTTATCAGGAACAGTTCCAGGCCGTGAGTCAACTGCACCGGGATGTGGAGCCGCACTGTCTGCAAAAAGAGATGCTCCAGTATGGTTATGTGTTGGTACTGAGAGAGATTAGCAATTTGCCAAACGATAAGCAGCTTCTGCGGCTTGACTTTGAAAAAGCACTTCCTGTGGCAGGGGAATAAAAGATACACGAAATTGTACTAAATGAATATTTTGTATAATTGAGGGGAGTTAAAAACCTAAAATGGCCTTTTCCATTAAAAATGAGATGTCCAACATCGTTCAACAGTATGCTATGTATTTGCGGAATATTAAAGGCCTGTCTGCTAAAACCGTAGACAGCTACTGTATGGATCTACGTACGTTTTTTCGGTTTATGAAGCAACACCGTGACTTGGTTTCGCTGGACAAGCCAGTGGAAGAAATTTCTGTTCAGGATGTAGACTTGGATTTTATCCGTAGTATCAGTACATACGACATCTTTGAGTTTATGAACTATGTAGCAGATGAACGAAATAATATCAGTTCCACCCGTCAACGCAAGTCCTCGGCACTGAAGTCGTTCTTTAAATATCTCACCATTCATGAAAACTTGCTGACAGACAACCCTACGGATAATCTAACACCTCCTAAAGCCAAAAAAGCTTTGCCCCACTTCCTTTCTCTCGAACAAAGTATCGAGCTACTAAATGTAGTGGATGGACCTGACCAGGAACGAGACCGCTGTATGATTACGCTTTTCCTTAACTGTGGAATGCGCCTTTCAGAATTAGTGGGTATTAATCTAAACGATGTGTTGCGAAACAACGACACGCTGCGGATTTTAGGAAAAGGCAACAAAGAGCGCATTGTCTACCTAAACCAAGCCTGTCTTGACGCGATTGACAACTATTTGGCTGTGCGTCCCCGCGATGGTGTGATTGATCGGAACGCCCTGTTCTTAAGTAGTAGAAAACAGCGAATCAGTCCTAAGACGGTACAATATATCGTTAAAAAGAATTTAGAAAAAATAGGCCTTGGAGGTCCAGGATATTCCGTGCACAAGCTTCGCCACACTGCCGCAACCCTGATGTATCGTTACGGAGATGTGGATATTCGAGTACTACAGGATATTCTAGGTCATGAGAATTTGGGTACTACGGAGATATACACCCATACCTCCAGCGAACAGATGGAGGCTGCTGTAAATGCGAATCCCCTAGCTAAGATGACGCCGCGAAAGAAAAGTCCGCCTCATCGAAAAGAAGATTTCCAGGACAAGGATGATGAGAGCTAGATTCATACTCTGTTGATGTAAAACAGACTCCAGGAATATAACTGTTCAATAATTTTGCGTTCCGACAGATCCTTCATTTAGGATAGAAGCCCATAAAAAAGCAAGCCGTAGCGAAAAAATCGCTTTATGGCTTGCTTTTTTATGGGACTGTCTTTTCCTTTTAGATGCCAGATAAGTTTACGTTTGTTCTCGCTCTTGTTCGCCTTTTTTAAGTTCAGACTTTTTCACTAGCTTTCCATTAATATACACATATTTATCCTCCCCATCCTCTTCTTCCTCTTCCGGAATCTGGGCAAACAGACCGGAGAACTCTTCCTCAGCAGACTCCTTGTTTGCTTGCTCTATCCCCTGTTCTTTCTCTTCCTGCATCTTGTTATAGGGTTGAATCAGGTAACGGTCAATGACTGGATAAACCGTAAAATTGATTAAATAAGAGATAAAAGAAAACAGTATTAGGATAGTTAGAAGCAATAATACCAACAAAGTGATGTTCATAAGGGGGACACAGAACAGAAGAATCAGTAAACCGGCCAATATAGCAGTTAGCAGAATATTCCTTCCAAATCCCGCCACAGTAAAGATCAGAGCATTTTTATAGGCATGTGTGAATTTCAAGTCAAAGGTGATAAACATAACCGGTAGATAGTATTGGGCAAACAGAAATACCACAGCAACGATCACGCACATCCAGCAAGGAATATAGTACAGCCACTCGGAAGCAGCCATATTAAAATAGTACATTACTGAGAAGCCCAGAATGACGTACATCAAGTAGCAAATTAAGCCGTTCAGGAGGAAGTATTTCCAGTTGCCCTTTACAGCATCCCAAAAGTCAGACCAGATGAAAGCGTGCTCTTCTCTGGAAAAATTTCGGGTGATGAAAGTCAGCCCAGCAGTAAAGGGAGACAACAAAACCAGAGGAGCTGGTACTATAAAGGTGACCCAGCCATCCAGTTGAAGGCTGCCAATAAAGATAATAAAATGCGTAGGCGATAAAAATACCAGAAACATAAGAAAAGCAGTAGCAATAGTGGGAAGAAGAAAGATAAGATTCACCTGTACCAGCTTAGAAAATTTTCTAAGCAGGATCTCAAAGAACTGTACCGGTGCTGCCTTAGGCGGATCGTCTTTATTGACGCCCGGACCAGGTTTGTCATAATTTCCGAAGAGACCTAGAAAAGCCAAAAAACCAACTCCCTAATATGAATTATTTGTTTGCTCATCCCAATTTTGCCTTAGGATGGCAGTCCTGATACACCTGGCGGACATGGTTGTCCAACAGCTGCACATATACCTGGGTGGAAGAAATGTCCGCATGGCCCATCATGGTCTGGATGTCTTTGACCGAGGCGCCGTTTTCTAACAAATGTAGGGCAAAAGAATGGCGTATCGTATGTGGTGTGATTTCCTTCATAATGCCAGCCTCTACGGCATAGCTCTTCACAATTTTCCAAAACCCTTGGCGGGTTAGCCGACCACCATTTAAGTTTACGAACAGCGCTCCGTCATCCGCTCCAGCAATGAGCCCGCGCATACGATATATATAATCAGAAACAGCAACCACTGCCGATGGATAGACAGGGATAGAGCGGACCCCCTTATTCCCCCGGCAATAGAGAACGCCAGAACGTAAGTTAATGTCGTTTATATCCAAATTGATCAACTCAGACGCCCGAATTCCCGTAGCATATAACAGCTCCAGCATGGCTTTATCCCGACATCCTTTGGGCTCTGTAATATCTGGCTGTGAGAGCAATTGTTCGATCTCCTCCCCCTGCAATACTTGGGGGAGCTTTTTTTCTGCCTTGCTTAACTTGATACCTTTGGCCGGATTTTGGTCTAGTAGTCCCTTATAAATCAAGAATTTATAAAAGCAGCGCACAGAGGCCAGATTACGGGAAATGGTAGTAGGGGAACGGTTCATATCCTGTAGGCGATCTACATAACCTTGAATATCCCGCTCATCAGCCTGTTCAGGGGTAATGTCAATCTCAGAAAGATACGCCAGGTAATTCAAAGTGTCCCGCAGATAGGATTGCCTAGTATTTGCGGAATTCGCCTTTTGCTCAGCCAAAAATTCACTGAACATAGAATAGTAATCGTGCATTTTCCTATCACCCTCTCAAAATAATACCGCAGACAGTAAAGCCAAAAGGCTTCCTACCAGTGAAATAGCAACCGCAAAGCATAGAAGAGTCAAAAAATCCTTTAAGTACCTATAGAAATCTAAGCTTTCGTTGGAAGATGAGAATCCAGCTTTTGCTAAACTCTTGGAGAACTCAAAAGCTCGGCTCCCAAGAAACAAATGCAGCAAACCTAGCGCCGATGCTGTAGGCAAATATCCTAATGCCGAGCGAATCAGTCCCATAGCACTGTCATTTATCAAAAAGGACAGTACGCCAATACCCACCACCACGCCTTTCAAAAACAAACATAAAGGCACTCCAACTGCTCCAAAAGCCGTAACACCCAATAGAAACAAAATTAGAAGAGAAGTTAAAGCATTTAGTAAAATTGTTGAAAAACTAGAAAAGAAATCCGAGGTCAAAACGGAAGCTCCAGAAATGTGTAAAGGTAATTCACTAGACACCCCGGACGCTTCTATCCAAGAAACAACTGCAGAACCAAATAAAACTCCAGCAGTAAAAGTAACACACAAGGGCAAAAAAATTCGTTTAGCTGAAAAGCGTTGTAGAAACGGAATGTCAAACAAGGGCTCGTCTTTTTTCATAGTATACCATCCTTTTGATTGAGGATCGTGTCCCCTACTAGTAGCATAACTATGAATAAAGAGAACTGGCTATTCTCGTTTCCGCAAAAAGCTGAATAGAAATACAAAGTTTATTTGCAACCAAGGTTGTCATTTTTCTTTCTTGTTGCTAGATAGGACCTAACTTTTTATAAATGCGCTCAATAGAACTCTTAACATCATCTCTTTTACTCCGCATCCCAAGATATGGTGAACATCGCGAACCTGATCCTGTAGATATTGGGAGTGTAGAAGTGGATCAAACCTTGGAATTGCTGGGTTTCCACACGCGATAAAGGAAAATGTTGAAAACGCATTGGCTTTTACAGAGAGCAACTGGGAGTCATTTCCTGTGTTTAATACTATAATACATTTCGATGGATTTTGCAAGAGCCAAAAATGAATATTTCCCCCTTTTTATGGGTAACCACAACATATTATGTCAATAAAATTATGTAAACCAATGTATAATGCAAGGGGTGAGTTATGGCGACGACCCAAATATGGTGCGTATAAAAATACAGCGCCCTAAACTCTGTGTTTGACAGACGCCTCTCCCCTGTTCTCGCGGTTAAAATTACAAAAAGCTATCAGAGATCTCTCTGGGAAAAATCTAAAAAAACCACAAGAGGTTTCAATACATCCGATTTGTGGGGGACCGCCTGTGTTTTTGAGCGCTTGTGCATTTTGATGTCAAGTGGTTTTGCTTTAAACCTCCAGAGGTGCTTCCTTTTGCGCTATCAGCGAAACACACAATTGTAAAGGGAAGCACTTGTAGCACTCTCCTTCCCTACTTCAATAAAAAATGTAGGTAGTTGCTGCCAGAACTCAACTACCTACAGTTTATAAGTGTTTTCTAATTTTTCAAACTCTAATATATTTACCTACTGTTTGAATTTTAGATTTAGATTATAAAATTTCACCATTGACCGTATAGGTTAACGGGGTATCATTATAAGGTTTAAAAAACAGATCCCATTTCAGTCCCCTATTGGGGGCATACTCTCCTTCTATTTCAGCATCACAGACAAACAACTCGCCATCTAGCTCAATCTCGGACCATCCATGCACCGTCCAATCCTGAAAGTCGTTGTAGAACTGTCCGGATATTCCTCGTGCCTGATACCCTAACTTTCGGGCTAACATGGTCACTAGTCCCGCATAGTTGTAGCAGTTCCCTTTTCCCGTTGTAAGAAGATCCAGCGCGAATTCAGCTTCCCATGCATCACTCCCCTCTTCTACCATCTCTGTTGGCCAGTACCTAAAATTATCACATACATAAAGATATAGAATTCTAAAATTTATTTTCTGACCCCAACGCTCTATTGTTTTTTGATTCACTAGTGTCGTTAGCTGTTCATCTAGTTCTATATTTCCTGTAGTATACTGACCGTTACTGTTAAAATCCAAAACACCTACTGAAGCATCACGTATGTATTCTCCACCTTCATCAACACAATAAAGCTCTCCGGACACGTTATAAAAGCCTGGTGTTCTTTGGGCCGAAGGACATTGAAAGTTGAGCCATAACTCATACTCTCCCTCTAGTTCATACTCGTGGTATAATGCCGCTTCCATAAGGTCATAATAAGCCCAGTGACTGGGCTGAAGATCAATTAGAAAGGGAAAACCAGTATCTGCCGCCGATTCCGGACTCGGTTGGCGTCCCGTAGCCCGGTTTACCAGTGTGGCAGCCTCTGCACGTGTGATATTATCTTGAGGACGAAAATTATTTTCTTCTCCACAAGAGAACCACCCCAGCGCAATTCCGGTAGAAATTTCTGAAAACGCCCAGTGGTCCTCTGGTACATCGCTATAGCGAATTTCAGTATCTTGGGGCGCAAAGAAGCGGCTGATTAAGACCGTGAACTCGCTTCTTGTCACCAAGCGATCCCCTTCAAAGCGAGTCCCGAATATTTCTAAAACGCCCATGCTGCCCATAGACTCGGCAAAAGGTCTATACCAAGCATCTTCGGGAATATCTACATAGAATCCATCTTTTCCAGCAGCTGGATTATCTAATATCTGATAGAGAAGGTAGGCTGTTTCGGCACGGGTAAGAGCAGCATTGGGACGTATCAAATCATTTTCATATATTAAATATGGCGCATGCACATCGCTTTTGAAACGAGCCCTTATGGGCGCTGTAGCTTTCTCTTCTTCCCCCAAATTGGTCCCCATGTCGAATACCACATCTTCCGATTCTCCCGTATTTGAGACTTCGGTATAACAAGATGTCAATAAAGCGCAGATCACAAAACAAAAAAATGCAACGATAACTTTTTTCACAGACCAGTTTTCCCCCAAAAATTCGACCTTTTAGGATAATATTAGCACGGACCACAAGAAATGTCAATCTAGTAGTTTACTCAAACTATATATTGTATCAAAACAATAAGGACCAGCATGGGAACATAACCATGCTGGTCCTTATTTATGCGAAAACAAATTTATTTATTCAAGCCTTCGTACACAGCCACTGCGCAGGCTACTGTAGCACCCACCATGGGGTTGTTGCCCATACCCATCAGGCCCATCATCTCTACATGGGCAGGCACTGAGGAAGATCCAGCAAACTGGGCATCACCATGCATACGTCCCATAGAGTCGGTCAGACCATAAGAAGCCGGACCGGCTGCCATATTGTCTGGATGCAGGGTACGGCCAGTACCGCCGCCGGAAGCTACGGAGAAGTATTTCTTATCATTCTCCAAAGCCCATTTCTTGTATGTACCGGCCACCAAATGCTGGAAGCGGGTGGGGTTCGTAGAGTTGCCAGTAATAGAGACATCCACGCCTTCGTGCTTCATGATAGCTACGCCTTCCAGAACATCGTTGGCACCGTAGCACTTAACAGCCGCGCGCTCACCGTCAGAGAAAGGCTTTGTCTCTTCCACCTTTAGCTCACCAGTGAAGAAATCATAATCAGTTTTTACATAGGTAAAGCCGTTAATACGAGAAATAATGTAAGCAGCATCTTTACCCAGACCATTTAGGATGATGCGCAGGGGCTCTTTACGAGCACGGTTAGCAGTTTTTGCAATGCCGATAGCTCCTTCTGCCGCAGCAAAGGACTCATGTCCAGCCAGAAATGCGAAGCACTTGGTCTCGTCGCGAAGCAGCATAGCACCTAGGTTACCATGACCCAAGCCTACATTACGCTGTTCCGCCACAGATCCAGGAATGCAGAACGCCTCTAGACCAACGCCAATAGCCTCGGCGGCCTCGGCAGCGGTTTTCACGCCCTTCTTGATGGCTATGGCGCAACCCAAGGTGTAGGCCCAGCCAGCATTCTCAAAAGCGATGGGCTGCACGCCTTTTACAATGTCATAGGGATCGAAGCCCTTCTCGTTGCAGAGAGCGCGGGCTTCCTCAAGACTGCCCAGGCCATACTCTGCGAGGCACTTCTCAATTTTGGGCATCCTTCTTTCTTTGCCTTCAAACATGACTTCGTTAGCCATTTAGTTGTCCTCCTATTTGAATTAAGTATGGTTTGGATTATTCTTCTCTGGGGTCGATATATTTAGCGGCTCCGTCAAACCGGCCATACTGGCCGATGTTTTTCTTATAAGCTTCGTCAGGGGAAACACCATGGCGGATGTCCTCCAGCATTTTGCCCAGACGTACAAACTGGTAGCCGATAACCTCGCCCTCTTCGTCCAGCGCCATCTTGATCACATAGCCTTCAGCCATTTCCATGTAACGAACGCCTTTGGCCCCTGTAGAGAACATAGTGCCTACCTGAGAACGCAGACCCTTGCCTAGATCCTCCAAGCCAGCGCCAATGGGCAAACCATCTTCAGAAAATGCGGTTTGACTGCGGCCATAGGCCAGTTGTTTAAAGATCTCGCGCATCGCTACATTGATAGCGTCGCACACTAGATCGGTGTTTAGGCATTCCAGCAGAGTCTTTCCAGGAAGGATTTCCGCGGCCATCGCGGCAGAGTGGGTCATGCCAGAACAGCCCAGGGTCTCTACTAGAGCTTCCTGAACAATGCCCTCTTTTACATTGAGCGTTAATTTACAGGCACCCTGCTGGGGAGCGCACCAGCCAATACCATGGGAAAGACCGGAGATGTCCTTAATCTCGTAGGCCTTCACCCATCTACCCTCTTCGGGAATGGGCGCGGGGCCGTGGTGAGGGCCCTTTTTTACCGTGCACATATTTTCCACTTCATGGGAATAGTTCATATTGGTACTCCTTTCGGTTTCATAGTGTTTTTGGTGCGGCCTGGTGACCTAAAAGGAGGCCAGGCACCGCCCAAAATACCCATCTATATACATTATAATATTAACGATGTCCATATTCAAGGCTTTTGACAAATTTTTTATGGAGAGCCGGTTAATTGGGGAAAGAAGGCGTTATGCTTTCCCAACCTATCAACCCTTCTTCATAAAAGAGAAAGAGCTTAACATATGTTAAGCTCTTTCTCTTTACACACAGTTCTATTTCAAAATAATCTGTAGGCATATCCTAAAACTAACCCCGATCTGCCAATAATTTTTCTGTAGCAGCCAACTTTATAGACACACATAACACTTTCATAGCTTGGGCCAACTCAGACTCTGGCGGGAACGACGGAGCGATGCGGATATTACTGTCATTAGGATCAGCCCCATACGGGAAAGTCGCTCCCGCGTCAGTTAGCACGACCCCAGCTTCTTTACATAGCTCTACCACTCGTTTGGCACATCCATTCATTACATCCAAATTGACAAAATATCCTCCGTGAGGGTCGCTCCACCGGGCAATGTCCAGATCACCCAATTCTTGCTTCAGGGCTTCCCGGACAATCTTAAACTTGGGCTCCAGAATCTTTCGATGACCTTTCATCAAGTTCCGTACTCCATTGGCGTCATGTAAAAACAATACATGCCGTAGCTGGTTTAGTTTATCCGATCCAATAGTCTGTACAGTAGTACGGGTCTTTAAATCAGCGATATTTCGTTTACTAGCTGCCAGTGCCGCTACACCAGCGCCCGGAAAAGAAATTTTAGAGGTGGATGCAAAAATAAGCACCTGATCCTCTGTCCCCTCTTTTAAACATTCCTCATAGATATTCAGCAAATGGTCAGGCTCGTCTGTTAAATCATGGACACAGTATGCGTCATCCCACATAATACGGAAGTCTTTGGCGGCAGGGCGCAGCCGGGCAAAGCGGCGTACAGTTTCATCTGAATAGGTAACGCCTGTGGGATTAGAGTACTTGGGCACACACCAGCATCCTTTGACACTCCCATCACGCACCAAGCGCTCAATCAGGTCCATATCCGGTCCAGTCTTTAACATGGGTACGGGAATCATTTTAATGCCAAAATATTCCGTTACGGCAAAATGCCGGTCATACCCCGGAACTGGGCATAAGAATTTTACATCGTTCTGCTTACACCAAGGATCCCATCCACCATAACCATGGGTATAGCCCTGGGAAATACAGTCAAACATCATTTGTAAGCTAGAATTATTGCCCAAAATAATCCCATCGGTAGGAACTCCCAACAACTCACTGAAGATGCTTCGCATCTCCGGTAGGCCGTTCCACACGCCGTAGTTCCGACAGTCGTCTCCGTTAGAGTTGGCGAACTCACATCTTGCGTGTAATGCCTCCAATACTCCTAAGGCTAGGTCTAGCTGCTCTACACAAGGTTTGCCTCGAGCCATGTTTAGATTTAGACTCTGGGCCTTATACTGCCTATAGGTCTCAGCAGAGCTTCGATAGAGGGCTTTTATCTCGCTGTTGCTCATGGAAGTTAATTTCATTCTTAATCTCTCCTATGAATGAATTTGCCATTACTTTTTTCATTTTTTTGCCACAATACTACCCATTTTAATATATCTGCCTTAAAAATGCAAGTTTATTTTGATTTTCCTGCATTTTTTATGTTTTACACGATTATCTCATGTCTTTTTTCTATTTTCTGTACAACCTTTCAACTAGAACTATCTTCCCCAAAATTCCACTATTTTTTGCAGTTTTAAGGGCTAGCACTCCGTACTTAAATGTGATATAATATGTGCGTAAACCGTTTGTCAAATGACGAATTTTTCGGCTTGAACATTTGGTTCGGACGAATTTTAGGAAGGCAGGTAAAATTATGGGTGGATTTTTTGGGGTTGCCTCAAAGGAAGATTGTGTTTTCGATTTGTTCTTTGGAACAGATTATCATTCTCATCTAGGTACACGTAGAGCTGGCATGGCTGTGTATCATAAGGACCGGGGGTTTGATCGGGCAATTCACAATATAGAGAATTCCCCTTTTCGTACGAAATTCGACAAGGATGTTTCCACCATGCAGGGACAGCTGGGAATTGGCTGTATATCAGATTACGAGCCTCAGCCGTTGATTGTGCGTTCCCATCATGGGGCCTACGCTATTGTAACCGTAGGGAAAATCAATAATACAGAGCAGATCGTCACGGACCTTTTTTCCTCTGGCCACTCCCATTTTATGGAAATGAGCGGCGGCGATGTGAATGCCACCGAGCTGGTTGCCGCACTGATTAACCAAAAGGACAATTTAATTGACGGTATCAAATATGCTCAGGAGGCTATCGATGGTTCTATGACCCTTTTGTTGCTGACTTCAAAAGGGATTCTTGCCGCCCGGGACAAGCTAGGCCGCACACCGATTTCCATTGGACAAAAAGACGGAGCGTATTGTGTCTCCTTTGAAAGCTTTGCATATTTAAATTTGGGTTATACGTCTTACCGGGAGCTAGGTCCTGGTGAAGTGGCCGCTGTGACCCCCGAAGGAATACAGACGCTGGCCACCCCCGGCAAAGATATGAAAATTTGTTCTTTTCTCTGGGTATACTACGGCTATCCTACCTCTTCATACGAAGGAGTCAGCGTAGAAGAGATGCGTTATCGCTGCGGTGCCATCTTAGCCAGCAGAGATGATTTTGCCCCGGAAACCCGGCCAGACAATGTGGCTGGCGTACCCGATTCCGGTACCGCTCATGCTGTGGGCTATGCTAATGCCTCTGGTATCCCCTTTTCCCGGCCGTTTATTAAATATACCCCCACCTGGCCCCGGTCTTTTATGCCCACCATTCAGAGCCAGCGGGATCTTATTGCCCACATGAAATTGATTCCGGTCCATGGGCTGATTGAGGGCCGCAGCTTGTTGTTGATCGACGACTCCATTGTACGGGGCACCCAACTGCGGGAGACCACGGATTTTCTCTATCGAAGTGGTGCAAAAGAGGTCCATGTGCGTCCGGCCTGTCCTCCGCCTCTTTACGGCTGTAAATACCTGAACTTTTCCCGTTCCGCCTCTCTCGACGATTTGATCTCCCGCCGGGTGATTGCCGAACTGGAGGGTACCAACCAGCCGGAAGACATCCACCGGTACGCCGACCCGGAAACCGAAGAGTACCAGACTATGGTGGACGTCATTGGCAAAAAGCTGAACTTCACCTCCCTGCGCTACCATCGGCTGGATGACATGGTGGAGTCGGTGGGCATTCCAAAATGCAGGCTCTGCACCTACTGCTGGGATGGAAAAGAGTAGGCCCGTGAAAACCCTGATTCTCAACGGCTCTACCAAAAAAAACGGCGATACCCATGCGCTGGTGGATGCCTTCACCGGGGCGCTTGAGGGTGAGGTCCGGTCCATCACTTATTTTGACCATATCACCCCCTACCTGGACTGCCGCCGCTGCTGGAAAAGGCCGACTGCTCTATGGACGATAAAATGCAGGAGATCTATCCCTTTCTTGCGCAGTGCGACCACGTTGTGCTGGCCTCCCCCATCTGTTTTTCGTCTCTAAGCGGGCCACTGCTGAATGTGGCCCGCCGGGTGCAGACCTATTTTGCGGGGCGCTTTTTTCGCGGCGAGCCGGAGCTTCTCAAACAGAAAAACGGTGTTCTCCTGCTGGCAGGCACCGAGCCGGGCACACAGCAAAAGCCGCTGGAAACGACCTATATCATTATGAAGCATATGAATGTATGCGGGCCTTTCGTCGCGGCCATTTGCTCCATGCATATCAATGAAGTGCCGGCTAGGGAGGATGAAGAGGCTCTTCGCGCCGCGAGAGACGCTGCCAAAACGCGAAACCAGCTTTATCATAAGATATAAAAAATGCCCTCGGGAATGCCGGGGGCATTTTTTTATATAAGATCACTTACAGAATCATTTTTGAGCAAAGGAATGCCTTCAGGCGCAAAGCGATACTCTGTACTGCAAGATCTTGAGGCTTTGAATCTGGTCTAATGTCTCTGTCAGGTCAGAACGGTTACCACTGGACGGCGTAACCCTTTTTACGGCATCTATCTCGCAAGGGTTTAATGTTTATTCTATGATTGTAAAATGCTTCTCACCCAAAATAATGGCCTGTTCATTGCCCAAGTGGACCAGTTTGTCCCAGTCCAAGGGATACTTCCCCGGATTTTCGCAGTTTTCGCAATGGACATGCAGCGGGCATGACAGCAGGCCAAGATTGTCCGGCAGTGAAGCGGAAAAAATGATGCTGCCCGCACTTACGCCCAGAACGACCCCGCCTCTATTGATAAAGGCCAGCAGCTGTCGCCGGAAGCTCTGCTCATTGATGCGCCTGAGCAAATACTCTGTGTTGCCACCACAAAGGTACACTACGTCGGCCTCAATTTCCCCGGTCAAGGGCGTATGCAGATCGTTGACAAAAATATTTTTCCGCTGAATACCACACATAAGAAGATCATTCAAGCACTTAGGCAATACCTCAATGGCGTCTGGGTCCACCGCCGCTGTGGGAATGAACATAGCGGTTACCGCCTCCATTGGCTTGGGAAGCATGGAGAGAAATTGTTTTTCTATGGCTGGAGTTTCCAGTCCACAGGAGGTCAACAGTACATTCACGAAAAAAACCTCGCTTTCTCTGGTGGTTTCCTGTTCATTATAACAGGCCCACACCCAAAAAGCAAGGCTTTTATCGAACAAAACTTCTGTTTCAAAACTCCGCCACACCGGTAGTACGCGGGAAAGGCAACACATCCCGGATATTGGCAATGCCCGTTAGGTACATCACCAGCCGTTCAAAGCCAATGCCAAAGCCTGAGTGAGTACAGCCGCCAAAGCGCCGCAGGTCCAGATACCACCAGTAGTCCTCTTCTGTCAGGCCCAATTCTCGGATACGCTCTACTAGCACATCATAACGTTCCTCGCGCTGGCTAGCACCTACTAGCTCACCAATGCCTGGCACCAACAGGTCGGTGGCTGCCACGGTCTTGCCATCATCGTTCAAACGCATATAAAAAGCTTTGATCTCCTTGGGGTAGTCAGTGACGAATACCGGCTTGCCAAAGTGCTTTTCAGTCAGGAACTTCTCGTGCTCGGTTTGCAGATCTGCTCCCCATCTGACTTTATACTCAAACTCGTCGTTGTGTGCCTCCAGAATCTTCACTGCATCTGTGTAGCTCACCCGTACAAAGTCAGAGGAAACCACGTGCTCCAGGCGATCCAACAAGCCCTTGTCTACAAACTGATTGCAAAAAGCCAAGTCTTGGGGGCAGGCCGCTAACACATAATTTACCACATATTTGATGGTACTTTCGATGATGTCCATATCGTCATGCAGATCCGCAAAGGCGATTTCCGGCTCAATCATCCAGAACTCCGCTGCATGGCGCTGGGTGTAAGAGCGCTCTGCCCGGAAAGTGGGCCCAAAGGTGTACACCTTGCCAAAGGCCAGGGCCATGCATTCGGCCTCCAGCTGGCCAGAAACCGTCAGCGACGTGGGCTTCTGGAAAAAGTCCTCTTTATAGTCAAGGCCGCCCTCCTCTGTTTTAGGCAGATCGTCCAAGTTCAAGGTGGTCACCTGGAACATCTCCCCCGCTCCCTCACAGTCACTTCCAGTAATGATAGGCGTATGAGCATAGATAAACCCGTTTTCCTGAAAAAATTTGTGGATGCCAAAGGCCGCTGCGGAACGCACCCGGAAAGCCGCGCTGAACAGATTGGTGCGGGGCCGCAGATGGGCGATAGTACGCAGGTACTCTACCGTATGGCGTTTTTTCTGCAAAGGATACTCCGGCGCGGAGGACCCTTCTACCTGAACTTGGGTGGCATGGATCTCAAAAGGCTGTTTTGCCTCTGGGGTTGCCAACAATTCGCCAGTGACAATCAGAGAGACACCCACATTTTGGGAGGCAATCTCTTTAAAGTTGTCAATTTTTCCCTCCTCAAAAACCACCTGTACTCCTTTAAAGGAGGTGCCATCGTTCAAGTCAATAAATCCCAGAGTCTTGGAATCACGAATGGAACGCGCCCAGCCGCATACGGTAACAGGTTTTCCCGCGTAAGCGTCTAAATCCTTATAAAATGCCGCAATATCATGATGCTTCATGCCAGAAACTCCTTTTATTAATTTCGTTATAAAATTACTCTAATACAATCTGCCAATCTCTTTCCGGATTCTCTCGATTGTAAGACAACTCGCTAAGTTCCTCTTCAAAGAAAATCCGAAAGGTCTCTTCCATGCCGCTGGATAAATTCATACTGGACAAATCAAAACGATTTATCCAGAAAACCTCCCCTTCTTCTGAAGACCTTAGTTCTCCAGAGAACGTATCGCATTTATATAGAAAGACAATGTATCGTCCCCCATCGTCCTCCATCCAGTTTTTGATACCGCATAGCCGCGGGTGAATTAGGGTTAGACCAGTTTCTTCTTGAATCTCTCGAATCACTGACTGGGTGATGGTTTCCCCCGGCTCCACATGTCCGCCTGGAAAGGTTACCCCCGGCCAGCCGTGCTCCGGCCGGCGGCGCTGCACCAACACTTCGCTGCCGCGATAAACCATGCACATGTTAGTCAGTTCCGCCTCAGTCTTTCTGGACATTCCCATTTGCGCCTCCATTCTTTAATCTGTTACCGGCCAAGCTTCCTCAAGGCGATCAACCCCAAAAGCAAGGTGACACCCATCATAACGATGACGCCGAATATAAACCCGTTGATAGTATCCTCTATAGCCCCGAAATCTTTGTCGTTCACTTCGGCGCGTATCATATAAAGCGGGCTCAGCGCGCAGAGGCAGCAGGATAGGAATCCACTTCTCACCAGAAAGGCTTTCGGCTTCCGCCGCTTTACAAAAACTGCCGCGGCCTCAAGGCCCCAGGCGAGAAGCCCAAGCAACAGGATAACATAAATCATCCAGATACCCTCTCCATGCAAAACAAAAGAATAAGAGCGCCGGAAAAGCTCCGACGCTCTCTTAGTTGGCGGAGAGGATGCGACTCGAACGCACAATGCCTTGCGGCACACCACATTTCCAATGTGGCTCCTTACCAATTAGAATACCTCTCCGTATCCCGGCTTATGTATTATACCGGATTCTTTGTAAAAAATCAAGGGGTTTGAGAAAAAAATTTCCTAATGGTGAAATACCATAAAAAGTCCTCAAAAAAATGCAATCTATATTTGAATATTTTTCCCCAGTTTGGTATAATGAAATCAGAATTTGTTTTGGGAGGGATTTCCTGTGAACAAAAAAGGTGCCACGAACCAAGCGGCGGTAATCGAAATTGGCTCTAATAATATAAAAATGCGGGTATCTCAGCTAGTAAAGGGAAAAATCCACACTTTAGACTATCTAAAATATCCCGTGCGGCTCGACCATGATGTGTTTGAAACTGGTACAGTAAGTTTTGAGAGCCTGCGCCAGCTTTCCTCTGCCTTGGGCAAGTTTTCCGAGGCACTTTTGTCCTATAATATAGAAAAGCCCCGGGTGGTATCCTGTACCGCTCTTTTGGAAGCCAGAAACCGCGCTCTGGTGGTGGACCAGCTGAAGGTCCGCAATAATCTGGACGTGAATATTCTGGACAGCAGCCAGGAAAAAGCCTATATTTTTTCTGAAATCGAAAACCATCTTGAGTCAGAGGAATCTATAAAGCAGGGATATTCACTGCTAGGGCATATTGGCTCCGGCAGTATCGGCCTGACAGTGTTTGATGGGGAAAAAGCCGTATACTTTCAGAACATCCCCATGGGTGCGCTGAAACTGCACGACGTACTGGGTAATTTGCGCCGCCAAGCTGAAGACTTTCACTGCATCCTGGAAGAATACATGGATACGGTCTTAAACCGCATGAACCTTTCTGGATTCCAGGTACAAAATCTGGTTCTGACTGGTTCGCAGATTGATTTGATTGCTAAGCTATGCGATAGCAAAAAACTCGGGTCGGTCCACCACATTGATTCTGAAAAACTGAAAACTCTTTATGATTTTGTCCGGCCTATGACGGCTGAAGGAATTGCTTTACACTATGGGATCACTGAGCACCAGGCTGCGCTATTATACACTGCCTTGTTTATCTATTGCGGCATGCTGCGCTTCTGTCCCCAGGCCAAAGAGCTTTTAGCCCCGTCGGTTGATCTTTCGGGGGCTATTCTACGACATATGCTTATCTCTAAGGCCGATGTAGAATGGGCCTCTTATCTGCGAAAAAACGCGATTTCCTGTGCGCAAACCGCTGCCCAATCATTCCACTGTGACTTGGCACATAGCCGGCTGATTGGAGAGTATGCCTGTAAGCTCTTTGATAAGATGAAGAAAGTCCACGGTCTGGATCCTTCTAAGCGGTTGATTTTGGAGTTAGCCGCCATTTTACACAGCTGTGGCAGTTTTATCAGCGTCCGCCAACACAACCGATGCACCTTTGACATTATCCGGGGCATGGATTTGTTCGGTCTCTCTGAGGAGCAAGTATTGGAGGTGGCCCTGGTGGCTGGCAGTATTACCGAGGCGGCCTCTGTCCAAGGGGTTCTTGAGTTGGCCTCCTTTTCTCCAAAGGAGCGGCTGGTGGTCTCCAAGCTTTCCGCTATTTTCCGGCTGGCTAACGCTATGGACAAGTCCCACCAGGAAAAGCTTCGTAATGTGAAGATCAGTCTAGATGACGACCGAGTGCTGATCCGGGCTGAGTCCTCCTTTAATACCCTGCTGGAGCGATGGGATTTTGAAGAATCAGCCAAGTATTTTAAAGATGTGTTCGGGCTTTTCCCCGAGCTGGCAATAAAATTTGATATGATGTGAGGTGTGCGCTGTGGCAGAGAAAAAAATGCCCTACTATAACAGAGAACTAAGCTGGATGGACTTTAATGCCCGTGTGCTGGAAGAAGCCACAAAAAAGGAAAATCCTCTCATGGAGCGTTTGCGCTTTTTGGCCATTACTGGCTCCAACCTAGACGAATTTTTTATGGTGCGGGTGGCCGGAGTTAAGGCCCAAGTGAACTCTGGCTACAAGGCAAAAGACAAATTCGACTTGGCTCCCGAGGACCTTCTGAAAGAGCTGGAAGAAAAGACCCACCATTTTATGGAGCGCCAATATTCTTGTCTGCACCGCTCCATTGTGCCTGCTTTGGACCGAGCTGGTATCCGGTTTTTGTCATTTATCAACATGGACCAAGAACAGAAAGCTTATGCCGAGCATTATTTTAAGTATGTGCTCTTCCCTGTATTAACGCCTCTGGCTGTGGACGGCAGCCGCCCCTTTCCACAGTTGTCCAATAAGTCTTTAAATCTGGCTGTGTTGCTAAAAAGCAAAGAAGAGAAGGAGAAGAATTTTGCCATTGTACAAGTTCCCTCCATCCTCCCTCGTTTCCTGGAACTCCCCAGTAAAGAGGGACGGGCTTTTGTTCTGTTAGAAGATATTATCGCCGCCAATCTAGAAGAACTTTTTGAGCTGCATCATATTGAGGCTGTGTGTCCCTTTAGGGTGACCAGGGACTCTGACCTGGAGATCGACGAAGAGGCCGAAGACTTTATGAACGAGGTAAAAAAGTCCATCAAGCGCAGAAAGCGCGGACGTCCCGTGCGGCTGGAACTATTGCAAAAATGCGACAAGGACCTGCGGGGCTTTTTGATCGACATGCTGAAAATGAAGAAGAATGAGATCTACCAGCTGCCCGGCCCTCTGGACCTAACCTTCTTCGCTAAATTTGCTGGGATTAAGGGTTGTGAAGCGCTATGCTTCAAACCCATTATCCCAGTGGCGCCAGCCGATTTTTGGGGTTATACCGATATTTTTGAGGCCATTCGAGAGAAAGACCGCATGGTACACCACCCGTATGAAAGCTTTGACTGTGTAGTAAAATTCATTGAACAGGCGGCCGAGGATGAGGACGTACTGGCCATCAAGCAAACCCTGTACCGGGTCAGCGGCAACTCCCCCATTATTGCCGCCCTGATACGGGCTGCGGAAAATGGCAAGCAGGTTACTGTTTTGGTGGAGTTAAAGGCCCGGTTTGATGAAGAGAACAACATTAACTGGGCCCAGAAGCTGGAAAAGGCAGGATGCCATGTGATTTATGGACTGCATGGGCTAAAAACCCACTGCAAAATTGCCTTGGTAGTCCGCCGGGAGGAGGACGGTATTCGCCGATACCTGCATCTGGGAACGGGTAACTATAATGACTCCACCGCAAAAATCTACACAGATGTGGGCCTGTTCACCTGCAACAGCCAGTACGGGGCGGACGCCTCTTCCCTATTCAATGTCATTACCGGTTATTCTCGTCCACCGGAATACCACCACTTTGCTGTAGCTCCTCATGGCCTGCGTAGCTTTTTTGAGCGGCGCATCTGTTTGGAAACCGAAAACGCCCGTAAGGGCCTGCCCTGCGGCATTACCGCTAAGGTAAACTCTCTGGTAGACCCTGAAATTATTTCTCTTTTATATGAGGCCAGTCAGGCCGGGGTGCCGGTACGGCTGGTGGTCCGGGGCATTTGTTGTCTGGTCCCAGGGTTGGAAGGCATCAGCGACCATATTGAGGTAATCAGTATTGTAGGCCAGCTGCTAGAACACAGCCGGATATTCCGTTTTGAAAATGCTGGCGACCCCAAAATTTATATGGGCAGCGCAGACTGGATGCCCCGCAACCTGGACCGCCGGGTAGAACTGGTGTTTCCCATTGAGGACGTGGATCTAAAACAGCGGGCGTTCGAGATTTTGGAAACGCTGCTAAGCGACAACACAAACGCCCGGGTTATGCAGCCGGATATGTCCTACCAACATGTAAATCGTCGCGGTAAGAGCACTTTTAGTAGCCAACAGGAATTTTATCGCCATGCGCAAGAGCGTTTAAAGGGACTTCAGCATGTGGAGAGCGACAGCCCATTGATCCCCATTCACTCGGCTGAGGACGCAGGGCAATAAAACCAAGGAGCCAGTTGAAAAGGCATATTGAAAAGGAAGCTTATCTTCTGGATTGGAAACGCCGCTGTTGGCAAAATGACAGTGGGACAGGAATTTGATGAAGCTGACCGGCCTGCGCCTTTTCCACAACCCTATGACCATCGAGCCGGTGCTGGAGATTTTTGGCCAGTTTCACGCTAGGGCCATCACCCGATGCCGGGAGGTCATCTTTGAGGAATTCGCCCGCTCGGACCAGTACGGTATGATTTTCACCTATATGTGGGCCTTTGACCAGCGGTCCGACTGGGACGTGAAAAGCATCTTTGCCCCCTACGGCACGGAATTCTATTATGTGGAGCTGGTGGCCTCCCAGCGGGTCCGGCTGGAGCGCAACGCCACAGAGAACCGGCTGCAGAACAAGGCGTCGGGACATAGCGTGGTCCAACCAGAGGCTTTTGCAAGACGATGCCAGCTACCGCCTGGAGAGCCGGGAGGGTGAGATTCCTTTTTCAAATTACATGAAAATCGACAATTCCCAGCTTCCGGTGGATGCGGTAGCCAGGAAGATCAAAGAGCGGTTTTTGCTGTGACCGCGTGATTCTTTTACAGAGTATTTTTAATCAATCATTACCAGGAGGTTTTTTATGAAACGAGTAGGAATTCTTACCAGCGGCGGCGACTGTCAGGGCTTGAATGCGGCCATTCGGGGCGTGGCCAAAGGACTGTATGAGGAGTTCGGCAAGGACGTGGAGATCTACGGCATCAAGGATGGCTACAAGGGACTGATTTTCGGCGAGTACAAGCTGATGAAGCCTTCGGACTTTTCCGGCATTCTCACCTTGGGCGGCACTCTACTAGGCACTTCCCGCCAGCCCTTTAAGACCATCCGGGTCATTGACGAAAACAGCGTGGATAAGGTAGCGGCCATGAAAGACCACTACAAAAAAATGAAGCTGGACTGCCTGGTGATTCTGGGCGGCAATGGTACCCAGAAAACCGCCAACCTGCTGCGGGAGGAAGGGCTAAACGTGATTCATCTGCCCAAGACCATCGATAACGACATCTGGGGCACTGACATTACCTTTGGATTCCATAGCGCGGTGGAAATTGCCACGGACGTTATCGACTGTATCCATACCACCGCCACCTCTCACGGGCGCATCTTTATTGTAGAGGTCATGGGCCACAAGGTGGGCTGGCTGACCCTGTCCGCGGGCATTGCTGGCGGCGCGGACGTGATCTTGCTGCCCGAGATTCCCTACGACATCAACAAGGTGGCCAAGACCTTGAATAACCGCATTGACAGCGGCAAAAAGTTCTCCATATTGGCTGTGGCCGAGGGCGCTATTTCTAAGCAGGAGGCCGCGCTCTCCAAGAAGGAGCTAAAGAAAGTCAGGGCCGAACAGAAATATCCCTCCATTGTCTACCGCATCGCCGAGGAACTAGGAGACAAAATTGACAATGAGATTCGCGTCTGTGTGCCCGGCCACTTCCAGCGGGGCGGCAGCCCCTGCGCCTACGACCGGGTACTATGCACCCGCCTGGGCGCTACTGCGGCCCGGTTCATTAAGGAAAAGACTTTCGGCGTGATGGTTGGCATGGTAGGCGGCGTCACAGTACCGGTGCCCCTGGCCGACGTGGCCGGAAAGCTGAAGTCGGTGCCTATAGATTGTGACGAGGTCAAAGCGGCCCGGCAGATCGGCATCAGCTTCGGCGACTAGTAGGAGAATGTTATGGCTTTTTGGGAAAAAATGGAATTCATTCCATTCCCCAATGTTCGTATTGTTGGGCACGAAGTGACATGCTCTCTTGACCCGATAAGGAAAAATTCGGTTCCAGCTCTTTGAAATTGGCATGCTAAAGCAGTTTGCCCTTAGCTCTGGAGAGCTGCACCATTGGCTGGAGCTCTGAGGTGTACCCGGACGATCTGTTATATTCAGCCGTGCAAGGAAAACTAATTTTCAGGAGGTTTCTCTCATGGACTATCGTATCATTTCCCTGCCTTCCTTTACCGCTGTGACTTCCGGCCCGGACCCGGACATGGACTTTTCTCCCCAGGGCCGGCTGGGAAAATTCAACGCTTATTTCAGTGCCATCACCCCCTCCCCCAGAGATGCTTTTATGCCCCGGGACTTCCTATTCTTTAACGCTGGGGCCGGTGGGCTGGAATGGTGGTGGGCCCTTGAGGAGGGAATGCCAGACGGCGGCTTTCCAAAGGTCTTCTTTGAGGGCGGTATTTATTTGACCTATACCTACCGGGACCATGACCAGGAGGAGAATAACCGGCTTTACCAAGAGGCCGTGGCTTTTGTCAACAGCAGCGCGGTTTTCCAGCTGGACGAGCGGCCCGGGCACTACTCCATGGGGCATATTATCACGCCCCCGCAGGTCATTCCGGCCCAGGGCTTCGCCCTGATGGAGTGCTTCGTGCCCATCAGACTAAAGCAGGACTGCAATCTATAAATCTGTAGCCCCAACCAATTTTATAATATATCATGCATCAAGAAAGGAAAATCATTATGAAATTCTCAGTTAGCCTTTACAGCTTTTTCCCGGCCTTGCAAAAAGGTGAACTTACGCTGCTAGAATGTGTGGCCAAGGCCAAGGAACTGGGCTTTGATGCCGTGGAGGCCGTAGACTTTGTGTTTATGTGTTCTCCAGAAGAAATGCCCCAAAAGGCCCGAGAGCTGAAAGCCGAGGCCGACCGGCAAGGCCTGGCCATCTCCTCTTTCGCGGTGGGCGCGGACCTGCTTAACGGCATCAACGGCAGCGGTGGCGGCAAGGCGGAGATTGAGCGGGTTAAGTCCATGGTGGACATTGCCGCGATTTTAGGTGCGCCCCGTATGCGCCACGACATCACCTCTGGCAAAAAAGGCGCTCCTTGCAGCTACGCCTCCCTGGTGCCGGAGCTGGCCCAGGCGGTACGAGAGATCACCGAGTACGCCGCTGGCAAGGGGATTATGACCATGACCGAGAACCACGGCTACTTCTCTCAGGATTCCCAGCGGGTGGAGATGCTATATAACGCCGTGAACCACCCCAACTTTGCCCTGCTGTGCGACATGGGCAACTTTATGTGCGCCGACGAGGACCCCGCCCTGGCGGTGGCCCGGGTAGCCCCCTATGTAAAGTACGTCCATGCCAAAGACTTTATTTGGAAGAGTTATAAAGACGCCAACCCCGGCGAGGGAGCCATTCCCACCCGGTCCGGCAACTATCTGCGGGGCACTGTCATTGGCCACGGGAATGTGCCGGTAAAGCAGTGCCTGCATATCTTGAAAGCGGCGGGGTACGACGACACCGTGGCCATCGAGTTTGAAGGCCTGGAGCCCTGTGTGGAGGCCGTACGCATCGGGCTGGCCAACCTAAAGCGTTACTGGGAAGAAGCCTAACGCAGAAAGGATGCTTTAATGTTAAAATTTGCCACCATTGGTTCCGGCTGGATTACCGATGAATATATCCACGGAGCAAAAGATAGCGGCCTATGGGAGCTGGCCGCCGTCTATTCCCGAGACCCCGCCCGGGGGCGGGAATACGCCCAAAAGCATGGGGCCAAGCTGGTCTTTACCGATTTGCGGGAGCTGGCCCAATCGCCAGAGATAGACGCGGTCTATGTGGCCAGCCCCAACGCGGCCCACTATGAGCAGTGCAAAGCCCTGCTGTTGGGCGGTAAGCATGTGATCTGCGAAAAGCCCCTTTGCGCCCAGGCCTGGAAAGTTAAAGAACTGGTAAAACTTTCAGAGGAAAAGGGCCTGGTTTTTCTGGAAGCCATCATGTTTCTGCACCAACCCCAGCTGAAAAAATTGGAGAACGCCATGAGCCAGATTGGCAATATCACCATGGCGAAGTTCGACTTCTGCCAGCGTTCTTCCAAGCTGGACGCTTACCAAAGAGGCGAACTGCCTAATATCTTTAATCCCCAGATGGAAACCGGTGCTTTAATGGACCTGGGCGTTTACTGCGTCTACCCGGTTCTGCACCTGTTTGGGCCGCCTGTTAGCTATCGGGTGGAGCGCACTCTGCTGGAAAGCGGCGCCGATGCCAACGGCGCGCTGATCCTGACCTACCCGAACGGGCTGGTCACCCTGACCTATTCCAAAATCAGTCAGGCCGGGGCCAACTCAGATATTCAAGGCGACCGGGGAACCATCACCATCGACTCCATCTCCAAACTAAACGGCATGGCCCTGCACCGCCGGGACGGTACGGTGGAGCTGCTGCACGGCGAGGACGAGAAATATAAGCTGATGGGCAACGAGGCTAGGGACTTCTACCGCTACATCACTCAGCCGGAGGCCAGCCGCCAAGAGTACGCCAACTGCTCTCAGATGAGCGTGAAGGTGGCTGAATTCCTGGAGGATGTGCGTCGGCGGTCGGGGATCTCCTTCCCTGGCGACCAAGAGGCGTAAATAGCGGCCGAACCGCTTATCGAGACGAACGCTTTTCGCGCTCATAAAAAAGGATCCCACGGGGTCCTTTTTCTTTTCGTCGCACCGCACAAATAAAATACGCGGCGGTGCCGATGGATTATGGCGCGTGTTTGCTCTTAGACCGATTATATCATTATGCAAAGCCGGTTCTACCTGACTCTTGACAAATTCCCCTACCAGTGGTATAGTATCTATAAATAACCGCAAAAGCTGTGGTGTCTTATTTATCGTCTTGCCCTTTTAAAGCAACGCGAACACCGAAATCTAAAAAGTTTTTTGGGTGTTTTTATAGCAGACGAGATATGCCAAGCATAAACCGCAGCCCTGTACAAGGGGTGTATTCCACTCTTAAATTTCGAGAGCTTATTTCAGCCGAAAAGAAGCTTGGTATTTACGTTAATGGCTGCCCTTATTTCGGTTTGTAAAGCCAAAAGTACGGGAAGCACATAAGGGTTACGTATTTAGCAGGCGGAACACCTTGAAAATACGGGGTTTTCGGAAGATAGCTAAGATAAATATGAATTTTTCCAGCGAACAAGTTGCACCCTTCAAAGCTTTGAATGGGTGCGCAATTATTATTTGTGCAATTGTGCTGGGAGTTTTACAGAATGGGGAATTCACATGCTTACTATCGACAAAATTTTTCACGCTTCTGTTGTATTAAAGAACATCATTCGTCAAACAGCCATTGTTCATACAGAGGGTATTACCGAAACTTGTTCTCTGTTTCTGAAACCGGAAAATTTGCAAAAAACTGGTTCTTTTAAGTTACGGGGTTCTGGCTATAAAATTTCTATGCTTTCTGAAGAGGAAAAGAGCCGGGGGGTTATTGCCTGTTCAGCAGGTAACCACGCCCAGGGGGTAGCCTTGGCCGCAAGTAAAAGTGGTGTAGAGTCGCTGATTTGCTTGCCAGACAGCGCTCCTATCTCTAAAATTGAGGCCACAAAAAAGTATGGCGCCAAAATCTGCCTAGTAGAGGGCTGCTATGACGACGCGTATAATCGTGCCTTAACACTGAAGGAAGAGCGCAACCTCACCTTTGTGCATCCCTTTGATGATGAGGATGTGATAGCCGGCCAGGGGACTATTGGCCTGGAGATTGTCCAAGAGATCAATGACATTGACGCAGTGATTGTGCCCATTGGTGGTGGTGGACTTATTTCTGGCGTGGCCTGTGCCATTAAGTCAATGAACCCTTCTATTAAGGTATATGGTGTTCAGGCTGCTGGCGCTCCTAGTATGTTTCAGTCTCTGCGGGAAGGCTCGATCGGTTGTTTAGAGAATGTTTCTACTATTGCGGACGGTATTGCCGTAAAACAGCCAGGAGAAAATACCTTCCAACTGGTGCAGAAGTATGTGGACGACATCGCTCTAGTTAGTGAGGATGAGATTTCTTCGGCTATTCTGGCCCTGATCGAAAAACAGAAGATGATTGCCGAGGGTGCGGGTGCTGTGTCTGTAGCAGCGGCTATGTTTAATAAGTTCCCCATTCAGGGTAAGCGGGTGGTTAGCCTAGTCTCTGGTGGCAACATTGATGTAACGATTCTCTCTCGAGTCATTGAACGGGGCCTGATGAAATCTGGCCGGTCTGCCACCTTAGTTATTGAGCTGATTGACAAGCCCGGCCAACTGAAGGATGTTTCCCGTATTATTGCCGACTGCGGTGGAAACGTAACCAGTGTGCAGTATGAACGGGCTGGGGAGATCGAGAGCATTACCGGCTGCTACCTGCGCATTGGCATGGAGACCCGGAATTACCAGCATGTGGAGATGATTGCTCAGGCGCTAACGGACAATGGATTTAAACTAATTGAACGGGTGTAATAGAGCTTAAAGCGTTCTACCTGCATTTTTGGAGAGAGACATTATGATGAATACCTCCAATCTGCTGGAACGGTGGCGCGGCCTCTTTGAAAAAGGGGAATCGTCTCCGATGATTGCCAGGCTTTACTGGCAGCCAAAATCTATGCCGGAAGCTCTCAAAACAGACGGCTCATTCACTATACAAAAAATTCCCAGCATAGAATCACTGAAAGCGCTGGATTCCCAGGATCTGCTGCCGGTACTTTTAAACACGGAGAGCTTCATCTTCCAGGGAGCGAACCACTGGTTTTCTCCATTTATTAAGTCAGCCGCAAAATATACCTTTATTTTGGCTTTTCTTCCTCCTTCTGAAACCTTTTCTCAGGTGATAGAGGGTATGGCGACGCTATCATTGTAGTGTTGATTGACTATAAGTCACTGGAGCTGAGTCAGAGGCTTTCGGATATGATTCCTATTGGGCTTATCGATGTGGACGAGAGTATTCTCCATACCTGCCACTTTGGCTTCGGCAACGGCAGGGTTCACTTGGGTCTGGCGATTGATTTAGCGCACCGTCTATGTCTATTAAGGGAACTTGTTTAAAATCCTATTCATTAACAGGAGGCGAATCACATGAATAAGAAGTTATGGAAGAGTTTGGCCTGGACCGCTGCCGGGGTACTGGCCGGGGTCGGCTATGCAAAGCTCACAAAGAAGAGGCGCGAGGAAGAAACACGGCTGACAGGAGGCCTGCGAGGCTCCGGCACGGTCATCATAGAGACGGACAGGCTGGTTCTGCGGGAATTCACCCTGGAAGATGCACCAGCAATGTTTAACAACTGGGCCCATGACCCAGAGGTCACCCGGTTCCTAATATGGCCGCCCCACAAAGACGTGGACGAAACCGAAGAAATCCTTAGCAGCTGGATTGAGCGCTATGATGAAGGCAACTATTATAACTGGGCTATCGAGCTGAAAGAAATCGGCCAGGTAGTGGGCAGCATCTCTGTAGTGCAGCAGGATGACCGGGCCCGGCGTGCCCACATTGGCTATTGTATGGGCAAAACCTGGTGGCACCAAGGCGTTATGAGCGAGGCCCTGTCTGTTATCATCGATTTCCTCTTTAGCGAGGGCTACCAGCGTATTGACAGCCGCCACGACGTGAGAAACCCCCACTCCGGCGACGTAATGAAAAAATGCGGAATGTGCTATGAGTGCACCATGAAAGGCTACGACTGGAATAACGCTGGAATTTGTGATACGGCATTTTACGCCATATTGGCTGAGAACTACTATAACAAAAATAAACGTAGGGAGGAAAGCACATGATCTTATCCGGCGCGGATATTATTGTAAGAACTTTGATTGAACAGGGCTGTCAGGTAGTGTTTGGCTATCCTGGTGGGCAGATTATCAACGTGTATGACTCGCTCTATAAATACCGAGACGAGCTGCGCCATGTGTTGGCCGCCCACGAGCAGGGCGCGGCCCACGCTGCCGACGGCTATGCCCGGGTTAGCGGCAAGCCCGGAGTGGTGATCGCCACCTCGGGCCCCGGCGCCACCAATCTGGTTACTGGTATTGCTAACGCTTACCTGGACTCAGTTCCCATGGTAGCCATTACTGGCAATGTGCCCGGCTCCCAGCTGGGCACCGATAGTTTCCAAGAGATTGACATTACGGGTATTACCTTACCTATCACGAAGCACAACTATATTGTAGGTAGTGTAGAGGAGTTGGCCGATACCATCCGTGAGGCTTTCCGGCTGGCGATGTCTGACCGGCCGGGTCCTGTACTGGTAGACGTACCCAAAAACATTCAAATTGCTACCTGTGAGTACCAGCCCCTACCATCTGTGCAGGCCGACCCGAAATTTTCCGCCAAGGATGTTCGTATTCAGCAGGCTGTGCAGTGTATTAACAGCTGCCACAAGCCCTATATCTATTTTGGCGGCGGTCTGATTAATTCCGGTGCGGAGGAGGAGCTTTTGGCTCTGGCGGACAAAATCGATGCGGCCATCGGCTGCTCCTTTATGGGGATTTCCGGGGTGTCCACTCATCATCCCCGTTTCTTAGGAATGCAGGGAATGCACGGACACTATGCCTCTTCCATGGCGATGCACAACGCAGACTGTATCATTGCCTTGGGAGTCCGTTTCAATGATCGAGTTACGGGCAATCGAGCCAAATTTGCTACTAAAGCGCAGATTGTTCATATTGATGTAGACGGCGCGGAGCTCTCGAAAAATGTGACTCCCGCTCATGCTTTACGAGGGGATCTGAAACTTACCCTGCAAAAGCTGCTGCCCCTCATTCAGCAGAAAGAGCATCCCCAGTGGCAGCAAGCCATAAGTCAGCTGAAAAATGACGAACACTGGTCCTTAGACCATCGAGAGGGCATGACACCCCGGAACATCTTAATGGCCTTAAATCAATATACCGGCGGTGTGCTTCCTGTGGCTACCGACGTGGGACAACACCAAATGTGGGCTGCCCAGACCCTAGAGTTTGCCCAGATTCGGCGGTTTGTCTCCAGTGGAGGCCTGGGTACCATGGGTTTTGGCATGGGTGCGGCTATTGGCGCACAGATTGCGGCTGAGCAAATAGTGCCAGGGCAGTCTGCTGTACTAGTAACAGGAGACGGAAGCTTTGGCATGTGCCTGAATGAACTGGCTACGGCTGTACATGAAAACATTCCCCTAGTCATTGTACTGATGAACAACGGTGTACTGGGCATGGTGCGTCAGTGGCAGACTCTATTCTTTGACAAACATTATTCCAACACTATCTTAGACCGTAAAACAGATTTTGTGGCTTTAAGTAAGGCATTTGGCGCAGACGGTGTCCGGGCTACCACCCTAGACGAGCTGGACGCTGCCTTGAAAAAAGCCTTTGCCGCCAAAGCGCCCTATCTGGTAGAGTGTATGATTGATAAAGACGAGTTTGTTTTGCCCATGCTGCCTCCTGGAGGATCTATGGACGACATAATTGTGAAAGTGGGTGACTGAATATGCCGGGATTTACATTAGCTGTTCTGGTAAAAAATGAATTTGGCGTGCTAAACCGGGTAACCAGCATGTTCCGGCGCAGGCGTTTCAACATAAAAAGTCTTAGTGTTAGCGAAACGGAGTCAGTCACTAAGTCCCGGATTACCGTTACTTCGGACGGCGGCGGAAGGGAGAAGAACCAGCTAATCGATCAGTTGTACAAACTGCCAGTGGTAATTTCTATTTTAGAAATTCAAGAGGAGGATTCCATTACCTGCGAACTGCTGCTTCTGAAAGTAGAAAATCGTCCGGAGTTCCGTAGCGACGTACATGCAGCCGCCGAGGCCTTTGGGGCGAAAATTGTGGACTATACCCGGGACTCAGTTGTCATGCAAATGGTGGGCAGTTCTCGAAATATTGACGCCTTTATTGATGTGATGCGAGACTATACGGTTCTTGAGATCTGCCGCACTGGCGTGATTTCTCTGGAACGCGGAAGCGCTATCATGGAGAAAAAGACAGAAATTTATTAATAGAAACCTTATGAAAGAGTGATTTCTATTTTAGAAAAAGAGGCGTTACAAATGATGAATTTAAAGTGGCTGGGACATTCCTGCTTTCGGGTAGAATGTGACAGTTATGTGATTATTATCGATCCCTTTGCCCCTGGCAGCGTACCCGGGGTTCGGGACATTAAAGAAAGCGCTCAGCGCGTTCTTTGTAGCCATGAACATTTTGACCATAACTGCCGGGACGCGGTAAAGCTGGTGCCCTATAACGGAGAACCACCCATTCGAGTGACGCCTCTTCCCTCTTTCCATGACAACTGCGGTGGTATGCAGCGGGGAGAAAATACTATTTATTTACTAGAAGGCGGTGGCGTACGCGCGGCACATTTGGGTGATGTGGGCTGTATGCCCACGCCTGAAGTGATGGACCAGATGAAAAACCTAGATGTTGTGATGTTACCAGTGGGTGGACATTATACCGTGGGTCCCCAGGAGGCTAAGGCCATTGTGGACGCAATTCAGCCCAGAGTGATTATTCCCATGCACTACCGGTCTGCCTTTTTTGGATTCGACGTGATCGGACCTGTAGAAGACTACTTAGCTCTGTGTGGCAAATGGATTCATTATGACAAGAATAGTATTCAGGTTGGTCTTCACATGGAGCCGCATACCGCAGTACTTACCTATCAATAAGTGGGGGCGGTTATATGCATAGAGATTCTATTTCTTTGGAGTTGCTTACAGAGGAGAATTTCCCCTTGGTCCGTACCATTTGCCGGAAGGATATTCCCGAAGAGTATGTCGATACAGTGGATAACCTGATGGAACTAACTCGTTACGGAAACGAGCACCACTGTCTAGGCCACACCTATGTGGTGAATTACGAAAAGAAATACATTGGTATCCTTCTTTTAGGGGAGGCGATTCCCTGGGAGACCGACCCGGAGGAAATGAGAGAAGTCCCTTTTTACCGCTTGATGGGATTTGTTTTGGATCAAAACTTCCGAGGCCAGGGCATTGGTGGTGCTGTGCTGGAAATGGCGGTTCAGCAAATCTATAGAGACTTCGGCCCCCGTCCCATTTCCCTGGGATGTCATAAAAACAACCGAGCGGCCGAGCGATTTTATCTGCGCCATGGCTTTGTGAAAACACAAGCTATGGAAGGCAATGATTATTACTTTTTTCGGTATCCAATTCCCGAGACCAGCTCGGAGAAAAATAGCTAATACGTCAGCATATTCAAGGTTTGCCGCTGGCCGAAACTACAGTAGGGCGGTTTATCTTTAACCGAACAGAGCCCGCTCGGAACATTTTTTCTATCATTAGGCAAAATACCGAAAGGTATCAAATATTATATAAAAGAGGTAATTTATTATGGCAAGGATTTTTTATCAGCAAGACTGCGACCTTCAGCGTTTGAACGGCAAGACCGTGGCCATCATCGGCTACGGTTCCCAGGGCCACGCCCATGCCCTAAACCTGAAGGACAGTGGCGTTAACGTGATTGTGGGCCTATATCAGGGCAGCAAAAGTTGGGCTAAGGCCGAGAGCCAGGGCCTGAAGGTGATGACCGCTGCCGAAGCCGCCAAGAACGCCGATATCATCATGATTTTAATCAACGATGAAAAGCAGGCCAAACTCTACAAAGAGAGCATTGAGCCAAACTTGACCGAAGGCAAGACCTTGGCCTTTGCCCACGGCTTTAATATCCATTTCGGCTGCATCAAGCCCCCGAAGAACGTGAATGTGATCATGATTGCCCCCAAGGGCCCCGGCCACACCGTGCGCAGCGAGTACCAGGCCGGCAAGGGCGTACCCTGCCTTATCGCCGTGGAGCAGGACGCCACTGGCGACGCCTGGGATCTGGGCTTGGCCTACGCCCTTGGCATCGGCGGAGCCCGGGCCGGGGTACTGGAGACCACCTTCCGCACCGAGACCGAGACCGATTTATTTGGCGAACAGGCCGTGCTGTGCGGCGGCGTCTGCGCCCTGATGCAGGCGGGCTTTGAGACCCTGTGCGAAGCGGGCTACGACCCCCGCAACGCCTATTTTGAGTGCATCCACGAGATGAAGCTGATCGTGGACCTGATCTACCAGAGCGGCTTTGCTGGGATGCGTTACTCTATTTCCAATACCGCCGAGTACGGCGACTACATCACCGGGCCCAAGATCATCACCGAAGATACCAAGAAGGCCATGAAGCAGATTTTGAAGAACATTCAGGACGGCACCTTTGCCAAGGATTTCCTGCTGGATATGTCCGACGCGGGCAGCCAGGTGCACTTTAACGCCATGCGCAAGCTGGCCAGTGAGCATCCCTCCGAGAAGGTGGGCGAGGACATCCGCAAGCTGTACAGCTGGAGCGATGAGGACAAGCTAATCAACAACTAACCAACGCTGGAACTTTAGTCGCGTGGCCGCTCGAAGGTCCTCGCTGCCGGCATCGGATGGCTTGGTTTCTGCCGGATGAGTGATATATATAGGAGATGGAGAAAATGAGACGGTTTCTTTGCGTCATAAGCGTTTTACTGCTCTGCCTAGGACTCTGTGGGTGCCAGGTCATCACAAAAGCAGGAGCGGATACCGCAGACGATGCCGTGCTTTATGAGCATGGGATGGAGTTGGTGGAACTCTTGGATGAAATGCTGAAAACGCCGGAGTATTTTCAAATGATGGGCGGCTCGGAGACAATCAGCAGGGTCATAACGCCCTATATGCAAACGGACTTCTCAAGCCCTGGCGGCGCCTATATCATCACCCTTCCCGAGGACGCTCTGTCCACGCTGATGAGCGCGGCGGAGGTGGACATAAACGGGTTTTCAGACTCCCTACGGGAGTTTGTGGAGCGCCGGGCGTTCAGTTCCCTGCCCTCTATCCTTAACTCCCGGCAGGGGGCTGAGATTCTGGCGGCGGCCAGCATCCTGACTGTTTCCGACTCCTGGGTGGGCAAAACGCTTTCTGAAAGCTGCTATTTGCTGCTGGTCTATCCCGATACCTGCCCGGTGATGGTGTCTTTCACCGGCAAAGAGGGTGCCATAAGCGGCACCGCGTCCCTGTTGCCGGGCGATCCCATAAAAGGAGACACACTGGACGTTGTAACCGATTTGTTCGAGTATCTGGACCTGGACGGCATGGATATAAGAGAACTGGATATTGACACAGACTGACCAAATCAGGGTAGGGCCTCTGCCCTGCCCTGTACTTTTTTACGAAGGAGAAATCAGAATGGTAAGCGACAACATCAAGCTGACGCCCCAAAACGCCCCCCACCGGGCGCTGTACCACGCTCTGGGCCTTACCGACGAGGAGATTGCCCGACCACTGGTGGGGATTGTCAGCTCCTATAATGAGATTGTGCCTGGGCACATGAACATCGACAAGATCGTGGATGCCGTCAAGCTGGGGGTGGCTATGGCCGGGGGTACGCCTATCGTGTTCCCCGCCATCGCTGTGTGCGACGGCATTGCCATGGGCCATGTGGGCATGAAGTACTCCCTGGTGACCCGGGACCTGATTGCCGACTCCACCGAGGCTATGGCCCTGGCCCACGGCTTCGATGCTCTAGTGATGGTACCTAACTGCGACAAGAACGTCCCCGGCCTGCTGATGGCCGCCGCCCGGCTGAACCTGCCCACGGTGTTCGTCAGCGGCGGACCCATGCTAGCCGGCCATGTGGACGGCTGCAAGACCAGCTTTTCCTCTATCAGCGAGGCGGTGGGCGAATTTAACGCCGGAAAGATCAGTGAGGAAAAGCTCCACGAGTACGAGCTGAAAACATGCCCCAGTTGCGGGTCCTGCTCGGGCATGTATACCGCCAATTCCATGAACTGCCTCACTGAGGTGCTGGGCATGGGGCTGCGGGGCAACGGTACCATTCCCGCCGTGTACTCTGCCCGCATTGAGCTGGCCAAGCATGCGGGCATGGCCGTGATGGATATGCTGAAAAAGAACATCCGTCCCCGGGACATCATGACTAAAGAGGCTTTCTACAACGCCCTGACCGTGGATATGGCCCTGGGCTGCTCCACCAACAGTATGCTGCACCTGCCGGCTATTGCCCACGAGTGCGGTATTGATATTGACCTAGATATAGCCAACTCCATCAGCGAAAAGACCCCCAACCTCTGCCATCTGGCCCCTGCTGGGCGCACCTATGTGGAGGATCTGGACGAGGCCGGCGGCGTGTACGCAATTATGCATGAGCTGAACAAAAATGGGCTGCTAAATACCGGCTGTGTCACTGTCACCGGCAAGACTGTAGCCGAGAACATCGCCCACACTCCCAACCTGAATCCAGCGGTGATCCGCCCCATTGAGAATCCCTACAGCCAGAGCGGCGGCATCGCGGTGCTGAAGGGAAATCTGGCTCCTGAGGGCAGCGTGGTGAAGCGCTCGGCGGTGCTGCCGGAAATGCTGGTACATGAGGGCCCAGCCCGGGTGTTCGACTGCGAGGAGGACGCCCAGGCGGCTATCAACGCGGGGAACATCCACCCCGGCGACGTGGTGGTTATCCGCTATGAGGGCCCCAAGGGTGGTCCCGGAATGCGGGAGATGCTGAATCCTACCTCCGCTATTATGGGTATGGGTCTAGGCAATAGTGTGGCCCTGATCACTGATGGGCGGTTCAGCGGGGCCACTCGGGGGGCCTGCGTGGGCCATGTTTCTCCCGAGGCTGCTAGCGGCGGACCCATCGGTATAGTGCGGGAAGGGGATATTATCAGCATTAATATTCCTAAAAATACTATTGAACTAAAAATCAGCAGCGAGGAAATAACCGCACGGATGGCGGCTTTCACGCCTAAGACAAAAGAGCTCTCCGGCTACCTAAAACGTTATGCGGCCCTGGTCTCCAGCGGGGCGAAAGGAGCTGTGCTAAACTAATTATGCTAGATGATGAAGAAAAGTTGTACCGAATAGGTATACAGTTGAGAATGCTAACGGTGTTTCACGATCTGCTAAAAGACCCGGTAATAGGTGCGCTATTGGAATTTTTAGAAAGCGGCCCTTTCTCCTTGAACTATATGGATCCTGGCACTTCCGCAAAAAGTGTAGGAGACAATATCGTGAAATATACAGAATTCGTATCCAGACTATATGATTCCGGTTCGGTTAACTTAACTCATTATGTACAAGAACAAATCAATAATAATGAAAATATTTATATCCGAAATTTTGGATCAGGCAAACCACCATCACAGATCTTAGAACAAAGCGCTATGGCGGATTTGGAAGCCCTATCGGCTGCCGCTAGCCTAACCCCCGCGGATTTGAAAGCAAAAATATCCGGCTTTTGCTCTAATCTTTTTTGGCCAGAGTTTGAGAGTCATTCTGTTAATTTCCAAGAGGCCTACCGGGAACGAGTAGCAAATATTAACCAGTACGGCTACGGCATTTATGCCAAGTATCATATGTTCTTTATCGACGGCAGCGCCCATATCACCCCTGTGGGCAGCCCAGACCCGGTACAGCTGGACGACCTTATTGACTACCAAAAAGAAAAGCAAGTAATAGTGGACAACACCTTGGCTCTGCTGGCAGGAAAGCCTGCTGCCAATATACTGCTAACCGGCGATGCGGGTACGGGCAAATCTTCCACGGTAAAGGCTGTGGCCAACAAGTTTTGGAACCGAGGCCTACGTATCATTGAGATGCGCAAGGAACAGCTCCATGAGATTCCCGGCATTTTGAAGGAGCTGAACGAAAATCCCCTAAAGTTTATTCTGTTTATCGACGACCTGTCCTTTCAGAAGGACGACGATAATTTCAGTGCCCTAAAGGCTATGCTGGAGGGGTCGGTCTCGGCCAAGTCGAAAAATGTCGTGATCTATGCCACCAGCAACCGGCGGCACCTAGTGAAAGAGCGTTTCTCAGACCGGGAGGGAGACGACATCCACCGGGGAGACGCTATGCAGGAGATAGTTTCGCTGTCCGAGCGCTTTGGGCTGCGGGTGACCTTCCAGCGACCAGATAAGGCCACCTACTTGAACATTGTGAGGCGGCTGGCAGAAGAAGCCGGCCTTGCCCTAACGGACGAAGAGCTGTGTGCCGGGGCCGAGCGCTTTGCCCTGGGGCGCAGCGCCCGTTCGGCCCGGGCGGCGCGGCAGTATGTGGACGGGTTGCTTTCGGCCCGGAAGGAATAGGAAAAAAATGGCATGGGGAAACCTATGCCATTTTTATTGGTTCGGCTTGACATTTCCAGGCGGGAAAGCTATAATGAGTTGGAATATTCTACAAAAATGGAGGGTGAATATAATATGTTTAAGAAGATACTTAGCCTGATGCTGAGTTTCATTATGATAGTAGGCCTGGCAGTGCCAGCAGGGGCTGCGGACAATCTTACTGTTACGCTGAATGTTGACTTTGGTACGATTACTGATACTAGTTGGACTTCAGGCGGATCAGGAACAAATACATATTCCAAAACAGTTACTTCAGGTCAATCAATTACGTTGCCAACTCCAGCTCCCTCTCGCACCGGCTATATTTTTGAAGGGTGGTGTACTAAAGCCACTGTGGATGGCGAGGATACTTATACAAAAATTAGCAATAGCGATTCGTATACTCCAGCCGCCGATACTACTCTCTATGCCAACTGGAAATATACGATTACTTATAACACAAATGGTGGACAACTTTCTACTGGCCACGATACGGTGACATCTAATTTCGAATCCCTTCTTGGTGATACTGAACTGTGGCGTGCCGGAGCACAACCCAAAAAAGATGATTATGTCTTTTTAGGTTGGAGCGGCGACAAGAGTGCTATTAGCCCTGCATTTAAGCACTGGGAGGTTAATAATGTCTTTACTGCCGATGTCCCTCAAACAGTATACGCCATATGGCAACAAGCTACTGATGATAACTTTGAAATTTCTGTGCACTTAGACTATAAGTGTAAAGAAAACGATATGTCTTTTGAGAACGGTGAGTATTATCAAGAGATAATAAACTACCTTAAGCCCAGAGAAACTACTTACACTGGCCTTCCCTCCCCCAAACGCACTGGTTATACGTTTAAGGGCTGGTTTACACAAGCTACCGGTGGTAGTCTGGTTACCACCAGTACCCCGCTAAAGCGCCAACCGTCTAATCAAACCTTGTATGCCCAGTGGATTCCCGACACTGCGCAGACGGTTTCGTTTGAGCTTTATTACGGCTACAACAACACCACCATAGAAACGATAACCGCCCAAGTTGGCGACTTATTTAGTGACTACACAGATGACAGCAGAAATACTGCAACCGGCCATACGTTTATCGGTTGGGCAGATACCAGCGTGACCGACTCAACGGCCATGTGGATGGATAATAATCGGAAAGTTCAGGCAACAGATGATGGTAAGAAGTTTATATCTGTGTACCATAGAGTCGGGGAGACTCGGGGCCATATTATTCTATTTAATAGGAATTATCCGAACGCTCCTGCGGAGCGAGGGAGTATTAATGTTTCGACAGGAAAGGCTTATAAAGATTCTTACCAAAAAGGGTTGATTCAACTTGCTAACTCGTTATATCCCGGCCATCGTTTTGTAGGATGGTATCGACCCAGTGACCCTAATATAATCCTTACCGATGATGATAAACCTAGTGGTGACGAAGTCCTTTATGCTAAGTGGGAGCCCAGTGGCACCAACCCCGGCACACCTACCCCTACTCCTGGTACACCTACCCCCACCCCGCCCACGGGCACCATTCAGCTAAACTCCAACGGCGGTACGTTATCCGGCAGTGCAAGTATCTCCATTACAGACGGTAAATACCCCGCGCTGCCTGTGCCCACCCGCACCGGCTATACCTTTACCGGGTGGTTTACCACCGCGAACAGCGGCACGGAGATTAAGCAAGACGCCACCGCGGACCTAAATGTGAAGGAAATCTTTGCCCACTGGACCGCTAACCAGTACAACCTTTCTTTCGATCTAGGCTATGCCGCCACAGCCCCTGCCCCACGAAAGGTCACTTATGATTCCACTTACGCGCCCAGTCTGCCCGAGGACCCCCAGCGCAGCGGCTATGCCTTTATCGGCTGGTACACCAATCCCTCCGGCGGCACCTTGATCACCCGCAGCACAAAGGTTACCTCTACGGTGGACCATACCCTTTATGCCCAGTGGCAAGAGGGCGACCCCACTATTCTGGACACGGACGGCGGTTCTCTCCCCTCTGGCGTTAGCAACCGAATTGCTCTCATTGCCGGCGGAAAGTATCCCCCCCTCCCTGTCCCCACCCGCCCGGGCTATAAGTTCAATGGTTGGGCTACTGCTCGAAACGACGACAAAACCAAAATCAATCCGTCCGGCAATGTGAGTACTCCTGCGCCCAGCACCTTATACGCCCTATGGAGTGCCATTAAGTACAAAGTCAGCTTTGATTTTAACGGTGCCTCCGGCGAGGCTGCTCCCCGTGAGGTGACCTATGGTAGCCGGTACAACCTGCCTTCTGCCCACCGGGGCGGTTACACCTTTATGGGCTGGTACACAGACCTTACCGGCGGTACTTTGGTGGACAGTAATAGCTTGGTCTCCATTGCCGAGGACCACACTCTATATGCCCGCTGGGGTTTTAGCGTAAACTTTAATTCCAACGGCGGTTCAGGTACGATGGCACCTGTGGTTGCCCCCTCAGACTCTGCTTACACGCTGCCTGCCTGTACCTTTACCCCGCCCTCCGGTATGTCCTTTAGCTGCTGGGCCATTGGCAGCGACCGCGGACAACAGATTACTGGGAGCAGTCACACCTTTACCGGAAACACCATTCTCTATGCCATTTGGAAAGAGTCCCCAGTCACCATTACAGCCAGTTCCTCTTTGGGCGGAACCATCAGCCCCACAGGCTCCATTTCTGTAGAAAAGGGCCAGGACCGCAGCTTTACCGCCACCCCGCGCACTGGCTTCCGACTGGTAGACCTAGTGGTAGATGGAATGAGCTACGGCCCGGTAGACAGCTATGTATTCCGCTCGGTCACCGAGGACCATACAATTCATGCTGTGTTTGAGCAGATCGGTCTTCCCGGCTACCAGACCTGTGACCGTAACCTAGACTGTCCCCTGATTCGCTTTACAGACCTGAATCCCTATGGCTGGTATCACGACGCAATTCATTACTGTTTAGATAATGTGATCATGACCGGACAGAGCGCCACCAAATATGTTCCCAACGCAAAAGCCGAGCGGGCTGAACTGGCCACGGTGTTGTGGCGTGCCAACGGTTGCCCCAATCCGGAAAATTATGGGCAGCTGAACCAGCCCTATACGGATGTTCCCCCCACCCGATGGTATTATCGGGCCATAACCTGGGCTAGCCGTGAGGGGATTGTTACTGGTTATGGTGACGGTACTTTTCGTCCCAACGTTAAAATTACCCGCGAACAGATGGCCACCATGCTCTGGCGGCACTCCGGCAGTCCTAAGCCCGCGAGCAACCGTATCCCCTATTATGATGCCGGACGTATCAGTAACTACGCCTGGGAGGCTATGTGCTGGGTTACCGAGCAGGGCTATATGCAAGGTAAGGGCAACGGCATTCTGGACCCCAAAGGATATGCTACCCGTGCCGAGGTTGCTCAGTTAATGAAGAACTACTTGACGGATGCAAGGAATCAGTAGAGATGGACTCAACAGTTTTTCCAGATATAATCTGGTACCACGGCTCTAATCTGCTTTTTGAAGAGTTGCGGCAAGGTAGTACTGTCACACCGCTGCGGGCTCTGGCAGAAGCCTTTTCTCACAGGCCTACGCTTCTCTGTATCGAGGACGATGGAAGTATTATCCACAACGGCGCTGAGGATGGTTATCTGTACGTCATTGATGAAAAGATTTCCTCTGGAGATGTCTACCCGCATCCTCATACTACCATGGAGCCAGGGATGGAATATCTCACTCAGCGGTCGCTGAGGGTACACTTGCTGTGTAAGTTGAACAGCAAACAACACAAATTACTATAATATAAAGCGCCTAGATCCAATATTTGGGGGATCTAGGCGCTTTCGTTTTAAAACTCCTCCGGAAACTCCACTATCATAATTAAACGGTTGCCCACATAGTGGGCTGTCAGACTGCCGCCCATGCGTTCAGCTAATGCACGGGCAATAGAAAGACCCAGGCCAGTAGACTTTCTGGCTGCTTCCACAGTATAAAAACGGTCAAAAAGCTTCTCGACCTCTATGCCGCTCAGCGCCCGGCAAGTATTGATAAACTCTACTCGACCGTCTTGGGTAAGACTTACTTCCAAGTCGCCGTCGCTATACTTAACCGCATTACTTAATAAGTTGGAAAACACTCGAGAAAGCGCACCCTTATTCAGTCGACGTACCACTTTTTCCTTCGGCATACCGATCTCTGGGGTAATACCCTTTTCAGTCAGAGACACATAAAAAGAAGCTAAACTAGATTCCAGCACGCTGCCTATATTGACTGGCTCCACATCCAAACTACCTTGGTTTGGGAGCACCACGCAGTAACGGAACAACTCTTCGGTCAATTGGCGCAACAGTACGGTACGTCCTCTGATAATGTTCAGGTAGTTGGCCACTGCTGTGCTTTTCTCTTCTTGCTCCAATAAATCCAGATAACCACAAATGGCTGTTAGAGGTGTGCGTAGATCATGAGAGATATTTGCAACAGCGGCTTTTAGCTCCAGGTCGCCCTGCTGATAGCGAGTGCGCTGGCGGTTCAATTGGCGCAATTCCTGATTAATTTGAGAAGCCAAGGCCATCATATAGCGGTCTCGAGAGGAAATGTCAATCAGCGTATTGGTATCGATTTTTAGCTTTTCCGCAAAACCCACGGCGATCTCCTCCGCCGACCTTTGCATCAGGTGAATTTTTATCGCCAAGCCCAAAATCACAATCATCAACAACCCACATAACACCCCGAGAAAGAAAACCATAACTACTCCTCACAATCATTTGGCGGTCACCCGGCAAAAAGCCCACCCTCTTCCCTATTTGATGTTCTTGCGCTGGAACAGGAGCAGTACCGACCTACGGCAACAAAGAATATTAAGCGCCTTGTAACCTGCTTGCAGCCAGGTAGGGCTATGTGCGTAATCCTCTCGGTATGATGAAAGGCGCACCCACCTGGGAAAGTCATACAGAAGAAAATATAAAGAGACCCGAATATCAGATCTGTGGCCAACTGTGCGTTGCTTGGATCTGCGGTGATTTAGCATATCGTAAAGACCACATACATTCAGTACAAGCGCTGCCCCCAGCAAAGACTATAAGCTGCCGCAGCAATTTGCTGATAAGCGTTCTCGCGTTTTATATCGTCCATCCTATGCTATTTCAAGTCCTTTCTTCGGAACAGTACCCATCCTGCCGCAGTAGAAAGCGCAGTCATCCCTAAGGCATAAGCTGCCAGCTGCCAGTAGGGCGTTTTCACCCGGCTTCTATCAGGCTCATCGTGACCATTTTGTATCAGCTCCATGAGCTGGCCCCCGGGATGGATGTTGTTTATCGTCCGTAAAGCCGTCCGCATGGGCTCCCGCACATAGCTGGGATTAGGAACCGTAGGGAGATCATCGAACTGAATAACATTTCCTTCCTTGTCAAAAAACTCCGTGATCAGTTGGCCATTGTCCTGGAACGTAGTAGCCGTTGTATAGCCTCCATGTTCAGTTTCCGGCTCGGACAACATTCCATTGACAATCTGTGCCAGAAACATCATGCCAAAGGCAATGAATGCACAGAGAACCAGTACCACCCGGTGGGGAATCAGCGTGGCGAATAGCGTGGCCACCGCTGAAATGGACAGAAACACCAGTGTCAGCATAAAAAGCTTTTCACCAATCTCTACCGGCATCTGATACCAGCCAAAAACTGGGAAACCTACCAGTGAATACACCAGGAGATACAGCAACTGATAGAACATCCCGACAGTAAATACCGTGACCAAATTCGCCAGATAGACCGCGCCTCTGGTGCGGCCCACCACCAGCTTGTTGCGGATGGTACCGTCATGGTAATCCGTGTTGATAAATCCCCCGCCCAGGGCCGGCAGTAGAACAAAGAGTAAGATAGAAAAGTAGTAGGCTCCAGCATCCAGTGTCACAGAGTCTTCATATTGAACCATTCGCTTATAGCCGTCGCATACCGCATAAATAGCTGTCGTGGACATTATAAAAGCTCCTAACCAGAAATACTTAGAGTGGAACATAGCAAAGAGATTAGCAGATAATATTTTTCTCATTCTCTTCCCCTCCCCTATTTCAAGTCCTTACGCTGAAACAGCAATAACCCCGCGCCGGAAAGAATTAGTATGACCGCCGCCGCGTTAACCATCAACACCCAATCTGGGGAACGGTGTTCGGTACTGCCCATCAGCTGCAAACTCTGGCCGCCGGGGTTTAGGTCCAGTGCCATGGCATAAATGCTGCGCAAGGGCTCATGAACATAATGGGGGTTTGGAATTTCCTTCAACGCATCGACCGGGATGAGATTGCCCTCTTTGTCAAAATACTGCATTTTCATGTCCCCGTTCTCAGTGGTAATGTAAGTGATTTTATCATAGTCCAGAATAGTCTCCGTATTGGCCAGAGCCATGTCAATAAACAAAGAGCCAAACATCATAGTTACGGACACGAATATAACCACTATGGACACCGAGCGGGAAGTGATTACCGTAGCCAGCAGGGTGTGCAGGGCCGTGATACTTAGCGTTATCAAGACGCAGGTGAAGATATGGCTGACAATCTCCAGCAGCGGACTTTGGGGCCAGCCAAACAGCGGTATGCCGATAAGCAGTGAGAGCACTACATATAGTGTCATGTAGAGTAGCGATGTGACTGAAAGTACCGTCAAATTAGCCACATAGATACTGGCCCGGCTGCACCCCACTGTAATTTTGTTGCGAATAGTCCCATCCTGGTAATCCGTATTAATATGCAGAGCCACCACCACGGGTACAAGCATCATAATCATGGAAGGAAAGTCGAAGAGAACGGTCTCAGTTGCCGAAGTTTCTTCCCAGTGCTCTACCAGCTTGATGTGCTCCCAAATATTGTAACAACAAAAAGCCAGCATTGCCGCACCACCTATCCAAAAGCGCTTGCTGCGAAATAGAGCGAAAAACCCGGCAGAAATTAGCTTACGCACGGCGGTTTTCCCCCTTTCCAGTGCCCACCAGCTCTAGGAAATAGCTTTCCAAGCTCTCATCATGGTTCTGCACCGAAAACACCTCGCAGCCCCGGGCCGAAAGGGCCTTCACCAGTTTGCTGATATTTACCGCATCGTACACGTCCACTTGGTTACCGTTGAGGATCTTATACTCCAGCTCCATTTCGTCCAGCACCAGGGCTACGGCCTTGGGGTCCGAAACATCCGCCCGCAGGCATTTCCGGCAAGTGGCATCCAGCTCTTCGGCACTGACCTGCCGAAGCATACGGCCTCCGTCAATAAAGCCATAGTGGGTGGCCAGCTTGTGCATTTCTTCTAAAATATGGCTGGAAATCAGCACGGTGATGTTCCTCTCCCGGTTCAGCTTGAGGATGAGCTCACGAATCTCCACAATGCCCTGGGGATCCAGACCATTGACAGGCTCGTCCAGCACCAGAAAGTCTGGGTCTCCACACAGGGCCACGGCAATGCCTAGACGCTGGCGCATACCAAGCGAAAAGTTTTTGGCTTTTTTCTTTCTGGTGTTTTCCAGACCTACCAATTCCAGCAATTCGGGGACACAGGAAAAGTCTGGCAGTCCCAGCACCCGGCACTGCTGCCGGAGATTATTTTCGGCAGTCATATCCAGGTAGATGGAGGGAGTCTCCACCACCGCGCCCATGCGGCGGCGAGCCTTTACAATATCAAGCTGGCTATTATTGATACCGTATAGACTATAGGTACCATAGGTGGGTGTCTGTAGGCCGCAGATCAGACGGAGTAAGGTAGTTTTGCCAGCTCCATTTTTTCCCACAATTCCATAAATTGAACCCTTGGGTATCGACATAGTCAAATTATCTAAAGCCACAAATTTTCGGTAATTCTTTCCTAACGCGTTAGTTTGCAGTACATATTCCATGGGGATACCTCCTTTTATATGATGGGATCATTATATCCCCAAATAGTCAAGAAAACGGTTAAGGAAAAGATAAAGATTTGGTTAGGATTTTTTGTAAATGAACATTCTCAACTTGTATCCTTTGCTCCTTTTCATCCGTCCACGCTGAGCTTGAAACCAATCCCCCATACTGCTTCCACATATTCTTTTCCGCAGACAGTACGCAGTTTCTTCCTGAGATTACTAATATGAGTCTTTAATGAACTTTCTGTACAATCTGGCGTGTCTAAAGCAATACGCTCTAGCAGGGATGTTTTGGTGACCACCTGGCCTGGGTTACGCATTAATTGCCGCAAGATAGCATATTCTGTAGGAGTCAGCCGTACTTCTTCCCCATCGGCAATGGCGCTGTGGGTGTCTATATCCAAGGTAAGACCTCCAAAGCTTAACCGGTTCTTCTCCCGTCGGGCACCGCCCCGCAGTTGCACCGCCACCCGGGCCAATAGCTCCTGGGTGTCAAAAGGCTTGGTAATATAGTCCGCCGCGCCGCCCATGAGCAGCCCAACTTTGTCATCTATTCCCACCTTAGCACTTACCACGATCACGGGTACGCCATCAATATGGGGCAGTAACTCTTCCCCAGAGAGACCAGGCAGTATGAGGTCCAGCAAAATCAAATCCGGCATGGTCTCGTTCAATAGTAAAAGAGCTTCTGTACCCGAGTACGCCCTATCCACACGATACCCTGCCTTTATTAAGAGCTCTTCCAACAGATTGCCAATGTGCAAGTCATCATCTATTACAAGAATCCGCTTCAAATGTTCTGTTCCTACCTTTCTATTTTCTTCTTGGTAGCACTGATCTTCCGGACCATCCACAGCGTAAGCATCCAGGCGCTTCGTCCCAGTAAAAAGAGAAGGCCCCCCATAAAAACAGAATACAGCAGTGTTGCTGCTGGACCTGGAATATAGCTGCCAAACTGAACAACTATCCAGGGCAGTTCTATCCCTATCAGACTGGACAGAAACTTTACCAGCCCTGCTAAAGGGGCCAGCACACCGCAAGCCATAAAGCTGACTCCAATAATACCGGTCACTGGCAGCACAATTACCCAGGCGGCCCCAGCCAGACTATAAAAGACAGCTAATGCCCCCAGTCGGCTAAGGCTAAATCCCTTGCCTTTGGTAATAGCCTCTCCTAAATAGGCCTGAGCCAGGTCCTTTGCGCTGCCCAGCCGCGTCAAGATTTCCTGATCTCCATGCCCAGCCTCTTGCAGCTCCACCATTTCGCTTTTTATCTCCGCTGCAATATCAATGCGTTCCGCTACGGGCAGCGGCCTTAAATATTTCTCAACTTCCTCAAGATACTGATTCAATGGCTTACTCATCTTGCATCGCTCCTTTAATTTCTATAATCGCATCCGTCAGTTGCTTCCATTCCACACACATGGCGGCCAGATATTCCCGGCCCTGATCTGTAATACTGTAATACTTTCGAGGCGGCAGACCCTCTGTGGTCTCCTGCCAAAAAGAAGTAAGAAATCCTTCCTTCATCAACCGCCGGAGCAGCGGGTAGATCGTACTCTCCTTCACCGCCAGACTAGGCCGGGTCTCTAGGGCGCTGATCAACTGGTAGCCATAACAGGGGGCCTGGCGAATCATCAGCAGAATACAGAGTTCAAGCGTTCCCCTGCGAATTTGTACCTTCCAATCGTCCAAACTCATAGCGTATCACCTCCTTATAGTACATCGTACCACATAGTATATTGGTTGTCAAGCATCCAGTGAAAACTTTTTAAAGCGGACTCACTCTGTATGGACAACATTCCCTTGTCTAAATAATTGCCCCGTCTGCCGGCCAGTAAAGCGGAGCCGTATTAAAAAATTAGCGGCACAGCATCCAAAATGCCATACCGCTTGATTAGAATTTCTATTTTAAAGCCCTTCGTAGTTCTTCCCGAGTAATGGGAGAAATTACACTCTCACCGATCTCTTTAATAAAGATAAACCGCAGCGTGTCGCCGTCACTCTTCTTGTCTAGGGCCGTGGACTCCACTATCTCATCGGCACGGAACTGAGTGCTGGTGGGCAAACCATACCGCTCAAGAACCTGAGCAATTCTTTTTCCGGTACCGGATCGAGTTATCCCTAGCCTTTCTCCGGCTTGACAAGCCAGTACCATACCGATGCCCACCGCCTCGCCGTGTGAAAGCTCCCGGAATTGATGGAGCTTCTCTAGCGCGTGACCGCAGGTGTGTCCAAAGTTAAGAATCATTCTCCGTCCGGTATCTCGGGTGTCGGCCTCTACAAAATCTCGCTTAATCGACACAGACCGTGCCACCACTTGCTCTATATTGTCCAGAGCCGCCCCCTGCTCCAAGGACGCGAACAACTCGGGATCAGCAATGCATCCATGCTTAATGACCTCGCCTAAGCCATCGTTAAAGAAATGGTTTGGTAATGTAGAGAGGGCCGTGGGGTCGCTGATCACCGCAATCGGTTGGTGGAAAGCACCCACCAAATTTTTTCCAAAAGGCAGATCGACACCAGTCTTTCCCCCTATACTGGCGTCGGCCTGGGCCACCAGGCTGGTAGGCACCTGGATGAAGTCCATCCCTCGCAAAAAAGTGGCCGCCGCAAAGCCGCCCATATCGCCAGTAACACCGCCCCCCAAAGTAACAATAAGGTCTGTGCGGGTAAAGCCAGACTGAGCCAACGCCATATACATGCTCATAATGGTCTCCATTTTTTTGTTTTCCTCTCCGGCTGGAAAAACAAAGCGGCTTGTCTCAAAACCAGCAGACTCTAGGGAAGCAAGAACCCTCTGCCCATACAGAGGCATTACGTTGGTTTCTGTGATTAGCATGGCCTTTGTACCAACTTTTTTCAGTTGAGCTGCAATGGTGCCCACTTGGTCCAAGGACTCGTTCTCTACTGTCACAATGTAGGGCCTTTGGGTTTTTACCTCTATTTTCATGTTGAACTCCTTCTGTATTCATGCCTTTTAGCGTGAGATTGCGGCGAAGAGTGTTTCAGCTTTAGCCCGGGGATTTCCCCTCTTTAGCCTCTCGCTTATCCGAACTGCTGTTTTACCTCTGCTGCTTTGCGCAGTAACCGTTGCAGTTGTTTTTCGTCGCCATCTGCTACCGCATCCCGAATCCTTGTTAAATTATCCCTTAGTAGATCCAGTTCCTCCACTAGTGCCTCCTGATTGTCTAAAAACAGCCGGCTCCATAGAACATCGTTGATATTCGCCACCCGGGAAACATCCCGATAGCTGCCTGCGGAAAACCCTTTATGCCCTGGACATTGGGGGCTCATTACATAACCACAGGCCAGGGCATGGGGTACCTGGGAGGTAAATGCGATCATTTGGTCATGCCGCTGGGCAGTGGTATGCTCTATATGGCCAAAGCCCATAGCAGCCGCCAGAGTTTCCACTCGCTCTACAGCCCAATCCGGTGCGCCTGTCTCCACCAATATATAGGAGGCTCCCACAAAAATACTGGGATCACTGAACGCAAACCCACTTCGCTCTTTTCCTGCCATGGGATGTCCTGCCACAAAAGTGTACCGGATTCCTCTGGCCAGCCGTGCTATGCCCTGACAGACCACCGTCTTTACTCCACAGGTATCTGTAAGCACACAGCCCTCCTTCAGCAAAGGGCCGTATACCTCTGCAAACTCCAAAACGGCCCGCGGGTATACGCACAGGTATACCACATCCGCAGTTTTCAAGTCCTCCATTCCTGCCTTGCCGTCGATGGCGCCACAGGAGCAGGCATCCAGCAATGACTCCTCATGGGTATCCATGCCCAGTACGCAATGCCCCGTGTTCTGCTTCAATGACTTAGCAATAGATCCGCCAATTAGCCCCAGCCCTACAACGACAACTTTCATAGGGCATGTACCGCATTCCATACCCGGCCTACCTTTTTAGCCAGGCTGTCAAACTGAGCTGGAGTAATAGACTGTGCTCCATCGCAAAGGGCGTGGCTAGGGTCATTGTGGACCTCAATAATTAATCCATCGGCCCCAATGGCGGCAGCTGAAATGGCCAAAGGCTCGATCAACCAGTTAACGCCGCTGGCATGGCTGGGGTCCACTACAACAGGCAGATGAGAAAGACGCTTAATTACCGGAACGGCGGAAATATCCAGGGTATTCCGGGTCATAGTCTCATAGGTACGAATGCCCCGTTCGCAAAGAATAACCTGTTCGTTTCCCCCAGCCATGATATATTCTGCACTCATTAATAGTTCCTCAATAGTATTAGCAAGGCCCCGCTTTAGCAGGATGGGCTTATCTATTCGTCCTAACTGCTTGAGCAGTTCAAAATTTTGCATGTTCCTGGCCCCTACTTGAATAATATCCACATCGTCAAACAGGGACAGATGCTCAATACTCATAATCTCGGTGACAATGGGCAGCCCCGTCTTTTTCTTTGCTTCCGAAAGCAGCTCCAGGCCCTCGGCCTTCATACCTTGAAAGGCATAGGGCGAAGTGCGGGGCTTGAAAGCACCTCCCCGCAGGAAAGCAGCTCCAGAGGCCTTGACGCTTTCCGCTATGCCGCAGATCTGCGCTTCGCTCTCCACCGAGCAAGGCCCAGCGATCAGTGTCAGGCCTCCCCCGCCAATCTGCTGTCCCCCTGGCAATGTAACCGCAGTATCCTCTGGATGAAATTTTCTATTGGCCTTTTTATAGGGCTCCTGTACCCGGCGTACGGCCTCCACCACATCTTGGGCGGCAATGTATTCATCATCTATCACGGTAGTATCTCCAATAAGCCCTAGTACCGTGCTGTGCGCGCCTACCCAGGTATTAACGGTCACATCGTAACGGCTGGTCAGCTTTTTCATAAAGTCATCCACTTTTTCTTGAAGTTGGTTGGGCTTGAGTACAATAATCATATTCATTCTCCTAACAAAAATTTTTGCAAGATCGGAAACGGTGTTGTTCAACGTTTTGACAACTCTGAACACAAAAAAGCGGAGCGCCACGGCTCCGCAAATATAAATCTCTATCTTCTTGTCTACTACAGACAGGTCGTAGCAACATGGTTCAAGAGGAAACGCCGCCGTCTATTCCATTGTACGCACAAAAAACTCGCGCGGTAAATCGCAAGCTAAAATAATAATAAAATCGTTTTGCACGGTAAATAGCCATAGACAGAGATGTCCTTTCTATGCAATATCTTTATCTTTGAATTTCATTTTATCTCAAATGTACTGTCTTGTCAAGTGCTTTTTCATTCACCATCACTGGTCTGGACCCAGTGCGCATAGGCTGTTTCCACCCGCCGGGCCACTGTTAGAGGCGGAGCACCTGCGTCTACCGTTAGGTCCGCAGCTGTTTGGTATAAAGGACAACGCTTTTCATGAAGCATAGCAATCACCTGCCGCCGGTCCGGCACTTGCAGCAGTGGACGTCGCTTGTCCCGCTTTAGACGTTCCTGGAGCGCAGCTAGGGGAACATCCAAAAAAATAATGACTCCGCCTTTTTCGTGAAAGGCCTCCACATTCTTTTCGGCCAGTACCGTACCCCCGCCACTGGCAATAATCTGCTGCTTTTTTTCTGCGATTTCTCGCACAGCCTGGGTCTCCCGCCAACGAAAACCGTCTTCACCATATTTTGCAAAAATCTCCGAGACTGTCATGCCCTCCCGGGCCTCAATGTACTGGTCCAAATCGCAAAATTCCCGTTCCATTAGTTTTGCCAGCCACCGGCCCACACTGGTCTTTCCGCAGCCCATAAAGCCGCAGAGGATGATATTTCCACTCATGACCGGCCTCCAAACAGCCGCTCCATCTCTTTCTGAGCGTCCTGGATCAGCCGCAAAAGATCCTCATTGCGGAACTCTGTGTCATACCATATCTTGTGGGAATACGCCGCCTGGCATACCAACATCCCCATGCCGGGCACGGTTTTCGCACCCAACCCGCGGGCTTTTTTTAGCAGCGCCGTCTCAGTGGGGTTATAGACCGCATCGAACACCGCGCTACACCGGGCCACCACCCGCTCGCTCACAGGGCAGGCCTCCCAGTGGGGATACATGCCCACGCTGGTGGCGTTTACCAGCAGGCCATAGCGGCAGGGGGGCTCCTCCTCCAGCTCCCGGTAGCTTTCTACCGTGACCAAGAAGCGCTGGTCCCCCCGGCCCCGGGCAAACTCCGCCAGCTTATTGGCCAACTCCATCGCCTTTTCGTAGGAACCCTCCCGGTGGACCAGGGTGATGTCAAAATCCTTATGCTGGATCGCCGCCTGAAAAGCTACGGCCTTGGCCGCACCGCCGCTACCCAGAATCAGCACTTTCCGGCGGAAATCCAGACCGTGGATAGCCAGAGATACCGCCGCGCCGGCGCCATCGGTGGTATAGCCGTAAAGCCTGCCGTCCACCACCTTTACGGTGTTCACCGAGCCGCATAGCTTCGCGCTCTCGCACATATCCTCAAGGTAAGGTATGATAGCTGTCTTATGGGGGATGGTAACGTTAAAGCAATCCAGTTCCCGCAGTTTTGGTAACGCCGCTTTCAAATCTGGCACATCCAGCACCTGATACTCCATTGGAATGTTGGATAGCTCAAATAGGCGTTTCTGAATAAAAGGCGACATGGTATGCCCAATGGGGTGGCCAATCACCCCTGCTCGGACAGCCGCCTTGCCGGCGGCCATCTTTTGTGTGATCATGGAGATTTTCCCTCTTCCTTTCTGGATTTTGTGGACCATAGCCGGGAAAAAGGCCCAAATATGGATTTTTTTTCATTTCATAGTTGACAAAGGGCCACGCAGTAAATAAAATGAAAGGGATAGATGTACTCACCGTAAGCTCCGGTATGGGACTATTATAGCACAGGCGTGCAGGTTTGTCCATCATCACTCACAGCGGCTCAAGCTGTTAGGGAATCCGTCCCGTTGGACTGGACTCCCACAAATATGAAATATCTAAAATTAGGAGGCAGCAAAGATGGTTCTGGAAAAAATTAAAACAATACTCAGTGAGCAGTTCAGTGTAGAAGAAAGTGAGATCTCTCCTGATACTCTTTTGGAGGACGACCTGGGGGCCGACTCCTTGGATGTCGTGGACCTGCTGATGACCATTGAGGACGATTTTGAGGTGGAGATTCCCGACGAAGAGGTAGAAAATATCAAGACCGTGGGCGCGCTGGTAGAGTACATCGAGAGCCATTCTCAGGACTAAGCCCCGCTTTCGGCCCGCGGCAGACCTTTTGCCCGGGCTTTTTTCATCTTTCTAAACCAGCGGCGGCCTTTGTCACCATTGTTCTAAACTCTGACAATGTACAGAACACTTATGAGGCGCTTAAGGCCAAGGGCCTTGAAATCGACCCGTCCAAAACCGCTGTCTGGGGCGTTCAGGAGCTAACCTTCCAGGACCCGGACAGTAATGAGATGGGATTTCCCTAGTGACAAAAAGAGCCCCTTTGACTGGGGCTTTTTCTTTTGCATCGGTCTGGCCTGCTCATAAAATCGCACCCGGTTTTTTGCGCAAATTCCTTGCAAATCCCTACCGTTCCCGTTATAATGAGTAGGAATACGCAATCGGAAAGGACGATGGATATGGCACAACAAAAAAAGATGGTAGAGGCCATCACCTCTATGGATGAGGACTTTACCCAGTGGTATACCGATGTAGTAAAAAAGGCCGAGCTGGCCGACTACTCCAGCGTAAAGGGCTGCATTGTGTACGAGCCTTACGGCTATGCCATTTGGGAGAACATCCAGCATGAGATGGACGTCCGCTTTAAAAAGCTGGGTGTGCGGAATGTCTGTATGCCCATGCTTATTCCCGAGAGCCTGCTGCAAAAGGAAAAGGACCACATTGACGGCTTCGCCCCCGAGTGCGCCGTGGTAACCCAGGGGGGCGGTGAAGACCTAAGCGAAAAGCTGTACATCCGCCCTACCAGCGAAGTGTTGTTTTGTGAGCATTACCAGAAGGTGATCCACTCTTATCGAGACTTGCCCAAGCTGTATAACCAGTGGTGTTCGGTAGTACGCTGGGAAAAGACTACACGGCCATTCCTGCGAGGTATGGAGTTTTTGTGGCAAGAGGGTCATACCATGCACGAAACCCCCGAGGAGGCCCAGGAATTCGCCCTAAAAATGCTACGGGTATACGAAGAGGTTTATCGGGACGTGCTGGCTATACCCCCTGTAGTGGGCAAAAAGACGGAAAAGGAGAAGTTCGCCGGGGCCGAGGCCACCTATACCCTGGAACCCATGATGCACAATGGCGTGGCCCTTCAGGGCGGCACCACCCATTACTTTGGCGATGGCTTTGCTAAAGCTTTTGGGATTGCTTTCACCGGTCGGGACAATCAGCTGAGCGCCCCCTTCCAGACCTCCTGGGGCATGAGCACCCGGCTCATCGGTGCGGTGATTATGGTTCACGGAGATGACAGCGGCCTGGTATTGCCCCCCAAGGTGGCTCCTGTACAGGTGGTTATTCTGCCCATTGCCATGCACAAGCCAGGAGTACTAGAAAAGGCTCGAGAGCTTTGTGAGCGCCTCTCGGAAAAATTCCGGGTAAAACTAGATGACAGCGATAACTCTCCCGGGTGGAAATTTTCGCAGTATGAGATGCAGGGCGTACCTCTGCGTCTAGAAATTGGTCCCAAAGACATCGAAAATAGCCAGTGTGTGCTGGTGCGCCGGGACAATCGAGCAAAGACTTTTGTCTCACTGGATCAGTTGGAAGAGACTATTACCCATAGCTTGGAAGAACTACACCAGGCTATGTATCAAAAGGCCCAGGAAAACCTGGCACAAAAGACTCACGTGGCCACCACCCACGAAGAATTTTTGGATCTTGCAAAAAATAGGCCAGGCTTCATCAAGGCCATGTGGTGCGGCGACAGTGCCTGCGAGGACCAGCTGAAAGACGAGACCGGCGGCGTAAAGAGCCGGTGTATTCCTTTTGAGGAGGAACCTGTTTCCGACGTATGTGTCTGCTGCGGAAAGCCCGCTAAGCATATGCTATACTGGGGCCGTCAGTACTAAAGAATCGACTACTGAAGCCGTGTTCCTCTTTTGGAACATGGCTTCTTGTATTTCATGAGATTTAACGTGGACTTGTTTTATTCCATCTGTAAAATAGGTGGGGAGACTCCTTGTACCCTTTTCAAAATTGTTATAGAAAAATGCAATAATTTCCTTTACTTTTTAGGGCTGGTGATATACAATAGAAATTGTAATCCATATGCGTTTTCGCATATAGCATATATGAATTTGGAGGATGATTCCCATGGCAAAACTAAAAATTGGCTTTATCGGCTGCGGCGGCATCGCCAACCAGAAGCATCTGCCTGGCATGGCTCAGCAGACTGAGTATGTCGATTTAGTCGCTTTCTGCGATCTTATCCCCGAGCGCGCCGAGAAGGCCGCTAAAGAGTACGGTACCCCTGACGCCAAGGTCTATACTGATTACCATGAGCTGCTGGCGGACAAGTCTATTGATGCTGTGCATGTACTGACCCCCAACATTGCCCACTGTGAGATCACTGTGGCCGCTTTGGAGGCTGGCAAGCATGTTTTGTGCGAAAAGCCCATGGCCGCTACCCCCGAGGATGCCCAGAAGATGCTGGACGCCCGGGACCGCACCGGCAAGATGCTGACTATTGGTTACCAGTATCGTCACTTCCATGAGAACGCCGTGGCCCGGGCCGTTGTGGCCGATGGCTGGCTGGGGGACATCTACTACGCCGAGGCCACCTACCTGCGCCGCCGTGGTGTGCCTACCTGGGGCGTGTTTACTGACAAGTCCAAGCAGGGCGGCGGTCCGCTAATCGACATTGGCACCCATGCTCTGGACAATACCTTGTTCCTGATGCAGAACTATGATGTAGACTATGTAGTCGGCACTTCTTTCGAGAAGCTGGGCCGTCTGCTTGGGCCCAAGGAGCAGGGCCAGGTTAACTGGCGGGGTGAATTTGACAGCTGGAACAACGAAACCTATGACGTAGAGGACTCTGCCGTGGGCCAGATTAAGATGAAGAACGGCGCTGTTATCAATCTGCGGGCTTCTTGGGCCCTGAACATGGCCGAAAAGGCTGGCTGTGACAACCAGGCCCACACTCTGTTGTGTGGCACCAAGGGCGGCCTGGACACCATGGAGGGTCGTGTGCGTCTGAACCATGTGGTTGCTGGTCAGCCCAGCATCACCTGGGTAGGTGAAAAGGTGTCCGGTTATATCCCCGGTTTCAGCCAGGGCCCCGCACCTATCAGCAAGGAGCATGACATCTGGGTAAAGGCTCTGCGCGGCGAAGGCGAGCTGTTTGTTACTGCCGATCAGGCCTTTGTGGTCACCAAGATTCTGGACGCCATCTATCAGTCCAGCCGTACTGGCCAGGCCATCAAGTTCTAAGACAAGCCTCAAAGAGCAATTCTTAATAGCCTTACGCTCAAGGCCGCGTTTTTGGCTCTTGCCAAGTTTTCAGCGCGGCCTTGAACTATATAATACGCACCTACTGAGAAAGGAACATATTCAAATATGGAAAATATTAATTTGCAGCTGTACTCTTTTGGTCATGACTGCCCCCTCTCTCCTCTGGAGAAAATCAAGGCTGCCGGTGAGATGGGCTATGCCGGTGTGGAGTTTGCCCGAGACTATGACGGTATTCCTGTAGAAGATGTAAAAAAGGCTTTGGATGAGGCTGGTGTCAAAGCGGTTTCCGCTCACGTGGGCTTTGACAAAATGGCTGAGGATTTGCCCTACTTAGCTCAGCTAGGCGTAAAGTATGTAGCCTGCCCTATGACCGCCTTTGCCGACGTGGAGGAAGCCAAAGAGGTAGCTGCCGAGCTAAACAAGTGGGGGGAGGAAGCCAAAAAGTACGGTATTACCATTGGATATCATAATCATACCCAGGAGTTCAATAAGGACCAGGACAAGTACCTCTTTGACTGGGTAATGGAGAATACCAACCCGGACACTGTGGCCTTTGAAATCGACTGCGGCTGGGCCTCTGCTGCCGGCATTAACCCGGTGGAGTATATTAACCAGCACGCTGGGCGTATTGCTGCCATCCATATCAAGGAAAACGGCGCGGTCATTGGTCCGGATAAGGCGAACTCCCGGAAGGATCCTCCGAAGATGAAGTTTGAGCTAGACGAAAATGGCAAGCCTATCTTCCCCCCTGAGTTCCTGCAGATGATGGAAGAGCGGGATAAGCTGAACGTAGCCACTGGCAGCGGTATTGTAAACTGGAAAGCCATAAAAGCCGCTGCGGACGCCCAGCGTGACGGGGTAATCTATGTAGTGGAACGTGAGGCTAACTATGGCGGTAAGGACCGTATTTCCTGTCTGAAAGAGGACATTGCCTGGCTGAAAGCAAATGTCTAATGTATCAGTAGACCTATCATTGATACTTATATCAATGAGGCGGCGCATGAACTTTCAATTCATGCGCCGCTTTTATTTACATATTCAAACTTCTCCTAATTATTGAGCAATATGCCACACGCGATTCGCTTAGTTATAATTCTTAAGAAGAATTATAACTGCGTGCTCTCTGTGTATAATAGAAAATAGCATTGTTAAGCTAAATTCCAAATAAGGAGGGCTCAATGAAACGGGTATTTTTGTTCATATTCAGTGTCTTCTGTCTGCTAACCGCTCTACCAGGCTGCGGCGGTAGCTTTCAAGAAGGCATGGAGTTCACCTATCTTCTCCCCCAAAATGTGGATACCTTGGACCCTCAAACCGCATCTCGTTCCTCCTCTTATCTGGTAATCGGTTCCATTTTCCAGGGGCTGTGCAAAATTGATCCCGATGGCGACGTGGTGCCTGGGGCTGCCAAAAGCTGGGAAGTCAACGAGACCTTCACACAGTTTACCTTTCATCTAAATAATGATTCTTACTGGAGCAATGGCCAGCCGGTCACTGCTGATGATTTCCTCTTTGCTATTCAGCGCGCCCTACGTCCTGAAACAGCTACACCCTCTGTAGACGATCTTTTTATCATCCAAGGGGCTAGAGCCGTATACAAGGGGGAAGCCGATATATCTTATCTGGGAGTTTGGGCCGAAGACGAGCGTACCTTGGTAGTACAGCTGGAACGCAGTTACCCGGACTTCCCTGCCCTAACAGCCGGTACGCACTACATGCCCTGCAACAGGGTTTATTTTGAAGAATGTGCCGGACATTATGGACTTTCCTCGGAATATCTTATTACCAATGGTCCATTTACCTTTACCAGTATTTACTCTTGGGACACCAACTATGGCAGCCGGAAAATTGAGCTGGAACCCTCTTCCCATTACCGAGAGGCTAAGAAGGTCTCCCCCGCTAAACTCACTTATTTGATTGACTATGAGGACGAACTCGTTCAAAATCCTGTGTCGGCCCTTGTCAGCGGAAATACGGACATTACCATATTAACCGAAAATGCCGCCCAAGAGGCCGCCGCCCAGGGCTGTGATATTCAGGTTTTGGATGACGCCGTGACCGGACTTCTGTTCAATTCCAAGGCCGATGTAGTGAAGCATCACGAGGCCCGGGAAGTGTTCTTTAAAACCCTGAATCGTCAGGAGCTGCTGGACCGGCGTAAAGACAAAAAAAGCGGTGAAGCTATGGGGATTATGCCGGATTGTGTCCGCTGGGGCGGAGAATCCTACTATGCGGACGGCGTGCAGATGTTTCCCCCAGAAGATCCTGCTGTGATGACTGATGTGTTACCTAAACTACTGAAGGAACTGGATGTCTCTCAGTTACCCAGTATTACAGTGATTTGTCCTGACGACGAAGAGTCTATTTCTCTGGCCAATGGTCTTTTGGTGTGCTGGAACGACCGTCTGGGCAATGCGTTTAATATCAACCCGCTACCTGACGCTGAGTTTCAGGAGTGTATCGCCACTGGAGAGTATCAGGCTGCCATCTATACTCTTCGCGCCGGAGGCACCACCCCTTATCAGGTCCTTAAGGCATTTGAAAGTTCCTCCAGTCCTACTCTTTTTGAAAACGAAGAGTACGATGCCCTTCTCCACTCCTTGGATTTCCAACTGTTCTCATACAGGGGGCTGGAGTCTTACTTGCAGGACCAGTATATTTTCTATCCCCTGTTCAGCGACAAAACCTATTATGTCAGTAGCCCTATGAGCCGAGATATTTTTGCCGCCCCGGACCTAACCATTGATTTCTCCCACGCAAAAAAGAAGGAGTGACTATGCGCACAGAATTTATCAGCCTGGAAGAGGCAAGAGATTTTTTAACTCAGGGTGACAAAGGCGATTCATCCAATCGAGTAGACCTCCAGGCAGATCAGCGGCTACTTCAGATAGGGCTCCGTAACGCTCTCACCCCACGCCAGTTAGAATGTGTGCAGCTATATTATTTCAAAGGTTACACGATGGAGCAGACCGGCGAAGAACTGGGAATTGGTAAAGCCACTGTCTGCCGGCATCTACAGAAAGCTAAAACTCGCCTAAACCGATTTTTTCAGCTGGCCAGAGAAATTCAGGAAAAACAACACAAAATATTTTAGCTTTTAAATTCATTTGGGCTGGACCTTTCCTTTTAGGAAAAGTCTAGCCATTTTATTTGTTGTTTAAAATTCTCTCTTCTCTCATCATAAAAAGCTTGACATTTGCGAACACATGTTCTAAAATAATATAGATACATCACCACCCTTGTTTACCATAGGCTATATAATTGCTATTAATATTGTACTAACTAATACGCAACAACGCCACCAAATGGTCATTTGAAAATTCTACAGTGTTATAACTTATAAAATGAATGGGGGCGCCAAGGTTTGGAAAACGGAATTCTTCACGTAGATATGAATAATTTCTATGCCTCGGTAGAGGCTCTTTACGATCCCTCCCTGCGGAAAGGCCCCGTGGCAGTGGCCGGCGACAAAGAAAGCCGTCACGGCATTATTTTGGCCAAAAATAACCTTGCTAAGGAGAAAGGCGTAAAAACCGCCGAACCTATTTGGCAAGCCATGAAAAAGTGTCCTAACCTAAGGCTAGTGCCACCCCACCACGACCGCTATGCTTTGTATTCAAAATTAGCAAAAAAAATGTACTGCGACTATACCGACCGTGTGGAATCTTTTGGGCTGGATGAGTGTTGGCTGGACGTATATGATAGCGAGAAGCTTTTTGGCAGTGGATGGAACATTGCCCAGGAAATCCGCCGTCGGGTCAAGGAAGAGTTGGGGCTTACCGTTTCCGTGGGAGTTTCCTTCAATAAGATATTTGCCAAGCTAGGCAGTGATTACAAAAAACCGGATGCCATAACCGAGTTTGGCCGCAAAGAAATGGAAACCGTGATATGGAAAATGCCATGCTCCGAGCTATTGCTGGTGGGGCCTAGCACCCAACGTACCCTACTAAAGTACGGTATACGTACTATTGGAGAACTTGCAAAGGTGGATTTGGTTTTCATACGCAGGTTGATGGGCCGTATGGGCGAAACCTTGTGGACGTATGCAAATGGACTTGACAATGATCCTGTGCAGCGAATAGATGCCCAGGAGGAGCCAAAAACCATTGGTAATAGCGTAACCTTAGCCCATGATATTACCACTGAGGTCCAGGCGAAGAAAACGCTCTTTCACCTGGCGGAAACCGTATCCGCACGCCTGCGGAAATATGGATTAAAGGCCGGCGAGGTGCAAATCACAGTGCGCAATCATGAATTTCAAGAGCTTCAGCGGCAAAAGCGTCTGGCTGCGGCGGTATGTGACAGTCGGTCCATCTACCGGACCGCGCTGGAGCTCTATCTTCGGGAAAACAAAAAATGGGCTGTACGGTTATTAGGGATCCGTGCTGGTCAACTTTCCCCAGCAGAGGCCACACAAGTGAGTTTATTTGAAGAGAGTGACGGATTAAAACGCCGGGAACAGTTGGAGAATGCAGTGGACCGGGTGCGGGAAAAGTATGGGCCAGAAAGTTTGACTCATGCTTTTGTGATGAGCCAGGAGAATGCGAACAGAACTGGGGAAATATAACCCTTCTTCCCCATACTGGTAGGAGAGTGGCTATGGACATCTTTGAAAAATTAGAAATTTTAACTGACGCCGCCAAGTATGATGTGGCATGCACTTCCAGCGGCGTAGACCGCCCAGCCCAGCCTGGTAAGCTGGGTAATGCGGTAAAGGCTGGCATTTGTCACAGTTTTGCCGCAGACGGCCGGTGCATCTCCCTCTTGAAAGTGTTGATGAGTAATGACTGCGCCTTTGATTGCTCCTACTGCGTAAACCGCCGCACCAATGAATGTACACGAGCTACCTTTACGCCTCAGGAACTCTGCGATTTAACTATGCAGTTTTACCGGCGCAACTATATTGAAGGATTATTCCTATCTTCCGCCGTAATCAGAAATCCTGACTATACCTGTGAGCTAATGTTAACGGCCATAAAAATGCTCCGGGAAATTCATGGCTTTTGGGGCTATGTACACATTAAAGCCATCCCTGGGGCCAGTCAGCGACTGACCGAACAGCTGGGGCTTTACGCCGACCGTATGAGCGTGAACATTGAATTGCCATCAGGAGATAGCTTAAAGCGTTTGGCTCCTCAAAAAAGCAAAGAAAAGATATTGGTCCCCATGGGCCGCATTCGGGATGGCATTGCTCAGAACAGCCGAGAAATTGTCAAGTACAAATCCGCGCCACGTTTTGTCCCTGCTGGACAGTCCACTCAAATGATCATTGGCGCAAGTCCGGAGAGCGACCGGCAAATTCTGCGGCTGACAGAGGGTCTGTATAAAAAATATCAACTGAAACGGGTATTCTTCTCCGCCTATATGCCCGTGGTGGAAGACCGTGCCCTGCCTGCCCTGACCACCCCGCCCCCACTGCTGCGAGAGCACCGGCTATATCAGGCAGACTGGCTGCTGCGGTTTTATGGCTTTACAGCCGGAGAGATCTTGGATGATAGCACTCCAGACTTTAATCCTCTTTTGGACCCCAAATGTAACTGGGCTGTCAACCATATGGATCAATTTCCCGTAGAGATAAACCGCGCGCCCTATGAAATGCTCCTACGGGTACCTGGCATTGGTGTAAAGAGTGCCATGCGGATACGGGCGGCCCGTCGGCAGCAGAAGCTGGATTTTGAGGGGCTAAAAAAACTTGGGGTCGTTTTAAAACGAGCCAGGTTTTTTGTGGTGTGCTCGGGCAAAAGTATCTCACCTTTGCCCATGGACAATCCCACCGTAATTGCCGGGGCTATTGGAGAACGGGCTCTGGCCCGACAAACGCAACGGGACCGGTTGGAAACCGGATTTGAACAGCTTTCATTGTTCTCCCCTACCCAAGAGGATGGAGTAAAGTGTCTAACAGGACAGATTTGATTTAACAAAAGTCCATAAGGTCTGGTCTTGTATGCATTACAAAAAGGAGGCTTTAACCATGCCCACGCAAGCCAACTTGGTTTACCGCTATGACGGTAGCTATCAGGGATTTCTTTGTTGCGTAGCCCAATGTTTTACGGACAAACGCTTACCCCAAGGGGTTCAGTCCCTGGACGAACCCCAAGCTACCCTATTCCCTATCCAAGCGGTAGCCACCCAGCCGGAGCTAGCGCAGCGAGTGGAAAACTCACTCAGCAGAAAAATCTCTCCCTTAGCTGCTGACATGGTACGCAGAGGCTTCCTCACCTGTATGGAGGACAAGGAGCTGCGGCTCATCCGCTTTATCCTTCTTGGATACAAGCACGGGCCCCGAGTGACAAGCCTTTCGGTAAATGATGACGTACATGCATTGGATAAAGCTCTTTTATATCTCAAGAATGAAGCCCACTACCATGTGGAATTTCTTCGCTTTGCCGACTGCGGAGGCTTTTTAGCGGGAATGATCACCCCGAACAACCTAGTTCTACCACTGATTGTTGGACATTTCTGTGAACGGCTGAATACCGAAAACTTTGTAATCTTCGACAAAAATCATGGGATGGGTTTTGTACACCAGCGGGGATCAAATAGCCGGCAAGAGTTCTTTTATGCTGATTCCGTAGACCTACCAGAGCCCCAGGAGAATGAGGTAAAATATCAAGAGCTTTGGCGGCTCTTTTATAAAACAATTGCGGTAGAAGGACGTGTGAACCATCAGCTGCGTCGGGGAAATATGCCCATGCGATACTGGAAAAACATGACAGAGTTTATGGGATCTGCTCAATAGAAATCTAAGGCATTTAGTGACTATTGGTCATATATAAAAAACTTTTCAATTTACTCTTGCATTTTTAGATAAAATATGGGATGATAATAAGGGCGATTCTTTGTGGATTCTTCAGAAATGACCGCCCTGGAAAGGGGTGCTGCCGAATGGCAAAAACACTGACAAAAACAAATGAAAAAAGATTCACAAAAACCGAAAAAAGCTGGATTATGTACGATTGGGCCAATTCGGTGTACGCTACTAACATTTTAGCCGTTATCTTCCCTATCTACTTTGGCAATGTCTGTCAGCAGAATGGTGCCGATAACCTAGTACTGTGGTCCTATGGTACCTCGGCCGCCACCTTTATTGTTGCCATTCTAGCGCCTATCTTGGGGGCCTTAGCGGACCACAAGGGACACAAGATGCGGTTATTTGCAGGCTTTTTAGCCATAGGCGTAGTATTCACTCTTTGCAGTGCCTTATTTGACCAATATCAAATGCTGCTGGTAGGATATGTTATCTCACACATCGGTTTTTCTGGATCCTGCCTATTTTATGATTCCTTTCTCACTGATGTGACCACTAACGAGCGAATGGATCGGGTATCCTCCTGGGGATATGCTATGGGGTATATTGGCGGGAGTACCATCCCCTTTATAATTTCTATTGTCATTCTGGTTGTGATGGGGATGTCTAATATGCTTGCCTTTAAGCTTGTGATCGTACTGACCAGTTTATGGTGGGCAATCTTCAGTATTCCATTTTTGAAAAATGTGCGTCAAATATACTACATTCAACCACAAAAGAATCTGCTGCGCTCCACGTTCTCTAATCTCTTGCATACAGCCAAAAGCATTTTTTCTCATAAAAAAATTCTTCTTTTTATGCTGGCCTATTTCTTCTATATCGATGGAGTTAATACCATAATTGCCGTGTCCACCTCTTATGGCTCTAAACTGGGTATGGACAATATCAGCATGATTTTAGCCCTCTTGATGACCCCGATTGTTGCGGTACCTTTCTCCATCCTATTTGGCAAGCTAGCTGGAAAAACTGGTGCTTTAAATGCCCTTCGTGGAGCTGTTTGCGTGTACTTTTTTATCTGCCTGGTAGGCTTTTACATGGGCTTCAATATTGAACAAAATCCTGATAATTCGTCGGCACTTACTTTATCACTGGTCTTGTTCTGGTGTATGGCCTTTCTGGTGGGGACAGTGCAAGGAGGCATCCAGGCTATTTCCCGGTCCCATTTTGGCAAATTGATTCCAGCAGAACGCTCTAACGAGTATTTCGGATTCTTCGACATTTTTGGTAAATTCGCCGCTGTTATTGGGCCATTGCTGGTAGCCATGTTCACTCAGCTAACTGGGCGAGATTCTATTGGAGTGATCAGCTTGGCGGTATTGTTCCTATTAGGGTTCGTTTTGCTAAGTTTAGGACAACGCAGAGAATCGTAAAATTCTACTTAATATATATAAGATAAAAAACAAGGGAATTTTCAAAATGAAAAATCCCTTGTTTTTTTATAACATTTAGTATAGGAGCTTAGAACTTATTGCCCCGCGCCACATAGCTAGTATGCAGCACTTCATGGGCCTTGTGGCTGCCAGGTTCGCCCAGGAACTCCTCATAACATTTCTTTACTACCGGGTTATCATGAGACTTCCGCAGCGGCATATTCTTGTCCTGGTCATATAGGGCCTTAGCGCGCAGAGTCTTAATGTCATTGTAAGCCCAATCATTGGCACTACGGACTGGCTGTCCACCACCGTTGACACAACCACCAGGGCAGCACATGACCTCAATAAACTGATAATCCGCCTCGCCAGCACGAACCTTTTTCAAGATCGTGTCCGCATTGGACAGACCGCTAACTACCGCTACCTTCACGTCCATACCAGCTACGTTATAAACAGCTTCTTTAATGCCATCCGTGCCACGAATCTCGTTGTACTCAATAGCATCCTGGCTTTCGCCGGTAAGCACATCAGCCGCGGTACGCAGAGCAGCCTCCATTACGCCGCCTGTTGCACCAAAGATAACTGCTGCACCAGTAGAAACACCCATGGCATCATCAAATGTTTCGTCGGGCAAAGCATTAAAGTTCAACTGGGCTTTTTTGATGAGACGGGCCAACTCACGGGTGGTCAAGCTAATGTCTACATCGGGTAGGCCGGCGGCAGACTCATCGTCCCGCTTAATCTCAAACTTCTTGGCAGTACAGGGCATGATGGATACAGATACGATCTTCTGAGGATCAATGCCCTCTTTCTCGGCGTACCAAGTCTTGATCAAGGCACCAGTCATATTCTGAGGTGATTTACAGCTGGACAAATTAGGCAGCAGATCAGGATAGTAATGCTCACAAAACTTAATCCAGCCAGGTGAGCAGGAGGTAATCATTGGCAGAGTACCACCATTCTTTACCCGATCAACGAACTCATGGGCCTCCTCCATAATGGTCATGTCCGCACCGAAATCGGTATCGAATACCTTATCAAAGCCCAAACGACGCAGGGCCGCAGCCATTTTTCCCTCTACGTTGGTGCCAATGGGCAGACCAAATTCCTCACCCAGAGCAGCGCGAACCGCAGGAGCCGTTTGTACAATAACAATCTTGTCGGGGTCATTAATGGCCTCAATCACCTCGTGAGTGTTGTCCTTCTCCGTGAGAGCGCCAGTGGGACAGCTGACGATGCACTGTCCGCAGGCAACACAGGAAACACTATCCAATGTGTTCTCAAATGCACAGCCGATCTCAGTATCAAAACCCCGGTTATTTGCGCCGATGACCGCCACATGCTGGTTCTGGCAAGCAGCTACACACCGGCGGCACAGTACACACTTGGCGTTATTACGCTCCAGATACTGAGTGGAGCAGTCCTTATTACCCGCAGGCATAATGCCCTCAAAACGGCTATCCTCTTCAATCCCCATATCAGCGCAGAGCTTTTGCAGCTCACAGTTGCCACTGCGCTCACAGGTCAGACACTTGCGTTCGTGGACAGAGAGCAAAAGCTCCAGGGTCATCTTCCGGGACTCCTGGACCTTAGGAGAGTTGGTGAAGATCTCCATCCCTTCGTTCACCGGATAGACACAGGCAGCTGCCAGGGACCGGGCTCCCTTCACTTCCACCATACACATACGGCAAGCGCCGATTTGGTTGATGTCCTTCAGATAACAGAGAGTAGGGATATCAATGCCGGCGTGGCGAGCAGCTTCCAGGATAGTGGCATCCTTAGGAACCTGATAGTCTACGCCGTTTATTTTTACGTTGACCATATCCATAGACTTATAATCAATCCTTTCTGGGATTTGTTTACAACAAAGATCACATTCGCGAAAAGCAGCTTCATTGCTATAATCTATCATAGCACATTACGCTCCCGCAAAGTCGGTCAGAGCATGTACGCTCTTTAATGCGCCGCTTATTTCTTCACAACAGCGTTAAACTTACACTTCTCCATGCACACGCCACACTTGATGCACTTTTCCGTGTCAATAATATGGGGCTGCTTGACAGAGCCGGAAATGGCTCCAACAGGACAGTTACGGGCACAAAGGGTACAGCCCTTGCACTTATCAGCCTCAATATGGAAATTGGTCAACGCCTTGCACGCTCCGGCGGGGCAGCGGTGCTCGGTAACGTGGGCCTCATACTCGTCCCGGTAATACTTTAGGGTGGATAGCACCGGATTGGGAGCTGTCTGGCCTAAGCCGCACAGAGAATTCTCTTTAATGTAGTAACACAACTCCTCCATCTTATCAATGTCCTCCAGAGTTCCGTTACCCTTGGTAATCTTGTCAAGAATTTCCAGCAGACGCTTGGTGCCCACCCGGCAGGGAGTGCACTTGCCGCAGCTTTCATCAACCGTGAATTCCAGAAAGAACTTAGCGATATCTACCATACAGGTGGTCTCATCCATGACAATTAGACCACCGGACCCCATCATAGAGCCAATGGCAATCAGGTTATCATAGTCAATGGGAGTGTCGATCAGAGAGGCCGGGATACAGCCGCCAGAAGGACCGCCAGTCTGAGCAGCCTTAAAGGTATGGCCATCCGGTACACCACCCCCGATATCTTCAACTACCTCGCGTAGAGTGGTACCCATAGGTACCTCCACCAGGCCGGTATTTGTGATCTTACCGCCCAGAGCAAATACCTTAGTACCAGGAGACTTTTCGGTACCAATGGACTTGAACCAGTCTGCGCCCTTCAAGATAATCTGAGGGATGTTGGCGTAGGTCTCCACATTGTTCAGCACAGTGGGTTTGCCAAACAGGCCCTTCACTGCCGGGAACGGCGGACGCACTCGAGGCTCGCCGCGCTTGCCCTCAATAGAGGTCATTAAGGCGGTCTCCTCGCCGCAAACGAAAGCACCGGCGCCCAGGCGAATGTCTATGTCAAAGTCAAAACCGGAATCAAAAATATTCTTACCCAAAAGGCCATAGTCCCGAGCCTGTTGAATGGCAATTTGCAGGCGCTTGACCGCGATGGGGTACTCTGCACGGATGTATATATAACCCTGAGATGCGCCAATGGCATAGCCGGCAATGGCCATAGCCTCCAGCACACTGTGGGGGTCGCCTTCCAACACGGAACGATCCATAAACGCGCCCGGGTCACCTTCGTCCGCGTTACAGCAAGCATACTTCTGATCCGCCTGGTTAGCAGCCGCAAATTTCCACTTAAGCCCTGTGGGGAAACCCGCACCGCCGCGGCCACGAAGTCCGGAGGCCAGCATCAGATCAATGACCTGCTGGGGAGTCATTTCTGTAAGGACCTTACCAAGAGCGGCATAGCCGTCCTGGGCAATGTACTCATCGATGAGCTCTGGGTTAATCACACCGCAGTTACGTAAGGCAATACGCATCTGCTTGGCATAAAATTTTGTCTCGTTAAGAGACTTTGTTGTGTTGTCGTCCACCACGGTCTCCTGATACAGCAGGCGGGTGACAATACGGCCCTTGAGAAGATGCTCGGAGACGATTTCGGGTACATCCTCGGGAGTAACGCGGCTATAAAACGCGCCCTCGGGATAGACCACCATAATGGGGCCCAACGCACACAGGCCAAAGCAGCCGGTACGGATGACATTCACTTCTTTATCCAAACCCTGGGCCTTAATCTCCTCATTGAGCTTTTCAATAATCTGCTCACTGTTCGAGGAGGTGCAGCCGGTGCCGCCGCATACCAGCACATTTGAACGGAACATAGGTTTTACCTCCCTTTTTATTTCGCGCCAATTGCATTGGCGCCGATAGTATATTCTGTAACAACATTACCGTTTACCAGATGATCGTTAACCACGCGAACAGCTTTTTCAGCAGTCATCTTTACATAGGTGACCTTTTCCTTGCCAGGAGTGATAACTTCCACCACAGGCTCGTATTGACAAATACCGATACAGCCGGTCTGAGTAACCATGGTATCCTTCAGGCCGCGTTTTGCCACCTCTTCTACAAAGGCAGTCAGTACCGGGCGTGCGCCTGCGGCAATACCACAAGTGGCCATGCCTACCAGCACACGAGTCTCGGCCTCGGCGTTCTCACGGATATTCACAGAAGCCCGGGCCTTGTCGCGGATGGCTTGTAGTTCAGCTAATGATTTCATAATTGTAAATAGCTCCTTTCAAATGAATCGTAAAGAAGATTTATTACATAATGTGATAAAAGAGCCGGGTTATTCCTCCCCCAAAAGCTCTGCGGTGTTCTCGGTCAGGTAGTCTTTTATCCATACGACCACGTCCGGGGCATCCAGAGGCACATCGTTCCCCAGAACCTGCCGCAATTCTGTGGTTTTCAAGTCAAACTTCCGCTCCTCCCCGTCTTCGTCCAGTCTCCGGCGGCGAAAGATGAAGTCTAAATTCGGGTTACAGGAGACCAGCAGCTGAATGGTACTGTTAATGTCTCCCAGAGGAATCATATCCACGCTAGAAGGTTTGAACACAGCTGTAGTAGTAGTACCCACTCCCACTGTAGACTGAATTTCAAAGCTTCCACCAGTCATTTCAGCCTCCATCTTGAAAAGTGGCACCCCCAACCCCACACTGCGGGTGGTTCGGGTGGTAAAAAATGGATCTGTCACGTGGGCCACCTGCTCGGGGGTCATCCCCCGACCGTTGTCACCGATGCTAATGGACATGGTATCAGCGGCCAGGTCCTCGTCTACCGTCACAGTGATCAGGCTGGCCCCGGCAGAGATGGAATTTTGCACGATGTCCATAACGTTCAAGGATAGCTCACGCATGTTTGATCATTCCCTATACTTATCTAGTATGCCGTCTACGTCCTCGGGGACCAATCGACCGTAAACGTCCTCATTAATCATCATAACCGGGGCCAGGCCGCAGGCGCCAATGCACCGGCAGGCCGTAAGGGAAAACAGACCGTCCTCTGTACACTCCTCAGGTCCAATCCCCAGCTTTTGGGTAATGCGGTCCAGAACCTTGTCGGACCCTTTTACATAGCAGGCTGTGCCTAGGCACACCGAGATATGGTTGCGGCCCTTGGGGGTAAGGGAGAACTGGGAATAGAAGGTAGAGACGCCGTAAACCTCTTCCAGCGGTACATTAAGGCCATCGGCAATCTTCTTCTGTACCTCCAGGGGCAGATAACCATAAATGTCCTGGGCCTGGTGCAGAGCGGGCATAACCGCGCCAGGCTGGCCCTGCAAGCTTTTGATGACCTCATCCAGCTTTTGGGCCTGCTCAGCGGTGTCATGGAAAGGCAAACTGCTGATACGTTTTTGCATGATCGTCCATCTTCCTTTCTTAACTTTCGTTTGTACAGCTAAATATATCAAAATAATTCGCAGTTATAATTCCAAAAAAGAATTATTCGTAAAAGAACAACAATTTCCATCTTTTTTTATCGATAGAAGTGGTAATTGTTCCCAAAATATCGATATATTTTATCGATACTAAATGTTCTAAAAACTTCAGCTACCCAAAACATTGCAATGATTCAGAGATCGTTCTGCCTCTCACTTACATGCCAAGACCCGAAATTCCTTTTTGTAGTGCATGAATAACCGCCCGGGCAGTGGGCTCTTCAAGAGAAATCTTTAACGCCTGAGAAACCGCTAGGGTATCTAAATAATGGCTGTCTGAGTCCCGAACAATGCCCATGGCCTTCAGCTCTGGGTTGTGTTCCAGCAGCGCCGGTAAGTCTGCGTCCCGAGTGACCTCTGCTAGGGTATACTCTCCTTCCGGTGGGATGCTGCCTAGGGCAGCTATCACACTGTAGGAATCCCGGTCCACATGCGCAGGAAAGGCCGTACCGCCGTACTGTTCCGTCAGAGCCTTTACCTCATCCACCCCAATGAAAGAGGATACTAACAACAAATCCTCCAGGGTACTGGTAAGCTGGTCATCCTGGTCCAGAATGCGCTGCTCGCCGAAAATCTCCGCCTTGTTTTTGATATGGGGCATGTTATCATATATGTAGCGGTCGAAGTCCATAGCACCCTCTAAGGTCTCAAACAGGCAAACCACGTGGGCTTCCTCAGCCGTGCACAGTTCCATGCCAGGCAGAGCTAAAAGGCCAGCCTCCTCTGCCACCCGAAGCACGGCGGGGGCGTTTTTACAAGTATTGTGGTCCGTGATGCCTATAACCTGAAGCCCCGCCACCAAGGCCATGCCCACCAGATTGTTGGGAGTCATATCGTTGTCTCCGCAGGGCGACAGACAAGAATGAATATGAAAGTCATAAAAATAATCTTTCATGATGCTTTATTTTTGCGCCTCATAGACTTTTATAGCGGTTTGATAGAGATTTTCTGCACAGGCGTATACAGGAATCCCCTGCATATCCGCACGTTTTTGGGCATCTTGATCTAAAGCGGCATCCTCGCAGAGAACGATGCCTGCCACATCTGCTAAGGCAGCTACGGCAATAGCGTTTAGATTGCCCATTACAGTAAGCCAGACGTTACCTGCCTGAGCCCGCCCCATAACCCAGCTGAGCAGGTCGCCGATATAGCAGCCATCCATCTTATTCTCTTGTCCATCCTCCCCGGCCAGCAGTTTCCAGCCCAGGGTTTCGGCCATTTCTTTCATTGTCAAATCATATCACCACTTTCTTAAATAATACACCAAATATCCAGGAAACGGTTTTTGTGTCTAAGGAAGCACTGATTAAATCTGGTGCGCAAATCGCGCTCTGACGGAAAAGATACAAGCGAGTTGCGTGCCAAGCCGTCAGGCGTGATTGATTCAGTGGTTCCCTAAATCTTAATAAGTCTTTTACCTACAGCTTTTTTGTTTCACTGGGCATCCAGCTAAGGCCCGCGTCCAGCTCAGACAGGGTGCTGGCTACTTTCTGCATCTGCTTGCGATAGATAAACACACAGTCTACCTTTTTGCTGACACCCTTTACCACGTCCTCGGCAAAGGCACGGCAGGTGGGCGCGCCACAGGCACCGCAGTCCAGTCCAGGCAACTCCTCTTCAATGGCGTCGATCTCCACCATCATCCGCATGGCCTCTGAAAGGTCTGAGGACAGAGTCATCACATTGGAGAATTCCAGTTCACCCTCCCATTTCATCTCCTTGGGTACTGGGCCACCTGCCAAGTGATTTTGGGAGACCGGCAGATATTTGCGCAGCCGCTGGATTCGTGCTTTTGCCACGTAGGGATTTTCAACGCACAATACGCCCCCCACGCAGCCGCCAGAGCAGGCATTCAATTCGATAAAGTCCAAATCGCCGATGCGCTCGTCCTCCACCTCTTCCAGTACCCGTATGACATTCTCTATCCCGTCGGCAGCCAGGTATTTTTCATTCAGCAGGGCAGCGGCCTCTCCTCCGCTGGTAGACCAGCCCACACCAATGATGCCGGAATTGGCGATAGGCTCTACACTTTCCAAACGGTCCATGGTGTGGGAAAGTGTGGGAAACACCTCGCTGATGGCAATGGCTCCGTCCACCATAGATTTTTCCGTATCCAAAGGCATTTTGATGTCCGTGACTTTGGCCGGGCAGGGTGTGATAAAGAAGCAGCCAATCTGCTCCATGGGCAGCTCAGTTTTCTCCGCAGCTTCTTTTTTAGCCATAGCGGCGGCGGTCTCCATGGGAGATTTCAGGGGCAGTACGTGTTCGCACAGATCAGGAAAACGCACCCGAATAAGCCGCACCACTGCGGGACAGGCCGAACTGATCACCGGCCTGGGCAGGGCCACGGCGTTTTCGGAATTATACATTATTTTGCGGGTAGCCTCGCTTACCAGCTCCGCTGCACGGCTCACTTCATAGACCTGGTCAAAACCCATCTTCTTTAAGCCAGTCAAAACATAATCAATGTCATCCAAATTATTAAACTGTCCATACAGAGAGGGGGCTGGCAGGGCGATAGTATATTGAAACTTGCCCAGGGCTTCTATATGGGTAAACCGGGCGCGCTTGGCGTGGTGGGGACAGATGCGGATGCACTCGCCGCAGTCAATACAGCGCTCGGGAGCAATGGAAGCCTTGCCTCCCCGAATACGGATGGCCTCAGTCGGGCAGCGCTTTACACAGTTCGTGCAGCCCACACACTTATCCTCATGTAATGTTACGGAATGGTAAAACTCAGTCATTGGATTCACCCCCCAGCGCTATGCTGGACCCGGACAGTAAAAGCAAATCCGGGAAATTTTGTTTGAATTCATCTTGGAACTTCATGATTTTTCTATCACTTATCCTTTTCGGCCTGGACGCACGGTCATTTTTACAGTGGTTCCCACGCCTACCGTGGAATCAATGGTCATTTCATCGGTGTACTTCTTCATGTTGGGCAGCCCCATGCCCGCCCCAAAGCCCAGCGCACGCACATTATCCGGGGCAGTGGACCAGCCAGCCTGCATGGCCTGCTCCACGTCTGCAATGCCCGGGCCCTGGTCGATAAGGGATATGTCCACCCGGTCAGGGTCCACATCAACTACAGCCTCTCCCCCGCCGCCATGAATTACCAAATTGATCTCGCCCTCGTACATGGCAATGGCCACCCGGCGGATGGCATCCGGTTCATAACCTAGCTTTTTAAGTTTATGTTTTACGTCGCCGCTGGCTTCCCCCGCCCGGGTGAAGTCGTCGCCGGGCACCTGATATTCCAGATGAAGCATGCTCATGAGATGTCGCAGCCTCCTCTCAAGCCGTTTTCAAACAGCAGCCCGCAGGCAGTAAACATACGGTAGGGCGAACTGAGCACGGTCATATCTTTCATTTCCGCCAGATCCAGCACCTGCTGGTTCACGGGCTTACCCCGCACAAAGATGATACAATGCATATCCATCATTTCGGCGGTACGCACCACCTGGGGGTTCATAAGCCCTGTGAGCAGTACAGACTGATCTTTCACAAAGGCTAATACATCACTCATCATATCGCTGCCACAGGCAGTTTTGACCTCCTGTTCCAAGTCGCCTTCTACTAGTACTTGGCACTTTAGAATGTCTATGATGTCTTTTACTCGCATAATCTTGCCTCCTGTATCTAGAAATTCACACCAAACGGTGCGGGGGACATGACGGAAAGAAGGAGCACAGCCACTTCTGCCTTCATACTCTCTGCTTAATATTATAACATAGTTCCCCTACAGAGTGCAAACATTATATGTAATTCGCCGCATTTTTCCTATATGAAGCCATTTGTATCGGTTTCACCTTGCATTTCGGCGTAAATGAAGATATAATTAAATAGCTTTACTCTTTAACAATTTAGCGGATGAAAGAATTTTATCAAAAAATTTCCCTTCTGGAGGTATTCTTATGTCACGTGTTTACAATTTCTCTGCCGGTCCCTCTATGCTGCCGGAGTCCGTGCTACAAAAAGCGGCTGCGGAAATGCTGGACTATCAGGGCAGTGGCCAGTCCGTGATGGAGATGTCCCACCGCTCCAAGGTATACGACGCCATCATTAAGGGTGCCGAGGCCGCCCTGCGGGAAGTAATGGGTATTCCGGATAACTATAAGGTGCTGTTCCTTCAGGGGGGCGCTTCCAGCCAGTTTGCCGCTGTGGCTATGAACCTGATGACCAGATCTCGCAAAGCAGACTATGTGCTCTCCGGCCAGTTCTCCACCAAGGCATTCCAGGAGGGAATGCGCTACGGTGACTGCAAAGCCGTGGCCTCCTCTAAAGAGGACAATTTCTGCCGCATCCCCACCTTGGACAAAAATGAATTCCGCCCAGATGCAGACTACTTTCATATCTGCATGAACAACACCATCTATGGCACCTATTGGCACCAACTGCCCGATACCGGCAGCGTTCCCCTGGTGGCGGACATATCCTCCTGCATCCTTAGCCGCCCTATTGACGTGAGCAAATTTGGCCTCCTCTATGCCGGTGCCCAAAAAAATGTAGCCCCAGCGGGTCTTACTATTGTGATCGTTCGGGAGGATCTGATCTGCGAGCCCCAAGAGGGTACTCCCACTATGTTCAACTATGGGGTCATGGCTAAGAATGAATCTATGTACAATACCCCGCCCTGCTGGTCCATCTACATCTGCAAGCTAGTGCTGGAATGGATTCGAGATGAAATTGGCGGACTGGAGGCTATGGAGGCTCGCAATGTACAAAAAGCCCAGACGTTGTATGATTTTCTGGATAACTCCAAGTTGTTCAGGGCCTGTGCCGAAAAGGACAGCCGTTCCATTATGAACGTGACCTTTGTCACCGGTGACCCGGACCTGGACGCCAAGTTTGTAAAGGAGAGCACTGCCGCTGGGTTTGTGAACTTGAAGGGCCACCGCAGTGTGGGCGGTATGCGGGCCTCTATTTACAACGCCATGCCTCCGGAAGGCATAGACAAACTGGTGGCCTTTATGGCGGAGTTTGAGAAAAACAATGGATAACGGACGTTTTTCCTTCCGGGAGATGGGCCCTGAGGATGCCGGGGCTGTAGTGCCCCTGGATATCGACTATTACAATGCCTGTGAGGGCGGCCAGTGGACGGAAGAAACCGCCGGGCGGCGCATCCGGCAGGTGCTGGGCATGGACGGCGGCTGGGGCCTGCTGCTGGAAGAGGACGGCCAGCCCGCCGGCTTTGTGATGGGCTATTTCAAGCCCTATGACGACCTGACCTCCTTTGTGTTGGAAGAGATCGTCATTTCCCGCGCCCGCCAGGGAAAGGGCCTGGGCACCCTGCTTTTAGCCGAGGTGGAACGCAGGGTCCAAGAGTTAGGCGCCTCAGGCGTGGAGCTTAGCGCGGTCAATGATGAAGTCCATCACCGTTTTTACAGCAGGGCCGGATATAGAGACGTGCAAAATTTTGTTCCGAAGGTCAAGTGGTTCTCTAGTTAGCTCGTGCACTTATTCTCTGTCTCTTTACTTTTAGAAAGGATGATTCCCATGCATAAAATTCTCTGCCTCAATAAGATCAGCCCTACTGGTACCAAACGTTTTGGAGAAAACTATACTTTTTCTCCGGAGATGAAAGATCCTGAGGGCATTCTGGTGCGCTCGGCCTCTATGCACGATATGGACTTCGCCCCTTCCTTGTTAGCCATTGCTCGGGCTGGAGCCGGCACCAATAATGTTCCGGTAGAGGAGTGCAACAAAAAGGGCATCGTGGTATTCAATACTCCTGGGGCAAATGCCAATGCTGTGAAAGAGCTGGTACTGTGTGCCCTCTTGCTTACCTCCCGAAAGATTGGCCCCTCTATGGACTGGGTAAAGACTCTAAAAGGCCAGGGTGCGGAGGTCGGCAAGCTGGTGGAAAAGGGTAAGGGCCAGTTCACCGGGCCGGAGATTCAAGGCAAAGCCCTGGGTGTGGTGGGCCTGGGGGCCATCGGCATTTTAGTGGCCAACGCCGCCCACAGCCTGGGCATGGAGGTCTACGGCTACGACCCCTTCCTGTCGGTAGATGCGGCCTGGCGGCTGTCCCGGTCGGTGCATCGCTCCCTGTCCCTAGATGAAATCTACCAGAACTGCGATTACATCACCTTGCACCTGCCCTTGACCCCCGAAACCAAGAATATGGTAAACCCAGGCATCCTGGAAAAAATGAAGGATGGGGTGCGTATTCTGAACTTTGCCCGAGGCGACCTGGTAGACAGCGCCGCGCTGCTGGCGGCCCTCTCGTCCGGCAAAGTAGCCGCCTACGCCACCGACTTCCCGGACGACAGCCTTATCGGTACGGAAAACGTGGTGGCCCTGCCCCACCTGGGCGCTTCCACCCCTGAGAGCGAGGACAACTGCGCCCAGATGGCTGTGGACCAGATGAAGGAGTACCTGGAGAACGGCAACATTATCAACTCGGTGAACCTGCCCAACCTGGTCCTGGCCCGGGAGCCCGGAACCCTCCGGCTGTGCGTCATTCATAAAAACGTGCCCGGGGCCATTGCCACCTTCACCTCGGTCTGCGGCAAAGAGGGCATCAACATCGAAAACATGCAGAGCAAGTCCCGGGGAGAGTACGCCTACACCATTCTGGACGTGACCAGCACTGCCGCCGGAGACGTGTCCCGGGCGGCCCAGTCGCTGGACAGCCTGGACGCCATTATCCGGGTGCGGGTCATTTGCCTAAACTCTGAAAGGATGAGCCACCATGAGCCACTTTGACTTTGAGGCCATGCAGGAGATTCAGCGGGAGCTTCAGGAAAAATATCAGGAGCGGTGGGGCGGCCTAAGCCCTGAAAAGGGCATACAGAAGCTGCTTTGGATGTTTTCCGAGGCAGGCGAGGTGGCGGATGCCATCAAAAAGACCTCCACCGAGGACCTACTGGCCGACACGCCCCAGCGCCGGCATTTTATAGAAGAAATGTGCGACGTGATGATGTACTTTAATGATCTGATGATCTGCTATCGTGTCAGCCCCCAGGAGTTGGAGGCAGTCTACCGAGAGAAGCACCAGCGAAACATGAAGCGCTGGTAAGCTTTCCTAAAAATCAAAAACGGAGCGGCCCTTGGGGGCTGCCCCGTTTTTTCTGCTATTATTCATCCGTCCTGGTATTCAAATAGAGGGAGTTCAACAGTTTTCGCCCCGCCTGGGTCCGAAATACCTTTTCCCGGAAAGACTCCACTGCCTGCTGGTTTTGACCCATCTCATGGGCATTGACCAGATAGTCCGCCTCCAGCAATATTTGACAGTCCAGGCCGTCCACATTGGCATAGGTATGGTGGCGGCAGACCAGCCGCACCACTCGCTCTATCATGGCCTCCGGCAGCGGGAATCGCGCCAAGAAGGGCCGCAGCACCGCTTCGCTTTCCTGCTCTTGCAAGTGCCCGGCAGCGGAGCCATACTTCTCCCGGCAGACCGGACAGGCAATGTCGTGCACAATAGCTGCCACCTCCAAGGTCTCCTGGTTCTCTTGGTCCAGCCCTTCCAGCAGTCCAATGGCTCTGGCATAGGCGTATACCTTCAAAAAGTGGGCCACGTCCTCTTGATTGCCTTGGGAATAGTCGATCATTCCACGGATAATTTGTCCCGTCATTCCCAAGCGCCCCCCTACAGCACTACCTTATGAAAGACCTTCTTACCTTTTTTGATAACCAGGCCTTCTTCCAGCTGGGCCTTTTCAAAGGAGGCCGCGATATCCCCTACCTTTTCGTCATTGACGGATACGCCGCCTTGCTGCACCAAACGTCGGGCCTCCCCCTTGGAGGGAGCCAAGCCGCTCTTAACCAGCAGATCTAAAATACCGGCCTTTTCATTAACCAGGTCCTCTTCTGTCAGCTGGGTGGTGGGCATATTTGCGGTACTGCCTCCCGCGCTGAATAGGGCCCGGGCGCCGTCTTGGGCCTTTTTTGCCTCTTCCGGGCCGTGGACCATCTCGGTGAGCTGGTAGGCCAAAATTTCCTTGGCCTGGTTTAGCTGGCTGCCCTCCCAGTGAGACATCTCGTCAATCTCCTCCAGAGGCAGGAAGGTGAGCATCCGAATAAACTTGACCACGTCCGCGTCCTCTACGTTCCGCCAGTACTGGTAGAAGTCGAAGGGCGAGGTCTTGTTGGGATCCAGCCAAACCGCATTTCCAGCGGTTTTACCCATCTTATTCCCCTGGGAATCGGTAAGCAAATTAATGGTCAGGGCGTGGGCGTCCTTTCCCAGCTTCCGGCGGATGAGCTCAGTACCTCCCAGCATATTGCTCCACTGGTCGTTACCACCGAACTGCATATTACAGCCATAATGCTGGAAAAGATAGTAAAAATCATAAGACTGCATGATCATATAGTTGAATTCCAAGAAACTTAGGCCTTTTTCCATGCGCTGCTTGTAGCAGTCGGCCCGCAACATGTTGTTTACAGAGAAGCAGGCCCCCACCTCCCGCAATAGATCTACATAGTTCAGGCCCAGCAGCCAATCCGCGTTGTTAAGCATTTGTGCCTTGCCCTCACCAAACTCAATGAAACGTTCCATTTGCCGCTTAAAGCAAGCGGCATTGTGATTGATGTCCTCCCGGCTCAGCATTTTACGCATGTCCGTACGGCCCGAGGGGTCCCCGATGGTGGTGGTTCCCCCGCCGATCAGCGCGATAGGACGATTCCCCGCTAGCTGTAGGCGCTTCATCAGGGTCAGGGTCATGAAATGTCCGGCAGTCAGGCTGTCGGCCGTACAGTCGTAACCAATGTAAAACACCGCATCGCCATTGTTAATCACATTGCGAATTTCGTCCTCATTGGTCACTTGGGCGATAAGTCCTCGGGCCACTAATTCTTCATAAAGCTGCATTTTATTCGTCCTTTCAAAATCAAATAATATCCAACAGTTCGTTAAGTGCGCTTACAGTATGTTCAGGCGCTCCGATGTATCCAGGTACTTGTATAAATTGGTTGACCGGCATCCAAACCACGTCCATATGCGCTTCATGAGCACAGAGTATATCAAAGGGATGATCACCCACATACACACAGTCATTAGAGGATACGCCAGCCTGGGCGCAAGCCAGCTTCAATATCTCAGGATCGGGTTTATAGAGGCTGACCTCTTCAGAGATGATGATAGGGGCAAAAAAGTGGGAAATCCCTTGCTCTTCCAATGCCTGCCGAATACCCGCATAATTGTTGCTGACGATCCCTAGTAATAGACCGCGTGCTTTCAGTTGGGTGAGCACCTTCATAGCACCCGGGACTAAATAATAGGACTTCTCATAGCCCCGAGAGAAAATATCAGTCAGCTCACCGCCCACTAGGGCGCTTAGGTTCAGGGAATCACAATATATTTTTACCACATGCGCTAGATACTCGTCATCTGGCATACGAATCCCTGTTTCATTTTCTTTCTTGACCTGCTCACCTTGCCAAATCTCGCTGGCAGCATAGGCTCGTTCCACTGTCTCAAAATTAAGGCCTGGAATATGTCGGATGGCTGCCTCAAATACTTTTTCCTGAATACTAGGCTTTTTCAGCAGCAGTGTATTATCAATATCAAAGAAAACCGCTTGATACAAAATAATAGCCTCCTATCTCTTGCAAAAGTCGATTATATCCATTCCTGGCTTTATTTCGTATGATCCTCCGGTACGCCGGTATCCTAGGCTTTCATAAAAGCGGCACAGGCCGGGTTCCTGAAGAATAGTATCCAACTCCCAGCAAAATATGTCCGGGTATCGCTCCTCTAAAAGCCGCATAGCCCCGTGCCCTACTCCCCGCCCCTGGTATTCCGGCAGAACGCCAATAGGCGACACCCGGCCGGTCTTCTCCCACCGGCGGATGCCGGCAAAGCCCAGGATTTTGCCATCCTCTAAAATGAAGTAATAGTCCCTTTCACTGATTTTGCGCCGGATGGATTCCAGCGGCTCCATAGCCGGGTTAGTGTCATAGTCCTGGTACTTTTCCAACAAAGCCGCAAAGCACCGCCGCTGAATATCTAGCAGAGCGGCAGCGTCCCCGATCCACGCCGGCTTCAATTGAAGCACAAAATTCACCTCCACAGCCCAACACAAAACGCCCTCTGCAAAAGCGCCCCATTGGGCATACTTTTTACAGAGGGCGATAAAATCGCGGTACCACCTCAGTTTACTGGGACCTCACGGCCACAGCCTCTACGGGTACATCCATACCCTGACAAGTTAACGCCCGTCAAACGGCTTTCCCTACTATCAGATTCAAGAAAGCAACTCTGGAAGGTATTTTCGACCGCTACCATGCTCCCGCTTTCACCACCCGCGGGCTCTCTTTGCCATATAAAGCAGCGCCTACTTGCATTCCGTCATTGTCATTGGCAAACATTATAGACTATTTTTTACCGAATGTCAAGCCAATCGTCCACAAAAATTTCGCTGCCATCAGTCCAGGCAGGCTGCGGGGAGGTTCTCAGGCCTTTTTCAGCATTTCTCCCGCCATATCCAGTTGCAGCTGTGTTGCCTCTTCTCCACCGATGATCCGAGCTAGCTCCCGCTTTCGTCCCTCAAAGTCTAAGGGCTCCACCTGCGTATAGGTTCTCCCGGAAGAAATATGCTTGCTGATACGCAGATGATGGTCTGCCATAGCCGCGATCTGCGCCAGGTGGGTGATACACAGTACCTGGCGGTTTTGACTAACCTGCTTCAGCTTTTCGCCAATACGGTTGGCCGCTCCACCGCTGACGCCGGTATCCACCTCGTCAAAAATTAACGTGTCGATCTTATCCCGTCCAGAAAGCACTGTCTTAACCGCCAACATAATGCGGGAGAGCTCGCCGCCAGAGGCGATTTTGGACAAGGGCTTAGCTGGTTCTCCCTTGTTGGCCGAGACCAAAAATTGCAGCTTGTCACAGCCAGTCGGATTCAGAGGGACCCGCTGAATATCCGCCAGGAACTCTACCCCCGGCATATTCAAAAAGGCCAGCTCACTCTTCACCTGCTTGATAAACCGCTCTGCCGCCGCCCTGCGCTTAGTGGAGAGCTCCCGGGCCAAGCTAATGGCCACCTGCTTCTCCTGCTCAAACTTCCTCTGAAGCTCTTCCCGCTCTTCATCAGAGAACTCAATCTTCCGTAGGCTTTCTCGGCAGTTTTCCAAAAAAGCCAGCATCTCCTCCTCTGTCTCACCGTACTTCATCCCCAGCCGGTATAGTAAGTCTAGCCGGCTCTCAATGGCATCTAGAGCTGCTGGGTCAAACTCCACTGAGATATTCCGCAGGGCGCTGTCTGCATCCTCCAAAAGATACCCCGCCTCCCGCAACTTTTGCAGGGCTTCGTCTAGCTGGGGCTGGTAGCCAGCTGTCTGCTCCAGCTGATCTGCGGCTTGAGACAGGTCTGACAAGACGCCGCTACTCTCTTCATCTCCTGCCAACAGAGCTTTGACCAACTCCACGGCTGCCGATATTTTTTCACTGTTTCGGACAACTTCCCGATTTTGGGTTAGTTCCTCCCTCTCTCCAGGAACTAGATTAGCGCTTTCCAGCTCATTAATCTGGTAACGCAGCAGGTCTGCCTGACGGCTCTTTTCGCCCTCGTCCGTGTTCAACTCCTTCAGCCGCCGCTGTAGCCCCCGTACCCGACGGTAGCTGACCTGATATTTTTCTAAAAGCCCTTCTAATCGGCCAAAGCTGTCAATATAAGTCATGTGTATTTCTGGAGAAAGCAGCTCGTAGCTTTCATGTTGGCCATGGATGCCCACCAGCCGGGGCGCAATAGTTTTTAGCATAGAGACTGTGGCTGGCGCACCATTCAGCTTGCAGCTAGACTTCCCCTCCAGTTTGATGTCTCGCTGAATTAACAGGGAGCCATCCTCCTCTAAGGGAACGGAAAGCCCTTCCAGCTGCTGCAAGGCATCCTCTGAAAGCCCTGTAAACAAGGCGGACACGGACGCCGAAGCTGTGCCTGTGCGCACGAGTTCCCTTGAGGTACGCTCTCCCAGCACCGCATGAATCGCGTCAATGATAATTGACTTGCCCGCTCCAGTCTCACCAGTAAGCACTGTGAAGCCAGATTCCAAGTCGATGGAAGCCCGCTCAATGACAGCGATATTATTGATAAAAAGCTGCGCAAGCACACTAAAGCCTCCTTTTTATTTAGGTGGTAAACAGCCTTTTTAGCTCTTCCTGGGCGCTTTTCGCTGTGGCGTCGTTGCGGCACACCACAAAAATCGTATCCTCTCCTGCCAGAGTACCCACGAAATCTTTCCAATACATCGAGTCCATGGCAGCGCACACAGCCTGAGCCATCCCACTCTGACACTTGATTACCAGCATATTTTGCGCCGCCTCCACGGAAAGCACAGAATCGGCAAAAAGTGAAAAAAACTTAGAGGACATATCTGTTGCCGTATCGGTGCCTGCTGAATACTTATACTTTCCGCTGCTGCTTAGCGTTTTAACCAGCCGCAGTTCTTTAATATCCCGGGAAACAGTGGCCTGGGTCACGTCGTAGCCAGCCTCCCGCAAAAATCGAAGCAGCTCGTCCTGTGTCTCTAGGTCGTACTCCTTGATCAATTCCAGTATTTTAGCATGTCGTCGGGTTTTCATGACGCTCCCTTTCCGGCATATTTTGCCTAGCATTATTGATGTTCCAGAAGCTTATGATTCAGTGTATCATAAAAACTATTCTCTGTTAACCGGATAAACCGGGCGGACCGTAAGCTTTTTTCAAAGATAATCCTATCGTTCCCCTGCAGCTCTACCGGTTCTTCCCCATCTACCGTTAAAAAAAGGCGACCCCGGTTTTTGGGTATCTCCACCATTAGCCGGGTATCCGGGGCAAACACCACGCTGCGGTTAAAAAGTGAATGGGGACAGATGGGCGTATAGATCATGCAGTCTAGCGTAGGCTCTATTACCGGCCCTCCCGCCGAAAGAGAATATGCCGTAGAACCCGTAGGCGTGGCTATAATAAATCCATCTGCACGGTAAGCATACCCTAAGCCGCTACCTATGGCCATTCGGTACTCAATGATGGTGGAAAGTTCCGCTGAAACTACCGCATCGTTTAAAGCCTGAAAACTCTGCCGTCTTTCTCCAGAGACGAGTTCTACCTTAAGCATCATCCTACGTTCTTCCCGCCAATGTGCCTCTGCCAGCCGGGCCAGCAGTTGTATTTCCTCCCATTCCACACCAGCATTAAAGCCCAACTTGCCTGCGTTGACCCCCAAAACTGGCAAATCTAGCCCTGCGGCAGTTTTCGCAGCGCAGATAATGGTCCCATCGCCTCCCAAAGCTAGCAGTAGATCACAACCGCCGATTTGCTCCACTGCTTTCTGGCGCTGGGAACCCTTTTGGTACAGCCCAGTGATGAAAACGGTTTGGCATCCCGCCTTTCGCAAAACAGCAGCAGCCTTTTCCGCCCGGGCGGCAGCCTGCTTTTTTACCAGGTTGGGCGCAATGGCAATTTTCATGGCATGCCGTCCCCCTTTGTTCTATATTGATCCACCGGCCAATCACTCCACACCTGGACCTCAATATATCGTTCCGGGCCATAGGAGCCATCCGCATTCCATTCTTGAGGCAGCCCATATTTTTCAATCATCTCCAAAATTTCCTCATACGTATATATCTGATGTCTATACTCACGCCCATCATTGATCGTCGGGCTAAAGGTAGGCATTGAATCTCCATAGGTAAAGGAGAGGGTACGTAGGTCAAATTCCTCTATGGGAATCGCTACCATAGCGCTCTGCTCAAACCAGGTGCTTAGCCAGGGACTATGTTCCACCACCATATAATGTGGATTCTTTCGCTGAAGCACCCCACCCTTTTTCTTAAACTCCCGGCGGAGAATTTCCTCACAGTTCTGTCTGTATTCCACATACTGAGCGTGTCTTGCCGCGCACTGCGAATCCGGCCTCGCTATCTTCATATGTTCTAGAAGAATCTTTGCCTCCTCGATTGAGATCTCGGAAAGGCTATGAAAAGGACCTGAACGATCATCAAAATAATGGTACAGATTCATTGCTTACTCCCTATCTAAACTTTTATGAGATTCCGCTACCACCTCTTGTGGATTCGACACCCCTGGGGCTAGCTCTGTGGAAACAGCCTTTTCCAATAAAACTAAATATTCAATATTTCCCTCAGGCCCCTTTACTGGTGAAAAGTCCAGCGCCTTTACAGAAAAGCCATTTTCTAAAGCAAAGGACACAATTTTTTCTATTACCTCTACATGTACTGCTGGATCGCGCACCACACCTTTTTTGCCTACCTTTTCACGGCCTGCCTCGAATTGGGGCTTGATCAGGCAGACCCCCCGACCTTTTTCTGCCAACAGTTCCCGCAGAGCTGGCAAAATCAGCGTAAGGGAAATAAATGCCACATCCACCGAAAAGAACTCGATCATTTCCGGCACCTGTTCCGCTGTTAAATACCGGGCGTTGGTCCGTTCCAGGTTTACCACCCGGCTGTCGTTACGCAGCTGCCAGGCTAGCTGGCCATAACCAACGTCCACTGCGTAAACCTTAGCCGCGCCATTTTGAAGCATACAATCTGTAAAGCCCCCGGTAGAAGCACCTACATCCATACAAATAAGACCAGTCAAGTCTAGTTTAAACGCTGACATAGCCTTTTCCAGCTTTAGGCCCCCTCGGCTAACATACCGCTCTCCACCCCGCAGCAGAACCTTAGCCTCTTCTGGGTACAGATCGCCAGGCTTATCCGCTTTTTGATTCTCTACATAAACCTCTCCGGCCATGATCAACGCTTTAGCCTTTTCCCGGCTGGATGTCAGACCCCGCTCATATACCAATAGGTCAAGCCTCTTTTTTGCCAAATTCCACTTCCTCCTCCTGGCAGCACTCCATCACTACACGCTCCATGCCTTTGGCATTTAACCCTAGCTGTTCTAGGCTGCGAAACATGGGTGCATGCTCAATAAATGGCTGGTCAATCGCTTTTAACACATAGCGCCCGGTAAATCCCGCTTCCAGGAGCTGACAGCCAAAGTGCTCACCCACACCGCCCCGGCGGATGCCCTCCTCAAAGAAAAAGACTCTGTGGCAACGAGCAGCCTCTTCCACTGCCTCCTGGGCCATAGGAATAATACGGTTCAACTTTAACAGCTTGATTCGTTTTCCCCGTTTGCGCAGATATTCTACCGCCTCCGCAGCAAAAGAAAACATACGTCCATACGTCACCAGGCAAATGTCGCTCTCAGCTTCGCTATATATCGTAAATGCCTCAGTGGAACTGCGAAAGTTGTCGGGCTTATAGAGCTCCCTACCCCGAGGATAACGTATGGCGCACAGTCCCTGTCCCTTGTCCACCAAAAAGGTTAACTGGTCCCGCAGCTCACGAAAATAAGTGGGCGCATATAGGGTCACCCCTGGTACGGTCTGCAAAAAAGCTACGTCGAACACTCCCTGATGAGTCTTACCGTCTTCTCCCACCACCCCGGCCCGGTCAATGGCCAACAGTACCTTAACATTTTGCAGGGCCACGTCGTGAATCAATTGATCATAGGCCCGCTGAAGGAAGGTAGAATATACGGCGAATACCGGCAGCATCCCCCCCGCGGCCAGCCCACCGGCAAAGGTAGCCGCATGACCCTCGGCAATTCCCACGTCATAAAAACGGTTTCGAAAACGCTCCCGAAAGGTCGTTAAGCCGGTACCTTCCTGCATTGCCGCGGTGATAGCACAGATTTTTTCATTTTTTTCCGCCAATTTACACAGTGCCGTACCAAAAACTCCTGAAAAACTCCTAGGCTGCTCTCCGGTGTCTCCGGTATCTACATCAAAGCCGGAAAGCCCATGGTACAGAGTAGGCGACTGCTCTGCGTACTGGTAGCCTTTGCCTTTGTAGGTACGTACATGAATCAGCACCGGTTTTTTAATTAGCCTCGCTGCCTCAAAGGTCTCTGCTAGATCCTTAATGTTGTGTCCATCAAAAGGCCCGTAGTAGGCAAAGCCCAGATCACTGAAAATTGTAGAATTATATAATATTTTTTTTAAACTAGCTTTTATCCGGCGCATTCCCTGGGCAATGATCCTCCCTACTATGGGCAGACAGCTCAGCGCGTCCTCTACACTTCCCTTGGCCTTGATATAACCCGGCTTGGCCCGCATATAGGTTAGGTATCGGGCAATAGAGCCCACATTTCTGGAAATGGACATAGCGTTGTCATTTAGCACAACAATTAAATTCCGGTGCAGCTGTCCCGCGTTATTCAAGCCTTCAAAAGCCAAACCGCCGGTCAAGGCTCCATCTCCAATCACCGCCACTACATAGCCCGGAACCTCTCGGAGTTTGTTAGCCTCTGAAAGTCCAAGCGCTGCTGAAATGGAAGTACTGCTATGGCCGCTGGTAAAACGGTCGCAAACGCTCTCCTCTTTGCAGGGAAATCCAGAAATCCCCCCCTCTTTCCGTAGGGTGGAAAACTCTTTATAGCGGCCTGTCAGTAGCTTATATGGGTAGCTTTGGTGGCCTACATCCCACACAATTGCATCCGAAAGCGGCGAAAAAGCCAGCCCCAGTGCCACAGTCAACTCCACCACACCCAAATTGGATGCCAAATGTCCCCCGTTGTCTGAGACCGTCTCGATAATTACAGACCGCATCTCCTCACACAGTTGGTCCAACTGTGTAAGGTCCAGCGCCCGCAGATCCTCGGTAGACTGTATCTTTTCCAACAAATTTTCCATAAAACCGCCTCATTCCCAAAGCCACGGCAGCTTTTGCCCGGGAGCTTCCCATTTATTTCTACTTCTCCGCTACTGTGCTCAAAGGTCTTTTACACCATTTTGCAGCTTTGCGGCAGCTACCGTATTCTTCATTAGCATGGCAATAGTCATAGGACCTACGCCGCCCGGAACAGGGGTGATAAAGGCCGCGCGTTTTTCTGCCTCACAAAAATCTACGTCGCCGCACAGTTTCCCGTCCATGTTCCGGTTCATGCCCACATCGACAACCACTGCCCCTGGCTTCACCATATCGCCGGTAACCAGACCTGCTTTTCCTACAGCAGCTACTAGAATGTCCGCGTCCCGGCAGATCTCCGCCAGATTCTGGGTCCTGCTATGGCAAATGGTCACAGTGCCGTGGTTATGGAGCAACAACATGGCCATAGGTTTTCCCACAATGTCGCTGCGGCCTATGACCACGCAGTTCTTTCCAGCAATCTCCACCCCTGTGGAACGGATCAGTTCAATAACTCCAGCTGGAGTGCACGGCAAAAATACATACCGCCCTTGCATGATCTTTCCTACATTATAGGCATGGAAAGCATCTACATCTTTTTGAGGATCAATGGTCTCCACCAAAGCCGCCTCGTCTAGCCCCTTGGGCAAGGGGGACTGTACGAGAATACCGCTGATCTCTCTGCGACCGTTCAATTCTCGAACCAGGTCTAACAACTCCTCCTGGGTGGCACCAGCAGGCAGCGCGTACTCCTCCGAATAAATCCCCACAGTCTGACAGGCTTTTTTCTTATTGTTTACATAAATGCGGGAGGCTGGGTCATCACCCACAATGACCACTGCTAGGCCTGGAACGATCCCCTGGGCCTTTAGTACTTCCACTTCCTGTGCCACCTGGGCCTTTACCTGTGCGGACACCGCCTTACCGTCAATGATTTGTGCCAATATCGTTTCCTCCCTGTATCATTCGGTTTCTTCTTTCTCGGTTATTTCTTCTTTAACCGGCTTCTCCTCGGCTTCCTTATCTTTGCCACCCAGTTCTTCAGCTATTGTCTGTTCTTCCTCCTCAAAAGGCGGCAAATCCCCAAAAATAGTACTGGCTTGGGGCTGGCTCTCCTCTTTGGAAAGGCCCATCGACTCCATCACATGCTGGTTCCCACAGCCAGAAAGGGTATTCTTATGGCGGAATACTACCAGCAGTACAACGCCTATCACCACGCACAAAGCTGCCACCAGCTGGGACACCCGCAGACTCCCCAGCATTAGACTGTCTGTGCGGGTTCCCTCAATGAAAAATCGTACCGCTCCGTACCAAACAATATACAACAAGAAAGTCTGGCCATCGTACTGTCGGAATTTTCGGGTGAAAATATGCAGCAGCACAAAGCCCAGTAGACAAAGTAACGACTCATACAAAAAACAGGGGTGTACAGGCCCTTCTGGTACTACTCGCTGAGTATTATTGCTAATCATTCCCCAGGGCAGCGTGGTAGCTTCTCCAAAGCATTCCTGGTTCACAAAATTGCCCCAACGGCCTACGCCCTGGCCAATGAGAAACCCCAGCGAGGCCAGGTCCAGCACCGCAGGTACCCGCAGACCCCGCCATTTGGCCACCAGGCCCCCAAACACCATGGCTCCAATAAATCCGCCATAGATGGCAATCCCCCCATCGTGGATATATAAAATCTGAATGGGGTCGTTCCAGTACTTGTCGCCAGTATAAAAGAGCACATAATACAACCGCGCGCATATAATGCCCCCCACCGTACCGGCCAGCACTGCGTCAATCAACCGATCCATATCAATATTCATTTTTCGAACGCTACGCCAAGCATAGATAATGGCCAAAAGGTAGCCCAAGGCAATGAGCACTCCGTACCAACGAATGTCATAGTTCCCAATAGAAAAGGCCACCTCATTCACTGTAAAGGTCAACCCCAGTCCGGGAAACTCCACCACATGGGTCATCTGGTATCAGTCCTTTCTTTCATTCAGCGGCAAAACCACCGAGCACACGCTTTTTTCGTCATCTAGCAGCTCCAACTTTTTCTCTACCTGGTCTAGAGACAGCTCCGCCAAGGCATCAATATAGGCAAATAGTTCCAAGCCGCTAAAGGTTAGATCCGTAATCCAGTCGGCAATCTCTATCGGGTTATTCAGGGCGGAAACACTTTCTCCATAGAGACTTCTTTTTGCCCGTTCAAAAGCATCCTCTGGAATCCCCTGGGCCTTCAACCGTGCCACTTCCGCCTGAATAAAAGCGACGGCAGCCTCTGGATCCCGAGATTCTCCGCCAAACATCAGGGTCGCGTACCCACTCCCCTCAAAGTATTGATAGCTAAAACTGGCCTCATTGACCAAGCCGCTATCCAGCAACTGGCGGAACAAGGGAGAAGCATCGGAGGCAATTACTTCCAGGAGAACTCCCACCGCAGCCAAGTCCGCTTCTGTGCGCTGTGCTGTACTGGTATCCTTATAGCCAAACTGAAAAACCGGCATAGCCACAGAAAGTCTCTGTTCAATCTGGGCTTTCACCACGGAACAAGGCTCGTTTGGAAGCACTCTCTTTACATGGACAGGCCGCTGGAGCTTTAGCATCTTGTCACACAATTCTAGAACCCTCTCCACTTCAAACCGGCCGACTAGCACCAATATCATATTATTTAAACTATAAAAAGTATCATAACAGCGGTACAAATATTCTGGAGTAATTTGGGCGATACTTTCCACAGTCCCTGCCGCGTCGTTACGCACTGGGTGGCAATGGTACATTGCCTGCAAATAATTAAAAAACACCCGCCAGCCTGGCTGATCGTCATACATCTTTATTTCCTGGCCAATAATCCCCTGTTCCTTTGCCACAGTCTCCACTGTAAAGTAGGGAGACTGTACAAAGTCCAGCAATATTTCCAAAGATTCGTACAGCTTATCAGTGCAGGTAAACACATAACAAGTGGACTCAAATCCAGTGTAGGCATTCGCACTGGCTCCTGTCTCAGCATATCGGGCAAAGGCATCTTGGTCCTCGCTTTCAAAGAGTTTATGCTCCAAATAATGAGCAATTCCATCTGGCACCGTTTCCGGTGAAGTGGTGTCGCTACGCTGAAAACAGCTGTCAATGGATCCGTACTTTGTTCCAAACACAGCCCGGGTCGTGCTGCCGCTCTCTTTGGGGTAGAGATAAATTTCCAGTCCAGAAGAATGTTGTCCTTTATAGTAGAAATCGCCCATCCGCCGGCTCATAATTTTTTGAAGCTCCATCAACAAGCACCATTCCCTTTCAGCCTGTATATTACTGCCTGCTTCAGTTGGTTGGCGGCTTCTGTCACCTGGCCGACTGTATATCCAGCAATCTTCTCCATCGCCTGTTTAGGGCTCAGATCTTCCTGGTCAAAGGCCCGGCTTAAATACCAATTCTCCACCTTATGCAGCGAGTCTGTTACTCCCCGCAAGGAGTTAAAAATATACCCCTTCGCGTACTCCAGTTCTTTGTCCGTAATCTGGCCCTTTTGCATAGTATGCACCTGCTCCATCACTGCGGTCTCTACCCGGTCCAGATTTTCGGTCTCCACACCGCTCTCTATAAACAACGCACCGCTACTCCAGGAAAAACTCGAATCACAATAATAGCATAAGCCTTGTTTTTCTCTTACATTCTGGAACAACTTCGAGCTAGTGGGCTCTCCCAGCACCGCACTGACCAGATGGAACAGCAATGCCTCTTCCGGTCTGGCCTGCACCCGGAAAGCCAAGGACAACTTAGACTGGGACACTGGCTGTTCTTCTGTCACCCTGTGGATTTTTTCTGGCTCTTTATAAGGGGCCGCACTCAAAATATGGGCTCTACCTAGTCCAGAAAAGGTTTGGCAGAACGCCGCTACATCTGGCTGGCAATCACCCAAAGTGAAAATTTCAAATCTCGCACTGTGGAGGACCTCCTCCCAGGCAGCAGAAAGCTCTTCTCTTTTCAGCGCCGCAATGTCCTCCCGGCTTCCCAGTCGTTCTACCCCAGCCCGCTGTCCCTCAAAAAGAATCTGGTGGCAACGCTGGTGGGTATAGAGCATTTTATCGCTGAATTCCGTGTCCTTTTGCTCCAACTGCTGCCGTTTTTCCTGGTCAAAGCCATCCTGAGGAAAGAGTCCCCCAGCATCCTTAAGCGGGTCTAAAATCACAGAAAACAGCAGCTGGGAAAGTTCCGCAAACATATCTTCGCCGCCAAAGGCATAGCGGCTGGCAATGCCTCCCGCAGAGATAGTCAGCACCTGGTATTCACCCAGCTTTTGTACTCCAGATCCCAAAGAAGCGCCATACAGCTGGGCCAACTTGCAGCCAAGCGAAGTATAATCTGGATAATTTCTGGAAGCCCTGCTCACTAGAGAAGGCAGTAAGGCATACTTTGCCGCTGTTAACTTAGAAATTGGTAAGAGCATGTTCACAGAAATTCGCATCGTTTTGAATTTCGAATCCGTAAAGCTTCTAAGCTTAACAGCATCGCTGAGCTGATAGGTTTTTATTTCACTCATTATAACACTCCTAGGTGCGAAGTTGGAATGTCTATACATAATCTTATCTAGTATACCATATTTTTCTTCAATGGGGAAGCCCCAGCAAACAAGCTGAAACAGCCAGCGGTAAAAGGGGATCCACCGTTTAGAGCCATTTTGCCAAACATTTACACGATGAACATTCCTTAAATTGTGCCGAAAATACGGTCTCCAGCATCCCCCAGCCCTGGTAGGATATAGCCATTTTCATTCAGCCGTTCATCTACCGCCGCACAATAGATGTGTACGTCTGGGTGCGCCTTGGTGAGCACGTCCAAGCCCTCGGGAGCAGCAATGATGCACAGAAACTTGATGCTTTTAGGCCGACTACGCTTGACAATGGAAATAGCGTCCATAGCCGAGCCTCCTGTGGCCAGCATGGGGTCTAATACGATCACGTCCCGTTCTGTAATATCTTGGGGAAGCTTATTATAGTACTCCACCGGCTTTAAGGTATCATGATCCCGGTACAGGCCAATATGCCCGACCTTTGCAGACGGCACCAGATTCAGCATACCGTCCACCATCCCTAGACCCGCCCGCAAAATGGGAACAAAAGCTAGTTTACGTCCAGCAATTATTTTAGTGGTAGTTTTTTGCATGGGGGTTTCACATTCCACCTCCATCAAGGGCAGGTCACGGGTTGCTTCATAACACATCAAATTGGCAATCTCGCTAACCAGGGCTCGAAACTCCTTTGTCCCGGTATTTTTATTACGCAAAAAAGTCAGCTTATGCTGAATCAGCGGATGATCCATAACAAAAATATTTTTATGGTCCTGCATGACAAATCCTCCTAAATAAAAACTTATTCGATCAGTTCACCACGCTCAATTTTTTCAATCTGCTCTACCCGGCGTCCATGACGTCCCCCTTCAAACTGGGCGTTCAGATAGGCTTCTAAAATCCGTAAAGCATTCTCCTTGTCAACCACTTTACCGCCCATGCAGAGAATATTAGAATTATTGTCGTTCCGAGTTAGCTGGGCGCAAAGCTCATTGGTACACACTGAGGCCCGAATACCCTTTACCTTATTAGCGGCAATGGAAATACCGATGCCTGTGGAGCAAGTTAACACCCCCAAATCCGCTTTGCCCTTTGCCACTGCATTCGCTACTTTCACAGCTACCAGCGGATAGTCCACCGACTGGGCACTAAAAGTACCAAAATCCTCATATTCGATCTTATGCTCTTCTAAATAGCCCCGCACGGCCTCCTTAAGGTCATACCCACCGTGGTCGCAGCCTATGGCAATTTTCATATTTATTTAGCCTCTTTTCGCTTTTTTAGTTCTCGTTCTGCTTGGGGTAACCGTAGATAACTGGGCAACAGCTTTCCAGCAGCCACGCCAGGCCGGCCAGCTGCCAAAAGTGCCACGCTGCCAGCCCGCTGGTACCGCAGGTTTTCCGGGGCCAACCGGGCGCCCCAGACAGCAAATTCTCTGTGGCAAAGCTCAGCCCCGTCCCCAAAAAGCACTAATTGTTCTCTATATTTTTGACATTCCCGGCCCAACGCCTCTATGGAAATAGCCCGATCTTCTGTCAGTCGGGTCAAGTCCCCATTCTTGCTCTGGAAAATTGCGTTATATACCTGCCCGCAACGGGCATCCATCACGGCGCACACCACACAGCCATCCCACAACCTGCTCGGATAAGCAATGGCCTCCAGTGTGGAAATTCCACAACAGGGAACATTGTTGGGCAAGGCCAGCCCCTTTACACACGATACACCAATGCGCACCCCGGTAAACGAACCCGGCCCGTTGGTCACAGCCATTTGCCCAAAGTCTCCACATGTAAGACCTAAATTTTTCAACAATGCTTCTACCATAGGCAGCAGAGTCTGGCTGTGGGTCTGCTTTGTATTGACAAAAAACTCCCCCAGCAGCTTTCCATCCTCTGCCACCGCCGCCGAGGCCGCCCCCGCTGAAGATTCAATTCCTAAAATCAGCATATTCAAAGCCGTCCTTTCCAGCCGTTAATGGTAACCACCCTTTGGTTTTCCTCTGGGCCAGGCTGAATATCCACATGAACAAACTCTTTGGGCAGAGCAGTCTCAATATTCTCGCTCCATTCAATAGCCAGCACCCGATCTGTGTCCAAATAATCAAAGAAGCCTGTGGAGTACAGATCATCCCAGCTCTCAATACGGTACATATCAAAATGTTCCAGAGTTAACCGGCCTGCATATTCATTTATCAAAGCAAAGGTGGGGCTGCTGGCCACGTCTCCTGCCCCCAAGCCAATGGCCAGCCCCCGGGTAAAGGCGGTTTTGCCCACACCCATTCCTCCTGTAAAGGCAATTACTTCCCCACCTGTCAGCTCCTCCGCCATCCGACGGGCCAATTCAGCCGTTTCCTCAGGGGAGCTTGTGATAAACTTCTGAGTCATCTCAGAACAGCCCATGAATCACAGACTGCTGGTCCACATCAATCTTCTCAGCAGCAGGGACCTTTGGTAGACCAGGCATGGTCATGATGTCACCCGCATAAGCCACCACAAAGCCAGCGCCGGCAGAAAGCTTCAGATCTCGGATGGTGATGGAGAAGCCACGAGGACGGCCTAGCAGCATAGGATCATCGGAAAGAGAATATTGGGTTTTAGCAATACAGACTGGCATCTTGTCTCCACCTAAAACTTTGATCTCTTTCAGAGACTTGGCCGCCTGGTTGGTAAAGATCACGCCGTCCGCGCCGTAGATGTTTTTGGCCACTGCTTGAATCTTCTCTTCCACTGGGGCCTCGTCGGGATAAATCGGGGCAAAATGAGACTCACTGTCCTGGCACTTCTCTATAACATTACAGACCGTCTGGGCCAGGTCCATACCGCCTTCGCCGCCCTTGGCAAACACCTCGGAGAGCGCGTAGCTGACGTCCAGCTCCTTGCAGCAGCGGTCGATTACCTCCAACTCTCTGTCTGTGTCTGTACCAAAGCGATTGATAGCCACCACCACGGGTACCCCAAACTTGTGCATATTTTCCACATGGGCTTTTAGGTTGACAATGCCTTTCTCCAGCGCCTCAACGTTTTCAGCGGAAAGCTCTGTCTTGGGTACGCCACCGTTATATTTCAGAGCCCGCACTGTAGCTACAACCACCACACAGTCCGGGGCCAGCCCTGCCATACGGCACTTAATGTCCATAAACTTTTCCGCCCCCAGATCCGAGCCAAAGCCCGCTTCTGTAATGCAGTAGTCGGCCAACTTTAAAGCCAGCCGGGTGGCCCGCACCGAGTTGCAGCCGTGGGCAATATTGGCGAAGGGCCCGCCATGCATAACGGCCGGGGTTCCTTCCAGGGTCTGCACCAGGTTGGGATTGATTGCGTCTCTCAGCAGTGCGGCCATAGCGCCCTCGGCCTTGATATCCCGGGCATACACTGGCTGTCCCTGGTAATCATAGGCAATAAGAATGTTTCCTAAGCGTTTTTTTAGGTCTGGCATGTCTTTAGCCAAACACAAAATAGCCATGACCTCGCTGGCCACGGTAATAATAAAGTTATCCTCCCGGGGTACACCGTTGATCTTTCCCCCCAAACCCACTACCACATTGCGCAGGGCACGGTCGTTCATATCTAGGCAGCGTTTAATAAGGATACGACGGGGATCAATGCCAAGGGCATTCCCCTGCTGTAGATGGTTGTCCAGCATAGCACAGCATAGATTATTGGCAGAGGTAATAGCGTGCATATCCCCCGTAAAATGCAGGTTGATGTCCTCCATCGGCAATACCTGGGCATAGCCGCCGCCGGCAGCGCCCCCCTTAATGCCAAATACCGGTCCCAGGGAGGGCTCTCGCAAAGCAATGATCGCGTTTTTCCCAATTTTCGCCATAGCCTGGCCTAGACCAGCTGTGGTAGTGGTCTTTCCCTCTCCGGCAGGCGTGGGATTAATGGCGGTTACCAGCACTAGTTTACCGTCAGGTTTTCCAGCCAAACGCTCAAACGCTCCCGCGCCTATTTTGGCCTTGTACTTCCCGTAAAGCTCCAGCTCATCTGCCAAAATCCCCAACTCTTCCCCTATTTCGGTAATAGGCCTCAGTTTCACACTCTGGGCTATTTCAATATCGCTCTTCATAGACTTGCCTCAACACCTTTCCAGTATTATTTCAGTAATAAATCTGCCTTTCATATTGAATTTGAGGATCTTCAACCCCGTCATTCAAAACAGGCTTTAACTCTACCCATTATAGAGTATATTCTGCAAATAGTAAAGCCCGAATCAAAAAAACTTGCTCTTAACAACTATACATGTTATAATATGTTGTAAAAGTATTTGTAAAAAACACTTTATGTAAAAAAACAGAAAATGTAAAATATCATATCATTCTCCTGGCATTTGACACTCTTTTATCAAATTGCTATAAAGTAAAGAATTATTACTAAGCATAATTCTCCGTTACAAAATACCATTTAAAAAATAAGGAATCCGAAAATGTTGAATAGAATATTTAAAAGTGTATTCGACTATCTAAAAAGGGCAGACATCCTCCTCTGGTTTCTTTTAGCTGCTATTTCCGTCTATAGTCTGGTCTTATTGAAAAGCGTCTCTCGGGCCACTGTAGCCGATTATTTTCGTACGCAGTTCCTAGCTATTATTCTAGGCGTGACTGGTGCGATCATCGTTAGTATGATAGATTATGCGGAGATTTCTAATCTCTGGTATCTCATCGCAGGGTTTTGTGTGTTTCTCATGATCTACACTCGGCTTTTTGGCGAACAGATCGTGGGTTCTGGCGGTGTGGACGCCCGGGCCTGGATCAATATTGGCGGAAGGACCTTCCAGTCCTCTGAGCTGGTCAAGATCGCCTTTTTGCTTACCTTTGGCAAGCATCTGGATATTCTTAACAAGCGAGGACGGTTAGAGGACCCGATTCAAGTTATCCTGCTAAGCGTCCACGCCTTTATACCAATGCTGTTATGTATATGGCAGGGCGATACCGGCGCAGCGGTGGTATTTTTCGCTATGTTCATTATTATGAGTCTCTCAGCCGGGGTACAGCTACGGTACTTCATCATTTTGGCCACAATAATCGTTATTGCACTGCCTGTTGCCTGGCAGTATTTTATGCCAGAGTACCAGAAAGATCGCTTCGTGGCTGTATTCAACCTGGACGATCCGGACGTGCGCATGAATGAAGGTTATCAGCAGTATCAGGGACGTACCTCTATTGGCAGTGGAAAATTCTGGGGGCAGGGCTTGTTTGAGGGCAACCGGGTGAACAGTAACGTAGTAACCTTTCAGCAGAGCGACTTCATCTTCTCGGTCGCTGGCGAGGAACTGGGCTTTGTAGGATGTTCCGCTATTTTAGTTTTACTCCTGCTCTTCATGTTAAAAGTCCTCCATGTGGCCAGGACCTCTCGGGATGACCTGGGCCGGTACATTTGCTTCGGATTCTTTGGGCTTATTGCTCTACAGTCTATTGTAAATATCGGCATGTGTCTGGCCATCCTGCCTGTTATGGGGGTCACCCTCCCCTTCTTTAGTGCTGGTGGTTCCTCCTCCATGTGTTTGTACTTGGGTTTTGGCTTGGTGCAGAGCGTACACATGCGGCGCAAGGAGATTGATGGTTTACATTTAAAACGAAAAACACCTCTGCGCTTTTCATATAAGCAGGCTAAATCGGCCCGGGAACTTAAAAAAATGTAGAAAAAAAGCCGGATGGGTCCTTTCCCCATCTCGGCTTTTTTTGTTTATACTAACACATACAAAAAACATTCCGAAAGGCAGATTTTTCCACAAGAACAATGGTGCCTGGTTGCAGCCTTCATGCATTCTCATCTGAAAGCGCAAAATAACCGTCTCCTCATAACCAGGAAACAGGGGCTCCAATGAACAGCATCGGTTGACCAAAAATGTGAACCAGCCGGTAAGAAATCAAGAAACCAGGAAGAGCGCGGAACGGACAAGGTAGGAGTAGCCCTAATCATCTTTAAAGAATGTCTTTATCCTCAAAAATAAGAAAAGCACCGCCACTCGCCTCCAAATGCATTGGGACTGGTAGACCACCGCTTACAAGTTCGCTACCGGGAATTTAAACATCTTCTGGGAGGTGCCTGTAAGCCTTCCTCACCCAGCCGAAAGAGATAGGCGCAATAGACCCGGGGCACAATCACAGCCTACTCACCCCCCGAAAGATCGGGTGTGAGCTCTGCACAGCGAGATGGCAAAGTATGTGGTATTCTATTCTCTGACAAATAAGCGGAGGAATGTTTGGTGGAGAGGGACCACAGACCGGAAAAGGTAGGAGGGAAGGGCGCAAAGATAGCTTGCGCGGCGGAGACAATCAAGCCCTCTAAAACTGGAAATATTGGAAAAGCCACGGGGTGTTCGTCTTTGTGATCTTCACAATGAAATAAGCTGCCGTACTAGCACCAAGACATGCCGCAGTTTCCGCTAAATCATCTAGTAGCCGGCCATAGGTATACGTTGCCCCGCTATATGCAGAATAAACCAAACTAAGTGTGAAATTGTAAACGACGTTAGGAATGCCGTTCCAAGGCTCCCAAACCGCCCATTAACCAGCCTTTTTGCTTGCGTTGTTTTCTTACTAATACTCTTAGCAGTGTTTTACGCTCTGTTCTACAGGCTCCCGCAACCCCCGGAAGTTCTCCACTTTGCCTCCTCGATTCTATTGTTATTTCTTTGCTTTCCAATAGTTCTACACCTATTCTTACGCTTTTATCTCCAGAGAAGAATTTATTACCAGCCACAAAAAAGATCAAACGCTCTCAAATTCCGGAAAAAGAACATCTAGATCCCGTCCACAAATTCCCGGAACCGGGGAAGCATCCCAACTCTATCAGGTGTATGGGGAGGCATCTGTAAAATATCGTATCCAGGCAGGTTATTGCCCTCTACCAGTACCGGGCCCGTAGGAGTTACTGCCACATCCCAACCCACATAGCGCATTTGGGGCACCAGTCCTGCCGCCTCCACGCACATGGCTTTACACTTCTCCCACAGGGGAATTTGAAATCCCTGTATATCCACACCAGTTTGGGGATGTTTCTTATAGGTCTTACGATCTTTATCATAGCCAGGGTATTGCACCAGTCCTGTCTCCATGTCAATAGGGGCAAACATTCCTCCCGAATGCAGGTTGTCCACTGGTCGACCGCCGTTTCCAATACGGATGTGGGCATAGACAATATGGGCTCCACTGTCGTTCAGCACTGTGACAACTCGCAACGTATTGATAGAGCTGGGATTCAGCCGGTCCAGGTCTGGGTGTTGCTGGAGAACCTCCTCCACCACGCCCACATTGTCGGCCATCAGCTTCTGGTACATCTGGACAGGGTTCTTATAATCAGCTGTAAACAGCTTTTCCACACCTTTGCCTCCAGTACCGTCTTCTGGCTTTACCATAATCTGGTCTCTGCCACTGAGAAATTTCTCAAACTCTTTCTGCCCAGCCTTGGAAAAATCCAGCCAATCTCGACCTATATAGTGAGCAAACTTGGTATAGAACTCGCTTTTATTATCAAAATAATGGTAATATTCCCGGTCATTCAACAGTTGTACCAGGGTGTTGTTCACGCTCCTGGTCACATATGTGGCTCGCTGCTCGGGCGTTAAATTATAAAACTCGCATAGTAGATAATCATTGAATCCGGCCCCGTACCGCAAGCCGCAGCCTACCACGTCTAGCAGTACAGACGGCCGATTCTTGCCAGTTATTTGATGAACCGTTTTTACTGTGCGAAATAGTTCACCGTAATCCATCCGCACTACGCAGCCCAATATATATCCCAGCTTACCCAAACCAGCCGCCTCCTTATCATCTACCAAACGTCCGGCGTTGCTTTTCCGCAAGACGCTCCCGGCGACGTGCTGTCTCCTGCTGGTCAAAGGTCAGTTCACCTTCGTCGCTAATTTTCAACACCGCGCCTTCTCCCACGCCCTGGGGAAGCTCTGAAACCTCGATGGCAAAATATTTCTGCTCTGCATCCTCGCAAATGGCGTACTTGCCCTCAAACCGGTCAATAATCAACTGTCTCATAGGGAAAGCTTCCTCCTTTATTTCTCCGTGGTGATTGTGACGCACTCTCCGTCAAAAGAGAACACAATGTCACCATCCGTGTCTGTTCGGTATATTCTTGCTCCGGCTGCCTCTATACAAGCTAAAGGTCCTTCTCTGGGTAATTTGTTTCGATCATATCCAGTGGAGACCACCGCGCACCTGGGAGCAACCTGCCGGATAAATTCTTCTGTAGAAGATGTGGAGCTGCCGTGGTGGGCAACCTTCAGCAAATCCACCGAGAGGTCTTGCCCAGAAAGAACCAGGTCTGCCTCAGCCTCTTTTTCTATGTCTCCGCAGAATAACGCGGAAAAGCCGCCGCAATCCATCCGCAATACCAGTGAACTATTGTTGGTATCCGCATATTCCCTTACTGGACCCAAAACCGTAAACTCTGCTTGTCCCAAAGTGAACTGTTCGCCCTGCCGCAGGACTCTTTGAGGAACATCGTGCTCTCTTAAAATCTCGTCAAGCATGGAAAAACCGGCAGAAGCTCCTGGCTGCCACTCTGCCCGTAAAAACATCCCAGTCTCTATTTCTGATACCACGTTTGCCATGCCATCCATGTGGTCGCTATCCGGATGGGACAAGATAGCATAGTCCAGACTCTCCACTCCGTGACGAAAGAGGTAGTCAGTGGTTTGGTACCCTGCCAAAAAATGGCCGGAATCCAATAAGGCGGTGTGGCCATCACTTTTAATCAAAATAGCATCTGCCTTCCCCACATCCAATACGTGGATTTCCAAAGGCAGCTTCTGTCCGGTCCAATCACTGAAACGCCCTTGAAAGCAAACTGCTTTCCAAAAGGTTTGGACTGGTGGCAATGCGCACAGTGCCACCACCACACAGACTAACACGCCCAAAGTGATCTTGTCCCGTTTCAGCTGCTTTTGCTCTTTTTTCAGGTAGAACGCCCGGTTTGTCAAGTCCGCCACTTCCTTTTACCGGTCTTATTATACCCGAAATATTCCTCCGACGCAAGCTGTTTGAAAAAAAGTCTGACACCTAAGTGACAAAAGATTATTGTAAATGTATGATTATACTTAAAAAATCCGCAAAAACATATCAAAGAAACTTTTTATGCGGATTCATCTAGGGCTTGTTTGAAAATAGAGAAAGTGTCGGATTTTTGCCCTGGCGGGTGCGGTTTGACGAAGAAAACCGCAAGGAATACTTTCGTATTACGAAGATTTTCGACACACAAATCCGCCCGGACAGGGCATAATGACGGTGTTTGCGATTTTTCAAACAAGCCCTAATGGGGGCATAAGACTATCAGACAGTCTACCAACACTTTGGGAATACACTTCTCGGTCTTTGGCTCAACGAGGCCAAGAATAGTCCCGCTGAATTCCAGCAATACCCTTCTCGAAATCCAGCAACTTACATTTGTATCCACAGAACCCAGTGGTATACGTAGTCTGTATCCTTGACGGCTACACTGGACGTCGAGGGTGCATCTACCACCTGGCAGTGGCCAATGAGGTTCAACTTGTGAACGTAGGCTCTGGAATGGAAAACTGCTTTTTGGCACGACCGCTTTGCCCTACTTCATGTTTTTGCAGAAGGCAGTTAAAATATATGCTGGCCTAAGCCCCCTTTTCCCTCAGAGTCTTAGGCCAGCCCTAAACATTATTCTATCTACAGTTCGACTTTCACACCACCACAGCCGCGCACTGTAAGTACATAGCAACTTCCTTGACCAAACACCTTCTCCATACCTTCCCGATAACTTTCCAACAGGTCAAAGGGTACATAGGCCTGGATGGTTCCCGCAAAACCTCCTCCATGCACCCGGCAGGCGCCACGGCCTTGCAACAGGAACTCGGACACAGTCAGTGCCAGGGGAATTCCCTGCTCTTTAGGATGTGTGGGGGAGTATACATTTTGCAGTCGTTCCTGGGAGGATCGGCCTGAATCGTTTACCATCATTAAGAAGCCGCCAAAGTCCCCAGCTTTTAGTGCCTGTGCCTCTTCATGTGCCAAGCGGTCATCATCAAAAAAGTGCATGGCCCGCAATACTGCCCGGTCGCCGGTGGCCTTGCGTACCCCACTCAAATCGGTATAAAAATCTTTTTCCTCCACTTGCCTTAGAAATTCTTTACCAAAGTACCTTGCCACCGCTTTCATTTCCTGGGGAATAGCTGCATAGTCCGGGGTTAGATCAGCGTGGCTGCCGCCAGTGTCCACCACGCACAGGGCATGGCCGTAGGCGTTTAGGTCAAAGTCTACCTTTTCAATAACCGGTTTCTTTGGGTCACCAAAGTCCATTGCGGTTACGCTACCCACCGAGCTGGCCATTTGGTCTAAAAGGCCGGAAGGTTTGCCAAAGTATACATTCTCGGCATACTGGGCAATCTGAGCGGCAGTCATTGGATCAATGGCCCCATCATTGTACAGGTGGCTCACCAGGGTAACCACCAAAATCTCAAAAGCCGCCGAGCTGGAAAGTCCCGATCCCTTCAGCACCCGGGTCATGGTGTAGCAGTCGAAGCCACCCACTTGATAGCCTAACTCCTGGCACCGGGCACAGATGCCCCGGATCAGGGCCTGAGAGCCGCTGATCTCCTCCCTGGGAGACAGGTCCTTTAGGTCTACAGTATCCACCCGGGGATACTCTAAAGAGCGCAGCCGGGCTATGCCCGTATCGGTTTTCCGCGCCATGCCCACAATGTCCAAATCAATGGCGGCGGCTAGCACCCGGCCATGATTGTGGTCGGTATGATTACCACCGATCTCCGTACGGCCCGGAGCGCTGAAAAAGGCTGTATCCCCATCATCTCCAAAGGTATCAATAAACCCCTGGCGGATACTCTCATAGCGCTTCGCCTGTTCCCGCCAAGCACTACTATATAGATCCTTTATATTGACTGTCATAATCTTCACCTCTGAATATTTTTAATATAGTCCTATCTTTTTTAACAAGCCGGAAGCAGAAACATACGAAAGCCAAGTACCAGGGGCTGCCCAAACCCTTGAGATTTGGCCAAGTTCATCTCCATATCCGCCACATTTGGTGGGTTTACGTCCCTTTTACGCTTCACGAATCAAGGCCAACAGCTCTTCTTCCCCAATCACCGGCACTCCCAAGCTTTGAGCCTTCTCCAGTTTACTGCCGGGGTCCCCCCCAGCCAGCAGATAGCCGGTCTTTTTGGATACCGACGAACTTACTTTTCCCCCGTGCTTCTCAATCAGCTGCGAGGCCTCTTTGCGGCCCATGCTGGGCAGGGTTCCAGTAATAACAAAAGTCTTGCCTGCCAGCGCCGTACCCTTAGGCGCAGGCTCTCGAACCGACATATTCACACCTTGTGCGGCCAGCCTTGCCACCAGATCCTTGGTCCCAGAATGGGAAAAGAACTCTACCACCTCCTGAGCCATCACCCCACCGAATCCATCGATTTGGGCAATGTCCTCTTCAGAAGCCTCCATTACCGCCGCCATGCTTGGGAAAGCGCCGCACAGCTGCTGAGCCGCTTTCGCCCCAATATGGGGAATGCCAAGGGCAAACACCAGCCGGTATAGATCGTTTGTTTTGGAGTTTTCCATGGCCGCCAGTAGATTTTGAGCGCTTTTTTTACCCATGCGTTCCAGGCCAGAGAGCTGTTCTTCCGTTAGAGTATATAGGTCAGCGGGAGATGCCACTAGCCCTTCCTTTGTCAGCTGTTCCAGCAAAGCCGGGCCCAGGCCATCAATATCCATTGCGTCCCGGCTGGCAAAGTGGATCAGGTGCCGCAATAGCTGGGCTGGACACTGAGGATTGGTACAGCGCAAAGCCGCCTCCCCCTCCTCTCGAGAGACCGGCTCTCCGCAGGAAGGGCATTGTTTCGGCAGCTGAAAAGGCGGTGCGTCCTTTGGACCGCTAACCAAAGCCACTACCTCCGGAATGATCTCTCCCGCCTTGCGCAGCAGGACCCGGGACCCCACCCGTATGCCCTTTTCATTGATAAAATCCTGATTGTGCAAGGTAGCACGGCTCACCGTGGTACCCGCCAGAGTCACTGGCTCAAAGATCCCTGTGGGGGTCAGTACGCCAGTACGGCCAACATTTACCTCAATATCCAGGAGGGTAGTTTCTTTCTCCTCCGGCGGATATTTAAAGGCTTCGGCCCAACGGGGAAACTTTGCGGTACTCCCCAGCTCTTCCCGCTGGTGGAATTCATTTAGCTTGACTACCGCACCATCAATGGGAAAGTCAAACTCACCCCGGCGGTGTGCGATTTCTTCAATAAACTCTATAATTTCCTTCATATCTCCGGAGCGGAAATACAGGGGCGGCACCGTAAAGCCTAGCTCCCGCAGGGTTTCCAGAGACTGGTCGTGGGCAGTGAATTCCTCCCCCTGGGCCCGCTGAACGTTAAATACAAAGATATCCAACTCCCGTCCAGCAGTGACTGTGGGATCCTTCTGCCGCAAAGAACCTGCGGCGGCGTTGCGAGGGTTTTTAAACGGTTTCTCTTCCAACAATTCCTGGCGCTCACACAGCCGCTGAAAGGCGCTTTCAGAAAGATAGACCTCGCCTCGCACCTCTAAGAAGGGTACTGGTCTGGTCAATCGTTTGGGTACAGTGCGAATAGTACGGATGTTCTCGGTTACGTCCTCTCCGGTTATGCCATCTCCCCGGGTGCTGCCTCGGGTAAAGACTCCGTCTACATACTCAATTGCTACAGATAGGCCGTCGAACTTTGGCTCCACCACATACTGAGGCCGGTCTACCACGTCCCTAACCCGGCGGTCAAAGTCCCATAGTTCTTCAGGAGAAAAGGAATCGTGAAGGCTCTCTAAAGGTACTGGGTGCTCCACTGGAGCAAAGGTATTGTACACGGGTCCCCCCACTTTTTGGGTGGGCGAGTCCGGTGTGGTCAACTCTGGAAACTGAGCCTCCAGCTCTTCCAGCCGACGGTAAAGAAGATCGTATTCAAAATCCGTAATCTCCGGGTCATCGTCCGTATAATACTTTTTTCCATGGTAAATAATCCGCTCCCGCAGGCGCGAAATTTCTACCTCTGCTGTTTTTCTGTCCATAGCCACCTCTTTTTCAAGATCTGTGTTAAACACTGCATTGGCAAACCAAATTTCAGTATTTTAGTATCATTGGTTTAAAATCGACCACGAATCGTGGAAGTAGCCTCCTTAGACCTACACAGCCGGTATTCATCATGATGATTTTCAACGCTCTTAATTTATCATAGCCAGTATGAACCCGGAAAGGATAGAGGGTAAAGGAGGACGCCTCTTTTCAGTTTTCCCTACTATAACGCAACAGTTTTACTCTATCCATCAGTAGCAGTGGGTATACATTCTCCTGCCGTCACCTTTTCTACCAAGCATGATCGTGGGACACCAAATTTCGCTAACCGATGGGATCAAGCTAGAGTCTGTTTTAAAATCGGAGAAATGCTGGATTTTTGCTCAGAAACAAGTGGGTTCCAGGAAAAAAATCGCAAGCCAATCTGCCGGTTGACGAGGATTTTTGACGCGGAAGATGGCCGCTTATGGGCAAAAAGACGGCGCGTTTTGGATGTTTCAAACAAGCTCTAGTCTCAATCGGTTCGGAGCAAGAGTCTATTTACCCGCCATCCATTTGGGAACCTCACCTACTACGAGAGTTTCCGCCAGTACTGTGGCAGTTTCAGTCTCCACTGCGGTCTCGAACCGCTTTGACTGAGAATAAGCTTGAGCCCGTACTGTCATAATCAATCGGTGGCAAGTCTGGTTAACCCCCGCGCTGGCGAACTCCGTAGAGAACTCCACCACGGCTGATCCCTCCAGCCGCAACTTAATAGGCACTGGGAAGCCTCGTCCGCTTAATAGACCAATACCCGTCAGACTGCCCACTGGCACCTGGGCTGTAGCTTGCCCCCGCAGAGACTGTGACAGCCGTTCCAGTACCCCGGCTTTCAGCTTGTTCAGCCGTTTTGCGTCGGCGGTAACCAAGCTCACTTGGCCGCTTTCCTGCCGCTGCACTGTCACAAAGGGTTCGCTTTGAGCCTCTAGTTCATCCTGTACCGCCTGGCTGACACAGTCTAAAATATATCCCCGGGCTGCCTCTCGGGTCAGTTCACCGGAAACACCTCCTAGACCCAGCTCGGAGAGGCCAAGGACCAGCAAGCAAAGCACAACTGGAACAAAAATGGCCACTCTAAACTTTCCTTGCCCCCGCCGGTAACGATGAGGTCTATGTCTTATGTATCGCATTGCACCACCCCTCTATTATAGTACGCGGGGCGGTGCTTTTTGTGAGTATACAGATCCGGGCCGCTATTTCGCCATGGACCGCAGGCGGCGCAGGGTCTCGGCCACAGGCAGTCCTACAATGTTGGGGTAATCCCCAGCAATCTCCTTCACCAGCATAACGCCTACACCCTCGATGCCATAGCCTCCTGCCCGGCCAGCAGACTCGCCCATAGCCACGTACTCGGCAATCTCTTCCTCTGTCAACGAGTAAAAGGTCACATCTGTAGCCTGATGGAATACCTGAGTCTCTCCTCCGGCGATCAGACACACTCCAGTATAAAGCTGGTGGGTACGGCCTGACAGCCGCCGCAGAGTGGTCCGGGCAGCTTCGTCATCTACGGGTTTACCAATAATCAGCCCATCAATACTTACCACCGAATCCGCCGCAATAATAACTCTGCCTGGGCACAATGCCGCCACAGCCTGGGCCTTGCGCTGGGCCAAAGCCTCTACGGTCTCTATGGGGGTAAAGTGTTCCGGCACGGTCTCATCCACGCCGGAAACCACCACTTCCATTCTGACCCCCGCCTGCTCCAGCAGCATCCTCCTGCTAGGAGACTGGGAGGCCAGCACAACTGTTTCCTCAATCCTCAAAGCCATTGGGGTTCATCCTCTGCCAGCGTAGGGTATCCGCACACATATCATCCACGTTCTTCTTGGCGGTCCAGCCCAACTCTTCCTTGGCCAAAGTGCATTCAGCATAGCAGGTGGGGATGTCTCCCGGGCGACGGGGATCGATAACATAAGGAATATCCTTACCCGCTGCCTTAGAGAAAGCGGCAATCATCTCCAGCACAGAGATTCCCTTACCAGTGCCCAAATTATAGATTTTTAGGCCCTTCTGACCCTTTTCAAATAGCTGCAAAGCAGCGGCATGGCCCTCGGCCAAATCTGTGACATGGATATAGTCCCGCACACCAGTGCCATCCGGAGTGGGATAGTCATCACCAAACACGTGAACCTTTTCCAGCTTACCCACCACGGTTTGAGCAATATACGGAGCTAGATTATTAGGGATGCCATTAGGGTCCTCGCCAATCAGGCCGCTTTCATGGGCGCCTACGGGGTTGAAATACCGCAGCAGCACTGCACTAAGCTCCGGGTCAGCGGTGACACAGTCAGCCAAGATATGCTCAATCATCAGCTTCGTGTTGCCATATGGGCAGGCCGCGCTGGTTGGCAACACAGAATCCTCTTTAATAGGTACTGTAGCCGGGTCGCCATATACCGTGGCAGAGGAACTAAAGATAATATTATGCACCTTCTGTTCCGCCATAACCTTCAACAACACCAAAGTAGAGTTAATATTATTATCATAATAACGCAAGGGTTGCGAGACAGACTCTCCCACCGCTTTAAGCCCGGCAAAGTGGATAACGGCCTGGGGCTTCTCTTTCACAAATACCTCCCGCAGCTTTTCCTCATCCCGCACGTCGCACAGATAGAAAGCGGCATCCTTACCAGTAATGTCCTTTACCCGCTGTACCGATGTCTTTTTGCTATTGCAAAGATTATCCACAATGGACACCTGATGGCCTTGATTTAGCAGCGTAACCACCGTGTGGCTGCCAATGTAGCCCGCGCCGCCTGTAACTAATATTTTCATAATTTGCTCCTACCTTTCTCTATATTTGATAGCTTAGATTTGAAATCTTCTAGGTTCTTTACCCTGCAAATATTATAGGCAAAGATAGGGAAAAATACAAGAATTTTTATAAAATTGAGCAATATATTCCTAAAAAAAAGCAAAATACTCCCAACCAAAGGAAAGGCTCTGTCGCGCATAAGATTGGCAGCATGGGGCAAGGTAAGGAGGAACTGAAGGGAGGAAAGAAGTATGAGCCGAGACGGTGTGATTTTTCTGGCAGGCAGCTGTGCCTACCCTACTCTAGAAATGGCCTGGCGGGGCCACACCCATTACTCAATGGCCTTGGCTGGAGGCGTATGTCTATGTCTTATCGACCGAGTGTGTTGTGGACAGCTGAAAAATAGGAGTCTCTTTTTGCGGTGCCTGGCTGGAGCAGGGCTTATCACTGGTGTAGAGTTGGCGGCTGGGGTCGTAGTAAATGGCGTTTTTAACTTAAAGGTATGGGATTACTCCAACATGCCTCTAAATGTGCTGGGGCAGGTTTGTCTGCCCTATTCAGCGTTATGGTTCCTGCTTACACTACCAGCTATGGCCTTATGCGGCTTGTGCCGGAAATCACCGCTGCTGGAGGATTAGGAGTTATTTTGAAGAAACCATATTGCCAAAAAAGGTTGCTAAAAAAGAGAAAAAGGTTAAGGCTGATGTCCCCATAAAAATTTTTCCGAAAAAAGGATTGACATCCCATGGTGAATTGTGGTAATATGTATAGGCATCAGAGAGATGGAGAGGTGTCCGAGTGGTTTAAGGAGCTAGTCTTGAAAACTAGTGATCCCGCAAGGGACCAAGAGTTCGAATCTCTTCCTCTCCGCCAATTTGTTTATTTTTTAGTTTATATAGAGTTTTTCCTTGGAGGAAAGAAATAATTCACTTTTGGAGAAGTACCCAAGTGGTGAAGGGGCTCCCCTGCTAAGGGAGTAGGTCGGGAAACCGGCGCATGGGTTCAAATCCCATCTTCTCCGCCATCAAGAGTCAAAATGACTCTTCTCGAAGAAACCCGCGTTATAACGCGGGTTTCTTTTTTGAAAGCTTGAGATTTCGAAAAGATAATAATTTGCAGTTGCAAGTAAATGTTTTCACACATCCATTCCCCATCTTACTTCTCTTTTTGGAAAATAGCGTGAATATCTGCGTCATAATACTCCCGTATAAAAAATGCCTCTATCTTACTCTAAAATCATGCAATCATCCCAACATTTTAGATAAATATAGAAGAAAATCTATTCTGTAAGGCAACTGATACGTCTTTCCATAAAATTGACTTTTCCTCGCGTTCATGTTATACTGAAAAAATGAAAATTCCCTTTAGATTGGCGTGATTCTATGGAACAAAAGACCTCCCGGCGGGTGCCGGTTTTTCGTTTAGGGCTAGGCTGGTGCCTGGCTCTTACACTTCCGTTGGCCCTGGCAGAGATGTTGCTGGCCCTATATATTCAGCCCGGCCCACTGCGTCCCCTGCTCTCTTATATGAAAGACCATCTTCTCCTAGTGCTCCTAAACTTCCTTCCCTTCTGGCTGCTAACCCTATGTGGGTATTTTTTATTTGCCAATCCCTTTTTTGCGTCGGCTCTAGTTGGCGGGGTGGGAGGCGTTCTATCCATCGTGAACCGGACCATGGTGGAAAAGCGGGACGAGCCTCTCTCGCCAAAGGATTTCGGCCTCTTGAAAGAGGCCGGCGATGCCATACAAAGCTATGATCTAAACCTACATGTTCCCTCTATTGTCATGACCGTCCTCTTTGTGGTTATCATGTTTTTAATTGGGCTGATTTTTCGGGGCAAACGTCCGCTTACCCTCTGGTGGAAAAATCTCTGCTTCGCTCTTCTAGGTGCAGCGGTCTCCTTTGGGATATTAGTGGGCTGCATCCGTACTGTGTACAGTTCTAAAGAGCTCCACGAATCCTTTCCCATCCGGGCCCAGTATCATATGACCAGCATCTACGAGCAGTTGGGGTTCCCCTACTGTTTCTGCTACCACTTTAACACCTATCAAGTGGAGAAACCCGAAGGCTTTTCGGCCCAAGAAGCGGCTAGCTACGCCCAACAGCACCCGGTTTCTGATGACCAGGGCCTGCCGGTTAATGTGATCCTTGTCATGAACGAAGCTTTCTCTGATGTTACCAATTTCGAAGCTTTCGACTATCCTGAGGGGCAAGAACCCTTACAGTTCTTCAACTCTTTAAAGAACTCGGATCAGGCCATTACTGGCCATATCGTAGTACCGAATTTCGGTGCAGGTACCGCAAACACAGAGTTTGACGTGATCACCGGTATGCAGACCAACATGATCAGCGAGACCGGGGCCTCGGCTTTTCGGGTGCTGAATCATGATGTAGAAAGCATTTTCCGGATATTTTTAGAGGACGGCTATCAGACGGAATTTATCCACCCTGGGCAGGAATGGTTCTATAACCGCCAAAATGTATATAAGTATTTTGGTGCGGAAAAACTGATGTTTTCTCAAGAGTTCTCTGAGGCAGAGCGTCTTGGCCAATGGGTAACGGATGCGGCGGTGCTGGACGTACTAAAAGCAGAGTATGAGGCCGCGGTAGCTGCAAACCAGCCGTACTTTAACTATACCGTTACGATTCAGAACCATATGAGCTACTCCACAGAAAAATATGGTGATCTGGTGGTTCCTCAGGCCCCCATGAACCAGGATATAGAAGAAAAAGCCCACTCTATGCTCTCTGTGTACGCAAAAGGCGTCCGAGACGCAGATCAAATGCTGGAAGATTTAACTGAATACTATTCTAGCCGGCCAGAACCAGTGCTGCTGGTGTTTTTTGGCGACCACTTGCCTAACTTAGGCGATAGCTATTACTGTTATCAACAGATGGGCATGGAAGTGGGCGAGGGAAAAAATCCCGAGGCCACCCTGCGCACTTATAAGACCCCCTATGTGATCTGGGTCAATCACGCTGCGGTAGAACAGCTGAACTTCTCCCAAGCGAAGGAAGCCTTAGACCTGCCTTCAGACCATGTAATTAATGCCAACTACCTGGGTGCCGTCATCCTAGAATTAACTGGCCGCCGGGACGCCAACAGCTTCTTCTCCTACCTCAACGACCTGCGTCGGGAGCTGCCCGTTCTGCACAAAAGTGTGGGACGTGGTGCGGACAACCGTCTGTTTGAGGAGCTTCCGGAACAATATGAAGAAGTTGTACGAAAGATGCGGTTTTGGCAATATTACCGACTAAAAATAGAATAAATCACCTTAAAGAAGGCCTTCGCCAGATCACTTGGCAGAGGCCTTTTCTATAATTTCAGATTTAGTTTCTGCACCCAGATTTTTTCACACGCTGTTGCAAAGTGCCAACTCTACCCCTCCATGAGTTTATGCTATCCGTTACTGGCGAGTACTTCCTTTTTCCCCAACACCACCAGTGTCCACCCAGCCGCTTTCCCTTTTTCCATCCCGCTCATAGGTCATATAAACCGGTGAACGGGACTTACTGTCTGTTAGCTCTTGAAACGCCTCAGGGCTTAGCCAATACTGCTGTCCAGCTCCTTCCAACCTAATTCCATAACATTGGGCCAAATATTCTTCTGAAAGCTCTGTTACAGTCAATGTCATTTTTTCGCCGATAAGGACGTATTCCCTTTGTTTACTTACACCAATCACTCCTTCCATTGAGTGTAGTCCCTTGATCTTTGTATTCAGCAAGCTGCCAGAGACCTGCGCCTTCAAAATGTACTCCACCGGTTTATTGGCCAAAACGGCATATTCGCCTACCTGCCCTATCATCTCTACCGCAAACCATCCGGCCAGTAGAAACATCCACAGGGCCAGCTTTACCTTATCGTTCTGCCGCCTCAGGTTCCAAAGCTTTTTCACTCTCCCCATGGTCTACGCCTCTGAATCGCTTTCCCAAAAAAGTAAGCGCCAAATCCCAATGCTACCGCCCCCACAGCCGCCACAATCAGCCACCACTGCCCGAGATTATCCTGTTGAACCGGCGTCATCTCCGTAAATGGAGACTTGATATTCATTGTGAAATTTTCCTCCTGGCTTATTTGGTTGCCCGCCTCATCCTCATACAAATAGGTAATCCTCCCATCGGTTTGCCCGTAGGAAAATCTCCTTGCGTCAAACTAGTGATCTGCACCTGTAGGGGTTTTTCTGCGGAAGTTCCTCCGTCTAGGTCTCCAAAGAATGCCGTGCCGCTGGGTAAAAGTCCGTCTGCCTCCAGAGCAGCCCGCACATTGTAAGCCTTGGCATGGCTTAAGTTAATGGCTTGTACATTCACCTCCACTATATCAGAGATAACCACCTCGTTAGGCAGCTGCATAAGGGCAAACTCCATTTCCAGCGGTTGACGAATATTTACCCGAGCGCTGCCGGTTCCCGCACCAGTTAGTCCTTTGCCATAGGCAAAATCGTAGCTTAATGGAATTACATACTGTCCGGCCGGCGTTTCTGGCCTCACGGTATACTCATAGGTCACTTCTATTGTTCCACCCGCAGCCATATCACCAATGTAAACACTGTCCGCTGGACTGGCCAGAGCAAAGTTTTCCCCAGGAGAACCTGCCATAACCATCATATTTTCTAACGCCTCGGTCTTGCTAGTATTCAGCAGGATCACCGTTACCCGCAACCTATCTCCAGCATTGACGATTCCGGGCTCTGCGCCCTCTTCCAGCGAAACTGCCTGGCAGGACTGCACAAGAATTTTCGGCCCCAGCACCACTGGTTCTGAAATGGGCTCTGGAACCACTACAGGCCCGGGAGTGGCGTTAGGATCTTTTCCATCATTTACTTTTTGCTCGGTCCGTTCCACAGTTTTTTCATAGTTTTTTGTAACAAAAGGTCCGGTGGTCTCTCCTAATCCCACTTTTGCACGCAGACAATCGCCCTGCAACTGGCCATCGCATAGCAGCGGCAGAATCACTGTGACTACCCCCTTCTCCACTGTGGGAACATATCCCTGGGAGTAGCCCCTCTCCATCTTTTCATACCGATGTTTATTATCAATATACAGCCTTGCCAGTTCGGTGTCGGACTGGCTGTCCAAGGGTGGGGCAGTGCTGGGATGAATGCTCGGGATAGGTTCCGGGGTCAATAGAGGAGTGGGATCTGGCTCTGCTGAAGATACCAACTCCTCTGGTGGCTCAGACGCGCCTTCTGCTAAAATAGCCGAGGGCAAAAAAAGCACAAAGAAGCACATTGCCAGAAGAAGAGTGATCATTTGTTTTCTCATATAAATCTTTCCTTTCCGTTTGGCGGTAGAGGTGCTCTCTCCACATCCATCTCAAAAACCTGGTCACACAAAATACGGATATCCTCTCCATTATGGCTAGCCAGCAGGATAGCCTTACCCTGTTCCCGCCGTTCACACAAAACTTGCCGCATCTCCTCCACAGTAGATTTGTCCAAACCATTAAAGGGTTCATCCAAAACCAGCACCGCGGGATTTTCCATAATGGCCTGGGCAATGCCCAGGCGCTGCCTCATACCAAGCGAGTACTTTCCTACAGCCCTGTACATGCTTTTACTTAGGCCTACCTGGTCCAGCGCCTCCAAAATCTCCTTTTTGCCAATTCTGCCCTTTAACGACGCCAAAGTCTTTAGATTTCGGTATCCGCTCATGCTGGGAATGAACCCTGGAGTTTCGATGATAATTCCCAGGCTGTCCGGAAAATCGCAGTCCCTCCCCACTCTTCTGCCATTTACAGTAACCATGCCCTGATCTGGTCGAAGAAACCCACAAATGCACTTCATCAGCACCGTTTTCCCGCTGCCGTTGTTTCCTACCACGCCTACGATTTCTTCAGGAGAGATGGTCATGCTTATGTCTCTCAGTACCTGTTCCTTTCCAAATGACTTGTATACGTGTTCTACAAGAATGCCCCCCATCCCTGTCATAGTGTGCGCTCCCTTCTGGACAAGTTGTCCTTTTCATAATCTCCTAAAAAATCCTCCGCCTCTACCGCTCTGTGCCAGTGAAATGGAAAGAGTAGCTTCTTACCCGCCAAAAGGCCAACAGATATATCGTCAGGCTGGCTTTGGTAAAAATCAGGTAGGAATCCGCCAGCCTGGGAAGGTTGTCATATCCGAAATTGTGCATATAGTAAGTGGCATGATTTAAAGGGGACAGCCAACCACACAGGATGTTTGCCACACCAGCCTGGTACGGGTCTAGGCTAAGCCAGTCGATGAGAATCTGCGGAGTCAGAAAAAAACCGAATCCGCTGAGCACCGCCCCCGCCACCATACCTATCGCCCTTTCAGAAGATTAAAAAAGAAAATTACCGCCGAAAGAACCAGAGAGTAACCCAGAACCAGCAAAAAAATATGGACTGTACAGCGGTATGGAAAGGTCAGCTCCAGTACCTTTACAAAAGCTGGCACTGCGATGCTCTCTCCAATGGAGGAATATCCTAGTATTGCCGCCGTATTACTCCACAGATCTGCCCTGTAAGCCTGCGCTCCCGCCAGCAAGCAAGTGGAAAGCAGGATAAATCCCACAAAAAGTAGAGTGGCTAAGACCAAGTATAGAATTTGCCCCGCCATCCAGCAAAACCGATTGATACGCACTAAAAACAGTGGCACTTCGTTGCTCAGGTTAGGCAAGTCGGCAAACAAGAGCAGTAGACATAGAGAAATAAGCAAAATAGACGTCGCATCTCCAAAGGTCCAAATGAAAGGCTCAAATATTTGCAGCACCGTGTTTTGCTCCTGGGCAAAGTCCACCACCTTGCCTGAAAGAAGAAAACATGCCACAAACCCTAACCCAAAGGCCAGCCATATCTGGGGGCTGTGCCTCCACCGGCCAAAATTCGTTATGGCCGTAATTCCGATCTGCCGCAATTTACGCATGTTCCACCCTCCTCTGCAAAACGCTATAGTGCCACAGTCCTAGCACCAGAATCACCCCACTAAGTAAGACCATTACGCCCTTGTTACCCCACACCCAGGTATGCTGCGGACTTAACCACTCATAAGGATATAGACAATAAAGGCCCGGCCAGTAGCGCTCGCAGATAATTATCAGAAAATAGTAGATCACAAAGCTCCCTCCATAAGCCAGGTATTTGCTATTGGAAAGGGCAGCCAGCACCGCGGCCACTGCTGCCCACACTGCGGATGAGAGAAACAACAGGCCATAGTCGCTGGGCTGCCCTTTCTTCACTGCACAGAAAAGCCACGCTGACAAAACCTCCACACCTCCACCGGAAACTCCGCAGGCCAAAAACTTTCCCCAAATATATCCCCGCATACGGCCACGTACCAGCGCAAGTTTAAAAAAACCACCCTTATAATCATCCAGCCAGCCGCAGGCATACGGCAAGGTACAGATAATAGGTACCGTCATTTTATAGAGGATAGAATCTACCCCCTGGCACCAAAGTACAATGAATTGTAGCATCGCTCCTAGGAAAAGCGAAAGGAAAACACCGCACGTCGTAGGTCTGTTTCAAAACTGTTCATTACATCACCAAAAAAAGACGCCAAACTTAGGTTGCGCCCATAGTTTAACATCTTTTGTCTCATCAAGTATTCAGGAAACTATTACTCCTCCGCCGAAAGATAGGAAAGAAGCGGATGGAGGAAAAAACGAATAACCCGAGAGGGATTATGCTGGAGCCGACGCATAAATGAATGAATGTTATGAGAGATATCCTGCGCCGTATAAGGAAGATTCCCAGTATGCACAGAG
>CAJTCU010000008.1 GCA_910574935.1 Oscillospiraceae bacterium
GAAGCTCTCTGTGCATACTGGGAATCTTCCTTATACGGCGCAGGATATCTCTCATAACATTCATTCATTTATGCGTCGGCTCCAGCATAATCCCTCTCGGGTTATTCGTTTTTTCCTCCATCCGCTTCTTTCCTATCTTTCGGCGGAGGAGTAATAATAAAAAACCAACAGGGCGGAAACCAGGTTTGTCACCCATAACCATTGCTTTTAACAGGAAGGGGTGATATAATGGATTCGAAAGCAAGCGTTCACACCCAGGGAAAAGCCCTGAAACGTGAAACGAGAGTTACGCTTGCTGAACGCTTTCTCTTCTTGCTTTGTAAAAGCGCTGGCTTTCTCCCAGCGGATTTATAATATATCCATGAATTGTAAGAAATTTGCAATGGGAAAGGAGAGAAAACGTTGGCTGGGCCTTATAGAGCTGGATGGAGTTCCCACAGGGGGCGGAACAGCGAATCCGCCTTTGACGCGGGGGCTTTTGACGAAACCCTAGAGACAAATCTGGCTGCGGGCCGTCCAGTGTATGCGGCCTGTGGGAGCGTGGTGGAGGAGCAGCCTTGACAAATGGGTGCTGGAATCATAAAAACTGCGTCCTGGGCCCCATTGGGAGCGAAAGTTTACATAGCGGCCGTCTGGGGGCAGCCCCCCGGCCATGGAGCTTTCTTTAAAGCTTCCCGAATCACAAGCAAATCATATGATAAAAAGGAGTCGTTCCATGGACTACAGTCAAAAAGCACTGGAAATGCACAAGGCCTGGCGGGGGAAAATCCGCGTGGAAGCCATTTGCCCTGTGGGCAGCCAAGAGGAGCTTTCGGTGGCCTATACCCCGGGCGTGGCGGCCCCCTGTCTGGAGATTGCCAAAGATCCGGACCTTTCCTATCAATATACAGCCCGGGGCAGCTTGGTGGCAGTGGTCACCGACGGCACTGCCGTGCTGGGCCTGGGCGATATTGGCCCAGAAGCCGGAATGCCGGTGATGGAGGGCAAGTGCGCCCTGTTCAAGCGCTTTGCCGGGGTGGACGCTTTCCCGCTGTGCGTCCGTTCCAAGGATGTGGACGAGATCGTCCGTACGGTGGAGCTGATTGCCGGGTCCTTTGGGGCTATAAATCTAGAAGATATTGCAGCGCCCCGCTGCTTTGAGGTGGAGCGTAAGCTGCAAGAACGCCTGGACATCCCGGTATTCCACGACGACCAGCACGGCACCGCCGTGGTAGTGGCCGCGGCTATGCTAAATGCTTTAAGGCTGGTGGGCAAAGAGATTGGAGAGGTCTCGGCAGTGGTCAACGGCGCTGGGGCGGCGGGTACGGCCTGCACCCGGCTGCTGATGTCCCTTGGACTGAAAAACGTGGTGGTCTGCGACCGCCAGGGGGTCCTTTGCCCAGGGCTGGAGGGGATGACCCCCGCCCAGGCCCAGCTGGCCGAAGAAACCAACCCCCAGAGGCTGCGGGGGAGCCTGGCCGACGCTATGAAGGGTGCGGATGTGTTTATGGGCTTTTCCGCCCCGGGCTGCGTTACCAAAGAGATGGTGCAAAGCATGGCCCGGGACGCGATTGTGTTTCCCTGCGCCAACCCGGTGCCTGAGATCTTCCCGGAGGAGGCCCTGGAGGCCGGAGCCCGGGTGGTGGGTTCCGGCCGGTCGGACCGGCCCAACCAGATTAACAATGTGTTGGCGTTCCCAGGCATTTTCAAGGGCGCGCTAAGCGTGCGGGCCCGGGAGATCAACAGCCGGATGAAGGTGGCCGCCGCACAGGCTCTGGCCGGGCTGATCAGCCAGCCTCGGGAGGACTCCATTATTCCCAGCGCCTTTGATGAGCGGGTGGCCCCGGCCATTGCGGCGGCAGTGGCCCAGGCGGCAGTGGAGACCGGCGTGGCCCGGGTCAAATCATGATGAGGGTGTGTTGGAACATAGAGGAAATCAGGGATTTTGGGTCAGAAGTGGTCAGATCCCAGGAAAAAACCGCAAGACAACCGGCCGGTTGACGAGGATTTTTGACGCGGAAGATGGTCGCTTATGGGCAAAAGACGGCGTTTTAGATGTTTCAAACAAGCTCTAGGCTCTTGTGAAAATTATCTTTATTGAGGAATAAGAAACTGCCAGGAGATCACTTACTGGTTTGGCGGGGTCAGAACGAGAGGAATGCTTTTGCAGGAACTTTTCGCCACGGGAGGGCCTGTTTACGTCTTACGGCAAGACCTTTGACCTTGGGGCGTGGAGATTCCAGTGCTGACTACGTCAAGGGACCAGCGGTCCTGGTCTTAACCGCGGTCTGGGGATTTTGCCCTGGACCCGCCGATTTCCCAAAAGGCATATTGATAGAGGAGGGGATGATTCCCATGGAAAATCAAACCAAGCATAAAAAAGTTTCTGTCTACCAGCTGGCGCTGCTGGGGCTGTTTGCGGCCCTGGTGTTCGCGGGCAGTAAAATTGAGGTGCCCATTCCCGTGGCCATTGGCGACGTTAGCCGTATTCACTTGGGCAATATCTTCTGCCTGCTTTCCGGCTTTGTGCTGGGGCCGGTGTATGGAGGCCTGGCGGCGGGCATTGGCTCGGCGCTGTACGATATGATGAATCCAGCGTACATTACCTCGGCTCCCTTTACCTTTGTATTCAAGTTCGCGCTGGCGGCGGTATGTGGGCTAATTGCCTATGCCGGGCAGCATAAAGGCGAGCACCACGGGCTGAACATTGCCGCGGCGGTGGGTGGCAGCGTGACCTATATGGCGCTGTACCTGGGAAAAAGCTTTGTACAAGGGCTGCTGCTGGGCAGCGAAATGGGCGCGGTGCTGACAGCCCTGGCCACCAAACTGGTGACGTCCAGCGTGAATGCGGCCATTGCGGTGGCGGTTTCGGTACCGCTGTATACAGTGGTGCGGCTGGCCCTGAAGAGAAGCCACCTGCTGGAGAAAATGGTGTAAACAAGAACGGTAAAAAAGAGCGCTGCACAGTAGAAACTCGCTGTGCAGCGCTCTTTAAATTTTTGGGGGCGGCCTTATTGGCCGTCCTCTTTCCCTTTGTAGATCAGCTGGTCCACTACCACCAGCAGCGCCCCGGCAATAACCACCAAGTAATAGGTAAAGAACCGCCATACCATTACAGCGGCGTACAGGTCGTTATTTACAAAATACGGCCGCAGAAAGTTGGAGAAGCCGATCTCTTGGGCCCCCGAAGCCCCAGGCATGGGCATAAAAGACACTGAAACCTGCAAAAGGCTCTGCATGGCCACAATTTCCCCGTAGCCAACCTGCCCATAGCCAAAGGCCCGGTATACAAAGTACAGTACGCTCATCTGTAAAATGAACTGGGGGATGGACAGCAGAATCCCCCACAGTACACTCCATTTCTTCGTTTTAAAGTCATCGGTGTAGCTGTCGAAGTCCGCCTCGAACTTGTCGATGGTTTCGGCAAAGTGGAACCGGGCGGAGAGCTTTTTAAAACGCCCGGCCAGCCACTTGGCAAAACGGCAGATGACCCCCAGCACCGGCCGGCAGAACATGGAGCCAAAAAACAGAATGGAGCCGCCGTTGATCAGCAGGCCCACCACGATGAAGGGGAGGATCCGGGGGTTTTCCCGGGCAATTTTGTCATGCATCAAGAAAAAGGCCACCGCTGAACACAGCACAAACGCGCACTGGTAGCAAAAGAATTTCATAATGAGTACCGCGGTGGAAAGGCCCACGGGAATCTTGTCCCGGCGCAGATAGGCGGCCTGCATGGGCTGGCCGCCGGTGGAGCTGGGGGTAATATAGGAATAATAGATGCCGATCAGGCTAATTTTCAAGCTGGTGCCCCAGCTCATGGGCAGGCTTTGGCTGCGCATCAAAAGCCGGATAATGCCGCCCTCGAAAAAGAAAAACACCACAGTGACCACCACGCCGGTAAAAAGGAAACCGGGGGTCAGGTGGGTAAGGGTATAGAACACGTTGGAAAATTCCCGGTTAAAGATACCGAAAAGCACCACGGCCACAATGGTGGCCCCGATGTAGAGAAGGCTCCAGGGGATTTTTTTCTTTTTTGAGGAGATTTCTGTGGGGTTCAAGTTCTGCATCCTTCCTTCCGTGCTGGTTTATTATAAGGAACGGGTCCGCTTTCGGCAGGATAAAAGCTCCTGCCGAAAGCTTTATCAAAATGGTGTCGCGCCATTTCAAATAGACGCCCAAGCCGGCCTTTACAGGGACATTAGCGGGTTAATGCGCCCGTGCTCGCCCCGGTCCATTTTATCTATGTATTTAATGGCCCGCCCCGCCCCAATGACCACGCAGTTTTCTGGGCTGTCAAAGCTGACTACCGGAATTTTGGTCTTTTTTGAGAGCAGAATGGAGAGGCCGTACAGGTTGGCGGAACCGCCGGTAAGATAAATGCCGTCGGTAAAAATGTCTGCCAGCAGCTCTGGCGGGGTGGCCTCCAGGGTGGCCTGCACAGTACGCACAATGGCAATGGCGGGCTCAATAAGGGCCTCGATCATGTCGTCTGAGGTCATGACCGTGGTCTGGGGCAGGCCGGTGACCATGTCCAGCCCCTTTAGGGTATAGGTGGTCAGCTGGCGGCGGGGGTAGGCACAGCCAATAGCAATTTTAGCGGCCTCAGCCATACGGTCTCCAATAATTAGATTAAACTTACGGCGCACATATTTGATGATTGCCTCATTGAAATCGTCCCCGGCAATATGGGTAGAGTTAGCTATGGCAATGCCGTTTAAGGAGATCACAGCCATATCCGTAGTGCCCTCGCCCACGTCTACAATCATGCAGCCATGGGGAGCGGCAATGTCCACCCCGGCTCCAATAGCGGCGGCCACAGGCTCTTCAATCAGACAGACCTTCCGCACCCCGGCCGCGCCAATGGCATCCACCACGGCGCGCTTTTCCACCTCGGTGACCCCGCAGGGTACGCTGACCACCACCCGGGGCATAAACACCCGGCTGCGGCCTACCTGCCGCAGGTAGTAGGCGATTAGATGCTCGGCCAGGGATAGATCAGAGATCACGCCGTTGCACATGGGGTGGGCAACCGTGACCCGGTCCGAGGTGCGGCCCAGCATGGCGTAGGCCTCGGTGCCGATGGCAATGATCTCATCGGTCATATTGTCCACGGCAATAATGGCGGGCTCGTTTAAAACAATGCCCTTGCCGTCTTGATAGACCTTGAACCGGGCGGTGCCCAGGTCTATGGCGATGTCGTTTCCCATGGAATCCTTGTCCTTCCTCAAGACCCTAACGATGCTATAAATTGGGTCCCAGTACTTCTCCCAAGCAATATATATAGAGTTATTATAACACAGTATGCGGGATATTTCAACAGGGAATCGTGGGGTGAGAGTCCAAAAGAAGAGTTTGTGACGAAAGAGTGGCCTCCGGCGGTTTAGGGGTTCTACCCCTAAAAACCCCGCAACCTTTGAAAAGGTTGACGAAACTTTTACCGCTCGCCTTTAAACCCTTCATTTTGGACACGCCCTCGTGGGGGAGGGGGGCGCTTAAAAACGTTCCCGGCGCCTGTGGCATATACTGTTACTAAAAAATATCCCGGGAGGGACATGCAATGGACCATTCGTTTGGCCTTTATCCCCAAAAAACCCCTAAGAGCCAGGTGGAAATCTCTAAGGATGCGTTGGCCAGTGGGATTCAATTGATCGACCAGTCCCAAAGCTACCTGCGCACCATTATGCTGGGACTGGCGCTGCAATATAAATCCCTATCTATGGAACGGGAGACGCTGATGGGCTGCCAGGAGGCAGGGCCAGACCCGGTGAACGTGCAGGCGGCGGCCTCGCTGGTGACCCTTTGCGCGTTGTTTGGCTTTCAACGGCAGACCCAGAACTTGGCAGCGCAAGCGGCTCAAGCTGGGGGAATCTGTGATCAAACAGACATAAATCTGGGTGCGGTCAGCATTTTGGTGACTATGATGCGGCTTTTGCGGCTATTTGGACAGAAAGGAGAGAACGAGCTGGAGGAGCTGGATGATCCAATAGTATAAAGACTTAGAGCTAAACCTACAAAACAAGAAAATCTGCGGGGAGGCGCTCCTGGGCAGATTTTTTTGTATAAATCGTTCAAGCATATCGGAACGGCACGGGTAGAAACTGATATAATAAAGCGAAAATAATGAATAAACAGTTACAAAATGGTGAAGAGAGCAAGAACTACCGTAAATATGTCCTGCTAATCGTAGAATTTTACTCTTTCATTGCGGTGATTCTAGCTATATAATGTAAGCACGTGATATAAAATTTTGTAAGGAGGAACGTCAATGAAGAAGTATGGGTTCTTTCACGAGCTGAAGAAGAACAAAGCATTGTTCTTGATGGCCGCGCCATCCATTCTCCTCACATTCTTTTTGTCGTATCTGCCCATGTCCGGCCTAGTGCTGGCGTTTAAGAACTATCGCTACGACAAAGGCATTTTTGGCAGCGACTGGAATGGCTTTGACAACTTCGCCTATCTCTTCCAGTCCGGCGCGGGGTGGACCATTACTCGCAACACCATTTTGTACAACCTGCTGAACCTGATTACCTCTCAGCTGCTGGCCGTTATCGTGGCCATTGTAATCTCTGAGATGATCGGCAAGCTGTACAAGCGCGTGGTGCAGTCTGTTATTTTCCTGCCCTATTTCATTTCCTGGGTTATTGTGGGGGTGTTCGCCTTTAACCTGTTCAACTATGAGACAGGCGCTGTGAACAACCTGCTGCATATGCTGGGCATGGAGCCCATGAACTTCTATACCGCGGAAAACGCCTGGTGGTGGGTCATTATTATATGTTGCTTTAATATGTGGAAGTGGACTGGCTATAACTCCATCATCTACATAGCGGCCATTACCAGCATCGACGCCGAGTGCTACGAGGCCGCGGATATTGACGGAGCCAACATCTTCCAGAAGATCTGGTACATCACTTTCCCAGCCATCAAGCCCACCATTATTACCATGATTCTCCTTCAGGTGGGGCGCATTCTGCGGGGCGACTTTGAGATGTTCTACCAGCTGATTGGCAGCAACGGCCAGCTGTTTGACATGACCGACGTGATCGACACCTACGTGTTCCGTTCGCTGACCACCAGCGCGAACCTGGGTATGACTGCCGCCGCTTCTTTCTACCAGTCAGCCCTATGCTTTATCATTATTATGGTGGTAAACCAGGTGGTCCGCAAGATAGAAGAAGAGTACGCGCTCTTTTAAAAACCCTGAGAAAAGGAGGTTTGAGCTATGCCAGCCACTACTTCTGTTCAGTCCAATAAGATTAAGGTTGCCGGCGCGACAGTGGTGTTTAATATCATTGGCTATATTCTGATTACCATTTTGGCGCTGATTTGTCTTATGCCGTTTATCATTCTAATATCCGGCTCGTTCTCCTCGGAGCAGGCGGTCCGCTTCAATGGTCTGGGCCTGCTGCCCCAGGAGTTTACCACCGAAGCCTATGAGTATGTGTTCCGCGAGCCCTGGACGATTATCAATGCCTACGGCATCACCATTTTGATCACTGCCATTGGTACCGGCATAGGCCTGATTTTGCTAACCATGACGGCTTTCGTGATCAGCCGCAAGGACTTTAAATACCGCAACAAGATTTCCTTCTTCTTTTACTTTACCACTTTATTTAATGGCGGTATGGTCTGTACTTACATTTTCTACATCCAGTACTTCCACTTAAAGGACAGTCTTTTGGCCCTGATCTTGCCTGGTCTGACCCCGGTATTTTATATGCTCATCATGCGCAACTTCGTAACAGGCATTCCTTCAGCGCTCATTGAGTCCGCCAAGATCGACGGCGCGGGCGAGTTCCGCATCTTCTTCCAGATCGTTCTGCCCCTTTTGGGCTCTGGCCTTGCTACGATTGGCCTGTTTATGGCCTTGGGGTATTGGAACGACTGGTACAACGCCATGCTGTACATCAACACAGAGTGGAAATATCCGCTGCAATACATGCTGTACAACATGACCCAGCAGACCGCCGCTTTGGCCCGCATTGCCAGCCTTTTGGGCATTCAGGTGGAAAACCTGCCCTCTACCACCTTGAAGCTGGCCATGGCCGTAATTGCCACCGGTCCTATCGTTCTGCTGTATCCCTTCCTTCAGAAGTACTTTGTTAAAGGTGTTACAATTGGTTCTGTAAAGGGCTGATTTGTAATATATATTTCAAACATTTTAGGAGGTAAAATTTCCATGAAGAAAACCAAACAGATCTTGGCCTTGCTTCTGGCTTTGGCCATGGTACTGGCTCTGGCGGCTTGCGGAGGAGACGGAAACTCGTCCACAGGCAGTACCGCCAGCACAGGTGGAAGCACCAGCTCCACCGGCGGGGACGCCAGCGAGCCCGAGGCGGCCACCTTGGACACTTCCAAAGAAGTGAACCTGATCATGTACTTCATTAGCGACAAGCCCGGTAAATACGACGAGGTGGAGGCAAACTACAACAAGCTTTTTAAAGAGAAGCTGAACTGCACCCTGACCACCCAGTGGATCCCCTGGTCTGACTATGCCAACAAGTATCCTCTGCTGTTCTCTTCTGGCGAAGAGTTTGACCTGGCTTACACCGCCACTTGGCTAAGCTATGCCTCGCTGGCGCAGAAGGGCGCTTTTAAAGAGCTGGATGAACTGTGGCCCCAGTACGCGCCCAACAACTGGGCCCAGCAGTCTGACGCCGCCAAGGTGCAGGCCACTGTAAACGGCCACTACTACTGCATCCCCACCCTGCTGGCTACTTACAGCGCCTATGGCCCCTATTACCGCACGGACATCCTCACCGAGGACCAGTGGGACGGCAAGATGGAGAACTTTGAGGACCTGGAGAAGTACCTGGACGCCGTAAAGGCCAATGTGCCCGAGATGGAGCCTTACAACGTGTACTCTTCCGGCTCTGAGGTGGACGACATGTGGCTGGGCGCCAACAGCCTGTACGCCATTCGCGGCACCTCTTGGCTGCACCTGGACCCCTTCGCTGACAAGGCCGAGCTGAAAACCTGGTATCAGTATGACGGCGCTATGGACTTTTTGACCATGATGAAGCGCTGGTGTGACAAGGGCTTCTACTCTAAGTCCGCCCTGGCCGACACCGATTCTACCAAGCCCAACAACGGCAAGGCTGCCTGCGGCATCCACAATGTGGATACTTACAATGGCCGCGTAGTAGACGACTACAACAATGGCCGCGACTGGACCTGGGGCTTTAAGAACTTTGTTACCGATGTCTCCAACCTGCCCTTTACCCAGGATGCCTGCGTGGTGCCCACCACCAGCAAGAACCCCGAGCGCGCCCTGGCTCTGTACGACCTGATCACCACCAATGAGGAAGCCTACCGTGTCTTTATGAACGGCATCGAGGGCACTACCTATGAGATCGTGGACGGCCAGTCCAAGACTCTGAATGCCGATCAGGACTACGGCAGCACCGGCATGTGGGCTGCCCGCAACAGTCTGTTCAACCTGGATACCGTGGGTTCCGCTGCGGATCTGAATGACATGAAGGCTGAGTGGGACGCTTACATTGAGAAGAATGGCAACACCCACAGCCAGTACTACGCTGGTTTTACCATTGATACCTCCAGCATTGAGACCGAGTACGCTGCCTGCCAGAACGTGGTGCAGCAGTACTGGTGGCCCCTGGAGCTGGGCTACACCGAGGATCTGGAAGCCGGCTTGAATGACTTCCAGGCCAAGATGGAAGCCGCCGGTGTGCAGAAGGTTATCGACACCCTGCAAGGCCAGCTGGACGCTTACTGTGAGCAGTTCCCGCAGGGCTGATAGCGCGATAAAAGCTGAATAATGGCTTGCCCCATAGGCAGGCTAGAAAAGGGACGGCGGGGGAAATGCTTCGCCGCCCCTTTTTGTGGTTTTTGGTGTTTTTTGTTAATAGTGCCTATATCTTTTTGCGAGGATATGGGATATAATAGACGGAACGACAGGGGGCGGGGGAAAGAGCGCAGGGAGCTGGTCTTGTCTACCGACTCCATCAGGTCGGAGCAATCGCGATTGGTGATTTTCCCCGCCCCTTAACTGTGTTCGCGCTTCACGTACTGCCTTTTGCTGATTTTGCCACTTATATCACAAGGAGGAATTACTTTGGACCATCTGCTATACGGTGTGGCTTATTATGATGAGTACATGCCCTACGAACGCCTGGACAAGGACATGGAGATGATGCGGGAGGCGGGGATTAACGTCATCCGCATTGCCGAGTCCACCTGGGCCAGCGAGGAGCCCGAGGAGGGTGTATTTGACTTTACTCATGTGGAACGGGCCCTAGCCGCGGCCCAAAAGGCGGGCATCTCGGTGATTGTGGGTACGCCCACCTATGCGGTGCCCCCCTGGCTGGCCGCCCGCCACCCAGAGGTAATCGCCATTACCGCCCGGGGACAGGGCAAGTACGGAGCCCGCCAGAACATGGATATCACAGCCCCGGCCTACCGTTTTCACGCTGAAAAAGTGATTCGCAGGCTGGTAGAGTGCGTGCAGAAGTACCCCAATGTCATTGGTTTTCAGATTGACAACGAAACAAAGCACTATGGTACCGCGGGGCCCAATGTGCAAAAGCGTTTTGCCGCTTATCTGCGGGAAAAGTTCGGCACAGTGCAGGCTATGAACGCCGCGTTCGGTTTCAACTACTGGAGCAACCGGGTGGACTGCTGGGAAAACCTGCCGGACGTAACTGGTACCATCAACTTTAGCTATGCCGCTGAGTTTGCCAAGTTCCAGCGGGGGCTGGTGGATGAGTTCCTCAGCTGGCAGGCGGACATTGTCCGGGAGTACCTGCGGCCCCAGCAGTTTATTACCCATAACTTTGATTACGAGTGGCGGGGCCACTCCTTTGGCGTCCAGCCAGATGTGGACCACAAGTCTGCCGCCCGGTGCCTAACCTTGGCTGGCTGCGACATCTACCATGAGACCCAAGACCGCCTGACCGGCAAGGAGATTGCCTTTGGCGGGGCGATGTGCCGCAGCCTGAAGCGGGACAACTACTTAGTAATAGAGACCAACGCCCAGGGACATGTGACCTGGACCCCCTACCCGGGCCAGCTGCGGCTACAGGCCTTTAGCCATGTGGCCAGCGGGGCCAACGGGGTGATGTACTGGCACTGGCATTCCATCCATAATTCCTTTGAGACCTACTGGAAGGGGCTTTTGAGCCATGACCTACAGCCCAACGCCGCCTACCGGGAGGCCTGCACCATTGGCGCGGACTTCGCCCGGCTTAGCGAAAAGCTGACAGGACTGAAAAAACACAGCCGGGTGGCCATGCTGGTGAGCAACCAGGCCCTAACTGCCCTGAACCTGTTCCGCCTGCCGGACGGAAAGACAAAATATAACGACGTGGTGCGCTGGCTGTATGACGCTCTTTATGAGATGAATGTGGAGTGCGACATGCTGTTTCCAGAGGATGAGGACTTTAACAGCTATGATGTGCTGGTAGTTCCCGCCCTATACAGCGCGCCCCAGGGCCTGCTGGAGCGCCTGAAGATTTTTGTGGAGCAGGGCGGCGAACTTATCGCCACTTTTAAGACCGGATTTTCCGACGAACACCTGAAAGTGTATGCCGAGGTGCAGCCCGCTCTTCTGGCCGAGTGCTTTGGCATTGCCTACGACCAGTTTACGCTGCCCCAGGACGTGCCGCTGAAAAGCGATGTGCTGAGCCTGGAAGGAAGTGACCGCCAGGCAAAGGTGTGGATGGAGCTGGCGCGGCCCCAGGGGGCGGAAGTGCTGGCCCAGTATGACCACAAATTCTGGGGGGAGTACGCGGCTATCACCGAAAACAGCTGGGGCAAGGGCATGGCCACCTACCTGGCTACCATGACGGACCCAGCCCTGCTGAAGCAAGTTCTGCGCCGGGTGCTGGAGCGGGCTGGATTGTGGGGAGTCGAGCAGGGCGCGGCGTTCCCCATGCGCATTGTCAGCGCGGAGAACCAGGCGGGCCGGCAGCTGCGGTTCTACTTCAATTATTCCGGAGAGGATGTCACCCAAGCCTACCTGCACGGTGCGGGGACCGAACTGCTTAGCGGCAAAACTGTGCGGCCCGGGGAGCAGCTGAAGCTGGGGCCTTGGGGTTTTGCAATGGTGGAAGAGGAATAAAGAGCGTAAAAGGAGGAAAGGGGCAGTGCCCCTTCCCGCTAGACATTGCAGGAAAACAACGCGCCGCGCCGAATGATTGACAAAAGAAAAACAGCGGCCCGGCGGATATGGGTGAGGGCAAAGCGTTTCGTTCTTTTAAGCCAGAAATTTGCCAGACCGCACCCCGACCAATGGAGCAAGCCCAATGGAACATAACAAAAATAAGGAGGACGTGACCTATGGAAAAAATACATGGCGTAAATTTGGGCAACTGGCTGGTGCTGGAAAAATGGATGCATCCAGACCTGTTTGCCGGAGTGGACGCGGAGGATGAGGACGCACTGTGCCGCCTGCTGCCCCGGCCCCAGCTGGAAGCCCGGCTGAAGCAGCACCGGGACACCTACATTACCCTGGAGGACTTTCAGTGGATTAAGGCCCACGGCCTAAATACCGTGCGAATTCCAGTGCCCCATTTTATCTTTGGAGATGACCCGGCTTTTTGCGACCCCTACGTGCCCTGCATTGAATACCTGGACAAGGCCTTTGACTGGGCCGAGGAGGTGGGGCTGAAAGTTCTCATCGACCTGCACACCGCCCCTGAAAGTCAGAATGGCTTTGATAACGGCGGGATTTGCGGCGTATGCAAGTTCTGGCAAAAGCCGGAGATTGTGGACCGGGTTATTAAAGTGCTAAGTATGCTCTCTGAGCGCTATGCCCAGCGAGAGGGGCTCTTTGGCATACAGATTCTTAACGAGCCGGTCTCGCCCGAGCTGTGGGAGTTCATAAAAAAGCGCTACCCCCCTGCGGACCCCCAGCGGGCCGAAGGCAGCGGCCCGGTGCCCATTATCTTCCTCTATGACTTCTACACCCGGGCATACCATGCCATCCGCCAGTACTTAGGGGAAGAAAAAGTGGTAATGTTCCATGACGGTTTTCGGCTGAAGATGTGGAAGGAGTTTATGCGGAGCCCAGAGTTTAAGAATGTTTGGCTGGATACCCATATCTATATGATGGGGGCCCCTGGCAGTAACGAGAGCAAGGATATGGTGGGCTCTGTGCTGGGGCGGCTGCGCGGCGATATTCAAGAGATGTCCCAGTACTTCCCAGTGGTGGTGGGCGAGTGGTGCCTCTCTCACAGCCCAGAGGGCATGGAGGAAATGAGTGCCTGGGAGAAGAAGCTCTCCTTCCGCATGATGGCCGACGCCCAGCTGACAGCCTGGGACCAGAGCGCGGGCTTCTTCTTCTGGAGTTACAAGCTGATCTCTGAGCCGGACGGATGGGATTTCCGCAAGTGCGTGGAAAAGGGATGGATGCCGGAAGTGATTGGCCAGTAAACCCAGTTGAGTGTAGAGGAGGTGCCGGGCCGTGGTGGAGCTGCCCACGTGGAGCCAGTGCAGAAAGGCGCTGGGCCCAGTAGAACATGGTTTTCCGTGCTATCGGCTTTGTCTACTGCTGTTCCGGCAGCCGCTGGAAAAGCACGCGAGGCTGCAAGAGCAGCTGGAGCTTGTTTGGAAAAGCTTGGGCGAAAGCACCGGGTGCTTTTTGTGGGGAAGTCCCTGGGGCAGCCGCTGCTTGTGCGTGGCGTTGGCCGGAAGCCAGGGGGCCATCAATGACGAGAGTCTTGTTATGAGGAAGCTGCGTCCGCTAACCGGGGATATGACCTTTTATAGCAGGCAATGGTTTTTGGCCTGCGGTGGAATGGTGGAGAAGCCCCAAAAGCTGGAGCGGTCCTTTTGGCAGTGCAGGCGCAGCGCCCAGGACCTGTTCTTTAAGGGATGGGGGGGCTGGTCTGCCCGGCAGTGGGACGATCCCTACATACCGCTTTTTATAGACTTTGGGCTCTTGGCCCGGTTTTCCCTGGCTGTGAGCCGAAGAGAAGAGACGGCGGCTTTTGCCGCGCTGGACGCCATTTACCGGGAGGTGGCAAAAAAACCGGAGGGAAATCCAGAAATAGCCCGGGGAATCTATTATGCGATGTGGTCCTTAATTAACGCGGAATTTGCCCGCTGGCGAGAAGAGGCCTATTTTCCCAGTCAAGTGGAGCTGCGGGCCGCAGAAACGCTGGAAAGCCTGCAAGAGCTGCTAAAGCGGCAGACCCAGACGCTGCTGGCCCCACCCGCTGGGCAGGAAGTATGCCCGGCTGTGGCCACCGTGGTACGGCTGATGCGGGAAAATTTTTCCGATAAGAACCTGACGGTGCGCCGCCTGGCAGAAGAGGTGTACCTAACGCCCTCCTACTTGTCAGGACTGTTTAAGAAGCACACGGGCAAGACCATTAGCCAATACCTGACCGAAATTCGCATCGAGTACTCGATGAATCTGCTTATGGATAAGCAGATTAAGATTTCCCGTATAGCGGAGATGGCGGGGTATAATGACGCGAATTATTTGACCAAAACCTTTAAAAGCCATGTGGGTATGACGCCGACAGAGTATAGAAATCGTTATAGAAAGAAATAATAGATGGAATTTTCTGCGTCTGGATGGATTGGCCGAAAAACAGAGCTTTATGAGGAAAAGAACAGTGGGGGTTGTGGAAGAAAATAGCAAAAAAGCCACTTGACTTTCTCTGCTTACTATGATAGAATGCACGAAAGCTTTTTAAAAGAAGCGCGGCAGAAATATTATTCATTTTTAAAAGGAGTATCCTCATGTACAAAAATACACTGTATCAGTCCACAATGGGCAAGCCCATGGAGAAGAGCCAGGTAAGCTTTACATACAAGCCCCAGGCCGAAAACAAGGTGGTGAACCTGTACCCCAAGATAAAGTACCAGCGGGTCCAGGGCTTTGGCAGCGCTCTTACTGAATCCTCTGCGGTGAACTACGACGCCATGCCCGCGGCCACTCGTGCTAAGTTTATGAAGCTGTTCTTTGACCGCCAGGAGGGCCTGGGCCTTAACCTGTGCCGCACCCATATCCACTCCTGTGACTTTTCCGAGGGCTGTTACACCTATGTAGAAGAGGGGGACAAGCAGCTGAACACCTTTTCCATTGCCCACGACGAGAAGTGCATAATCCCCTTTATCAAGGACTCCATTGCCGCCTGCACAGATGGGCTGATGCTGTTCTGCTCTCCTTGGTCGCCTCCGGCGTTTATGAAGTCCAACAATGATATGCTCCACGGCGGCAAGCTGCTGCCGGAATACTACGAGGCATGGGCCCGGTACTACGTGAAGTACATCCAGGCCTATCAGGCCCACGGGGTGGAGTTCTTTGCTCTAACTGTGCAGAACGAGGCCATGGCAACCCAAACCTGGGAGAGCTGTGTGTACACCGCTGAGGAGACTGCGCTGTTTGTCCGGGACTATCTGTATCCCCAGCTGAAAAAGGCCGGGCTGGACACCAAGGTATTGATTTGGGACCACAACAAGGAGCATGTGGTGGACTGGGTAGAAGGCCTGCACAGCGTAGTGGGGGCCCGGGAGACAGTGGCGGGCGTGGCTTTCCACTGGTACTCGGGAGAACATTTTGACGCTCTGCGCATGGCCCACGAGCTGGACCCGGACCTAATGCTGCTGGAGACGGAGTTCTGCTCCATGCTGTGCAAAACCCTGGAGCAGGAGTGGAAGGTGGCCATGCGGTATGCCTATGAGATCATCGGCAACCTAAACAACTATGCCCACGGCCTTACCGAGTGGAACATCCTGCTGGACCAGAACGGTGAGCCCCGCCACGATGCGGACGGCGGCTGCGGCGCTATGGCCCATTATAACAAGGATACGGACCAGCTGCATCTAAGCCAGGTATACTATGCTATGGGGCACTTCTCCAAGTTCATCCAGCGGGGAGCGGTGCGTCTGGGCAGCAGCAAATACCGCCAGGACCTTTTGGTTACGGCTCTGGAAAACCCAGACGGCAGCATTGTGGTTGTGCTGGAAAACCAGGGTGCGGCGGACACCATAGAGCTGCGTCTTAATGACTACGCGGGCAAGGTAGAGCTGGCGGAGTCCTCTATTACGACTCTTGTCATTGAGGCCGAACCGTAAGATAAGCGGGAATACCTGCACATAAGAAAAAAAGCCGGCCCTTCATAGAGAGGGCTGGCTTTTTTTGATTGCGAATGAGTGAAGAGGACAGGGATATACTTTGAAAAGGCTTAGGCCATACAGAAGTCGGTTAGGTAGCGCTCCAAACAGGAGGTGATAACCTTTTTTGCCTCTTCCGGCCCCCGGGCCTCGCTAATCTCTGTATCCTTGTCATTTTCCAGCTGCTTGTATACTTTGAAGAAGTGGCGCATTTCCTCAAAGATGTGGGTGGGCAGCTGGGAGATGCTCTTGTAACTGTTATAGGTAGGGTCATCAAAGGGAATGGCGATAATTTTCTCATCCTCTTTGCCAGAGTCATCCATTATAATGACCCCGATGGGGTAGCAGCGCACCAGGGACATGGGAATGATGTTCTCAGAGCAAAGCACCAGCACGTCCAGTGGGTCGCCGTCATTAGCGTAGGTGCGGGGGATAAAGCCGTAGTTGGCTGGGTAGTGGGTAGAGGTGTACAGCACCCGGTCCAGGCGCAGCAGGCCGGTCTCTTTGTCCATCTCATACTTGGACTTGCTGCCCTTTGTGATCTCAATGACCGCGTAAAAATCGTCGCACTTAATGCGCTTGGGGGAAATGTCGTGCCAAATGTTCATGGTGATACCCTCTTTCTTTTTTATTCTGGGGCATATGCTTAGCCCAAAGGGCATAGACATCAAATAGGGGGATTTTTTTCGTGGCAGACCAAAAGCGTCCCGGTCCCACCCGGCGCTCGGCTTCCTAGCAGAGGCCGGCTGGTCAACATCAGAAAAAAGTCGGAATACAGGCTTTCGTCCACCTTTTTCAAAGGGTGGTGGGGTGCGGGGTAAAATCCCCGCGGCCCTGAAAGGAGGAATGGCCATGAGCTGCCGGATGGGAGAGCTTCGCAGCAAGGAAGTAATCAGTGTAAAGGACGGCGGGCGGCTGGGGTACGTGTGCGACCTGGAGCTGGATACAGACACCGCTGCCGTTACCGCACTGGTGGTATATGGCCGGGGGCGGCTGCTGGGTCTTTTAGGCCGGGAGCAGGACACGGTGATCCCCTGGAAGGACATTGAAATGATCGGTGGGGACATTGTGCTGGTCCGCTGCGCCGCCCCCCAGCGCCGCCCGGGCTTTTTCGCTAAACTGTGGGAGAGGCTTACGTCCTAAGCCCCAGATACTCCCGTAGGGCGGGCAGCTGGCGGCGGCAGACCGCCTGGCCCTGCTGGTACAGGTTTTGCAGTTTTTCTACATCCTTTTCCGTGCGGCGGACCGTGACCGGCTCTGCTGGACGCAGGACAAAGAGCTTCCCTTGGGCCTCCAGGCGGTCGATGGCATCCATCTCGGCGTTATAGTGCCTGGGCACGTTCAGAATGGCCCGTACCAACTGGGGATATTTCCGGTAAAACCGGGCGTACATCCGGGCGGCGGGACGGGAAACCGGGGCTTTGCGGTAGCCATGCTCCCGGGTGGTAACCACCACAATTTTTTGGTAGCCCAGGTCCAGGGGCCGCTGAAAGGGCACAGAAACCGCCAGGCCCCCGTCCAGGCAGGGCTCGCCCTGTACATCCACAATGGGGGCCAGCAGGGGCAGGCTGGCACTGGCACGGATGGCTGCGTAGATATCTTTGCAGGTGCTTTTATCATAATAAAGGGCCTGGCCGGTGCGGCAGCTGGCAGCTACGGCAGTGTATTCGCAGGGCGAGGCGGTAAAGGCTTCTCGGTCCAGGGGAATGAGGGTGTCGCTGATCTCGCCAAAAAGAAAATCAAAGTTAAAGATACTGCGGTTTTTAATAAGGCTGCGCATCCCCATATAGCGGGGGTCGTTGACAAAGCGCAGGTTGATCTCGGCGGTGCGGCCGGCCTGGCCGGAGACAAAGTTGACGCCGGTAAAGGCCCCGGCAGAGACGCCAAACACATGTTGGAAGCTAATGCCCTCTTGCAGCATTACGTCAGTGACCCCGGCGGAAAACAGGCAGCGCAGAGAGCCGCCCTCCAGGGCCAAGGCAGTTTTTATCAAAAAGAATCACAATCCTTTCTAAGAGTTCGTCTAAAAAACCAGCGTTGCAGGTTTTTTAGACGAACTTTTCAGCGCTAAAGAGACGGATAACAGAGCTCTTTAGCGCTATTTTACACCATTTGAAGTGGATATTCAAGTCTATTTTGGGCGAAGAGACAAGTCTATGGCCGAAAAAGCAATGAGTGGAAATATGGTAAATTTGCTCTTCAAGGCTTGACAATGGCAGGACAATATTATAAGTATATATACCATAATTTCGATACACGAGGAAGGTGGAGTTGCTGGTATCAGAGTGGTGCTTAAGTATATTAGGAGGCTGACAGGATGAAAAAAGTAATCTATGCGCTACTTGTACTGATGCTGATAGGCACATTTACTATGACGGCTTCAGCGGCAGAGTCTGACGATATGAAAGAATCTGTCCGTCAGCGTTATCTGGCACGGGGATATACAGAAGTATTTCCTGAAGAAACGGCTGCGCTTCAGGAAAATATCCCGGCAGAAGTTCTGGAACTAGCCTATAGCGACATGGATAAAGCGGACGAAGAAATGAAAGCGAAGATTTTAGATGCGCGAAATAAGGTGATTAGTCATTATGACTATGCTGCGGATGACGTAGTTGGCTGTGATTTTAATGATGAAAACCGTACTTTTTGTTTTACACCCAAATTTGGCGATTTGTTCCCCGACTGGGATTTGCCAGTGGTAAATACTTCTGCGCAGCAAGGAGAAGTCCCCCGGAACGAACGTTATCGGGAAGAAGTAATTGTATTCTATGGAGAACCTGTCACGACACAATGGAATTACTATGATGTGCTGATACCAAAAGCCGTGGATGGCGTGATTGCAGGCTCATTTAAAGTAATAAATTCTGTAAAGAATAATAACTACTATAATGATTTTAGAGCGGTAGCTACATCTTTGCCGTCAGGAATTACGAAGTATAATTTGGGCTTTACAGATGAAAACACAGGAAAGTCAATCATTTCCCGTAGAAATTTAGAGGTTAACCATGGTCATGAGATTACAGGTTGATATTCGAACATATGGTAAAGTGGGCATACGCACCAGCAACTATGTGAAAGATGGCTATGGAGACTTTGTAGTGCAAAGGACAGCACAATAGGTGTACGGTCGGGTCCGCCTCTGGTAAGGGGCGGGTCCTTTTTTGTGTGGGCTTGATTTTCTATCTCAAAGCCGTTATAATCATATTATCAAGTTTTGGGGGGATATGCAATTCATGCGAATGAGAAAAAAAGCCTGGGCCAGGCCCGAACTGGCCCAGTGCGATTATTATGTGCCGGACCCAGCGGCCCTGCGGGGCCACTGGGCTGAGCATTTTGCCCAAAAGGGCAGGCCCCTGCACCTGGACCTGGGCTGCGGAAAATGCGTGTTTTTGGCCGGGGCGGCAGTCCGCTGGCCAGAGGCGAACTTTGTGGGCATTGACATCAGCTATGATATTTTGGGAGTGGGGCGGCGGAATATCCAGGCCCGGTTTGACCCCCGCCAGCCGGGAAATATTCTGCTTTGCTACTATAACATAGAGCGGCTGGGGGAGCTGTTTGCCCCCGGCGAGGCGGACAGGCTGTACATCAACTTTTGCAACCCCTGGCCCGCAGCGGGCTGCCACAAGCGCCGGCTGACCCACACCCGCCAGCTGGAGGCTTATAAACCCCTGCTGGCCCCAGGGGGAGAGATCTGGTTTAAAACCGATAACCAGGACCTGTACCTGGCCACCCGGCGTTATTTGGGGGAAGCGGGCTTTACTGTGTTTTTCGACACAGAGGACCTGCATGCCCAGGAGGACCCAGAAAATGTGCTGACCGAGCACGAGATCCTCTTCAGCGGGCAAGGCCTGAAAATTAAGGCCCTCCGGGCCCGCCTGTGACCTCCGGAAGCGGGTAAAAATGGGCGGAGCCTCCCTCTGCCCCCATCGCTCTACTTCACGATACCAGTTAATTGACTGCTTCATTGAATGATCTCGATTGAGAAAGGAGCCCCTATGGCAGAAAACAGCAAAACTCTGCTCTTTGAGAAAACCCCTGTTCCCCGGGCTGTGATGACCCTGGCAATTCCCACCATTCTTAGCTCTTTGGTCATGGTGCTGTACCATCTGGCGGATACTTACTTTGTAGGAATGCTGGACGATCCCATCCAGAACGCCGCGCTAACCCTTTCGGGGCCGGTGCTTCTGGCTTTTAACGCGGTGAACAATCTGTTTGGCGTGGGGTCCTCCAGCATGATGAGCCGGGCGCTGGGCGCAAAGGACCATGACACTGTATACAGAAGCTCGGCGTTTGGCTTTTACGGTTCGCTGCTTAGCGGCGTGCTCTTTTCAGGATTATATGCCGCCTTTCGTTCTCCTCTGCTGACCATGATCGGTACGGACGCCACTACGGTAGCCGCTACCAGTGATTATCTGCTGTGGACGGTGGCTTTTGGCGCGGCCCCGGCCATCCTCAACGTGGTGCTGGCCTATTTGGTGCGTTCCGAGGGCTCCTCTCTCCATGCCAGTATTGGCACCATGAGCGGCTGCTTTCTCAACATTCTCCTGGACCCCATCTTCATCCTGCCATGGGGCCTAAACCTGGGCGCGGCCGGGGCGGGGCTGGCCACATTCCTTTCCAACTGTGTGGCTTGCCTATACTTTTTTGTGCTGCTCTTTGTGCGCAGGGGAAAGACTTTTGTGTGTGTCAAGCCCTCTATGTTTGGCTTTCGGCGGGGGATTGTGCTGGGCATTTTGGGGGTGGGAGTACCGGCCTCTATCCAGAACCTGCTAAACGTTACTGGCAAGACCGTGCTGAACAACTTCGCCTCTGGATATGGGTCGGATGCAGTGGCGGCCATGGGCATAGCCACCACCATAGCCATGGTGCCGGTGCAGATCTTTTTTGGCCTTAGCCAGGGGGTAATGCCCCTGGTGAGCTATAACTATGCCAGCGGGAACGCCAAACGGATGAAATCTACCGTGGACTTTACCATTTGGGTGGGGGGCGCCTTTATGGTGGTAACCACCGCCGCGCTGTTCTTTGCCTCCCGGCAGTTTACCCTGCTGTTTATCCAGAATGAGGCCGTGGTGGACTATGGCGAGGCGTTTTTACGGGCGCTTAGCCTTTCGCAGCCCTTCTTATGCATGGATTTTATCGCGGTGGGGGTGTTCCAGGCCTGCGGCATGGGAAAGAAGTCGCTGGTGTTCGCGGTGCTAAGGAAGATCGTGTTGGAGATACCGGCGCTGTTTGTGCTGGACTGGCTGTGGCCCCTGTATGGCCTGGCGTACTCGCAGCTGGTAGCTGAGGTAATCCTCTCGGCGGTAGCGGTGGTGATTTTGATAAGGCTGTTCCAGCGCCTGGAAAAGCGGAACGAATAGGCGGAACAAATGCTGGGTGTGGCAGGGGGACAGCGTCTCATGGTTTTGATCTTGAGGGGACGCGAGAAAGAAAAGCCCCCATACCCCTAGATCACCGTCTGATAGCAGCGTGACAGCCCATTAGTTGGGAGAGCCGCCAAAGAGGGGGCGCCTTTATCAGCAAAGAGAAGGGATCTATACTTTTGGGGGGATTAGGGCTCCGGCCACGGAGGACGGCTTCTGGCGTCCTTTGCCACATAATCTTTACAGAAAGAGGGTATACTTTATATGGAACGTATGGCTTGGAGAGGCCGTATCAAGCCCGGAAAAAAAGAAGAGTATGTGCGCCGCCACCGGGAAATTTGGCCCGAAATGGTGGCGCTGCTCAAGGCTGCCGGTATTTGCAACTACACCATTTTTGCTGACGGGGACCTGCTATTTGGCTACTATGAATGTGAAAAGGGCGTGGCCTTTGCTGAAAAGACCCAGGCCCAAAGCCCGGTGGTGGACCGCTGGAACCAGTATATGGAGGATATTTTGGAGCTGGAAATGGACCCCGCTACCGGAGCCCAGCCAAAGCTGGAGCCTGTTTTCCGGCTGGACTGAAACTAGGAGGGAAGCTCATGACCATTGACTTTCACACCCACACTTTCCCGGAAAAGATTGCCGCGTCTACCCTGGAAAAGCTTAGTGCCGCCAGCCACACCCAGCCCTTTACGAACGGTACCTGCCAGGGGCTTTTAAATTCCATGGAGAGGGCCGGGGTGGATCTTTCAGTGGTGTTGCCTGTGGCCACAGCGCCCCGCCAGGTGGAACACATTAACGATTCCGCCGCGCGGATTAATGCCGGCACGCCGGGGCTGCACTCCTTTGGGTGCATGCACCCAGACTATGAGGGGTGGCGCGCGGAGTTGGCCCGGATCAAGGACCTGGGCCTGAAAGGCGTGAAGCTGCACCCTGTGTACCAGGGGGTTAATTTTGACGACCCGCGCATTCTGCGGATTCTGGACCGGGCCGGGGAGCTGGGCCTGACAGTGGTGACCCACGCGGGGCTGGACGTGGGATTTCCGGGGGTGGAGCGGTGTTCGCCCCAGATGGTGCGCCGGGCACTGGCACAGGTGGGCCCGGTAAGGCTGGTGCTGGCCCACATGGGCGGCTGGCGCTGCTGGGACCAGGTGCTGGAGCTGCTGCCGGAGCTGCCGGTATACATTGATACAGCTTTTTCTGTGGGGAAAATGGTTCCCCTAAAGGACGGCTACTACGGGCCGGAGGACCTGCCCTTGCTGGACGGCCCGGGGTTCCGGCGGCTGGTGGAGGCTTTTGGAGCCAAGCGGGTGCTGTTTGGCAGTGACAGCCCCTGGAGCGGCCAGGCGGAGACCCTGGAATGGCTGCGGCGGGAGCTAAAGCCAGAGGAGGCCGGGCCCGTATTGGGCGAAAATGCCAGGGCACTGCTGGCACTGGAATAGATGGTGAAAAAGAAGCAAAGGAGCGCCCCAGGGGTACGCTCCTTTTTTCCTATGGACTTATGTAAGAAAAATGCCGGCATGTTTTTTATATGTTTATTGGGATAGGCTCCCTGGTGGCCAGTCCCTGCGCCCGCTCTGTTTTGCAGAAAACCGGGGCACATATAGTAAACGCACTTAAAAATCGGTACATATCGATTTTTGAGTTGGGCAGCTTTGCGGCCCAGCTCAAAAGAGGTGAAATACTTCTTTTGAACTGCGTTAACTATAAAATATGGGAGCAGCCCCTATATGTTGGAGCGGCTCCCTGTATATTCTAGATGTGCCTTTTACTGCAAAGAGGCGTCTTGCAGCTGGTCAAAGGACGCCATGCACTCTTCCACGCTAGCTCCATTTAGCAGATCCCGCACAATACGGCAGGTGTTTCCCCACTGCTCTACCTTCATGCCCGCGTTAGAACCCAGTACATAAACGCCCTCATCAAATCGGTCGTTTAGGGGCTTCAGGGCGGGAACGCAGTCTACCTTCACGTTCCGGGAGGGAGAGATCACCTGGTTGGTCTCCGCGTAAAGCTGCAGCGCTTCGTCAGAGGTGATGACGTCCAGCACCTGGGCCGCGTCCTGGGCGTGTTCCGCGTTGGCTCCCACGCCAAAACCCGTCATGGACATCACCGGCATCTGCCCCCGGCTGCTGGGAAAGCCGATAACCATCATTTCAAAATCTGTTTTCCCATAGGCGGTTTTTGTGTTTGCCGCGCCCCAGTAGGCCATTACAATGGGGGTCTTTTGGTCTAAAAAATCCTGCCCCTCTCCCTCAATGGCCTCGCTAACCCGGGCTTTCTCCACGTCAATATATCCTTGGTCAATAAGTGTCTGCAAAAACGTAAAGCCTGGGCGCATATAGTCGCTGTACCTGGCCTTGCCGCTGTTCAGGGCCTCAATCTCCCCCTGGGTATTTCCGCCGTTGTACAGGTCCGCATAGGCTTGCGCAAAGACAAAGTTTTCCAGCCACCAGCGGTTGGCGCCCACAGGTGTTTCAACGCCGTTTTCTTTAAACACCCGGCAGCACTCTAAAAAATCCTCCGGGGTTTCTGGCAGTTCCAGGTGGTATTGGTCAAACATGGTTTTATTGATAAACAGACCATAGGCCACCACCTCTTGGGGAATGGCTACCAGCTTGCCGTTTACCGTATTGGCGGTTCGCACAATATCCCGCAGATTTTTGGCGCTTTCCAGCCCCGAAAGGTCCATAAGCAGGTCTTCCGCTCCCAGGGCCAGCACGGTATCTGGGTTTAGTAGGTAAATGTCGTCCATATTATTACGGGCACGGTCCAGGGCCACTTGGTCGTATGTCTTATCCTGGTGATCTTCCGCGGTATAGGTGTGGTAAGTCACGGTAACGCCCAAAGCGTCCTCCGCCATGGCGATGGTCAGGTCCGAGGCGGTCCTGGCAAGGTTTTCCGCGTCGGGATCGGTTTTCTCCATGGGGCTGAATAGCTCAACGATTCTTTCTGGTTCATTCCTTTTGGAAATAAGGTTTGTCGGCGGGGAAGGTTCCGCGCAGGCCGGCATAAGAATCAGTGCCGCCATACAGAGGGCAAGCCCTATGCGGTGCAGTTTCTTCTTCATGCTGATTTCACCGATCTTCCTTTCGTTTGCTGCATTGGCTGATAACCTTCTTCAAAAGCTCCATACTAAGGGGCTTTGGTACATGAGCGTCCATGCCGGCGCTTAGCGCTTCTTTCTCGTCCTCGGCAAAGGCGTTGGCCGTCATGGCTATAATGGGGATTTCCGCCGCATCCGCCCGCTGTAGGGCACGGATGGCTCTGGCAGCCTGGTGGCCGTTCATCACAGGCATTTGTACATCCAGCAAAATGGCGTCGAACTCTCCTGGTGCTGCCTGCTGGAAACGTTCCACCGCCAGCTGCCCATTTTCTGTTAGTTCGCAGGTAGCGCCCTCCAGCTCCAGCAGATCGGTAAGAATTTCCGCGTTAATGGCATTGTCCTCTGCCGCCAAGAAGTGAAGCCCCTGTAGGCTGTTGTCCGCTGGATTTTCCTGGCCTGTTTCCTCGTTGTCCCCCCACATCTCAGCCACCTTTTCTCGAAGCGCCGAGACAAAAAAGGGCTTTGTAAGCAGGCCCGTATGGCCTGCTGGAAGCGCCTCTTCCACGTCCAGGTCTCTGGGGTCTGCCAAAACCACCAGAGAGGTGGCGTCAGGCAGGGCGTCGCGCAGGGCTTTGGCCTGCTGCGCTCCGCTGCTCTCCCAGTCCAGCAGAACCAGCTGGCAGGTTTCGCCGCTGTTCAGCCAGTGGATAGCTTCCTCGATACTGGCGGCTTCGGAAAAGGAAAGGCTGGTGTCCTCCATTAGTGTACGGATATTTTCTAGGCTTTTTTGGTCCCCGTCGATTGCCAGGACCCGGGTGATTCCCTGCCGTTCCCAGAACTGCCGGTCCCGGTGCTCTTCCTGAATCCCCAGCTCCAGTTCCACCCGGAAGAGGGAGCCCTTGTCTACTTCACTGAATACCTCAATGGTGCCTCCCATCAGCTCCACAATGCTTTTGGTAATGGCCATACCCAGCCCAGTGCCTTGAATTTTGTTGGTAGTGCTGTTTTCCGCCCGGGTAAAGGCGTCAAAAATATGGGTAAGATATTCCGGCGTCATGCCATAGCCAGTGTCCTCCACCTCAATACGGATATGCTCATACTGGCTGGAATGCTGCTTGAGGCCAACAACCCGCAGCCAAATATGGCCTTTGTCCGGCGTATATTTTACGGCGTTGGAAAGGAGATTAATTAAAATTTGGTTGATGCGCGTCTCGTCCCCCACCAGATACTCATGCCGGACCCCAGACACATCTACGTGGAATTCCTGCCCTTTGGCTTTGGCCATGGGCTGGATAATGGCGTCTACAGAGGAGAGTACGTCGCTGAGGGCAAAACTTTCAAAGCTTAGGACCACTTTCCCGCTTTCAATTTTGGAAACATCCAAAATATCGTTAATTAGGCTGAGAAGGTGCTGGCCGGAAGCCATAATCTTTTTGGTGTATTCCCGTACCTTTACCGGATTTTCCGCGTCTGTGGAGAGCAGCGTCGCAAAACCAAGAACCGCGTTCATTGGCGTGCGGATGTCATGGGACATATTGGAAAGGAAGGTGGTCTTGGACTGGCTGGCGATCTGGGCGGCCTGTAGCGCCTCGGACAGCTGCTGGTTATGAAGCCGCCGTTCGGCCTCCCGTTCCTGCTGCAGTTTGTTCTGCTGTCTTCTGCTAAGATAATATAGACCAATACATAGGAAAAACGCGGCCAGCATGAACGCCACCACAAAGTAAATATTCTGGTTGACCGTCCGGCCCTCTTGCTGGATAGCCTCTACAGGCACATAACCCACCAAAAAGAGGGTGCCGTCGTTTACAGGCCACATATAGTTAAGGGCCTGTACTTCCCGGATGTCATGGTAAAACAGAATAGGCTCTCCCTGCCTTAGGCATGCTTCCACCTCTGACTGAATGTCCAAATCCAGAATATTGTTTGCCCGGTAGAAATCGCTTAGGTTCAAATGGCCGGCGCTTCGCTGGCCCATTCCCTTGGGCTTTAGAACAAAGCGCTGGCTTTCTGCGTCCATGATGTAGAGGGTAGCCTGCTGGTTATAGAAGCCGTTGGGAAGGGAGCGGTCAATGGCATCGAACACGTATTCAGCGTAAAGGGTTCCAATTTCCCGGCCGTCCCGCTGAACAGGAGATTTTATGGTATAAGACCAGGTGCCCATATAATTGATATAGGCTTGCGAAACGGCGAATCCTCCCACCGTTCCTCCCGCGGAGAAGTCCAGCCCCTCTTCCGTAAAGGGCTCGCCGGTGTTGGAAACGCCCTGGTTTTTTCCAGAGAGGATGAGAGACATCTTTGACATGGTCTGGTTTTTTTCATAAGCACGGATATAAGACTCGGGGTCCTCCGCCCTTGCGATCTCCTGGGCGATTAGGGTCTGAAAGTCTGCCTCGCTGCGCAAAATAGCCTCGATAGTATATTGAATCAGGTCCAAGCTTTCACGCAGGTTCTGAATAGCGGAGGAAGACATTTCCTGGGAAATCTTTTGAGAAATGGTGTATACCACGGTTCCCAAAACGCAAAAGACCAACACAATGGATACGAGAAGGATCTGGCCCTTCCAATTCATTCCTTTTCTGCTCGGCTTCGTTTTCATAGACAGTCTCCATTCCAACGCTTCGAAGGGCCGCACCGGGGACAAAGTCTTTTGGAAAACCGATTTACGCTTTTAACTTAGGGCAGCGCTGTCTTTTCCGTGTTTCCGGTCCTGGGTGAGTCCGGCTTGATATTGCATTTATGATACCGCATTATATTATACTATATGCCCGGTTTTAGTGTCAATAGTTTCTGGTCGGGAGAGGGGATAAAGTGGGGTTGGTTTTTCCATGGAAACAGGTGATCTCCAAAGAAAAGCCCCAGGGATTACAGGCGGCTTTTCCATGGGGCGACAGGGCCTGTGAATAAAAGCGAAATGCCCTTTTATTTTGCCGGGGTTTGTGCTATAATGATCCCCGGAGATCGTGAAACAGGAGGAAGCCTGTAATGAAATATGAACGTCTCACCATTGCCCTGGATATGCACGGCTGCCCCAACCGCTGCCGCCACTGCTGGCTGGGCTGGGGGCCCAACGCGGGCCTGGGGCCAGAGGACCTGCGCTTTGTGGCAGAGGCTTTTCGCCCACACACCCAGCGGCTGATTGTATACGACTGGTACCGGGAGCCGGACATGACCGGCGACTACCGGGAGCTTTGGCAGCTGTGCGGCGCGCTCTCTACTCCTGGGGAGAAGCGGGATCATTTTGAGCTGGCCAGCGTGCCCCGTCTGGCCCGGGATAGGGACTACCCCCAGTGGCTGCGGTCCCTGGGAGTTAATGTGGTGCAGCTCACCTTTTTTGGAGGAGAAGAGGTTACCAACCGCATGAGCGGCCGTCCTGGGGCCTACCAGGACCTTTTGACCGCCATAGAGCGGCTGCTGGAAAATGGTTTGGCGCCCCGGATACAGGTGTTTGTCAACAAAAGCAACCTGGACCAGCTGCCCTTTTTAGACCAGCTGATAGACCGTTTAGCACTGCCTGCCCGCTGCCAGGCGGTGGGCAAAGAGTTTGTCTTTTTCCTGCATCAGGGCAGCTGCGACGGGAAAAACCGGGACTTCTACCCCCAGTGGCTGACCCCGGAGGACCTGGAGAAGATTCCGCCCCGGCTGGCGGCGTATTCCCTAAAGCACTGGGGCGCGGCGGACCTGTGGGAGGTGTTTGGCCGGCCGGAGGGGGAGCTGGTTGAGGAGCTGCTGGAGGACCCCACCACACAGAAAATGGCCCAGACAGAGCCAGTGCTGTATATTGACAGTTCTTTTTCTGTTTATCCCAATTTTACCGCGCCCTCTCCCCACTGGCTGCTGGGAAACCTGAAAGCCCCGGGCCGTTCTCCGGAAGAGAACGCGGGGGCCGCCCTGGAATTCTACGCCGAAAACCGCAGCCCTGGCCAGCACGCCCGGGCTACGGTACCAGTGGGGGAGCTGGCCCGGTGCTGCGGAGACAGAAAGAGCCGGCGGCTTTTTTGCAAGGGCGACTATATTGATTATTTGCTGGGGCGCTATTTGGAGCGGACAGCGCGTCAGGGGAATTAAGCCCCGGGTTTGCCGCTCCTGCCAGATGGGCCAAAAAGATTTTATGCGATATAGAAAGGGATGATACCGATGATTGTTTTACCAGCCATTGACCTGCATCAGGGCCGGTGTGTGCGCCTGCTGCGGGGAGACTATGCCACTGCCCAGGTGGTGGCCCCAGACCCGGTGGAGACCGCTTTACATTTTAAGGAGCAGGGGGCCCACTGGCTGCACATGGTGGACCTGGACGGAGCCAAAAGCGGCCGGCCCGAGAATATGGAGCTGATTCTGCGGGTAGCGGAAACGGTTAATATGAATATAGAGGTGGGCGGCGGCATCCGCGGCATGAAAACTGTGGCCGGGTACCTGGAAAAGGGGATTTCTCGGGTAATACTGGGATCTGCCGCCCTGGAGGACCCAGACTTTGTGCGGCAGGCGGTAAAGGCTTTTGGCAAGCAGGTTGCGGTGGGCATTGACGCCCTGGACGGCCGGGCCGCGGCCCAGGGCTGGACGAAGCAAAGCGGCACGGACTATATTGAGCTGGCCCGCCGGGTGGAGGACATGGGCGTGCAGTACATTATCTGTACGGACATCCGCCAGGATGGCACCCAGCAGGGCCCAAACCTGGAGATGCTGGACCGGCTGAATCAGGCGGTGGGCTGTAATATCGTGGCCAGCGGGGGGGTCAGCAGCCTACTGGATTTGATTGAGCTGTACGACCTGGGCCTGTACGGGGCCATTGCGGGCAAGGCTGTGTATGCCGGCGCCCTGGACTTAATGGAGGCGGTGGCAGTGTGCCACAAGATCTCTGGAAAAAAGCCCAAGACAGAGGGGGCCATAGCAGACGAACTGGACCGGTACTTTTCTAAGTCGGAGCTGATTCCCGCCATTGTGCAGGACGCGGATACCCATCAGGTTTTAATGCTGGCCTATATGAACCGGGCGGCCCTGCGAAAGACCCTGGAGACCGGGTATACCTGGTTCTATAGCCGCAGCCGGAAGTCCCTGTGGAATAAGGGGGAGACCTCAGGAAACACCCAGCGGGTGGTAAGCGTTGCGGCGGACTGCGATGACGATACACTGCTGGTACGGGTAAAGCCCAAGGGCCCGGCCTGCCATACAGGGAAAGAGAGCTGCTTTTATAAGTGGATTGCGGGCGAGAGCTGAAAGGAAAAACAGCGAGGGGCCGAGAGATTTGGCTAAAGCCAAGACCCGCAAAGGAGGCCCTTTATATAAAATTTTTTGCAGACGAGAGGTGTCATGATGGAAGAACTTAAAGAGCTTTACGCCACGGTGCAAAGCCGGCAGGCCAGCGCCCAGGAGGGCTCGTACACAGGATATCTGTTTGCCCAGGGGCTGGACAAGATCCTGAAAAAATGCGCGGAGGAGTGCGGCGAGGTGATTATTGCCGCAAAAAACGGCAAAAATGAGGAGACTGTGCTGGAAATCAGCGACCTGCTGTACCACCTGACGGTGCTGATGGTTCAGCAGGGCATTACCCTGGAGCAGGTGGAACAGGAGCTCTCGAAGCGCGGCGGGAAAACCGGCAACCTGAAAACCTTTCACCAGGTGGACCGGAACAGCTGATGGCGGGGCTCAAGGAAAAGCTTCCCTGGAGCTATGAGCGAAAGGTCCGGGATTTCCTGCGGCCGGGGGTGCGCCTGCTGGATATGAGCGCCGGAGCCGGGGAGTTCCTTTTAGGATTGGGGCATCCACCGGCCCTAACGGCAGCTTTGGTACAGGACGAGGCGGAATTTCTGCTGTGCCAAAAGCGGCTGGGGTCGCCGGGGGCGGAGGTGTGCTGGTGGAGGGAAGGCCCTCTGCCTTTTGGGGACGGGTCCTTTGACCTGCTGCTGAACGACCGGGCCCCCCTGGACCCAGCGGAGGCTGCCCGGGTGCTGGGACCGGGGGGCTTTCTGGTGGCCCAGCAGACCGGCGGCCAGGAGGCCCCTTGGTTGGGGGAAGATTATAACCTGGAGAATGTGGCCCCCAGACTGGAGGCGGCTGGGTTTCGGCTGAACTATGCCCATCAGTTTTATGGAGAAGAGCCGCCCTGCCACCGGTTTATGCTGGTGGGGAAGAGGCGGTAAGCCGCCCGGCCAGGCATGGAATAGACAAAAACAGGAGTCAGGCGGACCCCGAAGCCGGGGTGCCCGCTTGACTCCTGAAATGGAACGTTTTAGCCGCCTGCCAATTTTTTAGAATTGCTAGCTGTTACGCAAGATACTTAGACAATTTAATATTGAAGTTCCCGTTATTGGGAACGCTATAAGTACTTGCACGTAGCCCAATGGTACATTGCGCATCTTTGTTTGTTATGCGACACGTTTGCGTAGGGCTAGCGGTTGTTAGCCTTGGCCAGTAGGCATAAGATTCATTCCAAGTGGTATTTGTGATACCAAAATTGCAGCTGGTTGTAGAGGGGAAGATAAGAGACTTTTACCGCATATTCGTATGTTCCGTACGAAAGCGCGGGAAAAGTCATGAAGGGAGCGGTATACATCCTGGTCTTTGGATTATCCAAATAAACAATTTTGTTGTATACATCAGGGTGTTCCGCCCATGCGAGTCCCCGCAAATATCGCCGCGCTGCGCAGCCCGGCCTTGTCCGCTGTGGCGGCGGAGCTAGTTTGCAGGAAGCTGGCGGAAGCGTCCTGGAGGCTGGCCAAAGCCTCTTCGGGCGCGTCTTTCCAGTCCGGCAGCTCCAGGTCTATCTGGGGCTCATACCAGCCGGGGAACAGGTCGCTAAAGCGCGGGGTGATCTCAAAGGTATGGTCCTCCCTAGGCTCAATGCTGTAGCACATGGTCTTGTCGGCGGGGTCCGCTGTCCAGGCGAACTGGTAGATCACGGCCCGCCGGGCAGAGAGGATATAGTCCTTTAGATCTTCGGGGGTCTGGTCCAGGTCCATGTAGGCCAGGCGCACTGCTTTTTGGTCCATCTCCCGGTTTACGGTTTCCCAAACCTGGGCGGCGGTGTGGGGCATGGTAGATACTTCCCGCCAGCCGTTTTTCTGGTACTCGTCCCGGATGATCTGATCCACATACTCCCGCTTGGCACTGGGAGACAGGGCTTCGCCCTGGGGCGCTATGCCCGCGGCCCGCTGCTGGCGGGAGCCCAGCAGCAAATCATTGACGCGCAGAGTGATATTTTGGGAGATTTCATCGCGCTGGGCGGCGGGAGCGTCATTTTCCATGGCCTGGGCAGAGAGGGAAAAGGCCAAGGCCATAGCCAGTACGGCAGTGGTTGCAAGGAGCTTTTTTAACATTTTAAACATACCGCCTTTCTGAAAAAAATTGAAATTGGCAGAAATGGCTAAAGCTTCCATGGTTTTATCATAACACAACGATTTTTGTTTGTCAAGAGAAGTAAATGATTAAGTCAAAAAAGAATATGATAAATCCTCTAAAAAATAAAGAAAACCAGAACATGCGCGGTTTGACGCGCTCGCAAAAAATCCTAGGGCGTGTTCCCATAAGCAGAGTATGCGGATTTTGGAATAAATTTTTGTCAGATTCAAGGCGAAAATTCGCAGACGTACTCGCGTACTTCAAGAATTTTCAACGAAGAAGATGACAAAGATTTGCCAAAAAGACGCGTACGAACGCTTATGTGAACACGCCCTAGAGGGGCAAATTGGCGCCGGTGCTTGGAGAAAGATCCATTTTTAAAGGCGCTGGCAGGCAGAAACAACAGGGAAAGTAGGGACAGCATGACGGAGAAAATTCTGAACCTGGGCATTGTGGCCCACGCCGACGCGGGCAAGACCACCCTGACCGAGCAGATATTGTACCGCGCTGGGGCCATCCGCGCGGCGGGCAGCGTGGACCAGGGAACGGCCTCGACGGATGGGATGGCCATTGAGCGCCAGCGGGGCATTTCGGTGCGCACGGCCTGCGCCTCTGTGCTGTGGCGGGGCGTCCGGCTGAACCTGATCGATGCCCCCGGCCACGCCGACTTCCTTAGCGAGGTCCAGCGCAGTCTGGCCGTGCTGGACGCGGCGGTGCTGGTGGTTTCGGCGGTAGAAGGCGTCCAGCCCCAGACCCGCCTGCTGCTGGAGGCCGTCCACCGGGCGCGGCTGCCCTGCTTTCTGTTCTTCAACAAGCTGGACCGGGCTGGTAGCCATTGGCGCCAGGCCCTGGCCCAGGCGGAGAAGGAGGCGGGCGGAGCCTGCCTGCCCCTGTGCCAGGTATCGGGAGAAGGGGAGGCGGGCGTGGCGGCCTCTTTTGTGGACGGCGTTTCTCCTGCCTGGGTGGAGCAGGCGGTACTGGCCTGCGGCGACGACCAGCTTTTAGAGAATTTTTTGGAGGAGGGTGCGCCCAGCGGCCTGGGCGGGGCGTTAAAAGCAAGGATTGCCCAGGGAGAGCTGTACCCGGTCCTGTGCGGGGCCACCAAGTTTGGCCTGGGAGTAGACTTGCTGCTGGATGCTTTGGCAGAGCTGCTGCCCCAGCCCGCGCCCCTGGGCGGGGAGCTGTGCGCCCGGGTCTACAAGGTAGAGCAGGACCCCGCCCTGGGTAAGGCCGCCTATGTGCGGCTGTTTGCCGGGAAGCTGGGCAACCGCCAAGAGGTGACAGTATGCCGCCAGGAAACAGAGAGCGGTGAACTTATACAAAAGAAAGAGGAGAATTCCCTGGAAAGGACCGGGCCGGAGGATGATTGTAGTGAAAATAGCCAGAAAGCCCAGCTGAAAAACTATGGGATGCGTCAAGCGGCCCAGGAAAAAACCACCCGGGTGCGCCGGGTGGAGGGACGGCGGCTGGAGGACGCGGAACGCATTGGCGAAAACCAAATTGGCGTGGTGTACGGCTTGGGGTCCGTTCGGGCAGGGGACCTGCTGGGGCGGCCTTTGCCCGGCATGCGGGCTTATCATTTGACCGAGCCCCTGATGCTCTCTAAGGTAACAGCCCTGGACCCGGCCCAGCAGCCGCTATTAAACGAGGCCCTGCGCCAGCTGGAGGACGAGGACCCCCTGCTGCAATGCAGCTGGAACCAGGAAAAGCGAGAGGTATGGGCCCGGCTGACCGGGCGCTTGCAGGTGGAAGTGCTGGAAGCTCTGCTGCGGGAGCGCTGGGGCGTGGACGCAAGCTTTAGTGAACCCTCGGTGATTTATAAAGAGACCCCGGCGGGGGTGGGAGAGGGGTTTGAGTCTTACACCTGGCCCAAGCCCTGCTGGGCGGAGGTGCGGTTTTTAGTGGAGCCGCTCCCCAGGGGCAGCGGGTTTCAGTATGAGTGCCGGGTGAGCCCAGGCCGGCTGCCCTACCGGTATCAGGCCCATGTGGAGACAGCGGTGCCCAGGGCCCTGGAGCAAGGCCTGAAGGGCTGGCAGGTGACGGACCTGAAGGTGACCCTGGTGGACGGCACCCATCATCATGTGCATACCCACCCCCTGGACTTTTTTGTGGCCACGCCCATGGGGGTGATGAATGCCCTGCAAAGCTGCGGCACCAAGCTGCTGGAGCCTGTTTTGCGGGCGGAATTTTCCGGGCCGGAGGACTGCCTGGGAAAGGCCCTGGGGCTAATCTCCAACCGGCGGGCCAGCTTTTCGGCCCCCCAGGTGGAGGCGGGGCGTTTTCGCTTTGAAGCGGAGATACCCGCCGCAGAGGCCATGGACCTGCCCGTGGAGTTTGCGGCGGCCACCGGGGGCCGGGGGGTGTACGGCTCGCGCTTTTCTCATTATGCCGACTGCCCGGATGGCATGGGCGTGGACCGGGAGCGGATGGGAGTGGACCCCCTAGACCGGCCCAGGTTTATCCTGGCGGCGCGGCAGGCCCTGGCCGGGGAATAGGCGGAGCAAACGCTTGGCTGGGTCCAGGGCCTTAGAGGGGGCGGCAGACCCTGGAGAGATTCCTATATAATAGATAAAGAAAGCGGGTGGTTTCGGTTAATTTGAAATAAAAAAAATAATTCCTGCATTCCGGAAAAATGCACAAAAACCCTCACCGTGCCACGCTTTTTACGATGGTATCAATCAAAATGCCCCTTTTGCCGCCAAGGGTCTTGACAGGACGTTGGTTTGCGGGTATAATATTATACAACATTTAGGGCGGCGTTCAGCCTGATTTGAAAAAAATGCAATTTTACTGGCAGAAAGTTGCAGCTGGCTTTAAGAACCCCGCGAAAAGGCCCGCTGGCGCGGGCTTTATGAGCTTATTTGGGTTGTTGGCAAGGGGTGGAGCCCCTGCTTTACAGCATAGATTAAACTCAGCAGAAAGGACGAATGAAAACCATGAACAAGACTGCAAAGCGCGTTTTGGCGCTGGTGCTGGCTCTTATGATGATGGTCTCCGTGTTCGCGGCCTGCGGCAACGACAGCGGAAACTCTTCTACCAGCAGCACCCCGGAATCCTCTACACCCGAAAGCAGCTCAAGTGAGCCTGCCGGCAAGAGCAGCGAGGTAAGCGGCGAAGAGCCCAGCGACACTGCCTGGGAAGCTCCCCAGCCTCCTGAGGGAGACGACTATGACGCGATTTCTGATTACTACTACGATTATACCCTGGGCGATTTCTGGGCTATCTATCAGAACGCCACCGCCGAGGTGGACAACATGAGCCTGCGCTATGCCCAGGAGGCCATTGCCGAGGCCAAGCTGCTGGAGAGCGGCATTATGATGCCCACCACCGGTTACGGCGGCAACTACGCCATTAGCCGCGCGGTGCCTGGCTCTTTGACCACTCATGCTTTTGGCAGCGACCAGCATCGTTTTCAGTACGCCATTGTGGCGGACAAGCTGGTGAAGAAGGAAGACCGCGACGAGGTTAAGAAAATCCTGAACGAGAACAAGGGCACTGGTACTGCCCGCCAGAAGATTCAGGATTACCTCACCGGCGCGGGCTATCAGCTGATGGACAAGTACGTGACCACCTTCAGTGAGCTGCCCTCCACCTGGGACGTCCATAACTCCAGCTCTGCCTCTGACACAGAGCCTCTGGTCAAGACCATTGACGGCCTGCTGTTCTTTGACTGCGAGGACCGGGAGCTGCCCGCCCTGGCCGAGAGCTATGAGGTCAGCGAGGACGGCCTGACCTACACCTTCCACATCCGCAAGGGCGTGAAGTGGGTGGACTCTCAGGGCCGCGAGGTGGCCGAAGTGAAGGCTGACGACTGGGTAGCCGGCTTGCAGCACGCCGCCGACTGTGGCCAGGGCCTGGCCGACCTGTTCATTGGCATTCTGCCCGGCATTGAGGACTACATCAACGGCAAAACCAATGACTTCTCTACTGTGGGCATTTCCGCTCCGGACGACTACACGCTGGTGTATACGCTGGAGAAAAAGGCCCCCTTCTTTACCACCATGCTGCACTACAGCAATGCCCTGCCCATGTGCCGGTCCTATTATGAGTCTCAGGGCGGCAAGTTTGGCGTCGACTTCGATCCCGAGCCGGACAGCTATCAGTACGCTTCTGACCCCGACCATATTCTGTACTGCGGCGCTTTCCTGATTACCAACGCCACTGAGGGCAACTCCATTGACTATAAGCTGAATCCTACCTACTGGGACGCTGAGAATGTTACCATCAAAGAGTTTAAGTATATGTATAATGATGGCAGCGATGTGCTGAAGTCCTACAATGATACCCTGGCGGGCACCCAGACTGGCGCTGGCCTTAACGCTTCCGCTATGGCCCAGGCCAAGCAGGATACCCTGGAGGGTGACGCGGCCACTATTTTTGAGACCTATGGGTATGTGGCGTACCCCACGGTGACCACCTATGTGAACTTTACCAACGTGAACCGCCAGCGCTTTGGCAACTACACGGATGAGACCAAGGTGGTTTCTTCCCAGAGCGAGGAGGAGGCAGCCCGGACCCATCTTGCGATCAATAACCGCCACTTCCGCTTGGCTCTGGCTATGGCAGCTGACCGGATTGCCTGGAACGCCCAGAACGTAGGCGATGACCTGGCCGCTGTGTCTGTGCGCAACAGCTATACCCCCGCCACCTTCTGTGAGCTGGAGGAGGAAGTGACCGTTGATATTAACGGAACACCCACCACCTTCCCGGCTGGCACGGATTACGGCGAGATCGTCCAGGCTCAGCTGGACGCCGACGGCATGAAGATTACCGTTTATAAGAAGGATCCCAACGCCGAGAACGGCAAGGGCACCGGCGACGGCTTTGACGGCTGGTACAATCCCACTGAGGCGGCCGCCGAGCTGGAACTGGCCATTGCCGAGCTGGAGACCGCAGGCGTGACCATTGACGAGAACAACCCCATTCAGCTGGACCTGCCCGCTTTTGTGGGCGGCACCGTGTATCTGAACCGCGCCAACGCCTATAAGCAGAGCGTGGAGGCCAGTCTGGGCGGTAAGGTAACGATTAATATCACAGCTGCCGAGCAGCTAAGTGAGTGGTACGACGCTGTGTACCTCCCGAAGGTCGGTTCTGACATGAACTATGACCTGAATGACTTCTCTGGCTGGGGCCCCGACTATCTGGATCCCTGCTCTTACCTGGATACCATGCGGCCCAACTACAACAGCTTCATGACCAGGACCTTGGGCATCTACTAAGACGAGTTTTCAGTCTGAAAACAGTCCTCATGAAACAGACACTGTTTCATGATAGAGATTGTCTGCAAAAAGAAGCCGCATACCGCGGCGGAGCATAACAGTTATCCTGGCGGGTAGCTGTCAAAATAGAGATGGGCTGGGGCCGGTGGGTTCCATGCCCAATCTCTATATGTTGGTTTTTTCCATTTTATCCTTTCTTGGTTCATTTTTGGCAGAAAGTGAAGCGCATGTTGCATGAAACTATAGAGAAGTAGATGATATTATGACAAAATATATATTGAAACGCCTCATTCATGGCCTGCTGTCCATTGTGGTGGTAGTGGGCATTGTGATGGTGCTGGTCTATACGGCGCTGAACCGGCAGTTAATTTTTGCCGCGGACCAGAACTACACAAAACTGCAAAATAACGCCCAGACGGTGTATACCTACCGAAAATGGCAGGAATACGGCTATTTGGACTACGTCACCTACGCCGATTACCTGACGGACCAGGTTCACCAGGGCAAAATGACCCCCGAAGAGCGGGAAGAGGCCATAGGCTTTGGCCGCAAGCCCGAGGACGACAGCGAGGTAGTGGCCAAGTACGTAAAGCAGTTTACCGAAGAGTACGAGAAAAAGGGCTTTACCGTGCAGCGGCTAAACGCCAAGGTCTCCCGGCGGAAGGTGGCCAGCGGCGGCGGCCAGCAGCTGTTTGCCCACCGGGACCGGCCCCTTATTTACCGGCTGATCTCTTACTTTGCCAGCATCCTTACAGTGGACAATATCCACTATGTGGACGAGGATATTGACATTGGGCCCCGGGGCCTGACCTTTACCTGGCACGACCCGGTGTACGGGAGCGAGAAGTTCTCGCCGGCCATTATTGGCAACGGCAGCCAGCACAAGTACCTGCTCTATTTTGACAACCACTTCCCCTTTGTGCACCAGAATCTTTTGACCATCACCCTGGGTAAGTCCTACGCGGTAAACTACGGTGTGGATGTTTTGCAGACCATGACCGTTACCCAGGGCGCTTACGTAATGAGCCCCACCATCTACCCCACGGGTTTGCGGGAGGACAGCGCCGATGACCTGCACACCGCGACCTATATGGAGAACTCTCGAGAGGCTACGCCTGTAACAGAAGCCCGGTATACCGACGACTATACCGTGGTAGTGAACGAGCGCAGCGGTAAATCGAAGATGGGATACTCCTTCTCCATTGGCATTTTGGCCACCTTAATGGCCTATGTGCTGGGCGTACCCTTAGGCATCTTTATGGCCCGGCATAAGGATGGCATAGTAGACAAGCTGGGTACCGTGTATATTGTTTTTATTATCGCGGTGCCTTCCCTGGCCTATATCTTTATGTTCAAGGCCATTGGCGGCTCCTTTGGCCTGCCCACCACCTTTGACGTAACCATTAACAGTAAGCTGATGTATGTGCTGCCCATTGTCTCTTTGGCCCTGCCCTCTGTGGCCAATCTGATGAAGTGGCTGCGGCGCTATATGGTGGACCAGATGAACTCGGACTATGTGAAATTTGCCCGGTCCGGCGGCCTCTCTGAGAATGAAATCTTCTTTAAGCACATCTTTAAAAACGCCGCCATTCCCATTGTCCACGGCATTCCGGGCAGCGTGCTCTTTGCGCTGACCGGCGCGATTATCACAGAGCGGGTTTATGTGGTGCCTGGCACCGGCAACCTGCTCACCTATGCCATTAATCAGTACGACAATGGCGTGATAGTGGGCGTGACCCTATTCTATGCGCTGTTATCCGTACTGTCTATTATTCTGGGAGATGTGCTGATGGCTATGGTGGACCCGAGAATTTCGTTCTCCAGCGAGAGCAGGTAAGGAAGGGGAATTTATAGATGACAAAAGAATTGAAAAACCTAAAGGAGCTGGGCCTGCCCGAAGAGGAGCTGTTCTCCTTTGTGACACATAATGACACAGAAGCGGAGAAAATCACCGCGCCCCGGTACTCTTACTGGCACTCGGTATTTCGGGTATTCTTTAAGAATAAACTGAATCTCATTATTTTGGCGCTTTTAGTGGTTATCATTATTTTCGCCTATGTATATCCGTCAATGATTGAATACGACCGTTTCGCAAACCTGACAGACTCCAGCGCCAAGCACCTGACGCCTTTGAAAGCTATGGAGAAGTTCGGGTATAACCTCCACTGGATTCTGGGCGCCGGCGCCCAGGGCGAACCCACCTTTGACGCCATGTGGGTGGGCTCCAAGATCTCCATCTCCCTGGCGCTGATCTGCGCTTTGATCAACATGTCCATCGGCGTGGTGCTGGGGGCCCTGTGGGGCTTCTCCAAAAAGGTGGACATGATCATGATGGAGGTCTACAACATCGTGGCCAATGTACCCTATATCCTGCTGATTGCCGTGCTGGTAATGACCCTTTCCGCCAGTTTTTGGACCATGGTCTTCGCCATGACGGTCACCGGCTGGCTGGGCATTGCCTACGCCATACGCATCCAGGTAATTATTATTCGAGACCGGGAATATAACCTGGCCTCACGCTGCCTGGGCACCTCTCTATTCCGCATTGCTATTAAGAATATTCTGCCTTTTATGACTTCCATTATCGTGACCATGGCCGCCACGGAGATCCCCTCTTACATTTCCTACGAGGTGTTCCTTAGCTATATCGGCATCGGCCTCTCGGATATGTCACTGGGCAAGCTGATCTTTGAGGCGGAGCCCGCCATGCTCACCAGCGGCTGGCAGTTTGAGTTCTGGAGCCCCGTGGTGCTGGCCTCTATCATTACCGTGGTGCTGTACGTGGCTGGCCAAAACCTGGGCGACGCTTCCGACCCCAGGACCCATATGTAAGGAGGCGCCCCCATGGAACAGAAAAAAGTATTGCTTTCGATTAAGGACCTAGAGGTCAAGTTCCGGGTGCGCGGACGCATCCTTACCGCCATTCGGGGAATTTCCCTGGATATTTACGAAAACGAGTCCATTGCCATTGTGGGCGAGTCTGGCTCCGGCAAGTCGGTGTTTACCAAGACCTTTGCCGGTATGCTGGATTCCAACGGCCTTATTGACCGGGGCAGTATTATTTTTAACGACGAGGAGCTGGCGGATACCCACGTAAAGCTGGCGGGCGCGGCCAGGAGTATCCTTGTTAAAGTGAAGAAAAAGCTGGATGAGTATTCCAAGCTGGAGCCCGGCGCAGCCACTTTCCGGAAGATTGTGGAGCTGGAAAGTGAGCGCCGGCAGAAAATGGCTCTTCCCCCCCAGGAAGAGCAGGCCCACCAGGAGCGCCTGGAAGACCTGCGCTACCGGCGCGCCGAGGCCTTTAACCTGCGCCAGACCCTGAATGCCAAAGAGGACCAGGCCCGCTATAAAGAACTGGGCATGGAGATCAAGGGAATGGATAACGAGCTAAAGCGCCTGGAGGAGGAGTATCAGGGAAAGATAAAGGCCAGCGCCGCCGCTGTGAAGAACAACGCCGCGTATAATGCCGCATACAACAAACGCATGGAAGAGCTGAAAGCCCAGTATGCCAAAGAGACCGCCGCCGGGCCCAGCGCCGCTGCCCAAAAGCGCAACGAAGTGCTGGCCAAGGAGGTCTACCTTTCTGTGGGCCGCTATCCTTTCCACAAGCGGATGCAGCTGATTCACGGACTTTTAGGAGAGATCAAAAAGGCCATGGAGCTGGGCGTGGACCCTATGAGCGACGAAGTGTTTGCCAAAGTGGTGTTCCGGGTACGATACCTGGATGAAACCGCCGATACCCTGCATGGCACCTGCACCCTGGACCTGGCCAATGTTAAGTTTAGCAAGGACTGGGGGCAGATTCGCGGCCGGCGTATTGCCACAGTGTTCCAGGACCCCATGACCTCCCTGAACCCCATTATCACCATTGGCAAGCAGATTACCAGTATCATTTTAAAGCACCAGAATTGCTCCGAGGTAGAGGCCCGCGCCCGTGCCATTGAGCTGATGCACAAGGTGGGGATTCCCAACCCCGAAGCCCGGTTTGACGACTACCCCTTCCAGTACTCCGGCGGTATGCGCCAGCGCATTGTAATTGCCATTGCCCTTTCCTGCCAGCCGAAAATTCTGATCTGTGACGAGCCCACCACGGCCCTGGACGTGACCATACAGGCCCAGATCATCAAGCTTTTGAAGGATCTGCAAAAGGAGTTCAACTATACCATTGTGTTCATCACCCACGACCTGGGCGTGGTGGCCAACGTGGCCGACCGGGTGGCGGTGCTGTACGCTGGCCAGGTGGTGGAGCTGGGCCAGGTGGAGGAGGTATTCTATGATCCCCGCCACCCCTATACCTGGGCGCTGCTTTCCAGCCTGCCCCAGCTGGCCCAGCGGAACACCAAGCTATATTCTATCACCGGCACGCCCCCTTCGCTGTATAACCAGATTGTGGGCGACCCCTTCGCCCCGCGGAATCCCTATTGCCTCAAGCTGGACACCCTGATGGAGCCCCCCATGTTCCCGGTAACAGAGACCCACTCTGCCAAAACCTGGCTGCTGGACCCCCGGGCGCCCAAGATTGAAAAGCCGGAGGCAATACAGGATATTCACGAAAAGCTGATGAAAGCTTTCAATATATAGAGGAGGGCCTGGCGTGAATAACACAAAGACAAAAACAGAAACAGGCGCGAAAGTGCGCCATCTTCCCCCGCACGGCCCGATTGACGAAAACGGCCGGGAGGTGCTTTTGTCCATCCGCAATGTGGACATCACTTTTGGCAAAGGAGACAGCGCCGTACGGGCGGTGAAGGACGCGTCCTTCGACATTTATAAGGGAGAGACCTTCTCTCTGGTGGGGGAGTCCGGCTCGGGCAAAACCACCATTGGCCGGGCGGTGATTCGGGTTAATCCCTGTGCCGCTGGTGAGATCCTCTATAAGGGCGTGCCCATTACCGGCAAGATTCCCCACTCTTTGGACCGGGAGGTCATCCGCAACATTCAGATGGTGTTCCAGGACCCGGCGGCTTCTCTTAACGAGCGCGCCACCGTGGACTACATTGTCAGCGAAGGGCTCTATAACTTCCACCTGTTTAAAAATGAAGCCGACCGGGTGGAAAAGGTGCGCAATATGATCACCGAGGTGGGGCTGTTGCCGGAACACCTGACCCGCTACCCCCACGAGTTCTCCGGTGGGCAGCGCCAGCGCATTGGCCTGGCCCGGGCCATGGTCATGGAGCCCGAGCTGGTGGTGGCCGACGAGCCCATCTCCGCTTTGGACGTATCCATTCGGGCCCAGGTGCTGAACCTGCTAAAGAAGTTCCAGCAGGAGCGGGACGTCACCTACCTGTTCATTGCCCACGACCTTTCCATTGTGCGGTTTATCTCAGACCGCATTGGCGTTATCTATAAGGGCAATATCGTAGAGATTGCCGCAGCGGAGGAACTGTTCAATTACCCGCTGCATCCTTACACCCGTTCGCTGATTTCCGCCATTCCCATCCCAGACCCCCAGCTGGAAAAGAACAAGGTGCTGTTTACCTATGACCCCAGCGTACATGACTATTCGGTGGACAAGCCAGTGATGACGGATATTGGCCACAACCACTTTGTCTATGGCAGCGCCAAGGAGATCGAGGAGTATCAGGCCATTCGTGAAAAGGGCGTGCCCATTAAGTCCATAACCATCCGCGACGCGGATGCTCCGGAAGAAGAACCGGTAGAGGAGCCGGTGGATACCAGCGCCATCCTTAGTGCGCCCATCCATGATACGGGCAATATTTGGTACACGTTCTTTTCCCTGCTTCTGCCCATTATCGGTATCATTGCGGCAGTACTGTTCCGGAAGAAGAATTATATCAAAAACTACCGGGCCTGTGTGAAGGGCGCAAAGGCAGGATTCATTATTATAGGTGCCATTATAGCGCTGTTCCTCATTCTGCTGCTTTTGGCTGTTGTGCTGTAGCATGGGCCGAAACGCGAAGGAACGGAGAAGCCCGGCCCCCCGGCCAGTGGAAAAGGTGGAGGTAAACGAGCGGCATATTGGCCGAAGAACCGTGCTGTTTTTTGTGTGCCTAACAGTGGCCCTAACCAGCCTGGGATATGGGGTCTATATGCTGCTTAGTGCAGAGCCTGGCTGGACCCGGATTGAGAGTGGAGGCAGTGGGTTCAGCACGGAAGAGGACTTTACTTTTGAATATCTGGTGTCCCAGGGCGGACTTTCCGGCAGCGATGAGCTGCGGCAGGTGCGCGGGCTGTACACCCAGCTTTTAGCCAACGCGCATATGCTGTTTAGCGCGGATGTCCAGCCAAAAGAGCCAGACGTACACAATATGTGGTATATTAACAGCCACCCCAACGAGGAGATAGAGGTGGACCCTCTTCTCTACCAGGCTTTTTCCATGTTGGAAGAGGCAGGAAATCGTGGGGTATACTTGGGCCCTGTGTATGAGCTGTATACCGACCTGTTTTTTGCCCAGGACGCCCACGAGGCTGCTCTGCTGGACCCCTGGCAGGACCCGGATATGGGCCGCTTTTGCCAGGAGGCGGCTGACTATGCCCAAAGCCCAAACCAGGTGAACGTAGAGCTCTTAGGGGAAAACCGTCTATGTTTGCGTGTTTCAGAAGAATACAGGCGTTTTGTGGAAGAGAACGGCGCCACAAAATATGTGGATTTTTACCGGCAAAAAAACGCCTTTATCCTGGATTATTTTGTAGAAGAGCTGGCAAAGGCAGGGTTTCAGGAGGGGGTGCTTTCCAGTGCCGACGGATGTGTTCGCTGCCTGCCGGGGACCAGTGCCGGTACGGTTTTCAACCTGCTGGACTGGCGTCAGGACCAGGCCGTGGCAGCGGCACAGGCTCCCTTTGACCAGCCGGTGGCCTTGGTGTATATGCGCAGTTTCCCGGTGGGGGAGAGGGACCAGGGGTGGTATCAACCAGTGGAAGAGGGAGTGTTTCGCCACCCCTACGTGGACATTGCGGACGGCAGGTGCCGCGCCGCGGCCCGTTCGTTGGCAGTGTATGCCCCGAAGGGCTCTTGTGCGCAGCTGATGCTGGCCGCGGAGCCGGTGTTTATTGCCCAAGACCTGGACCTGGCGGCCCTTTCGGGCTGCAAGGCTCTGGCGGTGACAGGAGAGAGCCAAATCCTCTCCACAGATAAAGAACAGCGGCTGGAAAATATCTATAAAGGATATAGCCGAAAGGATGTACCATAAGCTTGTAAAACGAAGAAAAGCCTCCGTTTGGAGGCTTTTTTCTATGGGAATCATCCCGCGCGGGCAGAGGGTTTCTTACAAATTTCTGATGTCCCCGACTTTTTAGGAAAACCTCGCTCTCTAGGGGGGGGGAACGCATCCACCACAGTTTATAGTGCCAAAAACCCGTAACCAGGCGGAGAAAAGCCAAAAAGGGGGGTTGCAAAATCCGAAAAACTGTGGTAAAATGTAACCAATTTGTAACACTTGCTGTTTTTAGCCACTCAAAAAAGTCCTGTGTTTTCGGGCTTTTTCAGCGGCAATTACTGAGATTGAGAGGTACTCTATATGACCAAATGCAACCCTATGAAAAAGCGGCTCTGCCTGTTTTTGGCGGTTCTTCTGCTCGTTGGCGGTTTGCCTGTGCTGGGGCTTTCGGCCCGGGCGGCGGGCACGCCTACCTCGCTAGGGCTGGCCCAGCATGGGCTGAACGCCTATAACGACGGCTGGCAGTACTCCTTTGGCTCCAAAGGAGAGACTATAAATGGAGTACGCTATTCCGACTGCGCCGGCCTGCTCTACGCCTATTTTTCAGACCTGGGCGTGGGGGGCTGTGCCGGGGGAGCTACATCCCAGGTAAACCAGAACTGCATCTTCTCCGGCAGCATTGACGAAGGAGTGCCCCGCATCCACGGCCTGGCGGTTACAGTGTTCGACCGCTATGACCCGGAAAGCGGCATTTATGGTCACATTGGTATCTACATAGGCAATAATGAGGCAGTGGATAACTCTGACTATGGCACCAATATGGTGCGCGGCTCTGTTTACACCCGTGACTGGGGTTCCTGGCATCTTTTCGACAATGGTGTGATGTATCCCCGGAACGGCTGGTTTGAGTTTGACGGCAAAATGGTGCACTATACCAACTACGAGTATGACGTAAATACCAATGTAGAGGGCTACGACATCGGTGAGGACGGATTTGCCCTGATGAACGGCCAGTACGCTCCAATAGAGCCCTTGTTGCTGTCTAACGACTGGGCCCCGGCCAGCGAGGTACGGGATTGGCTTTCCTCCATGGGCTGGAGCGGTACCGATAATTATTACCCAGAGGAGCCCAGCGACCCGGGATCCGACGATCCAGGCAATCTCTTCAGTTATGACGCCCAGGTAAGCGCCACTTCGGTAATCCTGCGGTCCGAGGCCACTACAGCTTCCTCGGTAGTAGCTGTGCTCCACAAGGGCGCCCAGCTTCAGTTGGAGGAGACCGTAGAGGGTGGACAGGCTTCGGTGGGGGGGCAGACCTCCACCACCTGGTATAAAGTGACTACCTCCAGCGGGATTAGCGGCTACATTTCTTCCCTTTTGATAGAGGTGCAGCTGCCCACTGTGTCCATTACCAGCAGTGGTGAGGCGGTGAGTATGTCGGCGGGCAACGCCAACATTTATTATACTACCGATGGCAGCGAGCCTACCTTAGACAGCGACCTTTATGCAGTGCCCATTTATCAGCTGGGGGTTACCTATAAAGCGATGGCCGTAAAGGGTACAGTACCCGGGCCGGTAAGCGTAGCGACGGTGCTGAGTAACGGCGCCCTTTTCACAGACTTTACCTATGCCAACTGGTACGCCGAGACAGTAGACGAGGCAGTGGCCAGGGGGATTTTCAAGGGAACAGGAGACAACATGTTCTCTCCCAACAAGGTGATGACCCGGGCGCAGTTTATCACAGCCTTGTCCAATATTTCCGGCGAGGATGTAAACAGTTTTGAATTTACAGACGGTGGCTTTACAGATGTGACCGGAGGATACTACTACCACCCAGTGGCCTGGGCAACCAGCAAAGGAATTATTTCTGGGGGCGGCGGGGCCAAGTTCAATCCCAATGATCCCATTACCCGGGAGCAAATGTGCGTGATGCTCTCCCGCTATATGGATTCTCTGGGTATGGACGAGCCCACCGGAGAACACGAGCTTTTTGCCGACCACCAGGATATTAGCGCTTACGCCCGGGACGCGGTGTACAGGCTGCGGGCGCATGGGGTTGTCAACGGCATGGGCGGCAATAAATTTGAGCCCATGGGTACGGCCAACCGGGCCACCGCCTGCACGGTATTGATTAATTTCATTCATGAGGTGATGCCCGAAGAAGCGGGCAGTGTCGATATGGGGTATTGACATATAGATAATGACCCAATGGTTGAGGAGGGGCAAAGGCCCTGATCAGCGTAAATATAAATGAAAAAGTCGGCTCCCTTGGGGGCCGGCTTTTTGGCAAGGAGGAGGGCGCTACACGGAATTATGGAACTGCTGCGCCAGGAGGTTTTGTCTTGCGGCGGCCTGCCGAACCGCTGCCGGCCAAGAGCTTCGTTTTGTAAAACTTGGCTTTCCGCGTAACGAAGTATCACAGGTCTCCCATAAAAAGTATTGCAAATCCGCTAGGACTGTGGTATACTATCAATAAATAAAACCAAGAGATGGGATATGTGGACGGACAGGTCTGCGCGGCGGGATGCCGTGAACCATGTCAGGCGGGGAACCGAGCAGCATTAAGCGGATTTTCCCGGGCGATGCAGGTCGCCTGTCCGTTCACATATCCCATCATTTTTCCAGGAAAAGGGACGCAGCCATGTACAAGGTGCTCTACCGAAAATACCGCCCCCGGTTTTTTGCCGACGTGGTGGGCCAGCCCCAGGTGACCATAACCCTGAAAAACCAGCTGACCCGGGGCAGAATTGCCCATGCTTACCTGTTCACCGGCTCTCGGGGAACAGGTAAGACTACGTGTGCCAAAATACTGGCCCGGGCAGTGAATTGTCTTGCTCCCGTGGATGGCGACCCCTGCGGCAAGTGCGATATCTGCCGGGGGCTGGAGGAAGGCTCTCTGATGGACGTGGTGGAGATTGACGCAGCCAGTAACAATGGAATTGAAAATATCCGCTCCTTGATTGAGGAGGCGGCCTTTACCCCCGCTGGGGCCAAGTACCGGGTTTATATTATTGACGAGGTGCACATGCTAAGTGTGCAGGCCTTTAACGCGCTCCTTAAAACCTTGGAGGAGCCCCCGCCCCATGTGGTCTTTATTTTAGCCACTACAGAGGTGCACAAGCTGCTGCCCACCATTCTTTCCCGATGCCAGCGCTTCGACTTCCACCGTATTGACCCCCAGGCCATGGCGGGCCGCCTGCTGGAGGTGGCCGAAAAGGAGGAGGCCCAGCTGGACCAGGATGCCGCCGCCCTTATTGCGCGCATAGCGGACGGGGCCCTGCGGGACGCTCTCTCTTTGCTGGACCAGTGTCTAGGCCGGGGGCGCCACGTGACGTTAGAGGTGGTCTACGCCGCCGCGGGGGTGGCTGCGCGGGACTACCTGGAACATCTGGCGGGCTATGTAAAGGACCGAAATGCTGCCGGGGCGCTGGAAATTATTGACCGGCTTTACAAGGAATCCAAGGACCTAAGCCGCCTGTGCCAGGAGCTGGCGGAGCATTTCCGCAGCCTTATGCTGTGCAAGACCATGAAAGACCCTGGAGACCTGCTGCACGCTGTGGGCAAGGAGCGGGAGACCCTTCTTGACCAAGCCAAAACTATGAGCCTGGCGGACATCCTCCACGGTATGGACGTGCTGGAAGAGGCCTTAAATAAAATGCGCTATGGCAGCCAGCGCACGATTTTGGAGATGGCCCTGGTAAGGCTGTGCTCGCCCCAGCTGGACAGCACCCCCGAGGCCCTGCTGCGCCGGCTGGAGGCCCTGGAAAGCGGCGCGCCGGTAATGAACCGGCAGGCGGATTTACCCAAAAAGGAGCAGCCCCGGCCCCAAAAGGAGCCTTTGGATGAGGAGAAAGCCTTGGCAGACGCTTTGGCAGCGCTGGACGACCCGGAGCCTCCACGGCCGGCGGCCCCAGCCCCCACGCCCCGGCAAGAGCCCCCGACAGACCCAGAACCTTTGCCCGGGCCCTTGCCCCCCAAGGAGCCCCGGGAGGAGCCCGATATTGAGGCTTTGTCCGCAGAGGCCAAACGCCTGCGGGAGTGGCCGGAAATTTTGGCGCGGTTTACAGCGGTCAAAAGCACGGCGATGGCTTTTGAGGGCAGCTCGGCCTATGTAAACGGGGAGTATATGCTCATCGACGCCCCAGAGATTGCCTTTGAGCTACTAAAAAAACACGAGCAGCGGGACCGGCTGCGCCAGGCGGTGCGGCAGGTGACTGGCCGTGTGTATAAGCTGGGCCCCTACCGCCAGGGACAAAAAGGACAGGCCGACCCCCTGGAGGATCTGCTGCAACGGGCTAGGGAGGCGGGCGTACCGGTGGAGGAGGCGGGGCAGGATGATGAGGATAGCCCCAAAGGATGACCCATTGGGCGGTGAAGGAAGGGGAAAAAGGAGAAGCCAGCACCTATGAATAAGCATTTTGTACACATCCCATTTTGGGAACTTTGATGCACTCTTATAACATAAAATAGCAATTGAGAAAGGAAGTACCCCTATGAAAGCAAGATTACCCCAAGGCTACCAGACACCCGGCGCGGCGAATTTACAGCAGCTAGCCCGGCAGGCCCAGAAAATGCAGGAGCAGATGGAGGCTGTGACCGCGGAGCTGGAACAAAAGGAATATACCGCCACAGCTGGCGGCGACGCGGTGAAGGCGGTGGTTACCGGCAAGCTGGAAGTGAAGCAGGTGGAGATACAGCCCGAGGTGATTGACCCCGACGACGCCGAGATGCTGGGCGACCTGGTTACCGCTGCGGTTAACGAGGCCTTACGGGCTGCGGCTAAGGAAAAAGACGAGGCCCTTTCGGCAGTATCTGGCGGCATGAGTGTGCCGGGGATGTTCTGATGGCAGGCTATCATGTAGCCCCTTTGGAGGCGCTGATTGACAAGTTTGAGGCCCTGCCCGGCATTGGCCCTAAAACGGCCCAAAGGCTGGCCTATTATGTGCTGGACATGGACAGCGGAGACGCCAAGGCCTTTGCCGGGGCCATTGTAGAGGCCCATGAGAAGATTCACTACTGCTCGGTATGCTGTAACCTGACCGATGGGGAACTGTGCCCCATTTGCGGCAATAGCGCCCGGGAGCGGTCCACCATCTGTGTGGTGGAGGATCCCAAGGATGTGTTTGCCCTGGAGCGGGCCGGAGACTACGCGGGAAGCTACCACGTGCTGCATGGGGCCATCTCTCCTCTTTCGGGGGTGGGGCCGGAGGAGCTGAAAATTAAGGAGTTATTGGCCCGGGTAACGCCGGAGGTGCGGGAGGTCATTATGGCCACCAACCCCACAGTAGAGGGCGAGGCCACGGCCATGTATTTATCCCGGCTGTTAAAGCCTCTGGGGGTACGGGTGACTAGGCTGGCCTATGGCATTCCGGTGGGAGGCGACCTGGAATACGCGGACGAGGTGACCCTGCAGCGGGCCATGGAGGGCCGCAGAGAACTGTAAGGAGGTGTGGCAAAATGCAGACGAAAGCTGCCACAAAGACCATTGCGCAAAACAAAAAGGCCTACCACGACTACTTTGTGGAAGAGTCCCTGGAGGCCGGCATTGAGCTGGTGGGCACAGAGGTAAAGTCCCTGCGCCAGGGCCGGGCCAATCTAAAGGACGCCTGGTGCTCGGTGGTAGAGGGCGAAATGCTGATGAACGGCTGCCACATCAGCCAGTACGACTTTGGAAATATTTTTAATAAGGACCCCATGCGGGTGCGCCGCCTGCTGCTGCACAAGCGGGAGATTATGCGGCTGTACGGCCTGGTAAAGCAGCAGGGATATTCCTTGATTCCCCTGTCTCTGTACTTTAAAGGGAGCCGGGTCAAGGTGCAGGTGGGTCTGTGCAAGGGTAAAAAGCTGTATGACAAGCGGGCTGATATGGCGGAGAAAGCGGCCAAGCGGGACATAGAACGCACCATAAAAGAGCGCAACCGCTGACATGCGGCCAGAAAGTAAAAGCTTTCTCTGCCCGGGCGCGGGGCTTTTTTGAGACTTGGCACTATAAAGAAAGACAGCAGGGGTGCTCCCTCGCTGTCTTTCTTTGTGTTATTCCCCGGCCACCAGCTGTACCACGTGGCAGACGCCAGGGGTGCTTTCTCCCTGCTGCTGGGAGGTGGTGGACATCAGCGCCCCGGTGGGGCAGAAGAGGATGTTTTTCAGCTGGCCCCGCTCCATCTGGTTCAGCAGGTGTCCGCACAGTACGCTGGCGCAGCATCCACAGCCCGAGCCCCCGGCGTGCGTGTCCTGCTTCTCTCGGTCATAAAGCAGCAGGCCGCAGTCTTTGTGTACCCGCCGCAGGTCCACGCCGTTTTCCAAAAGCATCTCAATCAGCAGGTTAGATCCCACCAGTCCCAGGTCGCCGGTAACAACGCAGTCGTAGTCGCCAGGGGAGGTGCCAGTATCCTCTAAAAATTGAAAAATGCTGTCTGCCGCTGCCGGGGCCATAGCCGCACCCATATTGGCCGGGTCCTTCACGCCCAGGTCCACAATCTTTCCAAAAAGTCCCCGGGCCACCTGAACCCTGCCCCCTTCGCCCATAATGACACAGCCCGCGGCCGTGGCGGTCCACTGGGCTGTGGGGGTGCGCTGGGCGCCATATTCCAGGGGGGTGCGGAACTGCCGTTCGGCAGTGCAGAAGTGGGAGCTGGTCACGGCCGCTGCCCGGCTGGCTGTCCCAGATTCTACCATAATAGAGGCCAGCAGAAGGGCCTGGGCCATGGTGGAGCAGGCCCCATACTGGCCCAAAAAGGGCAGGCCGAACTCCCGCAGGCCGAAGGTGGAGGAGATGCACTGGTTTAGCAGGTCCCCGGCAAAGATCATGTCCACCTGGCCCTGCCCAGCGGCTTCTAGCGCCAAGGAAACCGCCTCTTTTTGCAGCTGCGCCTCCGCTTTTTCCCAGCTGTCCATACCCAGCTTAGTGTCGTCAAAGGTTTGGTGGAACTCTGCCCCCAGGGGGCCCTGGGCCTCCTTGCGCCCGCCCACGGCGGCCCGGCCCAAAATGCCTGGCCGCCGGTCAAACTGAAAACTGCTTTTGCCAACTCGTTTCATAAACCCTGCCCAGCCTTTCCAAAAGAAATCCATGCGCAAGCCCTTTGCGCTTTTTTCTAGTTTGTACGGAGGGGCGGGGATTATGCGGACTTTCGTTGATAACGATTTTGCGGATTCCCTGCTCCCTTTTTTGGATGCTGTGGGCCGCTAGGGAGGGGACGCTGCCACAGAAAAACGCGCTGGCTATGCTGGCCGGTTACCACCCAGGTAGGGCGGGGCCGCGCCCGGCTCCGCGAAGGAGGTTCAGCGCTTGCGCTGGAAAAAAGACCTTTTACATTTTGGCTATTTGTGGTATAATAAGGATACTATCTTGTAAAGGAATGTGATCCATCCATGAAATGTCCCCAATGCGGATATACGGTGCGCAAAGGTAACTTCTGCCCTAACTGTGGGACCAAGTTTCTGCGGGCCAAATACTGCCGCAACTGTGAGGAAATTATTGACGCAAACGCAGAGGTGTGCCCCTTCTGCAACGCTTCCCAGCAGTCCCCCGCCCCAGTGTTCCAGTGGTGGTACGCCCTGGTGCTGGCCGGGGTGCTGCTTGTGGGCATTGCCGCCGGTATTGGCATTCATATGGCGGTTTCCGCCCAGGCCCTGCCCCAGGACACCGGGGCCTCGCTGCCCTCCCTTCAGGTGGACCCAAACCCGGACTATGAAGTTACCTACCAGCGGGACTGGGTCTACCGGGATGTGCTGGACGATGTTTGTTGCTACGCCCTGGTGGAGGTGGAAAACACAGGCAATGTAAACCTGCGGCTGGGCCGGGGGCAGTTCCAATTCCGGAGCCCCCAGGGGGAGAAGATTACCACCTACCACGGGGTCTCCTCTTTCCCCAGTATTATTGCTCCGGGGGAAAAGGGCTATTTCTACTGTAACATGGGGGCGCTGAAGGATATGGACGAGAACACCCCCTATGTGATGACCCCGCAGCTGACCCTGGAAGAGACCAGCCAAGACCCCCACAGCTACCCAGTGGCCGGGGTGGAAAAGGTGTCGGGAGACCTGTTTGCCCCCTGGCACCTGGACGGATGGGTGAAAAACGACAGCCAGGAGCTTTTGGAAACCCTGCAAGTGGACTGCTTGATTTTTGATGAGGAAAGCAAGCCCTTGGCCGTGTGCGGCGCTATGTTGCAGGAGGTAAAGGCGGGAGAAAGCGCCCGCTTTGCGGTAAGTTCTGTGCTTTTGGGGGACATGGACCTGACTTTGGAGGATGTGAAGGAGTTCCAGTTTTTTGCCTATGACCCCTCGGCTGGAAAGTAGACGGCTGTACATAGAGCCCAACCGTTTGGCCCGGCAAAAAAGTCCGGCCCACGGAATGATTCTGAACGCTTTTGGCCAGCATAAAAGCTCCCCGCGGGATTTTAAGCGGGGAGCTTTGGTTTTATCCAGAATGTGGCGGGTTTGATGAAAAAAGCATGGATTATAAGGGGCTGGTAAGGGTAAACGTCTCCTTTAGGGGGCCGGTGGCGGTTATAACGCCCTTTTCGGTTACGAACACGCCCCCCGCGCCGAACGCCTCCAGAAGTTGTGTGCCTTTTTCTTGCCCCAGCACAAAGCAGGCTGTGGCCAGGCCATCGCTGAGAGCCCCGCTCTCCATGTGCCAGACAGTGACAGACACCAGCCCGCTCTGGGCAGGATATCCGGTGGCAGGGTCCAGCAGGTGGCAGTAGGTTTTGCCCTCTTGTTCGAAAAACTTTTCATAGCTGCCGGAGGTGGAAACAAAGCCGCCCTCCAGGCGCAATATTCCCAAGGAACCTACGCCCTCTGGGTCCCGGACGCTCACCTGCCAGGGGGAGCCTCCGGGTTTTTGGCCCCATAGCCCCACGCTGCCGCCCACAGCCACCACGGCGGCCTGTACGCCCTTTTCCCGGTAGCAGGCCACAGCGGCGTCGCAGGCCGCGCCTTTGCCCACGGCGCCCAGGTCTACCTGCATTCTGGCCTGCTGTAGGCTGGCGCGGCCCTCTTCCGACAGGTCCAGGGCCCGGTAGTCCACCAGGGCCAGGGCCCCGGCCAGCTCTTTTTCGTTGGGCAGGCGGGGGCTTCCGTCAAAATCCCACAGGCGGGTTAGGGGACCCAGGGTGGGGTCCAGGGCCCCGCCGCTTTTTTCACTGATGAGAAGGGTCTGCTCCAGCACAGCCGCCGCCTGGGGGGAGAGCACCACCTCGCCGCCGCCCGCCGCCTGGTTCATCTGGGCGATGGAGCCCTGCCGCCGCCAAGAAATTTCGTTTTCCAGGGCAGCCACAGCCCCGCTGGCCTCTTGGGCGGCAGTTTCTTCCCCGCCCCATAGGCTTTGCTGCATATAGGAGCCCATGGCAAAGGTCTCCAGCCGCATGGGCTCGGGATCTTTGTGCCAGTATAGGGTCGCCGCGCCGCCCACCAGCCCGAAAAATAGGAGGCCCGCCAAAATCCGGCGGGCCGTAAACTTCTCTTTCATCGGTCCAGCTTCCGGGCGGCGTCCAGCAGCAGCTCTACCGTGTCGTCAATGCTGAATCGGGAGGTGTCGATGGAGATGTCGTAGTTTTGCAGGTCGTCCCAGCGCTTGTTGGAATAGAAGTTATAGTAATTGGCCCGCTGTTTATCCTTTTTAGTGACAAAATCGGTCGCTTTTCTTTCTTCGCAGTCCTTTTTTTCAATGGAGCGCCGGACACGGGTCTCCTTGTTGGCATGAATAAACACGTTCAGGCAGTTGGGGTGTTCCCGCAGAATATAGTCCGCGCAGCGGCCAATAACCACGCAGGGCCCTTCGGCGGCGGCTTTTTTGATAATATCGGACTGGATGATAAAGAGCTTGTCGTTAATAGGCATTTCGTTGATGCCGGGCACCCGGGCCCCAAAGGAGTAATTGCCCATGACCATGGAGTACAAAAGGCTGCTGGTGGCCTTTTCATCCGCGTGGGCGAACACTTCTTCAGAAAGGCCGCTCTGCTTGGCGGCCATGGCGATGAGGGCCTTGTCATAAAAGGGCACGTTCAGCTGGCGGGCCAGCCGCTCGCCTACCTCGTGGCCTCCGCTTCCAAACTGGCGGGAGATTGTAATGACTGGCAGCATGATGGTATCCTCCTTTTATGTTCATAAAGTATAGTAATCTGTTGCGTACAGGGCGGTTTATGGGTAATTTATCTATGTATATTATAACTCGTTTGGGGGGAAAAGTCAATATGGTTTCCATAGGATTTTTTGCCCTGGGGGCAGGGGGGATGGGGTGAAAGGAAGCGGCATAATCAAGTATTTTATGACGATATTTTGGCCTCCGGCGGCTCAGGGGCGTTGCCCCTAAGGAGCCACCACTTTTGAAAAAGTGGACAAAACGTTTGCTTTGCCGCTGCCAGAACAGCGTGCGTAAAACAACGTGTTCGGGCGCTTTCCGGGCGAAGGGAGTGTCCGAAAAGAAGAGTTTATGACAAAAGAGTGGAGTCGCACCTGCCGATGAAATCGGCTGGGTTCGGTGGGGTCAGGGCGCTCCCCAGTGGGGAGCTTTCCCCTCCGGCGGTGGAGAGTTGGCAAATAAATCCAAGCCTCCAAACCCCGCAACCTTTGAAAAGGGCGAGGGTCGCCATGTGGCAAAGAGTGGATGCTTTGCATCAACTCTCGTCCTGAGCCGACCGAAGCGGCAGCGGAGACGACGAAACTTTTCATGGCGCTCGCCGGGAGCTTGTTTTTTATCTCCTCGTTTTGGGCACTCCCCGGGCGAAAGCCCCCTTGCAAAAAATGGCGGGATACGTTATACTAGTTAAAAAATCCCACATACAGAAAGGGCGGCTATTTTTATGGAAAAGCTTATCAGTGGCAAGGTTCGGGAGGTCTACCAGGTGGCACCAGACCAGCTGGCCATTGTTACTACCGACCGGGTCTCGGCCTTTGACGTGATTCTTCCCACCCCCATTACGGACAAGGGCCGGGTCCTCAACGACCTGTCCTCCTTCTGGTTCCGCTACACCCAGGACATTGTGCCCAACCATATGATCTCCGAAAACCCGGAGGACATGCCCCCCCAGCTGCGGGGGGAGGAGTTCCAGGGGCGCACTATCCTGGTGAAAAAGCTGAAGATGCTGCCCTTTGAGTTCATTGTGCGGGGATACCTGTTCGGCTCTATGTGGAAGGCCTACCAGAAGGAGGGCGCTTTCTGCGGCACGCCCCTGCCCGACGGGATGCAGCAGGCCCAGCAGTTGGAAAAGCCCATCTTAACCCCCTCTATCAAGGCGGCCGAAGGTCATGACGTGAATGTTTCGGTGGAGTACATGGCCGAAAAGCTGGGGGCCGAAATGGCCAAAAAGCTGGAGGAGACCGCTATGGCTCTTTACCAGCGCTGCTTTGACTACGCCTATGAGCGGGGCATTATCATCGCGGACACGAAAGTAGAGTTCGGCCTGGACCAAGAGGGCGGGCTGGTGCTGGCCGACGAGGTGTTTACCCCGGACTCCAGCCGCTTCTGGAGCCGGGAGGCCTATCAGGTGGGTACATCCCCTAAAAGCTTCGACAAGCAGTTCTTGCGGGACTGGCTGACCGAAAAGGGCTTTGCGGGCCAGGACCCTGGGCCCGAAATTCCTGCCGAAGTGGCGGCGAAGACCCGGGAAAAGTACCTGGAGTGCCGGCAGAGGCTGGTTCCCCAAGCATAAGGAGGCTTCCCATGCGCGCGGTGGTGCAGCGGGCCGCCTGGGCGGCGGTAAGTATTAACGGAGGCCAGCCCCGGCAGATGGGCCCGGGTCTGGTGGTGTTTTTGGGTGTGATGAAGGGCGACGGCCTGGAAGAGGTCCGGCGCATGGCGGAAAAGATCTGGAGCCTGCGGGTGTTTTCCGATGAGGAGGGCAAGATGAACCTCTCTGTGGATCAGACAGGGGGTTCGCTGATGGTGATTTCCAATTTCACCTTGGGCACAGACTGCAAAAAGGGGCGGCGGCCCTCCTTTGACCAGGCCGCGCCCCCGGACCAGGCAGAGCCCCTTTATGAAGATTTTGTGGCCCGGGCCCAGGCCCTGGGGGCCACGGTGGTGACTGGGGAATTTGGCGCGGAGATGCGGGTACGGGTGGAGAACGACGGGCCGGTGACCCTAATATTGGATACGGACAAGCTATAGGCTGGCGCATGCTGGGCCTGGAGGCAGGGGGATTCCCTTTAAGAAAGGAAAAATACTATGAACCTAAATTTTTTGGAGAGCTTTATGGAGCGTACGGACTTTCCCCCAGAGGCTGCGGAGGCCTTTATGCAGGCCGGGGGCCAGCTGCGCCGGGGCGGCTGGGAGGAGGCCATGGACGGGGTGGTGGAATTCTTTTATGAAAACGGTTTCTCTGTGGCAACGACCCAGCCGCTTATTGACGATCTGGCCCAAAACACTGGCCTTTCCCCCTACACCTTATGGGAGCTGGCGCTGATTTTTGCCGCAGAGACCGCCCGGACCGCTTACCTGGAGCGGGGCACCAGCGAAGAGATCTTCTACGATACCTTCTGCGACCTGCGCTACAAGGCCCTGGAGTGTAAGCGGGTGAAGGGGGTATGGGGGAATTTTGTGGCTTTTTGGTACCCCATTTTCTACACCTGCGATATTGTAAAGCTGGGCCGCTTGGAATATGAAACCCGCGTGTACAACGGGCCGGCTTTTCAGGGGAAAGGTTTTTCGCTAATGCCTGGGGACCGGGTGAAGAGCATCCATATTCCCTCCAGTGGGGAGCCCTTTGACCAGCGGGCCCGGCTGGAATCTTACCGGAAAGCCTATCAATTCTTTCAAGAAGAGTTGGCGGGCGGGCCATTGGTGTGCATGTGCCATTCCTGGCTTTTATACCCCGAGTACCGGAATGTGCTGCCGGAGGGGTCCAATATCCTAAGCTTTATGGAGGATTTCCACATTCTAAAGGTAGAGGACAGCCCGATGGACGACGCGTGGCGGGTGTTTGGTGCGTCCGGAGAGGGGTCCGCAGAACACTGGCCCCAAGAGACCCGGATGCAGCGGGCGTTCCGGTCCCATGTGCTGGCCGGGGGAAAAACCGGCAGTGCCCTGGGCGTGCTGGCTTTTGACGGGGAAAAACTGCTGTATAGCTAGGGCTTGTTTGAAAATAGAGGAAATGACGGATTTTTGTCCAGAATCGGCCAGCTTCAAGGAAAAAACCGCAAGGAATACTTGCGTATTACGAGGATTTTCGACGCAGAAGATGACCCCTTCTGGGCAAAAAGACAGTGTTTTCGATTTTTCAAACAAGCCCTAACCCGGTTCAAAAGAGGTATTTCACCTCCTTTGAACCGGGCAGCTTTGCTGCCCAGCTTAAAAATCGGCATGTACTGATTTTTAAGTGCGTTTACTATAAGGGAGCGTCTGGGGCTGTGGCCCGGCCCTGTCATAATACGGGCTGAAGTACCGTGCATCAGTTTTTTGCGCCTATCTGCATTTTGCGGGTGGGCGCTGGTTTTTTCAGAAAATAATTAGCTTCTTGAAATGGTGGGATAAACAGCCGGGCCATCCTGGCGGGCCCGCCCTTTTTCGCCAAATCCCTTGCATTCTATTCAGGGGTTTGTTATAATAAAAAAGTATTTGCGAACGCGCCCTTATGGGGCGGTTTTTGGCGAGAACTACAGAAAGCGAGCGATTTATTTTATGAGAAAATATGTGCTAATCCTTCGTGCCCTGGCAGCGGCCCTGGCGCTGTGCCTGGTCTGCGGGTCCCTGGGGGCCTGCTCCCAGGTGAACGACCTGGTTTCCGGCGTGGCCGCCGGAGAGTTTCCCGTGGAGGTGGACGGGGTGACCATTCATGCCAAGCCTCAGCGGGTGGCAGTGCTTTCCCCCAGCTTGGCGGACGTGGTGCTGGCCTTGGGCTGTGAGACCCAGCTGGCCGGCGGGGCCCAGGACTGCACCCAGCAGGAGCTTCGGGACATGCAAAAGGTGGACCCTGCCGACGCCCAGGCGGTCGCGGGTCTAAACCCGGACCTGGTGCTGCTGGACCCTTCCAGCGCCGGAGCAGAACAGGCCCTGCGGGACGCGGGCTGCGTGGTGCTGAATGTGGCCCCCGCGGTGGACCGCAGAGACTACGAGCGGCTGTTCGCCCAGGTCTCTACAGCCCTAAACGGCGGTGGGCCTGGCTATGACCAGGGGATTGCGGCGGCACAAAATGTTTTTACCACCCTGGACGACATTAACCGCCTGGTGCCCGGGGACCGGGTGACCACGGCCTGTTATTTATACGACCTAAACGGCCAGGGCGTTACCGGTGATATGCTGGGGAGCACCATTATGACCTATTCTGGCGTGACCAACGCCTTTAAGAGCCTGACCGGCGGCCAGTATGACTACGACTCCCTGCGGGTCTCCAACCCAGACTTCATTTTCTGCGCCCCAGGGATTAAGGCCGAGCTGGAGAGTGACAGCCGCTTTTCCGCTTTTCAGGCCGTGCGGGAGGGCAACGTGGTGGAGCTGGAGCCCAGGCTGATGGAGTGGCAGGGCCGTACGATTGTGGAGTGCGCCCTGGAGATATGCGGCAAAGCCTTTCCAGAGCTGCTGGAGGAGAACTCTATGAAGGTGACAGACCCCACGGAGAGCATTGATTCGGCGGTGAGCTCGGCCTTGGCCAGCCCGCAGCCAGAGGATGACCCTCAATATGAGACCCTGGAAGAGGGAGATCAGGGGGACCAGGTGCTGGCTATGCAGAGCCGCCTGGACCGGCTGGGGTATCTGGACACAGACTATGACGGACATTTTGGAGAGTATACTGCCAGCTGCCTACGGGACTTTCAGCGGGAAAACGGTCTGGAAGCCACCGGTGTGGCGGACCCTGCCACCCAGCGGGCGCTGTTTGCCGACTCGGCCAAGGCCAAGCCCAGCGGGGACGCCAGCGGGAGCAGTGAGGAAGACGGAAGCCAAGATAGCGGTAGCTCGGAGGATGAGGGCGAGTAGGACGGCGGGGCAAAAGACGTTCAGGGGAAGCGGCCCCTGCTCTAGTTTGGCTGGAAAGCGCTGGGATAAGACGGCGCGGACCTGTACTTTACCGCCCCTTTTATCGCTCTTTCCCCGGACAATGTACCGGCCTTGAGACACGGTATATCTATGAGGAGACATATTATGGCAATTTTTACCAAGGACAAGTCCTTTTACAGGACCCTTGTGGCTTTGGCCATCCCGATTTCTTTACAAAATCTCATTACCTTCGCGGTGGGGTTTGCCGATAATCTGATGATCGGACGGCTGGGAGACGACGCTATTTCCGGCGTGTATGTGGGCAACCAGCTTCAGACTGTGGTGCAAATGTTCATTGGCGGCATTGAGGGGGCCATTCTCATCCTTTCGGCCCAGTACTGGGGCAAAAAGGACAGTGACAGTATCCGCAAAGTAGTCTCTATTGGGGTGCGGGCGGCCTTTGTGGTGGGCCTGGCCTTTACCCTGGCGGGGGTGCTGTTTCCCGGGGCCATTATCGGCATTTTTACCAAAGACCCCGGCGTGCTGCAAGAAGGCGCGGCCTACCTACAAATTGTGGGCTTTACTTATCTGTTTTTCAGCGTCTCCCAGGTGATGATTGCCGCTATGCGCAGTGTGGAGACCGCTAAAATCGGCCTGTACATCTCCATTATGGCCTTGGTGGTAAATGTGGGCCTGAACTATGTGCTAATTTTTGGTAAGCTGGGCCTGCCCGCCCTGGGGGTGCGGGGTGCGGCGGTGGCCACGCTGATCTCCCGGATACTGGAAATGTCCGTCAGCCTGGGGTATGTGCTGTGGGTAGATAAGAAGCTGCGCTTCTCCTTTCGGGACCTGTTGGGCACAGACCGCCAGCTGCTAAAGGACTTTTTGCGCTATGGCCTGCCGGTGATTGGCGGGCAGGTGGTGTGGTCGTTTAATATGCTGGCAAATACCAAGATTATGGGCTTTTACAGCGCCGGGGTTATGGCCGCCGTAAGCATTACCGGAATGCTGCACAACCTGATTTATGTATGGATGAACGGCCTGTCCTCTGCGGTGGGGATTATCACAGGAAAAACGGTGGGGGCTGGCCAGTATGAAAAAATGAAGGAGTATGCCAAGACCGTGCAGGCCATCTTCCTGGTGGTGGGGCTGGTTTCCGGGGGGCTGATACTGCTGTTCCGGGACGGCTTTATTGGCCTGTACAACGCTACCCCAGAGGCCAGAGGCTACTCGTACCAGTTTATCAACGTAATCTCCGTCACGATTGTGGGCACCTGCTACCAGGCGGCATGTCTGTTTGGTCTGGTGAAGTCCGGGGGAGACATCTCCTTTGTGTTCAAAAACGATACCATCTTCGTGTTCCTGGTGGTAATTCCCTCGGCCCTAGTGGCCTGGTGGCTGGGTGCAGCCCCATGGATAGTGTTCGCGTGCCTAAAGTGTGACCAGATATTGAAGTGTTTTGTGGCTGTGGTAAAGATTAACCGCTACAACTGGATGAAGAACCTGACCCGGGAAACGGAGCCTGCCCATGAGCAGGGCTAAGGGTCTGGGAGCCGGGCTGCTGGTTCTGACGGCGCTGATTTGGGGTACGGCTTTTGTGGCCCAGAGCATGGGCATGGACCATGTGGGCCCCTGCGCCTTTAACGCTGCCCGAAACTTTATTGGCTGCGCTGCCCTGCTGCCAGTGATTTTTGTGAGCGGCCGCCGCAGGACCGGAGCCCTGGAAAAAAGCGGGGCAAAGGCCCCTTCGGCCGCCTCCTTTGCCTGGAGAAATCCGGTGCTGTTGACAGGGGGTGTGCTGTGTGGGCTGTTTTTGGGAGTGGCCAGTCTTTTGCAGCAGGCGGGCTTGCAGTCTACCGGGGCGGGGAAAGCTGGATTTTTGACCTCTCTGTACATTGTGCTGGTGCCGGTGCTGGGCATCTTCTTGGGCCGCAGGGCTGGGGGAAAGGTCTGGCTGGCGGTGGCTCTGGCCTTGGCAGGAGCGTACTTTCTTAGTGTGGCCGGAAACGAAGGGGCCTGGGGAATGGGCCTGGGAGACGCCCTGGTGCTGGCCAGTGCGGTGTTCTTTTCCTTCCATATTTTGGTGATTGACCGCTTTTCCCCCCGGGTGGACTGTGTAAAGCTCTCTTGCATCCAGTTTTTTGTGGCGGGGCTGCTCTCTGCTGTGCTGGCCATAGCGCTGGAGAGCGGCAGCTTTTATTGGCAAGATCTGTTGGCCAGCTGGGGGCCCCTGCTGTATACAGGCGTGCTGTCCAGCGGGGTGGCGTACACCTTGCAGATTGTGGGGCAGAAGCGGGTGCAGCCCACGGTGGCCTCCCTCATTATGAGCCTGGAGTCCGTGTTCGCGGCGGTTTCCGGGTGGCTGGTGCTGGGCCAGCCCCTTTCAGGCCGGGAACTGCTGGGCTGTGGGCTGGTATTTGCGGGAGTAGTTCTGGCCCAGATAGGCGGACAGAGGGAACCCAAAAGTGAGCTGGGCCCTAAAGAAGGCCAGTGAGAGGGAAGGATAAAGGCCGCTGCTGGCGGATGTTCTGAACCGACCGGGCGGCGGGTGAAAGGGCCCCCTGGCGGAGCCCCGTATGCTTACGCTTTTTTGCTATGTGGGGCGCGGCTGTTTCGCGCCTGCAAAATAAATATCTCCTAATAGAAAGGAAAAGATCATGAGAATCATCAAGGTGGACAGCTACGACAAAATGAGCGCCCTGGCGGCAGACATCATCGGCGCGCAGGTGCTGCTAAAGCCCCGCTGCGTGCTAGGCCTTGCCACAGGCTCTTCACCTATTGGGACCTACCAGAGGCTGGCTGCGGCCTGCCGGGAGGGACGGCTGGATTTTTCCCAGGTGCGCACTGTAAACCTGGACGAGTACTGCGGCTTGGACGCTGCCAACCCCCAGAGTTACCGGTATTTTATGGATAGCAATCTCTTTGGCCAGGTGAATGTGAACCCAGAGAACACTTTTTTGCCAAACGGTACGGCGGCGGATATGGAGGCGGAGTGCGCCCGGTACGAGGCCCTGGTAGAGGGCCTGGGCTGGCCGGACTTGCAGCTGCTGGGCATTGGGCACAACGGGCACATTGGCTTTAATGAGCCGGACAGCGCCTTTGCCCCCCGGGTGCACACCGTCCAGCTGACAGAGAGCACCATAGCGGCCAATTCCCGGCTGTTTGACCGGAAAGAGGATGTGCCCACCCAGGCGGTGACCATGGGCATTGGCACCATTATGAAAGCTAAGCGGGTGCTGCTTATTGCCGGGGCGGACAAGAAGGAGATTGTGGAAAAGGCCTTTTATGGACCGGTAACCCCGGAAGTGCCCGCCTCGGTTTTGCAGCTGCACCGGGATGTGACAGTGATTTTAAGCGAGAACTAAGCGCCAGCCCCAAGCCCCCACAGCCATTCACCTTACACGCTTTTGCCGCATAGCATGGAAAGAGCGAGGTGGTGTACGTGAATGTAGTGTTTTATGTGGCGGGTATGGCACTGATGGTACTGGGTGCGGTGGAGCTGATTCGCACTTTGGTTTTTTGGTGGCACAGGCCCGGGGGAAGCAAAAAGGAGGGGCGGCTGGTCCTGCTGGTATTGCCGGATGGCGAGGAGGACTGCGAGGCCATGGTGCGGGTGGCCGCGGAGCGGGTGAACTGGATGTCCCTGCGGCCCCCCTGCCGCCTGGTTTGCCTGGAGTTTCCGCAGACCAGGGAAGTGCTGGACCGGCTTAGCTGGGATATGCCCGGCCTGGAGCGCTGCACCCCAGACCGTTTGGCAGAGGTCCTGCTGGACCCGGAGAAGTAAGTATAGTGTGTGAACCCATACTGCGCACACGGTTTTTTTGGGAGGGGAGGGAGACACTGTGGAAGGCCTTTTGGAGCTGTACGGCGAAGTGGAGCAGGTGGTGTACCGCAATGAGAATAATCAATATACTGTGCTGCAAATGCTTAGTGGGGACGATATGGTCACTGTGGTGGGCTCTTTTCCCATGGTGGGCGCCGGGGAAGAACTGCGGGTGTATGGAAGGTGGGAGTCCCACGCGGCATACGGGCCTCAGTTCCGGGCCGAGGCATTTCAGCGGGACCGGCCCGCCACCACTGGGGCCATGCTGAAGTACCTGGCCTCCGGGGCTATTCGGGGGGTGGGCCCGGCGCTGGCCGCCCGTATTGTGGAGGCCTTTGGGGTAAACGCTTTGGAGGTTATTGAGGAGGACCCGGAGCGCCTGGCCCAGGTAAAAGGCATTACCCAGCAAAAGGCCCTGGAAATTAGCGAAGAGCTCCGGCGGGTCAACGGGGTGCGGGAGCTGATGGCGTACTTGGGGGAGTTTGGCGTGGCCCCAGAAAGCGCCCTGCTGGTTTGGAAGCAGTATGGAGAGGAGTCCATTGGCTGTGTGCAGGAAGAGCCCTACCTGCTGTGCGCCCCGGAGATTGGCCTAAGCTTTGGGATAGCGGACTCGGTGGCCCAGTCTATGGAGTGCCCCCCGGACGACATAGGCCGGGTAATGGCCGGGGTTCTCTATGTGCTAAGGCACAACCTGGACAACGGCCACACCTGCCTGCCCAAAGACCGGCTTTTTGTTACCGCGGCTAAGATGCTGGGGGTACACCAGGAGCTGGTGGAAGAGGCGGTGGACAACCTTTTGGGCAATTTTCAGCTGATGGAAGAGGAAATGGGGGGCAAGCGGACCTGCTTTCTTCAGCAGCAGCATATTTGCGAAGAGTACATTGCCGGGCGGATGCGGGCTATGCTGGCCTCGCCGGCGGTGCGTCTGCCTGGGGCCAGCGTGCAGATCGGCCTGATTGAGGAGCGCCAGGGAATCCGCTACGCGGACAAGCAGCGGGCGGCCATTCAGGCAGCCATGGAACAGGGAATTCTCATCCTCACCGGGGGCCCGGGCACAGGCAAGACCACTACCCTGAACGCGATGATTCACATTCTAAAGCTGGCGGGGGAGCGGGTGCTTTTGGCTGCGCCCACGGGCCGTGCCGCCAAGCGCATGAGCGAACTGACCGGCCAGGAGGCAAAGACCATTCACAGGATGCTGCAAGTGGAGTGGGACGAGCTGGATAACCCGGTGTTCAACCGTAATGAGCGCAATCCCCTGGAGTGCGAATGCCTGGTGATTGACGAAATGTCCATGGTGGACGCCTACCTATTCGAGAGTGTGCTGCGGGCCCTGCCCCTGGGCTGCCGGCTGATTTTGGTGGGAGACAGCGACCAGCTGCCCTCGGTGGGGGCGGGCAATGTGCTGGGGGACCTGATTGCCTCCGGGATGTTCCCCACAGTGCAGCTGCGGGAGATTTTCCGCCAGTCGATGGAAAGTCTAATTGTTACCAGCGCCCACAGGATTGTGGAGGGCCGGCGGCCTGAGCTGAACCGGCACAACAGCGACTTTTTCTTCTTGCGGGGCGCGGAGCCCACGGCCGCCCAGGAATTGGTAACAGACCTATGCAGCAGGCGGCTGCCCAAAAGCTATGGATACTCTCCGGTGGAGGACATCCAGGTCCTGTGTCCCAGCCGGAAAGGGGAACTGGGCACCGTGGAGCTGAACAAGCTGCTGCGGGAGGCGATTAATCCCCCGGCCCCGGACAAGCCCCAGGTGAAGGTGGGGGGGCAGCTGTTCCGGCTGGGAGACAAGGTGATGCAGGTGCGCAATGACTATAACCTGCCCTGGTCCCGGGATGACGAGACTGAGGGCCAGGGGGTTTTTAACGGGGATATGGGGGTGGTTACCTCCATTGACAAGCCGGGCGGGGCGCTGACAGTGCGCATTGACGACAAAAATGTCCTTTATGACCTGGAACACGCCGCCCAGGAGCTGGAGCCCGCCTATGCGGTGACGGTGCACAAGAGCCAGGGCAATGAGTTTACGGCAGTGGTGATGCCCCTTTTGAAGGTACCAGGGCAGCTGCGGTACCGAAACCTGCTGTATACTGGGGTGACCAGGGCCAAAAAGCTGCTGATTCTTACCGGTGAGCCGGCAGTGCTGGACGAGATGATTGCCAATAATAAAAAGACCCGGCGGTACACCGGGCTGCTGTGGTTTTTGCGGCGGGATGGGGAAGCGTTAGGGCGCCCAGCGGCAGAGCTTTAGGTTCACGTGGGTGGGATCTTTCATGGGAACACCCTCTGCGGCTAAAAGCGCGGCCTGCTCTGTCCAGCCGGGGGCCAGGCGGCCGCTGTGGTCCACTACCCGGTGGCAGGGGAAGTCGCCGTAGAGCATAGCGTGGCGCAGCACCCGGCCCACCAGCCGGCCCCCCCCGCGGGTGGCCGGAGAGAGCGGCGACCTGGCCGTAGGTGGCCACTTGGCCGGAAGGGATTTCGGCGACAATGGAGAGGATTTCGTAGGCCAGCTGGTCGTTCATGAAAATACCTTCTTTCACAAAAGATGAGGCAGGGAAGAGGAGTACGAAGCTGCGGAATGCGACGCTGCCTGCTCCCGCATATTTTTGGCTCTGCTTTACATAGAAGCGTCCCGAAGGGCCTGGCCCCCCGGGACGCTGTTCTTTTTTTCTTAGAACTGGTACTTTTCGCCCGTGCGGCAGGACTGGTACGCGCCCACCATCAGCCGGGTTAGAGCTAGGGCGTCGTCCAAGCCATTGGGGGCCTCGCCGCCCTCTGTGACCGCGTCTATCCACGCGTCAATGGGCATGGGATCCGGGGCGGGCAGGTCCTTTTGCTCCACCACCTGGCCCTTGGTTTCCCGGCTGCTGTATTCCAACGCGCCATTGTGTACCATCAGCGAACCCTGGGTGCCGCTGACCTCCAGCACGTAGTTATTGCCCTCGGAGACAAAGCCGGTTTCGGACACGCCGATGGCCCCGCTGGCAAACTCCAGCACGGAGACGGCGTTGTCCTCTACGGGCTTGCCGGTGACCTGGGTGAACATGGAAACGATGGATTTGGGCTCGCCCATTAGCCAGTGCAGGGTGTACATAGGGTGGGCCCCCAGATCCATCATAGCCCCGCCGCCGGTTTGGGCCGCGTCGTAGAAGTGGGGGGGCAGCCAGTCGGCGCTGCTTCCGTTGTGGACATTGCGCACCCGGGCATAGGTGATCTGCCCCAGCTGGCCGCTTTGGGCCAGGGTTTTGGCGGCTTTTAGGGCGGGCCAGGTCTTGTGAGGATAGGAAATGGTAAATTTTACCCCGCTGGCCCGAACGGCAGCGGCGATTTCTTCGGCCTCCTCGTTGGAGAAAGCCAGAACCTTCTCGGTGAAAATGTGCTTTTTGGCTTTGGCGGCGGCCAGCAGCACAGAGGTATGCTGGCTGGTGGCTGTGGTAACCTGGATGCCCTCAATACTGGGATCGGCCCAGATGGCTTCCAGGTCGGGCTGAAAGGGAATGCCCAGTTTTTGGGCGGTTTCCTGGCCCCGGGCGGGGTCGTCATCCCAAAGGCAGCAGAGTTGAGCTTTGGGGTTTTTCTGGATGGCCTGGGCATACTCCATAGTATGTACGTGCCAAGCACCAATGGCGGCTATTTTCATAGGGCAGGACCTCCTTAAGAAGATAATAGAACGAGAAGATGATAGAAAAGAGAAAATGCCAAGCGAAAGAGGGGGCCTGGGGGAAACTTGCTGCCCCCGGCGGGGGGTGGGACGACGTCCCACGGTCTTGACCTAAAAAGGCGGCGCGGCAGGATTCTGTTTTACTGGTACAGCGGGCCGTAGGTCTGGCAGGCCCGGTAGTCGGCGCTTTGGGCGTCCTCTGTGCCAAAGGCGGCCCAGGCATGGGGCCGGAACAGCTTTTCCGCCTCCACATTATGCATATTTACCGGAATGCGCAGCATGGAAGCCAATGTAATTAGCTCGGCCCCCACGTGGCCGTACACCGTAACCCCGTGGTTAGCGCCCCAATTGGCCATAACGCTGTACACATCGGCAAAAGCACCCTGGCCCGTAAGCCGGGGCACAAACCAGGTGGTGGGCCAGCTGGGGTCTGTGCGCTTGTCAATGACCGCGTGAATTTCGTCCGGCAGGTCCGCGGTCCAGCCCTCGGCCAGCTGCAAGACCGGGCCGATGCCGTCCACTACGTTGACCCGCAGCATGGTCACAGGCATTTCCGCGTGGCATCTAAAGTGGCTGGAGAACCCGCCTCCCCGGAAGTACTCATAGTTGGCCCGGCACCAGTCTGTGGCCGCCAGGCACGCGGCCACATCCTCCTCCGTCATGTCCCAGAAGGGCTTCATGCAGCCAAGTCCCTGGGAGTTTTTGGCCGCGCCCGAGCCATCCAGGGCGGTAGCGCCGGAGTTGATGAGATGAATAAAGCCGTTTTTTGCCACGCCCTCCGGCTTTCGCCCGGTGACCCGCTGGCAGGCCTCTGGGCTCCAGTAGGTGCGCACGTCATGGAAGCAGGGGGCCGTGTTGCTGATCAGGGACCCCAGCATCATGGCCACGCCGTTAAGGGTATCATTTTCTGTGGCAAAGGGTGTGGGAGTCTTGGGGCCGTTCCAGTCAAAGGTAGAGGCCATAATAGCTTCCGTAAAGTCCGCGTTGGGCAGCCAGTCGGTCCACTGGCGCTGGCCCTGGAAGCCCCCGGCCACCGCGTTTTTGCCCAGGGCCTCTTCGTGCCAGCCCAGCTCTGCCAGTTTGGGGTTACCAAAAAGGATGTCCCGGACAATGATGGACATTTTGGCAATGAACTCCCAATCCTGGTCCGGGGGAACGACCTTAGACCGGGTGATGATTTCCGGCAGGTTTTTGCCGCGGTTTAGGTCAAAGCCTTCGGGACAGTTTGCTTTGATCCAGCCCAGGGCCTTGTGGTATTCTTCTTTGTCGTAGATTTCCAGAGTGACGCGGCGCAAAATTTCGGTCATGTCCACCCACTCGGCCCGAATGCCGAAGTATTTCTGGAACATATCCGCATTGCAGTAGCTGCCCGCAATGCCCATGGCCACGCCGCCCAGATTGACATAAGATTTGTTCTTCATCCAGCCCACGGCCACCGCGCCCCGGGCAAACTTGAGGATTTTTTCCGCCACGTCGGCAGGAATAGAGCTGTCGCCCAGGTCCTGGACATCATGGCCATAGATAGAGAAAGCGGGCAGGCCCTTTTGGGCGTAGGCGGCCATCACGGCGGCCAAGTACACGGCCCCGGGGCGCTCGGTGCCGTTGAAGCCCCACACGGCCTTGATGGTGTTGGGGTCCATGTCAAAGGTCTCGGAGCCATAGCACCAGCAGGGGGTAACGCTAAGGGTGGCCACAACATTTTGCGTAGCGAAGAACTGGGCGCACTGGGCGGCCTCGGCGCCGCCGCCGATGGTTCCTTGGTTGATAACGCACTGGACGGGGGTGGCGTCGGGGTACTTAAGGGTAGAGCTGATCAAGGCCGCCGCCATAGTGGCCATGCCCATCGTCTGGGTTTCCAGGGCCTCGCGGACGCCGCCCCAGCGGCCGTCAATGACGGGACGGATGCCGATTTTTGGGTATTGCATGATGAAGAACCTCCTTTGCGGTTGGTTGACGGAAACAGATTATAGTTTACATAAAGTGGAAGCCGGCGAAATGCTGAATGAAGCAGAAGGATTGGGCGGCCTCTCTTTGGCCCCTACTTCTTATGCAGCAGCGGGTCCTCTGGCTGAAAGGTCTTATAACCTGGATGACGCCCGGTCACCCGGTAGTATCCCCGCAGATCGATGAGTTTTTGTATGTTCTCCCGGCTAATATCAAAGCTGCCGCCCAGAATGACCGCGTTAATGGTGATCTTTGCCCAGAGCTCCAGGCTTTCCATACGGTAAAAGGCTGTTAGCACGTCGCTGCCCACAGCCAGGGCCCCGTGGTTTTCCAGCAACATTACGTCATGCTCCTCCAGAAAGGGCTCAATGGCATCGGGCACCTCCTGGGTGGAGGGGGTACCATAGGGAGTGAGGGGCACAGAGCCCATCACCGCTACGTCCTCAATCATATTGTACATGTCCATGGCCTTGTGCGCCACCGCAAATCCGGTGGCCCCTGGCGGGTGGGCGTGGATCACGCTTTGCACATCCGGGCGCTTTTCATAGCAGCGCAGGTGCATTTTGATCTCGCTGGAAGGGCGGTAGTCTCCGCGGGCCTCTAAAACATTACCCTGGCTGTCTAAAAGCACCAGCTTGTCCGAGGTGATAAAGGACTTGCTGATGCCTGTGGGGGTGGCAAGAACGCGGCCGTCCGGCAAGCGGGCGCTGACGTTTCCATCATTTGCGGCCACCCAGCCCAGCTGCCACATTTTGTGACACACGTCACAGATGGCGGCTTTGATGCTTTCCAAATTCATTCACTTCGCTTTCTCCACAATAGTTTTTATTACTGTTATGAAATCATAGAATCACAAGGATGCCAAGGCTTATTATAATGTGCCAGGTGTGCAAAGTCAATAAAAGTTTTTCCATTGGCAGAGAAAAAGCGGGAGTGGTTTAGGGCAGATTTTGGTTGATCTCCTGGAGAATTTCCAGCACGTGGATGTCGCCAGCGGCCAGCAGCTCCTTTACCGGGGGTCCTTCTGGGCTGGGGCCGTTACGCCAGTAATTTCGGGCCCGGGCCAGGTTTTGGGCCTGGTCTGGGACGCCGTCGAAGCAGTTGCAGGCATTGCCCGCGAAGAGGCTGCCCAGAACGTGCAGACGGACGATGTGGTAGGTGGGGCGCTGACAAGGACCGGCGAAGAACTCGGCCCAGCGTTGGGCCTCCTCCAAGGTTTCAGACACATACAGGCAGGCCATGCGAGAGGGATACTGGGGGAATTCTTGCTGGCGGACTTGCTCCATAGCCAGCTCCCGCAGGGCCACGGCGGTATGGTGTTCCAGGGGGGTCCCAAGATAGCGCTGGGGGTTGGCATAAATTTCCTTCACAATATCCTGCTGGGCAGTAACCCGAGCATATACGCCGTTGTGATGGGTGCGGTCAAAACGCAGACGCTGGCCCGGGCACATGGGGCGTTCGGTGACCACGTGGTAGGCGGTATATTCTTGCATAGAATGTGCTCCTTTTTTAGTGATGCATAGCGCAAAGAGCCGCACGCAAAGGGGCGGCTCTTTGTTTTAGCGGAAATGTTGTTTTGCGGATACAGGCCCGTATACAGTTTCTTTTCTGTGGATAAGAGCCGGTGTTTTGGGGCTTGGTCATCCTTTTCTGCGCTTAGAGCCTGTTTAACATCGGTTCGCGCATGGCTTGCTAAGCTAGAGTCTATTTTCAGCCGCCGAAACAGTCTGTTTTGACCAGAAAGGGCGCTTTCAGTGCCAAAAATCCTGGAAAGGCGGCCAGCATTTCTTGGGGTTCTTCCTTGAAATCCCCGTTTCCTGGCCCAAAATTCCGCGTTTCTCTGGCTTTCAAATAGACTCCTAGCATATTTTCCGCCATAGCACCCAACTTTCGCTTGCCGGATCCTAAGACCATAAGTGGTCTAACCATAAATGGTCTAACCATAAATGGTCTAACCATAAATGAAATGGTCTGATTGGCGGCGCTCCATTTGGGCACTCTGGCGAAAAATCTAACATTGCAATGGATGCGCGCCCAGATATGAAACAAGCTCTTAGGCACCACGGGCTTTCATTTGTAGTGATTCCTTGCGGGGATCGTGTGGAGGAAAGAGGGGGTCTCTATCGATCTTGTTTGCGGATGAAAGCGGCTGGACTGGACCGGCTGGGGACGACGTATTATTTGATTACGCTAAGTAGCCGGTGGTCCGTGTCCTCCCTTGAGGCATCTCCTGGTTTTTAAGAAGAGACGAACTCTCGTTGGCCCTTCTTTATTAGTGGCTTCCACCAGGCCGGTTCACGCGTTAACTTGGGGGCAAGGTGGAGGCCGGCAAAGGTGAGGGGGCCCGCCTGGCGGGGAGCATATTGACGGACCCAAAGTGTTTGGGAGCATCCGAAGAGCGCGCTGGCTATGCCGGCGGACAGCACCCAGGGAGGACGGGGCTGCGCCCGGCTCCGCGAAGGAGCGGCGACGTTAGGCTGCCGCTTGTGTTAGGGACGAAGGATAACGTTGTTTCCATCAAATTTGGGGCCGTTGGCGGAAAGAAGCATGACGCCTTCGATAAAGCCCCAGATGACGGCCGCCACAGAGGCAACCCCGCAGGTGATGAGGCCGCCCGCCAGGCACAAAACCAGCTGGATGGTGCCCCGGGTGTTGAAGCCCATATAGAAATTGTGAATGCCAAAGCATCCAAATATAATGGCCAAAAGCCCAGCGGCCAAACGGCTGCGCTGCTGGTACCCAGCGGGGGGCTCGGTATATTGGGGCTGAACCGGCGCCTGGGGCTGCTGGTAGCTTTGGGCCGTGTAATTGGGGGCTTGATAGCCGTGGTAGGCCTGAGACTGGGTGTACTGGGGCGGTTGATAGCCCTGCTGGGGCTGGCCGCCATAGTTATACTGGTTATTGTACTGGGGAGCCTGCTGCACCACTGGCTGGGGGGGAGGCTCCGGAGCGCGGGGAGGCTCTGGGAAGGTGATGGTGGGCGGAGCGGGATCTGGCTCCAAGGTGAGCTGGGGCACGGGCTTTTCATCCACAGGGGCAGCGGGCACAGGGGGGTCCCCTTCGCCTGCGGGAGCGGCAGGCTCCACAGCGGCAGGGGCCGGGGCAGGTTCTGGGGGCTGGGGTTCAGAGGCGGCGGGCGCGGGCTGCGCCGGGGTGGCCGGCTCTTGGTTTAGGTCCTTATTTTCAAAATCGCTCATAGGGCACCTCCTGGGTCAGTCTTTAAGAAATACGCCGTTGGCGTCCGTGCTAATGCGGCCATCCAGCAGCTTAACGCCGTCCAGGATGCTCCATATCTCCACCACAATGGCCCCCACGCCGCAGGTTAAAAGGGAGATGAGCAGCTGCATAAGGCCCCGGGACGTGTTGCCCAGGTAGAAGCTGTGGACACCATACACCCCCAGCAGGATGGCCAAAATGCCTGCCGCCACCCGGCTGCGCTGGGTATAGCCGGGAGGAGGGTCGATGCCTGCCTGAGGCTGGTACTGGGGCGGGTTATACATGGGCTGGCCCTGGGGCTGGTAGTTTCCGTGGTTATAGTCTGCCATAGTGATACACCTCTTTGCGTTTTCGGCGGGCCTGCCAGGCTGGTGGTGAGAGGGGGGCCCTGGGGCGCCGTCTTTGTGTCTTTATCTTAGCACGAAACCCTTTGGGAAAGCAATAGGGCGGGGGCAAAAGTAAGGGATTCTTAATTTGTAGAAAGCCTTTTGGCGGGAGTTTTGAAAAAAATTCGAAAATATTTTTATTTTTTCGGGAAAAGTTGTCTTTTAGAGAACAACTTTTGTGCTTTTTTAAGGGGTATATGAAAGGAGGTTTTAGCGGGACCGAAAAAAGCGGAGGAAGAGGAGGGACCGGATTTATCAAAACAATCAACAGGAAAGGAGCTTGAACAAGTGCTGGGTCTAAAAAAGAAGAACCGGCGGGCCGGCGGGGCCTTTGACGAGTGCGGGGTGCTGGCCACCAGCGTACAGAGCCGGCCAGCGGAAGGGGGCGTGCTGCTGCCAGCGGGCGCGGGAGAGCGGGAGCTGTACCGCAGCCTGCGGGAAGCGGTGCCCATTATTGACGCGTCTATTTACAAGCTGCGCCGGCTCATCGGCGGCTTTCAGGTGTCCTGCCCTCAGGAGCGGGCGGAGAAGAGGCTGAAGGAGTTTTTAGAGGGGGTACAGGTGAACGCTGCGGGCAGCGGTATTCATGAATTCCTGGGCGTTTACCTGGAAGAACTGGTGACCTATGGCACGGCGGTGGGCGAGATGGTGCTCTCTGGCGGGCAGGTGGCGGCCTTGTATAATGCGGGGCTGCGAAACCTGGAGCTGGAAGAGGACGGGCCCCTGGGGGTGAAGGTCTCGGTACTGGAGGAGGGGGAAAAGCGCCCCTGCCCCCACCCAGAACTGCTGCTGGTTTCGGCCCTGAACCCGGCGGCGGGGTCCCCCTGGGGGGTGTCGCTGCTGCGGGGGCTGCCCTTTGTTAGCGGGGTGCTGATGAATATCTACCGCACCCTGGGGGTGAACTGGGAACGCATGGGCAACGTACGCTTTGCGGTGACCTGCCAGCCGGAGGGCCCCCTAACAGGAGCCGGAGAGCGGGCCAAGCAGATGGCCCAGGAGTGGAAAGCTGCCATGAGCAGCCGGGAGCCCAGGGATTTTGTGGCAGTGGGAAACGTGAGTATTAAGGCTATTGGCGCGGACCACCAGATGATGGACAGCCAGGTACCGGTGCGGCAGATGCTGGAGCAGATTGTGGCCAAGCTGGGCCTGCCGCCCTTTTTGCTGGGGCTTAGCTGGTCCTCCACAGAAAGGATGTCCAGCCAGCAGGCGGACGTGCTGACCAGCGAACTGGAGGCATACCGGCGGGTACTGACCCCAGTGATACGAAAGATCTGCCGAACCTGGCTGGCCCTGGAGGGCTACCCCCAAGAGTGCGAGATAGAGTGGGAAGAGATTACCATGCAGGACGAGGTGGACCACGCCAACGCCCGGTATCTGCTGGCCAGGGCCAGGAAGCTGGAGCGAGAGCTGGAGGAATAGACGGGTAGTTTTCCGCCAGACGGCCTAGGGCTTGTTTGAAAATAGAGGAAATGACGAATTTTGGGCCAGAAGGGGACAATTTCAAGGAGAAAACCGCAAGGCAATCTCGCGATTGACGAGGATTTTCGACGTAGAAAGTGGCCTCTTCTGGCAAAAAAGACGACGTTTTCGATTTTTCAAACAAGCCCTAGGGCCCCAATATATTGTAAACGCACTTGGAAGTCGGTAAAGACCGGTTTTTTTAGCAAGCGGCTGGTCCGCTGGTTCAAAAGGGTGAATGCGCTTGAAGGATTTTGCCTCTTTTGCACCGCGTGAACCAATAACGCAAAGAATGAATACGAAGGAGGATGCCTATGAATTTGAAAGAGGGACGAGTGGTGAAAGCCGCCCAGGAGCTGAGCCAAGAAGAGATGGGGGCGATCAACCGCTACACACGCCGGGCCTATGAACCCCAGGAGGTATATGTGTTTTCCCTTGTGCTGTGCGACAACCAGGTGGACCGGGATCTGGAGCGCTTTCCCAAGGAGAGCCTGGAGCGGCTGAAGGAGCTGTTTTTAGGCAAGACCTGCATTTTAGACCACGAGTGCAAAAGCGCCAACCAGACCGCCAGGATTTTCAGCACAGGGATGCGGATTTGTGAGGACCAGCGGACCAAAACCGGCGAACCCCTGGCGCAGCTTACCGCCCAGGCATACCTGCCCAGAACCAAGGGCAACGAGGAGACCATTGCCCTGATTGACGGGGGAATTTTGAAGGAGGTGAGCGTTAGCTGTAGCGTAAAGCGCCGGGTATGCAGCGTCTGCGGCCAGGAGCAATGCGCGCATGTGCCGGGCCGGGAATATGGGGGCCAGGTGGCCCACCACCTGCTCTTGGAGCCCACGGACGCCTATGAGTGCTCCTTTGTGGCAGTGCCTGCCCAGCGGGGCGCGGGGGTGACCAAACATTTTGCCGGGGAAGAAGCGGTGGACAAGCTGCTAGGCCAGGCCCAGGCGGAGGCAGTGGTGATTTCAAAAGCCCAGGCCGGGGAGATTGGTCGTAGATTCCGGGCCCTGGCGGAAAAGGCCCGCTGGGGCCAGCGCTATCGCCGGGAGCTGGAAAAGGGGGTGCTGAAGTACAGCGCCATAGTACAGCCGGAAATGCCCCGGGAGGTGATGGAGGCCACGGTAAAGGCGCTGGGCATAGAGGAGCTGGCCGCCATGGAAAAGACCTATGGCCGGATGGCGGAGAGAGCCCTGCCCCTGCGGCCCCAGCTGGCCCCAGAGCCCGGAGACCGGGAAGAGGGCAACGGGGAGTTTCGGATATAAGTGAGGACCTTTCCTTTTAGAAAGGAAGTGGCAAAAATGGAACATGACGAGGTGAAGGCGCGGGGAAAGCCGCCAGCGGCAAAGAGCTGACGCGCAAAGGGGTTACGCGGGTCTCAGGCCGGCCGGCGAGACACTGTGCCCCACGCATTTACCAGCGTGAGAAGTCTGGTCGCTCCATAGGGCGCAATACCAGCGCAGAGCGGGCGTTCCAGGGCAATTGAAAAACTTTACGGCTTTATCGTGATGAGAACACCTAAAAATTATAATTTTTTAAAGGAGAATGAACTTATGGCTTATTACGAGAATATTGGGTTGGAAAAAGGCATGTACCACACCCCGGGCAAGAGCTTTACCCAGGTGCTGGAAGAGCTGGACCGCTCGGAAAATTACCGGGGCACAGCCCTGGAGGGCCTAGACGCCTACCAGCGCCAGCTGAAGCGCTTTGCCATTAAGGTGAGCGGGCCGGACTCCGGCACAGTGGAACAGTTCTTCCAGAGCGGCGCCAGCGCCGCGCTATTCCCGGAATATGTGGCCCGAGCCGTGCGCCAGGGCATGGACAGCGTGACGAAGATTAACGACCTGGTGGCCACGGTGACCAAAATTGACGGGATAGACTACCGCACCATTGCCGCCAAAGAGGAGGCCGGCACCCAGGCCGCCGAGACCAGCACCACCCCGCTGGAGCTAGAGGGCGCCGCGCTGCCAGTTACCAATATCCGCGCCAACCAGAGTTTGGTACCTATGAAAAAGCATGGACGGATGCTGGTGAGCTCTTACGAGGCCCTGCGTTTTCAAAAGCTGGACCTGTTTACCGTGGCCCTGCGGCAGATTGGGGCGTACATTGCCACCGAGCAGCTAAACGACGCGGTGGGGGTGCTGATCAGAGGAGATGGGAGTAAGGACGGCGTGGCCTTTCTCTCAGGAGCCACCCCCAATTATGGGGATTTTATTGGCGCGTGGGCCGCGCTGGCGCCCTTTAAGCTGAACACTGTGGTGGCAGGGACCGACGCCATGCAGAAGCTTTTGCAGGTGGAGGAGTTTAAGGACGCCCAGGCTGGCATGAACTTCCAGGGCACGGGCAAGCTGTGTACACCCCTGGGCGCGAAGCTCATCCATGTGCCGGGCATGGAGAATCACAAGATCATTGCCCTGGACAAGAACGCGGCCCTGGAGATGGTGCAGTCTGGCGGGGTAGTTACAGACTGCGACAAGCTGATCGACCGGCAGCTGGAGCGGGCCGCCATTAGCGTGACCTGCGGCTTTGCCAGAATTTTTGAAGGCGCGGCCATAGGGCTAGAGATTACGGAAGCCGCAAAGGCGTAAGCAGGGTTAACCATAGGAGTTGCCGGGCGGGCGGGAGGACGAAGGGGGTTTTATGGAAATCAGCTTGGAGAACGTGCAAGAAAAATTTATACTGTACAGCGGCGAACCCATGGACGGGCAGGACCCTCGGCGGGACAAGCTTTGCGGGGAGCTGTGCCGGGAGTGCGCGGGCTGGGTGGGGCGGCGGCTGCTGCCCGGAGCAGAAGAGGGCCGGGCCGGGGAGGCCGAGAGCTGGGCCGCTGCCAGGGCCTTTTATCAGCTGACCCTGCTGGACCAGGCCACGGGGCCTATGGCTGTGGCTTCGCCAGAGCTAAAGGTGGAGCTGGGAGACCGGGCCCGGCACGCCTGGGAGCTTTGTGAGGAAAAGTACCGGGCCTGCGCCGGGCTGCTGGGCTGGGACAGGTTCTATTTTGGACAGGTGTAAGGAGGCGCGGATGGGGGACTTATCGCGGAACATCTACCGGCGCGCGCCGGTAGCGGTATTGATAAAAGGAGATGGCTCCCGGACCCTGGGCCGGGGGGCCGTGGCGCGGTTGAAAGGACAGGCTGGTATGTTTGGCCCCCGGCTGGCGGCGGAGATAGGCCTTTTATGCAGTCCGCTGTACGTGTTTACAGGCTGGCTGGAAGGGGTGCGGCCGGGGGACGCCCTGGAACAGGCCGGGCAGACGTACCGGGTGCTTTTGGCAGAGGAGCTGGCCATTGGCGGGACAAAAATATGCCTGCGGGTTCTGCTGGAAAAGGAGGTGGGCGCGGATGAGAGCCCATGAGCTATTAATAGATCTGCTGGAACGCTTTGCCCTGGCTGTGCCAGAGGCGGATTTTCGCTTGGGGTGGCGGCAGCTGCCGGCCGGACGGCTGCCCACCCGGCCGGTGGTTACCGGGCAGGTGGAAAAGGAGGTCCGGGCTGGAGGGGGCTGGGAGGCCAGCCTGGGGTTTACGGTATGGCTGCCCAGGAATGCCCAGGCGGACTGGGCGGAAGAAATTATGGCGGCCATCACCGCCACGGCAGAAACCGGACAAGCAGCCCCTACGGGGATGGAACGAGGGGCGGTCTGTGTGGACAAGAATACCGGGCTGCTGGCCCTGGCGGTAGTCTTTCGCTTTGGAACGGTGGGAAGCGCTGCTGGCAAAAAGACCTATCCGGTCTGGCTGGACGGGAAGAAGTATGCGGTAACTGGGTGGAAAGTTTCGGTGGGGGGCAGTGTGGAAGAGCTGGTGGCCGTGGGCGAGGACGAGCCCTTTGCCTGTATGGGCAGAACCGTATATACCGTGGAGCTGAAAGGGCTTGGCGGCCTGGGACTGGCCCTGGAAGGAAGCGTTGCCCTTCAGGTGGAGAATTGGCGTTTTGAGGGCTGCCGGTGGAAGAGCCTCTCTGCTGAGGGCGGGGTACTGGTATCGGAAAAAAGGACGGAGGTGGAAGGATGGAGGAGCTGGAACGGGCTGAGGAACTGAGCCGGGAGCTGGAACGGGATAGCCGCCGCTATCCGGCGCAGCTGTGAAAGGGGGCGAAAGAGTGAACCTGATGACCATGCGTTTTAAAGACTTTACCTGGCGGATAAATCCTACCCAGCTGTATGTGGAATGCGCCCGGAACCTGAAGGAGACCCTGCTGCCCTTCCAGGGCGGGGAGGCCGTGGACCTGGGGCCCAAAAAGCGGCGGGTCAGCGGCGTGGGGTATTTTACCGGGGAGGACTGTGCCGGACAGTGGCGGCGCCTGGAAGCGCTGCTGGCCGAAGGCGGGCCGGGATATTTGCAGCTGCCTGGGCAGGCGCCTTTTTTGGCGGTGCTGGACAACCTAAAGCTGCTGGGAGAGGCAGGCGGGGGGCTGGTAAAGTACAGCTTTGCATTTACCGAGTATAAGGCCGGGGCTCGGTACCTGGGGGTGCGTTACGCGGCCGCTGGGGAGAGCCTGTGGGACTATGCCGGGCGCTTTGGCTGGGACATAGAAGCCCTGCGGGCGGCCAACCCCCATATACGGGACATCGCGGACCTGAAAGAGGGAGAGGAGGTGCATGCCCCATGACTTTTTGGGGAACTTTAGCCGGGGGCGGGCAGATGCTGCTGGGCGCCCCCAAGGAGGCGGTGCTGTCTTATGACAGGGAGGCCCCGGCCTGCCAGCTGAAAGCGATATTTCCCGCAGAGCGGATCTGGGAGGACCTGGAAGAGGTGCGGGTATACGAAGGCGGCCGGGGGCTGTTTCGGGGGATGGTAGATGAGCAGAACACCGCCATGGGCCCCAAGGGGCTGCTAGTGGAGTTGGTGTGCAGAAGCCGGGAAGCCCTGCTGCTGGACAACGAGGCGGAGCCCAGAGCTTTTGGGAACCCTTCTTTGGGCGCTATCCGGCGCAGGCTGCTGGAGCCCCTGGGCTTTGACCAGGTGACAGGAGAGGACGGACGCTTTCCTGGGGAGCTTTTGGTGGAGAAGGGGCGGTCTTGCTGGCAGGTGCTGGCAGAATTCTGCCAGGACTACCTGGGCACCCGGCCCTATGTGGACTTTGAGGGAGTCCTGCACTGCGAGGGGGCCGGGCCCGGGGAACTGGAGCTGGACCGAGTGATGGAGGCCAAACTGTGCCGCCTGCCCTGTAAACGGCTGAGTGCCCTATACAAGCAGGGATACCGCGGGGGCTATGATACCCGGTTTACCGACCCGGAGGCGGCTGTTCCCAGGCGCAGGTACATTAGCGCCCAAAGCGGCCAAAACCCCCGGCAGCTGCTGAAAGAGGCCCGGCAGGCGAGCTTTTTGCTGACAGTAACCTGTGCGGGGGCCTGGTGGCCCCAGGGAGACTGCACCGCCCGGGTGGCCCTGCCCCGGGTGGGACGATTTGTGGGATGCCCGGTAAAAAAGGCGGTGGTGTGGATGGATGGCAGCGGAGTGCGCACTCGGCTGACCCTGGAGAAAGGAGAGGATGAGCGTGTGGCTGACAGAGAGGCTTAAGCCCGGAGATAACGTGCGGCTGCGCAGTGGGCTGGTGGAGAGCGAGGGGGGCTTTGCGGTGCGGAGCGACAGCGAGCACCGGGCCCCAGAGCAGCTGTTTCCCTATGGTTTTGCCAGCGCCGCCCAGAGCGGTCGCCCGGCGGTGATGCTGAATGGCTACTGCGCGGGGCTGGCCAGCGCCCCGGACCCCACCCTGGAAGAGGGGGAGGTACGGCTGTACTCGGCCGGAGGGGCGGAAATTTTGCTGAAAAATAACGGGCAGGTGGTGGTGAACGGCCAGGTCTTTGCCCCAAAGGAGGCGGGGTGATGGACCTAAAGCTGGAAAACGGAAACATCGCCCTGGGCCCTGGGGGCCTGCCCCAGATGGTGGGAGGCCTGGAGGAGCTGCTGCAAAACGCCTGGCTGCGGCTGAGCATCCGCCGGGGCAGCCTGCCCTATTGCCGGGAACTGGGCAGCGGGCTGTGGCAGTGGGACCCCCAGGAGGACCATGCCCTGGACCGGGCTGTGGCACTGGCCAATGAAGCCCTTCTGGACCTGCCGGGGGTGCGGGCCAAAAGGGCGGAGACAACAGAGGGCGGCGTGCGGTTTTTGATGGAGACGCCGCTGGGAGAGGGGGAAATTATCATTGGAGACATACCAAGAGATACTTGACAGGATGCGGAGACAGTACGCGGACAAAAGCGGCGGGACACCCGACGAAGCGGGGGACATTGGCATACGCCTACAGGTGCTGGCCGGAGAAATCTACCGCTTGCAGGCGGGGATTGAGTGGGTCCGGCGGGAGGCGTTTCCCCAAACGGCCCAGGGGGAGCAGCTGGACCGCCACGGGGCCCAGCGGGGGCTGGCCAGAAAGCCCGCCCAAAAAGCCCAGGGGGTGCTGCACTTTTGCCGGTACCTGCCCCTAAGCTTTGACCTGGTGATTCCCAAAGGCACGGTATGCGCCGCTTACGGAGACGAGGCGGTGGAGTATGAGACCACCCAGGACGTGTCTTTGCCCGCTGGAGACCTAGCTGTGGGGGCTCCGGCCCAGGCGGCGGAAGCAGGCAGCCGGGGAAACGCGGCCTCTAACTACATTAACACCTTGGTGACGCCGGTCAACGGCATACAGTATGTGGTGAACCACGGCGCCTTTACCGGTGGGGCCGAGGCGGAGGACGACGAGGCCTACCGCCAGCGGGTGCTGGAGGCCTTTTCCCGGCCTATTTTAATGGGCAATCCGGCCTACTATGAGGCCCTGGCCCGGGCGGTGCCGGGGGTGACAAAGGCCCAGGCCGTAGCGGCGGAAAGCGGCGGGGCGGCAGTGTACCTTTGGGGAGAAGGCCAGGCCCCGGACGAAGCCCTGCTGGCCGCGGCCACAGAAGCTTTGAGCCGGGAAAAGCCCCTGGGGGCGGCATTGACCATACAGGCGGCCACCACCCGCAAATGCAATGTGATGGCCACCATGAAGATGCGGCCCGGGCTGAACTTTGCAGAGGCCAAGGAGCGGGCCAAAGCCGCCCTGGGTCAGTGGTTTGACCAAAGGGAGATTGGCGGCGGGGTGTATACAGGGGACTTAGCCCGGGTAATCCTGGGAGACTCCGCCATTGGCAAGCTGACCTTGAACAACGCGATTGCGGACTATGCCGGGGCGGCGGGAGTATTGCCCATTATGGGCGTGGTCTCCCTGACGGAGGCCGCATGAGCGCCGGGGAGGACCTGCGCCGGATTCTTTCTGCCACAGGCGCGTACCAGTTGACCGGCAGCAGTCCGCTGGACTGGGAGTTGGACGCCTACGCCGAAGGATTGGACGCGGCGTGGGCACAGGTAGACCGGGCACTGGCGGAGCTGTTCATTGAGACCGCGCCAGAAGAAACGCTGGGCCAGTGGGAGATTTTGTTCCACGGCCAGGCCCTGCCGGGAGAACCGGCGGACCGCAGGCGGGCGCTGCTGGGGCTGCTGGGGGCCTACCGGGGGCCGGGGACCCTGGCGGAACTGAGGAGCGTGGTAGAAGCGGCGGGGATTGACGGCGCGGTGGAAGAGACAGAGACAGGAGTAATCATTCGGGCTAAAGGATTTTTGGGCGTGAGCGAGACGGAGGCCAGACGGCTGCTGGCGAGGCTGATGCCACTGCATCTAAACTGGGAACTGATTGTGGAAACGGAATAGGCGAAGAGGGCTTCTCACAGGGGAAGCCCTCTTTTTTTTCGGAAAGGCCCAGAACCCCAAGGGGAAGCCGGCGGGACCACAGAGGGCGTCTCCTTGGCAACAGATAAAGCTTATGGTTCACACAGGCTAGGGCTTGTTTGAAAAATCGCAAACACCGTCTTTTTGCCCGGTCCGGGCGGATTTGTGTGTGGAAAATCCTTGTAATACGAAAGGATTCCTGGCGGTTTTCTTCGTCAAACCGCACCGGCCAGGGCAAAAAGACGGCATTTTCTCTGTTTTCAAACCAGCCCTAGAGTCTGTGTGAAAACTCCGAAACAGGGGCTGTTTTGCCCAGAAATGGTGGCTTCGGCGTCAAAAGTTCTGGAAAGGCGCCAGCATTTCTTGCGGCTTTTTTCCTTGCAAGGGCCCCTCTTCCGGGCCAAAAAAGATCATTTTTCTCTATTTTCAAACAAGCTCTATTAAAATTTAGAATCTTTTGTTTTAGGACAGAAACAAGGATATCTTAACTTGAAAAATTGATTTTGCTGTTTCTTTAGTGGATGGACGATAGCGCCCGCCCCGGCCGGCGCAGCGCCGGGGCACAGGACCATAGTCAAAGGCCAGGGGGCTTGCCGCGGCTTTTTCCGGCAGCGGAGAGCAGAGGAAGGGCGGCACGGTAAACCCCAGGCCCCCGAACCACAGATACCGCAAGGGGGACCCCCAGGGCAAATCGTACTGCATCAAATAACGTAGACCGCAAAGGAGCAGCCCCACAACCGGAACATATACCGTAAAGGGGGCACTCACTGGGCATGACCGGGCCGCTGGGCGCATATTAGTAGAACAATGGAGGCAACACCCCACAAAAACCTTGCACAGTGTTGCTTTGAAAGGGAAAGGATGATCTGTTGTGAAAAAGTATTTGGCCCTTCTTCTTGCTCTGCTGACAGCGGCCCTCTCTCTGCCGGCTTTGACCGCCCACGGCCAGGAGGAGCTGACCCTTTCGGCCCCGGCGGCGGTGCTGATGGAGGCCGGCACCGGGCAGGTACTCTTTGAAAAAAACGCCCATGAGGTGCGTCCCTGTGCCTCTATCACCAAAGTAATGACCCTGTGCCTGACCTTTGACGCCCTGGAGGCGGGCCAGCTGCGCCTGGAGGACCAGCTGACGGCCTCGGCCCACGCGGCCTCCATGGGCGGGTCGGACATCTGGCTGAAAGAGGGAGAGCAGATGAGCGTGGACGACCTGCTAAAAGCCACGGTGATTATGAGCGCCAACGACGCGGCGGTGGTGCTGGCCGAAAACGTGGCGGGCAGCGAAGAGGCCTTTGTGGCCAGAATGAACGAAAAAGCCCAGGAGCTGGGCATGGGGGACAGCGCCTTTAAAAATTGCAACGGGCTGGATGAGGAGGGCCATGTGACCAGTGCCTTTGACGTGGCACTGATGAGCCGGGAACTGATCAAACACAAAAAAATTCAGGACTACACGCTCACCTGGATTGACTATGTACGGGACGGGGCCACCCAGCTGGTGAACACCAACAAACTGATCCGCAGCTACCAGGGCATTACGGGGCTAAAGACCGGCACTACCACCCAGGCGGGCAGCTGTATCACTGCCACGGCGGAGCGGGGCGGCCTGCGGCTGATCGCGGTGGTGCTGGGGGCCCCCAGCACGGACGACCGGTTCCGGGACGCGGCGGCGCTGCTGGACTATGGGTTTGCCGGGTGGACCGTCACCGTGCCCGAGAGCCCGGAGCTGCCGCCGGTGGCGGTGGCGGGGGGCATGGAAGAAACAGTACCCGTGCGCGCGGGCGAGATGCCGGAGATTCTGATGAGGACCTCGGCTAAAGGAGAGGTGGAGGAAAAAATCAGCTGGAAGCAGGGGGTGACTGCTCCGGTAAAAGAGGGGGATGTGCTGGGGAAGATCAGCTATCTGGCAGGGGGAGAGACCGTGGCCCAGGTGGAGATTAAAGCGGCGGGAGAGGTGGCGGCCATTACCTTTGGCTCGGCCTTTGGATATTTGCTGCGGGGGCTGCTGACGCTATAGGAGCGAGAAGGGTTTTAAGGCAACACCGCACAATTCTAAGCACCGTCCTGCTTGCAGATTTTCCGTGATAGCGCACAGCTTTCGCTGGTCAATGGTGAGATGGACGGCGCTCAATCTGTACCCTCTGAAGAAAAATCTGACTGCGCAATACGGTGCTTAGAATTGTGCGGTATTGCCTTAAGGAAAGAGCAGACGGTGAAGAGGCGAAGAGCTGGCTTTAGTCCATGCTTCGCCTCTTCTCGGGTCCGGGGATGAAGCGCCCGGGCTTTGTCTGCCGTCTTGGCCGGATCCATAAGGGCGGTGCTGTGCCCTTTCCTTTTTGGGAAGCGGCTTTCCAGGCGGCAAGGGGGATTTTCCCCTTTTTTCTGGCGGCGCCCGCTTTTGGCAGAGACTCTGCACAAAAAGACGCCCGGAGAATTTAGAGATATTTCATAAAACCCCCTCTTGCAAAACAGAAAAATATATTGTAAAATAAGAGTAATAAAAATCCCGGCGTTGGGCGGAGGAATCTTTCAGTTTTATAGAGGCTGGTTTCTTCCCTGGCGGACGGAAAGAGTAAAGGAGTTTTGCAAATGCCGCTAAAATTGGACGACAGGTATTTAAAAGGCTTTATTTCTCAACATGAGTTCGACGGTATGCAGCCCGCTGTGCAGGCCGCCAGCGATCTATTGGCCTCTGGAAAAGGCCCGGGGAATGACTTTTTGGGCTGGACCACCCTTCCCGAGGATTATGACAAGGAGGAGTTTGCCCGCATCAAGGCCGCGGCCCAGCGGGTAAAGGAAAATTCTCAGGTGTTTGTGGTCATTGGCATCGGGGGCTCCTACCTGGGGGCCCGGGCCGCTATTGAATTTTTGAAGTCCGACCATTACAACGCCCTGCCAAAGGATACGCCGGATATCTATTTTACCGGCAATAGCATTAGCTCTACCGCTTTGCAGGAGCTGGTGACGATTTGCCAGGACAAGGACGTTTCCATCAACATGATCTCCAAGTCCGGCACTACCACCGAGCCCGCTATTGCGTTCCGGGTGTTCCGGGAGCTGCTGGAAAAGAAATATGGCAAAGAAGGGGCCCGGCAGCGCGTTTTCTGCACCACGGATAAGGCCAAGGGCACTTTGAAGCAGCTGGCTGACGCCGAGGGCTACGAGACGTTTGTGGTACCGGATAATGTGGGCGGACGCTACTCGGTGCTGACCGCCGTGGGGCTTTTGCCCATTGCCGTGGCGGGGTGTGACGTTGACGCCCTGATGGAAGGGGCGCGCAAGGCCATGAAAGCCTATAGCAGCCCGGTGCTGGAGGAGAACGACTGCTACAAGTATGCGGCGGCCCGGAACATCCTATACAACAAGGGCAAGTCCGTAGAGGTGATGGTGAGCTATGAGCCCTGCTACGCCATGATGAACGAATGGTGGAAGCAGCTGTATGGAGAGAGCGAGGGCAAGGACCAGAAAGGCCTGTTCCCAGCCTCGGTGGTGTTTTCCACGGACCTGCACTCCATGGGGCAGTATATCCAGGACGGCCGGCGGCAGTTGTTTGAGACCGTGGTGCTCATTGACAGCCCCAAGCACCAGGTGACCCTGGGCAAGGACCCCACGGACGTGGACGGGCTGAACTATCTGGAGGGCCGGACCATGGCCTTTGTCAACGAGAAGGCTTTCGAGGGCACCGTGCTGGCCCACAACGACGGCGGCGTGCCCAATGTGGTGCTGCACGCCAGCGACTTTTCTGAAGAGACTCTGGGGCAGATTATCTACTTTTTTGAGAAAGCCTGCGCCATTTCCGGCTATCTGCTGGGTGTGAATCCCTTTGACCAGCCTGGGGTGGAAAGCTATAAGAAGAACATGTTCGCCCTGCTGGGCAAGCCCGGTTACGAAGCCCAAAAGGCGGCGCTGGAGGAGCGCCTGAACGGTTAAAAAAAGTCCAGTACCGGACATTGGGCAAAGGCCGGTGCCTATTGGCAGAGGGAGAAGTTCCCGTGGGAAATCTTTCCCGTCATTTGGCCCGGGTAATGCTCTTGTTGTTTCGTAAGAGCAATAATAAAAAAATAAAGGAGCAAAAAAATGGTTACTCTTTTGACTGGTAAAAAAGGTTCGGGCAAGACAAAGAAACTGATTGAGATGGTCAACGCCGCCCTGGAAAAGTCCAACGGCAACGTGGTGGTCATTGAGAAAGGCCAGCAGATGACCTACAACATTCCCTATGCCGCCCGCTTGGTAGATTCTGACGCGTATGATATTAAGGGCGAGGACGCCCTGTTGGGCTTTATCAGCGGCATTTGCGCGGGCAACTATGACGTGACCGACATCTTTGTGGACTCCACCCTAAAGATTACCGGCACTGGGGCCGAGGCCTGCGCTTACCTGGTACCCGAGCTGAAAAAGCTTAGCGAGTCCGCCAGTACCTCGATTGTGCTTTCCATCTCTGCCGCCGACGAGGATATTCCAGCCCAGGTGGCTGACTGCGTGCTGAAATAACGGCAAAATTCTCCTGGCTTCGGGCTTGACAAAGGTCCTTTTAACAGGTATAATATACCGGTACGGCATGAGGTGCGATATGGTGATCGATTTAAAAAAGTATTTTCAGTCTGATGGCCTTGGGGACAAGGTCAGTTGCCAGCTGGACTTTTCCGGGGTGGAATTGGGCGGCGTCAAGCCGTTTTGTGCGCCCGTGAAGGTAGAGGCTGCGCTGAAAGGCTTTGCGAGCGCGGTGGATTTTCAGGCGCGGGTGGAGTTTTCCCTTTTGATGCCCTGTGACCGCTGCGCGGAGGAGTTCACCAGAGAGTACGAGAAAACCTTCCGTCATATGCTGGTTCGGGAGACCCAGGGTGAAGAGGATGAAGACACCATCCTGACGCCTGAGGAAAAGCTGGACTTGGACAGGCTAGTGCTGGAGGACGTCCTGCTGAACATGCCCGGTCAGTTCCTTTGTAAAGAGGACTGCAAGGGCTTGTGCCCCACCTGCGGAACCAACTGGAACCACGGGATGTGTGGCTGCGGCGGCCCGGTGATAGACCCGCGGCTGGAGGTTTTGAAGGAATTGCTGTAGGTTAAATGAAAAAGTTGGGATAATGTACGAGTTTTTGAAGCTAAGGAGGTGCTGAAAATGGCGGTACCCAAGAGAAAGGTGTCCAGTGCGCGGCAGAATAAGCGGCGCTCTAATGTGTGGAAGCTGCAAGCCCCTGCTCTGACCAAGTGTGCCCAGTGCGGCAGCTACAAGGCTCCTCACCGGGTTTGCCCCACCTGCGGCTATTATAATGGCCGGAAAGTGGTTGAGGTGGACCAATAAGCAGGTTTCCATAAGGAAGATCGAAAAGGGAAACGCCCCCTTGGCAATGCCAATGAGATGGGTGCTTCCCTTTTTTGATTTAGTGAGAATAAAAAGCGGAAAGCAGTGTATATCAAACAATGCATCATTAAGGATTTGTTTGCGTGGAAGGATTTAGAGCCCTGGAACCCGGCTTTTTTAAGGGGAAAACCTGCCGTGGATTCAGGAGCGCGGGCGGGCTTTTTAAGCGGCTGCCAGGGATTTTCCATAAATGTGGGACAGCTTTCCCGGTAAGGAGGAGGCAATGGTTAGAATTGACGGAGTAGAGCCGGGAAGCCGGGCCCAGCGGGCCGGAATTTTGCCCGGAGACCTACTGGTGAGTATGAATGGCCACTCGGTAACAGATGTGCTGGACTTCCGCTTTTATGAGACCGAGCGAGAGCTTCGGCTGGTACTGCGACGGGAGGGACGGGACTTGGCGGTGGAACTGATAAAACCGCAGTATGCCGGGCTGGGGCTGGAATTTGAGACCTACTTGATGGACCAGCAGCGTTCTTGCCGGAACAAGTGCGTGTTCTGCTTTATTGACCAGCTTCCCCCTGGAATGCGGGAGACCCTTTATTTTAAGGATGACGATAACCGGCTAAGCTTTCTGTTTGGAAACTATATTACGTTAACCAATATCGATGATAGGGAGATTGACCGCATTCTGCAAATGCACATTAGTCCGATCAATATTTCCGTGCACACCATGGACCCCGCGCTGCGCTGCAAGATGATGAACAACCGGTTTGCCGGGGATTCTCTGCGGTATCTTTACAGGCTGGCAGAGGGGGGCGTGCAACTGAATTGCCAAATTGTGCTGTGCCCTGGGCTTAACGACGGGGCGGCGCTGGAGTATAGTTTGAGAGAGTTATGTAAACTTGGGGGCGCCATACAGAGCGTGGCCTGTGTGCCAGTGGGCTTAACCCGCTACCGCCAAGGGCTGTATCCGCTGATTCCTTTTGATCAAGACACAGCCGGGGCGGCGCTGGAAATCATTGAAAAATGGGGGAGCCGCTGCCTGAAAGAGCGGGGGGCCCGAACCGTGTTTGCGGCGGACGAGCTATATCTTTTGGCAGAGAGAGAGCTGCCGACAGTGGAATTTTACGAAGATTTTCCTCAGATTGAGAACGGCGTGGGCATGCTGCGGGACCTGGAACAGGGCTTTTTATGGGCCGTGGAGGATCTGGAGCCCTGGGGCGGAAAGCGGCGGGTGACCATCCCCACGGGAGAAGCGGCCTTGGCTTTTTTGGATAAAATGCTTGACGTGCTCCGGGAAAAATGCGATAATTTAACTATCGACTTAGTCCCTATCCACAATGATTTCTTTGGGGGCACGGTGAATGTGACGGGCCTGCTGACTGGGCGGGACATCATAGCCCAACTTTCCGGGCGAGAGCTGGGAAACGAGATTTTGATTGCGGGGAATATGCTGAAGGCAGGAGAGGATGTTTTCCTGGATGACATGACCCTGGAGCGGCTGAGCCAGGCCCTGGGCAAACCGGCCCGGCGGGTGGGCAGCACGGGAGAGGAACTGCTGGCGGCCATTCTGGGGCAAGAAACGCCGGGCGTGACAGAACACCAGCCCTATGAGGGTGCGGGAACTTAAAAGCTCCGGCAGACGCTTACCCCTTGCCCCTGCCAGGCATTTTGCGGTTCTGGAGCCAGCTTTTACTGGTGCTCTCCGGGGCCGCGGGGAAATTTGCATTTTCAAAAGGAGGCTTTCATATGGCAAAACCCATTGTGGCTATTGTCGGCCGGCCCAATGTGGGCAAATCGACCTTGTTTAATAAAATCGTGGGGCGCAGGCTCTCCATTGTGGAGGACACCCCTGGTGTCACCAGGGACCGGATTTTTGGCGACGCCGAATGGTGCGGCAGGGAATTTTCCCTGGTGGATACCGGCGGTCTGGAGCCTGCCTCTAAGGACATTCTAATTTCCCAGATGCGGGAACAGGTACAGATCGCCATTGACGCGGCCAGTGTGATTATTTTGGTCACCGACCTGCGGGCCGGAGTGACAGCCAACGACATCGAGGTGGCCGAGCTGCTGCAAAAAAGCGGCCGCCCTGTGGTGCTGTGCGTCAATAAGTGCGACAGCGTGGGCCAGCCTCCGGCAGAGTTTTATGAATTTTACAACCTGGGCCTGGGAGACCCGGTGATGGTCTCTTCTGTCCATGGCCACGGCACTGGGGACCTGCTGGACCGGGTGCTGGAGGACCTGCCCCAAGCGGAGGAAGAGGGGCCCGATGGAGAGATTATTAAAGTGGCAGTGATTGGAAAGCCCAACGTGGGCAAGTCCTCGCTGGTGAACCGGGTGGCGGGGGAAAACCGCTGCATTGTCTCTGATATGGCGGGCACCACCCGGGACGCGGTGGACATGACCATTGAGAACCGTTTTGGCACTTTCACCTTTATCGACACCGCTGGGCTGCGGAAAAAGGCCAAGGTGGAGGATTCCATTGAGTATTACAGCAACCTGCGGGCCGAAATGGCTGTGGAGCGGGCGGACGTGTGCCTGATTCTTATCGACGGTACGGTGGGCTTTACGGACCAGGATTCTAAGGTGGCGGGCATTGCCCACGAGGCAGGCAAGGGCTGCGTCATCTGCGTGAACAAGTGGGACGCGGTGGAAAAGGACGACAAGACCATGGACCAAATGCGCCTAAAACTGGCCCAGGACTTTGCCTTTATGAGCTATGCGCCCATTATCTTTATCTCTGCCAAAACAGGCCAGCGGCTGGACCGGATGTTTGAACTCATCAAGCTGGCGGCCATGAGCAACGCGATGCGGGTGACCACCGGGGCCCTAAACGACGTGCTGGCCCAGGCCACAGCCCGGGTGCAGCCCCCCACGGACAAAGGGAGGCGGCTGAAGATCTACTATATTACCCAGGCCAGTACCAAGCCCCCCACCTTTGTGTGCTTTGTTAACGACCACGAGCTGTTCCACTACTCTTACCAGCGGTTTATTGTCAACCGCATACGGGAGACCTTTGGCCTGGAGTGCACCCCGGTGCGCCTGCTGATTCGAGACAAAAAGGACGAGAAAGCGTAGGGCGTACGAACGCTTATGGGAATACGTCCAAACTATAGGGGGAAAGAACATGTCAAAGCAAGAGCTTTACTGTGGGATCGGGCTGGCCGTTTCGGCGGTCATCGGGTATCTTCTGGGGGGGATTAACTGGGCCATTATCCTAACCCGCATTGTCCAGCGGAAGGACATCCGCAACCAGGGCAGCGGCAATGCGGGCATGACCAACGTGCTGCGCAGCGTGGGCAAGCTGCCGGCGCTGCTGACCTTTGTGGGGGACTTTCTCAAGTGCGTGACGGCGGTGCTGCTGGGCCAGCTGGTGATGCGCTGGGTTATGATGAGCCCAGCGGTGCTGGCCGGTTCCACCCTTTTCTCCAGCGAGGTGTTCCAGTATGCCCGGTACCTGGCGGGCGCGGCCTGCGTGGTGGGGCATATTTTCCCCATCTACTACGGATTCCGGGGGGGAAAGGGCATTGTGGCCGCCGCGGCCATGATTCTGCTGGTAGACTGGCGGGTGTTTTTGCTGGTCATCGCCACTTTCCTGGTTCTCTTTATCGCCAGAAGGATTATCTCCCTGGCCTCGGTGGTGTGCGCGGCGGCGTACCCGGTATATACCTTTTTGGTGGCCTTTTTCCTGGACTACGGGGGCAGCCCCTGGGCCGGGAACAAGGGGCACTCGCTGGCATACCTGCTGGTGGCCACAGGGGCGGCGCTGTTCATTGGGGTGCTGGTGCTGGTAAAGCACCGGGCCAACATAGGGCGGCTGCTGCGGGGCCAGGAAAAGCCGATTATTGGCAAAGGGAAGTAGCGGGCTATAAAGTTTACATAATTTTCACATATTACCAGCTGCCCATTGACTTTTTTGCCCGGATGTATTATTATAGCTCTTGGACCCAATACTAAGAGTAAAGTCAATTCCGGCCTGTCCTGCGGGCCATAAGGAAGTGTAAATTTGGATAAATATGTGATACATGGGGGGCGTCGCCTTTGCGGCGAGGTCAATATTAGTGGCGCAAAAAACGCGGCAGTGGCTATTTTGCCCGCCATCATTCTGTCCGATTCTCCTTGCTGTATAGAAAATTTGCCAGATATTTCAGACGTGAAAAACTCCGCTTATATTTTAGAGGAGATGGGGGCCCGGGTGGAGTATCCGGACCGGCACACCATGGTGATTGACCCCCGCCCCATTGACACGGACACCGTGAGCGCCGACGTGGCCCGGCGGATGCGGGGCTCGTATTATTTTATTGGCGCTTTGCTGGGCCGGTGCCGCCGGGCGCTGGTGCCCCTGCCCGGGGGCTGCGACTTTGGCGTACGGCCCATTGACCAGCATTTAAAGGGTTTTGAGGCCCTGGGCTGTGAGCACAGCCTGGACAACGGCGGCATGATCTCTGTTACCGCGCCGAACGACCTGCACGGGGCCCATATTTATCTGGACGTGGTCACAGTGGGGGCCACCATGAATATTATGCTTACTGCCGTTAAAGCCCGGGGCGTTACGGTCATTGAAAACGCCGCCCGAGAGCCCCACGTGGTGGACCTGGCCAACTTTTTGAACACCATGGGGGCCGATATCCGGGGCGCGGGCACGGATACCATCAAGATCCATGGGGTTCAGCAGCTGCGGGGGGTGACCTATACCATCATCCCAGACCAGATTGAGGCTGGCACATATATGATGGCCGCGGCCGCCACCTACGGGGACATCACCGTGAAAAACGTGACCCCCAAGCACCTGGAGTCCATCTCCGCCAAGCTGGTGGAAATGGGGGTACGGGTGGAAGAGGGCGACGATACGGTGCGGGTTACCTGCGACCGGCAGCTGCGCAAATGCAATGTAAAAACCCTGCCCCACCCGGGTTTTCCCACCGACATGCAGCCCCAAATCACCACTCTGCTGACCACGGCGGGGGGCATCAGCATGGTGACAGAGAGTATCTTTAGCGGCGGACGCTTTAAATATGTGGACGAGCTGCGGAACATGGGGGCACAGATTACCGTAGAGGGCAGCCTGGCCGTGGTAGAGGGCGTACAAAGGCTAAAGGGCGCCCCGGTGCGGGCCCTGGACCTGAGAGCCGGTGTGGCCATGATTTTGGCTGGGCTGATGGCCAGCGGCGTCACCCAGGTGGAAAACATCCGGTTTATCGAGCGCGGCTACGAAAATATTGTAGACAAGCTGGCGGGGCTGGGAGCGGATATCTTCTATCAGTCCGCGCCGGAGCCCAGGATGTATCATATTGGATGAGCTATGGAGATAGCAAGGCGGCGCTATGAGGCCAGCGCGGCTTCGGTGCTGGCCCTACAGAACCCGGACGGCACCTGGGGGAGCCAGTTCCACACCCTCTCCATGCCGGACCGGCGCAGGGGCTTGATCACCACCGAACAGGCCCTGCGGCGGCTGAAAATTTTGGGCTATACCCTGGAGGACGAGCCCATCCGCCGGGCGGTGGACTGCATGACCCGCTGCCTGCGGGGGGAGAGGAAGATTGACGGCTATTGGGAAAAAGGCCATGACTGGGCGCTTTTTACCAAGCTGATGCTCTCCGCGTGGGTGCGGGAATTTTGCCCGGACGAGCCCCTGGCGCTGGACTTTGCCAAAAAATGGGCCAGAGTGATGGAGCGGACCTTTGCGGATGGTACGTATGCTGTCGGCGCGTACCGGGAGGCGTATGGAAGGGAGTTCCACTCGCCGGTAAGGGGCGGCCGGGAGCGGGATTTTGTGGACTTTTACCATGTGAGCCTGCTTAAGGGGATGCTCACCCCGGAGACAGAGGACAGGTTTCTCCACTATGTGATGGGGAAGCCAGAGGGGATATACTATATCTGCGGCCCCGTGGGCTGTCTGCCGGAGGAGTTTGCCTCCCGGGAGACGGTGCGGTACTTGAGCGGGGTGGAGCTTTTGTCAGGCTATGCTCTTGCGGCGGAGAAGCTGGGATTTGCGGCGGACTGGATGGAGGAGAACCGGGATAGTTCGGGCCAATGGGACCTAGGGCCAAAGGCCAAAGACGGGGTTCATCTGCCCCTTTCAGAATCTTGGCGGAGAAAAGGAGCCCGGCAGGCGGACTGCACCCAGTGGGTCGGGAGCATTTTAGCCCGACTCCGGCGGAAGGAAGATTCATAAGAAAACTGCGCCCTGCCCGGGATGAGAGCCCGGCAGGGTGATTTTGTGAGGAGGAACTTGCAATGGCACGGCTTTGTCCGCTGTTCTCGGGCAGTTCTGGGAACAGCTATTATATTGGCTCCCGCAGCCAGGGGGTGCTCATCGACGCGGGCCGCAGCGCCCGCCAGCTGGACGGGATGCTGAAGCTCTGCGGCATTGACCCCCTGGCCATTCATGCCATTCTCATTACCCACGAGCACACGGACCACATTAACGGCCTGCGGGTGTTTGCCAAGAAGTACGGCCTACCCGTGTACGCCAGCCCCGGCACCCTGGGGGCCCTGCCCGCTGGCCTGGAGGGCCTGGACCTGCGGCCCATAGAAGGAGAGGTGAACCTGGCTGGCATGGGGGTGCGGCCTTTTTCTGTGTCCCATGACTGTGCTCAGCCGGTGGGATACCGGATACATACTGGAGATGACCGGAAGTTCTGTCTGGCCACGGACCTGGGGTTTCTCTCGGACCAGGCCAAAGAGGCCCTTTTTGGCTGCGACCTGGTGGTGATTGAATCCAACCACGATGTGGAGATGCTGCGCAACGGGCCCTATCCCTACCCGCTAAAGCGCCGCATTCTATCAGACCAGGGGCATCTTTCTAACGCGGTGTGCGCGGAATTTTTGCCCCAGCTGTTAAGTACAGGCGTCCGGCGTTTTGTGCTGGCCCATATCAGCCGAGAAAACAACACCCCTGCCCTGGCCCTGGAAACCGCCCGCTGCGCCCTGACCATGGCTGGATACATAGGTGACGTGGACTATACCTTAGAGGCGGCGCCGGTGGAAAATATAGGGGGCCGGGTGGTGATTTTCTAATGCTTTTGGTAAAGCTTGTGTGTATGGGCAAGCTGAAAGAGGCCTTTTGGCGGCAGGCTGTGCAGGAGTACGAGAAGCGGCTGGCAGGTCTGTGCCGGTTTGAACTGGCAGAGCTGCCAGAGGCAAGGCTTCCCAGCGCCCCCAGTCCAGGAGAAGTGGCCAGTGCCCTGGAAAAGGAAGCGGCCGCCATTCTTTCCAAGCTGGAGGGGACGGTATACCCCCTGTGCATTGAGGGGAAAGGGATAGACTCGCTGGGAATGGCCGCGCTGCTAAAGGAGGCCATGCGGTCGCCAGGGGCGGTTAGCTTTGTCATTGGCAGTTCTTTTGGCTTGTCTGAGCAGGTGAAGAGGGCGGGGCGGCCCATCTCCATGTCTGCCATGACCTTTCCCCACCAGTTGGCCCGGGTCATGTTGTGCGAACAGGCATACAGAGGGCTGCAAATTTTACGGGGGGCGCCTTACCATAAGTAGAAGCGCCGCCGGTGTGCCTGGTCCAGAACTTTTTACCCTGGTCCTGTTTCCAGATGCATTGTTAGGGCTTGTTGAAAACATCGAAAAACACTGTGCCCAGGAAGCGGCCTCTTTCCGCGTCAAACCTCCTGGGCGCAATCATTCGTCTTTTCCTCTATGTTCAAACAGGCCCTAAAGCGAAATTACGAATGGCCGAATTTTGCGCCGTACATGCTCCCCTTAAAGCTAAGACAGCAGACCCACCTGCCAGGGTCTGCTGTCTTTTGGGTTCATACTTGTGCTTTTTTACACTAAGTCCAATTTGAGATCTCCGTCTTTTACCCAGCCCCGTTTTCGCAGGCCCAGGTTAATAATCCAGCTTAGCACAGCCGGTAATACAAAACAGATCAACAGCAGGCCCAGCCAATCGATGGCCCCAATGCTGGCCTTGGCCCCAGTGGCCACGTCGTTGACCCAGCCGGAGTACACGCCGATCTGACCCACCAGCCCGCAGGTGCCCATGCCCGAAGCCACGCCCCCCGAGGGGTCGTTCATCTCCAGGCCCAATAAACAGGTGGCGATAGGCCCGGTAATGGCTGCGGCCAGAGTGGGGGCAATCCACACCCGCGGGTTTTTGATAATATTAGGCACTTGCAACATAGAAGTGCCCAGGCCTTGGGCCACCAAACCGCCCCAGCGGTTTTCCCGAAAGCTGATAACCGCGAAGCCCACCATTTGGGCGCAGCACCCGGCCACAGCCGCGCCGCCCGCCAGGCCGGTGAGACCAAAAGCCGCGCACAGGGCAGCGGAGGAGATGGGCAGGGTGAGGGCAATGCCCACCAGCACAGACACCACAATGCCCATCCAAAAAGGCTGAAGGACTGTGGCGTCCTTAATGAGCTGGCCAAAGGCATGGGCCGCAGAGCCCACCCAGGGGGCGCATAGATATGCCAGCACAGCCCCGCTGCCAATGGTTACCAAAGGGGTAACCAAAATGTCCACCGGGGTTTTTTTGCTTACCAGTTTGCCTAGCTCGGCGGCCACAATGGCAATGAGCAGCACGGCCAGAGGCCCGCCGTCGCCCCCCAGGGTATTAGAGGCGCTGCCCACGGCGGTTAGGCTAAACAAAACCAAGGGCGGGGCCTTTAGAGCGTAGCCAATGGCAATGGCCATGGCTGGACCGGACATGGATTTGGCAAAATTACCCACCTCCACCAGTATAGGCAGGTTTAACTGAGAGCCCAGGGTAGAGATGATGGTGCCCACCAGCAAAGAGGCAAAAAGCCCCTGGGCCATAGCGCTCATGGCGTCCACAAAGTATAGGCGCAAGTAGGCTTTAACAGAGCCCCAAACGCCCTGGGACTGAGCGGGCAGGACCGTGTGGGAGGCATTTTTTTTATTGCTCAAAAGATTTCCTTCCTTCCATCAGGAGGGAGAAAGCCCCAGAGGGCCTTTCGATCCCTCCGGCAAATTTTATTGGTAGAGCCATCTATATTCACTATGTTGCCCAGGCGGTGCAGCCGCGTTCAGTGGGGGAATCGCCGCCGGAGGCTTTCCGGCCAGGCTTTTGCCCAAAAGGTCGTTCCCTTGTCCTAGTAGCGGTCCGCGTCAACTGGGCCGTGTTGGGTTCAAGAACTATTATAGCGGCAAAGGGGCGAAAGGTCAATAGTTTTGTGAGCAAAGCCGGGGGCAAAAAGTTTCGTCCTAATGTTGGCTCTGTGAGCCAGGGCAGGACCCGCTATAGATGCCAAGTCACGTCCCTTTGGCTGTGAATTGGGGGAAGAGACGGTTGACAGTATATGGTTCCAGGTGTATAATGATGATTAAGAAAGGGATGGTCTTATGGAAATGAATACTGTGAAGAACAATATTAATGCAAATCTTAGCGCCCAACAGCTGCAAAGGGTCCAAGAAGCCCAAGAAGCCCAGCGCCCCTTGGACGAAAAGCCGGTGGAGGGCGCCGCTCAAGGGGAGTTTTACCAGGAGCCGGACCAGTACAGCCCCCGCCAGGCCCAGCCGCCCAGCGGTCTGTACTGGGTGGAGCCCGGCGAGAACGGCCCCCGCATCCGCCAGGACGGCGCGACCCCAGCCCAAGAGGACCAGGACCCGGAAAAGCCCGAGAAAGAGGAGCCCAAAGAGCCGGTGGAGCGGACCACCACCGACACCGACGAGGTGGACCGGGAGATTAAGCGGGCCAAGGAGAAGGCCAGCCAGCTACAGCAGCAGGTGGACCACGCCCCGGAGGGCCCGGAGCGGGACCGGCTGGAGAAGCAGCTGCGGCAGGCCGAGAACGAGGTTCAGCTGAAGGACAACGACACTTACCGCCGCCAGCACGCGAAGATTAGCTTCGGCTGACAGGAAAAGAGAAACGCCCCGGGCGCAGTTGCCGGGGCGCTTTTATTTTTTGTGACGATGGTATGGCCACCGGCGGCTTAGGGGCGTTGCCCCTAAGAACCCCACCACCTTTGAAAAGGTGGACGAAACCTTTACGGTTTGGCCGCCAGAACCTACTTCTAAAAGGATACTTTTGCTACCCTTTCGACCTTTTGTCCTACTTCACCACCAAGTTCACCAGCTTGCCGGGAACATAGATCTCCTTGACAATGGCCTTGCCGGCGATCTCCGCCGCGACCTTCTCGTCGGCCTTTGCGGCCGCGATGGCGTCCTCTTGGCTAATATCCGCCGCCACCATTAGCCGGGCGCGGACCTTCCCCTTGATCTGTACCACAATCTCCACCGTGCTCTCCTTGCATTTCTCTGGGTCATAAGCAGGCCATGGCTGCTGGCAGGCCATGCCCTGGCCCAGGCCGCAGGCCTCCCAGACCTCCTCGGTGATGTGAGGAGCAAAGGGATTTAGCAGCAGGGTGAACAGCCGCAGCTCCTCCTGGGTGATGCCGCCCTGGGCGTTGATGTCGTTCATCAAAGCCATTAGGGCCGCAATGGCGGTGTTGAACTTCAGCACTTCGGTGTCCTCGGTAACCTTCTTAATTGCCTTGTGGAAGGGGCCCTCCAGGGCGGGGCGGATGCCCTCTCCGGCGGCAAGATTGTCCTGTAAGGCCCAGTACCGGTCCACCAGCCGGCGGCAGCCCCGAATGCCCGCGCTGCTCCAGGGGGCGGATTTCTCAAAATCGCCGATGAACATCTCGTACAGGCGCATGGTGTCCGCGCCGTACTCCTGGACAATGTCGTCTGGGTTTACCACATTGCCCCGGGACTTGCTCATCTTTTGGCCATCTTCGCCCAAAATCATCCCGTGGCTGGTGCGTTTGGCATAAGGTTCCGGGGCGGGCACTATGCCAATATCATACAAAAATTTATGCCAAAACCGGCTGTACAACAGGTGCAGGGTGGTGTGCTCCATGCCGCCGTTGTACCAGTCGATGGGAGACCAGTAGTCCAGGGCCTCTTTGCTGGCCAGAGCCTGATCATTGTGAGGGTCCATGTACCGCAGGAAGTACCAGGAGGACCCGGCCCACTGGGGCATGGTGTCGGTCTCTCGGGCGGCAGGGCCGCCGCAGTGGGGGCAGGTGGTGCTTACCCAGTCCGTCATCTTGGCCAGGGGGGATTCTCCGGTGTCGGTGGGCTCATAGCTATCCACCTGGGGCAGGCGCAGGGGCAGCTCGCTTTCCGGGATGGGCTGCCAGCCGCATTTTTCACAGTATACCATGGGGATGGGTTCGCCCCAGTACCGCTGGCGGGAAAACACCCAGTCCCGCAGCTTATAGTTCACCTTGGCGTGGCCAATGCCCTTTTCCTGCAAAAACTCGGTGATTTTCACCTTGGCGTCCTCTACGGAAAGGCCGTCTAAAATGCCGGAGTTCACCATCACGCCAGTGTCGCAGTCGGTGAAAGCGGCCTCTTGCACATTGCCGCCTTTGACCACCTCAATAATGGGCAGCTGGAACTTTTTGGCAAAGTCCCAGTCTCGGTCGTCGTGGGCGGGCACGGCCATAATGGCCCCGGTGCCGTAGCTGACCAGCACATAGTCGGAGATGAATATGGGGATTTCCTTCCCGTTCACCGGGTTGATCGCGGCCACACCCTCTAGGCGTACGCCGGTTTTGTCCTTTGCCACCTCGGTGCGCTCAAAATCCGACTTCCGGGCCGCCTGGGCCTGATATTCCCGTACAGCTTCCATGTTGCTAAGGATTTCAGCCCATTTTTCAATATAGGGATGTTCGGGGGAGATGACCATGTAAGTGGCCCCGTACAGGGTGTCGGGCCGGGTGGTGTAGATGGTCAGTCTGTCCCCAGCGGTGGTGTCGAAGTCCACCTCCGCGCCAGTGGAACGGCCAATCCAGTTCTCCTGCTGGGTTTTTACCCGGTCTGGGTAGTCCACCAGGGCAAGGTCGTCAATCAGCCGCTGTGCGTATTCGGTAATCTTCAGCATCCACTGGCTCTTCACCTTGTGCACCACTTCACTGCCGCAGCGTTCACACACGCCGTTTACCACTTCTTCGTTGGCCAGCACACATTTGCAGCTGGTGCACCAGTTAACGTTCATCTCTTTTTTATAGGCCAGGCCGTGCTTATACAGCTGGAGGAAAATCCACTGGGTCCATTTGTAGTAATCTGGATCAATGGTGCTAACCTCCCGGCTCCAGTCAAAAGAGATGCCCAAGGACTTGATTTGGGCCGTGAAGCGGGCAATATTGTCCCGGGTAATGCCCTCTGGGTGCACGTGGTTTTTAATGGCGTAGTTTTCGGCCGGCAGACCAAAGGCGTCCCAACCAATGGGGTACAGCACGTTATAGCCCTGCATCCGGCGCTTTCTGGCCACCACATCCAGGGCGGTATAGGGCCGGGGGTGGCCCACGTGCAGGCCCTGGCCCGAGGGATAGGGGAACTCAATCAGAGCGTAGTACTTGGGTTTATCGCTGCCGTTTTGGGCATGGAATACCCCAGCCTCTTCCCATTTTTGCTGCCATTTGGGCTCCACGGCCCGATGGTCGTATTTCATTTTCTATCATCCTTTCTATGGATTGCGGTCCCGCGACGGGATAGTAAGGCGGCAGAAAAAAGCCCCGGACGCTTATAAAAGCATCCGGGGCGAAAATCCGAAGATTTCGCGGTACCACCCGTGACTTTGGAATGTGCTCACGCGCATTCCCTCATAGTCTCCAACAAGACTGGGCCTATAACGCCGCCACACGTCCCAAACCTACTAAGCGAGATAAAAAAAGCAGCGCCTTTGGGCAGGGAGACTCAGGGATCAGTATACGCAGCCCGCCGCCTGCCTGCTCACACCACCCGCAAGCTCTCTGAAAGGTGATCGCGGCGCCTTCTTCCCGTCACAGTCTTTCACTATTTTTTCTAATTATATACGATTCGGCGGGGTTTGTCAAGCTGGAAATAGGGGGCGGGCGATTACGGTTTTTAGATTCATATTGACCTCACCAACCTATTTCTCCGCTTCTGCCTCATACTCCATCAAAAACCGGTGTTCCTCCTCTATAAGGCGCTTTACCTCCGGCACATCGGCCCGGCAAAGGCCAGGGATGACCAAGGGCACGGTACCGCAGTGTCGCCGGACCTCCCCGTCCGGCATGGTGTGGCTGTAGGTGTGCTGGCTGGGCTCTCCCCGGCAAAAGCCGCAGGCGTTTTGGGTGCAGGGGGCCGCCCGGTACCTGGGGCCCGTGACCCAATCCTGCACAATCTTCTCGAATCGGGAAGAGTATTCCTGGCAGGCGGAAAAGCGCAGGCCGAAAAAGGGCTTTTCCTCTTTATCAAAGCCGATTTTGGCAATTTGCTTGCCGTGCCAAGGACAGGTGAATACAATGTTCGCCCGCTGCTTTTTCGGGTCATACCCCAGGAGAGACAGGTGGAGGACCAGATCCTGGTATACTTCGCCTTGTTCTAAGTCCAGGTTTGCCAAAAAGGCCTGTATCAATTGGGTCTGTCTCTCAGTCCGCATGGTCTTTTACCCCTCCGGCTGGTCCGCCCACTCCACCCGGGCGCCGTCCGCCCACAGCCGGTCCAGGTCGTAGAAGTCCCGGGCCTCCTGGGTGAAAATATGCACCACCACGTGGACATAGTCCAGGAGGATCCAGCTGTTAGAGCGGTAGCCCTCTATGCGGGCAGGGGCCGCGCCCTGGGCTTTCAGCTTTTCGTCCAGCTCGTCCGAGAGCGAGTGCACGTGGGTCTCGCCCCGGCCAGTGGCAATCACAAAGTAGTCGGCCAGGCTGGAGATGTCGTCGATTTTGATGACGCTGATGTGTTCGGCTTTTTTCTCGTCCAGCAGATTTGCGGCCTGCTTGGCCAGTTCAAAGGATTCCATAGGTTATTTCCTTTCTTGATTATAAAGAGTGGAGACGGTCTTTCTTTAGAGGGCTTGCGTAGGAGCGTTCCGCTGTTTTCGGGCCTCCAGGGTCCACAGGGCCTCGTTATACGCGTCAATGGATCGGGGCTCCAGGGTCAGCCGCGCCTCCATCCGCTCTGGAATGGTAAAAGCAATGCCCTCAATCATCACATCTTCCAGGCTGCTCTCCGCCAGCCGCCGCAGTTCCTCCACCCCGGGATAATCCCGGTCGGCGGAGATGTAGTCCGCCACAAAGAGCACCTTGTCCAGCAGGGTCATGCCGGACTTTCCCCCAGTGTGGCAGGCGATGGCATCCAAAATTTCCTGGTCGGTAATGCCCATATAGTGCTGTATATAGGCCGCGCCCGACACCGCGTGCCACAGCTTTTGGTTTTTCCGTTGGCTTTCTGAGAGCATTATACCAAATTTATCCATAATTTTCAACTGCTCTTCATCAGAAGTATCTTTCATGATGTCGTGGAGAATGCCCGCCAGCCGGGCTTTTTCCACATTGGCGCCATATTTTTTTGCCAGATGCACGCAGCTTTCTGCCACGCATTCACAGTGGTAAAAGCGTTTTTCGGTCAGATGCCGGCGCGCTTCTTGGCAACAGGACTCAAAATCCATAGGGTTCTCCTCCTCTTGATGGATCAAAATTTTGCACAGCCTCTGGCGGAGTCTTTAGGAATAGTGTCTCTAAACTGCCAAAGAGCCTTACTGGACGCGTATAGTATTTGAGGCAACACCGCACAGAGACTTTGCGCGCGGTCTGCTTGCGCCTTTTCCATCATAATACGGCCGCGCGATTGCGCACAGTTTTCGTTTGGCAAATCACAAAACCATGCGTGGTTAAGACCATATAGGGTCTAATTGGCCGCACGCAATAGAGCTGGTTTTGCCAACGCTTGCTAGGGCTTGTTTGAAAAATCGAAAACGTCGTCTTTTTTGCCATAAGAGGCCACTTTCTACGTCGAAAATCCTCGTCAATCGCCAGAGTGACGTAGTTAGCGCAGCTAACTACAGCGGTTCTTCTCCTTGAAATTGTCCCCTTCTGGCCCCAAATTCGTCATTTCCTCTATTTTCAAACAAGCCCTAACCTCTGACGAAAAGTCCTGACCGCGCAGCTCACGCACAATCTTTACGCGGTGTTGCCTTAAGAGCAATACAATCTGTGCTGGCGGATGTAGTCCGCCACGCTTTTGGGCGTCAGTTCTTCCAGGCCGCCGCCCTGGGCCGCCAGCTGCCGCACCTGGGTGGAGGACACATCCCAAAAGGGAATATCCTCCACAAAGCAGCGGGCTCCCAGGGCCTCTAGAGCCTGCCGCTTTTTCAGCAGCTTTGAAAGGCCGTCCTGGCTGCGGGGCGAAGCGCATAAACTGGACAGGCGAAAAATAGTATCTGCCTGATGCCAGCTGTCTACAGTGAGGAACATGTCCTCGCCCATCAAGAGGAAAAACTCGTCCTGGGGAAAGCGTTCCCTAAAGCCCAGCAGGGTATCTGAGGTAAAGCTTTTCCCCGGCCGGTCCAGCTCAATAGTGCTTACCCGGGCGGGCAGGTCGGCCTCCCGCACCGCCAGGCCGCACATCATGGCCCGGTCCTGGCCCGGGGCCAGGGCGGGGGCTGCCTTGTGCGGGGGAACGCCGGCGGGCACCAGCAGCACTCGGTCCAGGCCCAGCCGGGCGGTGAATTCTTTTAAAATATGCAGGTGCCCCAGGTGGATGGGGTTAAAGGTGCCGCCGTAAACTCCTGTTTTCATAGGCGGCTACCTGGGCAGGGTGATTTTCGGCTGGTCCTTGCGCCGCTTGTACAGCACGAACCGGGAGCCGATTACCTGCACCACCTGGCTGCGGGTGGCCGCGGCGATTTCCTCGGCGGCCTCCCGGGGGGGGACCGGGCAGGTCTCGGGCAGCACCCGTCCCTTGATAAGCTCCCGCTTTTCCAGGGCCTCTCGGGCCTGCTGGACCACCTGGGGGCCCAGGCCAGCCTTGCCCACAGTGAGGATGGTGTCCTCATTAACGGCCAAAGAGCGTAAATACGCGCGTTGTTTGCTGGTCAATAGAATCTCCTCATTTCTCTGTTTGTTGAGAACCCGGCTTTTCTCTTCTCTTAAATACCACCAGCTCCGGGTCCGCGCCGTTGTCGCCGTACTCGGCCACCATCAGGTAGCGCTCGTCGGCGGTCAGGCCGTAGCACCGGTCGCTGCCCCGCTTGTGCAGCTGGCTGCCCAGGTAGACCCGGCCGTCATCCCAAAGCGTCACCTTTTGGCCCCCGGGCAGGGTGTACGCTAGATTGACGTAAGAGCCCGCCAGGGCGTTCAGGTCCGTGACCTCTTCCATATCCTTTATGCCCAGGGCGTTGAACTCCCGAATCAGTTGGGCCTTTAGGGCGCAGGGGCCCTCAAAGGGCCGGCAGCTGGCGCAGGGACCTGAATTTTTTTGATGTGCGCACTGGGCGACGACGCAGCCCTTGGCCAGTTCCCCGCACCCGGGGCAGTTGTTTTTGCGGCCCGGGCACTGGGCGCAGTCCAGGCCGCAGGGGGTGGGCTCGCCCTTGGCCAGGTAGGCCTTTAACTTTTCCTCAAAGGCGGCAAAGGCGTGGCCCCGGTGGCTGCGGGCGTCTTTTTCGGCGGCGGAGAGCTCCCCAAAGGTCAGCTCTCCCTGCTGAAAGATAGAGTCGTAGCCAAAGCCGTTTTCTCCCCGGGACTCGTAAGCGATTTTGCCAAAGCACTTGCCCTCGGCTTCCACCCGGTCGCCGTTGGGGAACACGCAGCACACCGCGCTGACAAAGTGGGCGTCCCGCTGGTCCCAGGGCACGTCCTTTAACTTTTCCAGCACGGTTAGACGACGCTGGCCGGGCTGGGCGAACCGGGCGGAGTAGATGCCGGGGGCCCCCTCCAGGTAGTCCACGCACAGGCCAGAGTCGTCGGCCACAGCGGGCAGGCCGGTCTCCTGGCAGGCGGCGGCGGCCTTGATGTAAGCGTTTTCGGCAAAGGTCTTGCCGGTCTCCTCGGGCTCGGAGATGTCCATGGTGACGGCCTGGATGCCCATGGGCTCCAGCAGGCGCTGGAACTCTGCCAGCTTGCCTTTGTTATGGGTGGCAATGACGAATTTCATTTGGTATCCTCCTGCGGTTTTGGTTGATATGCTTGCTCCAAATAGCATGGATTTTGAGGGGAAAGATGGGGTCCAGGGGATGGTTGTCCCCTGAGGGATTGGGGGGGGGCTCCGTCAGCACCGGTGGCTGACTCTGGCAAGGCCGGCGAAGCTTTTACTGCCGTCCCACGTGGATGTTTCCGTCAGGCCCTTCCACGAAGCAGAGTACGCCATCATCCATGGCTCATATTACTCACCGTCAGCAGCAGGTTGCGCACCAGGCGCTGGTCGTCCCGGTCCAGCTCCCGGTCGTCCCGCCACCGGTTCAGCTCCGGCAGCAGCCCGGCCACGTTTTCGCCACGGTCCATGCGGGCCATCAGGTCCTCCACAAACCGCCGGAACCGCTGGTGCCGTTCCTCGGGGCTTTCCGGCTGGGCGGGGGCCTCCAGCGGGGGGGCGGCTTCGGCCTGCTGTAATACAGGGGGCGCTGGGGTCTCTGGGGGCTGGGGTGCCGGGGCGGGTTCCGGCGGGCGGCCGGTGGTATCAAACAGCGCGGCGGCAAAAGCGGCGGGCTCAAAGGGCTGTAGGTCGTCCAGCCGCTCGCCCACGCCGATAAACTTCACGGGCAGGCCCAGATCCCGCTTAATGGGCAGCACCACGCCGCCCTTGGGGGTGCCGTCCAACTTGGTAAGGATGATGCCCGTAATGCCCGCCGCGCTCTGGAACTCCCGGGCCTGGTTCACGGCGTTCTGGCCAGTGGCGGCGTCCAGCACCAGCAGGTTTTCCCGGTCGCAGCCAGGCAGCTCCCGGTCGATGACGCGGCTGATTTTCGCCAGCTCGTCCATTAGGTTCTTCTTGTTGTGCAGCCGTCCGGCGGTATCGCAGATGATTACGTCGCAGCCCCGGGCTTTGGCGGCAGCAATGGTGTCGAACACCACGGCGGCGGGGTCCGCGCCCTCGCCCTGCTTGATGATAGGCACCCCGGCCCGGTCGGCCCACACCTCCAGCTGCTCAATGGCCGCGGCCCGGAAGGTATCCGCCGCGCCCAGAATCACGGACTTGCCCTGATTTTTCAGCATCATAGCCAGCTTGCCAATGGAAGTGGTTTTGCCCACGCCGTTGACCCCGATCACCAGCACTACAGAGGGCTGGGTGCCGGCGTGCAGGGCGCAGTCCCCCTCCAGCAGCTGGGCCACAATTTCCTGAAGTTGGTCCATAATCAGCGCCGGGTCAGTAATGCCCTCTTCCTTAATCTTTTTCCGCAGCTCGCCGGTGATAAACTGGGCGGTGTCCATGCCCACGTCGCCCATCACCAGCAGCTCTTCCAGTTCCTCAAACAGTTCCTCGTCGATTTTTGTGAAGGAGTTCACCATCTGGCTAATCTGCCCGCTGATGCTCTCCCGGGTCTTTTTTAAGCCCTGGCGGATTTTTTCAAAAATTCCCATAATCTCTCTCCTTTTTACACAGCTTTCTGGCCTTAAAAATCACCGAGAACGGCAGCATCTGCGCCTTGCGTACCTTCTGGCTCTCGGGCTGACTTTCCAGGGTGGCCCGGCTGGTCTGCTCTACCATTTGTTCTATGGTAAAGCCAGCCTGGCTAAGGGCGTTTACATAGGTGGATATCTTCCGGTTGCACAGCACCACCCGGCTGCCGTCCACCGGCATGGTGAAAGGCTCTTCGTCAAAGTAGCTGCGGGTAAAGGGCATTTCCTCCCCCTCCCAGCAGTGGCCCCCCTCCGGCGTCCAGCCCACGCAGTAGGCCAGGGTGTGGTGCCAGCTGAAAATGAATATGCCCCCGGGCTTTAGGTAGGACGCGACGCGTGCAAGGGTCCCGTCCAGGTCGGTGGTCCAGCCCATGCCGTAGGTGGAATACACATAGTCAAAATATTCCTGGGGCAGGCCCAGGTCCTCCTCCATGGCCCCGCAGACCAGCCGGGCCTTACGGCCGTTTTCCGCCAGGTACCTTTGGGCGTTTTCCAGCTGCTTCTCCGAGAGGTCCACACCCCACAGCTCTCCCGCCCTGTGGTCCGCTTGGTACTTCAGCGAGTGCCCGCTGCCACAGCAGATTTCCAGCAGCTTCTTGCCCCGCACATCCCCAAACAAGTGCAAATCCTCCTCGGTGACACAGTTTACACCGTACACGGGCAGGGCCGAGGTACCAAACCATTTGTCCGCGTGGTCGTTCCAGTACTGCCGGTTTACCTGGATGATGGTGTGGTCTTTCATCAAGGGGCCTCCTTATGTTCTAGAGATTGTTTGAAAGCTGGGGAGGAAAAGGCTTTTGACGATGTGTTGGCTATCTTTCGAAAAGGGCGCTGGTTTCCAGTGGGGGAGCGGCAGGCGCCGACCGAGTCGAGGAAGTTCCCCGGTTGCTTGGCAAAGCCAAGGAATGGGACCGACCCGACCGGGCCGGCAGGCGAGACGGAAAAACTTTTCCTGTTTGTTGGCCGGAAGGTAGAGGGTAGGCCGGTCAAGCGGAAAACTCCGCCGCCTCGTCGGTCTTTAGGGCCAGCAGCTTGCTGACCCCCTGGTCCTGCATGGTCACTCCATACAGCATGTCGCTCCCCTCCATGGTACCCCGGCGGTGGGTGATGGTGATGAACTGGGACTGGCTGGTCATGCGCCGCAGGTACTGGGCAAACCGCGCCACGTTCACGTCGTCCAAGGCGGCTTCTATCTCGTCCAGCACGCAGAAGGGCGGGGGATTCACCCGCATAATGGCAAAGTAGATGGAGATGGCCACCAGGGCTTTCTCTCCGCCGGAGAGGGACTCGATATGAGTGACAATTTTGCCCGGGGGATGTACCTTGATGTCAATGCCGGAAGTGAGAACGTCCGCAGGGTCGCTAAAGCTCAGCTCTGCCGCGCCGCCGCCGAAGAGCTCCCGGAAAATGCGGCCAAAGTTTTCGTTGATCTCTCCGAACCGCTGGGTAAACTGCTCCCGCATAGCCCCGGTTAGGTCGCCGATTAGATCCAGCAGCTCCTTTTTTGCGGTCTCCGCGTCGGTTACCTGGGTATTTAGGAAGTTATAGCGCTCCGCTACCTCTTGGTACTCCACCACTGCTCCCACGTTTACCGCGCCTAGGGCCTTGATTTTGTTTTTCAGTTCCTGCAAGCGCCGCTGAGCAGTGGGGAGGTCCTCAATGGGTTTGCCCTGTTCCTCGGCCTCCCGGCGGGTGAGTTCATACTCTTCCCACAGCCGGGTAATAATGCCGTCATACTCCTTTTGCAGGTTGTCCGAGCGCTCCTGTAGCCGGGCCAGCTCCCGGCCGGCGCTTTCCCGGCGGGAGACCGCCTCCCTCTCTTGGGTGCGCAGCTGGGCGGACTCTTTTTCCAGCTCTGCCCGGTGCTGGGCGGCCTCTTCCACAGACTGGCGCTGGGCCTGGGCCTGGGCCCGCAGGTCGTCTACCCGGGCGGTTAGGCCGCGAATTTCCTCGGCCAGCTGGCCGGACTTTTCCTCCAGCCCATCAATTTCAGCCGCCAGGCGGCTCTGGAGCCCGGCGGCGTCCTGCTGGCGGGCTTTTAGCTCCTCCAGACCCGCTGCCAGGGTGTCCCGGTCTTTCTGGGCGGAAAACTCTTCCATGCGCAGGGCCTGAATGGTGTCGCCAATCTCGTTGCAGCGGGCCATCTGGATCTCTCTGCTGCCTGAGAGACTCTGGCTTTTTTCCTCCCAAACCCGGGCCGCTTCTTCCAGCTTGTCCAGTTGTTCCCGGCTGGCGGCCTCTTGAACGGAAAGAGTTTCCAGCCGGGCGTTGGTTCCCTCCCGTTCCGCCCTTAGGGTTTGGGCGCTCTCCAAAATGGCGTCTAGTTCCCGCTGGGCCTGGGTTAATTCGGCTGAGATTTTGGCGCGTTCCTCTTGGCAGGCGTACAGTTCGCCCTGGGCCGCGTTCAGCTGGGCCTCGCAGGCGGAAACCTCCCCCTGGCTGGCCTTATAGGTCTGGTTAGCTTGTTCGGCCTGTGCCCGCAAAGCCGCCGCTTTTTCTTTTATGCGCTGGATCTCCCCCGCGCGGCTGAGTAGCCCGGAATTTTTTGCCCGGGAGCCGCCGGTTAGGGAGCCCCCGGCGTTGACCACCTGGCCGTCCAGGCTCACCACCCGGAACCGGTATCCAGTGCGCTTCGCAATGGATACCGCGCTGTCCAGGTCCTCCGCCACGGCCACCCGGCCCAAAAGGGAGTCGCGGATACCGCCGTACTTTTCCTCGCACTGGCAAAGCCGGGCCGCCACCCCCACAAAACCCGGCATGTTTTCCATTTCCCGGGGGTCCAGCACATGGCCTTTAATGGTGGTTAAGGGCAGAAAGGTGGCACGGCCCAGATCCCGCTGTTTCAAAAGACTAATGGCGCTTTTGGCGTCCTGCTCGGTTTCCACCACAATATTCTGCATGGCCGCGCCCAGGGCGGTTTCCAGGGCTACGGCATACTCTGGCGGAGGCTTCAAAAGCCTGGTCACCGGCCCGCATACACCTTTCAGCATCCCTCGCTGGGCCTCTTTCATCACGGCTTTTACACTTTGGGCAAAGCCCTCTAGGTTTCGTTCCAGGTCCTCTAGAAGCCGGGCCCGGCGCAGCTGCTCGTTGGCGTCCAGGGTCAGTTTATCCAGCTGTTCCCGGGCGGCCTGGGCCCGCTTTTTTCGGGACATCAGCCGCAGCTGGTGTCCGCTGACCTCATTCTCCTTGGCCACAATGGCGGCCCCGGCCTCTTCCAGCATTTGCGAGAGTTCCCGGCCCTCTTCCCGGGCGGCGGCCTCCCGCTGTTCCGCCTGGCATAGGCTCTCTTCCACAGCCTGGGCCCGCAGGCGGATTTCACCCATAGAGGACTGGGCCGAGGTCATCCGTACCCGCTCCTCAGAGAGGCTGGCGTTAATGCCCGCCAGTTCCACGGCGGCCTGCTCAATCTCCCGGGTGGACTGGTCCGCCCCCTGGCGCAGCTCTTCCAGCCGGGCGGTATAGTCCACCAGCTTTTGACGGCTTTGGTTGATACGGGCCTCTTGGGCAGCCAGCTCTTGGGTTTTTCGTTCCATCTCCTGCTGGGTGTCCTGGTGAGACTGCTGGGCGGCCTGAATCTGCCCTTTCAGCCGTTCCACATCCTGGCGGTTATGGGAAATTTCGCTGTTTAACAGGCCAATTTCCCCCTCGGCCCGCAGGGCCTGTTCGTCCAGGGCGGCGGCCTGGTTCCGGGCCAGTTCCATGCTGGCGGTGCATTGGTTGGTCTCCCGGTAGTTTTCTTCTGCGCGGCGGTTGACGCCCTCTATTTCTTCCTCGATCTCCTGGTGCTGGGCCCGCATAACCCCCAGCTTTTCTTCGTGTTCCCGCAGGGTGCGGCCGCTGCGCTCCAGGGTCTCCAGCCAAATGCCGATTTCCAGCTCTTTCTTTTCCGCGTCGTACTGGATGAACTTTTCGGCCTTTTCAGCCTGCTCTTTTAGGGGGCCCACCCGGCCCTCTAGTTCGCTGAGAATATCCCGCAGGCGCACCAGATTCTCTTCTGCCTTGGTTAGGCGGCGCTGGGCCTCCTCTTTGCGGTAGCGGTAGCGGGAAATGCCCGCAGCCTCCTCAAAGATCTCCCGGCGGTCCTCGCTGCGGGCAGCCACAATGCTGTCAATTTTACCCTGGCCAATAATGGAGTAGCCGTCCCGGCCCAGGCCCGTATCCATAAACAACTCATTAATGTCCCGCAGGCGGACCGTGCTCTTGTTAATCAGGTACTCGCTTTCGCCCGAGCGGTAGTACCGGCGGGTAATGGCCACCTGGTCGTTGTCAAAGAGCAGGCGGCGATCGCTGTTGTCAATGGTGAGGGTCACCTCGGCAAAACCCAAAGCCTTGCGCTGGGGGGTGCCGCCAAAGACCACGTCCTCCATTTTAGAGCAGCGCAGAGTACGCAGAGACTGTTCACCCATGACCCAGCGCATAGCGTCGCTAATATTGCTTTTTCCGCTGCCATTGGGCCCCACCACGGAAGTGATGCCGGGCTCAAAGGAAAGCGTGGTCTTGTCGGGAAAGGTCTTAAAGCCTTGCAGCTCGAGAGATTTCAGAATCATTCCGTTAACTCCTGTTCATGAGGGCTTGTGCTGGCACAAATAGCGGCTGCGCGGGTATAAGCGGAGGGGTTACTTGCACAATCTCTTAGGTACGTGTCTCGGTCTAGGTAATACAGGGGGTCGCCGCATTCGCTAGTCCCCGCGGGGCGCATGCCGGACTTTTCCATCACTCTGGCAGAGGCCAGGTTATCCTTGTAGCAGCCGCCGTTTACAAAGGGCACGCCGGCTTGGGTAAAGGCATAGTCCAAAAGGGCCCGGACCGCCTGGGTGGCAAAGCCCCGCCCTCGGTACTCTGGCACAATGGAATAGAATATGTGTAGTTCATGGCCGTTGGTCCCATCCAGGCCGCACCAGCCGAGGAGGAAACCCGGGTTTTCCCGCTTTGTCACTGCCAGGCACAGGTGGTAGATAGATCCGGGGCGGTTCTTCCGGTGGTTATCCTCTATCCGCGCCAGCACCCTCCTGGCCTCATCCTCTGGGATAGGCCCCTGGTCCATGTCCCAGATCCTGGCTACCTCCGGCAGGTCCTCTGGACCCGGGGCCCGCAGGATCAGCGGCCCTGCGGAAAGCGTCAGGCAGGGCGTGTCGATGATCTCCTTCATCTTCGCCGCCACCTCGGCGGGGGTAAGGTCGTCGGTGTGTATCACGTGGTCCCCAGGGTAAGGGGGCAGGCTCAGCCACTCAAAGGAACACTGGGTCTGGTCCCCACGGGCTTTGTGCCGCTGGCGGAGGGTCTCTCCCGTGCAGGTCAGGGTGAAGCCGATGACTTCATATTGCTGGGCCGTGATGTCCCGCAGGATGCCCTGCCGGATATTCTCATACATGGCCACTACAGTGGAGAACACCACATAGTCAAAGCCCAGCCGCAGGTAGTTGGAAAGCACCGCAGACATAGCCTTGTCCCCCTCCCGCAGCCGGGGATCATCGAGGGAAAAAGGATGGACACACCAGCACCAGTCGCCGTCCAAATAGGCGGAATTATGGTATTGCTCATACAAAACTTTTGCCGCGGTGGTTTTTCCCACGCAGGGGGAACCGCTAATGATGATCAGCTTTTGTGCCATAGGCTTCCTCCCAATAGAATTCGCCCCGGGCTGTATCCGGGCTTTGGACAAAGGCCACAGAATACCCCCGCTCCGCCAGGGCCGCCAGGTTGCCCCGCCTTTGCCCCAGGGCGGTGGAGAGGTCCCGGGGGTGTACGGCCACCTGATAGGAGCCGGGGCCGGGCAGGCTTTTCAGCAGCCGCCCCAGAAAGATCCGGCTTTCCACCAGCTGGCCCAAAGCTGGGTGGTACGGGCCAGCCAGTACCCGGCGCTCCAGTTCTGGCCCGGGATGCAGCCCCAGCCGGATCACCCGCACCCCGGCCCCCCGGAAGAGTTCCAGCAGTTGGGCGCACAGGTCCACTGCCTCTTCCAGGGTTTGGGGAGCGTACAGGCCCCGGCCGCAGAGCTCTGCCAAACAGGTGCCCGGCAGCACAAGGGTGGGGTATATCCGCACAGTGGCCGGGCCCAGGGCAATTAGCTCTTGAGCGGTGGAAAGGTCCTTTTCCGGGGAGCTGGCGTATAGACCGGTCATCATTTGCAGGCCCAGTTCAAAGCCCATTTTTTTGATAAGGAAAGCGGCCTGACGGGTGGCTTCCGCAGTGTGGCCCCGGCGGTTGGCATAAAGTACCCCGTTGTCCATGGACTGGGCCCCCAGCTCTATGGCAGTGACGCCCCGTTCTTTTAAGAGCCCAAGCGTCCCTTCATCTATAGCGTCCGGCCGGGTGGAGCAGCGCACCCCAAAAAAGCCGTAGCGGTCCACAGCGGCTTTGGCCGCGTCCAGCAGGGCCAGCATGTATCCCGGGTCAATGGCCGTAAAACTGCCCCCAAAAAAGGCAATTTCCGCCTGGGAGCAGCAAGGCCCCAGACTTTTGGCAGCGGTTTGGGCGGCGGAAAGCACGTCCCGCGGGGTGGGCGGGGGCGTATGGTTTTGGCCGGTGATAGTGTTCTGCTCACAAAAGCTGCACTGCTGGGGGCAGCCCAGATGGGGCACGAATAGAGCGATATTGACGTGGCCCATCAGTAGCCCATCAGTTCCAGGGCCTCTCGGGCGGCCTGCTGCTCGGCCTCTTTTTTGCTGCGTCCGCCTCCCTTGCCAATCACATTGCTGTTCAGGTGCACCTCCACGGTAAAGTGCTTTTCGTGGTCTGGGCCGCTTTCGCCAGTGAGCACATACTCCAGCTGTTCCTCTGGGTTCTGTTGGATGATCTCTTGCAGGGTGGTCTTATAGTCCTTAAAGGCCTTGCCGCTGCGGCTTTTAGCGGCGGGGGCGATGAACCGCAGGATAAAGGTTCGGGCCTGGTCCAAGTCGCCGCTGTCCAGATAAATAGCGGCGGTGGTGGACTCGAACACGTCTGCCAGAATACTAGCCCGCTCTCGTCCCCCAGAATGCATTTCTCCGTGGCTTAGCCGCAAAAAACTGCCTACCTCCAGGCTCCGGGAAAAGCCGCACAGGGACTTTTCGCACACCAGGGCGGCCCGGGTTTTGGTCAGCTGGCCTTCAGGCAGGCTGGCGTAATGGCGAAAGAGAAACTCCGCCGTAACAAAGCCCAGCACCGAATCGCCTAGAAATTCCAGACGTTCATAGCTTTCACACTTGTGCTCGTTGGCGTAAGAGGAGTGGGTAAGGGCGGTTTCCAGCAGTTTTCTATTTTGAAAGGTGTAGCCAATTTTCTTTTCGTATTCGTCCAGTGATCTCATGTTCTAGCTCCTTTTGCGGCAGAGTTTTGAAGGGGAGAGGGGGAGATTCCCCAGCGGTTTAGAGGGGGCCACAGGGGCCGGGCAAGGTTCCTTACAAATTCAGCGCGCCAGAGATAGCCTCCACATACCCGGACCCAGCGCAGTCCCTTACCAGCCCAAGAGCGTTTTTCACCGCCAGGGCAGTGGCGTTGCCATGCATTTTGAACACAGGCTTTGCCGCGCCGATAATAGGCGCGCCGCCGTAGGAATTGTAGTCCATTTGTTTTTTCAGGCCTTGCAGGTCGCCGTAAATCATGGCGGCGGCCAGCTTGTTTTTGGCGCTCTTCTTAAAAATATCCTTCACCATGCCCATCATGGCTAGGGCGGTGCCCTCGTACAGCTTTAGCACCGTGTTGCCCGTAAAGCCGTCGGCCACCACCACGTCACAAACTCCATAGGGAATGTCCCTGGGCTCCACATTGCCCACAAAACGCAGTGCGCCGCACTGTTCCAGCAGCTTATAGGCCTCCTGGCGCAGGGGGTCGCCCTTATGGGACTCGGTGCCCACGTTCACCAGGCCCACCCGGGGCGTTTTGACGCCCATCACCTTTTCCATGTATACCGAGCCCATCAGGCCGAATTGCAGCAGCATTTCCGGCCGGCACTCTACGTTGGCTCCCGCGTCGGCGATCATAAAGGGGGTCTTTGTGCTGGGCATTACCGGGGCAAAGGCCACCCGCTTGATGCCCTTGATCCGCTTGACAATCATGGTGGCCCCCATGGTCAGGGCCCCGCTGTTTCCCGCACTGGCAAAGGCGTCGCCCCGGCCTTCCGCCACGGCCCGCAGGCCCACGGCCATGGAGCTGTGGCTTTTGTCCTTCAGTACGCTGCTGGGCTCGTCCTCCATGGTCAGGATGTCCGGGCAGTCCAGCACCTCCATCTTGCTAAAGGCGGCCTCCAGGCCGTTTTCGGCCGCGCACTGGGCCAGCTTGTCCCTGCTGCCGGAGAGGAGGATGTCCACCCCCAGTTCTTCCATGGCTTGGGCGCAGCCCAGCAGGATCTCTTTGGGGGCGTTATCGCCGCCAAAGCCGTCTACAATTATTTTCAAGGTGGATCATCCTTTCGGAAAGTAGTTTTCTCCGGAGATTGGGCTGGGTATATCTTTTTTTGCGGGCAGGGGCCGGGGGCTTTCGGGCAGGCGCAGGATTTTTGCCTGGGGGAAGAGGGGCCGCCGTCTATTTCTCCCTGCGGGAGAAACGGGGCGAAGTTCGCGCCCCCCTGCGGCTCCGGGCTTTGCCCGGCCCGCGACGGCTGGGCTTATTAAGCCTTAGCTTTGGACTTGGGATGGCGCTTTTTGCGGCGTCTTGGAGGGCCGCTGTTTTCCCATCATTTTTTACAAATGATGGGAAAAGGCGCTACTTTTGGGGGCGGCGCGGTACCAGCGAGGTCCTATTTTAACTGGGTGGGACGTGGTTTTCTTGCCGCTCCTTTTTGCGTTCCGCGCCGCCTTTACGGGCAAGGCCGCCTCCGGCGGGTTAAGGAACTTCTTGAAAGAAGTTTCTTAACAATCTTCAAGAACTTTTTCTGTCGCTGCGCTGTTCTCTGTTTTTTCCGCCAGGTCGTTTAGGGCGCGCTGGGCTAGGGCGGCGTAGCGCTGCCGTTTGTCCCGGATGGGCTCTGCCAGGGGCGGCAGTACCCCGAAGTTGGCCCCCATGGGCTGAAAGTCTTTTCCCTCATACCCCGAGACGTACCGGCTTAGGGCCCCCATCATGGTGGTGGCGGGCAGGGTCAGCCCGGGCTGGCCCCGCAGCCGCCGCACGGCGTTTTGCCCCGCCAGGATGCCAGAGGCGGCGGACTCCATATAGCCCTCCACCCCGGTAATCTGCCCGGCAAAGAACAGCCCGGGCCGCTGCCGAAGGGAAAAGTCGCTGTTCAGCAGCCGGGGGGAATCTAAAAAGGTATTCCGGTGCATGACCCCGTACCGGGCGAACTCCGCCTCTTCCAGGCCGGGAATCATCCCGAACACCCGCCGCTGCTCCCCGAACTTCAGGTTGGTCTGAAAGCCCACCAGGTTATAAAGGGAGTTCTCCCGGTTTTCGGTGCGCAGCTGTACCACGGCCCAGGGGCGGCGGCCGGTGCGGGGGTCTGTAAGGCCCACGGGCTTCATGGGGCCAAAGCGCATGGCGTCCCGGCCCCGGCTGGCCAGCACCTCGATGGGCATACAGCCCTCATAGACCTTGGGCCCAGCCTGGTCAAAGCCGTGGACAGGGGCGCGCTGGGCCGAGACCAGGGCGGCGGCGAAGGCCTCGTACTCCTCTTTGTTCATGGGGCAGTTGATATAGTCCCCGTCCCCCTGACCCCGGCCGTAGCGGTCGGCGGTAAAGCAGCGTTCCATACGGATGCTCTCCCGGGTGACAATGGGCGCGGCGGCGTCGAAAAAGCTTAGCCCGCCCCCGCACAGGGACTGTATCTCGGTAGACAGGGCCTCCGCCGTTAAGGGGCCAGTGGCAATAACGGCCACATCCTCTGGCAGGCGGGTCAGTTCCTCCCGGCGCAGGGTGATAAGGGGCTCGTTCTCAATGGCCTCTGTGGCCAGCCGGGAGAACAGGTCCCGGTCCACTGCCAGTGCGCCGCCGGCGGGCACCGCGGCCTTTTCGGCAATGGGTACCAGCAGGCTGCCCATACGGCGCATTTCTTCTTTTAGCAGACCGGCGGCGCTCTCAATTCGGGCGGCTTTTAAGGAGTTAGAGCAAATTAGCTCTGCAAGGCCCGGGCTCTTGTGGGCCGGGGAGAAGCGCTGGGGCTTCATTTCCACCAGGTCCACGGCCACGCCCCGGCAGGCAATCTGCCAGGCGGCCTCGCACCCGGCCAGGCCTGCTCCTACTACGGTGATTTTATCCATAAGCAACCCTTAGTCCTTGGGGACCCGGCCCGGGTAGGTGCAGCCCTGGGTGGCGCAGTAGATGCGCTTATCCTTGGTTTTCTTCTGCAACAGGGTTTTTCCGCACACCGGGCATTTCTCCTTGGTGGGCGGATCCCAGCTAACAAAGTCGCAGTCCGGGTAGCGGTCGCAGCCGTAGAACACCCGGCCCTTTTTGGACTTGCGCTCAATAATTTTGCCCCCGCACTTGGGGCATTCCGCGCCAGTGTCTTTGACGATCTTCTTGATATTCTGGCACTCTGGGTAGCCGGAGCAGGCAATGAACTTGCCAAAGCGCCCGTGTTTTACCACCATGGGCCGTCCGCATTTATCGCAGATCTCGTCGGTCTCGTCCTCTTTTAGGTGGATCTTCACCCCGTCCATGGCCTTTTTAGCCTTCTGCACGGTTTTGTCAAAGTCGTCGTAAAAGGTCTGTAGGGTGTCCACCCACTGCTCGTCGCCCCGCTGTACGGCGTCCAGGTCATTTTCCACCTGGGCGGTAAACTTCACATTGACGATTTTGGGGAACTGCTCCTTCATCAGCTGGGTAATCACCTCTCCCAGCTCTGTGGGACGAAAGGCTTTACCCTCCCGGGTCACGTACTCCCGCATGGTAATGGTGGAGATGGTGGCCGCGTAGGTGGAGGGACGGCCAATGCCGTTTTCTTCCAGGGTCTTAATCAGCGAGGCCTCGGTGTAGCGCGGGGGCGGCTGGGTAAAGTGCTGGTTGCCAGAAAGGTCCCGCACCTTTAGCTTCATGCCTTCCTCCAGAGGAGGCAGATCTTTGCCGGCCTTTTCGTCCTCGTCGCGGCTTTCTTCATACAGGGCGGTAAAGCCGTCAAAGGCCACGTTAAAGCCGCTGGCTTTAAAAATATATTTTCCGGCCAGAATGTTGGCCTGGGTGGTGTTCAGCACGCAGTTGGCCATTTGGCTGGAGATAAACCGCTCCCAAATGAGTTTGTATAATTTGTACTGGTCAGAGGTCAGGGAGTCTTTCACCCGCTCGGGAGTCAGACTGATGGTGGAAGGACGAATGGCCTCGTGGCCATCCTGGGCCCCGGCCCGAGACTTAAAGTGCCGGGGCTTTGGGGGTAGATACTTGCCGCCCCAGCGTCCCTCTATAAACTCCGCCGCGTCCCGAATGGCGTCCTCCGAGATGCGCAGGGAGTCGGTACGCATGTAGGTAATCAGGCCCACGGCGCCCTGGTCCTCAATCTCCACGCCCTCGTACAGCTCTTGGGCGGCCCGCATCGTGCGGTAGGCCTGAAAGCCCAGCTTTCGGCTGGCCTCCTGCTGTAGGGTAGAGGTGATAAAGGGCGGGGCGGGCTGGCGGCTGCGCTTGCTTTTTTTTACCGGGCCCACCACAAATTCCTGCTGCTTTAGGTAGTCCAAAAGGGCGTCTGCCTCTTCCTTAGACCCCACGGCGATTTCCCCGGTTTCATCCCCGTAAAAGGCGGCGGGGAATATGGAGCGGCTGGGGGGCGCGGTCAGCTTGGCGTCCAGGCTCCAGTACTCTTTAGGCACAAAGGCGCGAATCTCCTCTTCCCGGTCCACAATCATCCGTACAGCCACGGACTGCACCCGGCCGGCGGAAAGGCCTTTGCGGATGGTCTTGACCAAAAACGGGCTCAGGGTATAGCCCACCAGCCTGTCCAGGATACGCCGGGCCTGTTGGGCGTTTACCAGGTCCATGTCAATGGTGCGCGGGTGGGCCATTCCCTCGGCCACGCCGGTCTTGGTTATTTCGTTAAAAGTTACCCGGTCTGGGGCGCTTTCATCCAGGTTTAAAATATAGGCCAAGTGCCAGGAGATGGCTTCGCCCTCCCGGTCCGGGTCAGTGGCCAGCAGCACGTCGTCCGCGTCTGCGGCGGCGGCCTTTAGGTCCTTCACCAGCTGCTCTTTGCCTTTTATAATGGTATACTTGGGTTTAAAGTGGTCCTTCACGTCCACACAGAGCCTGGCCTTGGGCAGGTCCCGCACGTGGCCCATGGAGGCCACCACCTTGTATCCGGGCCCAAGATATTTTTGAATGGTTTTCGCCTTAGAAGGCGACTCCACAATGACTAATTTTGACATAATACAATCCTTTCCTCCCTCATGAGGGCAACCCCGCCCCAACGGATGGACGGGTAGTTTCGGGCTGGGGCTGGCAGCCGCCCGGTTATTTCTTTGTGGACCGGTACCGTTTGCCAGAACAAGAGGCAATGTGCCCGTCTAGTTCCAGTTCGGTAAGCAGGGCCATCAGCTGTCCGGCCTTTAACCCGGTGAGCTCTTCCAGCTGGCCAAAGGTCTGCTCACCCGCGTCCAACCCCTCTACAATTTGCCGCTGCTTAGCATTCAGAAGCTCTTTTGGCCTGGAAGCCTCTTTTGGGCCGGGTCCGCCAGAGTCTGCCAGGGCCAAAAAAGGAGAGGCGGTGCTGGCGGGTAAGACATCCTCTGGCTGAAAGACGTCTGCGAGCCGAGGCGCTGGGGGCTGGGCAGCTTTTGGCATCAGCGGCTGAACGGACGGCGGTGGGTGAACAGGAGTGGGCGCAAAGGGCCGAAAGCATTTGGAGAGAAATTCTAGCACTTCCGTACCGCTGGTAATGGGAATAGCGCCGTCATCAATGAGAGTTTGGCTGCCGGAAAAGGCGGGGTCACCCGGAGGACCGGGATATACAAATACTTCCCGGCCCTGTTCAATGGCATGACGGGAGTAAATCATGGTGCCGCTCTTCTCTTTAGCCTGCACCAATACTACGCCGTCGCTGATACCAGAGATCAACCGGTTGCGAAGCTGAAAGCAGCCATGGCCAGGGGTGCGGGCGGAGAAATATTCGCTTATTACAGCGCCGCCCATTTCCAGCACCTGCCGGCGCAGCACAGCGGTCCCTGCCAGATATTCACTGGAAAGATCCACCGGCTGAATACAGATGATCCGTCCAAAAGCCATAAGCGCTCCCTGCAACGCGGCCTGGTCTACACCGGCGGCCCCGCCGCTGACTACAATGGCCTGGCTGGCAGCCAGCTGGTAGCTAATGCGCTTAGCCGCGTCGCGGCTTTCCTCCCGGGCTTTTCGCGAACCCACCACAGCGACCACCGGAGAACCTTCCAGGTTGGGCAGAGCTCCTTTTATATACAGTACCGCAGGAGGGTTTGAAATATTCCTGAAGCTGTCGGGATATTTCTCACACTCTGGGGTCAGAACCCCCCAGCCCATTTTTGCGGCGTATTCCAGCCGTACCTGGGCTTCCTCCAAAGCGTGAGCGCTAAGGGCCATGGCGTGGCGCTCTTTAATATAGGGCAGACGATTCCACAAGGACGAACCTGCCCGAAAGAAACTTTCCAAATCGCCGCCGCAGTAGTTGTAGATCATCCAGGGCACAGGGCTTCCTTCGCCAAAAGCATGCTGTAGCCACATCCAGTACACCCGATGGTCAATCATAACACATCCCCTTTCTCGGTGTCCGGCACATCTCCCACAAAAGCACAGTGGCCGCCGCCGCCGCGTTTAAAGATTCCGCCCGCCCTAGCATGGGAATCGTAATGGGCCCGTCACAAAGCGCCTGAACAGCAGGAGAGAGCCCGCTGCCTTCGTTGCCGATAAACACCGCGTGCAGGCCCCGGGTAAAGTCAATTTGAGTAACATCCCCAGCCGCCGGCTGGGGCACGGCCGCGTGGCAGGTATAGCCCTGGCGGTGCAGCAGGTTAAGCAAAAAAGAGGCGGAGGGCTGCTCTGAGAGGGCTAGGCGAAACACCGCCCCCATAGAGGCCCGCAGCGCTTTGGGGGAGAGGGGATCGCAGCAGTCTCCCAACAAGAATACCTGAAACTGCCCCAGGGCTTCGGCGGTACGCAAAATAGTCCCCAAGTTGCCCGGGTCCTGAAGATTTTCCAGCACTAAACAGGGGCGCCGGGGGGCAAAGCCGATTACTTGGCCTAAACTGGCGGGACGGGCGCACACGCAAAAAATACCCTGAGGGCTTTTGGTGGAGGCCAGCAATTGGGCCACAGGCGGCTCCACCTGATAAACGGTCTTAGCAGCCTTTAGAATTAGGTCCAGGTAAGAGGCGTACTTTTTTTGGGCGTCCGGGGTAAAAAAGCAGGCCTCCACCGGAATGCCGGAAAGCACTGCGTCCTGACAGAGACGAGCCCCTTCACAAAGGAAAGCGCCCCGCTCCCGACGTTCCTTGGCAGAGGAAAGCGCTGCCGCTGCCCGAACAACCGGACTGCGGCGGCTGGTGATGGGCACGATTTCCATAGGATGGGCACCTCCTGAAAAATAATGGAACCAGCGAAAAAACAGGGGAACAAAGTGTAAAGCGCCATGGGGCCAAGCGTTCGCCCGGCAAACGGAAACGCCAAAGGCAGCTGCCTTTGGCGCGGTCAACAAAATTATAAGGCAGACTGTAGGCCCGCAAAAATCCAGGCGCGCAATCTTCTTAACTATAAAAAAACTCTTACAGCGCGGCCTTTGCTTTCTCTACCAGAGCGGTAAAGCCCGCAGGGTCCGCAATCGCGATCTCGGAAAGCATTTTCCGGTTTAGAGTGACTCCCGCCTTTTTCAGGCCGTTCATAAAGGTGGAATAATTTACCCCGTTCATGTGGCATCCAGCGGAAATGCGGGTGATCCACAGCCGGCGGAAGTCCCGCTTGCGCTGCTTGCGGCCAATGTAGGCGTAATTGCCAGACTTCATTACAGCCTGTTTGGCCATTTTAAAGTGGCGGCTTTTAGAGCCCCAGTAGCCTTTTGCCAGCTTTAGTACCTTTTTCCTTCTTTTGCGCGTCATCATCGCGCCCTTTACTCTTGCCATATCGATTCAATCCTTTCCCGGCCGCCGCCGGATTATTTATTCCTGTTTTGCAAATCTTTATTTATAGGGCAGCATTCTCTTCACAGCCGCAGTGTTGGTCTTGTCTGTCACGGTGGTGCCCCGGGCGTGGCGCTTTACCTTGGGGGTTTTGCCGTGACCGTTGAACAGATGGCTGGTAAAGGCGTGAGCGCGGATAACCTTCCCGTTTTTGGAGAGCTTGAAGCGCTTTTTTGCGCCGCTATGGGTTTTTAGTTTCGGCATAATGATTCCTCCTTGTTTTTCGGCGGCAGGCCATATCCCTGCGCCGTCCTGTGGCCCTGCCCCGCAAAAGAGCGGGCCCGCCGGCTTTTATCTGTAAAATTATAGAAAAACCGGCCATGTTCCCGCTGGGTGGGCCTTACTTTGTCGGCTTTGGCGCCAAGAACATCAGCATGGTCCTGCCGTCCAGCTTGGGCTGGCGCTCCACGTTGGCAGTTTCCGCCATGGCCTCGGCAAAGCGGCGCATAATGTCCTGCCCCAGCTCTGGGTGTCCCATTTCCCGGCCGCGAAACCGGATGGACACCTTTACCTTGTTTCCCTCGGCAATAAACCGGGCCGCGTGGCCGCGTTTGGTATCAAAGTCGTGGGTGTCAATGTTTAGCGAGAGCCGTACTTCTTTGATCTCAACAATTCGCTGGTTTTTTCGCTGCTCTTTTTCCCGCTTGGACTGCTCGAACCGGTACTTGCCGTAATCAATGATCTTACATACCGGAGGCGTGGCCTGGGGAGCGATCTTCACCAGGTCCAGGTTCTTCTGTTCGGCCAGTTCCAGGGCCTTTCGCGCGGGCATAACCCCCAGCTGTGAGCCGTCGGCATCGATGAGCCGGACCTCTTTGTCGCGAATCTGCTCGTTGATCTGTAGTTCCTTGTTGCTAATTGTCAGCACCTCCATCAAGCAATATCCTCATTTGAGAACGAAAAAAGCGGGCGGAAAAGCTCCACCCACAAAAGCGATTTGCCAAAGTATAGACCACCCCTCATTAAAAGGCGGTTCTGACTCTGCTCTTATCGACCTGTGGCGGACCTGCCGCACGGGTGGAGAAAGGTTTACCTCTAATTAAAGAAGAGCGGACAACCGTTCCCACTTCATTTTCCATAAAAATTATACTACGGCGCAAGCGGAAAGTCAAGGGCTTTTTTTGCAAGCATTACAATTGACATGCGCTAAGCAAAGGCCAAAACGCGCTGTTTTATAGATGCAGCCGCCGTACGGCGTCGTCCTTTAGCTCCTTTCCTTTAAACAAGAGCAGACCTGCCAGGGCCACCAGGCTGACGCCCACACAGATCACGGACGGATAAATGATTTTCAGCACGCTGCACAGCAAAAGAATCAGCGGGAGAAAACCCGCAAGGATGCAGAGGGTCATACAAAACAGGTACTCCGCCGGGCGCAGGCATAGTGCCATGGCGACAATGAAAGCGGCCAGCTGGGCGCAGGGGATAAAGATGGGCAGGACAAAATTTAGGGACCAGCCAGCAAACCCGGTGAATAGGTCCCACAAAAGGGTGATGGCAGAGATGGCCCCCAGCTGCCAGACAATGGCTTTCATGGGGCTGCCCCGTTTATGGATGGTAACGCCCAATACCAGCCAGGTGCTGGCCAAGGCGGCCATGACAAGAACACTCCACCAGCCGGTTTGGGGTAAACTGAAGTTCACGGCAGAGCAGACGACCGCAACCACAATGGTAGCCAAAGCGGCCAGCCGGAGAAACAGCCGCATGGTCTTTTGGGTGGGCGGAAGAACAGGGTAGACGGTTTCCTCTTGTTTGCCTGAGAGCGGGCTTTGGCAGAGAGGGCAGCAATGGAGAGCCCCCCTTACATGCACCTTGCATTGTTCACAAAACAGCATTTTGTTCTACCTCGTCTTCCATATTCGTAGTCAAGGTCACATCCAGCCCCAGCCGGGAGAGTTCCTGAAAGAAGATCCGTTCGGTTTCTCGAGACCGGTAAGGGCTGGCGAATGTGATAACAAAGCTGTCTCCAAAGGAAACGGAGCAGGCCTGTAGGCATCCCGCGCAGGTGAAAACGCCGAACTGCTGGATATACTGTTCCGAGCCCTCTGGCATGGAGAGCTTTCCTACATTGGAAAAGGAGACGGTGGCGGCTTGCGCGGCAATACGGTTTGCATACCGAAGTACAACATCCTTCAGGGGCAGCGGCGCGATTCGTGCGAGAAAATTGTGTTCCAAAGCGCAGAGGCTGTCTACATGGGCCTTTAGCTTTTCCACAGCAAGCTTTTCTTGAAAGCCGCGTTTCACTTGGGCTAGTACAGACGCCAGATCCGTGCTGTTTTTGCTGAAGTCATAGCCTACGTGAATGATGGCGAAAAAGTTTCGTGAGGAAAATGAAGGGAAATAATTGCGCAGGTTTACAGGGATGGTAACAACGACTGGCTTTTTCCGGCTCCGTACCGACATGCCCTCATAGATGGAGCGAAGCAGAACAGCGGTTAGCAGTTCGGTGATAGTAGCTTTCTGGGTGCGGGCGCAGGCCAGCAGTTCTTTAACGGAAATTCTTCCTTCCAGGATGGCCAGATGGTTTTTTGGCAGGCGGTCCCCAGGGATCTGGTAAGCGGAAGGGGAAAGGCCCAGCCGGCGTACAGGCTTTTCATAATACTTTTGGAAGCTATCCGCCTCCTTCTGCTGGTCGGATATGCCTAAGACCGGCACGCCACTAGCGGAAAGACCATCCTCTGGGTGTCGGACATAAAGATATTCATAGACCAGGACCCGCAAAAAGTCAAGAGCCCCGGCTCCGTCGGACAAAACGTGGTACACCTCCAGGCTGATGCGCCTACGGTAGTAGAGCACGCGAAACAGCAGGCTGCGCCGGGAAGAGGGGTAGATGGGAAAACAGGGAGGCGTCTGCTCTGGGCGCGCTAGAGCAGGCAGAGGACTCTCCTCCAGATAGTACCAGAACCAGCCCCGCCTGAGCACACATCGGTAAAGAGGGAACCGCTCCATGGTTTTGTCAAGAGCGGTTTGGAGGGCGGCGGGATCTACATCTTCCTTCAGTTCGCAGAAAAAGCGGAATACCTTAGAGTCGTGCGCCGAGCTGGTGGAGGGAAATATCTTTGCGGCGTTGTCCAGCCGCCACCAGGGCAGATAATTCCTATCGCTCATAATTTTCCTCCAGGAAAGAATTTATAATGGCATACGTTTTTTTGACCTGCTTAAACCAAACAGGGAGAGAAAAATAACCGTGCAAAGCGTCAGGAATTCGGTGGATCTCCACATGATTTCCCGCTTCCCGCAGTCTTTCGCCATAGGCCTCGCCTTCGTCCCGCAGGGGACAGAATTCCGCGGTGATTATCAGGGTGTTCGGTTGATTTGCAAAGGATTTGGCGGCCAGCGGCGCAAAATAGGGGTTTTCCAGGTCGGATTCACACTCGCGGTATAGGGAAAAAAAGTCTCGCACACGTTTGGCGGTAAGCAAATAGCCTGTCCCGTTCTCTCGTACAGAAGGGAAAGGGGAGTTTTCTGAATGGTCGTTTCCCACCGCGGGGTAGATCAAGAGCTGCCCCGTGGGCAGAAACTCCCCTCGATCCCGGGCCATAAGAGAGACAGCGGCAGCCAGGTTGCCCCCAGCGCTGTCTCCTATCAGCACCACGTTTTCAGGGGGGGCTCCCAGCAGGTCACTGTGCAAAAAGACCTCCCAAGCTGCCGCGTAGCAGTCCTCCACTGCCGCGGGGAAACGGTGTTCAGGGGCCAGACGGTAGTCAACTGAGGCCACCACGCAGCCGGTCTGGGCAGCCATATCACCGCATATGCCGTCGTAAGAGTCAATGGAGCCCGTTACCCAACCTCCGCCATGAAAAAACAGCAGAACACAGTTCCTTTTCCGCTGTGTGGGCGTAAAAATGCGCATGGGAATATGGTGCTCACCAGAGGGGATGCTATGCTCCCATATCCGATAAAGCCAGGGTTTTCTGGCACGGCGGGCGGTCAGCTTTTGCAGCTTGCGTTCCACCAGATAGGTTCTTTCTATGTCCAGATCAGGGTATGATAATAGACTAAGCGCTGCCAGCATGGTTTTATGGATGGGCATAGTGACTCCTCTTTATTCTAGGCGAATGAATAGCCATAGGGACGTTGTGTGATTTACGCGGAAAACATTCGTGCCTGTTAAGATAACCTATTAATAGTATATTGTACTCCAATGATTTTAGTTTGTCAAATTGTATAGAATTCAGGGAGCGTTCAAAAGAAGAGTTTATGACGATTGAGTGGAGTCTCACCAGCCGGTTTCATCTGCGGGCGAGACTTTTACCCTTTGTTCGTCGGGGCTGCGCCTTTAAAAGCTTCATTTTGGACACGCCCAGAATTCACGGGCCGTCATGCCGCTTAAAAGCCGTATTCCGTTTAACGCGCAAGGTAGGGCTTGTTGGAAGCATCGAAAACAGCAACCCGCCAATCGTCAGCCGGGAGGTGTTTCAAGCGGCCCAACGGCTGCAGAAATCCAGAATTACAACCACAAGGCGCGAACACAACTCAAGTTTGTCTGGCATCCTGCGCTGTTCCGACTGCGGGAGTACCTTCTGCCGACAGCTGCTGCGTGGAACTGTATACTGGATGTGCAGTGATAAGGCGGCAGGCGCCGCAAACTGCCAGAGCAGACCTGTGCGGAAAACTGCTGTGTACGACACTTTTTGCTTGATGGCAGATAAGCTTGCCTCTCACCGGCCAGACCTGCTGGGTACGCTGATCCACCAGATGGAGATGATGCAGAACCGTGGCGGCGAGAGCCAAGATAAGATATGTCAGACCGTCAAGATGATTTATGAGCGGTCCCTGGCCGGGGAAAGCATGAGGAGGATTGTGGAAACGCTTGATGAGATGGGCGCACCCACCTCCAGCGGCCAAGGAAAATGGCACCGCTCCACGGTGTGCTCGATACTGCAAAACGAAAAATACGCCCGAAACGCCGTCCTCCACCGCCCAGATCCAGGTGGCCTTGTCCTCCTCGAACCAGAGGAAGTCCGGCGAACCGTACATCATCTTCTTCACCAGATGGTTGTGTGCCTCCTGCCACTCCTGGAAGGGTCCCATCACGTTCTCGATAGAGTCCGCGCCAGAGGAAAACGCCTTGAAGGGGTTGATTTGAACAATCCGCACCTCCGGGGCCTTTTTGAGCTTCTCCGAAATATCAAACAGTCGATTTGCCTTGGAGGCGTTGCCCTCATAAGGAATATTCTCAATGCGGGTCTCCACGGTCGCGGCCCGCTCATAGAGCAGTTTCACATCGGCGTCGCTGCTGAAATCCATCTTCCTGATCTGCTCGATAAATTCCAAAATAATGTCCCGCAGATCCCGGAGCAGGTCCACCTCGTCGTTGATGTCCTCCACCTTTCTTCCCAGCACATCCAAAACCACATCCGACCCGGCAGACTGGAAAATGAGCTGGATGTCCTTGATGCTGATATTGAGCTTGCGGAGGATAAGAATTTGCTCCAGCCGTTTCAGCGCCCGCTGGTCGTACAGGCGGTAGGCGTAGTCTGCCACCCGAGCGCTCTCAATCAGCCCCATATCCTCATAGTACCGCAGCGTACGGGCCGGGATATTGTAGCGCTCTGTGACCTCTCGGATTTTGATTAAATCTGTCATGTAAAACACCCTTTCCGTGGTTTTGAGTGTGATAGTTAACACGCTTGAAAACTGGTTATTAGTTTTCAAGCCGGCTTTTTGCCGCCTGGTACAAGGAAATCGAAAAATTTTCTTGTACCGTGTTTACTATTTTACACGCTTCCCCAACGGCAGAGTCAAGCCCTTTTCAAAAACATTTTTACAGCATGACAGATGAAATCTCTTTCAGGGCGTCCATCTCCAGTTCCTTGCTCCTTTGCAGAATAGCGATCAGTATTTGTCGCTTTTCGCTGGCCTCCCCGGCGGTCTCAGGAGTTTGCAGTCCTTGCAGGAATTTTTCGCACATACTGATAATTTCCTCATATTTGGAAATCGCCGTTGTAATAGGCCGGTGGTCTAAGCCGTCTATCAGCCGCACGCATAGCTCCAGAAATTGCTTGATACGAAGTTTTCCCTCATAATGAATGAAAATATGCGGGGACAGGCACTCTATATCCACCATACCCTGGTTGCTCTCTTTTTGAAGTAATTGGCGCCAATTATCATATATGACAACTCCGTACCCAACCATCGGCTCGTCAGAAATACCGCGCTCATTTTGTAGGAGCGCCAGCCCTTTTTTCATGGCCTCCCTGCACTTTTCCTGGATGGAAACAGGCTTGGGGCCCGGTTTTATCAACAGGATATCCGGCTTTTTCGCGAACCATTCCGGAAAGCTTTTCAACTGCTGAAAGGACATCACAGAATTTTTCTCATCGTCACCGTCCAGGAACGAAAGGCCCTTCAGCACCTTCCCCTGATGGGAGAATCCGGTCGCAAGTATCATATCCGAGTATTCCCGAGGGAGGAGGATGACAGGGTACCCGCTTAGGATGTTTTCCACTGCCAAACGGATGAAATCCTCCTCCGTGCAGTCTGTTCCCCGGCAGAGCTTACCGGTCAGGCCGTATATAGAAAGGCCGGTGTCCAGCGCGTCATCCGCGCCCCAGGAATACCCAAAGCAGATAGAGGTAAACGCTGACTGGAGAACATATTCCGTGTCATCGTTTATCTGCCGCCCCATGGGGTCTCTATGCTCCTCAAGGCCCATAAACAGCTTGACCGCTTGGAGCATAGCAGGGTAGGCCATGCTCCGGGGCCATGTCCTGCCGGAGAAGTCCGCGATGGGGGCGTAAGGTAACAGGATATGCTCAAAGTTCGCGTTTGCCACGGGACAAGCGTTGTCTGGGAAAAGAATGGCGTCAATGGTACTGCCGAGAATCTCCGCCAATTCCACCAGCAGAGACAGCTCCGGCATGGCGCGGCCGTTCTCCCATTTGCTGACTGCCTGTGGGCTGATATTCAGCCGGCTGGCAAGTTCATCCTGGGTCAGGCCCATGCTTTTTCTTAAATCTGCAATTTTCTGGCCAGCTTTTACGTTATCGAACATATCAACTCTCCTTACCATTTTGCTGGGGTAGGGCAGGTTTACCCTTCCAGAATATTATAGGGGAATCGGAACCTTTTAACAATATATAGATGGTTGAAGGTGGGTGTGAAATATCAACCTGAGGTTTACATGAGAGTTGATAGGCTGAATCACCTATTGCAATCTGCCCCCCTGTGGTTTGGACAGCAAATAGGTGATTTCCATTTTCCTAGGCTCCTCGTAAGACTTCGGGCACGCGCGTTATCCGGTTAACTTGGACACAAGCATTGGAAAATCTTAAAACGGCTACTCAAAAAATTCAATAACCTAACATTCGAACTCCCATGTCTAATTTGAAGTCCTTGCTAGGCCGGCATGATTACTAAGAAAATCAGCCTCCTTCTGTGCAGGCGTCTTGTATTGATTCGTGGCGTGGGGCCGCTCCTCATTGTAAAAAGTCATATACTTATCCACCGCCGCCCTGAATTCATTTTCAGAGCGGTATTTTGATCGATACAGTTCTTCCCGCTTTAGGTTGGAGAAGAACGACTCCATCATGGAGTTATCATATAGAACGCGGACTCTTGAAAACGACTGCGTAACTCCCAAAGATTTTAGATAAACACAAAATACTTTCGCTCTTATAGTTCGTACCTCGGTCGGTGTGGAACGTCAGAGGATCTATAAGCTTTCGGCTTTCATATGGTGCAGAAAGTATGACACAAAAAATGGCAGAGCATTTATGCTCTACAAGATTTGACATCAGCCAAGAAGTATTTGATGCAGCATGGAATGTGCTTAACACCCATATGCTTGCTACGTTACCCCTCCCCCCGTTCCGCTTCCCCCGTCCTCCGTACTAACAAGACACCTGGGAGAAGCAAAAATGCCCACCAAAGGCAGGCATTTTCGGGAAAAGAGCGCAAAAACTAGGGGGCGCTTCGCTCTCACAAAGCGCCCCCTATTCTTCCAGTTTGATTGCTCCGTCAATGGTAGCCTCAACGATGGGCAGATACTTTTCAGGGCAGAGCTGTAATTTATGGGTTATGCGCTGCCGGTCATTGCTGCTTTCTTTGACAAGTTCAGGATTGAAATACCGTTCAAAGGGTAGCCTGCAAATTTTGATTAGCTGTATCACTACGGGCATACTCGGTATATCCCCGACAAGTTCTATGTTCGCAAGATAGCGCGGGTCTATATTTACCTGTTCGGCCAACGCCCTGCGGGACAGGCCCACCGCCTCACGCGCCGTCTGAACATCTTTTCCAAAGGTTTCAAAACCGGGGCAGTCTTTGACTTTCGCCATACGCTTCACCTCCAACACTTACATTTTATAGTTCATAGTATGGGTTGGGAATGATGGCATATGCGTTTTAACTGCATTTTATAATTCACAACTTATGCCTTGTATTGTTCGGGCAAAGGAATTATAATATATCCGTTGGAGGTGCGAAATGGAATATATGACGTTGAAAGAAGCTGGCGAGAAATGGGGCGTGACCCCGCGCCGGGTGAATTATTATTGCGCTGGTGGCCGTATTCCCGGCGCTGTGAAGATAGCGACGATCTGGCTTGTGCCAAAGGACGCGGAAAAGCCAGTTGACAGACGCTATAAAAGCACTAACGATGGAAAGGAGTGATTTTCTGTGGCGAATATTTTGATTGTTGAAGATGAAAAGAATATGCAGGACATCATTGCCGCATATATGCAGCGGGGCGGGCATACCTGTTTTACCGCTGACGATGGCGTGGACGCTTTAATGGTATTGAAAAATAATCCGATGGATTTGATGATACTGGACGTGATGATGCCCCATCTGGACGGTTTTTCTGTCTGTAAAATGGCGCGGGAAATGAGTAATATGCCCATTATCATGCTGACCGCCAAGGGCGGCGAGGACGATAAACTAAAAGGCTATGAGTATGGGGCCGATGACTACATGACAAAACCTTTCAGCCCCAAGGTGCTGCTTGCAAAGGCAAACGCACTGCTCCGCCGTTCTTCCTCCGTTCCGTTGGACGCATTGAGCTTCGGGAAAATAACAGTAGTGCCGTCCTCTCACAAAGTATTTATAGACGGGCAGGAAATCACGCTCACCCATAAGGAATACGAACTGTTGTATTTCTTCATGGTAAATCCCGGACAGATTTTCACCCGTGACCAACTGCTGAACAGGATTTGGGGCTATGACTTTGAGGGAACTACCCGGACGGTAGACACGCATATCAAAACCCTGCGGCAGAAATTAGGCGACGAGGGAAAACACATTGTCACTCTTATTCGCTCCGGCTATAAATTCGAGGTAACAGTATGAAAATAAAGGATAATTTTACGTTCCGCACCGTCCGTAAAAAGATATTGATGGTTTCTAAGTTAGCTGGTATTCTGCTTATCCTTTCATACATCCTTTCGACCAAGTTGGAAATTGATCCTGATATTTCACTTGCCCTTTGGTTCGCCTTTGTCATTGCCCTTGTCCTTGTTGTCGATTTTTTAATGGGGCACTTTATTTCAAAACCCATTTCAAAACTCAATCAAACGGCCCGGAAGATGGCAAAACTGGACTTTTCCGCTCCATGCGCCATTACGACTAATGATGAATTCGGAGAACTAACTGTAAGCCTCAATACGATGGCTGATAATCTTCAACAGGCCCTTGCCAGACTGGAAGCGGCAAATACACGGCTTGAAAAAAATGTGGAGCAGGAGCGGCGGCTGCTGGCCGAGCGCAAAGAGTTGGTAGACCAGCTTTCCCATGAAATGAAAACTCCGCTGGGCGTGATCCGCGCCTACGCCGAGGGCTTGCAGGACGAAACCGACGAGGCCAAAAAACAGAAGTATTCGGAAATCATCATCACCGAAACGGAACGAATGAGCGGGCTAATCACAACGCTATTAGATTTATCCGCGTTGGAAACCGGCGCTACCCAGCTTGTCCCGGAACGATTTGATTTTGTGGAATTTCTTGAAACTGTTGCCGGGCGGCTGTTAATCGACGTGCCAGACGCTAACTTTGAGTTGCACTATGAGCTTCCCGAACACAAGGTTTATGTCCATACGGATAAGACCCGTATGGAGCAGGTTTTAGACAACTTGATCGTCAATGCAAAGAAAAATGTCCAGCCGGGAGGTACTTTGAAATTATCCCTGCTGGAACAGCCGGGTGTTTTGCAATTTTCCATCTACAATCAAGGCCCCACAATTCCACAGGAGAACTTGTCAAAAATCTGGACGAAATTCTACCGGGACAGCAATTCCAAATACAGCGGTTCCGGGCTGGGGCTTGCCATCGTCGCACAAGTTCTGTCCATGCAGGAACTGGACTTCGGCGTAAAAAACTGTTCCGATGGCGTGGAGTTTTATTTTTCTATTCCATCCGTCAGTTAAACCGTGTTTTCTATGAAATGGCTCTGCCTTTACTCAAAGGCAGAGCTGTTTTATTTTGAAGATTTCACGCCAATTTCACACCAGCCTCACACCGACTTCACCGCATTTTCATAAGTTTACCTCAACAAGAGGACGGTCAGTCCTCACAGACAAAGGAGGTGATTTTTATGACGTTTTTAGGTTTGGAATGGTACTGGTGGCTGGTAATCGTGGCGGTGCTGGCAATCTCTATCCCGTTCAAGATTAAGGTTATGAAGTGGTGGAGCAAGCGGGAGCAGGAAAAGAAAAAGGAGCAGCACGGGAAATGGGGTGATGATGAATGATTGAAGTAAAGGATTTGACGTTCTCCTACGGCAAAGACAAACAGGCGCTGCACGGCCTGGACTTCACTGTAGAAGATGGGGAAATCTTTGGCTTCCTGGGGCCAAATGGCTCCGGGAAATCAACGACCCAAAAAATACTGACCGGGATTTTGAAAGGACACGGCGGCAAGGTGTCGCTGTTCGGGCAGGATATTTCTGCGGCACACACGCAGGAGTTTTTTCAAAAGATCGGCGTCTTATTTGAGTTTCCCTATCTGTATGCCAATTTGAGCGCCGTTGACAATCTTAAATATTTTTCTTCGTTCTATCCGAAAGAGCAAATACGCAGTATTGAGGAAGTTTTGGAGGAATTGGAATTTAAGCCAGACTTCTTGAGAAAGCCGGTTTCGTCCTACTCAAAGGGTATGCGGCAAAGGGCAAGCATGGCGCGGGCGCTAATCAGCAATCCCAAGTTGCTGTTTCTGGACGAACCGACCAGCGGGCTTGACCCCTCCGGCGCTGTCCTGTTCCGCAAGATCATTGAGGAAGAACGTAAAAAAGGCACAACGGTATTTCTGACGACCCACAATATGCTGGATGCCGACCTACTCTGTGATCGGGTGGCATTTATCGCGGACGGCGAAATCAAGGCGTTGGACACTCCAAAAAATTTGAAAGAGCGTAACAGCAATCACCGCGTTGTAATCGACTATTTGTATCAGGGGAAGCGGGAAGAAAAGACGATTGAGGCCCCGGAATTAGAAGCAGGTATTCCTTTTGCGCATGACGAGATCATCAGTATCCATTCCCAGGAACCGACATTGGAGGATATGTTTATCCAGTACACGGGAAGGGGGCTGTCTTGATGTGGAAAAGTTTTTGTTCCCTGTTCAAAAAGGATTGCCGGATAATGGTTTCCGGGAAATTCTTCCTCATGTCGTTGGGCTTTTTGGTTCTTTACACTCTGTATGTGAACTTTGGATATATCAAATTCATGGATGCCAGTCTATACAACGTGTACCTGTATGACCCGACAGGAACACAGAAAACGGTTTCCACGCTGGTTCAGCAAGTTTCTTCAAAAGAGGCACTTGACGCAGTTTTGCTTGATGATACCAATGGTGTCGGCATTGATGCCAGCGTCGGAGAGCCACAGCTTGTATTCTATGAGGGAACAGAAAATGCTGACCGTCACCGGGCCGACTACGCGCTTTCTCTCCTGCAACCGTCAGGGCATTACAGCGCCGAGGTGATTGGCTCCAATACGCCGGAGCAAAAGGCAAGGAAAGAGATCACCTGTGAACTGCTGTTTTTTGAAATTGCCGCTGTCGGGTTTTTAGGGATTGCCGCTGTGCTGTTCAAGGAAAAAAGTATGGGCGTTATCCGTGTTCATGCCATTTTGCCGTTGCAAAAAAATCTGTTTATCCTGTCCAAACTGGCAATCTTTCTGCTGTCCGATCTGGTCTTTGCAATACTGCTTACCGTGCTGAATGTTGGAGTTTTAGATACCGCCTCTATATTGCCTGCGGTGTTGCTTCAAACGGCACTTCTGTCCTTGATTATGGCCTTGACCGGCCTGATTTGCGCCCTGCTTCTAAAAGACTTCCGGCAGTTTACATTGGCCTATCTTCTGATTGCCATTTTTGTTGCAACCCCTGTGTTTTTGGCTGCAAATACGGCGGTAAAGTTAGATTGGATTTACTTTCATCCATTTTATCATTTTTATATGGGCCTGAAAAACGCTTACTTTGGAAATCCCTCGAATAGCCTTGCCTATTATTTGGGGTGTCTGGCTGCAATCGTGGTATTATTCGCAGGCGTACAGCGTGTGTTCCGCAGAGAAATGGGAAAGGAGGGCTGAATATGAAAGGTTTACGCTACCAACTGAAAAGCGTGTTGCATGACAAGTTTTGCCTGATGACCTTTCTTTTACCTATTGTCGTTGCGGTAGCTTTGAACTTTGTCGGTGCAATCGACTTTTCTACGTTGGGCGAGTTGCATTTTGGGGTTCTGAAAGGCGATTTGCCGACACAAACCGTTACATGGCTGGAACGCTATGGCCCGGTGACAGCTTATCCGACGATGGAAGAACTGACGGACGCAATCAAAGAGCCGTCTACCAATCTAATCGGTGTGGAAGCTGATGGAAGCAGCATCAAAACAATTCTTTCCGGCGACGAGTTGGATATATTTCGCCAAACCGCTGACACGCTCCCTGACCTATACGAACAGCGAAATGCCGCAGGACAGACAAAGGTTCACGTTTTAGAGCGCCCCAATGTGATGGCTGGATTTCAAGATATGTTCATTGCTGTTACATTGATTGTCGCTATGTTTATGGGATGCACCTTTAACGCAATGAACATGATTTCTGAAAAGGAGGACGGCGTTGCGTTTATCAACGAGATTTTGCCAATGACCCGCAGCCAATATATCATGCAAAAGCTCTTTGTTGGATTTATCTGCGGGTGCTTATCCTCCATTATTACGGTTTGTATCTGCTTCCGGCTTTCTCTGCAAAATGCGGCTCTCATGCTGGTGCTTATTGTGCTTTCCGCATTTGTGGCAGCATTGATAGGCTTATTCATTGGCAGAGCTTCCAATGGGCTGATGGTCGGCGTGGTTTATATCAAAATTGTTATGCTGCTATTTATGGCTGTACCAATCTTGAGTTTTCTTGTGGGAATAAGTCAGCCGCTTCTTTCCGCAGTTTGCTACCTTGTCCCTTCGCAGGCAACATTTGAGGGTATTATGGACTTATCAACAGGCAGCGGGACAGCAGCAGTAAAAGATATTTTTATTCTCTTAGCTCATTGTATTGGATGGTTCCTGTTATATATTGGCCTTTCCGTGCATCAGAGGAAAAACGCATAAATGGTTCATAATAAGCCGCAGTCAAAGGAGTTGCTTGATCGCGCAAGAGGAAAAGGGGCCATTAGAGCAGATTATATGCTTTTAGACGGCGGCTTTGATTTTTCAGAGCCGCCGTTTCTTTTTCCCTATCAGAAACTTACGACGACCCTAACACCGTAAAAGCTACGGCGGCATATAGGAGGATGCCGCCATGCTGCGAATATCAAACCGACACAATCTAACAAAAGCCGCCTTATCAAAAAAAGCCTGTCCCATCCGTGGGATAGGTTCGGCTATGAGTGTGAACTATATCATGTAAATAAACTTCATATCGCTTCGTTCTGCGCCCGGCTGGTATACGTCTGCGTCCAGCCGGGCGCTTTTTGTCGTTTCCTGCGGTCTGGGCTGCGGGCCGAAATAAAATTCAACTTTTTTCAAAAAAGGAGGCATTCAGCGGGTAGCAGACGGTATCGCAGGATTGGTAGTAGCGGAAAGGGAGAGTACCACCTAAATCCCCCAGGGAAAGGGGGTGAGAAGATGGAAACGCCCCCCTGCGACTATTACGAGCAATGCCGTTTTGACGCTTTCTGTAAAACGGTACTGCGGAATGAAGCCAGGGCTTACCTGCGGAACATGAGGCGTCAGAGAGATCGTGAAACGATGTTCAGCGACTTATCGCAGGTGGAGTTGGACAAGCTCTGCACGGTAGATCACTACCCCAGCGACAGCTATATCTTTAGTTCCCACGGGTATGACCTACATATCGACAACGAGCTTGTGGCCGAAGCCTTTGCCAGCCTGCCAAAGACGGAGCAGAGCATTTTGGTTTTGCACTGTGTCCTGGATATGGCGGACGGCGAGATCGGCAGCCTTATGGGATTATCCCGCAACGCCGTCCAGCGTCACAGGACAAAGACCCTGAAAGAGTTGCGAGAAAAATTGATGGCGTTCATGCCGAAAGGAGGTTGACGCGGATGAAAGAGCCTATCCACAGAGGCAAAGAACTTTTGCCCCTTTCGTTGAGCCAGGCGGCCAGCGCCGGTGACGCCGGAGCCGTGGAAAGTGTCTTGCGGCACTATGACGGCTACATGAGAAAGCTGTGTACCCGGACGCTCTATGACGAGGACGGACAGCCCCATGTGTGCGTTGACGAGTACATGAAACGCTGTCTGGAAATCAGGCTTATCCAGGCTATCGTTAAAAATTAACGATACCGGCCCCCGGCCAGTGAAGCGTCTTACCCTTTCCGCGCTGATCTGACCCCGGAGGCCGCAGGGCCGCACTTTGACAAATACGCCCGCAGGATAATGGCGGCGCGTCATAGGGCAGACGGATACATTCTATCTGTACCGAGCCGGACGGCGGGTGCGCCAGGATACTTTCCCCTACGGGGAAAGCGGAGCGACCGACACCTTGCCGCAATGCAAGCGCGGCAGCTTGCGGGCTACGACGTACAGGCAGGACAATGATACTCCCTTGTCGTCGTAGTCCGAGCGTTCAAAGCGTCGCAGGCAACGAGCAGGGCCGGGTGAGAACCACGCCGGGGGTGAAAGTCCCGTGGAGCTGTGCCAGCAGCCGTCCGTTTTACTGCCCTTTTTTCTTTATTATCATTTTTAGCCAAGAGAAAGGGGGCTTCATAATGAATAATTTAGATGTGCCTATTTGGGAAAAATACACGCTGACGATTGAGGAAGCGTCTAAATATTTCCGCATCGGTGAAAACAAACTGCGGAAGCTGGCCGAGGAAAACCCCACCGCTGGCTGGCTGATTATGAACGGCAACCGCATTCAAATCAAGCGGAAGCAGTTTGAAAAAATCATCGACACTTTGGATGCAATATAGAAAAAGAGCCTTGAACGTGCTATAATATCTTATAGGCGTATCAAGGCTCTTTCCGTCATGAAAGGAGCATGACGAGAATGACGAAGAAAGAACGAGATGAAAAAAGGCGCGACAGCAAAGGCCGCCTTTTGAAGTCTGGAGAGAGCCAGCGAGCAGACGGAAGATATGCTTACAAATATACCGACGCCTTTGGAGAAACCAAGTTTGTTTACTCATGGAAGCTGGTTCCTACTGACAAAATCCCTGCCGGGAAGCGGGCTGATATTTCACTCCCCGAGAAAGTTAAGCAGATACAGAAAGACCTTGACGATGGCATTGATACCATAGGCAAGAAAATGACGGTCTGCCAGCTTTATGCCAAGTACATCCGGCAGCGGGGCAACGTGAAGCGGGGAACCAAAAAAGGACGCCAGCAGTTGATATTACTCCCGCTCAAAAAGCTAGGAAAAAGAGAGGAAGAGTGATATAATAGGGATATGGAATATATCGATTTGCGGAAAGTGGGAAAAGAAGGGCTCAAGCAGATACGCAGTCAGG
>CAJTCU010000009.1 GCA_910574935.1 Oscillospiraceae bacterium
TTTTCTTGAGCCGTACCACCTGACTGCGTATCTGCTTGAGCCCTTCTTTTCCCACTTTCCGCAAATCGATATATTCCATATCCCTATTATATCACTCTTCCTCTCTTTTTCCTAGCTTTTTGAGCGGGAGTAATATCATCAAAATGTAAATTTGTGCTATATCCTTTTCTCTTTCTGTTTCATCACAGCCCTTGTTCCCTGCCCGGGTTGGCTCTCTATTTCTAGACACATGCCATGCCGGCGCAGAATTGCCTCTGTTAGCGCCAGACCCAGCCCGGCCCCGCCGCTTTTCCGGCTGCGGGACTTGTCCACCATATATAAGGGCTCGGTCAGCCGCCCCAGCTCCTCTTGGGGAATCCCCCGGCCCTGGTCCTCCACCACAATGGTCCCATCCTGGGCATACATCCGCACCTGGTTCCCCGGAGCACTGGCCTTTACAGCATTGTCTACCAGGTTAATCACTGCATCGGTCATTAGATCCCGGTCGCCCTCCATTTCTCCAGGACAGGCTTCCATAACCAGTTCTACCCCCTTGCTTTCAGCCTGTGGCAGGCAAGCCCGGCGGGCCTCGCCTAGAAGCTCCTGGAACTCTACCGGCTCTAGGTATAGCTCTGTGTCCAAATCCAGCTCCAGTAGGCGCAGCATCTTTTTAGAAAGCCGGTCCAGCCGCTGGCTCTCTCGGTAAATATAGTCCAGGACCATGTCCCGGTCCTCCTCATTCAGCTTTACCCGCCGCAGCGTCTGGGCATAGCCGGAAATGGCCGTCAGCGGGGTTTTCAGCTCGTGGGTCAGGCTGCCCATAAAAAGCGTCTTTTTCTCTTCGCTCTCCTCCACCTGGGCAATGTGTTCTTCCACCGCCTGGGCCATTTTATTAAAGTCCTGCCCTAACTGGCCGATTTCATCGTTGCGCCCCTCTACTACCCGCATCCCGTACGCCCCAGCCGCAATAGACCTGGCCCCCTGGGAGAGCTGCCCCAGAGGCCGCAGAGAACGGCGCAGCATCATCCACAAGAGCAAAATGGCCCCTGCCACCGTAACTAGGGAGATCAGTGCCATACGGCCTGCCATAGCGTACAGGTCCAGGTAGGCGTCCGTAATGTCGCAGATGTGCAGCAGAGTCAGGCCACTTTCGTGGTTTTGAGAGAATACCAGCAGCCGCCGGCCCCCGTAAAAGTAGCGAGAGCCCGCTATCCCCAGGGGCGTCTGCACCTCCTCCCCCAGGGGGATCTGGGCCGGGTCTAGGATGGTCTGGTTGTAGACCGTCCTGCCGCCCTCCAGCAGAATGCTGAAATCATCATTTTGAGATTTTAGGTAATACCTGGCAATGTTGGCGTCGAAGCCCCTGACATTCTCACTGTAGGCCTCAAAGCCCCGAAAGACCTCCTGGGCCTTTTGGGCCGCGCCCAGGGCGACCTGGTCCATACCGCTTTGAAAGTACATTCGAAAAATTAGGCCCCCGCTAAACAGCGTGGCTAGTAGAATTACCCCGCCGGAAATTAGCGAAAGCCTTGTCCGCAGCTTCATATTGTTCCTGTAGCTCGTTAATCATGCCCTGATAATTTTCCCGGGTCTGCCGGACCGATTCCTCAATCTCCTCCTGGGTGCTACCGTTTTCCGCCATGGCCTGCCGGTTATAGGCCACTTCTTCTTCCATTTCCCGGCGCAGGTTCGTGATTTCCCTCTCGATATCCGCCTGGGTGGACACCCGCAGGGCCCGGCCGTCGTACAAAGGCTGGTCGCCCAGCAGCTCTTTGCGCACCTTGTCGATAAAGCTCTGGTCCAGCTTCTTCTGCTGAACCCGGTAGATGCTCAGCTTTTCCACCTGGGGCACCTCTACCTGGGCGTCTACCTGCGCCTTAATTCCCAGGTTCTCGCTGTCCAGGTTGACCTGATAGCTCTCGTTGTTTTTGGACACGTCTTGAACGATCTTCCCCGCCTGGACCTTGTCCGGGTCCGAGGCGGCGGCCTGGCTGATAAGCTTATCCATGTCCTTGTGGGCGACAATACTACCTTCCGGGTTCTCCTGGCACGCCGCCAAAGAGATAGCTAGCCCAGCGCACAGTACTAGAGCTATGGCGCGTTTTCCACTATTCTGAATCTTCATACTAGGCCTCCTGTTTATTCCTTTTATTGTAGCATACAACAGAGCCCTGCATCAAGTATTCATGAAGATGTAAATATTATGTAAAACCCGCTTGCCAATCATGGTTTGTTTTAGGCAGCACCATGCCACAAAATATCTAAATATTGTAAAATCACCCATGAATTTCAGGGCATCTATCCAAACAATTTAAATTTTTGACTTTTAGTCATTTTTATATTGACACTTCCTTTTTTCACTGATATAATAAGGGCATAAAATGACTTGTAGTCATTAATTAATCTCATAAAGGCAGATGTCCTGGAGCTCCTGCCTTTGCAAGAAAGGAACGTGATCACACAATGGAACGATTAGCGCGCGGAATTGTCTGCCACCACAAGCTGGTCCTGTTTTTGGCTGTGCTGCTACTCATCCCTTCCCTTTTCGGCATGGTCGCCACCCGTATCAATTACGACATTCTCACCTATCTGCCCCCGGAGCTGGACTCGATGATCGGCGAAGTTGCTCTAGAAGATGACTTCAACCTGGCCTCCACTGCCCTGGTTACTGTAGAGGGCCTTCCCACTGGTCAATTGCTGGAAATGAAAGCGCAGATGGAGCAGGTTCCTGGCGTAGAGCAGGTGTTTTGGCTTAGTGATGTGCTGGATCCCAACGTTCCCCCGGAGATGCTGCCTGACGTCATTCGAAAAGCCATGTATGGCGAAGAGAACTCTACCATGATGATGGTCCGGTTCTCCGAGCCCGCCGCCAGCCAGAGCACTATGGGGGCTATTGCTCAACTGAAGCCTCTTTTACGAGAACAGTGCTTTATGGGCGGTATCAGTGTTATTTTGCAGGATACAAAGGCTCTGGTAGATAAGGAAATGCCTTTATATATTCTCTGTGCCGTAGGGGCCAGCCTGCTGGTACTGTTTCTAGCCATGGAGAGTACTCTGGTACCCCTACTGTTTATGTTGGGGCTGATCTTCCCCATTCTTTATAACTTTGGTTCCAACGTATTCTTGGGGCAGATCAGTTACATCACCCAGGCTCTAGCTACAGTTTTGCAGCTGGGAGTAACCATGGATTTCTCCATTTTCTTGCTTCACCGATATGAGGAAGAAAAATCCCGTACCAGCGATAAAATGGAGGCCATGGCCCGGGCCATTACCAATACCTTCACCTCTATTACCGCATCCAGCCTGACTACCATTGCCGGTTTTTTGGCCTTATGTACCATGCGCCTGACCCTGGGCCGGGACATTGGTATTGTAATGGCCAAGGGTGTGGCCCTGGGCGTAGTCTGTACGATTACTGTACTACCCTCTCTGATGCTCACCTTTGAAAAGGCTATGGACCGCCACCGTCACCGAGTTCTGATTCCCCAGCTAAAGGGCGCAAGCCATTTTATTTCTAAACATCCCGGGCCGGTGCTGGCTGTTTTCTTGGTACTAATGGTTCCCTTCATCCTGGCCCAAAGTAAGGTAGAGGTGTATTACACCCTCTTTGACAGCCTTCCCCAGAACCTGACCGGCATTGTGGGCACCAACAAGCTAAAAGAAGATTTTGGCATGACCACCTCCCATTTTATTCTAGTAGACGATGCGCTAACCGGAGGTGAAGTGAGCCAGCTGTGTGAAGAGCTGGCTCATGTGGAGGGCGTCACCCAGGTGATCTCTGTGGACCAACTGCTGGGTCCAGGTGTGTCCTCAGACTTTTTACCAGAGGACATCAGCCAGCTGGCCCAGTCTGGCGGGCGTAAGCTGATACTGGCAAACAGCGCCTATAAAAGCGGTACCACGGAACTTGGAACGCAGGTGGCTGAAATGACCCGTCTGGTCAAGCAAGCGGATCCCGAGGGGGTCATTACTGGAGAAGGAGCTATGACCGATGACCTAATTGCCATTGCAGACACTGATTTTGCCAATGTAAGCGTGGCCTCTATTCTGGCGGTGTTCGTGATTATCGCCTTGAGCTTTAAGAGCCTCTCGGTACCTGTTTTGCTGGTAGTCGCCATAGAAAGCGCCATCTTTATCAATATGGGGATCCCTTACTTTACCGGCAGTACCCTGCCCTTTATCGCCAGCATCGTTATTGGGACCATTCAGCTGGGCGCTACGGTGGATTACGCAATTCTGATGACCTCCCGCTTCCGGGAGGAACGGGCAGCGGGCCACAGCCCCAAAGAGGCCGCCCAGCTCTGTTGCCAGTATTGCAGCCAGAGTATTCTTTCCAGCGGTCTCACCTTTTTTGCCGCCACAGTCGGCGTGGCCACCATTAGCAAAATGGAGTTGCTGAAAAGTATCTGCCTACTGATCTCCCGGGGCGCGCTGATTAGCATGGTTGTGATTATTCTTGTGCTGCCTTGTCTCTTAATGCTGCTAGAACCCGTCATTCGCCACACCACACTGCATTGGGTGAAGAATAATCAGAAAGCAAAAAGAAACACCTATGAGGATTTAAGTGGTATTCCATCCACAACCGTAGATGACTCGGCGGATGGAACCGAACAGCCCCTAAGACAAATTTAATAAGCGTTCTATATCCACCCTACATTACTTAAAGGAGTGTAATCCATAATGAAAAAACAAGTTCAGCAGATCACCAGTCTGGCCCTTTGCGGCGCTTTGTCCCTCTCTTTGGGAATACCCGCTTTTGCCCAGGAGGCTTTGGAAAAAAGCGAAACCATTTATACGGTCCTTAGTCCTGACGGTTCTATGGAAAGCCAGAGCGTCAGCGTACACCTCCATCGAGAAAACGGTTTAAAAGGTGCGGCGGATGAAAGCGAACTGACCAATATTCAGTGCACCCAGGGCCAGGGGGGGTTTACCCAAAACGGCGAGTCAATTACTTGGAATGTGGAAGAAAGCGAGGCCTATTATAAAGGGGATTCAGACCGGACTGTTCCGGTCAGCGCGGATATTACCTATAGCTTGAATGGTCAAACCGCACCCTTGGAACAGTTGTTGGGGAAAAGCGGCCGACTGAAGATCACCATAGACCTAGCCAACCATGAGACCACTACCACCCAGGTAAACGGCGAGTCTCGTACAGTCTGCACCCCCTTTGTCACCGTGGTGGCGGCCATTCTGGACAGCAGCTGTAAAAATCTTACCGCCGAACACGGGAAGATTGAAAGTCTTAGCAGTAACCAGGTTGCGGGCTTTGTCTGTCTGCCCGGGGTAAGAGACAGTCTGGAGGGGCTGATCCCCCAAAAAGCGGCGGGGCTAGAAGATTATTTACTGGATCAGGTGGTTGTCGAAGCCGATGTAGAAAATCTCTCGGCTCCCACCGTGCTGATTGCCTGCGCCACCGATCCGGCGGAGCTGGACCAGGAAACCCTGGACCTAGAGGAATTAGAAGACCTGCCCGAAAACCTGGACCGGCTGGACAATGCTATGGCAGAGCTTATTGATGGAGCTGTTCGCCTAACAGACGGTACCCTACAGCTTGGTAATGGTGTTGGACAGCTGAAAGTGGGCGCCGGACAGCTGGATGATGGAGCCGTTCAACTGAACCAGGGCGTGCAGGCCCTGCGGGAGGGAGCCAGTGCCCTACACGCAGGCACCGCTTCCGCTAAAGACGGGGCCGGTGCCCTGAAAACAGGTGCGGACCAGCTTTCCGCCGGGCTGGACATCTTGAAGGATGGAGCCGGCGCTCTGGCTGGAGGATATCAGCAACTAAAGGCCGGCAGTGAGAGTCTGAGTGTGGGACTAAACACATTAAACGAAAACAGCGTATCTCTTACCCAAGGAAGCAAGCAGGCCTTAGAGGGCGCTACCGCTCTAGTAGAGGCCCAAGGCCAATTAACCACAGGGTCTGCCACATTTGCCGGGTCTTTGGACACCGTGACAGCCCAGGGGAATGCCGCTGTGCAGCAGCTCCTCACCCCTGAAGCCTACGGTCAGTTGTTAACCTCTCTTCCGGCAGAACAGCAGACACAGCTCTTGGCTGCCTACAGTGGTACCTACCAGGCAGCCGTGGAGCTGACCGCGGGACTGAACCAGCTGAACCAAGGCTATGCCCCCATCAACAGTGGAATTCAACAGACCGGGCAGGCCAGTGTGTCCTTACAGCAGGGTCTGGAATCTTTAAATCAGGGAATTACACAGTATACGCAAGGAGTGGCCTCTGCCCATCATGGTGCTAGTCAGCTGGACACCGGTCTAGGCCAAATGGGCCAACAACTGCCAGGGTTAACCAGCGGTGTAGAAAACCTGGCGGCAGGCGCCAACCGCCTGAGTGCAGGCGCGGAGCAGCTTCAGAGCGGCAACACTGCCCTGGCCAACGGCGCAGCCCAGCTCTCCTCAGGCTTAGAAGAACTCTCTGGGGGCAGCGTACAGCTAACCGATGGCATCAAGGCCCTGGTAGCAGGAACCCTAGAGCTGGAAAGCGGCGTTAGCCAGGTGAGCGACGGAGCTGGACAGTTGGAAAATGGTCTGCGGCAATTTGACGAAGAGGGCCTCTCTACGCTTACTGAAGGATTGGATCCAGATCAGCTTAAAGATCTTAAGGACGTCACAAACATGATGAGGGAACAGCTGAAAGAATATGGCAGCTTCTCCGGTGCGGCCGAAGGTACGGAAGTAACTACCAAGTTTATTATGAAAACCACCCGGCCAGAGGATTCTCAAAACAAACCGGAAGCTGAAGAGACCTCTGCCAGCACAGAAGAGAAGGAAAGTTTCTGGGATCGTCTGATCAGCCTGTTCGGTTTCTAAAAGATAGTAAAAAGCCCCAGCAGAATTTCATCCTGCTGGGGCTTTTTCTTAGAACCTGTATTCATAAGCAGCGTTCAACGCCTATGAATATAGGTTCTTATATTTTATAGCTGCACGATGCTCTCCTGATTTACCAGACGGATACCTTTTGCCGCCAGGGCCGCGCCCGCCGCCTTGGGGTCCTGCACCCGAAAAATCATATAGGCGTGGTCCACATCGCCGCCGCCCAAAAATGCGTACATATACTCTACGTTCACCTGGGCCTGGGTCAGCACCTCCAGCACCTTGTGCAGCCCGCCGGGCTCATCGGGAATCATTACCGCCAGCACAGGGGTTAGCTGGTGGATAAAGCCTCCGTCTTTCAAGACAGTAGTGGCCTTGTATACATCGTCCACAATCAGCCGGACAATGCCAAAATCATTGGTTTCGGCCAGACTTAGGGCCCGCATGTCGATATGGTTTTCCGCCAACAGACCAGTCATAGCGGTCAGGGTACCGGGCTTATTCTCCAGAAATACGGAAATTTGGTTGACTGTCATAGGGGTGCCCTCCTTATAAAGGGAAAACTAAGTTGATTGTTTTATCTTTCGAAAATTCGTCCGCAAACCAATAGCTATGCTCCGCGCCAAAAATGACCAAAATCTTCTTGCCGGATTTTTCAGCCATGACCTTCCGAATGTTTTCCGTAATGCGGCAGTTGCGCTCTATCCAAATCTGCCGGTGGGTCTCGGGACTCATGGCGCCCTGCATCTCGTGCTTGTACCGGGCGATGTCGTTAAATTCCACTGAGTTGAAAGGGATTTCCGCCCTAAGGCCTGCTTCCATGAACTGATTCATCATGGCCTCCCACTGCTTTGCCCCTTCCGAACCCTCGGGCAGCTTGGCCTCCAGAATATCCCCCTCCTTCTGGGAAAGCTGGTAGTCCTCCTCCGTCCAATAATCACAGGGGACAAAGGGAACGCCCCGGCTCTTGCAGTAATCAAAGATGTATCGCTCGTACTCGCTGGGATATTTTTTCTCGCCTCCCACCAAATCCTCCGGCCGCACTTCCCCGCAGACCACGTCCGGCTGGAAACGGTCAAAGGCCGCGATGGCTTTTTGGTCGTCCCATTTGCAGGCCTCCAGCAGCTCTTTCCCGCCGTGCACAGAGCTGAAAATGCCGATTTTAGTCATATGTACGCTCCTATTCCTTTCATATCTTCCGCTTGTCAATGACGCGTACGGCCTTACCCTCGCTGCGGACAATTGATTTGGGCGCCACCAGGGTTACCCGGGCAGTGAGGCCCAGCATAGAGCGCAGACCTTCCACCAGCTCCTTCTGGCGGGCGGCGACGTCGCCCAGGTTGTCTGTGAACATCTCGGGGGTCATCTCCACCTGCACATCCAGGGTATCTGTATTCTTTACCCGGTCCACCACAATCTGGTAGTTGGCCGGATAGCCGTGATTCAACAGCACGGTCTCGATCTGAGACGGGAACACATTCACGCCCCGGATAATCAGCATATCGTCCGTACGGCCCTGGGGCTTGGTCATCTTTACATGAGTACGCCCACAGGGGCAGGGCTCTCGGGTAAGCGTGCAAATATCTCGGGTACGGTAACGCAGCAGCGGGAACGCCTTTTTGGTGATGGAGGTAAATACCAGCTCGCCCTGGCTGCCCTCTGGCAGCACCTCGCCGGTCTCGGGGTCAATGATCTCGGCGATAAAGTGGTCCTCGTTGATATGCATACCAGTCTGAGCACTGCACTCAAAGGAGACCCCTGGACCCGAAAGCTCAGTGAGGCCGTAAATATCATAGGCCTTAATACCCAGGGTCTGCTCAATATCCCGGCGCATCTCCTGGCTCCAGGCCTCAGCGCCAAAGATGCCGGCCTTTAGCGGAATGTCGTCAGGTCCTAGGCCCATTTCCTTCATCGTCTCGCCAATATAGGCCGCGTAGGAGGGGGTACAGCAGAGAATGGTGGCCGATAGATCCTGAATAAACATAATTTGCCGCTCTGTGTTGCCAGAGGAGGTGGGAATGGTCAGACAGCCCACCTTGTGGCTGCCTCCGTTCAGGCCTGGGCCACCGGTGAATAAGCCGTAGCCATAAGAGACCTGGCACACATCTTCATTGGTACCACCCGCCGCCATGATAGCCCGGGCGCAGCAGTCCTCCCATAGGTCAATATCCGCCTGGGTGTAAAAGGCTACCACCCGCTTACCCGTGGTGCCGCTGGTGGACTGAATGCGTACGCAGTCCTTCAAGGGTACGCCCAATAGGCCGTATGGATAGGCCTCCCGCAGGTCCGCTTTAGCAATAAACGGCAGCTTATAGAGGTCGTCCGAGGACTTCACGTCAGCAGGAGTCAGGCCCTTCTCCTCCATCTTTTTGCGGTAATAGGGCACATTGTCCCACACATGGCGCACCTGTTCTACCAGGCGCTGGTCCTGTATGGCCTTGATTTGTTCCCGGGAGGCGCACTCCATCTCGGGCTGGTAATACCTTTCCATAGGGTTCAGTCCTTTCGGTTATATAGAATTTCTGGCGTATGCCAGCAAAACACAATCGCAAATAAGTATTCTTCCACCCGCGTTCCATGGGGCAAAACGCTTTTGCGCGGCGTTTAAAAATGGTTGTAGAACACCGTCTCCTCCAGGGGCTTTTTATCTCTATGGCGGGGATTTGGGGCGGCGTCCGGGGCCGGGTAGCCCATGGCCAGCAGGCTGACGGGCTCCCAATCCTCCGGCAGTTGGAACTCCTCCCGCACCGCCTCGGGGATAAAATGCATCACCCAAGTGGAGCCCACCCCCAGGCTGGCCGCTGCCAGCATCATATGCGTCGTCACAATGGCAGCGTCAATGTCCCCGCTGGGCTTACCATCATATCCGCGCTTCCAGCATTCGCCGGTGTCGCAGCAGGTGAGAATGGCCAAGGGGGCGTTAAAGTGGCAGTGGGTGCACCGGCGGTATTTTTCCAAAGCCTCCGGCGACTGAATCACCAGCACCCGCTGGGGCTGCAAATTACAGGCCGTGGGGGCTGTTTGTCCAGCCCGCAGAATAATGTCCAGCTTTTCCGGTTCCACCGGCCGGTCCTCGAAGCCGCGCACGGAAAAACGGTTCTGGACTAATTTTAGAAAGTCCATATCCATCTGTCTTTTCCTACCTTTCCTCCAAAAACTTCAGCGCCCGGGCCACGCCCAAAGAGTGGGGGCCAAAGCCGAAAAGTCCCATGAAACTGTACCCGCCGGAGTGGAAAACGGCGGTAGGGCTTAGGGCGCTCATGAACTTCAAAATGACAAAAAGCACTGTTAGAGCTAGCGTAAGGACCCAAAGGCGGTCAACGCACACAATACAATATAATCTTCATAGGCGGTTTGCCCCCTGCCCTAGGGCAAAAGCCTTGCGGTTGAGATCCAGAAACTTCACCGGCACACAGGCCCCAATGGCCTCCTGCCAAGCGCTTTCTGGGAAGTCAAAATAGTGGCTAAGCCGCCCCAGCAGCACCAGGTTTACGGCCTTGGCGCTGCCTGCCTCCTCGGCCAAAGAGAGGCAATCAATAGCGTCCACCTGGGCTCCAGCGGATGTCATTTTATCCACCAGGTTCTCTGGGTACACAGCAGTGCCGGTAATCACCGGCATGGGGTCAATTTGCTGGGTATTGGTAACCACTCGGCCGGCCGGCTTTAGGTATTCCAGCCAGCGGGCGGCCTCCAACAGCTCAAAGGAGACAATGGCGTCCGCTTGGCCCTTGTCAATGACCGGCGAGGCCACTCGATCCCCGTACCGCACAAAGGTGACTACACTGCCCCCCCGCTGGCTCATGCCGTGGACTTCGGAAACCTTTACGTCATAGCCCTGTTCCAGCAGCAGATGGCCCAAAAGCTTACTGGCCAGCAAAGACCCCTGGCCCCCTACGCCGACAATCATGATATTTTTCGTTTCCATCATTGGCCCTCCTTCAACGCGTCGAACTTACACAGCTGTCCGCAGACCCCGCAGCCCACGCACTGGGTGGCGTCCACAACGGCAACGGCCCTGCCATCCGCTTTCCCTTTCCGAATGGAGATGGCCGGACAGCCGATCTTCATGCAGGCCTTACAGCCCTTGCACGTTTCCGGGTTTACAAAGAGGGCGGGCTGGCGCTTTACATGTTTCAACAGGGCGCAGGGCCGCCGGGAGATGATTACTGAGAGCTCCGGCGCGGCCAGCTCCTCTTCCACTGCCGTCTTACAGGCGGCCAGGTTGTAAGGATCCACTACTCGCACCCGGTTAATGCCCATGGCCCGGCACAGGGCCTCCAGGTCGATCTTTCCCGCCGGGTCTCCCCTCAGGTTAAAGCCGGTGGTGGGGTTCTGCTGGTGGCCAGTCATGCCAGTGATGGAGTTGTCCAGAATAATCACCGTGGAGCCCGACTGGTTATAGGCCGCGTTAGCCAGGCCCGTCATGCCCGAGTGCACAAAGGTGGAGTCGCCAATCACGGCCACCGCGCGGCCCTGGCTCTCTTTGCCCAGCGCCTTGTTAAAGCCGTGCAGGCCACTGATGGATGCCCCCATGCACAGGGTCATGTCCATAGCTGAGAGAGGCGGCATGGCCCCCAAGGTGTAGCAGCCAATGTCTCCCAGCACTGTACACTTTGCCTGGGCCAAGGTATAAAACAATCCCCTATGGGGGCACCCGGCGCACATTACCGGCGGGCGGCTGGGCAGCGGCTCTTCCAGGGCTTGGCCGGCGGGAACCGGCAGGCCAAGCTTTTCGGCGATAAGGTTCTGGCTCAGCTCCCCGGTCAGGGGGAACACGTCCTTGCCGGAAAGGGCCAGACCCAAGCCCCGGCAGTAGTCCTCAATAAAGGAATCGCCCTCTTCCACTACCACCAGCAGGTTCACCTTTGCGGCGAAGTTCTTGATTAAGGTCTCAGGCAGGGGCCAGACCATGCCCAGCTTCAACACAGGGAACTTCTCTCCGCAGGCCTCTTTCACGTACTGATAGCAGGTGCTGGACGCAATAATGCCCACGCGCCGGTCTTTGCCCTCCTCCTCTCGATTGATGGGGGCGGACTCGGCCCACTGAGCCAAATCCTTTAGCCGTGCTTCCACTACTGGGTGCCGGCGCACCGCATTAGCGGGGGCCATTACGTACTTTTGGGGATTCTTCTCATAGGGGCGAGAGGTGGGCCGCAGGCGCTCTCCCAGCTCCGTCACGGATTGAGAGTGGGCCACCCGGGTGCACATTTTCAGCAGCACGGGGGTGTCGAACTTCTCTGAGAGCTCATAGGCCAGCTTGGTAAAGGCCAGGGCTTCGGCAGAGTCAGAGGGCTCCAGCATCGGCAGTTTGGCGGCCTTGGCGTAGTGGCGGGAGTCCTGCTCGTTCTGGGAGGAGTGCATGGCCGGGTCGTCGGCCACAGCAATGACCAGCCCCCCATTGACCCCAGTATAGCTCATGGTAAAGAGAGGGTCGGCCGCCACGTTCAAACCCACATGCTTCATGGCGCAAAAGGAGCGGCGCCCAGCCAGGCTGGCCCCAAAGGCAGTCTCCATAGCCACCTTTTCGTTGGGAGCCCACTCACAGTAGATTTCGGGAAACTTAGCAGCCTCCTCTGTAATTTCTGTGCTGGGAGTTCCGGGGTAGCTGGAGGCCACTGTACAACCTGCCTCAAACAGTCCCCGGGCCACCGCGGCATTTCCCAAGATCAATTTTTTCATAGAATATGTACCTCCAAATGGTAATGAGCGGTGGGTCAGTCCGTCTTTTGGAACCGCACGGTCTGCTCTTTCATAGATATTTTTTCCACCTGCCAGCCGTATCCGGCCAGCTCTTTTTTATATTTTAAGAAGGAATGGTCCAGCGGGACCCCGGCAATGCGGCCGATCTCCGCAAAGCTTAGCGAAAGCCAAGGCCCCGGGGCCCTTTGCAGATATTCCCAAAGGGGGGTATATTTGCTCATAGGCCGCTTTTCTTAAAATTCGTAGTCGATGCAGGCCCGGCTCTCCCGGATGCCGCCCACGAATTTTCCAAACTCCACGTGCTCGGGGCTCACCTGGTAGGCATTCAAGCCGTCCAGGGAGTGAAAGTCAAAGATAAGGGCCACGTCGTAGTTGGCGTTGGGCGCACCCTGGGTACAGCGCACTACCCGACCGCTTTGGACGGCGGAAAGCTTGCAGAGCTCCTCTCCCCGGCTCAGAAATTCGGCAATATTTGCCTCTTTGTTCTCTTCCTTTAACGAAAACATGCAGATATGGCGTATCATGATTTTCCTCCAAAAAGCGAATATATTTCTATGTTCTCCACCCGGTTTTATCCCCTGTTCTGAGCTTCCACCAGCCGCACGCCACAGTACTGCTCCCGCAGCTTGGGCTTTTCGATTTTTCCAGTGGCGTTGCGGGGCACTGGGGCAAAGAGGATCTTCCGGGGCCGCTTATACCTGGGCAGGCCTTCGCAGAAGCGAAGGATCTCCTCTTCGGTACAGCTCTCCCCCTCTTTGATCTGGATGATGGCTGCCGCGATCTCCCCCAGCCGCTGGTCCGGCAGGCCAATGACCGCCACGTCGTGGACCTTGGGGCACCCGGCCAAAAAGGCCTCTATCTGTACTGGGTACAGGTTTTCTCCGCCGGAGATGACCACGTCCTTCTTCCGGTCCACCAGGAAGATAAAGCCATCCTGGTCCTGTTGGGCCATGTCACCGGTGTGCAGCCAGCCATTTTCCAGCACCTGTTTGGTGGCCTCTGGGTCGTGGTAATAGCCAACCATCACCCCGCCGCCCTTTACGCACAGCTCACCCACCTGGCCCTGCTCCACGGACTGGCCCTGTTCATCCACAATCTTCACCTTCCAGCCATAGCCGGGCACCCCGATGGCTCCCACCTTGTGGGGGTTCTCCACCCCCAGATGCACACAGCCTGGGCCGGTGGACTCGGACAATCCGTAGTTGGTATCATATTTATGGTGAGGGAAATAACTCCACCAGTGCTTCACCAAACTGGGCGGCACTGGCTGGGCCCCTATGTGCATCAGCCGCCACTGAGAGAGCTGGTAGTCAGCAAGCTTTATCTCCTCTCGGTCCAGGGCCGCCAGCAGGTCCTGGGCCCAGGGCACCAGCAGCCAGACGATGGTGCAGCCCTCTGAAGAGACCGCCTCCAAAATAGCCCGGGGGCTGTTGCCCTTCAGCAGCACAGCCTTTCCCCCGGTAAACAGAGAGCCAAACCAGTGCATTTTGGCGCCGGTGTGGTACAGAGGCGGAATACACAGGAACACATCCTCGTGGGTAGTCTCGTGGTGCAGGGCCTCCATGCGGGCAGACTGCATCAGCGCCGAGTGCCGCAGCAAAATGGCCTTGGGAAAGCCCGTGGTGCCGGAAGAATAGTAAATAGCCGCTTCGTCCTCGTCATCAATAAGCACCTTAGGCGGGGCGCTGGAGCAGTTTGCGGCGGCCCTGTGATAGTCCTCCCCAAAGGAGGGGCAGGCGTCGCCCACAAAGAACAGCAGACGGTCCTGAGACATAGTGGCAGCGATAGACTCTACCCGGCCGATAAACTCGGGACCAAAGAAAAGAATGTCCGCGTCGGCCAAGCGCACACAGTAGTCAATCTCCTCGGCCGTATAGCGAAAATTTAGGGGCACGGCCACCGCTCCGGTTTTCAGAATGCCAAAATAAATAGGCAGCCATTCCAGGCAGTTCATTAATAGAAGGGCCACCTTCTGGCCCTTTCGGATCCCCCGGCTGAGCAGCAGATTTGCCACCCGGTTGGCCTTTTCGTCAAATACGGACCAGGTGATCTCTCTCCGGTAAGGGGCCGGGCCGCCAGGCTGTATCAGTTCATATTCCCGCCAGGTCACCCGCCGGGGCTCCTGTATCTCAGGGTTGATCTCCACCAGGGCGGTTTGCGGGCCATAAAGTTTACTATTTCGTTCAAGTAGATCCGTAATAGGCATGGCGGTCACTCCTCTTGACCTGTGGGGTGCTAATGCGTTAAATGAGCAAAACGCAAAAAGCCCTTTCCCGCCAGATCATCGTTTTATGCAAATCATCTAGAATCTTGTGGGAAACACCGGGAATTTCTCCTCTGTCCCGGCAGTTCTACAAAATACACGCATTGCTTGTACATTATATCTTGTTTTTTTGTTAAAGTCAATAACAGGGTTGGGGCGGAACACGTTGACAAACCAAGGGTCCGGCGGCGGAACTACAAAATTTTTGTTAGGTCCGGTTGCCTACACGATCTCCATCCCCGCCATCTGGGCGATGCCGACCGCCTGGTACCCAGTGATCTTCGCCCCTCTTAGCTCTGCCAGAGTTTCTGACACCACAATCCCGTCTATCTCACAGTCTGAGAGGTCCATCCCTTTTAAGGAGGTTCTAAAAAACTCCGCGCCTATCAAACTGACCTCCACAAGCTTTACTTTTTTTAAAACTGCTTGATGAAAGCTGGCGGAACGGCACCGGGTATCTTGCAGGAGCAAGCCGTCTAACAGGGCCTCGGAAAAATTTGCGTAGCAAAGAGACGAATGCAAAAATTGACATTGCTTTAATCCTGCCATAGCAAAATTGGCCCCATCCCCTTTGCAGTCACTTACAAGGCATTCCTTCCAGTAACTTTCGCTAAAGCTGAGGTTGGAAAAATCACAGTTAACAAACTCACATTGATAAAAATTGGCCCTGGTAAAGTCGCAGCCAGTAAAGCGGCAACGCTCAAAACGCATCTTTTCCAGCTCAATATTTTCAAAACTCAGCTGGCACAGCGCTTCTCCTTCCAGTTTTGCCGCTCTAATAGAATCACCTGTAAGCTTTGCGGCCTTTACTAGGCTTTTTAAGTCCTGATAATTCATAATTCCTCCTGTAAGGAAACGGCGCATGAAGCCTCTTCTTCATACGCCGTTTCCTTACTATCTGTTTTGGATAAAATCTTATACGTTTTCCACCGCTTCGCGAAGGGCCTCGGTACGGTTAATCTTTTCCCAAGAAACATCCAGGTCTTCCCGACCCATATGGCCGTAGGCAGCCAGCTGGCGGTAGATGGGGCGGCGCAAGTCCAGCTCTTTAATAATAGAGGTGGGGCGCAGGTCAAAGACTTTTTTCACCGCCTCGGCCAGACATTCGTCACTAACTGTGCCTGTGCCAAAGGAATCTACCATAACGGAGACAGGCCGGGCCACGCCAATGGCATAGGCCAGTTCCACTTCTGCCTTGCGGGCCAAACCAGCCGCCACGATGTTTTTGGCCACCCAGCGGGCCGCGTAGGCAGCGGAACGATCCACCTTGGTGGGGTCCTTGCCAGAAAATGCCCCGCCGCCGTGCCGGCCATATCCACCGTATGTATCCACAATAATCTTACGCCCGGTCAGGCCGCTGTCGCCTACAGGGCCGCCCACCACAAAGCGCCCGGTGGGGTTAATATAAATACGAGTGGCGGAATCCACCAGTTCAGAGGGGACCACTGGCTTGATCACATGCTTAATCATATCCTTCTTCAGCTTATCCAGCTTCACCGACTCATCGTGCTGGGTGGAGATTACAATGGCATCAATGCGCTTTACCTGGTCCCCATCATACTCCACAGTCACCTGGGTCTTGCCATCGGGCCTTAGGTACTTCAGCGTGCCGTCCTTGCGCACCTTTGCCAGCTGCTTGGCCAGCTTGTGGGAAAAGGAAATGGCCATGGGCATATACTCGGGCGTCTCGTCACAGGCGAAACCAAACATCATCCCCTGATCTCCCGCGCCAATGAGACTGTTTTCGTCAGTCTCGCCATTTTTCGCCTCTTGAGACTCATTAACACCCATAGCAATGTCCGGGGACTGGGCATCAATGGAGGTTAACACGCCACAGGTCGTTCCGTCAAAACCGCACTCCGGGTTGTCGTAGCCGATTTCCTTGACCACCTGGCGGGCCACATTGGCAATGTCCACATAGCAGGTGGTGGAGATCTCCCCCATCACATGGATTACGCCGGTAGTCGCTGTGGTCTCACAGGCCACGTGGGCCTGGGGGTCTTGCTGAATAATGGCGTCTAGCACCGCGTCGGAGATCTGGTCGCATACTTTGTCTGGATGCCCCTCGGTAACGGATTCGGAAGTAAATAGTTTCATAAATGGATACCCCTTTCTTGGATTTGATGTCAGGATAAATCCATACCGAAAAATAAGGACCACTCGAAAAACGAGGGTCCTTACTGCGCCTCATCTTTCGGGAGAGTTGCCGTCAGCAGCTCTTATACTCCGCAGGAATTAGCACCTTGCAGCTCTCGCCACAGGTTGCCGGGCATCATAGGGCCTGTCCCTCCGCCACTCTTGATAAGGATTTATTCTGTTTTTTTGTATTATAGCATCCCGCGAGCCTGATGTCAATGGATATAGAGAAAAATTATATACCGCCAAAATATTTTTCAACAACAGCCCGCAGATCTTCAAAGATTGCCGGACTACCTGCCAGTACCGGCATTCCCTGCTCATAGCTTAATGGCCGACCGCCCAAGGTACCCGACAGCGCCCCGGCCTCTTTCAAAATCACCGAAGCCGCGCAGTAGTCCCAGGGGGACAGGCGGGCCTCGAAAAATCCATCGGCCCGGCCCGCCGCCACAGTACACAGATCAATGGCCCCAGAGCCCGAACGCCTCACATCCCCACACTGAAGAAAGATCTCCCGCAAGGCGGCAAAGGTTGTCTTTGCCAGTTCCCGGTAATAGGGCGCAGTTCCAAACACAATAAGAGCGTTCTCCATGGGGACTTCCGCCGCGTGAATAGGTTCGCCGTTACAAAAAGCACCGCCTCCCTGTATAGCAGAGAATAGCTCGTTCCCCCACACATCGTACACCAGCCCCATCACGCCTATGCCGTCCTCTACCAGCCCCACAGATACCGCACAGGGCCGGTAGCCCCGCATAAAGTTGGTAGTACCGTCTATGGGGTCCACAATCCAGTTGTACCCTGGGAGCAGGACATTCTCCTCCTGCTCCTCGGAAAAGAAATGAGCCTGCGGCAGCAGCGCGCCGAGGCTCTCCAGTAAGAATTTCTGAGAAGCCAGGTCGCCCTCGGTCACAAAATTAGCATGTCCCTCTTTGGAGTAGACCTTTGGGTGACACAGGCTGCGGATCATAGCCCCGTCTTCCCGGATAATTTGAGCCGCCTCTATAGCCAGCCTCTGAAGATCCATATTATCTGCCCCCTTTTTCTTCTAATCGTCTGTGCTCTGCCTTCCACTCCAGAATCTGCCGCAGCCGTTCCCCATACCGAGCCTCGTTGCCCTGGGTGGTGGGGAGATAGTACCGCTTATCCTTTAGGGAATCCGGCAGGCACCGCATCGTGGTCAGCTTGGCCTCATAGTCGTGGGCATAGCGGTAGCCCTTGCCATAGTCTAGCTCCTTCATCAGCCTGGTAGGAGCATTGCGGATGACCAGGGGCACCGGCTCGGCCAGCATCCCTTGGGCATCGCCCGCAGCGGCCATGTAGGCGCTTTCCAAAGCGTTGGACTTGGGCGCAAGAGACATATATACCACCGCATGGGTCAGATTTACCGAGCACTCCGGCATACCAATAAAGTGGCTGGCCTGGTATGCCGCCACGGCTACCTCTAGAGCGTGGCTGTCCGCCAGGCCCACGTCCTCACTGGCAAAACGAATCAGCCGCCGGGCTACGTACAGAGGGTCCTCCCCTGCCTCCAGCATCCGGGCCAGCCAGTACACCGCCGCGTCGGGATCGCTGTTGCGCATAGATTTGTGCAAAGCGGAAATCAGGTTATAGTGTTCCTCTCCTTTTTTATCATATAATAAGGATTTTTTATTAATACACTGTTCAATAATCTCATTTGTCACCGTCACCCGGCCCTCCTGCCGGGGGGCGTTTAGTACAATCATCTCCAGGGTGCCCAAGGCTGTGCGGGCATCTCCGTTGGCAAAGTTGGCTACAATCTCCAGCATTTCTTCCGGCATATCGATCTCTTGCCCGCCAAATCCCCGGGGGTCGGTGAGGGAGCGGCCCAAAAGGCTAGTGAGGTCTTTGGCCGAAAGGGCCTGCAAAACAAACACCTTGCACCGGGAGAGCAGCGCGGAGTTCACTTCAAACGAAGGATTTTCTGTGGTGGCGCCTATTAGGATAATACTCCCCCGCTCTACAAAGGGCAAAAACGCGTCCTGCTGGGCCTTATTAAAACGATGGATCTCGTCCACAAACAAAATAGTGCGCTCTCCCAAAAGCCGGATACGCTCGGCCTCGTTCATAACCTCTTTGATCTCCTTGATGCCACTGGTCACCGCGCTAAAATTAATAAAAATGGACTGGGTCCGGCCCGCGATAATTTGGGCCAGGGTGGTTTTTCCAACCCCTGGCGGGCCCCAGAAGATCATAGAGGGCACCCGGTCGTTATCAATTAACTGCCGCAGCACCTTGCCACTGCCCAATAGATGCGTCTGCCCCACAAATTCCTCCAGGGACTGAGGACGCATCCTAGTGGCCAGCGGCGTGTCTGCCGGGTCTGTCTCAAAAAATGTCCGCTGCCTCATGTCTCTCCCCTTTCCTGCCTATGCTGTTCTTTTTCTGTCAAGGCCTCCTTGCGGTAGTGGCTGGGCAAGCGCCCGGTTCTCTCTCGGAAAACTTTAGAAAAATAAGATGCATCTGAAAAGCCTGCCTGACGGGCAGCGTCAGAAACCGAAAGCCCCCTTTTCAAAAAAGAAATGCTCCGGCCAGTGCGATAGTCTAACAAATAATTAAATAAAGACATCCCCATTTGCCGCTTAAAAAACCGACAGCACTCACTTCTGCACAGTCCCGCCTGACGGGCCACTTCTTCCAAGGTAAGCTTTTCCCCATAGTGTTCGTGAATATAGGACAAAATTATCCGCAGCCGCCGAAGCCGTTCCGGGTCCTCCTGGGGAGCACTGCGCACCTGCTCGGCACATCGATCATAGAGGAGCGCCCAAATCTCAGTCAACAGACGCTGGACATGTAGCTCATAAAGCGCGGGCCGCTGGGTGGTCAGCCGGTATACTTCCTCCAAAAGAGGCAGTGCCCGTCCTTGCCAGAGCTCCGCTCCATCCAGCGGCAATGCGGATAAAGACTTGCTTTCTACCACAGGGTAGATATACTTTGCCCCGGCCGCACTGCCTTCAAAGCCAGCCAACAGCCGGGGATGGAAGGTTAGAGAAATATAGTCGCAGTCGCCCTTTACCATCCGGCCTGCGTGCAGTGCGCCGGAATTACAAAACAGACCCTGTCCAGAGGTCAAAATGAATTTGCTTTCGTTTACTTGATACTCAATCTGCCCTTCTTTTACCAAGGTAAACTCCACTTCATCATGCCAGTGCCAGGGAAAAGACCCGGTAGGATAAGAAGAAAGCAGTTTTCTGTCCGCATAAACCGGAAACGCATATGTTCCGTGTAATTTTAGCTCCCGATTTTGTCCATCTAGGCTTAGCTCCATAAACATCCCTCTTTTTTGTATTATACTGGAAACTGGACAGAAAAGCAAGTATTAGCCTGTGAATAAAGCGCTTTAGCACTCTTGTGTGCAGATAACTCATGCTTATAAACAGCACTTTTTTAGTTTCCCATTGCTTCTCTCACAATAATTTGCTATAATATATGCAAATACACTTTTGCATATATTCAACACGGGGGCAGCTTATGAAAAATTTTGACTATTCTTTTCTTCACCATCTGTCTCTTCCCCAAGGTCTTGCCAGTTTGGTTGCCAATATTGATCTAATCAGTGAAAATCTTTCTAAGCCAGCTTACCTTCTGCGCTATAAACGAATTCAGCGGGAGACGGTAGATCGTTCCGTTCAGGCAATCCAGCAGTTGGCCGGGAGCTCCTGTCTCGGCTACCGGACTGCTCTTGAAGAGATCTCCATAGCGATCCAGCCCTTTACCTGGACGCCAGAACTGTATTTTCGTATACTTGCCTCTGTTTTCCCTGAAGAACGCGCTGTTACGATGGCAGAATTCCCTATATCTACAGCTCTTTCTGCCTATAAAAAAGAGAGAGAGGCCTCTGCCTCTCCCCTTCTGCTTATTTCTTGCCTTACCTTAGATGTTATCTGCACATTCCCCCATGCTTCCTGGACCTCTGGACTTCTCTTGGCTCGCACGTTACTGGAGGCTGAGGGTTATTCTATATGCAAATATATTTCAATCGAATCAAATATATGCAAATATTTCTATTTTTATCACCAGGCCTATGTTTCTGCCGCTGACTATTGGGAAGAAAACGGCAACGAATATCTGCCTTTTATTGAGATGTTTCTCTCCCTGCTTTATCTGAGCCTTCAAGAGCTAAAAGCGCCTGCTGCTGGCCGCCAGCTAACCAAGCGGGCACGAATTGAGAAGTTTGTCCAGACAAGCCTAGATCCCATTTCAAAGGCTGAAATCTGCGCCGCGTTGCCGGACATCAGCCCCACTACGGTAGAGGCCGCCTTAGGCGCTATGGTAAAGAATGGCTCCATCTTACGGCTAGGAGCTACCCGTGGAGCAAAATATGTTAAGGCGTCTCAAACTTCAGAGTTCCAAGCTCTCTAGCGGCCTGCGCGTTATACCTACACAGCAACTCATAGGAACAGAGTCCTTCTTTGGCCCAGCGGCAGCGGTGGCATACCTTCTGGAAATCCGTCCTATTCAACTGGCCCATTAGGCTGACCATCTTTGGCCAAGTGATTTCCTGTCCTACCTCTAGATTAAGTACCTCCAACGCGGCCTTATCCCGGCATAAAACGTCCTCTGTTCCTAAAGCGCAGCCTCCGCCCGCTTCCCTATTGGGACAGGCCTCACAAATACAGTCCTGCTTTATGCACAGTGTCAATTTTTCCCCGTTCTTTAATCCCCTAATCACCGCGTCCATATTTTCAGTAAAGGCCTGGCTATATCCGTGGCCAGTATACAAGGATATGCAAAACAGGTGGTGCCCCCGCAAATTTTTCACGCTTCTCCCCCAAATCCAGCCTTTTTTAGAGAAACAATAATTGCCAGGGCCATCAAATAGGCCATTATCACCGAAATAGCATCCTTGACCAAAAATGGCACGGAGACCGCCAAAAGAGCCTGCCAAAACGGCGTAGCGCTCAGCATTGCATACTGTGCCGCGCCAAACAGATGGCACACCGCCAGGCCTAGCAACCCAAGGGGTACCACATAGAGCTTTTTACCCAGCCAGATTCCCAGTCCGCACAGAAACGCCATTGGCAAAAATCCCCAAAGAAAGCCACCGGTCACCCCCAGAAAACTTCCAAAGCCACTGGAAAACCCTGCGAATACCGGAATGCCTACCGCGCCCATTGCCAAATAAACCCCCACAGCCGCTGTACCCAGGGCTGGTCCCAGCATAAAGCCGCAAAGCGCCACACCAAAGGTTTGCAGCGTAATGGGCACACCGATTGGCAACGGAATCGAGATGAGAGAAAGCACCGCAAGAAGGGCTGCCATAACACCTGTTATCACAGACTTTTGCATAGAATTTTTCAGTTCCAATTTCATAAACTCATTCCACCTTTTCTTTATTTTGCATATGATGTAGATTTGGCAAAAAACTGCTTTTGACCACAGATACTTCTCCAGCCCCGAACGCCCTATTGCTGCCATCCGGCAAACGAAGAATCAGTCTGGCCTGGTGGTCCACGCCCTGTACAGTGCCCTCCCACTGGCAGCTTCCTTGCTGTAGAATAATTTCCATGCCAGTCAGCAGAGAGCGTTTTTGATATTCCGCCATAAAAAGACGTTCTGGTAAGGCCTTATAGTAGGTAAAGAAGCGGTTGATAATCTCCGCTGCCAGCCGGGTCCGTGCGCCCGCCGGCAGCATTTCTTGAAATATTGCACCTGCTACCTCTTGAATTTCCTCCGGAAATCCCCCGGCTGGTTCTTGAAGATTAACTCCAATTCCCAGCACGGCATAGTTTAGCTTTCCGTTTTCAAAGTCGATAGAGGCCTCTGTAAGGATACCGCAAACCTTTTTACCGCGAAAATAGACGTCGTTCACCCATTTAATTTGCGAACGCTTCCCAGTTACCGCGTCGATTGATTCTGCCACAGCTACTGCGGCGGCTGTGGTAATACACAGGGACTCCTCTGGTGAAAATGCTGGCCGCAGCAGCACACTCATATAAAGCCCATTGCCTCGCGGCGAATAAAACGACCGTCCCAGTCGCCCTTTTCCCTGCGACTGGCGTTCAGCAATCATCACCATTCCCTCGCGTCCGCCTTTTTCCGCCAAGGCCTTTAGCACCGTATTGGTTGAGGTCACCTCCTCCCGCACGTCAATGGCAATGGTCTCTGGCAAGGGCAGCAGCTGCCGGCGTATATTCTCTGGGCTGAGCACATTACTTTCTGAAATAAATCGGTATCCCTTATTAGTGGCGGCTTCGATCTCATACTCAGCCTGCCGGAGTTTTTGCACCGCTTTCCATACAGAATTACGGCTAATTCCTAATTTTCCAGCTAGCTCTTCCCCAGAAACCGGGCCCTGGGCTTCTCGCAAATACTGTAATACTCTATCTGCTACACTCATCTTTGCACTTCCTCTCTTAGAAAAACTATTGAACGCTCAACACATTTCCCTAATACCGAATCACCTGTTGAGGTTTAGCAAACCAAAAATTGATTTTTAATCAGGTCTGTGTTTCGCCAAGTGAACCTTTTGCAAATAGTCTTTTGATCCCTCTGGAGATGCTTTGATATACTGGTAAAACGTATGGGTATGTACGCCATTTTGCCCTATTTGCATAATAGCATGTGGCGCCGCTAATTGTCAACTATATTTTCTGATGCAAGGTGACAATCTTGTGTCAAAAAGCCTCTGGGAACTTGTGTCCCAGAGGCTTTCACTCTTTATTTTCCCGGCTTAAAGCTGTCTTTCAGCTTGACAGAACGGTTGAACACCAAATGTTCCGGGGTACTGTCTTTGTTGTCCACACAGAAATAGCCCTGTCTCATAAACTGATAGCTCTCCCCCGACTTGGCTGTTTTCAAGGCCGCTTCCAGCTTACAGCCTGTAAGGATCTGTAGGGAATCGGAGCTCAAATAATCTAAGAAGTTCCCCTCGTCGGGGTTTTCCACTGTAAACAAATTGTCATACACCCGCACCTCGGCGTCCAGGGCCGTCTTTGCGTCCACCCAGTGCAGGGTAGCTCCCTTTATCTTGCGGCCATCAGCAGGGTCGCCGCCCCGGCTATTGGGGTCGTATTCTCCATAAACACAGGTGATGCGCCCTGTCTCGTCAGCTTCGTAGCCGGTACACTTTACAATATATGCTCCCTTCAACCGGCACTCCGGTCCCTCGGGGTACAGGCGCTTATACTTGGGCACCGGCTGGGGTAAGAAGTCCTCAGCCTCTATCCATAGTTCCCGAGAAAAGCTGACTTCCCGTTCCCCATCCTCAGGACGGTTGGGATTGTTCTCTACCATGAAAGTCTCGGTCCTATCCTCCTGGTAATTGGTAATCACCAGCTTTACTGGGTTCAGCACCGCCATGACCCGCTGAGCTGTCTCGTTCAGGTCCTCCCGCAGGCAATACTCCAAAAAGGCATACTCCACTGTGGAAGCGGCCTTAGATACGCCGTTCCTCATCGAGAAGTTTCGAATGGCCGCAGGTGTATAGCCCCGCCGGCGTAAACCGCAGAGGGTGGGCATACGGGGATCATCCCAGCCATCTACATATCCGTCCTCCACCAGAGTACGCAGCTTTCGTTTGCTCATCACCGTGTTGGTAACGCCCAACCGGGCAAACTCAATCTGCCGGGGCTTAGAGGGTAAAGTTACGTTCTGAATCACCCAGTCGTAAAAGGGCCGGTGGTCCTCAAACTCCAGGCTGCACAGGGAGTGGGTAATGTGCTCCATAGCGTCCTCAAAGGGATGAGCATAGTCATACATGGGGTAAATGCACCACTGGTCCCCGGTTCTGTGATGACGGGTGTGGTTGATCCGGTAGATTACCGGGTCCCGCATGTTAAAGTTGCCGGAAGCCAGGTCGATCTTTGCCCGTAAAGTCATGCAACCATCCTCAAACTCCCCAGCCCTCATCCGGCGAAACAGACTAAGGCTTTCTTCCCGAGGCCGGTCCCGATACGGGCTTTTAGCGGGAGTGGTTAGATCACCGCGCATCTCCCGCATCTGCTCCTGAGTCAACTCGCACACATAGGCCAAGCCCTTTTCAATGAGCTCCTCGGCCCCTTTGTACATCTCCTCAAAGAAGTCGGAGCCGTAGTAAAACCGGTCCTCCCAGTCATAGCCCAGCCAATGGATATCCTCCTTAATAGCGTTAACATACTCCACATCCTCTTTGGTGGGGTTTGTGTCGTCCATACGCAGGTTGCAGATGCCGCCAAAGCGCTCCGCTGTGCCAAAGTCTACATAAATGGCCTTAGCGTGGCCAATATGCAGGTAGCCGTTCGGTTCAGGGGGAAAACGGGTATGCACCTGCATCCCAGCGGTGCGCCCCCCTGGGGCCATGTCCTCCTTAATAAAATCGTCAATAAAATTGGTGCTAACTACCTCCGCGCTGTCTCTCTTATTCTCGCTCATATTTTCAGTTCCCTCTTTCTCTAGGATATAAAAGCATCCGATCCACTTATAGAATAGTATACACAATGATGGGTCTTACCACGGTACGCAATATCCTCTTCCCGCCGGGTGCGGGAAAGACCGGCCTTTTCCATGACCCGAAAGCTGGCTGCATTTTCCTCAAAAGCTCCGGCGCAGACCTCTTGAATTCCTTGACCGAGCAAGGCCTCCACCGCCGCCCGGAACGCCTCGGTGGCATAGCCTTGTCCAAAGCAGCGGGGATGCAGAGCATACCCCAGCTCTACCCGGCCTCCCTCTATCTCCACGTCATTGATAAAGCCAATCAGGTCCCCGCCCCGGTAAATGCCCGCCGTATAGTGCTCTGGGCTTTGGGAAAGGTCCCGCAGCCGCCGGAACAGCTGGTCCGCCAGCTCTTCGCTGTCGATATCCGGCACCATGTAGGTCTTTTTGACCACATCGTCTTTCAATATCTCCACCACAGCGTCCCGGTCTCCGTCCGCCATAGGCTTCAGCTCCAGCCGTTGAGTTTTTGTTATAATCATGGCTCACCCCGCCAGCTTGTCCAGACCGGCCCGCAGCCTGCCCAGGGCCTCTTCCCGGCCCAACACAGCTAATATCTCCATGGCGCCGCCTGGGGTCACCAGGGTCCCCGCTGCCGCAATGCGCACCGGCCACAGCAGAGTGCCATTCTTCACACCCAGGGTCTGAGCCAATTCCATTAAAGCTTTGTGTATGGCGTCTAGCTCCCAGCAAGGAAGCTGCTCCAATACGCCCAGCGCTGCCTTTAACATCTCTGGAGAGTTTTCTAAGTTGGTCTTGCTCTTTTTGTTCACAAAGAAATCCGCCGGGTAATCCGGCAACTTTTTGAAGAAGCCCAGCAGCTCTGGAATCTGGTTAAATTTAGTCAGCCGGGCCCGCAAAATGGCGTCCAGTACCGGCCAAGGCTTCTCTGCATCGCCAAAGACCTCTTGATAATAGGGCATAGCCTGGGAGCGGAAAGATTCTTCTCCCATAGCCTTGATATACTCTCCATTAAACCAGTTGAGCTTATCATAATCGAATACCGCCGGGGATTTGCTAATACCCTCCACAGAGAAGCGCTCTACCAACTCCTCCAGGGTAAACACCTCTTGGTTATCCTTTGGGCACCAGCCCAGCAGGGCGATATAGTTCGTGATAACCTGGGGCAGGTAGCCATCCGCAGCCAACCCTTCAAAACTGGTAGAGCCATGGCGCTTGGAGAGCTTGGAAACACTGCCATCCTCATTCTTACCCATAATCAAAGGCAAGTGGATGTAGGTGGGGATCTCCCAGCCAAAGGCTTCATAGAGCAGATTATATTTGGGAGTAGAGGTCAGGTACTCACAGCCCCGAACCACGTGGGTAATCCCCATCAGGTGGTCGTCAATCACGTTAGCAAAATTGTAGGTGGGGTAGCCGTCCGCCTTTAGCAGCACCTGGTCCTCAATTTCTTTATTCTCAATGGTGATGTCCCCAAACACCGTATCGGAAAAGGCGGTGGCCCCCTCCAAAGGAACTTTTTGCCGGATTACATAAGGCGTGCCGGCCTCTAGCAACCGCCGCACCTCCTCTTTAGGCAGCTCTCGGCAATGGCGGTCGTATCCGCCAAACCCATCGGTATGCAGGCCCTCCAGCCGTTCCTTAGTACAAAAACAGTAGTAGGCCTTTCCCTCTTTCACCAGCTGCTCCGCGTAGGGCTTATAAACGCCCATGCGTTGGCTTTGGATATAAGGGGCGTATGCGCCGCCCACGTCCGGGCCTTCGTCATGTTGCAGCCCCACCTGCTGAAGCGTTTTGTATATTACCTCTACCGCGCCCTCTACCAGACGCTCCTGGTCTGTGTCCTCAATGCGCAAGACAAATTGTCCCCCCTGGCTCTTAGCCACCAAATAGGCATAAAGCGCTGTGCGCAGATTCCCCACATGCATAAACCCTGTGGGGCTTGGCGCAAACCGTGTTCTTACTGCTCCCATAACAGAACTCCCTCTTCCTATATAAATCTTGGTAAAGACCTGCCAGCGCGGCCTTTCCAGGCAAAAATACTGGTACCATCACACTCGCATTTTCAGTACGGCCACTTACCTATAGCAATGGGTTCATTATACCACATATCCCATATTTTGCAAGAGTCAACACATGGTAATTCGTTTTCCCAGTGCAAAAAATGAATTTTTTGTGAATTTCCTCTTGTGTTCTCATGAAAATCATGGTAAAATTTGAAACAGTCAAAAAAATTTTGCAAGTTGATGCGTTAATTTGCTAAAAGGAGTGGACAATGGACAAACAACTTACCATCTGGATTGTTATAGGTATTTATGCCATTTTCATGTTAACTGTGGGCATTCTCTATTCCCGCAAAGGGAATGACATGTCTGCGTTTACAGTAGGCGGACGCAGCGCGGGCGCCTGGATTTCCGCGCTCTCTTACGGCACTGCCTACTTCTCGGCGGTTATGTTTATTGGCTATTCCGGCGGCTCTGGATGGAGCTACGGCCTTTGGAGTGTGTTGGTAGGCTTGGGCAACGCCGTTTTTGGCTCGTTGCTGGCCTGGTTGGTGCTGGCGAACCGCACCCGAGAATATACCCGCCGCCATGATATTAAATCCATGCCTCAGCTCTTTGAAAAGCGTTTTCAAAGCCCGGGGATGCGGCTGTTTTCCTGCGTAGTGATCTTTCTATTTCTTATCCCCTACTCCGCGTCTGTTTATAAGGGGCTTACCAGCGTCTGCTCGGTAATTCTAGGCATCAACGAGCAGGTTTGTATGGTAATTATTGCCATTGCCTCGGCCATGCTGCTGGTGCTGGGTGGTTACATTGCCACCTTAAAGGCGGACTTTATTCAGGGGTTTGTTATGATGATCGGTGTTTCCGCCCTGATTGTTCTGGTGGTGCTTTCCCCTCAAGTAGGCGGTCTTGCCACCGGTCTTTCCAACATGATGGAGTATATGAAGTCCCACGAGATGGCCCCCCTGCCCGCTGGGTCTGCCGTGGCCCTTGTCTCTACCCTGCTGATGACCAGCTTTGGCACCTGGGGCTTGCCCCAGATGGTACATAAGTATTATGGCATCCGCGATAAACAAGAGGTCCGCCGGGGTACTGTTATTTCCACTGTGTTCGCCCTGCTGGTGGCCGGGGGCGGGTATTTTATCGGTTCACTGTCCCATCTGTTTTTCGGCGAGACCATGCCGGAAGGCGGCAAAGACTTTATTGTCCCCCTAATGCTGGACTCCGCGGGTCTGCCCAATCTATTGATTGGCGTTATTCTGGTTCTGCTCATCTCCGCCTCGGTCTCTACTCTTTCCAGCATTACCCTAACAGCTTGCTCTACGGTCTCTATGGACCTGGTCCAGTCTAACCTGGCCAAAAAAATGGATGACAAAAACCTAGCCGCTTTCACGCGAATTTTATGTCTGGCCTTTGTGGTCCTCAGCTATTTTATTGCCAACTACCCTACACCAATCCTGGAAATGATGTCCTACTCCTGGGGGATTATTTCTGGTTCTTTCTTAGCTCCTTATCTGCTCTCTCTGTACTGGAAGGGCATTAACCGTGCAGGCGCCTGGGCAGGTATGCTGGGCGGCTTCTTCACTGCGTTTCTACCGGCGGTCCTTTCTGGATTTACTACTCCCAACGGCCCCTTGTATGCATGCTTGGCCATGGTGGTTTCCTTTGTTCTGTGCTTTGTGGTAAGCAAAGTTGCCACTATATGTAAGTTTCCTGGCAGCGAACCTAATGATAGTTTTTACACCGCTTCGAAAAGCTAAGCGGTAGATTGTAAATTGAATAAATAAAGAGTTAGACTGCGAAACCAAAAGGCTTTTGCCTGTTTCGCAGTCTATTTTTTGCAAAATACTGAAAGCTTCCCTTAACTTGACGGTTTTCGTCAAAAAAATGAGGCACACCTCCTGGTAGTATACCTCATGTGTTGATAAGATTTAATATTATCATTACAAAAAAGGGATGCTTCGCATGAGAAAATTAAAATCACAGTCAAAAGCTTATCTGCATTATTATGTCAAACAAACCCGTAAGCAGCTAGGACTTACTCAGGAAGAGATGGCCGCGCGCTTATCCATGTCCACTCGCTCCTATAGCGACATTGAGCGGGGTAAATCCGGGTTTTCCGCCACGACCCTACTCCTTTTTCTTTCCTTGCTACAGGATGACAAAGAGATTTTAGACATTGTCCATGGTTTTGCAAAACAAGTCTTAGACCTGGAACGAGAGGAAGTGGCTTGACATGACGAAAGAGGAAATTATAAACGCCTATCTGTCCTGGCTGGACCGGCAGCCAGGACGCAGTATCCATCCATTTATTCCTTTTACCAACGAGGACGTGTTTGAGGACAGCACTCGAGTGATCAACCGGCTTTACTACGTTTTTCCTAAGTGGACCACCAACAAGGTGGAATGCTTTATCGTTTATGAGGAAAACGAATTTAAGAAAGATGCCAATGGCGACTTATTCCTAACCCATACTAGTTTCCACTTTCAAAAAGAATGATGCCCAGAAGGTGGAAACTGCCTGATAAATATTAATCCCCGTCCCCGGCGCTGACCTTTGAACCATGATTTTCTGTTTTAAAACAGAGTCTAGAGCAGCTCTTTTATCATGATAAAGTCATCCATCACATACCCCCGGCCAATATCAGTAGTGACCGCGTCTACCGTTTCAAAACCGTAGTGAGAATACACCTGCGCAGCATGGCGGTTTCCCTTGTTCACGGTTAATCGAATCCGAGAAAGCCCTTCTTGCCGGCTGCGGTCCTCCGCCAACTTAAAGGCCTGCCTAACCCCACCCTGGCCCTGGTACTGGGGCAGAATGTATACCTTACTAAGAAACATCTCTTCCCGTCCTTGATATCGGGCTGCAAATCCCACAAACCCCCCGGGCTGATGGTCGAAGCAGATCAGGTAATACTCATAATGCTCCTTGGCCATCTGCTCTTTTACCGCCTGGGGAGACTGGAACTTTTCCACCATATAATCTACTTGTCCCTCTGGCAGCAGTTTGTCATAGGTCCAGTGCCACACCTGTTCCGCAATAGCGCACAGTGTGCCAATCTCCTCTTCTGTTGCCGCTCGTTTCAAAAGAATCTCCATAAAGCCGCTCCTTCACATCAGTGGGTCAGAAATTTCCCGGTAATTCCCTAAAAAGGAGAACCTGGGCAATTCCTGATTTAGGGCACAAATAAGGTCCAGGGTTTCGGGGTGATGGATATTCCCGGTGAAGTCCAGGTAAAAGTCGTACTCAAATTTACTGCCTGGAATAGGGCGGGACTCAATCTTTGTCAGGTTCAATCCACCTGCGGCAAATCGCTGCAAAACCCCATGCAGCGAGCCCGTGCTATGAGGCAGAGAGAAGCAAAGACTAATTTTATTAGCCTCTTCTGGCAGGCAGACCTCTTTTGAGACTGCTACAAACCGGGTGGTATTATTTTCCACATTTTGAATCCCCCGCTGTAAAATGACCAAGCCATAGCGCTGGGCCGCCTCTGCCGAGCAAATAGCCGCTGTTCCCGCCGGACGCTTCTGGGCCACATATTCCGCTGCCGCCGCTGTATTGGAAAACTCCACTGCCTTCAAACCATGGGTGTTGATATAATCGGAACACTGAGAAAGAGCTTGGGGGTGGGAGAGAACCTGGGTCACTGGGGCATTGCTATCTGCTACAGCAACGCAATGCTGGGCACGTACATCTACCGCGCCAACAATATAGAAGCGGTATCGCAACATAAGGTCATATACGGCGGTTACCGAGCCTGCCGCTGAATTCTCTACCGGCAGCACCCCTATAGCCCCAGCGTCCACTTCTTTAAACACCTGGCTAAACTCTGGAACAAATTCAATGACTGAGCCATCAAACAGCTTTCGTGCCGCTTGGTGGGAGTAAGCCCCCCGCACGCCCTGACACACCACACGCTGGGGCCTGGGCTCAGTCCGCTGGGCAGTACGTTCCAGCTCCCGCAGGGCCGTACCCCCTTCTAAAAGTCCATGTTCTCTGGCACGGCTAATCGCCATCAAGCTTTGGAAAAAAGCCACCGCGCTGCCGCCGAACTCTCCGGCCTGGGAACGGACCCTTTCTAAAATTTCCTGTTCCCTTTGGACGTTTCGCACTGGCGCGCCTACTTGCCCTTTCAGCTTTGCCACCCGCTCTACACACCCCATCCGTTCTATAAACAGCGGTAACAGCTGGCTGTCGATATGGTCAATCCGTTCCCGTTCCTCTGCCAAACGGGCCTGGTATTCCTGTTCTGTCATGTGGTACCGTCCTCTCCGTTTATACTCAAACCAATTTAACACTAACACATCAAATCTGTGATTCCAAACATCATACTGTCTTGCTTGAAAGGTCTATCAAAGCAGCGGGATCTCTGGCAAAGCGGTCCCAGGTTCTGTTTTAGGCCGATGGCCTATCCAAGAGTCCGCTTTGGGCCAATAATTCCAGCACCGCCACACAAGCGGCAGCCTCTACCGCCACTGCGGCCCGGGGCACGATGCAGGGGTCATGCCGGCCGGTAACAGTCAGCTTACTTGGGGTCATAGAGGTCAAATTTATCGTGTCCTGTTCTCTGCCAATGGAGGGCGTTGGCTTGAACGCCGCCCGGAAAATTATGGGCATCCCATTGGTAATGCCCCCTAAAATGCCCCCCGCGTGGTTGGTGCGGGTCTTGACTTTATCACAAGATAGAAACATGGAGTCATTATTCTGGCTGCCCAGCAGCTCCGCCACGGAAAAGCCCGCGCCAAACTCCACTCCCTTTACAGCCGGGATGCCGAACACAAGGGATGCAATGAGATTTTCCGTCCCGCCGAACATAGGATTTCCCACCCCCACCGGCAAGCCGGTCACAGCACACTCTACCACACCACCTATGCTGTCTGCCTGTAGCCGGGCCCGCTGAATCTCCTCCCGCATTGTCTCTTTAGCCCTTGGGTCAATCACCGGAAAATACTCTTTACTCAGTCGCTCCAGCAGCTGGGGAGCGGGCTCCACTGGGTCAAAGGGCTGGTCCACCCCCCCGCCCACCCGGGAGACGTGAGATGCCACCAGAATCCCCCGCCGGGCCAGCATTTGCCGGGCTACTGCCCCGGCAAAGACCAGGGGCGCGGTCAACCTTCCGGAAAAGTGCCCGCCCCCGCGAACATCGTTGTGCCCGCCGTATTTTATAAAGGCTGTGTAGTCCGCATGACCAGGACGGGGCAGCACCCTTAGCTGGCTGTAATCTTTAGAGCGCTGGTTGGTATTTTCAATGATGGCGCACAGCGGCGCGCCCGTGGTTACCCCGTCTATTAGGCCGCAGAGCACTTTCGGCTGGTCGGTCTCCCGACGGGTGGTAGCGGTAGGGTCTTGTCCCGGCGCACGACGGGACATCTGCACCAGAACTTGCTCCCAGTCCAGTGCTTCTCCGGCAGGAAGACCGTCCAAGTTGACCCCAATGGCTGTGGTATGGCTACCGCCAAAAATGGACATCTTAATTCTTTCACCCCAGGTGGATGACATTCGCCTCGCCTCCTATTTGACGTAAATCTTCATAAAAATTCGGGTAGGTCTTCTGGATGCTCCAGGCGTCAGTCACCCGGACCGGCCCTGTGCTCCGTAGGCCTGCTCCTGCCAGGGCCATTACCACCCGGTGGTCGTTGCAGCCCTTAGCCACCCCGCCGGAACAGTTCTCGACCCCTTGGATCACCAGTTGGTCCTCTGTAGAGAACGCATGCCCACCCAGGGCGTTAATAGCCTCCTCCATAGCGGCCAACCGGTCGCTCTCCTTTAGGCGCAGCCGGCCGGCATTGATCATCCGGGTCTCCCCTTGGCTTAGGGCCGCACAGACCGACGCAGCCGGTACCATGTCGGTAATCTGAGATACATCTATCTCCTGTCCCCGCAGCCCACCAAAAGGCTGAGCAAAATGCTTATTTTGAGCTACCAAGCAGCCGGCCTCCCAATGTAGGTCTAGCCCAAAACCACCGAATACCTCCACACAAGCCCTATCTCCCTGTAAGGAGTGAGGAGATAGGCCAGCGATCTCCAGCCTTGCCCCAGTGGGTGAGAGCGCCGCCAGATTTAGGAAAAACGCCGCCTGTGACCAATCGCCCTCCACTGTGTACTCCATGGGCAAGTATCTCTGTCTCCCCGGGACTCGCCATCCCTGGGCAGTGGGCGTTACCGTAATACCGAAATCCTTCAGAACAGAAAGGGTCATATCCACATATCCACTGGACTCTAGGGGCGAAGTAAGGGACACTTCACTGTCCTCAGAAAGCAGCGGCAGGGCAAAAAGCAGCCCCGTTACAAACTGCGAGCTGATATTTCCTGGCAACGCGAAAGTTCCTGGGGTCAGTTGGCCCTCTATTTCCAGAGGAAGCCCGCCCTGGGTGCGAAATGTCACGCCATGAGCTGGCAGCAGGTCCGCATATACGCCAATCGGTCTCTCCGGCAAACGTCCCCGGCCAGTGAACCGCCATCTTCCCCCCAGCGCGGCGGCAATGGGTATGATAAACCGCAGCAAAGAACCGGATTCCCTGCAATCGACCTCGCCCCTCAAAACAGGCGCCCCAGGCTCTACCACTACCTCTTGAGAGTCCCGGTCAAAGTTGGCGTAAGCACCCAGTGCCCGCATTGCCCCCATGGTGGCAGAGATGTCTTCGCTGGCCGCCATATTGCCCAGTCTGCTTTTTCCCCCGGCCAACGCCGCACAAAGAAGCGCCCGGTGGGCGGCACTTTTACTGGGAGGTATATTCACTCGTCCACCCAAAAGACTTCTCCCATATTGCACCTGGTACATATTGTCCTCCTCTATTCAAAATTTACGATTTTTATGATTCATTATAGCAGTTATCCCGCTTGCTTGCAAGAAAAATCGGGGTAAGTCTGAGCTTGGGCGCTCTCTTTATTATACTCCATCTTGCTTTTTAGCTTATATTGCAGTAAAATGAGAAAAAAGGAGGCCGTACTTATGACAAATGAAGAAGCAAAAATTTCTGCCGGAGTCCTGTTTTGTCCCGGCGACCCAGAGCTACGGGCCATTAAGCGGAAAGCCCATAACCTAAATACCCAGTACAACGCTACCTTTGAGGATGAAACCGAAAAGCGGGCGGAAATTCTAAAGGAGCTGGTGGGAGAAATGGGAGAGGGCTCCTTTATTCAAGGGCCTATTGCCTTTCACTATGGCATACATACCCATATTGGAAAACGATTTTTTGGCAATTTCAACCTGACCATCCAGGACGACGCTTCGGTGACCATTGGGAACGACTGCAATTTTGGTCCCAACGTCACAATTGTCACCCCTATTCACCCTCTGCTTCCAGAGGAAAGAAAAGTACTCTACAACAGTGCCGGCGAACCCAAACGCCTATGCTATGCCAAGCCTGTGGTAGTGGGCAGCGACTGCTGGTTTGGCGCCAACGTGGTGGTATGTCCCGGGGTAACGATTGGAGACGGCTGTGTAATCGGCGCTGGAAGCGTGGTTACCCGTGATATACCGGCCCACAGCTTTGCCGCCGGGAATCCCTGCCGGGTTATTCGCCCCATTACCCAGGAAGACAGTATGGAAAATAAGCCAGAAATCGCCGCCGGTTATACCGCCAAAAAGCCCGAATAATGAAAAGGCCGCAGAATGCTTTTATGAAACATCTGCGGCCTTTTTCATTAGAGATTATCATCTTTTTCAGCCAGCCGGACAATTAAGAGCAGATCTACCAGCCTAAGTTCGCCATCATTGTCCACATCCGCCGCCTCCCAGTGCGCCTGTGTTCGGAAAGTAGTCGCGCCTAAAAAGCACCTCTGCGCCAAAAGAACGTCCTCCCGGTCCACCTGGCCAGAGCCATCGCAGTCTCCAAATATGGCAATTTGTAGCCGCTGGCCTGTAATACTGTTTTCTACCATCATACCGGTTTTCATCTTACCGCCGGTTACCAGAACCTCCCCGTCGGTATAGACCAAAACCGGCTCTGGGCCACAGAGCTCCCGGACCTGGGTCAGTGTAGAACCACTGGGCAACATCAGGAAATTACCGTCAATGCGGGGTTCTCTGGCATTTGCAAGAATATCTGGGCTAGGTTGTCCATCATCAGGGGTAGGGCTCGGTTCCAGAGAAGGCCCCGCACTGGGAGAAGGTTCTTCCGTAGGCTCATTGGTAGGCGTAGGGTCTGTGCTGGGCTCAGGCTCTACTGTAGCTGGTGGGCTGGGTACCTCCTCTACGGGAGAAAATACACCCTCCACTATCTGAAACATCCCGTTTTCCATGGTCAAGATATAGGGGCCAGCCACTGCAATCACCCGGCCGTTTACCGCACAGGCCTCCTCCTGTTTTCCTTCCCAAGAGTACTTCCAAACCGTACTGTTCCCATCAGAGAGGTAAAAGCCTTCTTCTCCGCCCCAGCAGAAGTCCGGGTCCATCGCTGCACCGCTGAGCACCGGAACTATCTCTCCTTCTTCCAGCAGACAGATCGAACCGCTTTCATCCACGAAAGCCTCATCACCCAAAAGCTTTACCGGACTCAGGCAGGAATATCGTTCCATTTCCTCTTCTTGTCCACTTTTCCAACGGCAAAGAATCTGGTTCGAATAGGCATAAATCCATCCCCCAGGACTCACCGCCAGGTAGTCTATACAGTCCAAAGAGCTTTCCGCGCCGGTCTCATCCCCTGGGTAATAGGTAGTAAAGGATCCTTCCTGTACCGCTACGTACAACTCACCGCTGGAAGAAAACGCACATTGCTCTTCACTTCCCAGAGGCGCAAGAAAAAACTGGGTATATTCCGCGGCAGCGTCCATATCCAGACCTGCGTCCAAAGGAGTCAAAGTTTGTAGACCGTCACCAGCATTTAGCACCCATAGCTTTCCGCCAGAAACCGCGAGCTCTCTGGGAGAGTCTGTTAGCTGTAAAGGGTCGAATAGCCGGTCCGTCCCGTATACAGTGGCCCCATCTCCCTCTTGAAAAGCCAGAAAAAACTTGTCCTCAGAGCAGTCAAATAAAAGGAGCCTTTTCCCTTCCGGGTCTATGACGGCAAGAGGCTCCAAGTTCACCGGTCTGACCGTCCCCTGAAACAAAGCAAAGACCATCACTAGAAGCCATAATATCGCTAACTTTATCTTGGCCTCAAGCCTTGGCACCCTCTCTGTGGTGGTTCTGTCTTTCATGCCCAGCCCTCCTTACTTTCCCATTCACGGTCATTTTCCCGGGCATCCCCTAATCAGCCAAAATGGCCAAAGATTGGCGGTTGACCTACAAGGCGCTTCTGCCTGGATTAACGGAATGGAATGCTACCGAAGTTGATATGAAGATTGCTTTTCAAACAGAGTAGAAACCCGTCAACAATTACCAAATGCAATACTGTCATAAGTATATTTTTAGTTTATATGCTATTCCATTTCTTGTCAAGCAGTCAACACGATTTTTCTTCTCATTTTTTGTATAATGTGATACATTTTCACAAATTCAATAAAATGACTAAAAGTCAAATTTATCTCTTGCGCGAAGGACAAACCTGCGTTATAATAGAGGAAAAACTGGAAGAGGGCGATACCATGGGAAAAGTGCAGGAAAACAAACAGCAAAAGCGCCAGGCCCTGTTGGACGCCGCATACGACCTGTTTTTAGAGCAGGGACTGAACAAGACCAGCATTGACAGTATTGTTCATCGCGCAAAGGTGGCAAAGGGTACCTTCTATTTGTATTTTTCCGATAAGGACGCCATTTTGCAGGCTCTCATGTGGCGCATCAGCGAACACATCTTTGACGAAGCCTTAGCAGAGGTTGCCAAACTGGGACAAGTTCCTTTTAGCCAAAAGGAGCTTGCTCTTGTAGACTACATCATTGAGTACCTGCGCCGCAACTCTTTCTTGCTGCGGCTTATCCGCCACAGCCTGCGCTGGCCCAGCATCGACCAGTTAGACAGCGGAGAGCCGCCCGCTCTATTTGCCAAAGTGTTTCATGTAATTCGAGCCTGTCCAGAAATGGCAGGCCGAAATGAGCGAGAGCTCTACCAGCGGCTGACCGCCATTGTCAGCATGTGTATCAGCGTCTGCTATGGATGCGTTATTGAGCATAGTCCCGACACTCTGGACAACATGAAGCCTGTGCTGTATGACATTATCAAAAAGAGCCTTTAAGGAGATTTTTATGAATTATCCTCTTCTGTTAGCCCAGGCTGCTGCCCTAGTGGAGAACGAACGCTACCCAGTGCCGAACCTAGCCAATCTTTCCGCTTTGCTTTGGGAACACATGGACGGTATCAACTGGGCGGGGTTTTACCTTACTGTGAGGGAGGAGCTGCTTTTGGGCCCTTTTCAGGGAAAACCAGCCTGCATCCGTATTCCCTGGGGGCAGGGTGTTTGTGGCGCGGCAGCCGCGCAAGGGAAGGTTTTAGTAGTGCCAGATGTGCACTCCTTCTCCGGACACATCGCCTGTGATAGCTCCAGCCGTTCGGAAATTGTCGCGCCACTGCTATATGAGAACCGGGTGGTGGGAGTGCTGGACATAGACAGTCCCATGTTAGCTCGTTTCACACCTGAGGACGCGGCTGGACTGGAGCAACTAGCCCAGTTGGCTGCGGCTGCCTGCGACTGGAACCTATTCGCGTAATGCGGGGAATTCTAGAGAGGGTCTCCCCCACCGCCAAGCTGGCTCTAATTTTGTGCGCCGCGCTGGACAAAACATTTGAGCAGCTTTCTATTTTGCCGGCTGACGCTTCAGCTGCCTCTTCTTCGCCGAATGGCAAGCGGGCAACAGTACATCACGGTCCATAGAACTCCCGCGATTAGCGGAATTCCCAGCAAATATCCTGGACTGCCCAGCCAGCTCTCGAACCAAGCCAGAGGGTTGTTTTCTCCAGCCCGGGCCAGAAACATAAAATTGGTCCCAAACGCCTGGTTGAAAAAGTAGATTCCTACCGCCACTAAAAAAGCGACCGGAAGCACTTTTGCCAGCCGCTGAAAGCAGGGCGAAAATCCTCCGCAGAGCAGTAAAACTGGATATAATAACAGCAAAATATGGGCGGTAAAGCTATGAATGCACAGCGCGTTGGCCAAGGGCAGATAGGCCCAGCCTGGAAATATCAGAGCTAGCAGCGCCCCAGGCAGACACACAGCATACAGTACCTCTCGCAGGCACTGGCTAGGGCGAATGGCGTCTGTTGCAATGAGAAAAATATTAACGCTGCATAAGTGCAGCGGAAGAAACGACAGACGAAAGTTTCCGCTGCGCAGGGCAATATAATATTTAAGCAGTTCATCAGCCACCAGAAGAACCGCCACTGCCCGCCGCGCGGTCCGGCGGAAGCTTTCTCCCCAACCGCGGTAAAGCCTGCCTAAAAACAAGCACAGGCCAAAGGCCAGGGCGATCCATAAAAGATGTCCGACGCACCAGGGACGAAAGCCCGCCCCTGGCGGTATAGTATATTCTGTATCCCAAAAAAATGATGTGTTTATCATAGCGAATAGGTCTCCAGCCTTTGCTCCCTTACACCGGGGGGAAGCACCCCTCACTTTTTTACATGAATGCGGCAAACACAGTTGAAGAAAAAAAGAAGCGTTTCCTTTTTACACAAATCTTTAAGATGAGAGCGCCGCACAAAGAACTTCCTCTCTGTACGACGCCCTCTCTTTTATTATTGGCAAATTAGACCCGCTCTATGCTTTTTTGAAAGCCTCTATTTTAGGCACAGCAGCACTGTTTCGTTAGGATAACTTCTCCTGTACAGCTGGGCTCGTCGCGGATGATTTCTCCCACACAGGGCACATAGATGCGGCCGGACTGCGGATTTTTAACGCTTACAATCGGCGCCGTCAGAGTAGCCTCAACTTGGGAGCGCTCAAAGCTCAAGTCTGTGTCAACCATCTGGCAATTTACAAGCTTTAGGCCCTTGCAGTAGCACAAAGGCTGGGTGCCGATGATCTTACAATTTTCAAAGGTAACGTTCTCGCAGTACCAGGCCAAATACTCGCCCTTTATAGTACTATTTCGTACCGTCACATTTTTTGCGTGCCAAAAAGCGTCTTTGGTATCAAACTTACAGTTTTCAAAGCTGGAATTCTCAATGTACTGGAAAGAGTACTTGCCCTTTAGGGTGACTCCGTCAAAACGCAGTCCGTCAGAGCGCATCATAAAATATTCGCTCTCTGCCCTACAGTCCTTCATCTCCACATCATGAACCGACCAGCCGAACTCTGGGGAAATAATATCGCAGTCCCGCATTTTGATGTCTCCACATTCCCGCAGGGCTTTGATTCCGTGAAGTTTGGTGCGGGTCATCTCCACATGGTGGGAATACCACAGCGCCGCCCGACACAGCGGGGTCATTTCAGAGTCTGTGATGGTTAGGCTCTCATCATGCCAAAAGGGATAGCGCAGGTTAAAAAAGCAATGCTCCACCACAATGCCGCAGCCTTCTTTAAAGGCGCTTTCTCCATCGGCGGGTCCGTCAAAAGCACAGTTTTTTACCAGCATATCTCGTGCGCCATATAAAGCGCGTTCTTGGTCAAAGGTTTTATTCTCTACAGTGGTCATGACAACGCTCCTTTTTTCAGCTGGATATAAGTCAGCATTTTTTAATGTCTACCATTATACTCCACTTTCACAAAAAATGCAAATGCTTCTCTCTTATACTTTGTCATGCTCTGTAGGCATCGTTCTATTTTTTCTCTTGATCCTCTTCCCTTTCCGCCTGAGAGACCTGAGCCCTCCGCTGTTCTTTTTGCATATCTTGTATCAGTTTCTTTTGCTGTTCCCGGCGCTCCCGTGCCTGCCGGCGAGGCCGAGCTGTGCACAAAAGGATAATACCCACAATGGCCAAGAGGAGAGCTAGGGTGGGCAGATGCACCACCAAGAACAGCCCCAGCTCCTGGAAAAACCTTCCCAGATCCCGGGCGTTCCCTTTCATGCCAGACCACGCCCTGCTCATCCAGCTTTCTGGCTCGGGCTGGGTTAGGTCCGCCACCTCCCGCAAGTTTAGATAAACCGTGCTGTAGTCGATCTGATTGTCGTAGACCCGTAAGGTGGATTCATAGCTTTGCAGCTGGGCCCGCACCGTGGCCAGCCTGTCCTCTATATTGAGGATGTCCTCCAGACTTTTGGCCTCCTCTAGCAGCTCCAAAAGCCGGCCTTCCTCTACCCGCAGAGCCTGACGGTAGCTCTCTGCATCCACATAGTTCAGGGTTACGTCCTCTTCCTGGCGGGAACGGGTAACAATATTACAATTTTCTCCCACAGTTTCCAAAAAATGATTCAGCTGCTGGGCGGGCACCCGCAAGGTCATCTGACAGCTGCGGTTATGACTACCATAGGAATCCATCTCCGAAGATTCCACATAGCCTTCTACCTGTTGCAGCTCTTCCTCCAGCCAGATAAGAAAGCTATCATATTCTTTGGTCTCTGCGCCTAAGTGCACAGTAGTAATCAGCTTTCGATGATCTCGGGGACGCACCCCTTCTGTAGATTCAGGCGTGGACTCAAATCCCCGTTCCACCTCCTCCACAGCGGCCGAGCTGGTACTGCCGGTTTCCTGGGCCGCATATGCGTTGCTCTTGTCCCCACCGTTTCCTGCACAGGCGGAGAGGCTGAACACCAGCAGAATTACCAGACTCATCCCCAGGACAGCTCTTAATTGCATCAGACACTTTCTCATAAGCACACTCTCCTTTTCTTGATATTCTCACCAAAAGTATAGCAAGACAGGAGAATCTTTTCAACACAAATTGCAGGATTGTAACCTAAACTTACTAAATTGTAATGAGTCCCTTCAAAACTTTACCTTGTGCTTATGGTTGGCTCCTAAAACGCCGCCGATAACTCCGCCCAGCAGCACGGCCGCGGCCTTTCCCGCGCCGCCCAGGCCTGGCTGTACCTGATACAAGCATACTGAAACTAGCGCGGCGCACACCAGCAGCAAGGCGCCTCCTGACAAGCCCAGCAGTAGGCCCTTCTCTCGAACGGAAAGAGAAGACAGGAACCCGCCCAAAAAGGCCGCAACACATCCTATTAGGGTGGTAATCAACGCTAAACTTCCCCTGGGCAGAGATGCGGAGCGGCACACAAAAAAGGCCGCAACAGCCAGCAGCAGCGCACTAATCCCCAGGGTAATAAACGCGGAGAGAAGAAATGCCTTGAACCATTTCATAACAAAAAGACCTCACAGCTTTTTTAGTATGGTACATACGCTAAGTATGATACATCCTTATGAGCTGCGGGGCCCTCTTATTCATAAAACCATCAAATCATTTTACAAGCTTTTAGGCATCGTCTTCATGCACAGTCTCTACGCTGCCAATGGCCCAGCGCTTCACCCGCAGCTTTGATTTATCGCTGCCTGTTTCGATGATTACAGACTCAGACTCATCCTTTACCGCGACGATGCGTCCGCAGATTCCGCCAATGGTAGTAATCTCGTCTCCCACCTGGGCGTTTTTGCGCATTTCAGCCTCTTTTTTCTTCTTTTTGTTCTGCGGGCGGAAAAAGATAAAATAAAGCGCTACAAAAAACAGGCCATACACCAAAAGCATAATGATCAGGCTCATTCCACCGCCCTGTGCCGCCGCCGCGTCCAATAGATTCAGGTTAGACATTTTGTTTTGTACACATCCCTTCCAATGATTACAACTGATTATAGCAGGAAAGCCTGAAACATGCAAGTAAATTTGTAAAAATCCACTTTTGTTTTTCCCACGGCTAAATCCGACGGGCCAAGGGCCCTATGTTCGCATTGAAAAATTCTTCAAAGCGGTCCTGGTCCAGAGCATCACGTATCTGCCGTAACAAATTATTATAAAAAAACAAATTATGCATCACTGTTAACCGCAAGGCCAGCATTTCTCCCGCCTTGAATAAATGGTGGATATACGCCCGGGTAAAGCGTCTGCACACCGGGCACTGGCAGTTTTCGTCTAGGGGAGCTTGGTCCAAAACATACTTGGCGTTCATCATGTTCCGGCACCCCTGCTGGGTAAAGGCATGACCGTGGCGGGCGTTACGGCTAGGCATGACACAGTCAAACAAGTCCACTCCCCGGCGGACCGCCTCCAGAATATTGGCCGGGGTGCCCACGCCCATCAGATAGCGGATCTTGTCTTTCGGCATATAAGGCTCAATGGCCTCAATCATAGCGTACATTTCTTCTGTGGGCTCCCCTACCGCCAGGCCGCCGATACCATAGCCATCCAACTCCATATCCGCGATGCGCTTCATATGCTCTACCCGCAGGTCTGCAAAGGTGCAGCCCTGGTTAATGCCAAACAGCAGCTGCTGGGGGTTGAGGGTACCCTCCAGGGCGTTTAGCCGGGCCATCTCTGCCTTGCAGCGTTCCAGCCAGCGGGCTGTGCGGGCACAAGAATTTTTGGCGTATTGATATTCCGCCGGATTCTCCACACACTCGTCAAAGGCCATAGCAATGGTAGATCCCAGGTTAGACTGGATACGCATACTTTCCTCTGGCCCCATAAAAATTTTGTGGCCGTCAATATGGGAGGCAAAGGTGACCCCCTCTTCCCGGATATTCCGAAGCTTGGCCAAAGAGAACACCTGAAAACCGCCGCTATCGGTAAGCACCGGACCGTCCCAGCCGGTAAACTGCCGCACGCCCCCCAGCTGCTTCACCACCTGGTCTCCTGGACGCAGGTGCAGGTGATAGGTGTTGCACAGCTGCACCTGGCAGTCCAGCTCTTTCAGGTCATAGGCGGACACCGCCCCTTTAATGGCCCCTGCGGTGGCCACGTTCATAAAAGCTGGGGTTTGTATCGTCCCATGAACTGTTGAAAACTCTCCCCGCCGGGCTTTGCCAGCATTTTTGATTAGTTTGTACATAAAAGAACTCCTTATCACAATTTATCTTTTCTGTCATCCAGCTATGGTATCTATCTAATATCAGGGCTGGTCTTTCTCTACATTCTAAAATAAGCTCATCTGCTTTCCTTGCTCTCGGCTCTTCCCCATACGGGCTTCTCCTCTATCAACCAGTTCCTGGGGCAGTTCATGGAGAAACGCGGAAGGCTCTTGGGTATAGGTCAGGATTAGTGCCTCCTTTGCCCTGGTAAGGCCCACATAAAACAAGCGGCGCTCTTCCTCCTCATCTGCAAGGTCTTTACCTCCGCTAAAGGGGACCAGCCCTTTCTTCGCCCCATAGAGCATCACCACCGGGAATTCCAGCCCCTTTGCGCCGTGAAGCGTCATTAAAGTAACCGCCCCTGCTTTATACTGTTTTCCTCCACAGCGTTTTAGGTCGCCCTCTGTTCCAGTCTCCAGAGCTTCCAAAAGCTCCGGCATCTCCTGATAAAAAATCGCGGTTTGATGCAGCTTTTCCATTTCCTTTTTCTGTTCCAGCTTCATCTCTTTCATCCATTCCTCCAAAAGCTTTTGGGGCTTTTTCCGGTTTAGCTGTGGTTTATACTTTTCTGCCAGCGCCCCATAAAAGTCCATTGCCGCGTTTTCCTGCTCTCCTTTCCACAAAAGCCTCTGGGCCGTCTGGACGGCCAGCCTATCCTCTGGCCGTAACAGGGCCTTGAAAAAACAGATGGTCCCCCGCACGGTCTCTTCTTCCAAAAAGGAGTCCCGACCCGCCACCACGTAGGGAATCCCCTCTCTGGTCAGGCATTCTTCCAGCAGCCCGGCCTGGCGGTGGGTCCGGTACAGCACGGCAATGTCCTCAAATCCCCAAGCGTTCCCCTCTCTTGCAGGGAACAGCTCTTGGGCCTCCAGCATCCCAATTCCTCCAGCAAGACGGTTGATCTCCTTTGCCACAAAAATGGCCTCCGCTTTTTCGCTATCCGCCTCTATCACCCGGACTGCCGCGCCCTTGGGCCGGTGGGGGCGCAGGCTCCTTTTCCCGCCCGGATTGTGAGAGATTACCTGGGCGGCCGCTGCCAGAATTTGTGGTGTAGAGCGGTAATTTTCCTCCAGGACAACCTGGAACGCCTCTGGAAAATCTTCTATAAGCTTCTGAAAACATCTGGCGTCCGCCCCTCGAAACCCATAAATTGCTTGGTCCTGGTCGCCAATGACAAATAGCTCTCTGCCACCTTGGTTCCATGCTTGGAGCAGTTGGTATTGCAAGGGACTAATGTCCTGAAACTCGTCCACCAGGAGATAAGAAAACGAATTAAGCCCCTTGCTTCCCCTTTGAAGATTTTCTTTTTTAGCCATATCCAGCGCTTTTAGCAAAATGTCGTCAAAATCCAAAACGCCCCACTCTCTCAGGCTGTTTTCATACGCCTCCCATATCTTTTCATCCAAAGCGGCCGTCTGCTGGTACATTTCATTTTTATAATTCGATATTTGGGTAAGAAGCTGGGTTGCGGACTGTTTCAGCTTATATTCCTTTCGTATTTTTTCGGCAAGTTCTCTCGTCTCCATCTCTCCTGCCAGAGAAAACTCTATACACTGGTCTTTTAAGAGCTTCCATGCAATAGAGTGGAAACTTCCCACCTGTAGCCTTTTCGCCGCTGCCCCTCCCAGCTGCTTCTGAATCCGTTCCCGCAGTTCTTTAGCCGCTTGGTTGGTAAAAGTTACCGCCGTGATGCAGGAGGGTTTTACCCGCCTAGTCTCTATCAAATGGAGAATGTGTCCAGCCAATGTTCCCGTCTTTCCAGTACCAGGCCCGGCCTTTACCACAGTAACCCGCTGGATAGACTCAATGGCCTGCCGTTGCTTTTCATTCCAAACAGGTTCTTTTCCCATGCTCTTTTCAGGCGAAACCGCTAAAACGCCGCTGAGATTCTTGGCATTTCTCATAGACAGCGCGGGGGCCTTTACGTTTTGCGGCTCGTCTGCTCTCTCCAAATTCCCACTATGCTTTGACGGAGTTTCCTCCGGCATATCCGCTTGTCCTTCAAACAAGCTTATCTGCCCATCCAGCCGCTGGATTTCCCCGGGCGCAAAAAGGCGGAGGCTCCCGTATTCACCGTCAAAGCCGGGCCGCCATGTCACCTTGCCTTTCCTTAAGCGCCCCACCCCTTCTGCAATCCGCTTTTCAGATACTCCAGAGATTTCTTCCAAGGGAATCTCCCTCAGGATGGAAAACTCAGACCCCAGTTTTCGAAGCATGGTCTGATATATTTTCCCCACTTTAACACTGGCTGGGGAATACCCTAAAGACGCGCCGATCAGCTCTGGCAACGGAACCAGGCTTTCAAACCCCACTGCCTGTGATCTCTGGTACCCCTCCGGACGGTCCGCCAGCTGCTCAATACGGTGGGAGACTCCTATGGTCAGCTTTCGGCCGCATACCGGACAAATCCCTCCATATTTTATCGTCTCAGAGGGCGAAAGACAGAGTCCGCATTTTCGGTGTCCATCGTAGTGATATTTCCCTTCCTCAGGAAAAAACTCAATCGTTCCCACCAGGCCTTGCCCGGTCTGAATGGCTTTTCTTAGGGCCTCATAGGACAGATTTATATCCAAAAGATTTGCCTCTCTGCCCAGCTTTGCTGGTGAGTGGGCGTCCGAGTTGGAAAGGAGCTGGTAATGGTCCAAGGCCGAAACCCGCCAGTTCATAGGAGGATCTGAGGAAAGCCCTGTTTCCATGGCACAGATATAACGCGACAGATCGCCAAAGCATTCCTCCACGGAATCAAAACCGGAAAACGCCCCAAACAAAGAAAAATGCGGGGTCCAGATATGAGCTGGAACATAAACAGCATCTGGGCAGATCTCTAAAAGGATCTCCAGCAGATCGTGGCAATCCAGTCCTAGTATAGGCCTGCCGTCAGAATGAATATTCCCTATGGTCTCCAGCTTGCAAGCAACCTGTTCCGCCTCCTCCAGCCCAGGCAGCAGAATCAGGCTATGTACTTTCCGGACCCGACCATTCTTTTTATAGATGGAACTGATTTCTCCTGTAATGACAAAGCGCGGCTGTATGCCCCCCATATCCGTATGAATCCGATGCTCTTTTTTCAGCACATAAAGTCCGTCTTCCGCTGGCTCCAGCTTTTCTGCTAGCTCCTGCCGCCATGCCGGGTGCGTGAAGTCCCCGCTTCCGACAATACCAATTCCTTTACGCCGGGCCCACAGGTCTAAATATTCCGGTGCGCAGTCCTTACTGGTTGCGCGGGAATAGTGGGAATGAATGTGTAAGTCCGCAATATAATTCATTGAATTCCTCTTTCACTCTATCATGCGCTTCTCAAGAAAAACTTTTGAATAACTATTTTCTTCATGGCCACACCGATACGATGTGTTCGAACATGAATCTTCTGAAAAGAATTCTGTTCTACGCATAGCACGAATATTGCATTTGGAAAAAACGAGCGGTGCGGGGACACCTTCCCTGCACCGCTTTTCTGTACCTTTAAATAATAGCAGATTGAGATGTAAAAGTCAATACAATGAGAAAATTTTGTGTTTGTAGCCAAGGCGGTTTTTATTCGCATCTACAGCATCTACCTTTTTCGCTATAGATGCGGCTCTAGCTGCCATAGCTCCACAGCACTCCCCCTCTGTGGAGTGAGTTGGCGTGTACCACAGGGCTCCCGCGCAAATTCATGGGCAGATGACAGCAAGTTCCATAATCCCCCGCACGGTCATCGAGTCTGGCTTGCCAGGGCCGGGTCAAAGGTCATGTTGGTTGCTTCGCCTGCTTTCCTCACCTCTCTGTTCACGCGGGTTTTATGCCTGGAATATTATGCTGTCATTTTCCAACACTCTTTATAGAGAACTCAAAGGGACAGATATAAAAATAACGTTACTTTGCCCCGGAGCAACAGAAACAGAACTTCCAGCAAATGCAAATAATCAAGACGCCATTGCTATTCAAATATGCAGTTATGAAGCCGGAAGGGGTAGTAGAAATCGCTTAGTCAACGTTGATGAAAGGGAAAAGATTCGTTATTCTATGCATATATTTTAAGAACCTTTTCTATTGGCGTAACCAATATCCTAACTTTATTTATAAAAATGAGATCGCGAAACTGGACGGATAATCAAGGGGCAATAGACAAAATGCTACCGCCTCTTTGAAATATCATTGTAACCGTAAACCAAACACCGCCCCATGTAGGAGAAAGAAGGATAATGGCATGAAAAAGGAATATATCATCCCCATCTGTTTTATTCTCGTTGTGGCAGTAGGAATTATCAGCTTTTAATCTGCTGACCCGGCCTAAGAATTAGGTAATATGAGCAATGAGTATTCAAAGCCAGTCCCCACAACATCTGATATTTCTTTCATGGAAAAATCTGGCAACCGGATAAAGTTTGCTTTTGAATCGAATGGTATCAGCAGAAATTTGGACACGACCTTATACGATTTAGAGGGTAATGCTGTTTATACCTTGGATAATGCAAAAGAGTTGGTAACCTACTTTATCCTTGAACGTTCCACCACATATACATAGGTTGCTAGATGCGATCAGTTTGTCGGAACATATAAAACCTTTGTATATTTAGACCAAGCAAACACATCAACAGATTCCAGTTTATCGGTCTGATCAAAGTCCAAAACAGGGCGGCGGGGCAGATGTTGACCATCCTACCGCCCTGTCTGTTATTGCTCCATATCCTGCTTTCTGTGGGGCTGCCGTTCCTGCCGCAAAATATTGTAAACGCTCTTTCTGATTTTCTCGACTTCTTTTACTTCCTCTCTTAACGCAAGATATCTCTGACTGAATGTTTTCCTCTTGGCGGTCAGTTCGTTTGACATACTTGGTTTTCCATGCCTTTGTCAGGATTGTGGACTTGCCTTTCATCACGCCTTTAAGCTAATGGCAACACCGCACAATTCGCGGCTGGCGTCTTAAGCACCGTATTGCCTAATCTTTCGCCGCCGTAAGCAGGATTTGCTCTGCCATCCTCGCTACGAGAGGTGGGTCAACGGACTTTTCCTTGCCTCCACATGCATGGCAACAAGATCATTGCTCTCGACACCCAGCAAAATTTCCACCTGATGGAATATTTCCTTGTACTGCTCTATCTGCCCCTGGGGCAAGGAAATGAAGTCGTCCAGGCCCGCCTGGCTGAACGCCTTATACTCTTCATCCAGCCACCGGATCCGCGCCGAAACTGCCGTTTCCTCTTCCTTCAGCTCCGCCGCCCGCTCCCGCTTCAGCCTGCGGATAGTCCGCTCAATCTGTCGTTGCTTCTGGGTGACCTTGTACTGGGTGTAGGTCTTGCCCTCAAACGCAAAAGGCGGCGGGTCGATCTCTTCCAGCTCTTCATCCGTGTAGGAGCGCTACATGACGCCCTCCACAAACGCGAAAAAATTATAGCGGTAGTTGGCCCTGCCGATGCCCGTGACAGAACCATAACCACAGGGCTCTACAAAGGCGGGGTAGCTTGGTTTCGCGATGTCTCCGAAAAGCCCCCTTGACCTTCTCTCGTTTTTCGAGTACAATCATACTAGAATATAGTAAAGTCGATTTTCTGATTTTCATCTGATTCCTTTAAGGTTACGCCTCCTCCGCAAAAAATGAAATCTCAATCCGTCCCTCAAAGCTCTCCCCGGCCCAGCAAACAAAACACGGATCAGCCATCTCGAGACGCAGACACAGGTCCTTTTGGCGATTATGGGGTGGCTATCTTAGGTGCCCGTAGCGCTACTGACTATGAGAGCAAGCCAGCCCTCATTGCAAGTTATAAGTCTACCAATCATAGCGGAGAAAATAAAATGTTTATGGCCGCCATTTAGCGACAAGGTATTTCAAAACGGCTCCCAGCATGAAACCGCCATCATTTCCGGTTCAGACGAAACCTATAATGCTCAAAATTCTATAAAAAAGATCCGGTCAGAAGGGGCTTGGAGGTAGAACAGGCCTATCTTTTGCAGGATGTGACCAGCAATGTTACCATAAAAGTCACGGAGTCTTTTAATGAGTGAAAAACTGACAAAAGCATTATGCTCTCCTCATTAACAGCGGGATCAACCTGTTCGTCTTAGCTACTCCCCGGGCGGGCTTTGTTATAAAAAAATATGCCAGGCAATTCTATGCGCAGCAGGAAAATAAGCAAGCCGTCCCCGCTGCGAAAACACCAAGAGCGGCAAAAGAAACAGACTTTCCCAAAGTGGATCCTCTCCCCAGAGAATTCACATCATTTGGCTTACAAACCCCGCCCCATAACAAAAGACATTCGCTGTCAGGGGCTGGGGACGTTGGAATAAAATAACCTAGAAAGGGACATAGCAATGAATAACGAAGAGAAAATTTTGAGCATATTGGAAAAGATGGATACGCAGTTTAACCAGATCGATGGGCGGTTTAACCAAATAGACGAGCACTTCAACCAAATAGACGAGCGCTTCAACCAAATAGACGAGCACTTCAACCAAATAGACGAGCGCTTCAACCAAATAGACGAGCAGTTCGGCCAAATTGACGAACACTTCAACCAAATAGACGAGCAGTTCGGCCAAATAGACGAGCGCTTCAACCAAATAGACGAGCAGTTCAACCAAATTGACAAGCGCTTCAACCAAACAGACGAACGCTTCAACCAAATAGACGAACGCTTCAACCAAATAGACGAACGCTTCAACCAAATAGACGAGCAGTTCAGCCAAATAGACGAGCAGTTTAACCAGATGGACGTACGGCTTAGCAATCTGGAACAAGGGCAGGGGGAAACTAACGCCAGGCTATCTCACATGGAAGAGGAGGTAGATATCATTAAAGAGGATACTGCCATTACTCGCACGGCAACCAATACTCTGTTGGATTGGGCAGAGCAGGCAGAAGTGCAGATCAAGATACCTCTTTATCGCAAAGCAGAATAATCCCCCGGAACAGGAAGGGGAATATATTCATGGGGCGCTAACATGAGGCTTTGTTTAGAAGTCGTTCCAGAAAATGAGTTTAATCCTGTGAAATTCAGCACGAGTTAGACAGGGAGAGACCTAAAGCCCTGGCTGCGAGAAATAGCCAAGATTTTAGTACCAATCACAATCAGAATAACGCAATTAATGAATTTGTAAAATTAAGGCAATACCGCAGAATTCTAAGTACCGTATTGCGCAGTCAGATTTTTCGTCAGAGGCTACAGATTGAGCGCCGCAATCTCACGATTGACAAGCGAAAGCTGTGCGCTATCACGGAAAATCTGCAAGCAAGACGGTGGTTAAGGCGCCAGCCGCGAATTGTACGGTGTTGCCTTAATTATACCAATAACAGTCATAACCGGGTAACTCTTTGGGGGATAGCCGCTATTTATATGTACCCAAAACTACGTCCCCTCTTAGAGAGGCGGCCGTTATCATTAAAACCCCAATGGCTTTGACATGGTAGTCAAACTGTCTTGCAACCGGCGTAATCCTTATGCGGTCAGAAAGTAGAACTAATATGGTTAAACACATACCACTCCTGTACAATTCAAACCACTATCAAAGTAAGTGGTATTATTTACGGTATACAAACTGGGATGTATACTCCTTTCGTTAAATAGAAAAATGGATTTGCGCCGAAAGAGGAAAGCCGCCCATTTATGGGGCGGCTTTTGATGCTCTTATCCATAGACTTGGCAACAACCGCGCCAAAAAATCTTTCAGCTACTTCAAGTTATTCATTCGTATCTGCGCCACTTCACAGCGCTCAGCGACGCCCGGTGGATCCAGCAGTCCACCGCCCTTGCTGTTTATGATGCCGTTTTCCGTTGCCCAGCACGCTGCTCGCAAAATACAAATGCGCAGGCCCCAATACCTGTTATACCACTGCCAATTTCCAGCTTTTTGATTTCGCTGCGTCGCACAAACCAAGGAGCGGTAGAAGCGCCTTTAGAGTTAGAAGGAAGAATATTCATAATCTATCATATCCCCGTCCCCGATATTGTAAGCGTCTCCCCCTCATCTAACGTCCATCTCAGATTATCTCCACAAGTACCTGAAATAGGTAAACCCTCCGCCCCTGCGAGCAGCGGCAAACATCCTGCCAGACAGCACAGTACCAGAACCAACGACAAAAACCGCTTGAACATCTTAAACCCTTCCTAGGGCTGGTTTGAAAATAGAGAAAGTGCCGTCTTTTTGCCCTGGCCGGTGCGGTTTGACGAAGAAAACCGCAAGGAATCCTTTCGTATTACGAGAATTTTCCACACACAAATCCGCCCGGACCGGGCAAAAAACGGTGTTTGCGATTTTTCAAACAAGCCCTAATACTCTTTCGCCCGCTTCCATTTGAAGTGAAAGCAAGACCCTCTGCTTATTCCTGCCGTGCAACCGGGCAGCTTCCCGCCGCATTTGGGGACCCCCTACTCGCTGCTGGGCTACCCAATCCTAATATTCATGGGCTTCCGATATGTCAAAAGGCAGTACATTCTGACAGCTGGTTTATTTGCATTCACTATCCCCTATAGTAGATGGCGGTTTGCAACGATTATTTATGAGCCAAAAGCGGCTACAAGCATGATCAAAAGAACGTTTTGCGGCACGACCAGGAAAAGAGGGAAAACGCTGCTCCTGCTTTTAACCCTGTTCGTGACCTCTATGTTTGGTCTGCCAGGGCTTTCCATTCTTGCGGCAGCAGCGTCTTTGCAGTAGATTTCTACTTTACTAGCGGTTTCGGACTGGGGAGCAATTACAGCCGCCTCCCCTCCGTTTCCAATTCCAAGTATTTCAACTACTTCCGAGGAAGCGGGTTTAAGTTGGTGGAGGGACTGCATATTCCCCCGGTGGACGGTCACTCCGTCCTAATCCGCAGGTCACTGGCTAAAAGAAACGGTTTAAAGTTGGGCGGCACAATCATCGTTCAACGCTACTATAACACGGGCGGTTATCCTAATATGTCGCTGCAAGTCATATAAAACGGGTATCCTGCTTTCTATCGGCGTGAACAACGTCAAAATCCTCAGTATATTCTTGAAACGCTGATAATTGCCGTAATTGCTTTTCCCCCTTCTATATTTTCCAGCGGGGCGATAACACAGGGGACGAGCAATCTGCTATTCAGTCCAGTAGCAGAAACTTATCCCATCCCGGAAATCGAATCCCCTGACGATGGACAGAGTATCTGGACATCGCGGACCAGTACATCCCCTACGACACCTCTAAATATGAATTGAATCTATTTTTTCCGCTATTCTTCACACTTTACCCGCTCGGTCAGTGACGCTCTGGTGGCGAGCCGGTATGAAAATTCTGCCGCCACACCACCGATGGCAAATAGGAGAAGCAGAATCCCCACCGCGGGCAGGGATATGGCGGAAACTTTCACGTCGAATACCCGCGCCAGCAGCGCGTTGGATAAAGCTGACCCAACTACAAATGCCGCAAGCCCGAACACCCCGCCCGCGCTGTTCTCATACACCATCATCCGGCGCAGCTGCCCGCGGGTCATGCCCACGGTCTCCAGCATGGCGAACTCCCTCCGCCGCAGCACCGTGGAGGTGAGGGCGCTGTTCACCATGTTCATGAGCCCAATTAGGAAGATGATTCCGCAAAGGCTGTAGCCGGTAAGCTGGATGGCCCCCAGCCGTTCCTGCAATGCTTTCATGTTGGTGAGCTTGCCGCCCACAAGATACTCGAACCTGGTGTCGCCGGAGCCCACGCCGCGCCCCTCTGTCAGGGCCTGAACTTCTTTCAGTAGCGCATCTTCCATGCCCTCTTTCGCGTTCACGAGTACCGTGAACGCCGGGGCGTCCGGGAACTCCCTCTCAAAGACGCTCTCGGGCAGCAGGAAAAACATTTCCTCCACACCGGCGGAGTTCGCCGTGAGTCTTCCGCAAATCTTTCCCAGCGCCGTCCAGAGGCCGGAGGGCAGCTCCAGGTGAATAACCCGATAATCCTTGCTAAGGTTGTCTGAGGAGAGCGCGTCTCCGGAGGAAAGGCGCAGATTCAGATAGGCCGTCAGCCCGTCGCTTTCCGTGGAAACACAGAATACGTGCCGGCCGTCGTACAGTTCCTCTCCGTCATAGTAAGCTGGATTGAGCCTGTCTTCCTGGGACACGATGATTTCCCGGCAGAGCTCGTCAGGGAGGGAGAGAACTGCGGCTTTTACACTGCCGGTGTCAAGAATATGCTGGTATTCCTTCCGCACAAAGTCGTATTCCGACCCCGTCATAAAGTCCCTGATTTCCTCCGCCAGCCCGGGGGTGATGTCCGCGTCAATCTGTTGGAAGCGCAGGAGCCGCGTTTCCTCCACGTTGTCAGAGCTGGCAAGGCTATCGAGGATATCCGGCTCCACCGCCACGAATTTTGAGATTTTTGTCAGCTCCTCGGGGATAAGGCCATTGCGGCCCCCGTCCCACAGCCCCAGCTCCACGTCAAACATCCCCAACTGTTTTCCGCCAATCATCGTGTCAATTTCCGTGAACGCACCCACTAATATAAACAGCAGCACGGACACCACCGCCGAGAGGGAAGTGACCAGCATCCGGCCACGGCTTCGACGCAGCCCCGCCATAGCCAGGCTTCTGGGGGAGGCGGGGGCTTCCCTGCGCTTTTCCTTTTTGGGAGCTTTGCTTTCCAGTTCAGCCGAAACCGACTGTATGGGCGTCATTTTCTTGATACGCGCCAGGGGCCGGAGCGCCGAGAAGAACAGCGTAAACAGCGTAAGCCCCCCGCTGAGCAGGACAATAATCGGGCTGAACCGATAGGGCAGCACCTCTCCGCTCATGCTCATAAACACAGGGGCGAGCAGCCGGAACCCAATGAAATATCCCAGCAGAAGCCCCACGGGCAGCGCCCCGCAGGCAATAAGCCCGGTCTGCATAAGGGTCAGCTTTTTCATCTGCCTATGGGTCATTCCGATGACCTTCAAGAGTCCGAAGGCGCGCATGTCCTGGGTCAGGGCGATGGAATAGACATTGTAGATGAGCAAAAACGCCGCAAAGAACAGCACCCCTATCACCAGGAGCATCATCAGGACAATATCCGGCTGGAGGAGGTTGCCCAAATCCGCGGCGACAAAGGCGTAGTTGATTTGGCTGCGCCGCTCCTCACCGGGGGTCTCCCACTGTGACAGCCGCTCCACCACTGCGTCCAGCCGCCGGTCTATTCCGAAGCTGCTGTGAAACTGCACTATGACGCTCAGTTCCAATTCCTCCGCCACGTGCTCCCCATACAGCGCTACCGCCGGGGGCGGCACGTCCGCGTCGCTGTGGTAGAAGCCGGAAACGGTGTAGGTTCTCTCCATCGGTTCCGCAACCTTTACGCTCTTAATGAAAAACCGGACCTGGTCGCCAATGGAAAGCGTGGGGAACACCTCCCGGCAGAGCAGAGTCTCATCCGCCCCTTGGGGGAACCGGCCCTCGGTCAGTGTCATGAACAGGTGGGGGAGAATCTTCTCGCGGTCCACAAAAACCATACCAAAGTCTTGCTCTACGTCGTTCGCCTCCGCCGGTTCCACCCAGCGCACAGGCTCAAAGGACATCAGAAATGTCTCCGAAACCTCGGGGGCTCTTTGAATTTCCTCCCGCAAGGCTTCCCCGGAGATAGAATATCCCATATCAAAAATGGAGGCGTGGATGTCGGAGCCAGACGCCAACATTTTGGAGAGCTGGATGGAATCCACGAGACAATACGCAATACTAATGACTGTCATGTACAGCACCGCAGCGAGAACTACCGCCACGGCAACAAATGTGGTGCGCATCCGATGGGAGCTTATCTGCAAGCGTGCAAGCCGGAAAATCATTTTGCCACCTCCCCGCTGTCGGACACAATGCGCCCATCTTCAATACGGATGCGCCGGGCGGTCATCTGCGCCAGCTCCTCGTTATGGGTTATCATTAAAATGGTCTGGGAGAACTCCCGGTTCAGCTTCTCCAAAAGGAGCATAACCTCCAGGCTGGTCTTGCTGTCCAGGTTTCCGGTGGGTTCGTCCGCGAGAACGATGTGGGGCTTTGTGGCCAGCGCCCGGGCAATCGCCACCCGCTGCTGCTGTCCGCCGGAAAGCTGGGAGGGCAGGGCATACCGTTTTTCGTAAATGCCAAGAGTGGAGAGAAGCTGCCCGGTTTCCTCCCGGTTGGCCTTCAGCTTATCCAGCCCCATGGGCAGCACCACGTTCTCCCAGACGTTCAGGCCGGGGATCAGGTTGTAGCTCTGGAACACAAAGCCGATATAGCGCCGCCGGAAAACCGTCAGCGGGTCGGGGGCAAGAGAGTAGAGGTCTGTGCCGTCGATGGTCACGGTACCCTCGGTGGGGACGTCGATGCCCCCCAGCAGGTGCAGAAGCGTACTCTTGCCGCTGCCACTGGAGCCTACCACAGAGACAAATGCCCCCCGCTCCACAGACAGAGTTAATCCGTCCAACGCCCGCAGCGCGTTCTCTCCGCTTCCAAAAATCTTTGTCAGTTGATTCGTTTGTATGAGCATAATTACGCTCCTTTCCGGTTAATGTGCTTATTATAACAAACGAATCTTTCCAGACCGCAACGAAGTCTTTCACTTTTGAAAGAATCATAATTTTTATTTGGTTGGCAGAAAGATACTGAACTGACACCCCGCGCCCTCGCGATTCTGACAGAATACCCGCCCGTTCTGGGCCTGCACGATCATCCGGCAGAGGGTGAGGCCAATCCCCACGCCGGAAGCGTTCCGGGTGGTTTTACCGCGATAGAACCGCTTCCAGATCTCGGGCAGCTCCTCCTCTGAGATTCCTGGGCCTTCGTCCAAAATGTCCAGCCGGATGTAGGCGTCATATCTCTGGGCCGTGACCACGATTCTCGAATTTCCCGGCGCGTATTTCACGGCATTATCCAATATGGTCCCCACCGCCTCCGCAGTCCAACGCAGGTCAAATAGCGCGATCAGTCCTTTAGGGATTTCCGCAGAAAGAACCAGGCCTTTTCTCTCGGCTTCAGGCACAACGGCCGACAGCGCCTGGGCTGCCAATGTTTCCACCAATTCTTGGACCGGGTGCACATTTTCTGCAATCAGCCCTCCCTCACACCGGGAGAGCTTCACCAAAGCCTCCAAAAGAAACCGTAGCTTTTCTATCTGTTGTCCGATCGCCGCCGATTCTGGAGAGGCCGGCAGTAATTCGGCATACATGGCGGCAGCGGTTAGCGGCGTCTTGCATTGGTGTGCAATGTCGGAAACCAGCGCGGCAAGATTACGGTAACTCTCTGTAACACGCTGGTCCCGGGCTTCTTCTTCGCTGCGCTTTAGCTTCAGCTGCCGTGCAATGGGCGCAAGCTCACTCTCCTTCACCGCAAAATCGTCTTTGCCCTCCAGCGCTTTTTGCACATCGTCAAGTAGCTTTTTCCGATGGTTTTTCTCATGCAGAACACCCCCCGCGGCAACAAGCCCTGTGAATATTCCATAGCAGACGGTCGGCCATATGCTGCCTATATAAAGGCTGTTCACAAAACAGAACGCCAGGGTGAGAAGGATCCAAAACACCAGAAAAAGCAGCGTCATCCCCTATCACCTACCCACATATATCCCAGCCCGTAAATAGTACTGATGCTTTTCTCACCTAACCGCCCCCGCAACCGGCTAACCGCAACAGACAACGCGTTTTCGTTCAGTTCCTCGCCGCCCTCCCAGAGAGCGTCCGTTAGTACCGCCCGAGACAACACATTGCCCGCATTTTTCACCAGTACCGCCAGCAGCTTGTATTCCGTGGAACCGAGATACACCTTTATACCGTCTACAAAAAAATCCAACGATGTAAAATCGAACCGATACCGTCGGTCCACATACAGATCACTTCGCTTTTCCGTGCGTTCCAGCAGGGCGGCGATCCGCTCCCGCAGCACCATCAGGGAGAAGGGCTTCTTTACGTAATCGCAGGCTCCGGCGCGAAAGGCGGCCACCTCGTCGATTTCTGAATCCCGCACGGTGAGGAAAATTACCGGGATCGTCATTTTGCTCATGAGCTCCCGGCAGAAGTCGATGCCGTTGCCGTCGGGGAGGTTGCAGTCGAGAAGCAATAGATTGAACCGCTCGTTCTCCAGCCGCCGCCTGGCAGAGGCTAAGTCCTTCGAACCCACCGTGTCCAACATGTCAGAAGAAAGCGACTGACAAAGGCCTATGCGAATGGCCTCGTCATCTTCAACGATTAGGATTTTTTTCATGTGTTTTCTCCTTGCTTTGTAACATCATTTCGCCCTGCGCTGATCAAGCTGATCAATGGATTTAAACTTTTACGTCTTTTGTCCATTTTCTTAAGGCAATACCGCAGAATTCTAAGTACCGTATTGGGCAGTCAGATTTTTCTTCAGAGTGTACAGATTGAGCGCCGTCCATCTCACCATTGACAAGCGAAAGCTGTGCGCTATCACGGAAAATCTGCAAGCAAGACGGTGCTTAAGGCACCAGCCGCGAATGGTGCGGTGTTGCCTTAAATTCGCGCTACTAGCAATTATGCCGCTATTCAGTGGAAAATCCAGGTGGGAGTTTGGGTCTTAAGACTTGTTCGAAGATGGAACCAACGATATGCCTTTTCCTTGCAGAAGAAGCATTGGGCGAACACAATCTTTCCTTGTTCGGGATTAGGCTCTGTTTGAAAAATCGAAAACGCCGCCTTTTGCCCAGAAGAGGCCACTTTCTACGCATTCAAAATCCTTTGGGACCGACAAAAACATAGTAAATCCGCCGACCGTTCTCTATACTCTTAGCTTTTAGTAAACCCTCAAGAATCCCTTTCCTCTAGAAAGGCCTCTACCGCCTGAGCAGTAGGGATGGACGGCAGTGCGCCGGGAACGGAGATGGCTAACGACGACGCGTGAGAAGCCCGCTTTAGCGCAGCTTCTGGCTGCTCGCCGGCTAAAACCGCTGCCAAAAAATACCCCAAAAAGGTATCTCCCGCAGCAGTAGTGTCTACCACCGAAATAGGAACCGCTATGCACCGGCAGCATTGCTCTTTGTCCGCATAAACCGACCCCTCTCCACCTAAGGTCAGTACCACCTTCATATGGGGGTACCGGGCCAGCAGTGCGCTGGCCACCTCTTGGGGATCCGTCTTTCCGGTAAAGCCCTCCCCCTCGATCTCATTGAGGATAAGCCAGGTCACGCCGGACAGGTCGCAAGCCAAAAGCTCTGGATCAATGGGCGATGGGTTTAGGGCCACCCGCATCCCCCGGCGGCTGGCAGCTTTCAACAAATAAGGAAGGTGAGAAATTTCGTTCTGGCAGACTAGCACGTCCTCTGGGAAAAAGTGTTCCAAAACCGCGTCTATCTCCTCTTGGGTAATCTCTTGATTAGACCCTCCGTCCAGAACAATGCAGTTCTCGCCAGAGTCTGCCCGCTGAATCACAGCGCTGCCGGTCCTGCCCAAAGAGGACAATAAATAGCGGCAGTCGGCCCCGTTCTCTTCCAGAGCAGCCCGAAGGGGTTCGCCGCCGGTTCCCAACTTCCCGGCATGGTACACCTGGCAGCCTGCCCGAATCAGGGCAATGGTCTGGTTGAACCCCTTTCCCCCACAAAAGCTCTCTACCTTTTGGGCAGAGATGGTTTCTCCCGGCCGGGCAATATGAGGCACGCTGAGAACGGTATCTAGGTTTAACGAGCCAAAGTTAATAATTTGGGCCGACATAAAAACGCCTCCTGAATTTTGATCGGGTTTTATTAAGGCAACACCGCACAAAGATTGTGCGCGAGATGCGCAGTCAATTTTTTCGTCAGAGTGTACCGATTTGAGCGCCGCCAAATCTGGCGGTTGGCAGGCGAAAGCCGTGCGCTCTGACAGGAAAAGCGCTAGCAAATCGTGTGCAGAATCCGCAGGCCGGTCCTTGTGCGGTGTTGCCTTAATAATTATGAGTTTATCTCTTCACTAAGGCTTTGTCAAGAGGCGGAAATCCCCTTTTCACTGCCCCAGTCGGAAAAAGGACTTGACTTGAGCTTACTCTAAATCATATAATTTATAAAAAAGTACAGAGAGGAGTTCTGTTATGAAAAAATTAGGATTTGGTTTAATGCGGCTGCCTACCAACAGCCCCGCTAATGCCGGGGACATTGACCTAGAACAGGTAAAGCAGATGGTGGACCTTTTTATAGAAAGGGGCTTTACTTACTTTGACACTGCCTGGATGTACTGTGGCTTTCAGAGCGAGCCCACTGTTAAAAAAGCACTGGTGGAGCGCTACCCCCGGGATAGCTTTACCCTAACCACCAAGCTGCACTCCGGCTTCTTCAACTCTTTGGAGGAACGGGACAAGGTGCTGGAAGAACAATTAGAAAAAACCGGCGCCGGGTATTTTGACTACTATATGCTCCACGGCATTGAGCCGAGCAGCTATCCAAAATATGAGCAGTTCGATTGCTTTCGCTGGCTACAGGAAAAGAAAGCCCAGGGGGTGGTCCGGTCCATTGGCATTTCCTTCCATGGTCCGGCGGAGCTGCTGGACGAAATTCTTACCAAATACCCCTTCCTGGAGTTTGCCCAGCTGCAAATTAACTACCTAGACTGGGAAAGCCAGTGGGTACAGTCCCGGCTATGCTATGAAGTGGCTGTAAAACATAACACGCCCATTATTGTGATGGAGCCTGTAAAGGGTGGTACCCTGGCAAAGGTACCCGCCCAGGTGGAGCAGTTGTTCCAGACCTACAATCCTAAGGCTTCCCCCGCCTCCTGGGCCATTCGCTTTGCCGCTGGTCTGCCGGGGGTCAAGATGGTGCTCTCTGGCATGAGCCGCCTAGACCAGATGGAGGACAACCTAAGCTATATGGAGGATTTTCAGCCTCTCAACGACCAGGAGAAAGCCCTGGTGGCCAAAGCAGCGGAGATTATCAACAGCCAAATTGCCGTGCCTTGCACCGGTTGCTCTTACTGTACCGAGGGCTGCCCCCAGAAGATTGCTATTCCCCAATATTTTTCTCTTTATAATGAGGATATGCGGGAACATCTGGAGGAAAAAGGCTGGACCGCAAACTTTAATGTTTATAAGAATTTGGCCAGAACCTTTGGAAAGGCCGCGGACTGCATTGCATGTGGCCAGTGCCAGGAGATGTGCCCCCAGCATCTGCCTATTATCGACTACTTAAAGGATGTCTCAGCGCATTTTGACCGCTAATTCTTACCGGATAAACTAAGGAACGGCATCGCCCGCAGGCCACGCCGTTTCTGAAACAGTTCTATAGGGGGCCAGGCCTTCCAAGGTCCGGCCCTCTTTTATGTTCTCTCACCCTCACAATGCCAGCTTGAATTTCAAAAGGGTGTAGGCCTGGCCATCATGAGGCCGGGTCATGGGCTCTTGGCTGACCAACGTAAAGCCCGCGGCCTTTGCAAGGGCAATGGATGCAGTGTTCTCCTCCCAGGTGGAGTAGAGGAATCCCCGAGCACCCAGCCTCTTAGCATATGCCAAGAGGCATTGTACGATCTGTTTTCCAAAGCCCCGGCCTACAAAGTCTGGCCCCAGGCAGATACCCACCTCCTGCCAGGTATCTGGGCCCACCTGTTCTACTCCGGCAAACCCAATGGCCTGGTGGGTAGAACGTAAATACACAATATAGGTGTCGTGGCTCTTTTGGAACTCGATAGTCCGGCGCATTCGCTCCTTTGCTTCTGCCTCATTGAGACTAATCTGGGGCAGCATATAGCGGAAGCTCTCCGGGCGGCTCCAAACATTGCTGTACATGGCCTGCCAGTCCTCCTGTCGGCCTTTGTCCAAAATCAGGTCTTTGGTTTCTAACATGACGATTTCTCCTTTCAGCAATATTGTGCGGTCCCACATTCTTAAGACCCTGTAGATTTATAACGCCGTACGCCGATGCGCCACACCACCCAGCAGGGCACGACAAACAGGCAGGCAATCAGCGGCAAAAAAATGCACCAGGGGTCCTCCCTTCGCCCTAAAAGGTACAGCAGCGGATAGTACTGCACCAGGGCGTAGGGCACCACAAAAGTACAGAACAGCAGCATCCCCCGGCCGTAAATGCCCCAGGGGTACTTGCCGTGCTCCACGGCCCCATAGGTAAACACGTTCATAAACTCCAGCCCTTGCAGGGTGAAAAAGGCAATGGCCCCGTCCAGCAGGAACAGCGCCGAGAACAGCACTACACCCCCAATCACCATGAAAACGGCTGTCAGCACCCGGGGGAAGTTCCAGTCCACATGGCAGCTGCAAAGGCCGTAAATCAGCATAACAACACCCTGCAACAGCATACCAACACGCACAAAGTCGATGCGATAGGCCAGTACCTGGAAGATCTCATTGCGGGGGCGGCAGAGAATGCGGTCGAACTCTCCGTTGGCAATCATGCTGTCGAACACCTTGAACCCCGAGGCGAACATCTGAGCTATGGAAAAGCCCATGAGCGTGAAACCGTAGCAGAGCATTACTTGCTCATACGTAAAGTTCTTTACTGTGTGAAAGCGCTGGAACATGAAGAAAATCCCCAAAAATACCGTGAAGTTGGTGAGAAAGGACCCGACCACCGTGGCGAAAAAGGAACCCTTGTACTGCATAACGCTCTTTAAATGAATGGAAAAATATTTTCTATACAGCCGAAGCATTCTCTTATCCCCCCTGTACCACTACGCGTTTGAGTTCTATTTGCTCTAAGAACTTGCCCGCTGCCACCAGGGCCACAATCCAAAAGGCTTGCAGGGCCACCAGCCGCAGCATTTCCTCTCCCCATAGGTCCCCGCTGTAGATGCGCAGGGGCACATTCACCATAGCCGAGAAGGGCAGCAGCTCCACCACCCGGCGGACCGCGTCCGGGAAAAAGGGCAGGGGGACAATGTCTCCGCTGAGGAAGTCCGCCACGCCTATGGCCATCAGCCGTACCCCCCGGGGGGAAATGGTGTGGAAGGTAATCATGTACACGATCATGCAAAAGGCCGTGACCACCCCTGTAGCCAGGGACAGGGAGAGAACAAACCAAAAAAATGCCCCCAACCCCGCCGGGGCCCCCAGGCCGTAGGGCGCGGGAATCAGCAGGGCCACTAGAAGGGGCGGTACGCACCGCAGCATGGCGTTGGAGAGCCGGGTGGCCGCCTGGCGGGTGAACCACATGCCATACACATCCACCGGACGGCACAGCTCGTAGGCCACATTGCCGCTTTGTATCACGTTAAAGAATTCGCCGTCCATGCCGTTGAGAGTTAAAAGCAGCAAAAAGGCCTGTTGCAGCCATATGTAGCTAGAAACGGCTTGCATACTCATAGGAAACGCCGCCGGGTCGCTCTCGTAAAAAGCCTTAAAGGCCAGAATGGCCATGGCGCCCCAAAAAAATTGGCACACCAGGCCGCCCAGGGCCGCGGCCCGGTATTGCAGGCCCATGATGAAGCGCAGCCGAAAAAAAGACAGATATTTTTTCATGGTGCCCACCTCACACGTCGAACTTTTTGTACAGCTGGGCCACGGTCTCGTCGATCTGCTCCCCGCCCCGGCGGATGTCCTCCAGGCCGCCGTCCAGCAGGATCTTTCCTTTGCCGATGAGCAGAATGCGGCTGGCCAGAGCCTCGATGTCCTGCATGTCGTGGGTAGTCAGCAGTACGGTGGTGCGGCGCTCTTGGTTCAGCCGCCGGATAAACTCCCGCACCGCCAGCTTGGAGACCGCGTCCAGGCCAATGGTGGGCTCGTCCAAAAACAGCAGCTTGGGGCTGTGGAGCAGGGACCCGGCTATCTCGCAGCGCATCCGCTGGCCCAGGGACAGCATCCGTGCCGGGGTGCGCAGCAGGTCGCCCAAGTCTAAAAGCTGGGTGAGCTCGTCCACGTTTATCCGGTAGGTCTCGGGAGGAATGGCGTAGATATCCTTCAGCAGCTCGAAGGAGTCGATGACAGGCACATCCCACCACAGCTGGGTCCGCTGGCCAAACACTACGCCGATCTCCCGCACATGGCGAGTGCGCTCCTTCCAGGGGACCCGGCCGTTTACCAGGCACTGGCCGCTGTCCGGGGTAAGGATGCCGCTGAGAATTTTGATGGTGCTGCTCTTCCCCGCGCCGTTAGGGCCTATGTACCCCACCATCTCTCCATCCCGGATGGAAAAGCTGATGCCGTCTAAGGCATGGATCAGGTCGTACTCCCGGTGGAACAGCGCCTTTGCCGCCTGGGCAAAGCCCGCGTCCCGCCGGGCCACCCGAAAGGTTTTTCGCAGGTCCTTTACTTCAATCATGCAGAACACTCCCTTCTTGTTACAATTTATAGTTATTTTTTTAATCACCCCTCGCGAAGGGCAGGACATAAATTTTACAACAGATTTTCTCTTAAGTCAACAAATTTTTTTCACAAATTTTCCAGAATAATTCTGTGGAAAGTTACGGTATCGCCGCCAGGCAGAGCGGCCTTCGGCGGCCAGGGCCTTTGCCCCCTGAACCCCTACCACTTTTGGAAAAGTGGACGAAACTTTTATTGCGTTCCTCTCCTTTTCCTTACTGTGGCCCCCTTAGCCTCTGCCACTTATGTCCATTCCTCTATTGACTCTCCTTAACCAAGATGGTATACTAAATCGGTATACTTTTACTGGGAGGAATTATCTCATGGAAACTCAAAAGCAAACGTCCCGTTCAGTGGGCTTCTGGCCGGCAGTGACTATGTTTGCCCTGCTGATTACCCTAGTGGTCACCTTTACCGCCCTGCTGGGCAGTGCGCCCCATGTGCCGCTTTTGATCGCGGCAGTTCTGGCTGCCCTGCTGGGCGCCCTGCACCGCTTCTCTTGGCAGGACATGCTGGAGGGCATTACCAGCGCCATTACCCCCGCGCTGCCCGCCCTGCTGATCATCATGTCCATCGGCGTCCTTATCGCTGCCTGGATGGATGGGGGCATCATCCCTACCATGGTCTACTATGGCTTGCAGATTATCTCGCCCCGGTTTTTTCTGGTAACAGCCCTTTTGCTCTGCTCTCTGGTCTCTCTTTCCATCGGCAGCTCCCTATCCACCATTGGCACGGTAGGGGTTGCTCTGTTCGGCATTGGGGAGGCCATTGGCATTCCTGGGCCTATTACTGTAGGAGCCGTGGTCTCCGGAGCCTACTTTGGCGATAAAATGTCTCCCCTCTCCGATACGACCAACCTAGCCCCCTCTGTATCCGACACCAATGTGTTCGACCATATCCGCCATATGATGGTGACCACCACCCCCACCTATGTGCTCTGTATCATGATCTATGGGGTCTTGGGCTTTGTGTTTGGGGGCGGTGCAGCGAATACCGCTCAGGTCCAGATCACCCTAGATACCCTGCGGGAGCAGTTCTTTATCCATCCCCTATTACTTTTGCCCCCAGCCCTGGTATTGGTCATGGTAATTTTCCGGGTTCCCGCCCTGCCCGGGCTGTTGGGGGCGGCATTGCTGGGGGTTCTTTCCGCGCTATTGGTCCAGGGGGCGGCCTTTCGCTCCCTTATGGGCAACATGATGAACGGCTTTTCCGCCAGTACCGGAGTGGAAGCCGTAGACACCCTGCTGAACCGGGGCGGCATGCTCAGCATGATGCGCACCGTGGCCCTTATGCTAATTGCCCTAAGCTTTGCCGGTATCTTCGAGCGTACCGGCATGGCCGGGTCTATTCTGGAAAAGGTGGTAAGCCACATTAAGTCAGACCGAGGGCTGGTAATTGCCACCATTCTCACCGCCTGGGGGGTACTGCTGGGTACCGGGCAGCAGTATGTAGCCATTATCATGACAGGCCGGCTGTTCCGCCCTCTTTACCAGAAACACGGCCTAAAGCCCCAAAACCTTAGCCGCGCCCTGGAGGATGCTGGCACGGTCTTTGGCGGCATTGTTCCCTACAGCACCGGAGCAGGATTCACCGAGAATATGCTGGGCATTTCCGCTTGGCAGTACGGGCCCTTTACCTTTTTTGGCTGGCTCAATCCCCTAGTGGCCATTGCCATTGCGGCTATGGGCAAGAGTATGCCGAAAGTAAAGAGACAGGATAACTAAGAGAACAAAAAGAAGCCTGGCGTCTACAAAAGATGCCAGGCCTTTTTTATACGCTTTGCCACAGAATAGGAGAATTAGAATAACGGTATTTCTCCCTGATAATTTCTTGCCCTCTCCATCAGCGGTCCCCGGGCCCCCATGGTAAAGGCAATATTACTACTGCGAATGGCCAGGAGCCACTGGCCAGGAGCCAGCTCCAGCTTTTTCAGCATGGCGGGAGTTAGCTGGATGACACCTTCTGCCGAGACCTCCAGCCAGCAATAAGCCCGGCCCTTATAGGGGACGAACTCCCCTTGGGGCAGAGTGTACTCCCGTAAGCCCGGCAGTTCCGCTAATATTTTTCCCAGAAGAGAGGGTAAGAGCAGCCCCTTTCTGGTGACACAAAAGCCACCGGTGGCCTTTGCCCCTGTAAACAGATAGACCCTGCCCTCACGGCAGATGCCGTACTCCTCCATTGCCTGGGGAGGAACACGCAGACTGAGTTCCTCCCGAATTAGGGACTTTCCGAACACAAACTTTCCGCCCTTATTTAACTGCGGCATAAAATGATTCCTTTCCTATAATCTATGTACCACTTCCACATGAAATTCCACATACGATAGGCGGGCAAACGATCTCATTGCGCGTCCAAAATACAAACAGTCCTGTAACCAACCTACACGCCTCTATTTATTATACAAACTTTTTTCCTTTCTAGACTTTCCAAATGTCTCCGGGGCTTGGAACCAGCACAGCAGAAAAATGATAGAGGGGACCAGTCCCAGCATCCAGCCAATGGGCGCCGCCAGCCAAATGCCTGTATAACCAATGGCCAAGGGCAAAAGTACGGAGATACCAATTTTTGAAGCCAACTCTACAATACTGGAGACCAGGGTGATCTTTACCGCGCCAATGCCCCGCAGGGCGGAATTCACGGTCCAGATTGCTCCCAAGGCCACATACAGCGCCGCCTCAATACGAATCATGCTCACCGCAGCCTCCAACACATAGGCGCTGGGCTCCTCCATAAAAATCAACGCCAGCGGACGGGCAAAAATCATCATTATAGCCGTGGAGACCAAAGCCAGGCTTCCCACAATTAACACGCCCTTCTTTAGGCCCTCTGCAATGCGTCCATATTTCTTGGCTCCAAAATTCTGCCCAGCATACACGGAAAAGGAAAACGCCACATTGGAGAAGGATACGGTAGCCAGCTGCTCCACCTTTCCACCCACAGTATAAGCGGCCACAATGTCGGAGCCAAAGGAATTGATCACTGCCGTAATGACGAACATTCCCACGCACAGCACCAGGCTTTGGGCGCACATGGGCAGACCAATGCGCAGGTACTGGCGGATCATCTCCCCGTCAAACTTCCAGGAATCCCCGTCCGGCTTTAGGCGCGGGTGCCGCCGCAGCATGTACCAGGCGCACAACACCGCCGAAACCAGCTGGGAGATTACCGTGGCCCAGGCCACCCCAGCCACGCCGCCTTGAACAGCCAGTACAAACAGCAGGTCCTGGGCCACATTTAAGAGAGAGCTGAAAATCAGGAAATACAGGGGGGTTTTCGAGTCCCCCACCGCACGCAGCACAGAGGACACGCCGTTATAGGCAAACAGGGCCGCGCTAAGCCCGCCAGTGATCTGAATATACGCCACAGACTGGCCAATGATGTTGTCCGGCGTACCCAGCAGCTCCATCATGGGCCGGGCCCCAAAGAAGGACGCCAGCCCCAAGACCAGGCTTCCGGCCAGCACCAAGTACACCGCATGGGTCACCGCCCGCTTCAGCAGGTCCTGGCGCTTGGCGCCCTCGGCCTGAGAGATAATCACCGAAATACCGTTGGTCAAGCCGTTGCCCATCAGCATGATAAACATACTGGTAGACCCCGCCGCGCCAATAGCGGCTAGGGCGTCGATACTTACAAAGCGTCCCACTACAATGGTATCTACCATGTTGTACATCAGCTGGAATACCGCACCAATCCACATGGGGATTGCGAATAAAATCAGTAGTTTTGCCGGAGAACCCTGGGTCATATCCAAAGTCGCGTCCCGATTTTTTTGCACATCAATTCCTCCTGGCAGATTATCCTTTTTGAAGCTGTTCCTTATTGTACTGCAAGGTATACAGTTGATAGTACCGGCCCTTCCGGTGCAGTAGCTCCTGGTGGGTACCCTGCTCTAAAATCTTCCCGTGCGAGAGCAGAATAATATTGTCCGAGTGCTGAATGGTGGAGAGCCGGTGAGCCACAATCAGCATAGTGCCAATGTTCTTCATCTTCTCCAGCGAGTCTTGAATCAGCAGCTCGGTTTCCGTGTCAATATTGGCAGTGGCCTCGTCCAGAATCATCACAGCGGGCTTGTGGATAATAGTCCGGGCAAAGGACAAAAGCTGCCGCTGCCCAGCGGAAAAGTTGTTGCCCCTCTCCCGTACCACTTCGTCCAAGCCGTTTTCCAGCCGGTAGATAAAGCTATCGGCGTTTACATACTCGCAGGCCTTGCGGATGTCCTGGTTGGGAAATTCGTCCCGCAAAACGATATTGCTGCGGATGGTGCCGGAAAACAGGAACACATCCTGAAGCATCTGACCAAAGTGCCGGCGCAGAGAGGACAGGGTGATATTTCTAATATCCACCCCGTCAATGAGGATTTGTCCCTTCTGGATGTCGTAGTTCCGGCAGATCAAGGAAAGGATGGTGGACTTGCCCGAACCGGTAGAGCCTACAAAAGCCACGGTCTGCCGGGGCATAATATGGAAGCTGACGCCCTTTAGCACCCACTCGCCGGGATTATAGGCAAACCACACGTCCCGAAACTCGATCTCGCCCTTGACACTGTCTATGTCCTTGGCCCCAGGCAGGTCCACCACCTTGGGCTCCATATCCATAATGGTGAAAATCTTCTCCGCCGCTGCAAAGGACCTTTGCAGCATGTCGAACTGTTCTGCCAGCTGTTGAATGGGGTTAAAGAACTTTGACACATACATATAAAAGGAAACCACCACGCCGCTGGTCACGGTCTGGCCAAAGACGGTAAGGTTTTGGATATATCCCTTGCCCCCCAGATACAAAAGACAGAGCACAGAGGAGATGTACAACATATACACCATGGGCTGGAAGATGCCGAACACAAACATCCGGCTACGCTTGGCACTTTGCAGCATCCTGCTTTTTTGCAGGAAGTCCCGCATCTTTCGGTCCTCCTGGTTGAAGATTTGGGTGATCTTGATCCCCGACAGGTTCTCGGAAAGATAAGTGTTCACATCTGTAGTTGCGTCGTTTACCTTTAGATGTACCCGGCGGGAGAAACGGCGGAAAATCACCGTGAACAGAATGACGAAGGGTACAAAGCACAGCACCATCAGGGTGAGCATGTAGTTGAGCATCAGCATGGCCGCCAGCACGGCGAACACGATCATCACATTCTGAATCAGCGTGACCAGGATATTGGTGAACATAAAGGAGATGGCGTTGGGGTCGTTGCTGACTCGGGTGACCAGCTTACCCACGGGAATATCGTTCAGCTGCTCATGAGAGAGGCTCTCAATATGGGTAAACACGTCTTGGCGCATGGCGGAGAGGATCTTCTGCCCCACCCTTTGCAGCACCATGGCCTGGATGTAGGTGCAGGCCAAAGACACCAGCAGAATTGCCACATAGCCCGCTATGATCTTGAGCAAATAGGACATTTCAAACTGCCCTACCACCGTCTCTTCGATGTGGCCGATAATCAGCGGCGACACCACGGAGTAAATATTTGCTAGGAACATAACCAAAAGCACGATAATGAACTGCCACTTATAGGGCTTGGCGTACTCCATCAGCCGACGCACAATCTCCCGGTCCGGCATGTTCCGGTGGTCGTCTACCATCTGGTTCTTCTTTTTGGCCGTGAAAAAGGCCACTGTAAAAATCAATGCAAAGGTTCCGATAATGGCTCCTACAATCAGAATCGGCAGGTACTCACGCATTGTGCTCGCCCCCTTCCTCGTCCAGCTTTTGCAGGTCTACCATCCGCTGGTATTCCGGGCAGGTATTATATAGCTCCGTATGGGTCCCTACGGCTATCAACCTGCCCTGGTCAATAAACAAGACCTTGTCCATTTGTTCGATAGTGGAAATGCGGTGAGCGATCAAAATGGTGGTCTTACCCGCCCGGGTGGCCCGGAGGTTTGCCAAAATGGTCCGCTCGGTCTTGGTGTCCACCGCCGAGACCGAGTCATCCAGAATCAGAATAGGCGCGTCCTTCATCAGCGCCCGGGCAATAGAGATGCGCTGCTTCTGCCCGCCGGAGACCGTTACGCCCCGCTCGCCCAGCACTGTCTCATACCCCTGCTGAAACTGCTCGACATCTCCCGCCACATCAGCCAGCCTGGCGTACTCCACCACCGGTTCCTGGTGGTCCTCTGCCACGCCGAAAGCAATGTTATGCTCTATGGTGTCTGAGAACAGAAAGTTATCCTGGGGCACATAGGCGCAGCCCGCCCGCAGGGACTGGATGGTTACATCATTAACATCGTGGCCGTCTACAAAAATCGTGCCGTCGGGCACATTGTAGGTACGTAGGATCAGATCCACCAGAGTGGTCTTACCCGAGCCGGTTTTGCCCACTAGACCCACATTCTCCCCTGCCTGAATCTTAAAGGAGACATCCTCCAGGGCATTGAACTCGCCATCTGGATACCGAAAGTTTAGGTTTTTAAACACAATGTCTCCTCGGATGGCCTCCAGGGGCTTGGCTCCGTCCCGGTCCTTGACTGTCACCTTGGCGTCCAGCAGCTCGCTGACCCGGTTCATAGAGGCCTGACCCCGGGATGTCATGTCAATGAGCTCACTAACAGCCATGATGGGCCAGATTACCGCATTAAAATAGCCGATGAATTCCACCAGCTGACCGGCGTTAAACACCCCCTGGTACACCAAAAAGCCGCCGTAACCCAAGATGACGCAGATGACGCTCTCAATAAACAGTGAAACAAAAATGCGGAACAGCACCACGGTCTTGGTGTGGTCCACATTGGCCACCTCGTTTTCCTGGTTCAGCTTTTTAAAGGCCAACAGCTCTTTAGATTCTTTCACAAAAGCCTTGATCACCGCAATGCCGGAAAAACTTTCCTGGGCAAAATCCGATAGTTTCGAGAAAGCCTCTTGGCGGATGTCCCATTTTTTCATCATGCGCTTGCCCACCATGGTGGCCATAGCCAGCAGAATGGCCATGGGGATCATAGAGAGCACGGTAAGCAGGCCGTTCATCTGCCACATTTTAATGACCGCCAGGCTGCCCATAAAAAGGGCATCGAAAAACATCAGAACGCCCCAGCCAAAGCAGTCCTGCACGGTATCCAGGTCGTTGGTAAACAGGCTCATCAGGTTGCCCACCTTATTGACCTGATAATACTCCCGGCTCAGGTTTTTGGCGTTGTCAAACATGCGGTTGCGCAGGTCGGCCTCCAGCCGGATGGCCGAGCCCATAAAGGCCAGCCGCCACACAAAGCGCCCCGTCACAATGGCTAAAATAACCCCTACCATAGGCATACAAATACGGTCCAGCAGAAAGTCCATGTCAAAGGGCAGGGTTTGGCCCTCGACCACCACATACCCCTGGTTTAGGCCGTTAATGACCAGCTGATACAAATTGGGGATTTCCAGCTGGAAATAGTCCACCACTACCAGGGATAGCAGCCCCAAAAGCAGTACCCCGCCGTAGCGTATGTAGTAGCGGTTAATATGTCTGCCAAAGATCACAGGCATTCCCTCCTTTTCTTTTTGCTAATTTTTTTCCATAAGTTTGAATTATAACAGAAAACCTTCAGGTTTTCCAGACTCTTTTTTCACAAATTTTATCCCTATTGTTTCGTGCCTTCTCCACAAAACCGGTCGCTAGCCGCGGGATATATCTCCGCACCCTTTACTTTTCATATTAATTATTCATATTTTTTCTCACTAGAGCATTGGACCCAGGCCAGCTACTATTTGCTATAGTTGCCCTTGTGTTCTTCAAAAGATTTTTTCCCCTTGGTGGAACACCAAACTCTCGCCACGGAACCGACACACGGTGAGCCGATGGCTGATGTAGATGGCAGTCTTGTCTCTGACAATCCTAAATTTCCTTCTCGGCAATAGGGTCCAAGAGGCTGTGGGCTCATCGGGTCAAATAAAAGGCGCCTCCTTATACAGAGCCCGAGGTACGGGCAATCATCACCACAATTTTCTCCTGACACCCGCCAAGCCAGCGCCGCCATAAAGACTGCGCACGATCACACATTCTACTATGCCTTGCTTTTCCCTAGCAACTCATCCTTTTCAGAAGAAATTTTCTGCCCGTTTTCCAAGATTACATCACAAAAAAAACGCCCCCAGCGGATTCTGGGGACGAATTGTTCGTTTTTGGGGGATGAACTATGCCTTTCCTGCCGCTTTGCATTAGAGTCTGTTTTTAAATCGGAGAAATGCTGGATTTTTGCTCAGAAATAAGTGGGTTCCAGGGAAAAAACGCAAGAAATGCTGGCGCCTTTCCAGGATTTTTAACGCCGAAGCCACCATTTCTGGGCAAAACTGACCCTGTTTCGGAGTTTTCTAACAGACTCTACGCCTGGTTTGAAAATAGAAGAAATAATTCCGCTTTTATTTCACCTGGATGGTCCCAACAAACCAGCCCAGTTCCTCCGGGGCCCCTTCGTTGGCCAACTCCACGGCCTTTCCTGTCAAGGGGTCCGTCATACTGAAATAAACTCTGTACTCTCCCTGTGCCAAGGCGCTGGAGAGTATGTCCGCGTGAACAGCCACAGTATCCTGCTCGCGGTTTCCGCCTGTAAGAGCTTGCAGCGACTGATCAACCCGGCAGACAAATTGCCGACCCTCCTCTTGGTTCCAAAGGTTCAAAAGCAGGTCCGGTTTAGAATAAATTGGGGCAAATCCCGCATTGCGCAGGTTTACATCAATAGAGACCCATTTTGTCCCTGGGTCATATCCCATTTCCACATAGTCAATCAGCAGCCGATAGCCCAGATGCCGCTCGATATAGGTCCTGCCGTCCATACCGGCAAAGCAGCCGTCTCCTTGGTAAGAGGTCCTGGCCCACTTATCTAACACCGCCTGGTCATAATTCCGGTTAAGGTACGTGATATGCATGGTTTTCAACTGTCCAAGGGCCCTCTCAAAGTCATTGCGGGGGCTATCAATAATGACCTCTCCGCCATTGAGGACATAGCCACATAGACTCTCTTGAAACCTTAGTTCCAGGTCGCTGGTCCAGGCTGCGGTAAGGTCCGATCCATCATTACTCCCATAGGTGCCATAGTCGCTCTCATTGCCCATAATCCCGTCGTTAAACAACCCCAGCTTGGCCCACTGGCTGTCTTTTTGTAGAGGACTGCGGCTTTTAGTAATGCTTCGCCACTGGGCTGGAGTGCGCACTGCCAGGGGCACCCTTCCTTCGGTCACCTGGCATAGCTTCTCCATCAGCTGGCTCATATTCTCGTTAGAACTATACCGGGTACCGTTTCCCTCGCCCCAGTTTCCTACAAACGCGCCCTGCAAGGTGAATATATATTCCTGGTACTGTAGAATAACAGGCCCCAGTTGCTCCATATGGCCCAGGATGACGTTTATACTCTCGGGTTCATGCTCCAGATTTTCTCCATCCCAGTCATATAGAAACCGCACGATCAGCCTTTTGCCTGTCTCTATTAGGCTGCGGAACAAGACGTGGATGTTATCTATTCCCATTGGGCTAATCTCTCCGTCCCGGTAGTCTTGCAGGCAGATCTCCACCAAAACCAAAGCGTCTCGCTCTTCTTTAGTGATCTCCTGAATCTGTTGCGCATACTCTCCCGGCTGGTCGCTGATCCAAAAGGTGGAAATCCTGTAAAATCCCCGGTCAGGGTTTTTCAACTCTTTGGCTGATTCCACAAATTTCTGGGGGACGCAGATAATTTTATCCTCAGCCGTTCCACATAAATACCACACGGTCACTGCCACAGCGGCCATGCACAGCAGGATGGCCGCCAGTGCGGCTTCTGGATACCTTTTTCTCCCCCGGTCTCTCATGCGTATAAACTCAGCTGATAGGGTGCGCTGGCCTCCTGTTGGAAATGATAGCAGACAAAATTGTCATCCTCGTAGTATACATTCATATTATAGGGATATAATTTTTTAAACTCCTGACACCACTGATATGCCGCATTCTCCACTGCGGCCCGGGACTCCGCCTCAAGATATGCCTCGTCGCTTCCCCTTTTCAACTCCATAACCTTTACCGAATCCCCCTCTGATAGAGCTACTGTTTCATACTGGTCCCCGTGGCTCTCATTAACATTGGAACCGTCCGCTGCCAGCCATGCCGGGCCCTGATAAAAATGCCGCTGCCCATAGCGCAGGGGCTTTTTTTCCACAAAGATAAAGATGTTTTGGGTAGGTAAGACATAGTTGTCTCCCTGCACCTTTTGCACAAAATCCAGAAGTTCTTCGTGCCATCCCCGGTCAATTACATGGTACAGCTCATCCGTAGGCGACACCACTGTATAGGTATTCTCCGGCAGCGTCTGCAAAATCGACTCTGTCACCATCACAGCACCGTTATATCGGCTGCACTCGCCAAAAAGATAATCGTGGTAATAGCCCAGCTGTAAAGCCGCCAGCCATATACCAAAGCCGCATAAAGCCGAAACCGTTTTCAGCGCCGCCCGCTCTCCCCAGCAAGCTAAAAAGGAAAATGCCATATCGAACAGAATAAAACACACTGCAATAAGCAGCAAATGCTCTGTGGAGCAAAGGCGCACCCTTGCAATGAGCTCTGGAATGCCCAGGTACGGGGCTGTGTACAATATCATAAAGATAACAGATGCTAGGACAAAAATCAAGTGGTCCTGGAAACTATTTTGATTTAATTTTCCATTTTCTATCCGTTCTTTTGACTTTTTCCACCAAAACGGAAAACTTATGACCCATATTCCCACAGCTACGGCAGCAGCCACTGTAAACCCTATAAAGATTGTTCCGCCCTTAGGATAGAGTTCCTGATACCCATACTGATTCAAAATATTCAGGCTTCTCGCTACTGGCCCCACCAGCCGCGCCAAGCCCTTGGCCTCCTCATTCCCGGCGAATTCCTCAAATTCCGGGTCTAGCTGTGCAAGAGATTCTGCATCCTGGCCGCTGATGATATTCATCGCCCAGCCCATAGAACCCTGCAAGGGCTTCCCCTGGGCCAAAGCCACCCCCATGGGCAGCACTGCCACAAAAATCCCGCAGAGAACCGCAGCAGACAGAGAAAGCAGCTTTTCCTTGGTAAATAGTTTTTTGATATGACAAAGCGCCACGGATATACCGATAAAAAACGCGATCATCGTGATGTAAAAATGAATGGCGATAGAGGCGGCCAGCGCTGTGGTGAAAAGCAGCAGATTTTCATCTTTTGGCAGCTGGCGCAGGTCTTTCCAAGTAAACCCCGCCCGGCTGGCACTCTTAATGTATCGCAGTAGGAATAATACGCACAAAAACAGAGACGGCCCGCCAAACTCCTGGGGCAGGGTCCATTGCAGCCGGGACATGCCGTATATTTCATTCACCGTGCTTACCCGCATGGTAAGGAAAAACATGAGTACAAAAAACCCTGTATATTTCCACCGGAAAATCTCCCGCATCAAACAGTAGGCCGCTATCAGTGTGGCCCCGATGTGGACATTTTGCAGCAGCAGGATTACACTGTACTGACGTATGCCAAATATAGTGGCTATACCGTAAATAAAGCAGTGCATGGCCTCGGGGTACACACCGGCGGAAAAGATATTGCCCTGGCTTAGTTCATGAACCCACTGGCTGTGCACATACTGGTCTCCACATCCATAACAGAAGTTTTGAAAGGAACCCCAGGAAAAATACAACATCCCGTATACCACCAGCACAGCCAGAGCTATATATTCCCTTAGCCGGCTTCCGTGGGCCTCCATTAGCCCTTGCCACAACTGCCTAAGCCGCTCTAAGAGAATTGCACAGACCCGCACTGCCAGCTGTTTGGCCCCCAGGGCGCCTTTGGAAAAACGGCTGACACGGTCCAGGTGTCTATCCTGTAAACGCAGCCGATGAAAAACCGCCCCTGCCAGCAGCCCGTAAATCACAATATTTGTAGTCCAGGCGTTGAGGATATGCAGCAGCCCCAACCCCAGCACCACTGAACTGACCACCAGCGGCTGCACAGTGGTGCAAAAGGCAAACCGATACAGCAGTCCTTTTCCCCTGAGATGCTTAAAAAACACAATATGCGGCCACAGGTACATCAGCGCCCCATACCCCAGCAGCACTTTTATATATTCAAATACCCAATAGGCAGTTGCCATGCTTTTCTCTCCATTTCTGCATGTTTTCGCGGCCGGTCACAACAATTCTCCCAAAAACACCTCTTCCTTTTCTCCCTGGTTGGCAAAGGGAACCAGCGCGCCGTCCCGCTTCAGCCGGACCCGCAGAAACAGCCTGGCCGGGGGAAGCGCCGCACTCAGCGGCGCCAAAAACCTGAAGGTCCCGCCCCCTGCCCAGTTGTTCGGGTTAGCGTCTACTGGAATATCCACCGGTAAGCCTCCTCCCACTACCGGCTCTACTCCCAGCGTACAGATGGCGGGTAGGTGCAGGCGGCTAAATCCGCAGTTCTCCACAGTGATCTCCAGGTTCTCCCTGCACAGCCGGGCCCTTCGCACCACAAACCGGCATCCCAGCCGCCGTCCAATATAGTCTAGACCTGATAGCCCCCGCCAGGGCCCTTTTTCCACAGTCTCTCTCTGCCAAAGCCCCAGCTGGCGGGAATCATAAGCGCTGTTTAGACAGGTCAGCCGCATTCGGGCCAGGTCCAGGGCCGCTTGGCGGTAACCCACCTTTTCCTCTCCCAGCACCGCCTCGCCGCAAACCGGCGCGAGTCCCATATTTTCTTCCTGCCAGCAGAGCTCTGCCTCCCGGTCCATATAAGTGCCCAGGTCTGTGGGAGATCCAAAGATGCCATCATTAAAGAGCCCCAGCCGCTGGCCCAGGTCTTTGTTACACAAGACCATTTCCCGCCACTGGGCCGGAGTACGCACTGCCAAAAAGAGCTGTCTGCCGGTGGCTTGGTCTAAGGCGGCCAGCAGCTGTGCCTGCCGCCCTAAAAACTTTGACTGATGCATTTCGCCCCAGCTTCCCACAAAAATCCCCTGAAGCTGAAAAATTTTCTCCCGGCACCGGTTAATGACCGGCCCCAGCTGCTCCATATGGCGCAGAATCTGGGCCAGGGTGGCGGGCTCATGCTCCAGTCCCCTGCCTTTGGTATCATACACTACCCGAAGAATCAGATCCTTATCCGGGAACCCGCGCAAAAGCGCCTCTGCCCGCTCTAAAGCCCCAGGTGGGATGTCCTGGTTCTGATACGCCCCAATGTCCATCATCAGTAAAGCTACCCGCTGGCCCTGGGCCGGAAAGATCTCCTGCTCCAAAGGCGTGGTTGAATCCAGCCGCAGGGTATGAACCTGGTACCATCCACACCCCGGAATATCCAGAGGCTCTATGCTTTCCGCCAGCCGTGCCGGCCGGAACCTTCTAAATTTCCACATCTTGCAGCCCCGCCCCTGCGTCGATCTTCAACACCTTGATACGGAACACCACTGCTAAAACACTAACCCACATACGAAACATGTACCACACCGGCCGCAGCCCTGAGTGCATACTCTTTCCCGTCACTCTGGGCCGCATCACTGCCGGAATTTCTTCTATACGGAACTGGAGCAGCAGCATTTGCATAATCATGTTGGCATCCGGGTACTTATCGTCGAAGTGGCCGTATTGGGCATAAAAGTGAAAAGCCTTACGGTTTAATCCCTGTAGGCCGGTCGTCGGGTCTGCAATATACCGTCCGGTAACCAATTTAATGCCGCCTCGGAACATCCGCAAGGCCACCCGCTTTCCCAGGCCAACGGTGTCTACTTCTTTCCGCTGTATAAACCGGGACCCCAGTACAATATCCGGTCCCTGCCCGTCTGGATCTCGGAACCGCAGTCTCTCCAGAATAGGCGGGATATTGCAGGCCGGGTGCTGACCGTCTCCGTCCATTTGGATTACATACCGATACCCCTGCCGCACCGCAAAGTGGTAGCCGGTCTGCAATCCCTCGCCATAGCCAAGATTAAAAACATGCGTGACCACCTGGCGTCCCTTTTCCCGGACCACCTGCTGGGTTCCATCCGTAGAGGCGTCATTAACCACCAGCACATCGGCCACACTGTCCATGCCTAGCTGGTCCAACTCGTCCAGCACCCCGCCAATGTTGGCCTCCTCATTATAGGCTGGAATAATGATCAGCAATTCCTTCGCCATCTTTTCTATCCTCCAACAGCCGTAAAATTCTCCGCTCCTGTCCATCGCCGGTCTGCCGCCCGACAGCGGCTGCCCCCAGAGCCCGCCGCCTCTCTTCATCCGCCAGCAGATCCCGCAGGGTCTTGGCAATGGCATGTGGCTCTAGAGGACATAGCAGGCCGTCCACCCCTGGCTCCAACTGCTCCCGGTTTCCGCTGCGGTCCGAGGCCACCACAGGCAGCCCCAGGGTCATCGCTTCCTGTATGGCAATGCTCCTGCCCTCAAACCGGGTAGCGTGCACATACACCTGGGCCTGGGCGTAATAGGGGTACGGATTTTCCACTGCCCCCAGCAGTACAAAGTCGTTCTGAAGGCCCAAGGCGGCGATCTTTGCTTCCAGAGCCCGGCGGCGGTCTCCCTCGCCCAGCACGTACCATCGGGCGGCCACACCCCAGTCTTTTAAAAGTCCCATGGCTTCCACCGAGACCTCCAGCCCTTTCTGGTGGGTGAGCCGTCCCACGGTCAGCAGCCGGAGGCCTTTGTAGCCGTCCGAAAACCCACCGGGCTCCCGGCTGCGGACCCGTATCAGCTGCTGGTCCACAAAGTTTGGAAATACCTCTACCCGGTCCGCGTACTCTGGGTAAAACTGAATGAAAGCCTGAGCGGTTTCTTCTGATACCGCGAAAATTTTTTGAAAGCCAGCCCAGCAGCCCTGGTCCATGTCTCTTGTGTACCCAGCACTGGGGTAGTCAATATGGACAAAAGCCGCCTTGGTCTTGGCTTTAACATGGTCCGCTGTATAGTAGGCCGAGCCTCCCTCTATGTAGGCCACCGCCAGGTCGAACTCCATATCTAGGCGGGGGGCACTGTCCGAAATCACCCGCCACAGCAGCTTATCCGTCTGCACCCGGCCCCGGCGGAGCATTCCCGCCAGGGTTCGAACTGTATAAGCCATTTTGCGGAAGAAGCCCCCACCCCGGAAAAAACCTGAAAGGGAGGTTCTGGCCAGGGCCCGCCTACCTTTTTTTGTCAATACGGACTCTTTACAAAAACTCTTGTTCAGCAGCTGGACCCCCAAGGGGAGCTGACTGGCCAGCTCCCCTTGCCCTAAAAGCACAAAAAGATACAGCTGAAGCTCTTCCTCATCCCGCGTTTCGCTCAGCTTCCTCAGCAAGGCCAACAGGGCCGTCTCCGCCCCGGCCCTGCTCAGGGTATTGATTACGAATAGAATCTTCTTCATGTTTTTTCAGCTCCTCAAGCTTTAAGGCCAGCTGGCGGTTTTCTTCCAGCAACAGGGATACCTGTACGGCCAGCTCGTCGCTGCGCATTAAAAGCTTGGAAATCAGCAGAGCAAACTGAAAGGCCCCCAGCACGCCCACCGTACAGATGCCAATGACTGCAATGCCAGTGCCGGCGGACAGCATCGCGGTCCAGCGGGAGAACACTGGCACAGCCCCTACAATGATCATGGCCGCGCCCAGAAACTCCCACACTACGGTCAGATTGGCGGTCATTTTCCGTTTGGATAAGCACCAAAACGCAGCCCCCAGCACAAGAATACCCACCACCACCATAGTGACCCGTAGAGTAATCGGAATTGTCATCATTTCCTCTCCTTTCTCAAGGCGCCTGTACCGCTTCCTCTTCCCCTTCTTTTTGGGCGTCCCGGTCATAAACCAGGCCGGTGGGCTCGTCGCCAATAACCCGTTTAAGCAGCACGCCGGTGCAGAAAATTGTTTTGTCCAGATTCTTTTCGCAGCTCCGCAGCCGGATATATCCAATGGTCCAGCCTGTAAACGCCCCGGCCACCAGCCCCACGCCATACCATAGCTCTGGCAGATGGGTAGCCAGGACGCTGCCCAAAAAGGTGACCACGCAAAACCCCACTGTCGCAAACACGGCACCCAGCAAATCGTTATAATAATACAGGAAAAGGATCACCGCATACATAATGAACACAATAAAGTATCCAGCGGCCAGACAAGGATAAATACGCAGAGTCAGGCCGGAATATCCCGCCCCCGGCAGCACCACAATGGCGATGAGGTAGATTACCGTGGAGACAATAAACTGAATGCGCGCCAGGCTCATCAGCTCGCTGGAGATTTGCCGGAACATCCTGCTCTTGGCAATTTCAATATCCGCCAGCTTGGCCCCAATGACCGCCTCGGAATAGATCTTGTACTTGGCATGGAAATTCATTTCCACCCGGGCAATAAAGATCACCGTGGCAGAGATATTGGTAAACATAGCCAAACACGAGGCCATGTCATAGGGCTGGTTGCACACAAAAGTATCCACCAGCACCAGACGCATGTCAGTGGTCCAGAACACGAAATTGTGAATATACAGACCCAAAATATACATAAAGTTGGTGACCACCAGGGCCCAGTATTTCTTGAAGTACTGGAACACTGGCCGGAAGCGGTTGCTGTTTTTCAAAAAGTACCGTTTCACCACCCCAAATTCCAAGATACCGGTAAGAAAAAAGCCAGTCATCAGCCCAAAGAGCATACTCTCGGTAATGTTCCAGTGCAGCAGATAACGCAAAAACAGGGTGCATAGAAAAGCTTCTAGCATTCCAATAAGAAAATCCAAGGAAATACGCCCGTAATCCTTACAAATTGAGAGGTACAGCATGGAATAGAACGTGAACACCAACCCAATATACCCACAGAACCCCGTGAAAACATAGAACACCCGCACACCGCCTACAAAGTGCTCCCACAGACAAAAAGGCACCCCTAACAGGCAGCTAAGGCCAATGTTCATGGCAAGGCCCAAATAATAGCAAGGCAGGATGTCTTGAAAGCGCTCCTCATAGATGCAGTCCTCCATATACTTAGAGAGCACCGCGTTAAAAGGGGCTGCTGTAAGCAGGGAGAAAATGAATATGTACAGCACTGTGCAGGAGAACAACTCTCGGGTAACAAAGCCCAGCTGATTGAACCCCAGCACCCACCCAGCAATAACAATTTCTAAAATCACCAGGAACATGGGGGCCACAGTAATGGCCGAACTGTACACAAAGCCCACCAGGTTGGTGGCAATGGTATGCTTGCCAAACAGCTTATTCAGTTTTACACCAACACCGGCCATCTACCCCGCCCCCTTTCTTTTTTTGCCGGCCTTTACCGGGGGCGCTTCTTCCGGCTCCTGACAAAGGTCGTTGTACAGCTTTTCATAGGCCCTCCGCAGATCCTCAATTTTATAGCGGCTCACTACCCGCCGGTAGCCGTTCTCGCCCATCTCTTTACGCAGCGCCTCCCGGTGGGCCAAAAAGATGATAGCCTGGGCAATCTCCTCCACATTCATCACATGGGTCACCACCCCCGCAGGGCCAAAGTCGTCGCTTTCTCCCAAGATAAGCCCCTTGCAGTTTCCCACATCTGTGGCAATGGCGGGCTTTTTGGCAGCGAAGCCCTCTAAAATAGTCAGGGGCTGGCCCTCGCTAATGCTGGTAAGAATGGTCATGTCCATGCGGCCCAGATACTCGGCCACGTCGATACGGCCTGTGAAAATAACGCTCTCTGATATTCCCATGATCTCCACCAGTTCCCGGCACTGCTGAGCATACTCTGGGTCCTCGTCCCAAGGGCCCATAATCCACAGCTTAAGCTTCGGCTCCCGCTCGTAAGCAAAGCCAAAAGCCTGTATCATGGTTTTTACATCCTTAATGGGCGTTACCCGCAGCACCGCGCCCACATTGATAAAGCCCGCATCCTCTGGCTTTTTCCCAGGGATATTTTGGTAACGCTCTACATTGATACCGTTGGGGATAACCATCGTCTTTTCTTCTGGGCATTCTAGATCAATTTGCAGGCTTTGGGCGCGCTCATACAGGCTGGTGACCAGGTCCGCCCGATTATACGCCAGACGGGACATCTTGCGAAACTGCTCAATCCAGATATTTTTATAGATGCCCTGTACCCATTTTGCTTTAATCAGCTCCTCCTCCCGTTCCCGGGTGTAGATGCCGTGCTCGGAAATCAGCAGCCGCCCGCCGTGCAGATACTTGGCCATACTGCCCAGCACCCCCGCGTAGCCAGTGCATACGCAGTGGTACAGGTCCGCCTTTGGCACCTTCATTTTCAGCGTAAAGAAGAAGGGCAGGTAGATGGAGCGCATCATCCACAAAAAGTCTGTAAAGACCATCTGGCTGTAGTTCAGCCGGTAGCAGTCTTTTACCGCGTTCAGAAAGTCCTCCCCCATCAGCAGGGCGTTCAGGGAGAAGCCCGGGGCCTGGGCCATATTGATAAGGGTCTCCCAGTCCACATTCTGATCTAGCAACAGGCCCCGCAGGGCCCGGAACTGGGTTTTATCCATACGCAGAGGCCGCAGGCGGCGCTTGGTATAGTCCGCATCGTCCAAATAGACCTCGTGCACCTGCTTTACGTTTTCGGGTAGTTCATATACAAAGCGCCCCCGCAGGGCCCGGCTGGCCACCACGGCCAAAATGACGAACTCTCTGTCTGGAAAAGCCCGTATCATACTGTGCACCCAACTGGACACACCTCCCACCACATAAGGGTAACTCCCCTCTACCACTAAACAGATCCGCATAGGTTTCCCCCCTTTCCCTTAAAATTGATACCGCCGCTCTGCCGCTGCCTTGAGAGTCACCGTCAGCTCCGAGCTCTGAGTTCGGATCAGAAAAGCGTCCTCTTCCAACTTTTCAAAGCTGCCGCCCTCTAGGCCGGCAATCTCCTCATGGTGGGTGCGCAGGATGAACCAGGCGCCCTCTCCGCCGCCGTCCACTTTCAAGTGGATGACGTCTCCCTGGCGTTCTTCCTGATAGCTCAGGTTGAGAAAATTTCGCAGCCGGCTGTCTGTCTGGGCGGTAGTGAGTCCATCGAAAGCGTCGTACGCCCTCCAGTAATGCCGCAGGTCCCGGCCTAAGCCTCTCACCCGCTGGGTCCACCGGGGGTTGCTTTGGTCCTCTGGGTAAACGCTTTCGCCTACGTCCGCCAAAACGCTGGTATAGGCCAGAGCCGTTTCTAGGCAGCGCACCCGGAAATCTCCCAGGTAGGTGTGGTCCATGCCGTCGGCTACCACCCGCTGCCAGGTAACTTGACTGTTTAAATAGCCAAAAATATCACTGCCACCAGTATATTCGGCCACCACGGTGCGCACACACCCCAGCATCTCCTGCTGATCACAAGTGGCCAGCAGGCTCTCTAGCCCGACACTGCCGGCGAAAAGACTGGTAAACCGGTAGTCAGGCGCCTGAAAGCCCATAAATTCCTGATCAGCCTCCCACTTTTCCATCAGGTCCGTACCAGAAAAATTCACGGTAGAAAGACCCGCCTCGCCATGCTGCTCGTTAATCTGCCGCATATAATAGGTGAAGCTCTCGGCCTGGGGCAAACTGTCGTCCGTATAGTCATACTGGGGAGACATCATATAGGTAACGCCCAGATGATTTTGTTCATATACTGCGCCCAGGTCTGGCCAAACTAGGTCCCGCAAAAATCCCGTCATGTTCTGGCTGTAGAGAGCGTCCATCACCTCTGGGTTCTCGTCAGAGAGTCCCGGGTAGTTGGCCACCACCAGGGTCTGGGCATTTACCACTGGGTACAACATATAGGGCGAGGCTTGGGCTGAAAAGGCCGAGAGCAGTCCAATCCCCACGGCATCCTCCATATAGCCGCCATTGACCACAAACACATAGCCGCTGCCACTGCTTTTGCTCCAAAGGATGGCGGGGTTCTGCTCCGCCACATCTTCCGGACCCTCTGCGGGAATGCCCTGCATGTACACGGCAGTGCCCGCCCCCAGGCCGTACCAGGGAACTTCCAGCTCCAGGTCTTGCTTTTTTTCCTCTTCGGGAGTCCCGGCCTGGTAAACCGCCTCTCCCCCCAACAAAAAGCCCTTATAAATCCGGATCCCCTTCAGAGCGACACCTTCCTCCACCACCCGCCGGATTCCCAGTAAGCGGCGTAAGGCTTGATCAGCGGCAATGACCTCTGGCTCTGGCAGACCACAAAAGACTAGGTCCACCCCCCGTTCCACCAGGGATGAAAGCGCCTCGACCTCACCGAACTCTGTCCAATTCACTTGTTTTGAATCGATCACTACCATATGGCCGTCCGCTTCCTGGCAGGACGCCGCGTCCTGATAAAAGGCTACCCCCTGCTTGCTATACTGGGCCCAGGCATATGCCGTGCGCCCCACAGGGCTCTCTCTATCTCCTATACACAAAACATAGTCCCTTTGGCTTTGCGTACCAACAGACCCAACTTCTGGATTAAAGGCCTCGCTGCCGCTGGGCAGCTCACCGGCCTCTATCGCAAAACGGTTGGTCTGATAATCATTCAAGGCGTCCCTGGCGGCATAGGTAAACTGGAACATAAACAGCACCACAAACATCAGTATAGAGATGGAAAAATAGTTTCTTTTAGAAATCACTGGCGCTTCACCTCCTAACTGAATGTGCGCACAAGCTCCAGGGTCTCGCTGTCCAGCACCACGTCAGAGTGCCGCAGGGCCTGTAGGGTACTAAAAAAGGCCTCTCGATTTTTCATCGTAAAGTACAGCTTTAACCGAACTGTATAGGCTGAAAGCTCCCCTGGGTACTGCTCCCACAGACGGGCAGACCACTTTTCGGCGCTTTCCAGCTCGCCGCACTCCATAAGCCGCAGGCAAAGGCACTCGTACTGCCAAGCTGGAAATCCTTCCTTGTCCTTCACAAAAAAGCTGGCCGCCACCCGCTCCATGATTTGGACATAGCGGCGCTGCTCCAGACTGGTAAACACCTGCTGGCACAGTACGCTGTTCATATAGCCTATTAAGTCTTTCTCGACGCGAATGTCTCCGGTCTCCTCTTCCTCCAGTTCCTTTAGCTTCTTCTGGCAGGTGGTACGGAACTCGTCTAGCTTATCGCTTAAAACCGCCGCAGCGTAATGAGAGGACTCCGAGTCCTCCACGTTCAGTACCAGAGCAATCGCCGCCAAAGAACCGTCCACATTTCCCTTAATGGTGTTTAGCATCACCTGGCGCAGATCTCTCTTGTCACTGACCAAAGCCGCCTCTTCTAGGGGAACAATGCCGCGCTGGCGGTTTTCGTCCGCTTTCAAGTAGCTTCTCACCCGCTTTTTATCAAACTCCACGTCCTCCAGGTCCGGCTCCACCCCATAAAACAGCAGGCAAAATAAATGCGACCCTAAAAAGAATAGGGGCCCAATGACAGGACATAGCAACATGACGAAAAAGCGCAGGAAATAATTCATGCGCTTATCATGGATCACTTCTACACCCTCTCGCCTTTCCCGAGAGGTGCGTACAGGCACCATCACCAGGCAGCCCAACAGCAGATAGCCCAGAGCCACCAAGGTGTTTAAGAACACCACCCCCAGAAACACCATCTCTTCCCAGGTCATACTGCCGCCTCCCTTACAATATGGGTCTTATAGCCCGCCTCTTTGAACCGCCAGATCACCCTCATGGCTCCGTCCTCATCGGTATTGCATAAAAGAGCGTACAGCTTGCCGTCCTGCATTTGGCCTATGTAGTCCGAACGGCGGATATTTTTTTCTACCAGCCCGGCAATCTCCAGATGACTCTTCCCCTTGGTGGGAATCTCCAGCAGAACGCACTCGGTCAGGCCTTTGTCCCTGGCTTCGAAAAACGCCTTTACCAAATGCTCAAAGGCCTCCGCGGCCATAAGGCCCGAATCACCCACATAGCGCTTTTCCCGCATGGCATCCAGATACCGGTTGGCCCGCACCAGAGCATCCTGAATCAGCCGGCCAGTAATGTCCAGCCGGTTGGCCTCGGCCAAGGTCATGCGCTGCCAAGGGATCCCCCACACCATCAGGATGAGCTGAAGGGAATCTTCCGCATACACGCCGCAGGCAAACAGGGGATAATCTCCCTCCATGTTTCTATTGATATAGATCCGGTGGGCCTTCAGGTCGTCATACATCATCCCCATGGCCGTGTACTTAATGGAGCCCCCCAATTTTCGAGCGTCCTGGGAAGTAGAAGAAAACAACCGGGCGTAGTCCCCGTTGGAGACGGTGTAAATGGCGGCGTCCCGGCTGTTCATCAGCCGGCCCAGCACCTGAGCCGCATAGAACAGCACTTCCTCTGGGGCGTACTGTTCCAGGCCCGAGGTGATCTGATACACCTTCCCCAAGCTATCTTTCTGGTTCACCACCTGTGCTTCGAAGCTCTGCACCGTACGCACGTTACTGTCATTTATTTCCGAAATGTCCTCCAGCTTGCCCATTAGGTAGTCGATTTCCTCCAGGTCCTCTGCCCTCACCGCCTTCAGCCGGTCGTGCATATAACCCACCACCATGCCTAAAATGAACAGTTGGGCCACCCACACATACGTGTTGGGGTCCAAAAGCACCTCAAAGCCGGAGCGGGAATATATTTGCCCTAAAAAGTACCCTACTACCGCCAAAAGCGCCGCGAAGATAGCCTGCTGCTGCCCATGGACCACTGCGAAAAGCAGGACGTACAGCAGAAGAAAGTCCAGTTTACTAAAGTACTCGCTGCCAGCCGCCTGGTTGTTTAAAATCATAAAGGGAAAGAAACAGATTAAGGCCTCAATAAAGGGCAACAGCCGCAAAAACCCTGCTTTTATGCTGTGGAGCAGTCGCCCCATCGCGCCTCCGCCCGTATCCCCCACACCAATAAAAGAATCCCGGTGACGACACATAAACTTGGCCACTTTTTCGCCGCCGGACTTATAGTCTGTAAAAATCTTCTGCTCATAATCCCGCTGAAAGCGGCCGCTGTCTAGGACAATCCGCCTGTGCTCACCCACGGAATTGTTGGCAATATCCACACCCCCGTCTATTTTTTCCGCCAGCTCCGCGGCCAGCTGCATCTCGCTGATCACCTCCATAGAGGAGATATTATAGACCTGCCGGGAAGGGGTGGGATCAGACATTACCTTATAGGCCAACTCCACACCATCGTTTAAATACAGCATAGAAAAAACATTGCGGTCGTTAGCAGAAATGGCGCCGGTCTTTAGAGCCTCCAGGCACATGCGAAACACGGGGTCTCGCTGGAGCACCCCCTTTTGCGGCACATAGTACAAATGGTCCAGGCGCAGGGTAAGAATATCCAGCCCTTGGTTTTTTCGGTAATTCTCGCAGATCTCCTCTCCCTGGGCCAGGGCCAGGGCCCGAAAGCCCCGGGGTGTAGCGGCCTCCTCCTCCCGGATAAACCCGCCATAAGAGCCGCTGTAAATCTCCTGAGAGGAGAGATAGACAAAACGCCCCTTTTGGGTCATAGCGTGGGCTGAAAGCAAATTCACCAGCGCCGCGGTATAGCGCACCGACTCTTGGCGGGGGTTCGCCCAGTCAAAGTTACTGTCATACGCGCCCAAAAACACCACTAGGTCCGGCTTAACACTTTCAAAAACGTCCTTTACGCTGTCATCTTCATAGGTGAAATTATAGCGCTCAAATACCCGCTTGTAATTTCGGGCTCGTTCCCGGCTACCGGTCAGTAGGTAAATCCGGTCGCCGCTTTTGGTCATACGGTCAATCATGGCGTCCATCAGCCGGCCGCCGCCGCCAATCAAAAGTGTGTTCAAAAGACTTTCCTCCCTTCAGCGGTTTACCGTAGCGCATTCAAGCTGGCCTCGGCAGCTTGAGAAAAATACGCGCGTATTTTTCTTTTTCTAGGGCCCGTAAAAACCCAGAAGCTCCTCTGTACAAACAGTCGGAAAGATGCTATAATTATAAGCAGCTTAGCCTGTGCCGCTGCCGCCGCGCGAAAAGGACCCTATTCACCGGCTTTTTACACAGCAGCATTCTTTTAGGCAAGCGCACTTTAAAATATCTTTCTACAATTGAAATATTATCATCTACTGAATGAAAAGTCAAGGCCAGCCCAATAGATTCTGTAATATATTATGGTATCATCGAGAGTGCCGCCCCCATGAAGTCTAGCTTTTTTAAAATTTTTTGCGGATGCTTTTTCAGGAGTGATTTTCTTGCCAAAGGTTAGTGTCATTGTCCCAGTATATAACAGCGCGCCCTTTTTGCCCCCATGTCTCTCTTCTTTGGCCGGGCAGACTATGAGAGACTTTGAGATACTGCTCATTGACAACGGCTCCTCTGACGGCGGGGACCACCTGTGCCAAGAATTCGCTGACAAGGACCCCCGCTTCCGGCTGCTGCGCCAAGAAAAGCGGGGTGTCTCCGCTGCCCGGAACATGGGTCTGGACGCCGCGGTGGGCCAGTACCTGTTCTTTCTGGACAGCGACGACGCGCTGCACCCCCGGGCCTTGGAGGAGCTGAGCGCCGCCGCTGATTCTTACCAGGCAGACATTGCCCTGTTTGGATATAAAAAGATGGACACAGCCCAACTGGCCGCTCTTTTGCAAAATCCGCCGGAAGATCTCCCCACCTGGCAGCTGGCCCAGGGCGAAACTGTAAAGCGCTGGTTCCACCTGGAATACCTGCCAATGTTCGCCCTGGCAGGGGCCAAGCTGCTGCGCCGTGAAGCAGTGGGCTCCCTGCGTTTTCAGGAGGACCTGGCCCTGGGCGAGGACACTTTGTTCGCATACCAGCTGCTTCCCCAGTTGTCCACCGCTGTACTGGCGCCCCAAGTACGTTATTATTACCGGACCCACGGCGGCAGCGCCACCCAGTCCGCCGCCCTGGCCAAAAGCCCCCAGTACATGCAGGTTCCCCGGCTGATACGGGATGCCGAACAGCAGCGAGGAAATCTGGACTTTGCCCTGCGGTGGGAAGTGGACATCCTGTGGCGCATTGCCGCCAAAAGCTGGACCATGTACCGGGCCCGCGACCGAGAGGGCATAGCGCTGTTTGACCAGTTGGCCCGAGAAGAACGCCAGCAGTCCCTTTACCGGCAGCTGTCCTTGCCCTATAAGATTTATTTACGATTCCGGCCTTTCTCCTATCCGGCGTATTGCGCCCTGGCCAAACTACGAACTCTTTGGAGGTAACCTATGGCGGCTTCTCCTCTCCCCTCGGTGGGCATTCTCACCTTTCACTGCTCGGACAACTGCGGCGCAATGCTACAGGCCTATGCTCTGCGGCAGTTTTTGCGGAGTGTGGGTTTCCCGACCCAGATCGTCCCCTACGAGCCTTTCTACCTGACTGGCCGACACTGGCTAGTCCCCTATTTCCCTATGTGGAACCCGCTGCCACAGCTGCTAAGAACCGCCTATTTAACCCTTGCGCACCTGCGGGCGGGCCGGGAATTTTTCCTCTGCCGCAAGACTATGCGGGCCTTTCGGAAGCAGCTGCTGGACCCGGGACAAAGACCTTTCCATACGGAGAAAGGCCTGGGTTCGCTGCCCTATGCCTGCTACGTGGTGGGCAGTGACCAGATCTGGAACCCGGACATTACCTTTGGCCTGCGGCCCGCCTATTTTGGGGCTTTTCAGGCCCCGGCCAAGAAACGGGTCGTAGCCTATGCCGCCAGCTATGGCCAGGCGGCACTGCCTCCTGGGTATGAGAAGGAATTTTCCCAGCTAATCAGCGGTGTAGACGCAGTTTCTATGCGGGAGGCGGAGGCTCTGCCCTATGTGCGGGGGCTGTACAAGGGGCCTGTATCCGCTGTACTGGATCCAGTGTTTCTCATTGATCCAAAGGAGTGGAAAGCAGTAGAGGAATACCCCGCTTCTGGGGAATACATCCTCATCTATACCGTCAAGCCGGACGAGGCTCTGGCCGCTTACGCGCGGGAGTTTTCTGCCCGCACTGGCCTGCCTATTGTGGGCCCCCTTTGCGCCGGAAGCTGGCGGCCCGCCGGAACCACGCCTCTTCCCGCCGCAGGTCCCGGCCAACTGCTGGGGGGCATCCATCGGGCCCGGTATGTGGTGACGAATTCCTTTCATGGCACTTCCATAAGCATCCTTTTCCGGCGGCCCTTTGTTACCTTTCCTCACAGTGCCGGGGATGCCCGCATCAACAATATTTTGAAGATTCACGGCTTAGAGAGTCGTTTATACCAGGATGGCTTCCAAATGGACGCGCCCATTAACTGGGACTGGGCCGAGGCCGCCCGAGTGGAGGCGCTGGAGACTTCCAAGACTTTTTTGGTGGAGAATTTGAGACTGGAATAAGCGAATACGGGGTGGTCTTTGGCAAGGTCGTGGAACCCTATCTTGCCAAAGGATTATCACCTTTGCTCTCTTTTGGTATTTTGCGCTTGTTTTCGGCCGCCGGATTACTTAATTTTACTGAGGTTTCTTTATGAATCTATTTACCCAAAAAGAAGCGTGCTGTGGCTGTGGGGCCTGCGCCGCTGTTTGTCCCCGGGATGCTATTTCCATGCTCCGGGACCGGGAGGGCTTTGACTACCCCCAGGTGGACGCTGGTCTCTGTGTGGAGTGCGGCAGGTGTCAAACGGTATGCCCCGTTAAAAATCCCGGCGGCGAAAGCTGCCATAACACTTATCTGGGAGCCCGAGCCAAAGCGGACGCGGTGCGCTTTGGCAGCTCCTCTGGAGGCATGTTCCCCCTGCTGGCCGGACCTGTGCTGGAGCGGGGCGGGGCGGTGTGGGGCGCGGCCTTTGACCAAGACATGGCTGTGGTCCACCGGGAGGCCCTGAACCTGGAAAGTTTAGACGCTCTTAAACGTACCAAGTACGTGCAGAGCCGGATGGACCGAGCTTTTGTCCGTATTCGCAACCGCCTGGAGCAAGGGCAATGGGTGCTGTTCTGCGGCACGCCCTGCCAGGCCAGGGCTCTCCAGCTATTTCTCTCTAAGGATTATCCCACCCTGCTGCTGGTAGATCTGGTCTGCCACGGGACGCCATCTCCCGGTATGTGGGAAAGTTATATCAAGTATTTACAGCGCCGGTATGGCCCATTGGAAAGCTTTAGTTTCCGAGACAAGCGGGCCAGAGACAGCGGCCACACCCGGGCTTTTGTGGCCGGAGGGCAGGAACACAGCGCCCCTTTAAGCCAGGACCTATACATTTGGCCTTTCCTCACCGGCTGTACCATTCGCCCCAGCTGCCACAGCTGCAAATTTTGCACACCCCAGCGGCAGACTGACTTTACCATTGGGGACTTTTGGGGTGTGGAAAAGGTGCGCCCCCAAGCAGACGACGGCATGGGCATTTCTATAATGATTCTGCATAACGACCGGGCCCGGGAATACTGGAGGCTGGTGGAGGGACAGACAGACTGCTTTTCCTGCACTAGAGAGGAGATCCTCCAGCCCCGGTTGCAGGGTCCGGCTCCCGTGGGCTACCGGAACGCCTTTATGGCCGCGTACCAAACCCTGGGCTTCCTGTCTGCCGCCAAGCTGTACCATGCCGCCATTGGAACCTTTAGAGCGGTCAAAAATCTGCTTGGACGGTAGGACTGGTGAGCTCCAGGCAATGATTGCTATCATCCAGGCAACCCCACACAAAGATTTTTGTCAGCTTGCGGCAGTTTTGCGCCGACAATCTCGCCATTGATAAGCCAAAATGCCGCAAGCTGGCGAAAAAAGGCCCCGCAAATCCTGTGCGGTTTGTCTAAAATATCCGAGGAGATCTTTTATGCCTAATATCCTATCAAGAGCGTGGAACGCGGGCTGCTGCCGGTTTGGCATAACAGAGCGCAGTTTATACAACCGGCTGCGGCGCGCCCGGTTGAAAAACGTCCGCTTCAGCATCATTTCCTGCAACTGTACTGGCAGTACTATGTACAAGGACTTGGGCCTGCCGTATCTTTCCCCCACCGCCAACCTAAGCATTTTTGCGGAAGATTTTGTAAAAATGTGCGGCGATCTGCCTTATTACATGTCACAGCCTGTGCGGCCGGCAGAACCAGACCCCGGGGAGCCTCCCCAAGGCCTGCTGGGCGACGTGCGGATTCATTTCGTCCATTACGCCAACTTCTGCCAGGCCGCCGCAGCCTGGCAAAGGCGGACGGCGCGCATTAATTGGGACAATATTTTTCTTGTGGGCTGCGACCGGGACGGCAGTACCTATGACATTATGCGGCGGTTTGACCAGCTGCCTTATCCCAAAGTGTTCTTCACCCACAAGCCCTACCCAGAGATTTCTTGCGCCTTTCCTGTCCCTGGCTTTCAAGAACGCGGCCAACTGGGAGACATCACCGCGTTCCGGCCCGGCCTTATCCGGCGGCGGTATATGGACGTCTTTGACTATGTAAGCTTTCTGAATGGTGAATCGTATTGAGCATCTGGAAGAATATGGTTTTTCAAATTCTGGTCAACAACTTTTCACCCCAGTAATGGTTCAGTTATCAAAGAACGGAGGATCTCCCATGCCAAAGACCATGAATATCTTCCTCTATCTGGTGCGGGCCCTGGACCCAAAGGAACGCCGGGCCTGCAAGATCTACATAGTCCTCAGTCTCATTAGCCCCGCTTTGGATATTATCAGTTTTTCCGCCGTCATCGATATTTTACAGGCCGCTATGGGCCAGGGGGCCGTTTCCCCCCAGCTGCTGGCTAAGGCCTTTGCCATGGCTGGGCTCTCGGTGACAAAATGCTTTTTCGAGCTGTATAGGCGGCGGGTGACCAACCGCTTTGTCTATGCTGGAGCCCAAAAGCTATCGGTAAAGCTTCACGAGATGCTGCTGAAAGAGGACTTGTCTAGCCACAACCAACGCAGCGTGATGCAAGCCCTGGCCCTGGTGCGCTCGGATACCACCGCCTGCGTGGGCATTGTCACCGGCTGTGTGGGGGCGCTTACCAGCGGAACTACCATGCTGGCGTATATCGCCGTGTCGATTCAAGCTGTGGGCTGGGTGGGGCTGCTGGGGGGCGCCGCAGTACTGGCCTATACTGCCGGACTATTTCTGTTTTATCGGTCCCGCATCCGGGTGTACGGGGAAAAAATGCGGGAACTGACCATTCGCTCCAACGCCCAGGTTAGCCTGGCCTACGGGGTATTTAAAGAGATCAAAACCGGCGCACCGGTGGAGGGCATCCTAGAAAAGTACCAAGATGTAAGTCTGGCCCACGCCCAAGTTCAGGGCAAATACAATTTCCAGACAGGGGTCTTGTCTGTCATTATGGTGGATTCCTTAACTGCTCTGCTGTTTTTGCTGCTGGGCATTCTCCTCTCACAAGGAGACGGCGTCCTCTCTATGCTGGGCTCGCTGGTGGTCTATTTTACCGCGTTTATTCGTTTGGCCCCCCTGGCCTTTCAGATTGTCACCAGCCTAAACAGTATCGAGTCCTCTAAGCGTTCTTTTCAAGTGGTACGGGACGGGCTGGAAAAGTACCAACAAATTAAAACCGCAGAAGCCGCCGCCCAGGCAGGCCCAGGTTCTGGGCTTAGCCTAAAGCAGGGCATTGCCGTGCGGGGGCTGTGTTTCTCTTATGGCCCGAAAGCGGTGATTTTTGAAGATGCGGAAATGGAGATTCCCGCTGGAAGCGCTGTGGCCATTGTGGGCCTTTCCGGCGCGGGCAAAACCACCCTGCTGGACCTGCTGCTGGGGCTGCTGAAGCCCCAAAAGGGCAGCATTTCCTATGACGGAAAGGACATCGCCGGGATAGACTCACTGACCCTGCGGGGGCTTGTAAGCTATATTCCCCAAACCGTGTACCTAAACGGTGAGACCATCCGCAACAACGTGGCTTTTTTCGCCGGGAAGGATGGGCCGGACCAGGCCCGTATTATCCGCTGCCTACAATGCGCCCACATCTGGCAGGATGTGGAGCGCATGCCCCAGGGCCTGGACACTGTAGTGGGCGAAACGGGTACGGCCATCTCCGCCGGGCAGCGCCAGCGCATTGCCCTGGCCCGGGCCCTGTACAAAGATTTTGAGCTATTGGTAATGGACGAGGCTACCGCCGCCCTGGACGCAGGCACCGAGGCCGCGGTGATGGAGTCCATTCGTCAGGCGAACCAAACCAAAACCCTACTGCTGGTCACTCATCACGGAGCCCTGGCTCAGCGCTGCGACCGGGTCTACCAGGTGGAAAACAAAAAAATCCTACGGATTAAGTGAGGTGTTCTTATGCCGCATATTATTTTTAAAGGTATTGCCCGGGCAGACGACCCAGACCTGCTGGCAGTGAATCCCAAGCCCGCTGGGGCCCGGGATTTGCGGCTGTCTTCTGTGGCGGAACAGGTCCTGTGGATGCTGCCAGGATTTTTTCTCTGCATAACCTCTATGATTATGAAAGCCCGACTGACCGGGCGCTTTCCCCTGCTGGCCCCTTTGCTGCCGGTGGGCGTTTTACTGGGAATACTGGCCTGCTTTCTCCACGAACTGCTCCACGCCCTGCCCCAGCCCAAAGGAGCTATTGTATACATTGGCTTTATCCCAAAGGGATTTCTTTTCTTCATGAAGTGCAAGGAGCCTATCAGCCGCCAGCGCTTTGTTTTAATGGCCCTGTTGCCGGTAACTTTAGGGGTCATTCCTCTGGCGCTGTTCTGGTTTTCCACCAGTTCTGCGCTGTGCGCCCTGTGGTGGCCCATGGCCATGATTGGTTTTCTCTCCCCAGCCCCGGACTATGCCAACGTTTTTCATATTTTAAGAGAAGTGCCGCCCAAGGGGAGGATTCAAGATGCCGAGCAGGGACTGTGCTGGTTTGTTTGATAGAAAACTGGAACTATGAATAGGGGATGGCCTGGGACAAAACCGCAGTTTATTGCACCCCCATCCCTAGATTTGCAGCTTATCTGCCACTGCCAGACGTTCCTCTCTACCACTCGCGTACTAGATCCCACAATATTTCCTATTTTCAACTGTAATTAACGCTAACGCAGCTTGAAATGGATAAACTTCTTTTGACCCCGCGGCAAATCCGCCTACTTTTTTAGACTCGTTGTTATTTCGCAATTTTTCAGTGCGTTTATTCTATCCTATGGAGAAAGGAACTTCCCTATGGCCCGCAGCTTTATCCCTGGCCTGGTGTCTATTGTAACGCCTGTTTATAACGGCGAGGCACATCTAGCGCCCATGCTGGACTCTGTACTGGCCCAGACCTATGACCAAGTGGAGATGATTTTGGTGGACGACGGATCTACCGACAACACCTTCGCCCTGGGAGAAAGCTACCGACAACGCTTTGCGGACCGGGGCTACGGCTATCAGATAGTGGCCGCGCCCCATTCCTGCGCTGCGGGAGCCATGAACTACGGCCTTCCCCTGGCGTCCGGCCAGTTTTTGGTATGGCCAGACAGCGACGACTACTTGGAGCCGGATTCCATCAAAATCCGGGTTCAGTATCTTTTCGCCCACCCCGAAGCGGGTGCTGTGCGGTCTCTTTCCTATTATTTTCAGGGAGAACCCAGCCAACGGCTGGACCGGGCCGACGAGCGCACTGGGAATTTGAACCGGCAAAATATTTTCTGGGATTTGCTCTTCTTCCGCACCTTTGTGTGCTGTGGCTGCTATATGCTGCGCACAGAGAGCTTTTTCCAGGTGTACCCTCAGGGACACATTCCCGTGTACCCAGTGGGGCAAAACTTTCAAATGCTGCTCCCCTATCTATACCGCTACAGCTGCCATACTCTTCCCCAGCGTCTATACGGCGTGTGTGTGCGGCCGGGCAGCCACTCTCGCGCTTTTCTAAGCCAGGAGCAGACTTACGAAAAATATGCCCATTATGAACGGATGGTGGACGAGCTCGCCGGTATCTGCGGCATAAAAAGCCGCGGGGAACGCCGGCGGCTGGCCCGGTGGAAGTTCAACCGGCGGGTAACGCTGGGGTTTACTTATAAAGACAGAGCTAAAATTATCTCCGCTATGGAATTGACCCAGGGATGTGGGGGGCCGCTTTTGGGTGCTGCCTGGTACATGGGCCTTTTGCTTCGGTATAATCCAGCCGTATGGCTGGCCAAAGGACTGTTTCAACGGAGAAAGAGATAGGGATAATATAATATTCAGAAAAGCCATTGTAAATATCTGTCTTGGGTAGTATAATAGGGCATAGTAGCGCTTGTTATTATGCCCTATTACTGTGGGCCACACCGGCTGTTTTTTGGCACAGGCTTATTTTCTCTTCTGCTGGGAAAGCGCCCTTTGCAGGCGCCGTTTATTATATCGTTACGTTAGTCTATTTGGTTGATCTCTCATTTCTGCCCAAGGGAAAGGATGAACGATTTATGGAAAATCGGGAGCTTGCAAATGTTTGGGAAAAAGTAGGTCTGCCGGTGCTGGTTTTTCCCGCTGGCAGCATCCGCTCTATTTATTGCAACAGCCTTGCTTCCGCTCTCTGTGGTGGAGACCTTTTTGCTGCCCTGCCCCCCAATGACGCCCGCCATTTGCAAGACGCTCTTTTGGGCCGCAGTGATCCTCCCTTTTTTTGCCGCTTGGGCCAGGAGGTCTACTCCGCGGTACTGATTCCCTATGAAGAATATGCTGTGTGCCTGCTGCACCAGGTCACCGGCTACTATAACCGCACCCAAAACGCCCTGGACGAAGCCATTATGGCCAGCAAGGCCAAGACCAACTTTCTCTCGGAAATGTCCCACGACATCCGCACCCCCATGGGGGCCATTGTGGGGCTTACTGAAATAGCCCTAAACCATAACAATTCCCCCCTAAAAATTCAGGAATGCCTGGAAAAGATTAAAGTGGCCTCTGGCCACATGATGTCTCTGCTGAACGAAGTACTGGACATGTCCCGCATTGAGAGCGGCCGAATCAGCCTACAGGCAGAAAAAACCAATGTGGCGGACCTGCTGCATGAAATCCTCATTGTGGCCCGCCCCCAGGCGGATGCGGGCCAGCTAAAGTTTTCCCTGGAAATGGGCCCTGTTTACGCCGAAAACCTCATGCTGGATGCAGTACGCCTCAAGCAGGTGTGCCTAAACCTTCTCTCTAACGCCATTAAGTACACCCCCGCCGGGGGCTGGGTGGACTTCTATTTTGCCATTGAGCCCAAAGACCCCGGCCAAGTGCTGATGACCATGCGGGTGAAAGACAACGGCATTGGCATGAGCCGGGAATTTTTAACAAAAGTTTTCTCCCCTTTTGAGCGGGAAGAAAAAAATTCTGTCAACAAGATTCAGGGTACCGGGTTGGGCATGGCTATTACCAAGAACCTGGTGGAGCTGATGAACGGCTCCATTCAGGTGGAAAGCGAAACTGGCAAAGGCAGCTGTTTTTCTGTAGAGATCCCCTTTTCCTCCACCGGAGACGCTGTTTATGACGAGTTGGCAGGCCAGCGGGTACTTCTTTTAGACCCTGAAGAAAAACGAGCCCGGCAGGCCATTGTTATGTTGACACAACTGCGTATAGAGACTGATTGGGCCCAAAGCGCCAGCGAAGTAATGGACTTTATTAACGACGCGGACCTTTCCGGAGAGGAATACTATGCTTTTCTCACCGTGGAAAAAATTGAGGGAGCCGAGATGACCTTGCTGCTGCCAGACATCCGGCGCCGGCTGGGCGACAAGCCTATGTTACTGCTGACAGATAATGACTGGAGCCAGATCGAATACATATTCACCCGCTCTGGGATTGACAGCTTTATTCCCCTTCCTCTATTTAAAAGCCGACTGGCAGCAGGGCTTTTCAGTCGTGGAAACACCAATGATCCCACCGTGCCGGAAGTCCATTCTTCTCAGGGCAGCCTTACCGGCTGCCGGCTCCTGCTGGCCGAAGACAACGAGCTGAACCGGGAAATCGCCCAGGAACTGCTGGAGGAATCCGGCGCGGTTATCGAGTGCGCGGTAGACGGTCTGGAGGCATTGACCATGTTCCAGGAATCCGCCCCCCAGTATTACCAAGTGATTTTAATGGACGTGCAGATGCCCAAAATGAACGGCCTGGACGCCACCCGGAACATCCGTCTGCTGGACCGGCCCGACGCAGGGACCATCCCCATTATCGCCATGACCGCCAATGCCTTTGTGGAGGACATGAAGAACTCTTTAGATGCTGGAATGAACGCCCATATATCAAAGCCCCTGGACATGGATAAGGTATTCTCCACCATAGAAGCACTGCTAAGAGGGACCACATCATGAAAGAATACCAGGAGAGATACATTGCGAATTTAAAGGAAATTTTCCTGCTTACCGCGCCCCCCCAGGAGATTCCTCAGGATGTTCCAGCCTTTGCAAAGGAGCGCCACCGGTGCTGGGAGCAGGCCCGGGTTTTGGCTGTGGAAAATACCGTCCTGCTGCGGGAGGAGCTTTTTCCTGTGTTGGACAACATCGTTTCCGCCAGCGAAGAGGATGTTGAGAACCTGGAGGAGTTTGCGGGCCAGCTACTCTCTGGCGCCACACAGCTGGACGTAGTGCTGAACTATTACCTGCACAACGCCCTGATTGTCTACGCCCGCCGCTGGAATAAGCGGGATATGTTGATTAAGGCCTTATACAACGGAGCCATGGCTCTATTTTACATGGAAGATCTCGTGCGCCACGCCGGGCAGAGCCGGTACAAGTGGAAGATGTCTAGCCTGTTTGGCGAGGCGGCTTCCTTTATCAAACAGTACGATGAGATCGAGGATCAGGAGACCCGGGGGTACATCCACCGGGCTATGGGCAACCTGGCCTTGGCCTATGCGGATTTTAATGAAGAAGATGCTACAAAAAAGATGAAGGCCATCCGCCGTTCCCTGCGGTTTTTAGAGGACCCGGTCTACCATGAAAAGTCCCCTGATCTGCCCTGGGACCTGTATATCTATAAGTCCCACCAAGAGCGCACCACCGGCCTGGGGCTGCTGCGGGCCGGCGTTAACGCGGACCCGCAGATTTTAGGCGAGGTGATGGAGTCTGCCGAGTATGTCATTAACCGGCAAAGTGCGCTAAGCCAGCGCCGGGGCATGCCTACCTCTCTGCGGTGGCAGTACTCCTACCAGGCGGCCCAGTACCACTGCGGCATTCGGCCCCTCTCCTATCTTTTGGGCTGGATGGAGTCCACCTATATGAACCGAGATGAAACGGATTATTCCGGCGAAGGATTCTACCACAACATGTTCCTACCCGCCCTTTACGCCATCTATATTGACAGTAGCCCAGAGTACCGAATGAAGAAGAAAGAGGTTATGGGGCTAATGTACCGGCGCATGATGGTATATGTGCGCAATATGCCTGACAACCAGATGTGTGAGACCACCCTTCAGCAGCTTTTGGCCTGCCTCCAGTCCTTTGTAGAGTATCCGGACGGAGTCCTGCAAAAAGATTTCATCCTACAGCTGGTGGTTTGCCGGGGGCTGGACGCCTTTGTCGCCTCTCGCATGGCGGCAGAAGTGGCTGGTATGATGGTGGAACGAGTGCTGGAGCTTCAGCCCCAGTATTTGTTGGGGGCTTTGGGATTCTTTACAGTGGAGGCCTTACAGGCGCACTGCTTTCAGCTGAAGCAGTTCGTCTTTGACAGCTGCCTGCTGCACAATGTGGGTATTTTGGTGTTCAGCAATATGATCCGCCGCATTGGCCGCAGCTGGCTGGAAGAGGAAAAGGAGATGTACGAATGCCACGTATATGCCGGTGAAATGCTTCTCTCCCAGGGAGAGTCTACCCGGCCCTATATTTCCGCCGCTAAGGGCCACCACAAGTTTTATAATGACCAGGAGGGCTACCCCAAAGAATACAGCCGCAAGGATGGTCCAGAACAGGTACTAACAGATATTGTCAGCGGAGCCTCCCATTTGATGCGGCTTATTGACAACCGTGTGTTTCTCTCTTTGTCCTCTATGTCTCTGGACCAGGCCATGGAGCAGATTAAAGCCGACGCCGGTATACGCCTGGCCCCTGAGGTTTCTCAGCTGCTGCTGGACCTGCGTCCGCAAATTGAAGAATATCTCGTAAACGGCCAGGTGGAGGCCTATCGGGAAGCCTTTGCGCTACAATCTGCCTCCCCGTCGGAAAAATCCATGTAATGCCCTCTTATTTATCAAGAAAGGATTTTCTTCTATGTCCCATACGCCCAATCTGTCCAACTCTAGCATTCTTGAACTCTCCTTCCGCATGGGCGAGACTCTTTTAGAAAACGGTGCGGAGATCTCCCGGGTACAGGAGACTATGGAGCGTGTTGCCCGGGCCTATCAAGTAGAGCATTTGGACGTGTATGTACTTACCAACGCCATTTTTGCCGACGGCAAGGAAAACGGTGTGCAGCGCTCTACCCGCCTACGCTACGTTCCCAGTGCCAGCACCCATCTGGGGCGCATCTGTGCTGTAAACCAGCTTTCCCGGGAAATTGCCCTGGGCCTACACACCGTGGAGGAGGCCTTTGCCCAGCTGGAAGAAATTCGTACTCTGCCCTATTCCCCCCTGCCCATGGCAGTGCTTTCCTGTGCTATAGGCAGCGCGGCTTTCAGCTACCTTTTCGGCGGCACCTGGGCCGACGCTGCTGTGGCCTTTTTCTGCGGTGTGGCTTTGGAGCTTTTCCTATTTTTCACCAGCAAAAAGGGGACGTCTAAATTTATGACCAATCTCTCGGCCAGCGCCCTAGTCACGCTCATCGGCGGGGCGGTTTTCTTGCTGGGAGCCGGGAATAATATGGATAAGATCATTATAGGCTCCATCATTCGTTTGGTGCCTGGGGTAGCCCTGACTAATTCTATCCGGGACTTCTTCCACGGCGACTATCTAAGCGGGGCCATCCGCATGCTGGACGCTGTGCTAGTAGGCGGATGCATTGCGGTGGGAGTCGGCTCGGTGGTACGGCTGCTCTCTCTTCTGACAGGGGGTGCGTTGTTTTGATGGATCTGCTCCCCCTCTTAAACTGGCTGTCGCAAACTGCTGTGGCCTTTCTAGCCACCATTGCCTTTGCGGTGATCTTCCACACCCCCCGGCGGGAGCTGCTGTTTACTGGGTTCACTGGTGGGGCGGGGTGGCTGGTGTATTTAATCGCCGGCAGCCTGGGCTGCGGGGTGGCCAGCGCCTCCTTTTTCGCGGCGCTGGCCCTGACCTGGCTTTCCCGGATGTTCTCCTTTTACCGAAAAGCTCCGGTAACGGTGTTTTTAATCTGCGGCATTTTCCCCATTGTGCCCGGGGCGGGCATCTACTATACTGGGTATTACTTTTTCATGGGCAGCAACGCCCAAGCTTTCAATAAAGGACTGGAAACCATTAAGATCGCAGTCGCCATTGCCCTTGGCATCGGTATTGTGTTGTCCCTGCCATATTTTCTTTTTACGACGGAGCGGAGAAAAAAGTAGAGACATCCCATGGATGGCACATTGTGCGGTCCGGGGGTGAAAAGTTGGCCAAGCACAGGAAAACTGCCAAGCTTTTACCGTCCGCTTTTCTGGGCCTTGACGCCCGCTCCTAATTTTCGCCTATTCATTTTCCACTCCAAAGGAGGACCCATGCCCCGCAGAGAAGTGACTATTACCCCCAACGATGCCGGACAGCGGCTAGATAAGTTTCTGACCAAAACCTACCCCAATCTGCCCCAGGCTGTGCTGTACAAGTGTATTCGCAAAAAGGACGTACGCCTAAACGGCGGCCGCTGTGTGCCCGAAGTTAAGCTGGCCCCTGGCGACCGGCTTTCCCTGTATTGGCAGGAGGAATTTTTCCAGCAGTCCCCCAAGGAACAGGACTTTTTAAAAGCCCCCCTAAAGTTGCGGGTGGTTTACGAGGACCAGAACCTGCTGCTTTTGGATAAACCCCCGGGGCTTATCGTTCATCCGGACGAAAACTACCACTTCGATTCCCTCATCGCCCGGGTGCGGCACTATCTCTATGACAAAGGCGAGTACAACCCTGACAGCGAAAATTCTTTCGCCCCAGCGCTGGTGAATCGCATCGACCGCAATACAGGCGGTATTGTTATGGCGGCGAAAAATGCCGACGCTCTGCGCATCCTCAACCAAAAGGTCAAGGACCGAGAGCTGAAAAAGTTGTACCTTTGCGTGGTCTGCGGCGTGCCAAAGATAAAGGAAGCCCTGCTGACCGGTTACCTTAGCAAGGACGAGGCAAAAAACCGGGTATTTATCAGCAAAAGGCCACTGCCCGGGGGCAAGACGATCCGCACCCGCTACCGGGTACTAGAAGAGCGCGGGGGCTTTGCCCTTTTGGAGGTGGAGTTGCTTACCGGGCGTACCCACCAGATCCGGGCCCACCTAGCCTCTATCGGCCACCCCCTGGCCGGGGATGGCAAGTATGGCCGCAATGCCCTGAACCGGCCCACAGGTTTTCCCTATCAAGCGCTGTATTCCTATAAGCTGCGGTTTAGCTTCACCAGCCCTGGTGGAGCCCTGGAATATCTAAACAAGCAAGAATTCCAGGCAGAAAACGTGTGGTTTTTAGAAGCGTTTCAGGGGTTCTGACGCATTTCTTTTTGACGGTGAAACGCCTCTGGCGGCGTAAAGTAGGCAAAGCCAGCTTTTTGGCAGGGCTTCTAAGAATCTCACCAGACGCCAACTCTTCACCCCTGAACCGCACAAGTGTCCCTTTAGCTTCCCTTTCCCCTCCTTTTTCTGCTTCGAGGGCGAATTCTACCGAGGGACGGCCAGCCTCTTCACGGCGTAAAAGTTTCTTTAACCCGCCAGAGGCATCAACACTACAAAGAATTGAGGATGGATGTTTTTGCAGACAGTAAAAGTGACCGGCTTTCTGCCGGAAGAGACCCATGCCCTCCGGCAGGAGGTTTTTATAGAAGAACAGGGCTTCGCTCAAGAGTTTGATGAGACAGACCGCGCCGCTCTGCACATTACACTGTATGAAGACGGCCAGGCCGCGGCCTGCTGCCGGATCTTCCCCGATAGCCCCAGGGGCACATGGCACGTGGGGCGGGTGGCTGTGCGGAAAAACCGCCGGGGCCAGGGGCTGGGAGCCCAGGTCATGGACCAAGCCGAGGCGGCCGCAAGGGCCCGGGGCGCGGCGCGGATGGTTCTTTCGGCACAGGTGCAAGCCGCAGGCTTTTATCAAAAGCTGGGCTATGCGCAAAGCGGCGGGGTCTATCTGGACGAACATTGCCCCCATGTACACATGGAAAAACTGCTGGGCCAGGAAACTACGGAAAAGAGGGAAACTGCATGCGAGTGATCCATCTGATCGGCGGCGGCGACACTGGCGGGGCCAAGACCCATGTGCTGAACCTGCTAAGGGAGCTGAACCATTTTATTGACGCTACCCTCATCTGTTTTCGCCGGGGAGATTTTTCTGACGACGCCGCTAAAATGGGTGTGCCTATCCATGTCATTGAGAGCGGCGACCCCATTCGGGGCCTGCGGGAGTTGCGCAAGCTTACCGCAGGGCAGAAGATTGACATCATCCACTGCCACGGGGCACGGGGCAATCTGATGGGCAATCTGCTGAAAAAATATGTGAAAGCCCCGGTAGTCACCACTGTGCACAGCGACTACCGGCTGGACTACCTGGGCCGCCCGGTGGCCCGGTTGAGCTACGGCACCACCAACCTGGTGGCCCTGCGCCGGGTGAACTATTACATTGGCGTCTGCGACAATATTACGGACATTCTCATTGAACGGAATTTCCCTGCTGACCGTATTGAGACGATTTACAATGGTATTGATTTCAATTCTCCCATCACCTGCCAGCCCAAAGAAGAATTTTTCCGGTCTATTGGTATGGACCACCACCCTGGTGACGTGGTGGCTGGTATTGTGGCGCGGCTTTCCCCCGTGAAGGACATTCCCACCCTGTTGCGGGCCGTGAAGCTGGCCCGGGAAAAGCTGCCGAACCTGAAGTTAGCCATTGCTGGGGACGGTGAGGACCGGGAAAAGCTGGAGCAGCTTACTGCCCAACTGGGACTTTCGGATATTGTGTGCTTTACCGGGTGGCTGAAAGACATTAATTCCTTTTATAATGCCATTGATATAAACCTGATCACTTCTCTGTCTGAGGGCTTTCCCTACGTGCTTACCGAGGCGGCCCGCATGCACCGGGTAACTATTTCTACTAATGTAGGCGGTATCCCCTCCTTGATTATTCACGGGGAGACAGGTCTTCTCTTTACTCCCAAGGACGAAAAACGGTTGGCGCAGCTTCTGACCGACTTATCCGCCGACCCCCAGCTGCGCCGCACCCTGGGAGACCGGCTATATGAAAAAGCCCGCCGCCAGCTTTCGCTAGAGAGCATGGTGCATCGCCAGCTGGAGATTTACGACACCATTTTGGCAAAGGAAGCACGCAAAAACGCCGCTCGGCGAGACGGCGTGGTCATTTGTGGAGCCTATGGCCATGGCAACGCGGGGGACGACGCTATTTTAAAGTCCATCATTCAGTCCATCCGTCAGCTGGACCAGTTTATCCCTATTACAGTGCTGGCAAAAAATACTCAAAGCATTAAGCAGCGGTACAAGGTCCACTCCATCTATACCTTTAATCTCCCCCGCATTCTGCGAACCATGAAAAGTTCCAGGCTGTATATCAACGGCGGCGGCACACTGATTCAAAATGCTACCAGCCACCGGAGCCTGTGGTATTATCTTTTAACCCTATGGGCCGCCAAGCGCCTGGGGAATCAAGTGGACATGTATGGCTGCGGCATTGGGCCGGTAGCTGGAAAGCGGAACATCCGCCTGGTCCGCCAGGTGCTGAACCGCTCGGTAAATGTGATCACCCTGCGGGAGGAGGAATCTCTGGGAGAGTTGAAAAGCTATGGCGTTACCCAGCCCCGCACGGTTCTTAGCTCGGACCCGGCTTTGATACTCTCCCCTGCCGGAGAAGCCGAGACCCGCCGCTACCTGCGTGACCAGGGCTTTGATCCAAAGGGCAAGTATATCTGCTACCTGCTGCGGAACTGGCGGGGCTTTGTGGAAAAAGCGCCTGTTCTGGCCCGGTGCGCCCAGCGGGCCAGAAATGAATATGGCCTAGAGCCTGTGTTCATCTCCATCAACGCTTTTCAGGACGAGTCCGCCGCCCAGGCGGTGTTAAGCTGCATGGACCACCCCGGCAAGCTGCTCACTGGAGCGCCGGGGCCAGAAATGCTAATCTCCATTTTAAGCCATATGGACGTGGTCGTCTCCATGCGGCTGCACGGGTTGATTTTTTCCTCTCTCAGCGGAGTACCTCTGGTGGGGGTCAGTTACGACCCGAAAATTGGTTCTTATCTACGGTATTTAGGATATGGCGAGTGCGTGGACCTCTCGGACGTAACAGAAGAATGGCTACATGCAGCCACCGGACGAGCCGCGGCCATGGCTCCCCATCAAGACGAGCTGCGGGCCAAAACCCAGCGGCTGATTGATGTGGAGCGGGAGAACATCGCCGCCGTAAAGGGACTGCTAAGCGGGAACGAAGGGCATGGCCAATAAATTTGGAAATCCTGATTACCGGCATTCTAGTGGAAGAAAGAAAATCTCGTTTGGCCTAGAGTCTGTTTTAAACCCGGAGAAGAGTCAGGATTTTCGTCAAAAGCGCGATGGATTCAAGAAAAAACCGTAAAAAAGGCGGTCGCTTTCGAGGATTTTTGACCCAGAGGCCACTCGTTTTCCGCGAAAAGACGATTTTTCGAAGTTTTTTAGACGGACGATAGGACTTGTTTGAAAATAGAGAGCACAAGCCCTAGCAAAGACTTGGCGAATCCATGTACTGGTCCCTTCTGGAAGGCCAGCTTGGCGCAGGTAGGGTTTCGCAATCCGGGTACTATATGGGCAACAAGGCCGCAGCTGGCCTGGAAATCTAGAAAGCGAGGAAAACTTTTTATGGAAAATGTTCTGCAAGCTGTAAAAGCAAATATCGCCAAGGTTCTGGTGGGTCAGGAGCGCACCGCCGACCTGCTGCTTACCGCCCTATTGGCTGGAGGGCACGTGCTGGTGGAGGACGTGCCCGGCATGGGGAAAACGGTGATGGCCCGGGCTCTGGCAAAATCTGTAGATGCAGACTTTGGCCGGGTGCAGTTTACCCCTGACCTGCTTCCCTCGGACGTGACGGGCCTGAACTTCTTTGACCAGCAAAAGGGCCAGTTTGTGTTCAGCCCGGGGCCGGTGTTCTGCAATATTCTGCTGGCCGATGAGATCAACCGGGCCACCCCCCGCACCCAGTCCAGTCTGCTAGAATGCATGGCGGAAGGACAGGTCACTGTGGACGGCGTCACCCGCCGGCTCCCCCCTCCCTTCTTTGTCATTGCCACCCAAAACCCCGTGGAGACCCTGGGTACCTATCCCTTGCCCGAGGCCCAGCTGGACCGCTTTCTTATGCGTATCTCCATGGCTCCGCCCAGCCCAGACCAGGAGGTAGCCATTTTAGAGCGCTTTATGGACGCGGAGCCGCTGGAGGAGCTTTCTCCCGTCTGTAGTAAAGAGGAGATCATCCGCCTACAAAAAAAGTCCCGGCAGGTCTTTGTGCACCCATCCCTTTTGGGCTATATAGCTGCCCTAGCCCAGCAGTCCCGGGGGCAGAGCGGCATTGAGCTGGGCCTAAGCCCTCGGGGCAGTTTGGCTCTGCTGCGGGGCTCCCAGGCCTTTGCCCTGGTGCAGGGCCGGACCTTTGTCACCCCCGAGGACATTAAGTCCGTGGCACAGCCCGTGGTGGCCCACCGGCTCTCTGTCAGCGGAACCGGCGGTAGCGCCCCTCAGAAACAGGCTGCGGATAATCTGCTGGCCGCTGTGACAGTTCCCACAGAGGAGTGGGAGAAGTAATGATCATAATTATTCTTATACTCTTAGCCAGCCTGGTCCTAATCTTCTGCGGCGTGCGGGCCCTGTACCAGCTGTACTGGAAAAAAGGCCTTAGCTGCCGCATTGCCTTTACCCAAGACTACGCGGTAGCGGACAGCGTTTCCACACTCTCCGAGGTGATCACCAACCGGAAACTACTCCCCTTGCCTACTGTAGAGATCAGCTTTCATATGGACAAACGGCTCCAGTTTGGCCACGGTGAAAACGCGTCCATCAGCGACCAGACCTACCGCCGGGATGTGTTCGCAGTATCCATGCAGCAGAAAATCACCCGTACCTTGGATTTCAAATGCGCGGGCCGGGGGTATTTCCGTATTGATGAGGCGGGTCTAGCAGCGGCGGATCTATTCCTCACCCGAAAATACCTGACCACTCTGCCCCAAAGCACCGAGTTCTACGTACTGCCCAAACCGGTGCCCACAGGGCAGATCAACATTCCCTATTCCCGCATTATGGGCGCGGTACTCAGCCGCAAGCGGGTGTGCGACAACCCCTTTGAGTTTGGGGGACTGCGGGAGTATTCCCGAGGCGACCCTATGAAGTATATCAACTGGAAGGCCACCGCCCGTGCAGGCAAGCTGCTGATCAACCTGCATGAGTCTACCCTGTCCCAGCGGGTGGTCATTGGTATTGACATGGAGACAGGCGGCTGGCAGGGGGATTTTCTCAATGAGGCCGGGGTTCGGGTGGCTTGTTCTTTAGCGGAACGGTTGCTGGCCGATGGCGTGGAGGTAGGACTGTACAGTAACGGGTCTAATGTGCAAACCGGACAGCTGTGGAAACTAGAAAGCGTGGCTGGCTCGGGCAGCTTGTTATTCCTAAAGAAAAAACTGGCCTGCCTGCAAGGCGGCGCCAACCTGACGCCAATTTGCCAGTGTATACCCCAACCGGCGGATACAGACGACCTGCTGGTCCTGGTCTCTCGCAGCCAGCGCAAGGACCTATGCCAAGCCTTTTCGGCAGCAGTGGGCAAGGGCCAGGGGCTGCGCATCGTTCCCTGCGGCGCAGAGCATGGGGAATTGCCGGAGTATCGAAATGTCCAGCTGGTCTGGATGGAATTTTAAGGGGGCGAAGCCATGAAGAAACTCAAAGAGCTACTAGGGCTCACGAATTTGCAGATTCTTCTGCGGGCTTTGGTTCGCCTGCACTGTGGGTTGGTAGCAGGAATCCTCTTTGCCTTTGGTTTCAGTGTGTTACAGCAGTTTGATATTTACTACTCATTAACAGTGGCGTTTTTCCGCGGTCTGCTGTTCGCGCTGCCCGCTGGGCTCAGCTATTATGCGGCCAAACGAACCCGAACCCTGTGGCAATATCTGCTGGCCTCCCTTTTATTGTGCGGCCTTAGCTTCTTGCTTACCGGCCACCTGGGGGGCGTGATTTTGACTGTCCTGATGTGCTTCTTCCGGGGACGTAACCGTCTGGCAGAAGAGGAAGAGGGACCCATCCTCTCCTTTTTCGATTTTCCCAACTACCCCAGCCTGAGCGTGTTCGCCGCAGCTTTTGTATACAGCGCTTTCATTGGTTTTCCAACTTTGCAGCGGCTGGCCCTGGTCTCTGGGATGCTGTATCTCATTCTATGCGTAACCTACCGGGGAGCGGAGCGGGTAGACGCATATCTCACCCTTAATAAAACCATGCGCAATCTACCTGCCCGGCGTATTCAGCGTATTGCCGGGGCAGCGGTGCTGGGATGGTTCTTGCTTATGTGTACGCTACTTATTCCAGCCCTAGGGGCCAGTGGGAATATAAAAATCACCATTCCCGAAAACCGTCACTGGAGGGAGGGGCAAGTTCCGGTAGAGCCCATCCTTTCCGGCGACTTGTTTCCAGACATGCAAAACTACGCTGAAATGTTCTGGGGTGAAAAAGAGCCTTTGTGGGTAATTCCCCAATGGCTTTCTACCGCGATTTTTTGGCTTCTGGCCACAGCCCTGTTGATCGGTTTGGTCTTTGGCATACGGCAGGTCTTTAAGAATTTCCAGCGGAATTATACGGATAACCGGGACTATGTCCAGTATTTGGGTAAAGAAGAGTACACGGATCAGGGAAGCAAGGAAGCTGTCCGTCTCCGGCGGCCCGCAGTGTGGGACCGTTCCCCTAACGCTGTTATTCGCCGACGGTACCGGCGAAGGATTTTAAAAGCGGGTAAGGATTCTCCAGCCCAAAGCCTTACCCCCTCCGAGCTAGAGGGCTGGGCTGGACTGGAAGTTCCCCGGCTGCACGAGCTCTATGAAAAGGCCCGCTATGGACAAGAGCCCTGTTCCCCGGCAGAAGCTAAGGAAGTCCGCCTAGAGCGGTGACGGGTTAAACTGCACAGAATAAACGGGAGATCATTCCCTTTGCCGTAAAAAACGCCATTCGGCTTTAGGAGCTGTTTGAAAACCCGGAAACACCATCTTTATCCTCATGAGCGGCCCCTTTCCACGTGGAAAACCCCCGCAACCACAGGACTGACGGAGTTAGCAAAGCTAACCACAGCGATTCTTCTCCTTGAAAATAGACCTCTTCTGGCCATTAATCCGTTATTGTCTCTATTTTCAAACAAGCCCTAGCGGAATGGCTAAAAATTATACAAACACAAATATTTACGGTTAGAGGGAAGTAATTTCAGATTAGGCGGTATCGCCCCGATTACAAGGGCTATGCCGTCTTTTCTTGCGCTCAACGAGCGCGGTTTCCTTATGCGCCTTACCGTTTCGGTTGCGTGGCAGAAAGAAAATGGATTTCCCCCACAAAGTTGAAAACAATATCTACTTTCTGTACCCGCTTCCCTTCCACCTTTTCCGGCGCATGGACTATGATTTTCTTGATAAATTCATTGACGATCGCGGGAGTAAGTTCCTTTATCCCCACATACTTGCGGATCATCGCGGCGAAGCGGGCAAGATCGCTCTTGTTCTGTTCGTAAGTATCGACTTCCTGCTGGTCTGCCTTGACCTTTTCTTCCAGTTCCCGCTGTTCCGCTTCATACTCTGCGGATAGCTTCAAAAATCTGTCATGGCTTACCACGCCATGTCGTCCTCATAAATCCGTTTGAAGATACTGTCAAGTTCCGATAAGGGGTTAGGCGGACGAGATGATTTCAGGTGAAACTGTGTTTTTTCGATATCCGCTTTGGACAGGCCTTACTACGGCATGAGCATCCTTGTTATTGAAAGCCTTGTGGCAACAATAGTCCTGCATTTTCTAAAAAACAGGAAAAAAGCAAGGTTACAACCAGGTTTTGGCAAGGTCGCTGTCATGTGATTTTTTATGTCAGAAGCAGACCTGTTTCTGACGTGTGAAGTATTATGTTGCCATTGCAGAGCCAAATGACAGTTTTAATCGGCTGATTCTTACAGAAGAATATTTACACGCTTGGGCTATCAATTTATATAGCTTGAATGCGAGGAAACTGAAGCAAGGATACGCTATAATAAAGTGATAAATTGGCATCTGCTTTCCCAAGAAATGGATGCAACGGGTGAAGTTACCGTGCAGATCAGTTTATTTTGCAACAAAATGATCTGTGGCCGTTCTTTTTTTGGTTGCAGGCAACGCATAGAAGGTGCAGATAGTGGATACTGTATGGATGCAAAAGTATTTGGCGGACTTAAGGCAATACCGCAGAATTCTAAGTACCGTATTGGGCAGTCAGATTTTTCTTCAGAATGTACAGATTGAGCGCCGTCAATCTCACCATTGACCAGCGAACGCTGTGCGCTATCACGGAAAATCTGCAAGCAAGACGGTGCTTAAGGCGCCACCCGCGAATGGTGCGGGGTTGCCTTAAATAAGCATAACAACCGGGGATGGTATTTGGAGCGTTTGACAGAAGCATTTTACAGATTCAGCCCAAGGGCACTGCATTTACATTAATTGGGTATCCCCGTTCGGAGAACACCATATAATCCGTCATTTCGCGCCCCTATTCCTCAAAAGGAAAGCTACCCGTTTCCGGTAGGATATTATCTGATGATCAAGCCTGGAGACCAGTCATTTCGAGATGCAATTGAAATAATCCGCGACTATATCACCGTGTTCAATGAAGAATTTGACAAAATCATCCATACGCCGGAGTTGGAAAAACACTTTACGGCACAGGGGCTTTTGCGTGTTCTCTTCGGATATGGCAGGGAGCATCCCCAGGCGGAATGGTTGATGTTTATAAAGCTGGTATCTGAAATATCGGTGGATGCAGAGGTATTTGTAACAGAAGCAGCAAAGCTTGTTCCGCATTATGAAGCCGTTTAACGACTATCTGAGCAGAGTTTTGGAAGGATTTCCAATGACGGAGCGAGAAGAGGAGAGTAATGATTAATGAGTGCGCCAGATCGGACCGCCGATTTGACACATCCATGCAGACACACAAATATAGGTTTATATCCAAAAAGCGGGGGAACTACTGTGTAGTTGAGAAGGCAGAACCTGACCCTTTGAACCTGTTGGCTAATACCAACGTAGGGAGCTGAATGAATACTGCAATTGTATTATCAGGACGCTCCGTGTGAGCGTCCTTTTACTTTCCATTTTGATTGGGTGCACATCGTGCTTATGATCGATTGACTGGTAAATGTTTAGAGTGGCGCAGAGGCTGCTGAAAAGAACCAGAAAGCGGGAATTTCTTAAGACAAAAGTCGAGCCAAGCTCTTGAGTAATGTAAGGTAACCCTCTCGTATAATTGGATGGTTTACGCTATAATTGTAGGACCGCAGGAGGCTGAAATGAAAGCGGATAATCAGCCGATTTTGCGTAAGAACATTTACGTACTTGGGCTATCAACTTGTATAGCCTGAATGCGAGGAAACTTGTGAAAGGATAAGCTATAATAGAACATTAGAATAGCGTTAGGTGACCTTATGGAATGGATGCAACGCTTGAACCAATCGATTGAATATATGGAAGAACATATCACTGAAGAACTGGATTATGAAAAGGTAGCACAGGTGGCCAACTGCCCATCGTACTATTTCCAACAGATGTTTCTCTATATGACAAATATGACGCTTCGGGAATACATACGGCGGCGCCGGCTGTCCCTTGCGGCTGTAGAGCTGCAAAAGGATAGCGGGAAGGTAATAGACATTGCTATAAAATACCGGTATGAATCCCCAACTGCTTTCACCCGAGCCTTCAAAAGCTTTCATGGCGTAGTGCCGTCTGCGCTCAAGACAGAGAACCGGCCGATGCAGGCTTTTCCCCCGATTCAGTTTTATGTATCCATGGACGGAGGGGTGCCATTGAAATTCAGAGTAGAGGAAAAAGCGGCGTTTCGTGTGCTGGGAGTTTCCTGCCCACTGAATAAGGAGCTTGCCCGAAATTTTGAAGTAATCCCTACTGTATGGGATACGGCTCTTGCCGATGGAACGCTTACAAAACTGAGTGCTTTGCAGGAAAGCAGACCGCAAGGTTTGCTGGGTATTAGCGTTCATCACACAGAGAACTGGAAATACTTGATTGTGGTCCGCTCCGACAGGAAGGAAGATTCATTTGAAGAGTATCATATCCCGGCCGTGTAAATGGGCTATTTTCGAGGGGCAGGGCACCAACCGTTCTCTACAGGAATTAGAAAAGCGAGTCATTGCAGAATGGCTTCCCACTTCTGGATACACGTACGCGAATTCACCGGATATTGAGGTGTATATCAAAGCGGATCCACAGGAGGCGGTTTACGAATACTGGATCCCAATCATATAGAGATGGAAACTGATTTCGACAAAACAAAGCATTAATATCCGTACAGGCCTTTCTGTTTTCAGTATCTCATTCATATCCTCCATACATTCTTTGCAATCAAGGAGGCAGCATAAATGACTAAAAAAATTGCGGTCCTTGCAGCCGCGCTGGTGCTTGTACTAATAAGCGCTGCGGCCTGTGCCGCAAATGAGGACCCGGTCGTGACTCAAAGTGGCTCGGTGAACAAAAATCAGTCCATAACCCAGAGCAGTCAGCAGGCAAGCAGGGGTACTGGGGAACAGGGAAACGGAGCTGGTGAGCCAGCGGTAAATCAGAAACAGATTGAAAGAGAAACACAAAGGATGAAAGAAGAAGGTGTCGTTGACAAAAACGGAAAGCCTGCACCAGGGGTTGATCTGAATGATTACCCCGGATTGGGATAGTCATCTAGCGGAACGGATTTGCAAAAGCGGGTATTAATTGGGGAGGAACAGGAGGATTATATGAATGAGATACTGAAAGCAAGAAAGGCTGACAAAGACTTACGGAAAAAGTATTGCTGTGAATGCAGTCAGTTTGACGGTGAGACAAGGAAATATATACGGCCTTATTGGGAAAAATGAAGCCGGAAGGACTACATTTATGCGTATGATACTGGGGTTGGCTTCACCGAATAGCGGTCAGATGGAAGTTTTCGGCAAAACAAACCTGGAGCAGCAGAGAAAGTATACAGGAAGCCTGATTGAAGCAAGTATGAGCGCACGAGACAATTTGGAAACCATCCGGAAAGAAAAAGGTAAAGCATTTTTCTTTGAGGATGCAGCAGCGGATCGGACTGGCCATCGCTCTCATAAAGAAACCCGCCTTTCTGATTTTGGACGAGCTGATTAAGGGGTAGGGAAGCTCTGATATTTCACTCCTTTCTTAATTAAATTTCTTATAATATGCCGGAAATTCAAAATGGATCGTTTCAAATAGACGGAATTCCTATTGACAAATTATAGGAAATTTTGCATAATAAAGTTATGGTTTGGTTTAATAGGATCTAATCAAGGGTGTGAGGTATAGTTTTCAATAGAACAGGTAAATCAAAGATGAAAGGAAATGATACTATGAAGAAGTGGTACGCTGAGGAGTACGAATGGGAAATTGAGGTCATCGGCTTTTTGCATGGCGATCACACGGAACACTACTGCCGGAATGGAGAAGAGGTTGGGGATAAATACACCTGTACCTATGGATGTCCCGTCAATCAAGATGGGCAGGGTATCTGTTCTAAGTGCATGATGGTGATGTTTCCCATTATGGAAGCAGTCAGAAGCGGCGGTGATTTAGAGAATATCGGAGGTGACGGGAAATACAGCAAAAGCATCGTTTGCCCTGACGGCTGTGTTCTGTTCAAACTGACGGCAAAGCCTACGGAGAACCCAAATTGCTTTAGGGCAAAACTATTTGAATAACAGCAGCGAAAATCGGCTGTATGGATGTAAAGCTAATAAAGAAAGTCGAAAAGTATCTATGAGAAATTGACTAATTCTGCTCAAGAGAAAAGAAAAAATTTGCAAGCTGGAGAATAATTCAATGAACGAATTTAGTCAAGAAGCAGAACAGATCATGATTGAGCGTTTCGGGAAAGATACAATTATATCATTAGCAACCACGGAAAATGCAAGGCCTTATGTGCGTTACGTCAATGCCTATTACGAAAATGGGGCGTTTTATGTCATTACCCACGCACTCTCAAATAAAATGAAACATATAAAAGATAACCCTGTTGTTGCAATCGCCGGCGAATGGTTTACCGCACATGGGAAAGGCATTAGCCTAGGTTATTTTGGAAAAAAAGAGAATTATGTAATTGCTGAAAAATTGAAAAATGTCTTTGCGGAATGGATCGATAACGGTCATACTGATTTTAACGATGAAAACACCATCATTCTGCGTGTGGGACTGACTGATGGCCTGTTGTTCTCGCATGGTACAAGATATGAGTTTTAATTTTCAAATTTCCTACTGTGTCAGGTCAAATATTATTAAAGTTTGCTGTCCGTAGATCAGACGCTGTACGCCGAGCTTTACCATGCGGAGGATATGCGGCGGTGTAGTGTGTGCGGCTCACCCTTTGCATCCAGCTCTAACCGGGCTATTTACCTGCCGGAAGCGTATCACCCGCAGACAGAATGTAGCTTTCCGGGCGGGAAAATAAGGTGGCAAGGGATTTATACCTTTATCGCTGAAAATGGCGTTTTTTTTGCCTAACAATCCAAGCTCTGCACCCATGAGAAAACCGGGGCGCGATGGCTATCTGATAGCTGCCAGGTCCCGGCTCTTTTCATTTCATATCGCTAAATGTATCTGCTATCCCAGCGACGAAGCTCCATTGCCTTTTCATGTAGCTATGCAATGGCTCTAACCTTTCTTTATAGTCTGAATATATCATTTCCAAATTGTCAAAATGGTCCATAACCGCTTGTGCCACGCAATATCCGCTTTCCATTCCGGCAGAAATCCCCTCGCCCATCGGGTTAAGAAATCCTGCGATCTCACCCGCAAACAACACCCGTCCAACACCATAGTCAATATTGCAGCCGGGGAGAATATGCGGCATAAGCCATTTATCCGTTTTTACCTGTTTATCAATTTGCAGATTATGCTGTTCTTTCATATAGTCAAGAAAGCGCTGGTGAAAAACCGCTATCTTTTCATTATCTTTTACCGATACCCCCAGCACAAGAAGATTGTCCTTGACATTAAACCATGCGTCATATTCTGATAATTCCGGCTGTAAATAAGCATAGAAGTAATGATAATCTAAATCTATGCTGCCTTGATTATATGTCTGAAAAGTCGTTATGTACTGCGGTGTATTGTTAAGCAGCTTTCGTTTCAATGTTCCGACAACACCCTCACAGTCAATGACAAATTTTGCTGTTTCAGTATAGGTTTTCTCCCCGCGAAGCGTCACGTTTACTATTCCGTCGTTTTCCCCACACGAAACTGCGGGGGTGCAATCCCGTACTTCAACGCCGCATTCTGACGCTTTCATGGCAAGCCAATTATCAAAAGAGCTGCGCCATACATTCAATCCCGGTTGTTCAAATCTGACCTCTTTCCCCTTGTCATTTGTAAAGATCATTCCCCTGTTTTCAGTAGGGGTACACATGGCCGAAGCTGGAACCGCCGCGCCGAAATATTCCCGCACCAAATCGACAGTCTTTTTTATCAGTTGCCCTGAACAGGATTTGTACCGTGGCATTTTGAATTTCTCTACCAGCAAAACCTTATATCCACTTTCTGACAGCGTTTTTGCCGCAGTACACCCGGTAGCTCCTGCGCCTACAACGATAACATCATACATTGCTACACCTCATTTCATTTTTTAGACTGCTGGAATACCACACCTATAGTATCATAAATTACAGACTTACGCAAGGCAAAGAAAAGCAGTCTTTTCATGGGTCCGCTGAACTATCTGCTTCACGCAAATGGGGTAAAACCGCCCCTAATAGTAACAGCTTTATTCTCCGTAAAGCCCCGCCCCATCATTGGTGACAAACACCCGGATCATGTCAAGGGACAAGTCCAGATCAGCGGGAAGGCCGTTGGCATCTTTCTTCCCTGTGCCGGTGCCATCGATGAAGCCCTTGGTTACCATTTTAGGGATGGTAAGGCATATCAGGAACTGTATTGTACCCCATTTCATTTTTGCCCCCTTCTCCTTTTTCACCGCCCCGTCAGGGTGGGTAATCTTTGTAGGCGTAGTTGCCATCAAAAGTCTTTCCGGCAATGGTTAAATAGTCTGTACACTGCCAAATACCATAGGGCTTTTTGTAGTTGCAAACGCTGTTCCATTGGGCTACCCATTTGTCATATTTATCCAGCCGGGAATTGCTTAGCTTGGTGTTCATCCAAGACAACATGGAGTAAATGCCAACATATAGCCCCGCCGCCTCTACCATGCCGCAGAACGCTTCGCAGATAGATACCAAATCCGCTCCTGCCTGCTGGGGGTCCTCCACATCATACCACACGCCATAGGCGGGCTTTCCACCATTTAACAGGCGCAAAACATGCCTTGCCTCGCTTCTGGCCATATCGCTATTCGTAGCATATGAATAGCGATATGTACCCCATGGCATTCCTGCCGCATCCGCCCTTTTTACATTTTCATAAAAGCATTTATCGTCTTGGAAGGGAATATCATTGCCATACCCACACCGGATAATGGCGAATTCCACGCCCGCCTGTTTCAGCGCGGCAAAATCCACAGATCCGTTCATCTCGGAAATATCAACGCCTTTTTTCATTTTCTTCACCGCTTTCCCCTTGATGTTTAAGCACGTCAATGGCCCTGGTAATCACGGCCGGAATGGGCACGCCCATCAGCCCCGCGTTTTCCACAATAGAAATGGTTTCATTGGCGATAAAGCCAATCACCACCGCGTCCCGGATAAAGTTAGAACCCATCACCAAATCCAGCCGGCAGGCCACCAACACGATCAACAGGGTTACACCTTTTCGACAAAGGCCCTTCCACCCGGCCCGGCTCTCTAAGGCGCCGTTTGGAGTTTTTCCAGAATTGTGGAACACACCCGCCATGATCAGGCCGGTCAAGTAGTCAATGCCCATGAAAATCATCAGGGTAATTAATGCGGCATCCCAACCACCAAACATGGAAGCAATCAGTCCCCCGATCACCCCAATCCCGGTACAAATGCTTTCTTCATCTGTAGACCATCCTTTCTGAAAAAAGATATATAAAAACGGCCCCGTAACTTAGGGGCCGTTTTTATCCGGTCGATTTCCCTCCCTGTTTGGCCGCTGGGCGGCGTTTTAAGGTCAGGTAATGAAATTTTATACTTCTAAAGCCAATCGGCCCTTATAGGGCCTTACAGGGGCCTTTATACAGGTTCCCACCCATCTCCCCTGGGGTTCCCGGCATCAGCGGTGGAACCCCATTCTTTCCCGTTGTGGGAAACTTTGTCCCCACTGTTATAGGGATCGGAAGCCCTAAGGGGCTGTGTCTAAACTGGAATCCCGAAATCAGTGAAACCCACCTTTTTGTAAAGGCTGGGGGCCGTGTCCGGTTTCCAATCCTCTTGGGCTTTCTTGATCCCACGGTTTGGAAGGGAAGCGCAAGTGAACCCGGTGAAAACTTTGCTGAAAGTCGGTTCAATCTGGAGCATGATAGCCCATTGAATGATCCGGTGTGGGAAGTAGGGCGGTTTCCAAAGTTCCCGTTGCTTTCTTTTAGTAGCGGTTTAATTGGATGATTGTCATAAGTAACCTCCATTTCGATGTTGGCGGAAAGGGACAGATCAAAATGGAGCGCGGAGAATGACACCTAGGAGAGCCGTTCCTGTCCTCTGGACACGGTGTCCAGAGGGGCCAGGATATCCCAACTGTCAATCAGATTATCTTTCCGGCTCCCTTTACCGTGATTAGAACCATATGTGGAAAGACAGCCGACAACGCTCAAAACCAAAACAACAGATAGAATTGTTTTGATTTTCTTCATAACAGTCCGCCTCGTTATATAATTTTAGGTAAAACCATCATACAAAAAGCGACAGCCCCACCCACTGCATAAATACCATTTATAATCAAGCAGACTTTCATTAAATTGCTTTGAGCTTTTGCCATGACATACGAAATAATAGTGAACACTCCGCTGAAAATCATGAACGCCGCATAGCAAGAAATCATAATTTCAGCGGCAGGCGATTCTAATGCCCAGTCAAAAGTCCTAAGCGGGAGAATTGTCCACGGGACAAAAATCATAATGGTGCTGACTGCGGTTAAAATTTTGTTTTTCATAGTGATTATCTCCTTTCAGCCTGCCCGAAACATAGGCAGGAAATGCCTAAACATACGATTGTAATAAGAGAGGCAACAGGTATCCACGGTATGAGTTCAACCTGCGCCATATCAAGATTTGTTGCAAGTTTACCGTATTCTGCCGTTATCACAAAGAATGGATACGACATTGGATAAGCAAACCACGCTTTTGTATTAATTATTAGCACCGATGGTACTATTGACGCCAAACCAATACCAATTGAAAAAATTGGCGTTTGAATACAGACTGATAACATCCAGAAAAATGCAATCATCGGTATTGCGGACAGAAATATCCAGCTTATTTCTTTTAGAACAAACAACGGCGGCAGGATAAAGTTATAATCCTGTGTCCCCGAACTGATGACGGCACTGATATAGTACGTGCCTGTCGTCATTAAGATTTGTGCTGCCGCCAGCATCAGCAATACAACAAACTTAGCTATACAAAGTTTTGCTGCACTGATTGGCAAGGAAAGCATTTTCAAAATGCCCTTGTTTGCTCTTTCCGTCTGACTTAAAAGAACTATCCCAACTACCATACTTGCGGGAAACATAAACCACGCCATTCCCAGAAAGCCCTGAATAAAGAAATTATTTTCCGGCGAAATTCCCTCTGTCTGCATGCCAAAATTCATTTTGGCATGCAGGATAGACGGTATCCATAAGATAACTGCCGCAGCAAGGAAAATTATTGCAATATTTGAGCGTTTAATTTTTTTGAACTCCACGCCGACAAGTGTTAAAAACCTCATTCAAACGACCTCCTTACCTTTACCAGTATGAGCTGCGCCAATCCACAAACAGCAAGCTCTGCCATTGCTCCACAGATATAGTGTATGGACCGCGTTATATCTGTATCCGCAAATATCTGAAAAGGCATTGCAAAGGGAAAAAGTGAAAGAGCAAAGTTTGTTGTCGGCAGCATTGTTGCGGTAAACACGCATACTACGCCGATTCCAAGGGATACCCACATATTCTTACAGGCTTCCGAAATAAGAAGCGACAAAATAACGCAGGGTAACATCAACAAGAAAGAATACCCCAAGCATTTGCACAGTTCCCCAAAAAATCCACTTCCGATTTCAAACCAGCAATAGGAACAGAAGGTAATGGCTCCCGCCTGGATGACAAGCACAAAAAGGCTCATAAAAACTGTCAAAACCGCTTTTCCTAAGAAAATAGAGCTTTCCCGAATGGGCAAAGATTTCATTTTCTGTATAGCATTGTCTGCATATTCCGTATGATATAAAAGGCAGGATCCGGTTACAATGAGCAGCACATTCAGCATTGCCATCATCTGCCAATTTGCACCCAGTAAAATTTGGATCGGACTGCCCGGCTGGTTAAGATACATTTCCCAGCGGACTGCCATATTGATAATAGGAACAGCCGCAGCTAATATTCCACCGCCGAAGAATACCGGTAAAAACCCCGTTCTCTTTACCTTTTTACACTCCAAAGAAACGCTCATCGCACGGTCCCCCTGTGCTTGTTATCCGCGTCAATTAAGGCAAGGAATGTATCCTCCAGATTATCCGTAGGATAGCCCTGTGAAGCTGCGCTGAATTTAAGTTGTTCAAGCGTTCCCTCAAACAGCAGATGACCATGATTCAAGATACCGATGGTATCAGCCATTAGTTCTATCTCAGACAGTAAGTGCGACGATACCAAAACGGTACAGTTAAACTGTTCCGGCAAGGAACGGATCAGCGTTCGGATTTCGTGGATCCCCACAGGATCAAGTCCATTTGTCGGTTCGTCTAAAATGAGGATCGGCGGCTTTCCGATTAAGGCGCTTGCAAGACCTAACCTCTGTTTCATTCCAAGGGAATATTTTTTTGCAATTCGTTTTTTGAACTGCGTCAGTCCCACGATTTCAAGAGCTTCCACTACGGAGGATTTGGGAAGTCCCAATATTTTGCGGACAATATCAAGGTTTTCTTCCCCGCTTAAATTCCCGTAGAAAGCGGGGGCTTCTATAAACGAGCCGATTTCTTTTAGAATTTCTACTCTGTTATCGGAATATTTCTTTCCGTCAATTGTAAATGAGCCGTCGGTAGGTTTGGTAAGCCCTAAAAACATTTTCATGGTAGTGGATTTTCCTGCCCCGTTCGGGCCGAGAAATCCATAGACAGCACCTTTCGGAATATGCAGATTGACACCTGAAACCGCTGTAAAATCCGCATATGATTTCGTTAAATTATTCGTTTCAATAATGTTCATTGCATTTCGCTCCTTTCTTATCATCGCAGCTAAATTATAAGCCCCGAACCTTGTGTCAACCTTCTTGTGTCCTTACATTTACCTTACATTTCATGGTACATTTAGAAAATGACAGATTTCTGTGGTATAATGGAAAACAGAAAGGTGGTACCCGTATGGAATTTGATTATCTAAAACAAAAACGCATTTTGCTTGTCGATGACGAACAGGATCTTTTAGATATGGTCGTATCGATCTTAAACGAGGACGGGTTTCAAAATATCAAAACGTCAAAAACGGTAAATGAAGCGGTTACGATTTCTGAAACCTATCAGCCTGAGTTTGCGATTCTTGATGTAATTCTTCCTGATGGGAATGGGTTTGATCTGATGGAGCGGCTTAAAAAAACGGCGGATTATCCGGTGCTGTTCTTAACTGCCCGTGGCGAGGATGATGATAAGTTCCGTGGCTTCGGGCTTGGCGCCGATGATTATATGGTAAAACCCTTTTTGCCAAAGGAGCTTTTGTTCCGTGTAAACGCCATTCTCCGCAGGAGTTATAAGGCGGAAAATCCCCTTGTGAAGCTGCATGACAGCGAAATTGACTTTGAGCGTGCAGAAGTCATAAAGAACGGAGAACATCATACGCTTACGGCAAAGGAACATGACATCCTTGCCGCTTTATATCGGAACGCTGGGAGAATTGTTACAATTGACGCTCTGTGTGAAGCGGCTTGGGGGGATAATCCCTTTGGCTATGAAAATTCGCTGATGGCGCATATCCGCCGTATCCGAGAAAAAATTGAAGAGAATCCGTCCCAACCTGTTTCGCTGATAACGATGAAAGGGCTTGGATATAAACTTGTTGTGGAGGGCAAGTAGTGTGAAAAACGAAGAAAGGGGCGGTACCGGGCACAAAAGTCTGTGCTTTTCTAACTCTTTGTGCGAATTCTGTATCGCATGGCAATTGATATGAAAAGCGTACCAAAACTCATCCGGCGTTTTGCCGGTATTATGCTCTTGTCCTCACTGTTGCTTCTTATACTGAATTTTGCTTTATTGGGGATATATACGCTGAATCAGGCGCCGAATAGCTCCCCCTGGATTACGGCACAGGCAGTTGCCGATCATTTATCCAAAAGTGAAACCGGGTATGTTTTAAGCGAAGATACCTCGCTTGAACTGCAACACGCAAATGTATGGGCGATTTTTATTGACAACAGGGCAATGAAGGTAGTATGGCAGACGGATCATCTTCCCGAGGCCGTACCCATGTCATACACCATTTCGGATATAGCGAGCCTGACCCGTGGCTATATCGACGGATATCCTACATTTACAGGAGAAGCGGAAAACGGACTTGTGGTACTGGGCTATCCGAAAGACAGCTTTTGGAAACATATGTGGCCGAGTTGGGATTATCATTTCATCGCCAACTTGCCCAAAACGGTTCTTTCTGTTTTAGCAATCAATATAGCCTTGATTTTTACCATCTATGTGATTGCCAATTCCAAGCTGCTAAAATCCGTGAAACCGATTGTCAGCGGAATACAGGCTTTATCAACGAACCAAGAAGTCTATATCAGGGAAAAAGGGCTTTTATCCGAGCTTGCAGTAAGCATTAACAAGACCTCAGATATTTTAAAAACGCAAAGCGGACAGCTCCGAAAAAGAGAAACCGCAAGAGCAAATTGGATCGCAGGGGTATCCCACGACATACGAACACCTTTATCAATGGTAATGGGCTATGCAGGACAGTTAGAAAGCGATGTGCAGTTATCAGAAAACAACCGTCAAAAAGCGGCGGTTATTGTACGCCAAAGCAAACGTATGCGAAACCTGATTAACGACTTGAATCTTGCGTCTAAGCTGGAATACAATATGCAACCGCTAAGCCCTGAAAGACAAAATCTGATCGCCGTTGTCCGTCAGGTAGTAGTTGATTTCATCAATATGAATATTGATGAAAAGTACACGATTGAATGGGAAACAGACGAAGCATTAACTTCTTGTACCGCAAATGTTGACAAAGAATTAATAAGGCGGGCAGTAAGTAATCTGATTCAAAACAGTATAAATCATAACGAACAAGGATGTCATATCTTCGTTCGTGTTATTGCTGAAAATAATGTTTGTACTGTGATTGTTTCCGATGATGGTGTGGGTGCGACAGATGAGCAGATTAGAAAATTGAACAACACGCCGCATTATATGGTGTGCGATGAACAAACAACCGAACAGCGCCATGGCTTAGGACTGCTCATTGTCAAACAAATCATATTTGCACACAACGGCATAATGCAGATAAAGCATAGTGAATACGGCGGCTTTGAAGTTGGTCTGAGCTTGCCGATGTCTGCGTGAGGCAAAAGAGAAAATATGTAAAGCCCTGATCCCCACATTGATTTGTGAATGATCCGGACTTTTGTTTATTCATGTTTTCTGAACGGGCAGTGATCATCTGATTCTCACCGCGAATAATTTACGCCATCCGTTTACGGAGCCTTTGATAGAATAAAGCTGCTACCATCATCAGAATTCCCACCAGGAACAGCCACAGCTTTGCTGTGTAGCTGCCTGTGACCATAGAAAACAGGTAAAAGCTTCCCAGCTTTGGCCCCATACCGATATTAAGCGCATAGTACAGCAGCGGCGGCATATATCCGATGACTGTGTTTCCTGTAACTGCTGAGGTCAGCATCCCCATGGAACCTAAGAACAGGGCGTCTGCTACGGTTCCGAGCGCCAGAACCGGCGTGACATCGCAGCTTTGCTGTTTCATAAATACGGTAAATGCACAGATCAGCAGGGCGGCAACCCCTACCGAATACACCGTTCGTATCAGATGAACCTTTGCTGTGCTGCAATACTTGGAAGATACCAGGTCGTCAATTTCCTCGTTCTGCTCCGGCTGAAATACCGGCGTCAGAAGCACAATGCCAATCAGGGAAACAAACATCTCCAG
>CAJTCU010000010.1 GCA_910574935.1 Oscillospiraceae bacterium
CCCGCGATGTGGTGGGTGAGATCGATGTGCTGAAGGACCTGTTCACCGACACCGAGACCAGTATCGCCGGTCTGGAGGACGGCCTTCAGGAGCTGCGGGAGGAGGTCATCAAGCAGGCGGAGAGCCAGGATGATCCCATTGGCACCATTCGATTCATGCCCAGCACCAGTGCCAATGAGAACTGGCTCAAATGCGATGGCAGCTACATCAGCGAGACGAGCTATCCCGAACTGGTCGCTTCCCTTGGAAAGCTGATGCCCAGCGGCGATAAGTTCAGCATCCTTTCCAGCGGCGAGGTTCCTTCGCAGATCAGCAATGGCGTGGTCTATAACGGCAGGCTGTGGGTGTATTCCTTTTCCGCTCGAAAACTGTATGGGATTGACCTCGAAGGAAACGGGCCAATCAAGGCTATCCCCGTCACCAGTTCCAGTCCTTACTTTGCCGACTTCATTGCCCCCAGTATAGCCAAACCGCTTGCTCTTTCCATTGTTCCGCACCACTCCGGCAACAAGGCCAAGCTGTTTCTGTCACAGTTTCTGATGGGCGGCACAGATAACGCAATTCCTCAAGAGTTTTCCTCGGCAAAATATCTCCTGATTTTTTGTGCAGAGTTTTCAGGCGATGAAGAGGAACTGACAGTGGAGATGCCGTTTTCAACCATAACCAAGGAAAGTGACTCTCGCTATGAGTATCTTCCCAAATTCAGCCCAGCACTTTATGTGCCTTATGTTGTGGCAAAAATGGTTTCTGGTGTAGAGACCTATTATTGCGCAATTGGTGATCGATACTACACCTACGGTAATTCATCGCCCGGTGCGCTGACCTGGGTCGAGGGAAGCCAAAACGCTACGCTCGTCAACACTTCTATCAGCACAGATGAAACCTACTTCAAAAATCAGCGGTCATGTTACAGTACAAGACATATGGGAGAGCTGGTTTCGGTTTATGCGTATTCAAGCGGCAGCTCAAGATATTATTCGGTCTACTCCAGCCCAGCTAATCTGTTTTCCACAGATAGCAGATACACAAACATTTCTATCACCGCAAGAGGTTCAGCCTGCCCACTCAATGTTGCAGGGGATACGAAGGTCCTCAGCACTTTTGATGTCAACAATTTCACATGGGCATCGACCTCGGATACCAAGGTTGCCAGCATTAAGCTAAACCTTCCCACACCGAGTAGTGCAAAAGTGTTTGTAGATGCCGCTGCCTATCTGTGGGGCAAAGGTATCTACCTTATTTTTGTTGGGACTGGCATCATTTTTTCCCGCACTCTGGAGGACGGGTCGTTCGGATATCTCGACACGACCTCGGTGCTGGGAACGATCACTCAATTCGGCTGGCTTGGCTATTCCCAGGATGAGCAGTCCCTTTACATTCTGGGGCAGGACACCAGTAATCGGGTCAAGCTGGCGAAGATCACACTGAACACCAACTTCGACTATGCCACCGATGGCGCATGGCTCCCTATGATCGTCAGCGATGGCCTCCCGGCCTATATCAAGGCCAAGAAAACAGAAACCGCATAACGGATGAAAGGCTGTCCGCCGTTTAGCGGATGGCCTTCTATTATACACATTTTTGAAACGGAGGGATTTTCCATGAAAGAGTTCTGGAACACGATCCAGATGGTGCTCACCGCCGTGGGCGGTTGGCTGGGCTACTTCCTGGGCGGCTGTGACGGCCTCCTCATCGCCCTGGTGGTGTTCACAGTGGTGGACTACATCACCGGGGTCATGTGCGCCGTCAACGACAAAAAGCTGTCCAGCGAGGTGGGCTTTCGTGGCATCTGCCGGAAGGTGCTGATCTTCTTCCTGGTGGGGGTGGCGAACATCCTCGATGTGCAGGTCATCGGCACCGGCTCGGTGCTGCGGACTGCCATCATCTTTTTCTACCTGTCCAACGAGGGTGTCTCCTTGGTGGAGAACGCCGCCCACCTGGGCCTGCCTGTGCCGGAGAAACTGAAGGCTGTGCTGGAGCAGCTCCACGACCGGGCGGAGAAGGGTGGTGACGGGGAATGAAACTGATTGAAACCATCCTGACTAAGAACCCTTGCTATACCGCTGGCCGGAAGATCACGGTCAAGGGCCTCATGCTTCACTCTGTGGGCTGTCCCCAGCCCAGCGCCCAGGTGTTCGTCCGCAACTGGAACAAGGCCAGCTACGACCGGGCCTGCGTCCATGCGTTCATTGACGGCAACGATGGCACCGTGTACCAGTGCCTCCCCTGGAACCACCGGGGCTGGCATTGCGGGGCCAGCGGCAACAACACCCACATCGGTGTGGAGATGTGCGAACCGGGCTGCATCAAGTACACAGGCGGGGCCACTTTCACCTGCTCTGACCTTGCCACCGCCCAGGCCGTTGCCAAGCGCACCTATCAGGCGGCGGTGGAGCTGTTCGCCATGCTCTGCCAGAAGTTCTCCCTCGACCCTCTGGGGGACGGGGTCATCGTCAGCCACAAGGAGGGCTGCAAGCGGGGCATCGCCTCCAACCACGGCGACCCGGAGCATCTGTGGACGCAGCTCGGCCTGCCCTACACCATGGACACCTTCCGCAAGGCGGTCAAAGCCGAAATGGGCGACGGGGCCGCCGCTCCCAGCGGTGTGTCCGGCACGAAGATCATGGGCGCGGCGGTGGCGACTGCGGAGCAGATGCGCACCTACCTTAAGGCCAAAAATCCCAAAGTGGCCCAGAGCGTTCTGGACATGGTGCCGCTCTATCTGTCCGAGGGAGCGGCGGAGGGTGTGCGGGGCGACATCGCCTTTGCGCAGTCCTGTCTGGAGACCGGAAATTTTGGCTTCGCTGGCTCCGCCGTCACGCTGGACCAGAATAATTTCTGCGGCATGGGTGTCACCGCCAATGGGCTGAAGGGTAATTCCTTCTCCACGGCCCAGCTCGGCATCCGGGCGCAGGTGCAGCACCTCAAAGCCTACGCCTCCACCGAGCCGCTGAAGTGTGAGTGCATCGATCCCCGATTTAAGTATGTGGCGCGGGGCTGCGCCGAGGTGGTGGAATGGCTGGGCCAGCAGGAGAATCCCCAGGGTAAGGGCTGGGCCACCGGTGCGGGCTATGGGGAGAAAATCGTCACCATTCTCAATGCTATCCTCGCCACCGCTGGCGGGGCTGCTCCGACTCCGGCTCCTGTCGCCGTTTCCTTCAAGGTGCGGGTGACCGCCACCGACCTCAACATCCGCACAGGCCCCGGCACCAACACCGCCAAGACCGGGAAGTTCACTGGGGCTGGGGTGTTCACCATCACCGAGGTCAAGGACGGTCCCGGCTCCGCCAAGGGTTGGGGCAGACTGAAATCCGGCGCGGGGTGGATTGCCTTGGACTACGCGCAGAAAATTTGATAGGTACCGCAAAGGCCCGCTGGGGAGTTTTCTCCCTGGCGGGCATATTTTTTTACTTTCTGTACCCTGACAGTCCCGCCTCTTTTTCTGGGTACCCCGAAGGAGGTGCGACTTTATGACCACCGAACAGAAATCAAAGATCCTATCCTTACGAGATTCAGGTCATGGCTATGCCGCTATTGCCGCCAAGGTTGGTATTTCAAAGGACACCGTGAAGAGTTTTTGCTGCCGGAACGGTGCGGCTGGTATCCGGGCAGCAAAGCAAGCGGAACAGCGGAACCGCTGCCCTCAGTGCGAAAAAAACTGATTCAAGCGGAAAAGCAAAAACCCCGGCGGTTCTGCTCTGACCAGTGCAGACAGGCGTGGTGGAACGCCCACCCGGAGATGGTCAAACAAAAAGCGGTTTACAGCTTTGTCTGCCCCACTTGCGGAAAGCCGTTCACCGCTTACGGCAACAGCCGCCGAAAATACTGCTCCCACCAGTGCTATGTGCAGGCCCGGTTCCAAGGGGGTACAGTGACATGACGAAGGAGCAACTCCACCGGGAAATCCTCTACCACGTCAGCCTCGCGCCATTCCGCCAACTGTTGGAAGATGGGCACGTCTCCCGGTCAGATTACGATAAAATCGATACAATCTTAGCACAAAAGTACCGCCCGATCTTTGTGAACATTATGCCGCAGAATTGAGTGGATAACCGGGGAAAACAGAGGTAATATGCTACCTACCGAAGGAGGTGTCCCATGAACAAGCACATTTTTGACATCACACCAACGCCAAAAGAGAGCATCCGAAAACGGCGGGTAGCAGCCTATGCCAGGGTGTCCTGCGGCAAGGACGCCATGCTCCTTTCCTTGGCGGCGCAGATCGATTACTATCGCGATTTTATTCGCAACGATCCGGACTGGGACTTCGCCGGGGTCTATGCGGACGAGGCCACGACAGGTACGAAAGAGGATCGGGAGCAGTTCCAGCGATTGCTGGCGGACTCCCGTGCCGGGGCCATCGACATGGTTCTTACCAAGAGCATTTCCCGGTTCGCTCGGAACACCGTCACCCTGCTGGAAACCGTGCGGGAGTTGAAAGCCTTGGGTGTGGAGGTCTGGTTTGAGGAGCAGAACATCTACACATTCACCGCCGATGGTGAGATGGCTCTCACCCTTTTGGCATCCTTTGCCCAGGCCGAGAGCCTGTCTTGCAGCGACAACTGCAAGTGGCGCATTCGCAAGGGCTTTGAGGTGGGCCGGGCCAACAGCTGCACCATGCTGGGCTACCGTCTGGTGGACGGTGTGTTCACCCTCGTGCCGGAGGAGGCGGAGACAGCCAGGCGGATTTTCGCCCTCTATCTCTCCGGACTTGGAACACAGAAGATTTGTAAAATCCTCAATGAAGAGGGCGTTCCCACCCGGCTGGGCTGTGAATGGCATCCCAGCGCCATTCGGACGATTCTGGAAAATGAGAAGTACGCGGGAGACTTGCTCCTGCAAAAGACCTTCCGTCTGGACCATCTGTCCAAGAAACAGGTGGACAACACTGGGCAGCTCCCACAGTTCTATGTGGAGGATGACCACGAGGCCACCATCAGCCGGGAAGATTTCTCGGCGGCACAGGCGGAACTGGCCCGGCGGAGATCGGCCCACACAGGAGAGCGGGGTACGCCCAGCGCGTTCACCGGGCTGATCCGCTGCTCCGGCTGCGGAAAGAACTACCGCCGGAAAACCACCGCCAGCGGTGTGGCCTGGTGCTGCTCTACCTATAACACCAGGGGCAAGCGGTACTGCCCCACCTCCAAGGCCATCCCGGAGGGGACGCTAAAAGCGGCCTGCGCCCAGGTGCTGGGGCTACGCTCCTTTGAGGACGAGGCATTTGCCGCCGCAGTTACGGCCATAGATGCCTGCCCGGACAACCTCCTGCGGTTCCATTTCCGGGATGGTCACACAGAGGAGTACCGCTGGCAAGACCGCTCCCGCCGGGAGAGCTGGACAGCGGAGATGCGGGAGACGGCGCGGCAGAGAGCGCTGGCGAGGAGGTGAACGGCATGGCGGAAAAGAAAGTGCGGAAAATCGAGGCGACTGCCCCTTTGCGGACGGCGCAAGCCTTCACCCCGGTAAAAAAGCGCCGGGTGGCGGCTTATGCACGTGTGTCTACCGACAAGGACGAGCAGCAGAACAGCTACGAAGCCCAAGTGGACTACTACACAACCCACATCCAAGGCAACCCGGAGTGGATCTTCGCCGGGGTCTACTCTGACGCCGGAATCACCGGCACCAGCATGAAAAAGCGGGACGGGTTCAATCAGATGGTGGCGGATGCCCTCGCCGGAAAAATTGATCTGATCCTTACCAAATCGGTGAGCCGCTTTGCCCGGAACACGGTGGACAGCCTGACCACCGTCCGCAAGCTGAAGGAAAAGGGCGTGGAGGTCTACTTTGAAAAGGAAAACATTTACACATTAGACTCCAAGGGCGAACTGCTCATTACCATCATGTCCAGCCTTGCCCAGGAGGAGGCCCGGAATATCAGCGACAACACCGCGTGGGGCCAGCGTAAACGGTTCGCGGACGGCAAAATGAGCCTGGGCTACTCCCACTTCCTCGGCTACAAAAAGGGAGCGGAGGACGGTGAGATGGAAATCATAGAGGAGGAAGCGGTGGTTGTCCGGCGCATCTACACAGAGTTTCTGGCGGGGAAATCCACCTATGACATCGCCGCCCGTCTCACGGAGGACGGTATCCCCACCCCGGCGAAAAAGGCTACTTGGCACGCCAGCACGGTAGAGAGCATCCTCCACAATGAGAAATATAAGGGGGACGCGATCTTACAAAAACGGTTTACAGTGAATTTTTTGTCCAAGAAAACGAAGAAAAATGAGGGTGAGTACCCCCAATACTACATCGAGAATAATCATCCCGCCATCATCCGCCCGGAGGTGTTCGAGATGGTGCAGGAGGAGTTCCACAGGCGTCAAGCGGCGGGTGGCCACGCCCAGTGCAAGACTCCGTTTTCCGGCAGGATCGTCTGCGCTGACTGCGGCGGATTCTATGGCAGAAAGGTCTGGCACGCCGGGAGCAAGTACGCCAAAGTCCACTGGCACTGCAATAACAAATTCCAGAAGCGATGCTACTGCTCCACGCACACCCTCAAGGAGGAGAATATCGAGCAATGCTTTGTGGCCGCGTTCAACGGCCTGCTGGCCCGGAAAGCGGAAATCACGGAAAACTACGCCCTCTGCCTGGACGCCATCACCGATACTTCTGCGTATCAGGCGCGGCTGGATGCCATCAACCGGGAATGCGGCGAACTATCCACTCTCATCAACGCTCTGCTCCAAAAGGGCAGCAAGCAGAGCGGTTCCCTCCAGGAGATCAACCGCCAGTATGAAGAATATGTGGCCCGGTATGACGCGCTCCAGCAGGAGAAACAGGAGGTCAGCGCACAGATCGCTCTCTGCGCCGCCAAGCGAGTGCAGGTGGGCGCGTTCCTCGCCGAACTGGAAAAGCGAAAAACACCGCTGACCAAGTTCGACCCGCTGGTCTGGCAGGCCACCCTCAACTATATGAAGGTGCATCCGGACTGCACCGTGACCTTTGTATTCCGGGACGGGACAGAGGTCTCCCGGCCTATCGAGCCTGGTGTGCGCCAGTACAAAAAGCGCAAGGGAACGGGGGGAACCACTAATGGCGAATGAGAAAACGGTCACACCCATCTATCAGAAACTGCCGGAAAAAGGCGTTCTGCGGGTCGCGGCCTACTGCCGGGTGTCCAGCAGCCAGGATGAGCAGCTTCACGGCCTTGTCGCCCAGATCAGCCACTACACGCAAGTCCTCTCCGGGGATGCGTCCTGCCAGTTTGTTGGTATCTACGCTGACAGAGGCATTTCCGGCACCCAGGTGAAAAACCGGGCGGAGTTCCTGCGGCTCATGGAGGACTGCCGCGCGGGGCTGGTGGATCAGATTATCACCAAGAGCGTGTCCCGGTTTGGACGCAACACCGTGGACACGCTCCTCTATACCCGCGAACTGCGGAACTTGGGCATTGATGTCTACTTTGAAAAGGAACATCTGCATTCCTGCTCGGCGGAGGGTGAACTGATGCTGACCCTCATGGCGGCGCTGGCGGAGTCCGAAGCGGAGAATATGTCCGAGAACATCAAGTGGGGCAAGCGGCGCAGGTACGAAAAGGGCTGCGTGGAGAGTCTCGCCCTCGCCAACCTCTACGGCTATCGCAAGGACGGCGATGCGCTGGATATGGTCCCAGAGGAAGCGGCGGTCATCCGGCGTATCTACTCCGAGTTTCTGGATGGCCTGAACTATGAGCAGATTTCCCAAGGACTGAATGCGGACGGCATCCCCACCCGGCGGGGCAATGATGTGTGGTTCAACCGCACCGTGATGAATGTACTCATCAATGAGAAATACATGGGGGACTGCCTGTTTCAAAAGACATTTCATATTGATCCGATTTCCCACAAAAAAGTTCCCAACAAGGGCCAGTTGCCCCAATACTATCTGGAGGACTGCGTTCCGGCCATCGTCTCCAAGGAAGTCTGGAAGCTCGCGCAGTTAGAGATACAGCGCCGTCAGACCTGGAAACCCATGTCCTCTGTGGAGCTGCCCTTCAAAAACCGGATCATCTGCGGCTCCTGCGGGAGCGGCGTGGTGCAGTATTATGCCAAGCGCAAGAGTGGCACCCTTGAAACCATGTGGCGCTGCGGGCGCTGGCGTAAGGGGAAAGCCAGGGGTGAGGGCCTGCCCCTCTGCGCCCAGACAAAAATCCCGCTGGACGCCCCTGAGAAAGCCTTCGTCCGGGCGTGGAACCTGGTGGTCAGCAAGAAACTGCAATACGGCGCGGCTCTGCGCCGGAAAGCGGAAACTGCCGGGGACACGCTCACCCGCTACCGGGCAAAGGAGATGCTCTGGCTGCTGGACGAGGTGGGCAAACTGGCAGCGTTCGACTACTACTTCTCGCTAAAGGTGCTGGATCACATGGAACTGACGCCGGACGGAAAACTGGCGGTAGTGTTTCTGTCCGGGATTCGACTGACGATCTGACAGCGCTCAGCGCGGGAGCAGGATCACCGGCACGTTGCGCCGCCTTGCGTATTCTATGGTGTTCCGCGTCCCGCTGGGCTGGCCGTTATAGACGGCGATCACCCGCGCTGAGTGGTCCACCATCCACTGGTTCCGCCGCTGAAAACAATCCCTACTGTATCCGGGACAGATGAACCGCACCAGATCGGCTTGCTTCATTACCCGGCGGTACCGCTCCTGCCACTCCCGGCTCCAGCGGCTCTCAAAGCCCCGGTAGGGGCTGGCACAAATCAGCCGAACTGCCGCCCCCTCGTCTCGAAGGGCCAGCACGACCTCCGCCGCCCAGAGATCGACTCCTCTCGCCATCCCCGATATGAATGTCTGAAATCCGCCAGCAATCGCTGTGCGGATTTCTTCTTTTAGGCAGGAAATGACTTCTGATTCAGGCATTCCCAGCCGTTCCGGCCTATGCCCGGTGAAGCAGCACCGATGCTGCCGCAGCTCCTGTTCTGACATTTTACCGTCCTCCTCCACTGGTTAATACAGTTCAATATAACGGTATAATCCGTACAAGTCAACTGTATAAAACCGTTTAAGTGAACGGTAAAATATTGATAAGAGGGAGGTGGCATCATGGACACACATTCCAGGCTGCGGCAACTGATGGCGGAGCGAGGCTGGACGGCCTACCGTTTGGCGAAAGAGAGCGGCCTTTCCGAGTCCACGCTGGCGAATATCTTCAAGCGGAACACGGTTCCCTCCATTGGGACTTTGGAGTCCGTCTGCTCCGCCTTTGGCATCTCCCTGGCCCAGTTCTTCGCCGAGAGCGAGATGGTGGAACTGACCCCGGAGCTGAAGGAGCTGTTTGACAACTGGGTATCACTTACCCCGGAGCAGAAACAGGCGGCGCTGCAGATGATCCAGGCGATGAATACTAAATAAAAATCAGTGCCGGGGATGATAGCGGGTTATCACCTTCGGCACTGGTTTTTTCTTTTATTCTCTTGGCGGTTTAACCGTTGCGGCAATCGCATCCAATTGTTCGGCAATGCGTGTAAAATCACAGTCCAGGTTTAGCGTTTTCACACTAATCGTGTTCCCGCTGATTTGATAGTCATTGTCCGGCTGGATCTCATCGTCTGTTCCGGCATACAGCAACATTCCAGCTACGCTCTCGTCAGGGGCGGTGGGCCAGTTTTTGACGTAGGCAAAGATTTGATACAAGTTGCCGGAGTGGACTGTCCTGATCCCATAGGGCATTTTCATCTGCATATTGTGGGAGTAATATTTCGCGTCGATGATCAGCGTTTTCCTGGTATCCCTACTTGATAGCACAATGTCCGTCTGCATGGCGGGGAGTTGTGCGCGGTTGCCGTCAGTGACAGCCCAATCGATCTGTGGAGCGTATGCTTTGAGTTCCGGGTGTTCTTTCTGATAGTAGCCAAGAATGAACTTCTCGTACAACTTTGCCATGCTCTGGTCATCCAGATACTCCATCATCTTGACGGCCCCACCAGATTCTGTCTGGAGCATCCCTTTTAGGATCAACTGACAGACGGCAAGAATCATGCGGTAGGTCTGATTGTTCCGGTCATATGGGATATTCCAGTAAATGGTGTGGACATCCAGAAGGGAAACCCCGTCGAAAAAAATCAGCAGTTTGCGCAATTCCTTTTTTCTGGCCTTGGACAGATTTGAGCGAAGTAGCACTGAAATTGTTGTCTTAATGATCCGGTTGGGGTAGGCATCAACGGAAAATTCATCGTAGGCGCACACAAGCTGTTTCTTTCGGATAACCAGCGTCTTGACAGAGTCGTTAACTTCAATTTTTCCTCTTGGGGAAGAAAGCGCCTCTTCCCTCGTGAGGTATTGACGGCCCAGACCGCGTTTGATCTGAATTGAAACGCCCCGGCAGAGAATGGCCGACAGCAGCTCCAGCCCGTTCTCGAATTCCTCCGCCGCCACGTCTCTGTAGCCGTTTTCGTGAAGGACTTGGAAAGCGTAGGCCAGCATATAGTAGATGTTCTGAACCCGGCGGATCATTTGACGGCCTCCCACAGCGCGTGGCTCCAGTCCTTGATTTTTGCCGATTCATCAAACCAGTATTCTTTGAGCAGAGGGATCAACTCAAATTCCACAACCGAGCGCAGCCACTCATCGCTGATGTTGAGGTTCGTGCAAAAATAGCTATGGCCGATGCGGAAGCCCTCGCCCAAAGAGTCATCCTCAGTAATCTCTTTATTCAGCCGTTCCACCGTCTCAATCAGCCGGTCAAACTTGATATTGTTGATTCTCGCCTTGTACGCTTGAAAGCCGGAGGAGGTAAAGGCCGGGGGCATTTCAAAGAACGCGAAACGGCGGCGCAGGGCGTAATCCAACATAGCGAGACTGCGGTCCGCTGTGTTCATCATGCCGATAATATGGACGTTTCCAGGGATGGAGAACTGTTCGTCCGCATAGAGAAGCTGCAGCTCGACACCTCGTTTGTCGCTCTCAATCAGCATGAACAGTTCCCCGAAAATTTTGCTCAGATTGCCCCGGTTGATCTCATCAATGATAAAGAAATAGGGGCGCTCATCGTCCTTCTCCGCTTTTCGGCAAAACTCATAGAACACGCCTTTTTTCAGTGCAAAGCCCGTCTCAGTGGGTCGGAACCCCATGATAAAATCCTCATAGCTGTAGCTCTGGTGGAACTGCACCATCTGAACGCGGGAGGCGTCCTTTTCCCCCATGATGGAGTAGGCCAGCCGCTTGGCGGCGAAGGTCTTTCCCACACCGGGAGCGCCCTGGAGGATCACATTCTTTTTGGTCAGCACAAGGGCTTTGAGGGTTTGATAACGCTCCGCGTCCATGTAGACATCCTGCAGGAAATCCTCGGCAGTGTAGGGATCGTAAGCGGTTGTTTCTTCCCCGGAATCAAGGGACTCTTCTGGTTTGCCCTCGTCAAACAAAGCCTGCATTTTCTTCAAAAAGTCTGTATAGGGGGTCATATCGGTGAGAGTTTTCATTACATATTGATCAGGATGTTCCCACTCGCCTTTGTCCGTCCAACGGACTTTATGGGTGTGGCAAAACTCTCCCCGCTGTTCGTCATAAGCATATTCACCCTCAACAATACCACGTCCTACGACCTTTTTCAGACCCTTTTTGACAAAGACCACATCGCCGGGTTTGATTTCATTGGCAAACTGCCAGGTAGCCAGCACCTGGTTTCGGTAGGAGCCGGTGCCGCCGTACAGCTCACGCATTTTGGCGCGCATCTCCTCTTTAGAGCCGTAGGCTGACAGGTCGCCCATCCCCGGCCAGCCAATCGCCATGATGCCCTCGGCATAGTCGCTTTCCCAGTTGGCAGAGCCGTCTCCGGCGGCGTAGAGCCAATATCGGATGGCAGCGGTGTCTACAGCCAGCACGGCATCACTGGAGTCCTTGGGAATAATGCCGTCAAAAATATCATCCCCAAAAGAGATGGATATGTCGTACTGCTCCGCAATCCTGCGGCAGCTACGGCGGATGCTTGTGGACTTATTGCCGGTCTGCCCATAGTAATATTTGTTATTTTCAAGTGTTGCCTGCAATGCGTTGACCAGTTTATCCCGCCCATAGTCCTCGCCAATGTGTTCGATAAAATAGGAAGTCAGTTCCGTGTTGGCTTTCCATGTATAGACTTTTCCGTTCATCATGGCGGAGAACAATGTCCCAACAGTAAATTTATGACTTCCCTCTCCAAAACACGGAACTTTTGCACACAGTTTCTTTACCGCATCCTTGACATCCACCTCGCCATCATATACTCGTTTGGCATATTGATAAATCGTGACCTCACAGTCATACTCATAGCCGATGTACTGCCGCACTCCACCCTTGGAATCAATGAATTCTTTGAGCATGGTCAAATCTTTATAGTATCCTTTGGCCCGCTCCCTGGCCCGATCAGATATAACCTCATTGGTGAAGTAATCGAGCAGATCCTGTTGGGCTGCCGCCATAGAGCCATCGTCTGCAAAGCATTTCCAGAAGGACAGGGCAATGGTGTTCTGGTACAGATAGAAAGCATCGGAGACGTGGGTGCTTACTGTACTGTCTGCCCAGTCAGGGTGTGTCTGTCGCAAATAGTCCTTATATTCTCCTTTGACTCTGGTAATCGTGCTTTGAATATCCATTACATATACCTCCGAAAACGGTGATTGTTCCTTATGACTGATTTTATTTTATCACAGTGGACGCCTATCTGGTAGTGGGTTACGCAAATTTTCCAGACAAAGAAGTATAGTCACACCCTCGGAACATTGGCTCTATTTTAAATTCCACATACCCAGAGCTTGATACAATTTTTGCGGCGGAAAAGAAAGTCACATCTGACTTTTGAGGCGGGTGGGTTACCGCTTTTTTCGCTGACCGAACAATAACACACCTCGCATTTGCAGTTTCCTATAGATACAATTCTACCTTAAAAGCATTGGAAAAGTCCCATATTCAGCGGATTTTTGCCCGTTGCACCCTCCCTAAGAAATTTGAACCCCTTTGCACCCCGACTTGGAGGAAAAATTGAATTGTATTGGTGATTGGGTCATAACGCAAAAGAAATTCACCATCGACTTCCTGGACAAGAAAATGAAGGTCAACGAGGGCGAAGTTCCGCAGTATTACATCGAGCAGAGCCACCAGCCCATCATCGACCCGGAGGAGTTTGACAAGGTGCAGGCCGAGTTTGTGCGCCGGAAGGGGATGGGCCATCGCTACAGCGGCAGCAGCATCTTTGCCGCCCGCATCGTCTGCGGTGACTGCGGCAGCTTTTACGGCTCCAAGGTCTGGCACTCCAACAGCAAGTACCGCCGCACTATCTGGCAATGCAACGAGAAATTTGCCGGAGAGCGGAAGTGCCGGACGCCCCATCTGAGGGAGGAGGACATCAAAGCCCGGTTCCTGGCGGCTTTCAATCAACTGCTGAACGGCAAGGATGCTCTGCTGGAAGATTGCCGCATCATGCAGGACCACCTCACCAACTGCTCCGCCATTGACGCAGAGTTGGACGAACTGCTCCGGGAGATCGCGGTGGTGACGGAGCTGACCCAGCGGTGCATCCAGGAGAACGCCCGGAGCGCCCAGAGCCAGGAGGAATACGCCGAACGCTACAATGGCTATGTGGCCCGGTACGATGCGGCGAAGGCCAAGCTGGACGCGCTCCAGAAAGAGAAAGCCCAGCGGCTGGCCAAGGCGGATGCCATCGGCGGGTTTATGTTTGAACTCTCCGAGTACACCGAGGCCATTACCGAATTTAATGAGGGGCTTTGGCTGGCAGTGGTTGAGAAAGCTACGGCCTACCATGATGGGCGGCTGGTGTTCACCTTCCAGAACGGCACTGAGATAGAGAGCTGACATACACAAAACCCGTTGATTCCGCAAAATGGGATCAACGGGTTTTTTACATCGTGTCCATAAGCTCCAGCAGAAGGTTTCTCTGCCTGTCCGACAGAGAGGTCCATTTTGCAAACACTGTCTGCTGCTCATCGGTCAGCTCCAGAGGGTTCCCTTCGGCGAAGAATTGTGCCAGAGTAATACCGAACGCCGTACACACCGCTTCCAAGGTCGGCAGCGTGGGAGCGTTGTTTCTCTTGAACATATTTGTAACGGTGGAGTGGGACAAGCCCGATTCCTTTGCCAGCCGGTATTCCGTCCAGCCGCGCTCCACCATCATGTCTTTAATACGGCCTTGTGCGTCCACATCATCACCTGCCTATCTGTAACTATTATAATTCCCAAAAGGGTGCTATAATAGGCACGATAGGTAGATAGTAAAAGCCCCAAAAGGGTCATAGCGTTTTATTGGCCCTGGCTTGGGGATACTGATTGAAACAGGAGGTTGTCATGGAAGAACCTAAAACACTTTTTGAACACTTGGCCCAGGAGCGGAATATCACAGTAGAAGAAATGCGGGCCATCATCGCGGCCCGTATTGAAGCTGGGATGAATGACCCAGACCCAGAGAAGCGCGCATCGTGGGAGCGGATACCGCGCGCTGGGGATATCCCCACGCCGGAAGAATGGCTCCGCTATGCGGTGGAGCGGCTGGAGGCAGAAGGGCGAGGCGACCTGTTGCGCTGGTATAAAATCTTCTGATTCTACCCTCACGCACATTTTTGAAGTTAACCTTTTATGTAAGGGCTGTTTATGTTTATCTTGGGAGGCTTTAAGCTGCTCATTGACCTGCCTGTAGTTTTGTGGTACATTATTAGGTAAAAAGTGGAGATGGAGATGATTATATGGAAATGGAAAATGCAATCAATGCAGCTCTAAGTGGACAAGCGATTCTTTTTGCGGGTTCTGGTTTCTCTCGTGGTGCCCAAAATATACTTAAACACCCATTTCCTGTAGGAGACGGATTGAGGGACGCAATAGCAGATGGTTGCGGAGCATCAAAGGATAGGCCATTGGCTACAGTTGCTCAATTTTTCACTCTAAATCAGGGGGAAGATAAGCTAATCGAGTTGCTAAAAAGAGAGTTTAGTGTTTTACATACAGAGTCATGGCATCAAACATTATTGTCCATTCCATGGAAAAGAATATACACGACAAACTATGATTCTGTTATAGAAACTGCGGCACAGCAAAATGGTATTGCTTTATCTACAATAGTTCCATCTATGCGTATCGAGGGCAATTCTATTGATAATGTGTGTGTTCATTTAAATGGTCATATCGATTTTCTGAACCGAGATACCATAAATAATGAGTTTAAATTAATGGACACAAGCTATTCTTGTGAATCGCTGGAAGGTGGAGAATGGTTTGAGCTGTTTAAATCCGATCTGCAAATAGCGAATGCAATCATTGTTATTGGATACTCTATGCAATTTGACTTAGACATCAAGCGACTCCTTTCGTCTCCTAAAATAAAAGCTAAAGTTCTTTTTATTGATGCGCCTAATCCAAACCCGATGGATGAAGCCTTACTCATACAATATGGGTCATGCGAATTTATCGGGATTGAGGGATTTGCTGATGCAGTTTCTGCACAAAAGAAAATCTATGTTCCGTCTATAATAACTCATCGATTTACAAACTTTATTTACGAATATAAGCAACAACTCAAACCGGAGAGCATTTCATTCCCCCAAATTAGCAATTTCTATATGTAGAGGCGAATTTGTCAGCGGCCTTATGCAGAAAAAGCATGGCGAATATCCATATGTTATTGTGCGAACGGCTGTAGATGCTGTACTACGTGACTATCCGAATAAGAAAGTTTTTCTGGCCTTGTCGGACTTGGGTAATGGTAAGACCATGTTTTGCGAGTTAATCCGCAATGAGTTGCGTGAATATGAAGTAGATGTGTTTGTCTTTAGCAAGGCCAACCAGCACCTCTCCACGGAGGCCCAACAGATTGCATCAATTCGAAATCGTCGTTGTGTGGTGATAATTGATAATTATAAGAGTAAATTGGATGTACTTTCTGCTTTTAAATACCTTGATAAACGGAATATCACCTTTATTCTAACAGCAAGGAAGTCCCTTAATCCAAGCTATCAGGCATTAACAGGTAGCCTTGGAATTCAGCAAACAGACATCAAACCGATTTACTTGGATACATTGAGCCCTCAAGATGTACTGTCTTTGCGTTCCGTAATACAGAATAATAAGCTCTATTTTAAAGCTCTTACGGAATCAGATTCCATCGAAAGGTACATACAAGAACATTGCCATTCGCATTTTGCAGACTTCCTCTTAGATGCATATCAATCTTCGGACATAGAACAGCGTATCGTTGAAACTTGGAATAATTTTTCAGGCTCATCCACTCAAATTCAACATTTGGCTGTTTTGGCGTTGATGAAGTCCGTTATGGGAATTGACTTCAACTTTACGGAGATGCTGAATCTATTAAAAATTGACTTTGGACTATTAACGGCAAAAGACAATATATTTATTAAAGAATTTTTTAATCTGGATGACGATGATGTCACTGTAAAATCTTCTGTAGTTGCACGAGAACTGTTGCGTTCTGTAATTGGCATAAACAGTTTAATTGGTACAATGACTGTTGTTATAGAAGCGGCTAATCAAATATACAAATCGAATAGAGCGTACCTGGAATTATTGAAAAATCTGGTGTCACATTCTCACTTTAGGATATTCCCAAGAACTTCTGAAAATGCAAATACGGTCATTGATTTCTACGATAATCTTAGGAATCTTTCTTTCTGCCAAAATAATACCTTCTATTGGGAACAATTTGCAGTTGCCGCTATAGACATTGATGATTTTTCAACAGCACACCAATGTATTGAAAATGCTTTTGCAATTGCGAAAAAAACCCCTGATTTTGTTCCATTCCACATTGAAAACATTAAGGCGAATTGTTTAATTGAAAATTTGCTATTTAATGCATCTCAAGGGTGTACCCCCAGCCCTGATGATGCAATTGAGACTTTAGTTAAAGCCCATGAATGTTTAACCAAGCATTTGAAACACCCAGATAACAATGTCAGTTATACATTTAGTACCGCAGCAAAATATGCAAAGATTTTTGAATTGTATAAAAATGATTTTGACAAACGAGGACAAAGTATTTTCACAGAGAAAAGAGTTGCAATATTGAATCACATGAAAGAACATATAGATGATTTAGCTTTTCAGTCGGATTCTCGACTGAAAGGATGGATACAGAAATTGGAATCTTGCAAATTTGATAAATAGTTGAAGACTAATAAACTGTATACTCACCCCCTTGATGGTTTACACCCCCTACGCAAAAAGGGTGTGCATTTGTATCAGATATAGCCACCTTTGCCAAGGTTACACATCTTAAAAGATGCCACACCGAAAAAACCCCGGAATTCCGGGGTTTTTTGGCGTTCAAGAGGCCAAAAAAGGACCGTCGCGGCGTGACGTGTTTTGGGAGATGCCACCCCCAATTTTGGGATCTGAACCTGCGTGGTTGACAAACAGCGAGTCAGGGCAGAAGAAAAACAAAATATTTTTTGAGAAGGGCCATGATGAAAATCATGGCCCTTTTTCTTTTTCCAGAGAAAGATTTAGGAGGTATGCAGAGTGCCAAAGTTTACAGAAAGCAAGACAGACCGTGCCTACGAGAGTTTTATGCAACAGATTCCCGGCTTCCAGCGGGACCCACCAGAGGCAGGGATTATCCAAAAAGATACGAAACAGAAGAAACAACAGAAAGGGGCCGGGAAAAATGATCTTCCGAAACGATAAGCACGGCGTGCTGTTTGAGAAAGAAATCAGGTATCACAAGGGCTGTAGCAGAAAGTATGCTGCGGCCCTTTTTTTGTTGACGGCCGACCCCAGGCTCTGGCGCCAGGCCGAGAACCACATCGGTACCAACGAGATCGACATCACGGCTATGAAACCCCGGCGGCTGGACGCTATGTCCTATGTCTGTTTCGCGGTGGCCAAGGACATCATCACCGGCAGCAAAACCGTTGCTCTCACAGAACTGGCCGATGCCAGTATGCTGCCGCCCCGGTACTTTTTGGTGATTCAGACCGCCATGCTGATTCGGGGCTACGGACTGAGCGCGGCCAACCGGCTGCTGTTTACGGAAGGGAGGGATCAGAATGAACTTCGACAGAAATAAGGTTGAGATGGTCAAAAAGCAGTACCCGGTAGGGACGCGAATCCGGCTGAACAGCCTTTGTAACGAAAAACATGGGATGCCCGCGGGCCTGTGTGGGACAGTGATGGGTGTGGACGATCAACCGGCACTGCTCATGAAGTGGGACAACGGGCGGTCGCTGAGCCTTATGCCCTTCGAGGACAGTTTCACGGTAATCCAAAATGAACAGCAGGCTACGCCGGACGAGCAGCTCTATGAAAAGCTGTGCCAGGAGCAGGCAGCCTTCCGGGATGAACTGCTGGCCCTCCCTCCCGAGCAAATCTTGTATAAAGCATGGGAGTACCTGGTGCGGGAGGATATCCTGCTGACGATGGAGTATAACGAGCTGGACGATGAACAGGCGAAGGCCCTGTTGGAACTGCCGGACGCCATGTCGGACCTCTGCGACACGGTCAAGGAGAAAGACAGCCGCCAGCAGGAAACTATCTGGCATGAAATCGAGGAAAGGGCCAATGTGCTGGCAGCGGCCCAGCAACCCATGCAGGAGCAGTCGCCATGAAGAATAGCAAAAAGGTCGTTGGCGAGGGCCGTGACTTCGAGCGCATCCGGCGCATCACGGGTTACCTTACTGGCACGGTGGATGGCTGGAATAACGCCAAACGTGCAGAGGAAAAGGACCGGGTCAAGCACCCGGTCAACACCGATAAAAAGGAGTGAGCGAAATATGGTCAGGGGGCCGCCCATTAGAGTAAAAATACCCAGAGAAATGGAGGTGGTACTATTCAGTCCATGATCCCGTGGATAGGCGGGAAACAAGCCCTATGCAGGGCAATTATCAGCCGGTTCCCGGCAGACTACAGGCAGCGAACCTATGTGGAGGTGTTCGGCGGCGGGGCCTCTGTCCTGCTGAACAAGGAGCGCTCCGTCAAGGAGATTTACAACGACTTCAACTCCAACCTTGTCAATCTTTTTCGGGTAGTCCGGGATTCCCCATCCGAGCTGCAGGCAGCGCTGCGGTACATCCTCAACGCCCGGGAGGACTTCGACACCGTCAAGGCCCGGCTTGCCAGAGGGCACAACAAGGACCCTGTCCTTTGGGCGCGGGACTTCTATCAGCTCATCCGGCAGAGCTACGGCGGCGGAGGAACATCATTCGGGGCCAGCCCACGGTCCACCTGGGCGGCGTTTCCCTTGATCGACGCAGTTGCGGAGCGTTTTCAGTACGTGGTGGTGGAGCACATGAGCTATGAGCGGCTTATCCGGACCCATGACAGCGAGGGTACCATCTTCTACCTGGACCCGCCCTATGTGCTGACTGAAGACTACTATGGAAATCTGTTCGGGTTTCCGGACCATATGCTGTTGGCGGAAATCCTGCTGGAAATAAAAGCCCGCTGGTTACTGTCCTACAATGACTGCGACGCCATCCGGGCGCTGTACAGTGTGCCGGGTATCTACATTGAGAAAATCGAGCGCATCAACAATCTGGCCCAGCGGTACGACCCTGGGAATATGTATCAGGAGCTGCTCATCTCCAACTACGATACATCGCTGGCGCTGCCAGAGCAAATATCATTATCGGGCTTTGCCCCGGTGGAAAGGAATTATATATGGAAATGAACGATGAGAAAACATTGCGGATTCTCGGCAAACGCGGCCGGGTGACTATTCCTCAGGAAGTAAGGGACGCCATCGGCATGGCGCGGGGCGATGTGGTGAGCTTTGCCGTGGTCAGCGAGGACTGCGCCCTGGTCAAACGGGAACGCATCTGCGATAATTGTTCCACGGAGCCTCTGCAGATGATCAAGCTGTTTGTGCAAGCCATGCACCATGCTGAGAGCAGCCCCCAGAGCCAGAGGGCCTTTGAGTTTCTAACCAGCCTCTCTCCCGCCCAGCAGTTGGAGGCTGCGGCGAAGATCATCGCGGATTGGGCGGAGAACAGCCATGAAGAATAGCAGGAGGTTAAAATGGCAAAGAGAAAAGAACACACCCAGACGGACGCTCCCCAACAGGCCCAGACCGGCGCCGGGGCAATCCCCCAAGAGGCTCCGGCCCCGCCCCCGCTCCCGGATCTGACTGTCCGCGTCTTCCCCATCAGCAGCTCAAAAAGCAAGCTCAAGGCCACGGCAAACGTCAACATTGCCGGGGCCTTTGCTGTCAGAGGATTCCGTATCTTCGACTCCAAAAACGGCCTGTTCGTGAAAGAGCCGGAGCAGAGCTACGTCAAGGACGGCACCGAGCTGACCCGCCCGGTGTTCTTCCCGGTCACGAAAGAGGCGCGGGAGGCCCTGTATGGGCAGATTCTGCACTCCTATGAGCTGACCATCGGGCGGGAGCAGTACCAGCGCCAGGAAGATCCAGGATACTGCCTGACTGACGAAGACGCGCCGCCGGAGCGGCACTACGCGTCTCCCGTGGAGGATTTCGATTCGGAGGACGACCTCCCTTTTGACTGCGGCCCGTCCATGTAAAAGGGACTGATTCCGCGCTGTTCGGTTAACCCTCCAAATTTCTCGCAAATTTTTGCAGGATATTTTCAAAAAACGCTGGACATAGGCACACCATTTGCGGTATCCTGTGGTTAGAAAAATTCTCAAGCCACAAAAGGATGGTGTAACCTATGGCAAAGCATTTTAGGAAATATTTAGCAATGGGAGCGGCGGTCGTTATGTTGTCGACCATACCACTCCAGGCCAATGCAGCGGCAGAGAAGTTCACGGACGTGAAACCGGGTAAGTGGTACTATACGGCGGTGGACTATGCCGTGAGAGAAAAGCTGTTCAGCGGGACCTCCTCGACCACCTTTTCCCCGGAAGAACCCATGACCCGTGGGATGTTCGTGACGGTGTTGGGGAACAGAGCCAAGATTGACCCGAAGGACTATCCCACAAGCAGTTTCAGCGATGTGAAAGCCGGGGTATGGTACGCCCCCAATGTGGAGTGGGCCGCGCAGAATGGCATTGTGAACGGCACAGGGGGCGGAAAATTCAGCCCCGGCAAGAGCGTGACCCGGGAACAGATGGCGGTGATTCTCTACAATTACGCCAAGTTTACAAACTGCGACCTGACGGTCCGGGCTGGCCTGCTGGAGCAGTTCCCGGATGGGAACAAGGTGTCCAGCTACGCCAAGTACGCTATGGAATGGGCCATAACCCACAAGATCATCAACGGCAGTGGCGGCAAACTGGACCCCAGCGGCACAGCCACCAGGGCACAGGTGGCGCAGATCTTCTACAGCAGCCGGGAACTGCTGGCAAACGGCGGCAATGAGAACCCCCAGCCTCCCACGCCATCCCCCAGCCCGTCCCCCTCTCCCGACCCGGACGCACCCAGGATTCCTATAACAGATGAAGTCCGAGATAAACTCAAGGATAATTTGAATCCTGAAAAGATGCTAGATTACGTTTTGCACGGGAAGGATGATGATCCCCTTTTCTCCTATGATGGAACTACAGCCGTGTGGGATTCTTCTCTGGTGAACTCGGAAGATGTCGGCAGAAAATACTTGGGCGATTGGAATGACGAGCCGAGCGAATACAATGAAACATCGGCTGTAGCCAATGGTTTTGTTCAAATGCTGACCCGTACAGCTAGTGACAGATTTTATATTACTGCCGAGGAAACAGATGGATGTTTCTGCCTCTACTACCACCCAGCGGACAACCCTGACAGCCAGAAAATGCAGGAAATAAAAGCGGCGCTGAACCTGACCCGCCCGGTTCAGTATGACCGGGGCCTCTGCTATGAGGGCGCTGGCTGGGCAGGCCCTATGCGCTGGGAGCAATACAGCGGCGCACAGGGGATAGCGGAGAAAATCGAATACTACCTGCTGGAGCTGCATCCCTACACAGACAAATACTATCTCACGGAACCGGAGCCGGGGAAGTTCTATAATTAAAGACATGAAACGCCCACGCTTAGTAATTACCCGCTAAACACACCTTTGGAGGATTTATAAAATGGAGAACCAATTTTTTGACGAAACAAATGGCCTATGGTATGAGCTGAGAGACGGTTACTATTATCCTTGCCTGACAGTATCAGAGGATGAAAAGCAGCCCATAGGTTTATGGGGCCGACAGCATAAGCGGTACCTAAAAGAGCAGAGGCCGATAATTTACAACTCGCTCCAAATGAACGGTAAGCTAAACGCCTACCTTGCCCACATCGACCAGCAAGCGCAGGAGCGATATGAACTTCTTGTTAAGCAGATGAAACAGGCTCGCGGTATTACCGAGGGTTTGAAAGCTACAAATCCTCTTACATGGGCTGGCAGAATGAACAACGCCCAGGCGTGCGCAAGAGAAATTGTGAATAACGAGATAATTTACAATTAGCAAACCCAGTCGCACTACCCAATTTAAGGAGTGTACTTCGCAACCCCTCATGCTGTATAATGTGGTATCATAGGCTTAAGATGGTTTATTGAGCCAAGATTTCACAAAAAATTTACAGAAAAAGGGTTGAAATTTCGAGATGAGCGCAAATAATTGTTTAGCAAGCAAGCAAGCAAGCAAGCAAGCAAGCAAGCAAGCAAGGCATAACTGCGCCCATTTCAACTCCATATCACAAAAAGCCACAGGAGCACTATCGTGTTTCCTGTGGCTTTTCTGCGCGCATTTTTAGGGTGGAGGTGTGAGCATTGGAACAGTATATCATACCGGGGAGCGCTTACCGCAAGCTGAAAGCCGCGAATAGCCTCGGGCAGACCGCCTATATCTACGGCGCCACCGGCTATGGCAAGACGGCCTTTATACAGAAATACATGGAGAAGTGCCGCCCCGCATATCTGGACTGCGGGAACAGGCGCTGGGATGAAAGCGACGTCCCAGCCCAAGGGATTGTGGTGCTGGACAATCTGCATTTGCTAGAGGAATCCCGGCGGGAGATGGTCAGGCGTATCATAGCTGCGCCTGATGTGTGGCTCATACTCATAAGCCGCAGCCCGGTGCCCGCATGGCTTATGCCAGAGTACATCAACGTGGGTTTTATGGTGATCAAGGAAACCGACTTGGGCTTGGGCCGGCAGGAAATTGCCGGGTACTTGGATAGGCTGGGAATTTCCTACACCGAGGACGGCTTGCAGTTCCTGACGGAGAAGTCCAAGGGAAACGCCTACGCGGTACGCCATGCGGCCCTGAAAATGGCCGAGGGCATGGCTCCCGGACCGCAGATGCGAAAGGAAATCCACGACGCGTTCGCCCGGTACCTTACCGACTACGTGATGGTGGAGTGGGACAGCGAACTGCTGGAATTTCTCATGCGGGTCAGCGTAGTGGATGCGTTCACCTTGCCGTTGGCCGAGCTGATTACCGCCAGCCGTCAGGCTTCGGTTTATTTGCAAAGGGCGGCTGAAACCGGAAACTTCCTGTTTTTGGAGGGCGATGTATACCGATTGAGACCAGTGCTCCTGCACGCTCTGCGTGAAAGGGCCAAGCAATCGCTGGGAGAGGAGCAGCTGAGAACTTGCGCCAAAAATGCCGGGGTCTGGTACGAGATGAACGGGAATATCTCCGAGGCGCTGGAAATGTATGAGCGCTGCGGGGACTGGGGGCAGATCAGGGAGCTGCTGGTCCGCAACGCACGGGCGAACCCTGGAGCAGGCCACTACTATGAGCTGCGGCAGTACTATCTTTGCATGGACGAGGGCGAGGCGGCCAAAAGTCCGGTGCTTATGGCGGGGCTTAGTATGCTCCACTCTATGCTCATGGACGCGGAAAAGAGCGAGTATTGGTACAAAAAGCTGGCTGATTTTGCCAAGACGGCCACTGGCGGCACAAAGCGCGAGGCCCAGAGCCGCCTTTGCTACCTTGATATCGGCCTGCCCCACCGGGGGAGCCGGGATGTGCTGAAAATCATGCTGAGAGCGCCCGCTATACTCCTGGACCAGGGGGTGCGGCTGCCGGAGTTCTCTGTTACCAGCAACGTGCCCAGCACCATGAACGGCGGCAAGGACTTCTGTAAGTGGAGCCGCTCCGACCGGGCTTTAGCACGAACGGTAGGCCCTCTCGTAGAGCGGGTGCTGGGGAGCTATGGCAAGGGGTTGACGAAAGTAGCCCTGGGCGAGAGCCTCTTTGAGAAGGGCGGCGAAACCTTCGAGGTGCTGACCCTGCTCTCCCGGGGCCAGGTGGAGACCGAGTCCGGAGGCAGGCTGGAGATTGCCTTTGCGGCGGTGGGACAACGGGTGCGGATGATGATTTTGCAAAGGGATATTGTCAACGCGGGGGCAATTCTGGACTCTTTCCAGTCGGCGGCAAAGGCGCAGCGGGTCATGCAGATGCTGCCCAATATACAGGCTATGCGGTGCAGGATAGCCCTTTACGCCGGGGACATGGACGCGGTCCGGGAGTGGATGAAGGCCGCGCCGGACGAGGATAAGGAGTTCATCACCATGGAGCGCTACCGGTATCTCACCAAGGTGCGCTGTTACCTGGCGCTGGGCGAAAACCTCAAAGCCCTGGCCCTGCTAGAAAAGCTTAGCGAGTACGCCGAACGCTGCTATAGGACCTACATCCGCATGGAGACCGGGGTGCTGGGGGCCATTGTACGCCAGCGGCTGGGGACGGAGTGGGAGGCCATGCTGACCGCCGCTTTGGACGAGGCCGGGAGCTATCACTTCGTGCGGTTCATCAGCGAGCTGGGGCCGGCTATTCTGCCGCTGCTCAAGGCCCATGGCCGGGACAGTCCCTGGTTTCGGCAGGTGCTGGAGGAGACCCAGCAGATGTCCCGGCGCTATCCAGGCTATCTTTCGCCCAGGAACGCCGTACGGGAGGATTTTTCAAGCACGGCGCTGGAGATTTTACGCCTGCAAAGCGAGGGGCTTTCGGCCACTCAGATTGCCGAACGGCTTGGAATGAAGTCCGACAACGTGCGCTATCACATCAAGGAAAACTACCGCAAGCTGGGCGCTTCGGGCAAGGCGCAGGCCATTGCCGCCGCCCGGGCCTTGGGGCTGATATAAATTATTTAATTTTTTGGGGGTATCGGTATGAAAAAATTATTGAGCATTTTGCTTGCGCTGCTATTGTGCCTGGGAATGTGTCCGCCTGCTGCACTGGGGGCAAATGAGACGCTTACGACTACGCTGAACTTTACCAACGTAGGAGAGGGGGAAGGCCAAACCCATGCCCAAGGCCCGGGCTATACCTGGGAGGAGGTTGACGGTGGATATAAGCTGACGCTGAATGGCATCAGGATGAATGTTACAGCGTTTGCGCCTGGTGCGCTAACCACCGCTATCTTTCTGCCAGGGGACAGGCCCATCACGATAGAACTGATTGGAAAGAACCAGATATCCTCTGCCGGGAGCGCCATTGACACCCCTTACGTCCCCGTAGGAACTGAGAACCATCCCCCCATTACGGTCATAGGAGGAGGGGAACTATCTGGTGATATCAACAATTCTCTCATCATGGCATATGGGGACTTAAACATAGAGGGCTGCACCCTGAAGGCAGCCAGCCCCGGCGAAGGGATATTTTGCCCAAAGGGCAATCTCTCCATTAAAAACTCCAAAGTCGAAATTGCCTCAGGAGGCAATAACGCCAGCGCCATCCATGCAAGCGAGGGCGGCATTACCATCACAAATAGCGAGATAAAAACTTCCTGTGAAGAATATTACGCGATTTCCGCAATGGAGGATTTGCGCATATCTGGCGGAACCATATGGGCCTCCTCCAATTGGGCGGATGAGAATGCCCCAACTACCACCATTTCCTGCAGTAACCTTTCTATCCGTGATGGGGCGAAGGTTACCTCGCTGGGAAATGCGTCATTTGGCATTTATGCCGCGGAGGGCGCTACGTTTTCCCTGTCTGAAATTACAGCAGTGGGCACAATGACCGCCGTCTTTTCGCCGGGCGGTTTATCCATAGAGGGGTTGGCGCTTATTGAGCCCAGCGGCGGAATTGTAGATTCGCAATTCATTCGGGAAAGCGACAACTCTTTCGCGACATCTGTCAAATTGAGCAGTGTAACCTTGAACGTCCCCGCAGAGCCCCTTCTTTGCACCTACGGTGAAACCACAAGGGTTACGCTGACCACCACCCCAGCCATAGAATCTGCCGTGGAGATTTACAATGGTCAAACGAAAATGGCGGAGGGGAATCTGAATGAGGAGATCACCATTGACACCAGCGCCCTGTCTCCCACGGACCTGAATCTTACAGCCAAGCTGCCAGGAGATTTGGGTGAAAAGAGTTTTATGGTAAAAATACTTCCCGCCTCCATAGAAAACGCTGAGATTGAACTGGACTCCACCGCGTTTCGCTACAGTGGCTCGCCTCACAGCCCGGTCATCCGAAGCGTCACTCTGGGCGGCAAAGCATTAACAACGGACATAGACTATACCGCCGCTATTCCCACTGAAGCCGAGCCAGGTACTTATGCGGTCACTGTCACAGGCAAAGGGAACTATACTGGCATGGTAACAGTACCGTTTACTATTAACAAGGTGGACGTAGTCCCTCGCCCGCCGGAATTGCCTGCCGACACGGAACAAGACAAGATGAAGGTGGAAGTGGAAACAGGAATTTCTACCGTACCGGCGGGATTAGCGAATCATGCTGAACTGAACACCCCCGCAAAGCTGGAAACAGCCATGAAGCTGGCGGTGACAGAGGCAAACAGTGCCGTTTCCGCAGAGAATATTGCACTGTACGATGTATCGCTGATGGTCAGCGATGACGGCGGAAAGAATTGGACACCTGCCACTGGAGATAATTTCCCGGCAGAGGGCAGGCTTACCGTTACCCTGCCCTACCCGGAGGGGACTGGCCAGAATACCCATGACTTTGTTGTGACCCATATGTTTACCACCACCGACTTTGGCAAGACTCCCGGAGCAACGGAGCAACCCGCTGTTACCAAGACAGCGGAAGGTATCCGGTTCACTGTCACCGGCCTGTCGCCGGTCTCTTTGGGCTGGGTAAAGAAGTCGTCCAGCGGAGGTTCTGGCGGCGGAGGCGGCTGGTATCCTCCTGTTAGTTACTACAGCGTGAAGGTCGACAAGACCGAGCATGGCACTGTCACTGCCAGCCCTACCAGCATCTATTCTGGCGGCACGGTGACACTGACCGTCAAGCCGGACGATGGTTATAAGCTGGACAAAATCACCGTTACAGACAGCCAGAATAAGACTGTGGAACTCACTGAAAGGGACGGCAAATTCACCTTCAAAATGCCCGGCAGGGATGTGACCGTGAAGGCCGATTTTGTACCAATTCAGACGCCAACGCCCAGCCCAGGGCCTACGGACTCCCCCAGCCCTACGCCGACTGGCTCGCCACCCCCCACACCCACCACATCCCCCAGCCAATCGCCAGAGCCATGGAAGAACCCATTCCCGGACGTGAGTGATACCGGTTGGTACATCAAAGCGGTGGAGTTTGTTTGCAAGAACGGTCTGATGTCTGGCTACGCAAACGGCAGGTTTGGCCCTAACGACAGCCTGACCCGCGCTCAGTTCGCGCAGATCATCTACAACAATGAAGGCAGGCCCAAGTCCGGCAGCGGCAGATTCAGCGATGTGACCACCGGCTGGTACGCGAACGCGGTAAATTGGGCGGCGGCAGAAGGTATCGTTGCCGGAGTTGGAGGGGGCAAATTTGCTCCTGACCTGCCTATTACACGGCAGGATTTGGCCGTGATGCTCTGGCGGTACGCCGGGAGCCCCGAACCGCGCAAGAATGAGCTTGATTTCAGCGACGCCGGGAAGGTAAGCACCTATGCGTGGAAAGCCCTGTGCTGGGCCCATGAGAGCGGTATTGTCAACGGCAAGGGGAACGGTGTGCTAGACCCGAGGGGGAACGCTACTCGGGCTGAGGCGGCGCAGATGGTGATGAAATTTGTTAACAACCTCTGACTGCAACAAAAGAAACCCACAAAAATCAAAACGGCAAAATGTCGTTTTGGTGGGCGAAAGATTTTCGGTGACCAGTTTTGAGGTCATGGCAGAATCTGCCACGACCTCAAATATCGGAAGTCTATCGGAAGACAAACGAAAAATGATGTGCTACAATCTGTAATGTGAAAAAGTAGCGTAGTGAAGAGGCGTATAATGCTCAAGTGAAAATCGGAATGAAGATATTTCGTTCTGATTCTCGCGAGGTATATGATTTGTGAACAAATTTCGGCGGACCAGCTTTGAGGTTGCGGCAAATTTTTCCATGACCTCAAATCAGAAAATCAAGTTTACATTTTACATTTTTGGTTTTTTCTGCTGCCAACAGTTAGAGATACCGAACAAAAAAAGTAAGTGTGCAACTTGCACATCTGCTTATGGAGTTCACGGCGTTTAGCGCCACTACCATAGCCATTCTCTCAAATGTAAATTTTTTATGAACTTGGTTTATTTTTATATAATTTCAATTTGACATAATTAGAAAATATTTATTTCACCAACATTGAGTAGAAAAAAGTGGAATTTTTGATTTTGTCAAGTGTATAATATTAGTGGTAAGATAATTAGAGGGGAGTAGACTTGGTACTCCCAAATCCGCAAAGCGGCGTATTGGCTTCGGCTGAACGCCGCTTTTTTCATGCCCATTTTAGGTGACCAGGAGCGTCGCCCTATCACATAGAATACTTTCAAGGAGTGATGCTATGGCAATTTTCAGAGTACGGCACGACAAGGACTACACAGTAATGAGCAATCACCACCTGCGCGACCCGGCGCTCTCCCTCAAAGCAAAGGGACTGCTCTCGCAAATGCTGGCCCTGCCGGATGATTGGGACTATTCCATCGCGGGGCTGGCCTACATCAACCGCGAGGGCGTAGGGGCTATCCGTTCAGCCATAAACGAGTTGGAACGGGCTGGCTACCTGCAACGAGTACAGAGGCGTGGCAGCGGCGGCAAACTGGCAAACATCATCTACAATGTCTACGAACAGCCGTTGTGCAAAAACCCGACAACGGATAATCCGCTAACGGAGAAACTGCCGATGGAAAACGGCACACAACTAAATAAAGATAAACAAAGTAAAGATAAAATAAATATAGATATATCCAATCCCATCCTTTCCCGAGAGGATAGGATTGGATTTGAAACGGGTTATGCCAGTTATGAGCAGTTGGTAAAAGAAAACATTGAGTACGACCACCTGGTAGATGTGGTAGACAAGCCACTGCTGGACGAGCTTGTGGACATCATAGTGGAAACTGTATGCACTCAGCGTAAGGTAGTGCGTATTGCCAGCGATGATTATCCGGCAGAGGTTGTAAGGAGCAAATTCCTCAAACTAACTTCCGAACATATCGAGTATGTTGCCGACTGCTTTCACGCCAACACCAGCGAGGTGCGCAACATCAAGCAGTACCTGCGGGCTATGCTGTTCAACGCCCCCACAACTATGGACAGCTACTAACCGCGAAAGTGGCCCATGACATGGCCAAATGAGCGCGGAGCGCGTCCCGCCGAGCGTCAGTGAGGCGGTAAGTGGAGAAAACGGCTGAAAGGCGTTTTCGGTACGAGCCAGCATCGCATTTGTCCCGACACTCGTATAGACGAGTGTGCGGACAAACGCAGCTTGGATAGGGCGTACCCTATGACCCTTGTTTTTAGACATATTCTATTTTGAGAGGAATGATTATTTGAATAACCAGAAGAAGTTCGACATGAGAATGACCGAGCAGGACTACAAGCGCCTGACCCGTAAGGCGCGCAAATGTGGGCTTACAAGGTCAGGCTACATCCGGCTGCTGATTCACGACTATAAGCCTCGGGAGGCTCCGCCAGCCGATTACTATGGCATGACTCGTGAACTGAAAGAGATCGGCAATAACATGAACCAGATTGCGTTTATGGCCAATGCTACTGGCCTTGTTGATGAAGGTGCGTACTACCAAGAGGTTCTGCGCCTGCGGGACACTATCCAGCGTATTGAAAAGGCAGTCACAGGCCAGATTGATGAAGTTGATTTTGATGATGAATAAGCAAGATTGCACGAACCCAGCGGGAGTTTCCTGCTGGGCATTTTTCATTTATGGAGGTAGGCCTATGGCGAAAGACAAGAAGGAAACTGTTGGAAGGACTGTCAGGTCGGAAAGCGGCACCCAGTATTTCGTGGTGGGGAAATACAAAATCAAGGTGTCGGAGCACTTCCCGGAGCAGGGAAAATCAATCGATAATTTACTGGAGGACGCTGTGCACCGCGCTGCATCCTGAGAGATGTTTGAAGTAAAATAAAGCTGGAAATCGGCCCATGTTTGTGCTATACTGAACTTAGTGAGTATTACATAAGCGTGGGTTGTTTCTTTTTTAGGAGGTTTTTTGAGTGAAACAACCGAGCAATACAAAGATTTACAAGACTGCGCTCTACATGAGATTAAGCCGTGACGATGAACTACAAGGCGAAAGCGGTAGTATTCAGACCCAGCGCATGATGCTGCGGCAGTACGCCCAAGAGCATGGGTTGACCGTCATTGACGAGTATGTGGACGATGGATGGAGCGGCACAAACTACGACCGGCCGTCGTTTCAGCGCATGATTGACGACATCGAGGATGACAAAATCAACTGCGTGGTGACGAAGGATTTATCCCGTCTTGGTCGCAACTACATCTTGACCGGCCAATATACGGAGATTTACTTTCCCAGCAAAGGTGTGCGTTATATTGCCGTGAATGACAATGTAGACACCCTTAACGGTGAGAATGAGCTGGCCCCATTCCTCATATTCTGAATGAAATGCACGCCCGGTAGACCAGCAAAAAGGTCAAGGCGGCGTTCCGTGCAAGGTTTGCCAATGGCGCACACTATGGCGCTTGCGCGCCTATTGGGTATGTGAAAGACCCAAATCAGAAAGGGCATTTGCTGATTGATGAGGAAACCCGATGGATTGTAGAGAAGATATACAATCTGTCCTTGAGCGGTGTTGGGGCCGAGAAAATCGCCCGCACTTTGATTGCCGAGAAGATCCCTACAGCGGCTTGGCTCAACTTCCAGCGCTATGGGACGAATGCCAACAAGTATGCCGACCAGCCGGAAAACAAGCGTTACGCCTGGACGGTGGGGCAGGTGAAGAACATTCTCCGCAATGAGACTTACATTGGCGACAGCGTTCACAACAAGTCGGGGACGGTTTCTTTCAAGTCAAAGCAGAAAACGACTAAGCCGAAATCTGAGTGGTTTACAGTGGAGAACACCCATGATGCCATCATCTCCCGGGATGATTTTTCCCGAGTTCAACAACAGATTGCCAACCGCCGCAGGGAACGGAAAAACGGTACGACACAGGTATTTGCGGGATTGGTAAAGTGCGCGGACTGTGGCTGGTCGATGTCTTTTGTGGAGAATCATCAGGGTAAAAAGCCGTACTGGTACTACCGCTGCGCGAAGAACGCCTTTGCTCTGGGCGAGTGCTCTATGCACTATATACGCTAGTGTTACGGATACCAATGGAGTACTCAGCCGGTTTAAATTCCAGGGATCTATTCCCGGAGTTTCCGTGGTCAGCAATAGAAATACTCTAACGCTTTCTACGACTGAAGCAATCCTCAATCCGAAAACATCGTCCCAAGTTGACAATAATAGCTCCATGGCTGGCGGCAAGGGCGCGGTAGCAGTCTGGCGAACCAGCGACCCATCTCAGCAGAACTTTGCCACCTACAACGCGGACGGTGGCGAACCGGTCCGCTGCTACATCAAGGTCAAGACCGACGCGGTAGGCAGCGCAGGTCTGGTCAAGACCTCCGAGGACGGAAAGGTGGAGGGCGTCCAGTTCCAGATCACCGGCAGTGATGGGAGCAGCACCACCAAGACCACCGACGCCAGCGGCAACATTGACATTGACGGACTGCCCATCTACGCGGCAGATGGGAGCAAAATCACCTATACCGCTACCGAAATCAATGTCCCCAACAAATACGTCAAGCCGGACTCACAGACCTTCCAGCTAACCGAGGGGCAGACCGCCTCCATCCAGTTCGAGAACAAGCTGAAACGCTGGCGGGTCACGGTTACCAAGGCCGACAATAAGACCGGCTCCACGCCCCAGGGCAACGGCTCTCTGGCTGGGGCAAAGTACGGCGTTTACAAGGGGAACGAGCTGGTCAAGGAGTACACCACGGACGAAAAAGGCCAGTTTACCACCGACTACTTTCCCTATGGAGAGGACTGGACCCTCCGGGGGATCAGCGCGGGCGAGGGGTATCTGGTCAGCGATGTATCCACCCAGCTCTGCGAGATTCCCGCAGGGTCTAACAATGAGTTCAATGACAACACCGCCAGCGTGACGGATACAGTCATGCGGGGCGGTGTTTCTGTTGAGAAGCGGGACAGCAAGACCGGGGAACGTCCCCAGGGCGATGCTGACTTCTCCGGCATTCAGTTTGAAATCGTGAACAAGTCCAAGAACCCTGTGGAGGTGGGCGGCAAGAAGGCCGCGCCCGGCGAGGTTGCCTTGACCCTGACCACGGACAGCGAGGGCAAGGCCAGCACGGCTCCCGATGCTCTGCCCTACGGCTCCTATATCCTCCACGAAAGCGCCACCAATGAATCCATGCTGAACACGGCTCCTAACCAGTTGGCGGAAATCACAGAGAACCGCAGGGTCTATCCGTTCTTCATGGATAACGAGGTGGTTCGCGGCGGCGTCCTCATCGAGAAACGCGACCTGGAGTCCCTCCTGCTGACCCCGCTGGGCGGCGCAAGCCTGGACGGAACGCTGTTTGAAATCACCAACAAGAGCAAAAACGCCGTGTATGTGGACGGCGCTCTGTACCAGCCGGACGAGGTGTGCCTGACAATCGAGGTCAAGGACGGCGTTGCCCAGTCAGATGTCCGCGCCCTGCCCTATGGCTCGTATGAGTTGGCCGAGAGCAAGCCCGGCACCGGCTATCTGTGGACGGACAAGACCATCCGGCCCTTTGACGTGCTGATTGACGGTTCTGTCAAGGAGTACCGGGAGGGAGAGGCGGCTTATAATCAGGTCAAGCGCGGGGAACCCAAGTTCGTCAAGGTGGGCGAGGACACCATGCACCGTTTCGCAAATGTGGCCTTTAAGCTGACTTCACAGACTACCGGCGAGAGCCACATTCTCATAACTGACAGCAATGGAGAAGTAAGAACGGAAACGAAATGGAATCCCCACACCCAGAACACCAACGGCAACGATGAAAAGCCGGAAGCCGAGTGGAACGATGAAACGGGAATCTGGTTTGGCAAGACCACCGAGGACTGGATGGTGGAGACACAAGATGGCCTCTGTGCCCTGCCAAATGACTACTACACGTTGGAGGAGCTGCGCTGTGAGGGCAACAAGGGCTATGCCCTGGTGACAGTCCCCAACATTTTCATTAGCCGGGACAGCACGGTAATCGAGCTGGGCACCATTGACGACAGCAAGGAGGGGACCCCGGAAATCGGCACCACAGCCACGGTTGACGGTGAGAAGAACAGTGAGCCGCTGTCCGAAGTCACCATTGTGGACATGGTGCGCTATTCCGGCCTGACCGTGGGCAAGACTTATAAGCTGTCTGGCGTACTCATGGACAAGGCCACCGGCGAACCTCTGACCGTGGACGGTAAGCAGATCACGGCAGAAAAAGAGTTTACGCCCAAAGCCGAGAGCGATACGCTTGAGCTGCGTTACACCTTTAACGCCAGTGCCCTGGCGGGCAAATCCGTGGTGGTATTCGAGGACTTGTTTGAGGGCGATACCAAGGTTGCCAGCCACGCGGACATAGAGGACGAAGGCCAGACTGTCACCTTTACCGAGCCCAAAATCGGCACTACTGCCACTGCCAATGGGGAGCATACCGTCGAGCCGGTTGACGAGATTACCATTGTTGACACAGTGAAATACTCCGGACTGATTCCCGGCAAGGAGTACACGGTCAAGGGTGTGCTCATGGACAAGGCCACCAGTAAGCCCCTGACAGTGGACGGGAAAGAAATCACAGCCGAGGCCACCTTCCGGGCCAGCAAGGAGGAAGGGGCTATTGACATCCCCTTTGCCTTTGATGCGTCCGCTTTGGCGGGAAAGACCGTCGTTGTCTTTGAAACCTTGTACCGGGACAAGCTGGAGGTCTGCACCCATGCCGATATTGAGGACAAGGACCAGACTGTGACCTTCAGCGAGAAGCCGGAGATTAGGACCACGGCTACCGTAAACGGTGAGAAAAAGGCCGAGCCTGTAGGCGAAGTTACAATAACTGATACGGTCAGCTACACCGGCCTGACCCCTGGCAAAACCTATAAGCTGTCCGGGGTACTCATGGACAAGGGCACAGGGGGCAAGCTGTTGGTTGGTGAGAAGGAAGTCACCGCCGAGAAGGAGTTCACCCCTGAGAGCGCCAGCGGCACAGAGGAAATCACCTTTACTTTTGACGCCTCTGCACTGGCTGGCAAAGCCGTGGTAGTGTTTGAAACCTTGAGCCATGATGGCAAGGAAGTTGCCGTTCACGCTGACATCAACGATGAGGGCCAGACCGTAGAGTTCACCACCCCAGACAAGCCGGAAATCAAAACCGAGGCTACGGTAAACGGCGAAAAAGAGGTTGATCCTCTGGAGGAAGTCACCATCATCGATACGGTCAGCTACTCCGGCTTGGTTCCCGGCAAGCCCTATAAAATCAGCGGGATTCTCATGGATAAATCTACCAGGGAAAAACTGCTGGTTGATGGCAAGGAAGTTACCGCTGAAGTTGAGTTCACCCCCGAAAACGCCACCGGCTCTGTAGAGATTCCCTTCACTTTCAACGCCTCCACACTGGCCGGGAAGTCCATCGTGGTCTTTGAAACCCTGTACCAGGAGGACGTGGAGGTGTTCGTCCACGCGGATATAAACGACAAAAGCCAGACCATCACCATCCGCGGCCTGGGCGGGCTGGTGATCAAGAAAACCGCCGAGGACAACTTCGTGGAGGGTATCTCTTTCCTCATCACCGGCAAGGACTACTCCAAAAAGTTCAAGACCGATAAAAATGGCGAAATTCGTGTGGAGGGCCTGGCTCCCGGCGAGTATACCGTCACGGAGATCTCCGACAAGGTAACCGCCCGGTATGAGATCCAGGAAGGCAAGACCGTCACTGTCACCACCGGCGACCTTGCCGAAGTGAAGTTCCACAACAAGCTCCTCCGGGGCCAGATTGTGGGCCGCAAGACCGATACCGAGGGAAATCCTCTGGAGGGCGTACTCTTCGGACTGTTCCCCAAGGACGCCAAGGAATTCACCAAGGAGAAGGCTGTGGCTACCGCAAAAACCGATAAAGCAGGAAAGTTCCAGTTTGACAAGGTACCCTACGGCGACTGGCAGATCGTGGAGCTGGAGCCGCTGCCCGGCTATGTGCCTCTGGATGATTCCATTAAGGTCACGGTTGACAGCAGCACGGTCACCTTGGAGGATATTGAAAACGCCAAGACTCAAATCGTCATTTCCAAGGTGGATTCTGTCACCGGCAAGGAGCTGACAGGGGCCAAGCTGGAGATCCGGGACAAGGACGGCAAGGTCGTTGAAAGCTGGACCACAGATGGCAAGCCCCATACCATTGAGAAACTGCCTGCCGGGGAGTATGTCCTGCACGAGGCCAGCGCCCCCAACGGCTACCTGCTGGCCGAGGACGTGAAGTTCACGGTCAAGGACTTGGACGAGGCCATCACCGTTGTCATGAAGGACAGGCCCAAGGACCATCCCGGAACCCCCAACACCGGCGATACCGGCTGGCGGCTGGCCCTGGCTGTGTTCGGCGTGAGCCTGGGAGGCGTGGTACTCTCTCTGGTTATCAGCAGAAAGAAGAAAAAGGGACAGGACTGATTTTAACCTGCGGGAAGCCCTTCGCCGGAGCGGCGGAGGGCTTTTCCCTTATATCTCCAAGGAGGAAAATCTATGCAGAAAAGAATGAAAAGGCTGCTGTGCCTTTTGGCTGTTGTCATACTCACCATGTGCTGTTTCGCCTTGCCCGCCGCAGCCACCGGCGACGTGGCCGGGGCCGTGCAGTCCACCTGGACCTCGGCACAGGCCCAGATCAAGGCCATTGTAAACAATGTGGTATTCCCGGTCATTGACGTGGTGCTGGTCATCCTGTTTTTCGTCAAGGTGTCCACCTCGTATTTTGAATACCGCAAACATGGCCAGTTTGAGTTCGCCGCGCCTGCCATCCTGTTTGCCTGTCTGGTGTTCACCCTGACCGCCCCCCTCTATATCTGGGGCGTTGTGGGGATATAACGCCATGAGCGGGCATATCGAGGGAAGGGCCAGAGGGCCTCCTGACCGATAGCAGGAAACACAAACTCCAGTATACTATATCTATTAAATGAAAAGCGAGGTTAAAATCAACATGAATTTCTACGAAAAAGAACTCCGCGCTATGTTCGAGCGCGACCATACCATCAAGGATAAGCAGTTCGCCGGGCGGGTGCTGCTGGGCCGTTTGGGGGACAAGCTGCTGGTCAAGGTCCAGTTCATCCCCTCCCTGGCAGCCGACCACTACAACGCCCTCCAGGTCATCCTTCTGAACCGGGGCAAGGGTTTTGTGGACAAAGAAAACTTCCTGTTCCGGGACCTGATCGGCCCCCAGCGCCGGGAGGATCTGGGCGAGGTGGAGCCCCATGTGTGGGAATACGGAAACAAGCCTGCCTGGTTTATCCCTATCACCGAGGCCCAGCGCCGGAAGATTGCGGACACGGTCCTGGGTTACATTCGGCTCTTCCAGAGCGAGAACACCTAACGAATAAACATACGAAAAACGAAGGGGGCAATCAAAATGTTAGACTGGCTGGGAGGGCTCATCGGCAGCTTTGGCGGGGCCTTGGGCAATGTGTTCTCCACCTTTGGAGAGGGCATTGTGGACTCCATCTGGGACGGGCTGGTGGAGTGGATGCTCAAGTCCTTTTACGGCACCATTTCCGATGTGTTCACGCAGATCGGCGGCATGGGGGCGGAGATATTCGATTTGAGCTGGATCGTGGCCTCGGTCCGGCTGTTCGCCTGCCTGGGCTGGACCCTGTTCGCGGTGGGCATGATCGTGGCGGCGTTCGACCTGGCGATTGAGTACCAGAATGGCCGGGCCAATGTGAAGTCCACGGCGCTCAATGTCCTCAAGGGCTTTTTTGCCGCGAATCTGGTGACACTGGCGCCGGTGGAGCTGTACAAGTTCTGCATCAACCTGCAAAATGTTTTTCTCAAGGATTTGGCCGGGAGCTTTGTGGGAACAGTGGATTTCAACCTGGGGGACGTGGCCCTCAAGGTGCTGACCAGCGTTTTCGGGGGACCCACAGGGGTGGTACTCAACGGATTGTTCCCGCTGTGTATGCTCATAGGCTTATCTTATTGTGTGCTTAAGGTGTTCTTCTCGAACATAAAAAGAGGGGGCATTCTCCTGATTCAAATGGCGGTTGGCACCCTCTATCTCTTCTCTGTCCCGCGGGGTTATACGGACGGGTTCAACCAGTGGTGCAAGCAGATCATCGCCCTGTGCCTGACAGCCTTTCTGCAGACCACGCTCCTTTTCCTGGGCCTGCTGACGTTCCACGACAATATGCTTTTGGGGCTGGGGGTTATGCTGGCGGCTGGCGAGGTGCCGAGAATCGCCCAGCAGTTTGGGCTGGACAGCTCGGTTAAGGTCAACATGATGAGCGTGGTTCACGCTACCAGCACCGCCGTGAATATGACCCGAAATATCGCTCGGGCGATTGCGTAACAAGGAGGCCCACATGAAAAAGAATAATGAAATGGAGAGCCAAGACCTGCGGGTAGACAATGACATCCAAGTGTCCGAAGATGGACACTCCATCATTGCGTACCTGGAAACCTGGTTTGACGTGGAGCGCAAATTCGGCGTTGACCTGTCTGCGGAGGACGCCTGGTTGAATCTGAATGCCATGTACGATCCCTTTGCGGACAAGCTGGTAATGGCCTATGAGGTCAGCACCGATGATCATTCCGAGGTTCATAATTATACGCCCACTGAGAACGAGTCCGCGCTGGTTAAGGCCATGATAGCAGAAAAAATTCAGGAGCTATATAATCAGACGCCCCAGGAGTTCTGCCGGGAAGTCCAACAGGAAGATCATTTACAAATGGAGGAACAGACATGACCCAATACATCTACCCACAAAACCTCAAGGCCACAGCCAACCTGTGGCTGTGGAGCCTGCGGGATTTCGCCACAGCCTGTGTGGGGCTGTTGCTTTCTGTACTGGCGCTGACGCAACTGGGGCTGATTTCGCCCTTTGCCCTGACCGTGGCCTACGCGTTTTTGTCCATCCGGCTGGAAGAGATCACGGTGCTGGATTATGTGCGCTACGCAGGGAACTTCCTCCTGTTCAGTCAACAGGAATACACATGGAGGGCAGCGTAACCAGCAGCAAGTATGCTGCGCACCCAATCCGCGCACAAAATAATTTATTATCATTAAGTATGAGGCCCGCGTCACAGGTCTCATGTTACAGGAGGGTTCAATGAGGCAGAAAAAGAAAAAAGGCAACTCTACCCGCGCCCTGCTGGGCCTGGAGGGGTTCACAAACTATGGCATACAGACCGCCGGTGGGGAGCTGGCGGTTTTTCTTGTGCAGCCCACCAATATCTCGGTGCTGTCCCACGCTAATGTGGAGATCAAGATTAGGCATCTGCTCATGGTGTTCTCCGCCCATCCGGGCCTGGAGATCTCCTGCCTGGATTCCTGCCAGCGGTTTGACGATAACAAGCGGTTCATCAAGCAGCGTCTCCGGGAGGAAGAAAATCCGGCAGTGCGGCAGGTTCTGGAACAGGAGGGCGGCTACCTGGAATCCAAGCAGATCGAGATGTCCACAGCCCGGCAGTTCCTGTTTGTGCTGCGGTTCACCAAAGGCGAAAAGCCGGAGCAGGTCTTCCAGGCCATCAACCTGACGGAAAAGACCATCTCGGAGCAGGGCTTTGAGGTGCGCCGCCTGGACCGGGAGGACCTTAAGCGGGTGCTGGGGCTGTATTTCGGCACCAGCATGACTGGCGAGGCGGTGGAGGACGTGGACGGCATCAAAAACTTTAACTTGAATAGGAGGCCCGATTCTTGAAGAAAGGTATCAAAGCATTGATAGGATTTGTGCTGGCCATTGCCCTGGCGGGTTCGGGATTCTGGCTGGTGCATCGGTTCATTGAGTCCAAGGAGCAGCAGGCGAACTTCCGGGAGCTGGCGGAGTCGGTGTTATTGGAGCAGCCATCCCCTTCTCCACCATTGGTGGAGTCGGATGGAGCGTCCTCCAAGCCATCGTCAGAAGAAACTATGAGTCCCGCACAGGCCACACCCGCCCCACGCCCAGCGCCGGAAGTGCTGCATGACCTGGGGGCGCTCAAAGAGAAAAACGCTGAATGTGCCGGCTGGATCAGGGTGCCGGGTACGGACATCGACTACCCCTTCATGTGGACGCCGGAGGACCCGGAGCGCTATCTCCGGCGGGACTTCTACGGAAATTACTCCGATTATGGGGTCCCCTTTTTAGACCAGCGCTGTGATTTAGACAGTGACAACCTGATTTTGTACGGCCACAATATGTTCGACGGGACCATGTTCACGGATTTGCTCTGGTTTCGGGAACGGGAGTACATGGAGGATCACAGTCAAATCATTCTGGAAACGCCGGAAGGTGCGCGGGAGTACCGGGTGATTGCTGTGTGCCAGGCCAACTCGGTGGAATCAAAGTTATACCGGCACATCAATTTTACCGATGCGGCTGGCAAGGCTGACTTTCTGGACGCTGTTCGAGAGGACAGCGTCTTTTTTGCTGGCGCGGACGACAGGGCCGAACGGTTCATTACCCTCTCCACCTGCGATGTGTCCCGGAGAAATGGCCGGGTCGCTGTGGTGGGCGAGCTGGTACAATAATATTCAAAACCAACAGGAGGCCATATGTTTCAGAAGAAAAAGAAAGACAGCCCGGAGCAGTTGGAGGCCATAGCGGTCAAGGATTTCTTTGACATGATTTTGCCCGGCATGGTGAAGTTCATGAGCGACCACTACATCTGCGGGGACGCCTACTGCTGCGTGTGGGCCATCCGGGAGTACCCGCCCAGCACCGAGGCCCAGGCCATCCTCTCCCAACTGGCCGACCGGTCCAATATTACATTGCGGGTGTACAACCGGCTGGTGGACAGCATGGAACAGAGGAAGATCATCCAGAACGCCACCCGGCGAAATAAGCTCATGTCCGGGGGCACGGATGTGCAGGAGACCCTGGAGGCCGAGAACAACCTCAAGGATGTAATCGAACTGCTGGCCAACCTCCGCAAGAACCGGGAGCCGCTTTTGCACTGCGCCGTGTATATGGAGTTAAAGGCAGTTTCACTCCAAAAGCTGAAGGAACTCCAGTCGGACGTGCTCATGGAGCTGACCCGCTCCAAAATCAACATCGACCGGCTGAACCTCCGGCAGAAAGAGGGATTCCTCTCTGTTACACCCTTTGGGGCCAACCAGTTCGGGACCCAGTTCGAGCGGGTGCTGCCTGCCTCGGCGGTGGCGAATCTGTACCCCTTTAACTACTCCGGCAAGACGGACCCCCATGGGTTCTACCTGGGCCGGGACAAGTTCGGCACCAATATTTTGACGGATTTCGATAGGAGAGCGGATGACAAGACCAACTCCAATATCCTGATTCTCGGAAACTCCGGCCAAGGCAAATCCCATCTGCTCAAGGGCATTGTTTCCAACCTCCGGGAATCTGGGAAGTCCATCATCCTTATGGACGCGGAGTCCGAATACCAGGATTTGACCAACGCTCTGGGTGGGTGTTATCTGGATTTCATGACCGGCCAATACGTCATTAACCCCTTGCAGCCCATGAAGTGGGAGGGGGATTCAGAAAGAGAAATTGACGACGAGAACACCCCGGAGACCTTCCGCAAGACCAGCGCCCTGTCCCGGCATATCTCCTACCTCAAGGACTTTTTCCGGGCCTACAAGGATTTCTCCACCATACAACTGGACGCCATTGAGTTCATGCTCCAAAAGCTGTACCGCAGGTTTGACATGGACGACCACACCGATTTTTCCTCTCTGCCCCCGGACCGGTTTCCCACCATGTCCGATTTCTATGACTTGCTGGAGGACGAGTACAACCTCTACGACCAGAAGAAAAAGAACCTGTTCACCGAGGAAACCTTGCAGGAGATATGCTTGGCGCTGAACTCCATGTGCGAGGGGGCCGAGGCCCGGTTTTTCAACGGCCATACCAATATAAAGGATGACAAATTCCTTTGCTTTGGGGTCAAGGACGTGCTCAACACCAACAAGAGCCTCAACAGAGGACGGACAGCTCAGTCTGTTCGCCCAAGATGGTGCGTCTGGGAGAACGTCCCTGGCGCATATTCCAGCGGGGAGCCGCCCGGCGAGGATTTCCGCATTGTCCTGGAGTCCTTTGCCGGAATTGGCTGCGGTTCCGTATCTGTCCCTCGACCTGACTCCGGGAAGTGGAAATCTGCTGGGCGAATTTTACTGGGAGATACTTTCTCCCTGGCGTGGCGGACTTTGGACGCTCAATACTGGTCCGTCCCCCAGAGACGTGCGCGTGTGTACCTTATCGCAGATTTTGCAGGCCCATGTGCTCCCCAAATACTATTTGACAAAAATGGCTTGTTTGGGGATACTACGCAGGGCCAGGGAACGTGGGAAACCCTTGCCGCCACAACTGGAGACAGCGCTGAAGATACAGGCCAGGCTGATACCTCTTGAGATTCCCCCAAGGCTGCCCCAGGCATTTCATAACAACCAGCGGGAGGAAGTCATTGACCTGGGGGAAACAGCCGGAGCGCTTATGGCCACGACGAATATGCAGATGCAGACCTTTGTGTCCCAAGAGCAGCCCACTAATAAGGAAAGCACACTCCTGGCCTTTGCCATAAACCAGCGCAAGGAAGTGCGTGATCTGATAAATGTATCAGCCGCGCTTACCGCAAGCCAGGGTACGGAAATGCAGACCTTCATATCCGAAAAGCCGTTTACTGCCGGGTTCTGTGCCGGGGCCGGGGCCAAGGCTGGGAGCATTGGCTACACAGAAGAAGTAGCGCCCACCCTCAAGGCCAGCCCCAGCGGGAATATGATGCCATCGGTGCTGTGCCTGAACGACCAGGGAGGGAAAAATATGGACCTTTCAGTGGAGTGCGCCGGGACCCTACGCGCCCAGGAGCATGGGCATCAGCCGCTGGTGTTTGAGAATCACGGCCAGGATTCCCGGTTTACGGGGCCTGTAGACATAGCGCCCTCCATCTGCGCCGGGGCTGGCGAGGGTGGAAACAACTTACCGTTTGCATTAGAGCAGGAGGTGATTGGGACCCTATGCGCCAGAGATTACAAGGGCGCGGATAATATTTATACAGAACAGAACAAGCTGGTGGTGGAGGGGCCACTTCTCATCAGGCGGCTGATCCCACTGGAATGTGAATTGCTGCAGGGATTTCCTTCCGGCTGGACGGAAGTCCCTGGAGCCTCGGATACCGCAAGGTACAAAGCCCTGGGCAACAGCATCGCCGTTCCCTGTGCGGAGTTTATCTTGGGCGGGATTGTAAAATACTTGGAAATGGAGGTTCTGCGTGGCTAAGAAAAATCAGGAAAACCCGCTGGAAGAACTGGAAAAAGCCTATGCCCAATGGCAGCGGCTCTATGAAAACGGCGGCTCCGACCCTTTCTGGCCGGACGGCGTAAACCTCAATCTGGTGAGAAATCACATCATCTACTACAAAGGGCAGATCAAGGAAACCTATCCTCTCTACATGGCGGATGAGATATATTTGAGAGATCTGCCGCCGGAAGTGGATCAGAACTACATGGCCAACACGGATAAAATCCGGGAACAGGCCCGGCAGTCACTAGGGGCATATCTGGCTGACCCCAACTACCAATACCTCCTATGCCACCGGGATAGCCTATCCCCAAAACAGAGCAAGGAACTGTGCGTAGGCGCTGTGCTTGGGTATGTGGCAGGGCTCCAGAAATCAATCGCCCAGGACAATCTGGTGGAGATGCGCCGCCACCGGGAACCGGAACGGTACCTGGAATCATTCCGGGACTGCGCGGAGAGGGTGCGGCAGGCGCTGGAATCCGCTGAACCTAATCTGTTTACTGTGGCGGCAGAAGAAAGTGATGAACTTGATATGGATATGACAATGTGATATTACAGTGCCCGGCCCAACTCATACGCCCTATGTACAGCCTCCTCACAGGTCTGCCCGGTGACAACTATCGGCTCCATCCTCTCAAAACCCCAGCCGTCAAAGGGTCGGAGCAGCGCCTCGTAATTGGCACGGTACTCTGGATTATCCGGCGCGCCTTGTGCGAAAATGGGGTACAGTTTTTTGCCTGGCCCAATCCTGCACTTCGCCTCCGGGCCCACACGGTCATGCAGGCAGAAATGGCGGTTCATGAACGACCACGCCTCACCCTGGGGGTAGCCCATATAAATTCCAGCGCCGAACACCACCGCGCCAGCGTCAGGAAGGGCATCGAAATAGGGCCGCAGAGCGTCCTGCTGGGCACAGAAACCGTCCAGCTTTTTGCAGGTGTGGCAGCCTGTGCAGCCGCTTAACCCCTTGCCGATGGGTACCAGCAGAACCTCGTGGCCCGCCTCCTCCGCGCCTTGCAGGAAGGCTTTCACGGCCCTTTGGGAAAGGCTCTTGGGCAGACAGCTGCACGTTACGCCGATAATTTTCATGATGACATTCCTCCATGAAAACACTGTAAGTTACACAAAATTATAACATGGCGCAGCTATCGTGTCAACGCAAAGGAGTTGCTTATATGAGCGATCTAGGCCAACATATGGAGGCCATATCGTGTTTCAAGGAGAAGATCGCGTCCAACTGGCAGGCGTATCGTGAAAAGCTGCTTGCTCTGCCCAAAGAGGTCCTGAACGACAGGGCGGAAGAAATTGCCGCCGTAAAACTCAGCCGGGAGGTGCTGACCAGCCCCAGCCTTTCCAGGAACGACTTGGACTATCTGGTCCGGTTCTCCGATCCTCTCCAGGTGGTCGCCGAGAGCTGGCTCAGTGAGCAGGACGGAGATCAGAGCGCAGCTCTCGACCATGCGCTGTGGGAGCTGCGGGACCGGCAGGACGCAGAGCAGTTGTATGAGATGAAGCAGACCATGTAAAATAGGAGTGATCAAATCATGCAGATCGACAAAAGAAAGGTCAGGGCCGCTTATCTTAACAAATTGAAAGACAGTTGGCAGAAATATAATTCCTGGCTGGAGAACGCCTCCTCCCCCGTTCTAAGAGAGCGTTCCCGGGAGATCGCGGCGGTCCGGGCCTGCTATGACGCCCTAGCCAAAGGTCCAGCCAGCAAGGAGGAAATGCTCTATCTCCTCCGTTTCCGCGACCCGCTGATGGCCGTAAAACACGTTTATCTGACCATGCAGGAGGACGTGCTGGCAGAGGACGTGTTCGAGGTGGTTTCCGTTATGCAGGACGTTCCGGATACAGACTCGCACTTTGCCTTGGACGAGGAATGGGCAGAGCGGGACGACCCGGAGCTGCGGAAAGCCTTTCGGGAAAAGGTGGAGAGGTGCTGGAACTGGTTCTGCGATGACATCCAGGACTGTACCCCTCTGGAGCTGCTGAACCGGGCCAGGAAACTGGAGGCCGCAAGGACCAGCTACATCCTGCTGAAGAAACCGGCGCTGCCCTTGGAGTGCATACAGTATTTGATTCGGTTCAAGGACCCGCTGAGAGTTACCTATGAGGAATGGCTGGAGTCAACCGCTATGTACGGAGCAGGTGTGCGGTTCGGCATAGAGCTGATGCTGGAGCTTCCCAGGGCGGCAAGGGTCAGGCCGGTGATTCGGCTGCGGGTTAAGAAAACGCAATGAGGTGATCAGCTATGTCTGAAAAGAAGTCCTTGTTGGATAGTCTCTATGATGGCGAGATATTCCCTGCTGAGGACATCGTGCCCCAATCGGACGAGTATCAGGAGGCCGTGGACAAGCAGAGCAGGATACAGAGCAGACTGGAATCCAAGCTGCCAGAAAAGCATCATGCGCTGCTGGAAAGGTTTGTGACCGCCATAGAATGCACCCACACCATTGAACTTCGGCAGACCTATGCCGAGGGGGTCCGCTTTGGGTTCCGGCTCATGCTGGAAACGCTCTGCGGCAGGGACAAATAAAGCTGCTTATAGACCACGGCATGGACTTTGAGGCGTTCGCCTTCCAAGTCAAGGGGCAGGACAGTAAGGAAATATCAGAGCAACTAAGATTGGAGCTGTTAAAATGGAAATCAGCATTACAGTCCAGATGGACAGCGAACGCTATAAGGCGTTGAAGAAATACCTCAAGCGCAAGGCCAACTCCACTGTGGAGCAGGAGCTGGAATACGCATTGACCCGCCTTTACGACAAGTACGTCCCGGTTACGGTGCGGGAGTATTTGGAGGAAGGAGACGAGGACGCCGGCGAGGAAAGCGGGGACTGACATGGAGGCAATTAGCAGAGAGTTCGCCTTCCATGATCTGACACAAAAATAAGTCAAGAAGGGGGACGGAGAGATCCGCTCCCCTTCTCTTTATTCCAATAAAAAACGAAAGGAGCCAAGACCCCAATGGAAACCTACGATAAAATTCTGGCCATGTGGAGGACCCACAAGCTGGAGGTTGGCGCTGACATTGACCGGGCGCTGGATAATTTCAAGACCAGCTTTGCCTTTCAGTCAGGGCGGCTGACCAACCCTCAGATCACCTATCACGACACCGTGAGCATCTTTGAGAAGGACAGCGTTGCCGAGTACACTGGCTTGGTGCGCTCCCTGTTGGAACAGCGCAATCAACGGCTCTGCTATGAATATACCCGCGCCAAGCTGGTGGAGCGGGCGCTCCTGGACATTCCCTTGGTGCTGGAGGTCCACAAACTGCTCACCAATGGCACCTATAATCAAAGTCACTATATCGACAACGGCGAACGCCCCGGCGAGTTCAAGAAACACGATTACGGAGTGGGCCTGCATGAAGTGGGCGTTCCCGCCAGCCGTGTGGAGCGGGAGGTGGGAGATCTGCTGGGCGAGGTCAACGGCTACACAGGCCCGTGGACCCTTATGGCAGCGGCCTACCTCCACGCCCGCTTTGAGCACCTCCACCCCTTTGCCGACGGCAATGGCCGGGTAGGGAGGACGCTGGTTAACTACTACCTTATGTAGGGGTTGCGGTTCTGGATTTTTGAGATTTTAGGGGTTGCAGACCTCGAAAATGGCGGTATTTCAAGCGTTGTTCCGGGGTTGCGCCCCAGAAGGAGGTGAGCGGCAATTTCACTGCCAAAAGGAAAGGTCAAGTTCGCGTTATGGGTCAGGCCGGAAACAATGGACCGGGTAACCGAGTGGTATCAGCAGCTTGACTGCATCAGCAAGTCGGAGTTCATTGAGAAGGCCGTCCAGTTTTACGTCAGCCATCTCACGGCGGAAGACGGCGGCAGCTATCTCCCCCACGCCTTCCTCTCCACCATGAAAAGCATTGTCAGCGAAAGCACCCGGCGCATCTGCAATATCCTCTTCAAGCTGGCGGTGGAGCTGGCTATGCTCATGAATGTGATCGCCGCCACCCACAGGATCGACCGGGAGACTTTGGACAGGCTGCGGGGGGAGTGCATAAAGGAAGTCAAAAAGACTAACGGCAGTTTTACGCTGGATGACGCCGTGGAATGGCAGGAAGGAGGCAAATGAACAACACTGGCCCATTAAATTACAGAGGGGGTGAACAGATGGAAGAATTATTGTGGGAGATCATTAAGAAAATCCATGGAGAGTTCCTTGAGAAAATTCGTGGAGAGGTCCAGGAGATTATAAATAAAGAGTTCGATGAACTCTTCGAGAGCATGGCTGAAGAAACCGATGACTATACAAATATCACTATGCAAACTGAGGAGAAAAATAATGTCCAAGCCCCATCTGAACAGCAGACAACCGAGGAAAACGTAGAGCAGGAAGAGGACATAGGCCCTGCCATGCTTATGTGAGGAGGGATTAAATGAGAGGAACTCCTATCGAGCTTACATCAGATAATTACGCCGGCCGGCTCAAAGAGATCACCGACCGCTTGGAGCAGGGGGTCGCAGATTTGTTTGACAGCGACCGATACAAAGAGTATCTCCGGGTGATGTCCCGGTTCCACCGCTACAGTTTCAACAACACTCTGCTGATTGCCATGCAGTGTCCGGGGGCCACCAGGCTGGCTGGACTCCAGAGTTGGAAGAAGTTCGGGCGGCACGTTAAGAAAGGCGAGAAGGGCATCAAGGTGATTGCGCCCACGCCTTTCAAGAAAACTGTGGAGGAAGATGGAGAGGAAAAGGAGGTCGTGGTGCCGCGCTACAAGGTGGTATCCACATATGATGTGAGCCAAACCGAGGGAAAGCCTCTGCCGGAGATCGCCAGCACCCTCACCGGCAGCGTGGATAGCTAAGGTGTGCCGTTGGGGGTGCGGGTAAAGGAACATGGAAAAAGCGAACGCTGCCCTGTAATGGGGCGGATAGGGATTGAATCGTAAAATATTCGACAACATTATCCCACGCGAAAGCGGGCAGACTTCCATGCGGTCTTTCTTTACAAGAGAACTTACAGAATTTTCGAAAGGAGAAAAGCAAATGGACAGGAAACTGTGTGCATCTCTTGACGGCGCTGGCCCGTGGTCTGAAATCGATTGAGACTATGCGGAATCTGCCGTTAGAAAACTGCAAGCACGTATTGTAAAGGCTCAAAAGGAAGGCAGGACCGGCAGGGTGAAAGCCTTGCAGCGACTACTGACCACATCCTTTTTCGCCAAAGCTCTGGCGGTGAAAAGGGTGACGGAAAGCACAGGAAAACGAACTGCCGGGGTAGACAGTGAAATATGGTCTACACCCAAAATGAAGTATGAAGCAATTTTCAGACTGACGCAAAAAGGTTACCATGGCTGATTCGCAAGCTGAATCCCATGATTCGCGGCTGGGTCAATTACCAGCGGTTCAATGTGTCTGCTGTGGCGTTTGAATATGTAGATTATCAAGTGTTCAAATGTCTGTGGGCTTGGTGTAAGCGTAGGCATCCAAAGAAAAGCAAAACGTGGATAGCCACAAAATATTTCCACCGTATCGGCAACCGCAGCTGGACATTTTCCGTTCCTACAAAGCAGAAAATGAGCAATGGGGAAACTCTCTATATCCGGCTGATATATGCAACAGATACGGATATTATCCGCTTTACAAAAATCCGCAACCGTTCCAATCCATTCGATGCGGATGACCAAGAATATTTTGAAAAACGCGATACCGAGAAAATGCGCAACAGTCTGAAAGGCAGAAAGATATTGGCGAAACTCTTCCGCCAGCAGAATGGTTTGTGTCCTGTTTGCGGAAAGAAAATCACCGTGGACACGGGATTCCAGGTTTATGACGATAAAGAAAATCGCCAAAACCCCAAGCAAATGCTTCATCCGGAATGCTATAGAAAGGTTCGTAAAAATGATGTTTTCTTTGAGCCGGTTCCCGAAGGGGAGCTTTGAAAGGCTTGAGCCGTATGAGGGGAAACTCTCATGTACGGTTCTTAGGGGAGGCTCCGGCAGTAATGCCGGGGTCTTACCCGACCAAATCCTGTGCTTCGATACAGAGATAGATGCCGAGCGGTTTTGCAACGAGAAGTGTGCCGTGTTCGTTATTTTACCGGAGGAAAACCCTAATTCGTTTTTTATGATTTCGCTGATCATCCAGCAGCTCTACCGGGAGATTCTTTCTGTTGCCGATGAAAACGGCGGCAAGCTGAAAAACAGGTGTATTTTCTTCTGCGACGAGTACGGCACCAGTGCGACACGTTTCTAAGTGAAAAGCTTAGACACAGGTTTAATTGAGTAGAAAATTGAAAGGAGTTTCTATGAAGAACTTGTAGAACTGATATCCCGATAGGTGGAATGAAGGAGTAACGCCCCCAAACGCCTACCTTGAAACTGCGACAGGCGGGGAGCCGTGCAATAGGTTTCTTGTCTGGGAGCTCGCAAAGTCGGCAGAAGTTTGTCCAAACAGGGCTATCAAAATTTAGCCGCTGTGGAAACCGGCCTGGAGGCAGGCTGTGCAGATGATATGCCGGAGGTCTATAAAATACCCATGGTGAGAATGTCTTTAAGACTGACGAAACCCCGAATGAAAGGCTCTAGACGAATGGGCGGTAGAAATGCCGCTGCCGTATAATTGCGGTGTATGTGAGGGTGAGTAAAATTTCGTACTATGAAAGTCCTTACTCTATTACAGGTAGTGTCCAGCATACAGGGCCAAAGGGCAGCCTAAAGGTATATGTACAGATAGGGATATCGGAACGTGGAAAGGCCGGAGCATGGAGCGGATTGCACCGCTGTGAAATGCTGGCAGGGAATCCATAACCTGCCTTTGTCCGGTTGAGAGTGATGCCACAGTACCTGTGAAGCGGCGATAACAAGCCGTGGAGGGATAGGCATTAGTCGTATTATGTGAACAAAATAAAGTTCGATTCATTTCATAGGTTCGAGTAAGACTAAGAAAAGCCGACTTCCCTTTGGAGGTGTTGGCTGACTATGACAACAAACAAGAAACCGAAAAAGCAAAAGCTAAGAAACGCGGAATATTATGACCTGCAATCTGTGTTCGACAGACTGTATTCAGAAAGCAAAGGTGGCAAGGTGTTTACTAAAATTATGCCGCTGGTACTTTCCGAAAACAACATCCGTCTTGCTTACCGCAACTTGAAAAAGAACAGCGGGTGCAAGACAGCGGGGACAGATAAAAAGACCATCAAAGACCTTGAAACGTGGAAAGAGCCCGACCTGATACACTATGTGCGCAAACGCCTGGAATGGTATGTCCCCCAGCCCGTGCGCCGGGTCGAAATACCCAAAGACAACGGCAAAACACGCCCGCTGGGTATACCCACCATCATGGACAGGCTAATTCAGCAATGTTTTCTGCAAGTGCTGGAGCCCATATGTGAAGCAAAATTCCATGACCGCAGTTTTGGGTTTCGCCCGAACCGCAGCCAGGAAAACGCGGTTGCGGTAGCTTATTCTCTAGCCCAGCGCCAGGGCTTGCATTTTGTTGTAGACCTTGATATTAAAGGGTTCTTTGACAATGTGAGCCACGGCAAGCTGCTCCGGCAGATGTGGATGTTGGGTATCCGGGACAAAAAGCTTCTATCCATTATTTCCTCTATGCTGAAAGCGGAAGTAGCTGGAATAGGCTTCCCGGAAAAAGGTACCCCGCAAGGCGGAGTGATTTCCCCTTTGCTCTCCAATATCGTGCTCAACGAATTGGATTGTGTGGATAATACTTCAGCTTCGCTGAAGTATACAGCCAATGGGAAAATATGCCCATGCGCAAAAACTACACCCACATTCGAAGCGATAACGGCGTAGCGGATAAGGGATATGTATACCATGTTTTAAGGGAAAAGACCAATTTGAAAGAGTGCTACGGTTTGCGTTATGCAGACGATTTCCGTATTTTCTGCCGGAAACGGCAGGATGCGGAAAGGCTGTTTATTGCCACGCAGAAATGGCTCAAAGAGAGGTTAGGGCTGGATATCAGCCCGGAGAAATCCCAAATCGTCAATTTGAAACGGCGCTATTCAGAGTTTCTCGGCTTCAAAATAAAGGTCTGCAAAAAGGGCGAAAAGAACGGCAAGCCCAAGTATACGGTGGTCTCCCATGTTTCGGATAAGCGCAAAGAGAAAATCAAAAAGCGTGCCGCTGAAATGGTAGGAAAAATCAAGTTCCCCGCAGATAAGTTTGAGGAACACAAGTTCATTATGGACTACAATTCCTATGTGATGGGAGTTCATAATTATTATCGCATAGCGACCCATGTAAGTCAAGATTTTGCGGAAATCGGCTTTCCGGTCAAACGGACTATGAAATGCAGATTAGGTCAGAGATTAAAGCGTAAGGGGAATACATTACCCCCATTTGTTCAGCAAATGTATGGTAAGAGCAAACAGCTCCGCTACATCAGAGGGCTGTTTGTCCTGCCGATATCCTTTGTCCAGACAAGGCCGCCAAAACACAGGCCCCGGGATTGGTGCGTGTATACACCAGAGGGCCGGGCGGCAGTCCATAAAGCGTTGGAGAAAATCAATATCCCCATCCTGCATTATTTGATGGAACATCCTGTAAGGAATGAGAGCATTGAGTACAATGATAACCGTCTAGCGCTCTATTGCGCCCAGCAGGGAAAGTGCGCTATAACGGGCAAGCCCCTTGAAATTGGCGATATTCATTGCCACCATTAAGTTCGTAGGGTTGATGGCGGCAATGACAGTTACTCAAATCTTATTCTAGTTTGCAGGGATGCACACATCTTGCTCCATGCCATGTGGGAATCTACTATAGAACACTATGTGGAAAAGCTGGCTCTAAACGCAAAGCAAAAGGATAAGCTGAACAGATTAAGAAAGCGTTTGAATCTTGATCCAATCTAAAAACTTGGTTGTTGAAAAATCGATACTTTATAGAAATTCCATGATACGATGGAACGCCGGATGAGCGGAAACGCTCATGTCCGGTGTGAAGCGGGGGAAAATCCGGAAATGATTTCAAAGGATTACCTATCGCTATTTCCAAAAATTGAATCCGCTGAAATGATGTTCTCCGCATCCCGCTCCCGCCGCCTGAGCATTGTGCCGGTCATTCAATCCCTGGGGCAGCTTGAGAAGAACTACGGCAAGGAGGGCGCGGAAATCATAATCGATAATACCCAGTTAACCATCTTCGGCGGCTTTGCGCCTAACAGCGAAACCGCCCAGGTGTTGAGCAAATTTCTGGGCAGCAGGACGGCGCTCTCTGGTTCCGTCAGCCGTGGAAAGAAAGACCCCAGCCAGTCTCTCCAGATGATCGAGCGCCCACTCATGACAGCGGACGAGTTAAAGTCTATGCCCAAGGGACAATTCATCGTGATGAAAACCGGCACAAATCCCATGAAGGTCAAACTGAAACTTTTCTTTAAGTGGGGCATTGCGTTCGGGAAACCGTACCAGGTGCCGGATCAGGGCAGCAGGCCGGTTCGGTATGCCAGCAGGCAGGCGCTGATGGAGGCCATTCATGAGGCGTTCCCCCGTCTGCGTCCCAGATCGCGGCCAGCGGCGATTCCACAGGAGCAGCCCGCCAAAGTGATTACAGAGCGAAAGGATGCTGACAATGGGTAGGCTGGAAAATATTTATCGGAGCGATTTGCCCAAGCGTGCAGTCCTTGTGTATATGTACCTGTCAGACCGGTCGGGGAAGGAGGGGCAGTGTTTTCCCTCTGTCCCCACCATAGCCCGGCAGACGAAACTATCAGAGGCTACTGTACACCGGGCGATTAAGGACTTGGAGAAAGGAGGTTTCCTCTATGTCACAGGCCGTCAGCGGCCCAATGGCGCGGATTCCTCGAATCTCTATACATTGACGGATGCTGAACCGGGGTGGTGATTTTGAAAAAAACACTCACAAGGGAGTACTCCGGGTTTTCGCTGACACCGGGAGGGTCTCATAGTGACAGCCTGCAAATAAAAAGTCAAGCCCCCTAAGCCAAAAAATGAAAGAAAGTGGATGGAAAAAGTGAACACAGCAAACAGACTGCCGCCCAAAAGCGGCAGTCAGGAAGAAAAGATTGTTTCTGTCAGTCCGTCAAAGGCTCGTCCCAAAGACCTTTCTCTTTAAGAGAATCCCTGACCCTGCCATAGTAAATACGCAGGAACTTGGTGCCTCCGGCGGTCATGTAGACGTAGAACGGTTTGCCCTCAGAACGCTTCTTGTCCAGGAATTGGTACACAGGATCGTCAACGGGTTTCAGTTGAAGCAGAATGGACATGATGACAAACAAAGTCTTGCGCAGGTGAGGAGAACCGCGTTTGCCGATTCTGCCCTTATTGGACTCTTTGGAGCCTGAATCGTTTCTGCCCGGGTCGATGCCTGCAAAAGCTACCAGAGAACTCTTTTGTGCAAAGCGGCGCACATCGCCAATCTCCGCCATGAGCTGGGGGCCGGCAGAAAGGCCGACGCCGGTCATGGCCATGACGGCCTCATACTCAGGGAGCTGGGATGCCAACCGGTTCATTTCAGCACGGAATACTTCGGCAGTATGAGAGATAGTGTTAAGCTGAGTTATAGCCTCTCTCACCAGCAGCTTCGTGGTATCCGACTTTGGAACCAGAGGAAACAACGTCCGGACATTCTCGTGAATCTCAGCGGCTTTTGCCGCACTGAAATTGTAGCCATGGCGCTTGCACCACTTCTGGTATTTCACGGTAAAAGCGTTCAGGCTGAGCTTTGCGACACAGTCCACGTGCCAGAAAGCTTGGGCAAAATCTACCCACTTCTGGCTGCCGTCCGGTCGCACAGGGCTGCTGAACAGAGAGCGCACACCGGGGTAGGACTGCTCCATCAGGGCAATCAGATTGTTGGAACAGGCTATACGGTTCTTGCTGGCCAGATGGAACTGGCGGTTAAGGGTTTTGAGTTGGTAACGTATGGTATCCATAGGTGTATATTGCCGCAGTTCCTCCCAATTGTCAAGGGTGTATCTGGCAATTTTCTTGGCGTCCGCCTTGTCGGTTTTGACGCTGCGAAGAGAATTGTCGCCATAGTTCCTGATCAGCAGGGGATTGACCGCTGAGACCCACAGGCCGCTTTCGTGCAGTACATTGGCGATAGATTCATAAAAATTGCCGGTGTGCTCCATAACTACCCTGACTTCACCGTCCAGGGCTCTCAACTTCTCTAAGAGGCTGGCAAATCCCTGGCTGTTGTGCGTCACATTGAACGGGCGGATCACAATATCCGTCTTTGACCGGAGCACCGCCACGGTGCTCCACCCATTTGAAACATCCACTCCCACAGCATACATTTTGGATTCCTCCTGATACCTTGATTACAACGGTAATCCATCCTTTTCTCATCACCGATTCCATCTGTTTGCTGACCCGAGCGGCTGCTCTACCTGCACAAATCGAACGCTGCGAATGGGGGGATGGCTGACGGACTTTCCAACGAGCGCTTCGCTCTTGGAGTTGAAAGTCAGACCATTGCCCCTCCATTCTAACAGCTTTGGCATGAGATGTCCCAAGCCTGTGGCTGGCTGCCACATATATGGGGCAAATATATTGTAACAGGAGTTGATTTTCACCCACAAACGCTCTCAGAAGTCCCTGATAGACTCTATCAACCGCAAGCTCTCCGGCTGGGCCTCCTATCACCGCTACTCTAACGCTAGGGCCGCGTTCCGGGAGATTGATGAACTGGTGGAGGGCTGCCTCTGGAAAGCAGCTTTGGTCCGGCATCCTCGAATGAACCCGCCGAAACTACGGGCAAAATACTGGTACACAGATTCTCAGGGCAGGAGAGCTTATACTCTGCCTAATAACAAAAGTGTGCGTGTCCGGCGTTTGTCAGAGGTGCTGTTGGTGGCTTGCTATGAGAAAGTCCTGCTAAACAAGAATCCCTATATGGACGTGGAATATTTTCAGCGCCGCCACGAGAGAAAAAACGTCATCGGAGCAACGGGTAAGTATCAGGATGTTTGGAAACGGCAGAGAGGCCGGTGCTATTACTGCGGTAGGCCGATCCTGCTGGACCAACTCAGAGATGTGGTGCAGCTTGACCTTGCCTTACCCGATGTACCCTCTAATCTTGCGTATGTCCATGAGATGTGCAAAGCGAACGAGCTGTCCGTGGCGGAAGTTTTAGGTGATGTGAGCGTGTATACCCACCGGGAGCTGTTGGACGGAGCCCAGGAGATTGCCACTTCCCAGGGCCCGCAGGCAAGGGAAAAGCTGGCAGGCCCCCTGCGGGATAACTGGCTGTTTATGCCGCTCAAAAAGTGGTTTGCCAAAAGAACCGAGGCGTCAATCACACTTACATTTAAGGAAATAGAGCGCATTTTGGGCCGGAAACTTTCACCGTCCGTAAGAGAATACCCCTCCCGCTGGTACACCCGGCCCGACCAGAACGCCATGGCGGAGGCTTGGGTGACGGAGGGCTATACATTAACATTGGGTGACTTGGATTTGAAACGTGAGAAAGTGACCTTCCGCAGAGCAGAGGAAGGTATGTCCCACGCAAAACTTCCAACCTGGCTGACTGTGGGAAGAATCCCGGATGAGGCTGCGGCGGAGATAGAGGGGTTCTTTGCATATATAAAGAAAAAGTACGGGCTATAAAAAGATGCCGCAGAAATCTGCGGCATCACCTTGTTTTCTCAGTTTTCATGACAGTATGAAATCACCGCCATTCCCCCCGGCGCATCCTCTTAACGCAGATCTCCTCCATATAAAACTCTTCCACCCGCGCAATCAGGTAGCCGATCCCCGCGCCCACGGCCATAAACCCAAGGCTGCAAAAGAGTGCGACCGTCTGCATTATAACCAGCCGGTTTCCTCTCTCAAACTGCTCCCCAAAGCGCTCCAGGGCCGGGAAGGAGCGGCCGAAATCGTGGCCGTAATACCACAGGTCCGTGATCTGCTCCGGCGGCAGCAGGGACGAGGGCAGGCTGACAAAGTGTAAAATTACCGCGAATCCTCCAAGGAGCACAATGCTGACGCCAACGCTCATGGGCCACATCCGGGGATACTTTTTGGGAAGCTGGTTCTCATACCAAGCATAGCCCCACATCCAGAACAGGATGACGAATATCATGAGCAGCAGGCCCGTGCAGATGAAATTGCCCTGGAACTGCTCCATAGCTGACAAGCTATAGATCCTGGCCCCGGAAAGCTCCGGCACAAGGCTCTTGGCCCGGCCCTCCATGAAGGGCTGCTGGTCAGATTCCACAGACAGCAGCAGGGCGTTGCCGTCCCGGGCCACGATCTCCACGCCGCTGGGGAGATGATCTAGCTCCGGCGCGTCCTCCGGGAACACGGCAAGCCACTGATCGGCGGCTTTGTCCCCGCCCCGGATTACCTCCACCAGCTCGCCATCGGTCAGCGTTTTTGAGGCATACTGGACATACTCTCCCCAGCCGCCATTGTCTAGGAGTACATTGTCCTCGTCCATAGAGAACCCCTGTACCTCCCGGACCCGTACCCCGGCCTCCCAGCCGGTACCCTCATAAATCTCGTAAAGATGCATCCCACCTTCGCTGTCCAACTGCAGGCAGTCAAGAGGCAGCTTTGCCGGGGAACCTGGGCTGTAGCTGTTTTCGGCACTCACAGTGGTGACCTGCGGGGTCATCAGCTCCTGGTTTTTAACAGCGAAGAGGGTGCAGGCGGCAATCAGCCAGAAAACCAGGGCCGACACCCACAGGGCTTTCTGCTTTAGTGTGGTAGGTTTCCAGGGCGGCCGGTCACTAAACAAATACCTCTCATACGGGTCGTTTTTTTCTTTCTTCATCATTTCACCTCCGCCAAGACGATGCCCTCCACCAGTTCCCGGTTAAAATAGGTAAACAGGAACAGGGGAGGCAGTACTACCAGAATGCAGCAGACCAGTTGTAGAGTCGGGTCAGCGGGCGGCACATATGCCAGCGCCACCGAGAGGGGGTAGCGCAGAAAGTCCTTAATGTAGGCGATGGGCTGTTCTACCATGTTCCAGCCGTCCAGAAAGGAGAGCAAAGTCACGCAGACCAGCCCGCTGGTGTTCATGGGCAAGATGATTTTTGTCAGCAGACGGAACAGCCCGCAGCCGTCCAACTTGGCGGCGTCAATGATGTCGTCGCTCACCGACTTGAAACTCTGGGTCAGGATGAAGGTGCCCAGAGGTACGAAGATGGACGGAAGAATTAGAGCGGAGTAGGTATCCAGCAGGCCCAATTTGTCCAGCATGATGTAGTTGGGGGCCAAGGTAACCTGCAGGGGCAGGACCATAAGAATCATGAGCACAAACAGGATGGCGTCCCGCCCCTTGAACTCACACTTGGCAAACCCGTAGCCCGCCAGTACAGATACCACAAGCTGTCCCGCCGCGATGCACAGGCAGATGCCCATGCTTTTCCAGAACCGCAGCAGGTATTGGGGCGAACCCAGGAACACATCGTAATAATAGTCAAATGTGATGCCGCCGCCAGCAGGCAAAAAGCTGAGAATCAGCACATAGCAGAAGGGGGCGATGGAGATAACCGCCAGCAGAATGGCAAACACCTCACCCGGTTTGATTGCTTTTCTCATGCCCGGAACGCCTCCTTCCTGCGGACGAACCCGTAGAACACCGCGAACACCACCAGAACCACAACCAAGAGCAGCACCGAGGCCACGGACAGCTTAGCGTAATTCAGATTCTCAAAGCTGTTGTTTAAGAAATGCTGGAGCATGTAGATGTTCTCGTTGGGATGGGTACCGCCGATGAGGAAAATCTCTCGAAAACACTTGAAGGCGTTGATCAGCGAGAAGATGATGGCAAAGAACACCGAGTACCACATCTGCGGCGTGGTGATGTAGAAGAACTTCTGCCAACTGGATGCCCCGTCCAGATCGGCGGCGGAGTACTGCTCCTCCGGGATGGTGACAAGCCCGGCCAGCAGCAGAATCACACTGTAGCCGGTGTTTTTCCATAGGTACAGGAGCAGTACCACGCCGAAAGCCGCAGGCCCGCCCAGCCAGTCCACCAGGGGCAGGCCCAGGGCATCGGCCACGCTTGGCACCAAGCCGGAATCGGCAAAGAGCAGCTCCACCAGAATGACCGCGCCCACAACCGGCATGATGTAGGGAAACAGGAACACAGATTTGAGCAGTTTGTGCTTGTTAGCATGTTTCTGCATGAGCAGGGCGATGGCGTAGGCCAGCACCATGATGAGGGGCAGAGCTGCAGCTAAAAAGCGCATGGTGTTGCCGAATGCCAACTGGAGCATGCGGTTTGAGGCCACATCCTGGTAGTTGATAAAGCCGATAAAATTACTGGCCCCACCGCTGCCGGTGGACATGGAGTACTGCACCACCAGCACGAAGGGAATGCCATAGAACAGCAGGCAGCCGATTAAGAGTGGGCTGATTAGCAGCCAGCCTTGCAGAGTTTCTCGTTTCTTTTTCATATGGCTACACCTATATTTTAGCTTTCTGCCAATTCCATATTCATTCGCATATATGCGTCATGAATCATTGTTTCCTTCGATTTGGAGGTTGATGTGGTCAAGTCAATATACAGTTGCTGTAATTCTCTTTCTAAAGGTGTAGCAAATTCAGAGAACGTGATATTATCCCTGACCGCACAGAACTCATTATAGAGGGGGTCGGGCATTGTCCATTCCTTGTTATTGCCCGTACTGACAGAGGTTCCCTGCGTCATCAGTCCATCCAAAGTGGGTACTGCATTATCATATGTCATAAATGCATATAGTTTTGACCTTTGACACTCTTCTCCAAGCAAATAATCCACCACGGAAAACGCTGCTTCTGGGTTCTCGGCATTGGCATTGATTCCCACAAAACTTGTGACAGTTGCCATATATCCTCCATTGCGCGAATAGAGGGGAACTAAAGTAAATGAATCATCATTCTTGAATGCCTCATTATAGTCATTCAATTTAAAAGAATCCAGAACCTTCAAGTTGAAGCGGAAATGGGGAATAGTATTATCGTTGTCCAGCGTTTGATGATTTGTTATTTTTTCACAAAATCGAGTCAAATCTTCTTCTGAGAAAGCTAGCTTGTCATTCTCAAAGTCGGCAAGCGGCGCCAACGCACTCCCCATAAGAGTAGATGTGTCTGATACCGCGGCAACACCCAGCGCAGTATCCTGAAAAAACATATCATCCCATTTCATTTCTTTTGACAAAGCGCTTTTCACATCACTTTTTCGAAAAAGTGTGGTCGGGACAGTGTACGTCATTGGCAACAACATTTGTCCCTTCTCTGTTCTCCCCGCTTTCATAACAACCTGCGTCAGCTTATCCCATTCCATGTGTTTTGCCGTCTTAATATAATTATCTAGTGGCAAAAACATATTTCGTTTCATGGCCTGTTGGGGAAACCGAAAGATTGGCTCAACATAATGCACTTGAAAATTGTTGTCTTTATCAAAATGAAAACCAATACCACTGAGACATACAAAAACATCTGGTCCTCCACCTGCCATGATCTCTGTCCGCAAATTCGAAAGATATATGTCACGCTCTTCGCCACATTTCGGAGGGAATTCTAGCTGAATATTCTCCGATCCTCCAGCATCTTTTATCGCAGCAACAAGCCCAATGGTTTTTTCTCCTCCAGCTGAAGGAACAGCCTTATATTTTCTTAATTCGTCTTCAACATCAAGATACAAGCTACTACCGAATTCTACATCAACAAGGACCCGGAGAGAACGATGATCTTCAACTGGATTGTCCGACATCTGTGAATTGTTGAGGTTTGATTTATGTCCTAACTCTGCACATCCGGCAAATTGGGAGATTAGTAAACAGATGGCAAAAATACTTAATATATACTTTTTCATAAGAATTTGACTCCTCTTGTTCAATAGCACAAACAATAGACTTAGAAAACCTAAGCCTATATTTTAGCTTTCTGCCAACTGCATATTCATTCGCGTATATGCGTCATGGATGATCGATTCCCGGGATTTTTGAGAGGAATTCAGTAAATCAAAGTAAAGCTGCCGAAACTCAATATCCAAAGGAGTAGCAAAATCGGCAAAGCTTATGTTATCTCTGACAGCGCAGAACTGCTCATAGAAGCTATCAGGCATAAAAACAGTTTCGATTCCATCGGAAACAGCAGTATCCTGTGTCATAAGTCCTTCCAAAGTTGGCACGGCCTGAGCAAATGTCATGTGCGCATACAGTATGGATCTCTGACATTCTTCTCCCAGAAGATAATCCACTACCCAAAAAGCCTCATCAGGATATTTTGTGTTCACGTTGATCCCTGCAAAACTTGTGACAGTCGCCATATAGCCTCCGTTGCGGGAATAGAGTGGGACCAATACGATGGGGTTGTCTTTGTCAAAGCCTTCGTCATAAACACTCAAATCATATTCATGAAGTACCTTCAAATCAAACCCGGTGTAGGGAACATCGCTTTCCTCTTTATATTTCTCACGATTATCAAGCTTCTCACTATAGTACCGGACCATCTCCTCTTCCGATACGGCCAGCTTGTCGTGCTCATAGTCGGCAAATGGCGCCAGCCCGTTCCCCATGTGGTCTAGTACCGCGATTGCCGCAAGGGGCATATGCGGCCCCCCAGAAAGCATATCCTCCCATTTCATATCCTTCGACGGCGTATGCTCAACATCGGCCTCCCGAAAAGCTGTAGTCGCAACCGTGTACGTCATCGGCAGCAAAAGCTGCCCTTTTTCCGTTCTCCCGGCCTCCATCACCACCGGGGTCAGCTTATCCCACTCCATGAATTGGGCCTTTTCGATGTATTCATCCAGCGCCAGGAACATATTTCTTTTCATGGCCTGCTGGGGAAATTTGAACAGCGGCTCGGACTCAATCCATTCGCCATCGTTTAATTTGCCGTTCGTTTCCTTTTGGTGATAGCCAGTGCCGCAGCCGCACGCAAAGACATCTGGGCCTCCGCCAGACATCATTTCCGTACGCAGGCTGGTCAAATATACGTCCCGCTCGTTCTCCCTAATAGGGGCTATCTCGATCTCAACAGAGGACGGCCCGCCCATGTTCTCTATCTTGGCCTGAAGGCTGATACCCTCCCATTTCCCGTGGATATATTCCTTGTCATAGTTTGCAAGGCTCTCCTGGAGCCAATATATATTGCTTCCATATTCGCCATCAATAAGAACACGCAGTGGGGAAGCATTCTCTTTTTCGGCGGGATTTTCTTCGGAGGCATAAGATGAAACTCCTTCCGGTATAAGGGTTTCATTCGTTTTACACCCTGCCAATAAAGTTAAAAAGCATACAGCAATAAACAATATAGAAATTTTTCTCATAAACAGTTCTCCATTTTATCTAATGGGTTAAACGATAACAATACACTTGGTCTCCCAAGTCTATTGTTATTCAATCCGCTAGTTATCTACGAAAACACAGGGAAGAATTATACTTTCCCAATAGAGCAGTTATCCGTAACCATCACTCTATTTATTTCTGTCCATGCTCCACAACTGTTGCAATGGAATCCTGTGCACTTACTATGATCTAAAGTGCGCATGCGGCGCCGCATCTTTATAGCAGCCTATATAGACGGTTCCATTTTCGGCCCAGGTCGTAAAACTGGACGTGGCAATTGCCGCGTTACATGAAGGGCATCTAACATACTGACCATACGGCTCGATGCCGTCATCGTCTTGAGCTGCCATTGCCGGTACCGCAAAGATGCCGATGGTTAGCACCAGAGCCATGAGCAGAGAAACCAGCCTTTTTGTTATAAGTACTACATCCTTTCTTCATCGTCAAGCAAGCGAAACACTCTTGCTTTTGGTTTATTTCCCGTACAGTTGATCTGTGGGGGCGGACAGGAGGCGGGACGGTCCCCCAGAGACGCGCCGCAAACTCCTTTCGAACATCGCGTTGGCCAACGCTGGTTGAATGAAAACCGGTCTGCGGTTCGGGTTTCGTTCAACTGCTCAAAGTTTAGCAGGAGAAAAAGAAAATTACAACCCCCTTTGCGCGAAATGACAAAAAACGCAACAGAATGGTATGTCGGTATTTTTGTATCGATTAGAGCGACCACAATATATTGTGGTCGCTCCATATATCCATAGAAGCCCCTCTCCAATAACAGAGAGGGGCTTCTATGGATATATAGGTTGATTATTCGTCGCTTTTTAACAACACCGAGATATGAAACAGCTTTGCTTCCCAGTCATAGTCGTGGTTGATGGAGCCGCCATATTTATCTACAATAGCGTCTACACTTTTAAGCCCAATGCCGTGCTGCTCTTTATCTAACTTGCGGGTCAAGTATCCGTTGCGGCCATCTTCAATAGGAGGTTCATTGCATGGATTTGTCAGGGAAAGAAACAGATCGGTTCCCGCCGGGCTGTCAACTCTCAGCGCCACATAGGGCTTTGGGGTGCCCTGAGCAGCGTCCACGGCGTTTTCAAGTAAATTGCCGAACAGCGAGGTGATATCGTTTGGAGCAAGAAAATCATACTCCTTATCCCGCACATCCACCTGGAAGTCTATTTCCTTTTCACGGCATATCTCACCATAATGGGACAGCACCACGTTTAGCATAGGATTATCGCAATAGCGTACTTTGTTTTGCAGCGCTGGCAACTCCTTCATCCTGTTAACATAGTCTACCACAGAATCCGTCCCTTGCTCCTGGGCAAGCCCTTTTATTGCGGTTAGGTGCCTTCGGATGTCGTAGATCAGCACTCTCTGCCCATTGTATTTTTCCTCCAGAACTCTGAAATAAGTTTCTTTGGCTTCATCCTTTTGTTTCTCCATCTGCAGGGCAAGGTACTGTTGGCTGACTCTTTGACTATATTGATACCCTGCAAATAGCAATATGTTTGCAAAAAGCAGAATAAGCGAGCTTATGAGCATCAGGTTTTCAATGTGCAGCGGGAGGTGGACGGCCATCCCAGTATAGAACATCACCACTATAACGCATATCGTGGCAAGAGAAAAAAAGGAAAAGAAAAGCGAGACTGCGCCAACATCTCCTTGGCCGGGGTTAGACTTTTTTGCAATAAGAAGACACAGCTTTGTAGCTAAAAAATAAAGGAGCTTACTGCACACAGCAAGAATCATCAAAGTAGAGGCGTTGGTTTGATAATGGTCATAATTGCCTAAGCTAGATCCCAAGATTAAAACAATGACAAATTCCAATCCGATTGAGAAACACGTCAATAGTCCGGCGTGAAAAAGTCCAGATTTCCAAGAGCAGGAATGGAGCCGGTAAAGAAGCGCAAAGTTTATAAGAGTAAACATCAAGGTGTTGACCCAAACATACGCAAAATTAAATATTAGAAAAGCAATGCCATACCCAAGTATGTGAGCGAGAACGCTTATCCAAAGGGAATATCTCCTTTTGTACAGCCCCGAAAAGTAGCTCCATGCCGTAATGCCCTCTGCTATGTATATGCAAAAATAGACAATCCTCATATCCATTATGACATCGCCTCCAGGAACAGAAGATATGCGTCTTTGAGCTCCTGATACTTGCGCCGGGCTAAGAAAGACTCCCAAATTCTCCCATCCGGCGTTTTAAGCTGGATAGAATCGTGGGTATATGACAAAATGTATTTAAAGTTTATTATGTAACTTCGGTGTGGCCGGTAAAAGCTCTTATACTTTAAAAGCCTGTCCCAATATTTCGCGTTTTCTACGGACTCCAGAGAGCGGGAAAGCGTATGGACCCATACCTTACGGTCCTCATTCTCAATCATGACGATCTCCTCCGATGAGCAAATAACAGTCTCTTCTTTCGTTTCTATGCTTATTTTCTCCGCGTCCATACTGATTTGATACAGAGCCTCCTTCATGTTTCGGAACAGGCGCGCCTTGTCAATGGGTTTAGAGAGATAGCGGAACACATGAAATTTCATAGCGTCATCCAAATAGTCAGGAAAAGAGGTGACAATAAATATCCTCACATTGGGATTCATCTCTTTTAAAAGCGCTCCCGTGAAGATGCCATTTCGTCCGGGCATCTCCACATCAAGAAAGACAATGTCGGCCGGCGCAACAGACGGAGCAGCCTCAGAAACCAGCAAGTCATCGCCGCTGCTGTAAACAGTGTAGTCGGGCTGGTTAAGATGAGCGGAGTGAAAGTACTCGCGCAAATACTTTTTCAGCAGCTTTAACACCTGTTCATCGTCATCGCAAAGAACGATCCTCATATAACCACCCCAGTACTGTGTGATAATAAAGTGATTATATCATGTCATCCCAGGAATGTCATCCATTTTCTGGATTTCGCTTTCTCAGCAGCTCAATAATACCGGCTGCTAACTCCTGGTCTTCCCGTGTGCATTGATTAAGGCCATCTACAACACCCTTGGGGATATTGTTTGCCCGCAGAGTTCCTCCTAACAGATAATCTGGGTTCACTTTTAGCTCAACGCAAAGTTTGATGAACACATCAAAGCTGATACGGTCCTTTGCGTGTTCAATGCCTGACAGATGCTGTTGTGAGATACCAAGCCGCTCTGCTAGATCAGCTTGTTTTATCTTATTTTTCCTACGGCGATGCGCTACTCTGCGTCCAAACAATGCTGCGTTAAATATAGTGATTTCATTAAGACCGTCTATGAGTTCTTCCTCCACAATATGTTGTGTGTATCTTACCACACAAATAAAACAAAAGAGAATCAAGTATAGGCGCTAATATCGTCTCTATATTAAAAACTGGAATTTTTCCCTTAAAAATATAATAACACAAAGGAGAAAATCGCTATGGAAAACACAAAGACTATGGCCGTCCAACTGCCCGAGGAAACCTATCAGCGCATGAAAGCCTACCTCAAGCGGCACAAGGTCAAGCAGAAGGATTTTGTCATCGGGCTGGTACAGGCGGAGGTGGAAAAAGATGACAGCACCGTGCCGGAAGGCGGCAATGAGTAGGCGAAAACAGTTGCTTTTTTCGCAAGATTCGGGTATAATGTACTTAAAGGAAGAGCTCTTTTAAGTACTTGGATTTTTATCATAATATAAAGAGGTGATTCCCATGAGCATAAGCATAGATGATATTTCTCTCGCCAACGACCTGGTGTTTTCAGAGGTCATGCGCCGGCCAGAGAACGTCAAGCCGTTTCTTGAAGCGGTGCTTGAGAAGAAAGTTGCGGAGATCACCTATATCGAGCGTTAGCAGGACATGAAGGACGGCGTCAACCTGCATGGCGTCCGGCTGGATGTGGCTCTGGCAGATGCTGACGAAACGCGGTATGATATCGAGATGCAGACCGGCCACGCCTATGATTTGGAGCGGCGCATCCGATTCTACCAAAGCAGTATTGACAGAAGGACCCTGGAACCGGCTGAGAGCTACCGGCAGCTCAGAGAAAGCTACATTATTTTCGTCTGCACGGACGATTATTATGGTCGGGGACTGGCGCTTTATAAGCGTAAATCTGTGATTGATGGCGCTGAGGACTTGACGTATGAGGACGGCTCACATGCCTACATTCTGAACGCCGCGTTCACGGTCCAGAACATGAATGAACCGGCGCTGGAGTTTTTGCGGTATGTCAACGCCAGGTACCGCAGGCTGGCCATTGACATTTCCGGTTCAGACTACTTGACACAGATTGACCGGGCGGTGGAGGATATCAAATCCGACAAGGGAAAGGTGGAGAAACTTATGACCCTGGCGGCGAAGCTGAAGGATGAACGGTGGATTGGGCGGCAAGAGGGAGCACATGATGCCCATGTTGGCATGGTAAAAAAGTTACTGGCGCGGGATATGTCTTTGGAAGAAATTGCTGACATTTGTAGCCTTGATTTGGACGAAGTCAAAAAAATCGCGGAGGGTGAATAGGATATTATCTTCCGTAGCGACCCTTCATAAAAGTGGCATCTTTTAAGTCAGAGTTTGAATGACGGTATTTCAAAAGTCCGGAAAGCCGCATAAATACTGGCTTTTTTAGCCCTCCGATGGCCCCAGGCATCTTTTAAGCATGGTAAGGCCAAGGTTACACATCTTAAAAGATGCCACCCCGAAAATTCCCTGGAACCCCGGGGGATTTTCGCGTTTATAGGGCCAAAAGGGGCCGGCAGGAAATCGCCGGGCACTTGGACAGGCTGGAAATTTCATACTATAAGCCTTGTGGGAACCTTCCATTCGCTGAATCCACGATAGAGTACACTGGGAAAGTCGCCGTAAAGCGTGTCCTGCGGTAAATCCGACAACGCCCGAATCAGGGCCTCTTTAGGGGGCAAGACCGCCATATCATAAAACGCCCCATAGTCCCGGTTTCCCGGCAGCGCAGTGATGGCCTCTGCCGCAGCCGGCAAATCCAAGCTCCGTAAATCCCCCATACAGTGGGTTTCACAGCCAGAGTTGCCCACATATAGCCTGCAATCCTGATGCAGCGATAGGTATAACTCCTTCTGGTCCTCTGCAAACAAAGTCGGCAAATCCAGTCCATGATTCAGCCGGTCAGCCGCATAGGCGGCCGTGCTCCGCCGCGCTTTTTCCAAAATTTCAGATTCATCCTGACCCCATTCCGCCAGATAGGGCCGCAGGCGCTCTAAATCCCCCAGTGAGGCGCGGTATGGCTCAAAGTATGGCATATTCCGGTGGGGAGTGTAAATGGGGATGGCAAAATAGACAAAATTGGGCTGGAGTCGTTTGAGAAAAGCGGAGATACGGTCCGCGTCCTCTGGGAAGAAGCGGTTCAGCATAAGAGAGACATTTAGCTCCGCATCCTCTGATTTGAGGAACTCCCCAGCCTTGGCCGCGGCTTCGTAAGAGCCGATTCGACGAGTAATCTCATCATGATGGGATGAAGCCCCATGAATGGTAATGCCGAACTCCCGGTAACCGCGGTCCAAATAGGCACGAATCACTTGACGGCGGTCTTCCCGGTGCATCAATCCCATTCCAGTGGTCATGCCGTGGTGATAATTTTGTATATGGTCTGTCTGCGAGGCCGCGGAAAGAATCTGGTCAATCTGCGGGTGGTTCATAGGCTCATGATCTAGAGTAAAGCTGACCTCATCCGTGCAGTAAGCGGCAAGAGCGTCCAGCTTTTCTATACACATCAGCGCGTCCTCCACCGGCATGATAGGGCCGGGCCCGCCATTAACATAACAGTGGCGGCAGCGGGTATTGCACCCGGCCACCAGAAAATCAATGTTTATCATGTTGGCCATCCTCCTGTTTGCATAAAAGCATCCCCATCCAATATTATATCATTTTCGCTTTTTCCGCAAGTCCTGGGCAAAGTAATACTGCGTTCATCCACAAGTATTATTACAATCGGTCGATTGCTGACGGGGATACTTTGAAGCTCATTCGGGAGGGAATCACGACCAAGTACAGGAATAAAGCTCCAGTCGATGCTGGAAGAGCTAAAAACGCCGGAGGGTTCTTTTAAAAAGAGGAATATTTATGCGCATCCGCAAGGCCGCCGGCGCTTGAAATCCATCCCGTGATTTTCGATGTTCTTATGGGGATAAAGGTTGCTGTTGACCAGAAGGTGCTAAAATCAGTGTATGATGGACAACCACGCTTACTTTACTCGTGAAATCCTGCCAGGAGATCATTCAGCGTTGCCACAGTAGAGGAGTACCGCCCACTGCAAGTCAGGTAAAGTTCATAGAAGGCTGTATTTTCAGTGAATCCTTCGCAGAAGGACATGGACAGCATAATGCCAACCGAACCCATTACCATCCGAACAAAAAGGAGGACCGACGATCTGAACGCCATCTGTGCCAGCTTTGGCCTGGGTGGTTCTCCGGGGGGATACAAAATTATCACACAGGTATTCCTGTATAAGTACTTCCGCGATAAGTTTGCCTACCAGGCCCAAAAGGTGGAGCCTTCCTTGTCAGGGGCCGCCAATATGCAGGAAACTCTTAAACGCGATGCCCGGCAATTCATATGAAATGCTTTTGATGGTGGTAGGCGGCAAGAGACCAATATACCACTGGAAATCCATCATGTCAACCAAGTGGAGGACCTTATCGGTTTCGGATTTACGATGCAGTTTTCAGTGCATTTAGTACAATTTTATCGGCCCATATCGTACTTGGTCGTGTAATAGAAGCTTTTGGTCTCCAGCGGCGAAGAGGCGGATGCGTTCCCCTTTGGCCCCGCCAGATTCTCCCCTTGCCAATCCCACGGGAGAGATGTATAATAAAGCATATACTGCCTTTGGGACCAAAGGTCCCAGGAAAGCGTGAAAAGAGGGATTCCGTTTGAATAGAGAATTTTTAAAAGATCTGCTGGCCACACCATCGGTCAGCGGCTATGAAGAGGCCATCCAAGAAAAAGCCCTGGCCTATGGCAAAACCTTTGCACACACACAGTTTACAGATCCCAGCGGCAACGCGGTCTCTGTGGTGAACCCAGACGCGGAACGCAAAGTGCTGCTCTGCGGGCACATTGATGAAATCGGTTTTGTGGTGACAAATATTGACGAGTCTGGCCGCCTGCATCTCATGGGCGCTGGGGGCGTCCGGCCCCGGCTATACCTGGGCTCCCCCGTGCAGGTTTGGCATAACGGGAAGCTGGTCAGCGGAGTAATAGCCACCTCCGGCGATTTGCTGGAAAGCAACAAGACCAAGGTCTCTGACCTGCTGGTAGACATTGGCGCCAAGAATAAAGAAGAGGCCCTGCAAGCTGTAGCTGTGGGTGACCCGGTGTGCGCGGACGTGCAGGTGCGGGAGCTCCTGAACCACCACTTTACCTGCCGGGCCCTAGACGACCGCACTGGGGCTTTTGTGGTGCTGGAGGCCGCCAAAAAGGCCGCTGCCAAAGGGGCAAATATAGGCATTTACGCGGCCACTACCGTGGGAGAAGAAACCACGGGACGGGGCGCGTACTATGCGGCTGCCCGCATTCAGCCAGACTGCGCCATTACTGTGGACGTAACTTGGGCCAGCGACGCCCCAGGGACCACCCCCAGCGACACCGGTGACGTAAAACTGGGCGGCGGGCCCGTGCTGTGCATGGCCTCCTCGGTCAATAAAAAGATGAACGCCCTGCTCCGCCAAGCCGCGGAGGACCTGAGCATTCCCCTCCAATGGGAGATTGCCACGGGCCGCACCGGCACAGACGGCGACACCGTGAACCGGACTGGCCTGGGCATTCCCATGGCCCTGGTGTCCATTCCCCTGCGGTACATGCACAGCTCGGTAGAGGTGGGCAGCTGGCAGGATCTGGAGCAGTGTATTGAACTACTCAGTGAATTTCTGGTACGGCTGGGCCAGGAAGAGGGCTTCGACTTTTGCCCAATACAGCCAGGATCTATAAATGGCCAGTAAAAATCCAGTACACGCGGGGGCCAGAAGCCGCCAAGTCCCTGCCAGGGTTTTGGACTAAGCCTCTGGCACACCGTAAACTGGCCGAGCCGGCCGACGGGGCGCAACGCCCCACAGCCTTGCCGCAGCCAGGGCTCTCTGCCAGCGGTAGCCCTATCAGGATATAAAAAAGTGCGCTTTGCGCGCTAGGGCTTGTTTGAAAAATCGAAAACGTCATCTTTTGGGGCCAGAAGAGGCCACTTTCTACGTCGAAAATCCTCGTCAATCGCCAGAGTGACGTAGTTAGCGCAGCTAACTACAGCGGTTCTTCTCCTTGAAATTGTCCCCTTCTGGCCAAAAATTCGTCATTTCCTCTATTTTCAAACAAGCCCTAGACGGACATTTTCTAAACAAAAGCACCCATAAAAATAGGGCGTTTATTACGGAGCCGCCTTCAGCAAAGCTGCGGGGCGCCGCTTTACGCCCTTGCGCATTCCACGGCGCTAAGCTAAGCGCCTAGTTTTGAAAGGAGGTCCTCATGGAACGCCGCGATAAAATCAACTACTATTTGGACCTGGCCGAAACCGTCTCAAAGCGCTGTACCTGCCTACGCAGGCGCTACGGCGCGGTGATTGTGAAAAACGACGAGGTCATTTCCACCGGCTATGTGGGCGCGCCCCGGGGCCGGGCCAACTGCACGGACCTGGGTTTTTGTCAGCGGGACAAGCTTTCGATCCCCCGGGGCCAGCGCTATGAGCTGTGCCGCAGCCTCCACGCCGAGGCAAACGCCATTATCAGCGCCTCTCGCCGGGACATGATCGACGCCACCCTCTACCTGGTGGGCACCGAGGTGGCTACAGGCCAGTACATTAAAAACGCTGTTTGCTGCGCTATGTGCAAGCGCATGGTGATCAACGGCGGCATAGCCCAGGTGATTGTCCGGGACGACTTAGAACACTACCGGATCATCCAGGTGCGGGACTGGGTGGAAAACGACGACTCCCTTAGTAAGGAGATGGGCTATTGAGGGGCTGGGCCGCAGCGTCCCCAAGCTTGGCCCAAAGGGGACCGTACCGGCAAAAAAAGAGCGGCCGTTATCAGCTGCTGGATACCCTGCGGGGGCTGCTGGTCCTAAACATGATTGCCTACCACGCGCTGTATGATGTAGTGCATATCCTTGGCCGCCCCATTCCCTGGTATACCAGCTGGCCAGGCTATGTATGGCAGCAGGGCATCTGCTGGGGGTTTATTTTTCTCTCGGGCTTTTGCTTTCGGATGTCCCACCACCCGGTACGCCACGGGCTGGTAATTTTGGGCGCGGGCGTGGTTGTCAGCCTAGGTACAGCGCTGTTCATGCCTTCCGAGCTTATCCTCTTTGGGGTGCTGTACCTGCTGGGCCTGGCGGGGCTCATCCAGTGCGGGGTGTGGACCCTGTGGAACCGCCTGCGCCTGCAGCCTTTCCCTGCGTGGCTGGGCCTGGTTCTCTCCACAGGGGTGTTCTTCCTCACCCGGAACGTGCCCAAGGGCTCTCTTGGGTTTGAGGGTTTGGTGCTCTGCCCTTTGCCGCCGCAGCTGTACAGCCTCCCGGGGCTGGCGGTGCTGGGCTTGCCAGGGCCTGGCTTTCACTCCTCGGACTATTTTCCCCTGGCCCCCTGGCTTTTCCTGTACCTGATGGGGTATTTCCTATGGTGCATGGTGGGGCACAAAGGCAAAATCATGGCCAAGTTAAAGCCCGGGCTAGGCCCTCTGGCCTTTGTGGGGCGGCATAGCCTGCTAATCTACCTGCTGCACCAGCCAGTGCTAATGGGTATTTTTACCCTGGTGGGCGCGCTGGGGTAAGGAGCGAACTGCACTTGACAAACTGGGGAATTACACGGCCCATGCCCCTAAAACATCTCCGCCGGCAGAAAAACATCCTCCTTTGGCACCCTTTCCCAGTCAAACCCCTTTACCAGTTCTTGCGGCGAATGGGGCTCTGGCCGGTTCAGCTGGCCAGCTAAAAAGGCCAACTTCCCCACTATCTGTTGGGGAGACACGCCCCGGGCCCCCAGGGCCTCCAGGCTCACGTCTCCGTCTCGCTTAGAGAGCCTCCGGCCGTCCGGGGCCAGCAGCATGGGAATGTGGGCAAACTCCGGGGGATCCAGCCCCAGCAGGCGGTATAGGCGCAGCTGCCGGGGGGCCGAGCCCAGCAGGTCCCGGCCCCGCACCACCTCTGTCACCCCCATGGCTCCGTCATCGGCCACCACGGCTAGCTGGTAGGCAAACACCCCGTCGGACCGGCGCAAAATAATGTCCCCGCAGTCTTTGGCCAGGTCCTGGCTTTGGGGGCCATAGTGCCGGTCCATAAAGGCCTCCTGCCCGCTAAGCCTTAGCCGCAGGGCGGGACTGCGCCTCTGTTCCAGCCGCGCCGCCTCTTCTAGGGAGAGCCTCCGACATTTGCCAGAGTAGATATAGTCCCCGTCCGCCGCGTGGGGAGCGTTTGGGGCATGGAGCTCTGCCCGGCTGCAAAAACATTTATATACCAGCTCTTGGGCATTGAGCTTATCAACGCACTGCTGGTAGTATTGGCTTCGGTCCGACTGCCAGTAGGGCCCCTCATCCCAGTCCAGGCCCAGAAATTCCAGATCCCGCTGAATCTGTTCCCCATAGGCCCGGCTGGTACGCTGGGGGTCCAGGTTTTCCATGCGCAGAATGACCCGCCCCCCCTGGGACCGGGCCGAAAACCAGGCCAGCAGGCAGCTGAACAGGTTGCCCAGATGCATTCGCCCACTGGGGCTGGGGGCAAAGCGCCCCACCACATTGCTCATAAAAAAAGACCGCCTTTCAGGGGCCGGGGCAGACCCGGCTCTTTTTTCTATTTTACAGAGCGTTTCACCGGTTTCTGGGCCAGGGCCATCACGAGATTTTACACGCATTTCACTGTAACCACATTTGCCCTTGCATCCTTCCCTCTCGCTTCACGTCCTTCTTCTTTAGGCAATACCGCACAATTCTAAGTACCGTATTACGCAGTCAGATTTTTCTTCCGAGTGTGCAGATTGAGCGCCGTCCATCTCACCATTGACCAGCGAAAGCTGTGCGCTATCACGGAAAATCTGCAAGCAAGACGGTGCTTAAGGCGCCACCCGCGAATGGTGCGGGGTTGCCTTTAAAGCTCCACCACCGGCAGGCCTTGCAAATACCTGCGCACCATATCCAGGGCTTGGCTGGCCGCGCAGTGCCTATGCCAGGCCCGCTCCTTTGTACGGCCCAGGGGACGGCGCTTTGCCACCCAGGTATTTTTTCCGTCGGACAGGGCAATGTACACCAGCCCCACGGGCTTTTCTGGGGTACCGCCCTCCGGCCCGGCAATGCCTGTAATACCCACCCCCAGGCTGCTGCCGCTGGCCTGGACAATCCCCTCTGCCATGGCCCGGGCGGTTTCTTGGCTGACGGCCCCATGCTCCTCCAGGATCTCGTGGGGCACCCCCAGCAGCTGCTCCTTCACCTCGTTGGCGTAGGTGACGCAGCCCATATGGAACACCGCCGAGGACCCGGAAATATCGGTAATCCGCTTGGCCAGCAGCCCGCCTGTGCAGCTTTCCGCAGTGGCCAGGGTCTTGCCCTGCTGGGCCAAAAGCCCCACCACCAGCTCTTCCAGGCTGTCCACATCCACGCTGTACACAAAGTTTCCCAGCCGCTTTTTGATTTCGTCAATTAAGGGCTGGCACAGCCGGTCCGCCTCTTTGGTGGTGTGGGCCTTGGCAGTTACCCTTAGGTAGCATTCGCCCTCATTGGCGTAAGGGGCCAGGGTGGGGTTTTCACCGTTCATCAGGTCGTCCATCATTTGTGCTACCGGAGCCTCACCCCTGCCGTAAATGTGCACGTTATGTGAGACAATGGTGTATTCCTGCCTCTGTTTAAGATAAGGCACGGCGTAGTTGTGCAGCATGGGGGCCAATTCGCTGGGAGGCCCGGGCAACATAATAATGGCGCAGCCATTCTCCGCCTGAAAAGCGCAGCCCGGGGCCGTGCCGTTGTCATTTTGCAGCACCGTGCAGCCCTCTGGCAGCCAAGCCTGCTTTGCCTGGTTTTCGCTAACGTGTTTCTCGTTAAAATAATTTTCAATACGCCGCAGGCTCTCTTCATGGAGCGCCAGCTTTTTTCCAGCCGCGGCGGCGGTGGTCTCTTTGGTCAGGTCGTCGGTGGTGGGACCCAGGCCCCCGGTCATAATAAGCAGATCGCTTCTGGCTATGGCCCCCTCCACCGCCTCCTTTAGGCGCTGGGGGTTGTCCCCCACCACACTGGTGTGCATCAGGTCGATTCCAAGGGTAGAAAGGGCCCTGGCCACAATGGCGGCGTCTGTGTTTACCACCGCGCCCAAAAGCAGCTCGGTGCCCACGGAAATTATTTCTGCGTTCATCCTATCATCTTTCCTTCCGATTTCAATATTTCATCCAAAAAGCGCTCCACCTCCCGGTTAAACCCCTCCGGTTTCTTTGACGCCAGAAAGTGGTCCCCCGGCAGGATGGCCAGCCGGGCGTTGGGAATATGGGCGGCGATTTCTCGAGTATGGGCTGCCTTTACCATATCCCTGGTCCCGGCGACAACCAACGTCGGGACCGAAATGTTTCCCAGCTCCCGGGGCTCGATATTTGGCTCATGGACCATCAGCCCCAATATCTCCGCGTTGCGCCGTGCCTCCTCCGACCTACTCGCGAACCGCTTGGCAAGCCGGTACCCCAGCTCAATGGGAAGCTGCACCCGCCTCTTGATTCCCCGGGTATTCAGGTTCCCGCCGTTCAGAATCAAAGCCCGCAGCCTGCCCGGATACTGAAGCGCAAACTTCATGGCAATATTCGCCCCATCGGAAAAGCCCAGGAGGATCGGGGCCTCCATGCCCATCTCATCCAAAAGCCCCTTTAGGTCCCGCGCGAACTGCTCCATGGTAAAGGGGGCGGCTCCTCGGGGAGATTTGCCGTGGCCCCGGGTGTCTACCGCAATGACCCGGCAGCGGCGGGAGAAGAACGCCACCTGGTGGCGGAAATAGCCGCCGTCCTGGCCGTTGCCGTGCAAAAGAATCAGAACGGATTCTCGGATAGAGGGCCAGCCCGCTCCCTCTTCCCGGTAATGCAGACTGATATCCACACGCTTTACCTCCTCCAGTAGGTCCAGGGAATTCCCTTCTCATACCCGATCTTCCTATAAAAGGGATTCCCCCCGCCGGTCATAACCTCCGCCCCCAGGGGCCGCAGCCGCCGCCATAGCTCCGAAAGCGCCGCAGCGGCCAGGCCCTTATGCCTGTAATCTGGTACAGTACACAAGGGCTCCAGATACGCCAGCTTGTTTTCCGGCACCCACCACATCCCGGCGTAGCACACGTATTCTCCGGCCTTATTCATTACAGCCACGTCGTACTGGGGGGTAGCGTGGGGGGCGTTCACCAGGTCGTAGGCATACTCATACTCCCCGTTCCAGGGGCCCTCTTCCGCCTCGTGGTCAAAGCCCTTCCAGCAGCACCCGCAGGCCTTGGCCACGTCCACCCCGCCCATCTCTGTAAAACGAAACTCTGGGGGCAGGGGGTAGTCCAGAGGCTTCGTACAGTCGTACACCAGGTTTTCATAGCCCTCAGCTTTGGCAAAGCCCGCCGCTTTTGCCGCTTGTTCGAACTCCCGCTGGTTTCCCACCAGCACCAGGGTCTGCTGGCTGTCTGTTTGGGGCATATTCTTCTGGGCGTACTCCACCATCTCTGGGGCTAGGGCCTCGTACCCCTCCCGCAGGCTGAAATAGATGTCGCTCACCGGGTTTTCGTAAAAGCAGAAACCCACTATCTTCTCCCCGTCCTTCCACATCCGGCAGCGGTGGAGGTAGGACTTGTCCATCCAGCTGGACACTAGGGCGTACTCCCAAAAGGGCGCGGGTACACCGCCCCGGTAGTCCGGGGAAAAGATGTCCAGCAGAAACCGGTACACTTCCATGTGGTCGCTAAGTATGCTGAACTGTTTTGTTGTGATTTGGCTCATAAAGCGCTCCTTTCTCATTCCAGAACGGCATTTTGGCCTCCAGCGGGCGAAGCGTTGACTTTGCAACTCTTGGGCTCTGTCTTAAGAATCCGCAGGGCGCCTAACGCGCCGTAACCGCGTCTTTGCCGTATCTTTCAGCGTTCAGTTATCGTCTGTGGTTTTGCTAATACGCGTTGATATGTGTGGTCCGTACCTGGGCCAGGGCCTCCTCCAGCAGAGCCTGGCCGTCTATGGCCCCTTCGCCCCGCTCCACCTGCTCCAGGCTGGGCTTGGTTTTGGGATGCTTGGGGGTGAAGATGGTGCAGCAGTCCTCGTAGGGCTCAATGGAGATATCGTAGGTGTCGATCTTCCGGGCAATCTTCACAATCTCCGCCTTATCGCTGCCAATCAGAGGCCGGAACACCGGCATGTCCACCACCGCGTCGGTGCAGGCAATGGCCTGTAGGGTCTGGCTGGCCACCTGGCCCAGGCTCTCGCCTGTAATCAGCGCCAGGCAGCCCTCGTCTCGGGCCACGCGCTGGGCAGCCCGCAGCATATACCGCCGGAGGATCAGGGTGCCCAGGTCCTCTGGACAGCGGTCCCGGATCTCCTCTTGCAAGCGGGTCAGCTCCACAGTGACCAGCTCGATGCGCCCGGCGTACTCACTGACTTTTTTCAGCAGCCGCACCACCTTTTCATGGGCCAGCTCACTGGTATAGGGCGGGCTGGCAAAGTGGATCGCGGTCAGCTCCACCCCCCGCTTGGCCATGGTCCAGGCCGCCACCGGGCTGTCCAGGCCTCCGCTGATGAGGATGGCCGCCCGGCCCCCCGCGCCCACCGGAATGCCCCCGGCCCCCGGCTTGGCGTCCGCGTGGACAAAGGCCGCAGCCTCCCGCACCTCTACCCGCACAGTGACGTCGGGGTGGTGTACGTCCACTTGCAGGTGGGGGTACCGCTCCAGCAGATAGCCCCCCACCTCCATAGAGATTTCCGGGGACTTTAGGGGAAATTTCTTATCGCTGCGCTTGCACTCCACCTTAAAGGTCCTGGCGTCCTCCAGCTCCTCTTGCAGGTATTCCGCCGCCTTTTGCTGTATGGCGGGCAGGCTTTTTTCCGCCGCCCCGGCCCGGGTATAGCCCACCGCGCCAAAGATTTTGGCACAGCGCTCTTGGGCTAGGTCCATATCAGCTAGCTCGTCCTTGGGCTCCACATAGATGGTGGACTGCCGGGACTCCACAGTAAACTCCCCGGCGTCCCGCAGGCGGCGCTTGATATTCTTGATCATCACGTCCTCAAAGCTCCGGCGGTTCAGGCCCTTTAGGGCGATCTCCCCCAGCTTTAGCAAAATCACTTCGTTCATAAGCTCTCCCTTTCGGCAAAGTCCACAACCTGCCGCAAATTGTTGATCGTCCACGGGCCCCCGCCGCCCTTCCGGTCTATGAGAAAGGCCGTAAAGCCTAGGGCGCGGGCCCCGTCCGCTTCGGGCGGGTAGTCGTCCACATAAATACTCTCTTCCGCCGCCACCCCCAGGGCCTTTAGGGCGGCGTTAAAAATGATGGGGTCCGGCTTCATGGCCCCCACCAAAGAGCTGGCGGTAAAGCTGGTAAAGTACCGGTGCAGGCCGCAGTCCTCCAGGGTCAGCTCCAGCGAGGGCGGACAGTCGCTGATAACCCCCATTTTATAGCCCCGGCCCTGAAAGTATTCCAGCGCCTCCACGGTCTCCGGGTAAGGCTGCTTTTTCAGATACCACAGCTTTTCTACCAGCAGGTCCACCCGCTGGGCGGTTTTTTCGGTGATGCCCATATCCTCAAACACATACAGGTACCACTGGCGGAAAAAGGCCAGCTCTTCCTCCACCGTCTTATAGGGCGCGAAGGAGAAGCCGCCCTGCTGTACTTTGTCAAAAAATCTCATAAAGTACGGGTAACTGGCGTCAAATTCCCTCCCGCTCCACTCTTTCAGCTTTTGGTCCCGAAAGACGGTCCAGGCGGGGTCGTTATGGACCAGGGTACCATCCCGGTCAAAGAAAATGGCCTTATATTTCATGGTGATCTCCTCTCTGGTTTTGGGGGCACGGGCTCCTTTTTAGAGACTTTGGCCGCCGTGCCCAGGGCGGGGCTCTTTGGGTGACTGCCTGCGAGTAAGGCCGCTGCGGTGCCTGTCTCCTGTTTCTTTTGGGGGATTTTTAGCCCCGTGCCCAAAGAGCGGGCCGGGTTGTGGCGGGGGCACATTTAAGGGGCTGGCATCTATGGGGCCGCTGTTTCGGCGGCTTACCGCCGAAAGGCGCTACTATAAGGCGGCGCGGCTTCTGTGCTTTCACGTCACCTTTGGGGGCCGTTTGGGGCTGCATCCCCCCTCTTTTTTGCCTTGTCGCGCCGCAAGGGATTAAGGTCAAGGCCGCCTCCGGCGGCCAGGGCTTCTCGCCCTGGACCCCGGCAGGAGGTGGCCCCCCTGCACCCGCTCTTTCGCTCTATGCCGCTGGGGGCTATCTCCCGTCTATTTTTCCTTTGCCAGCTGCGCTAGCCCGGCCTTTACGCCCTCTATCAGGGCGTCTACGTCCTCTTGGGCACTGAACCTCGAAAAACTCACCCGCAGGGCAGAGGCCACCCGCTCCCGGGGCAGTTCCATAGCTGTCAGCACATGGCTGGGCTTTCCCTTCCCGCAGGCCGAGCCCGAGGACACATACACCCCCCGGTCCGCCAAGAAATGCAGCATGGTCTCGGCCCGAACGCCCAAAGCGGAGAAGTTCAGGATATAGGGCAGCCCTTCCTTTGGCGAGTTCATGGCCACGCCCTCTATTTGTTCCAGGGCGTTCCACAGCCGTTGGTGCAGGGCCTGTACCAGCGGCAGGGTCTCCCGCTGGGGCGGGGCCAGTTCCACCGCCCGGGCAAAGGCCCCAATTAGGGGCAGGCTTTCTGTACCCGAGCGCAGGCCCCGTTCCTGTCCGCCCCCAAAGGCTCTGGGCAGCAGGCGTGTGCCCTTTTTCACATACAGCGCTCCCACGCCCTTGGGGGCGTGGACCTTATGCCCGCTGACTGTACACAGGTCCACCCCCAGCTTTTGGAGGGAGAAAGGCGTTTTACAAAAGGCCTGGACGCAGTCCGTGTGCAGCAAAGCCGGAGCCCCGCCGCGCTTAATAGCCCGTGCGGCGGCCTGCACTGGCTGAAAGGCCCCGGTCTCGTTATTTACCAGCTGGATGCTCACCAGCACAGTATCCTGATCGATAGCGGAAAAGAGCGCTTCCTCCGCTACCCGGCCCTGGCTGTCGGGGCGAAGGTACGCGGCCTGAAAGCCCATAGCCTCCAGCTCCTTTACGGTGTTCAGCACCGAGTTGTGTTCCACCGCCGTGGTGACAATCTTATTCCCCAGCCGCTTTCTGGCCAAGGCCGCGCCAAAAAGGGCCAGGTTGTTGGCCTCTGTGCCCCCGCTGGAAAAGATAATCTCCTCGGGCTTTGCCCCCAGGCGGCAGGCCACTGCCTCTCGGGCAGCCTCCAGCTCCCTCTTGGCCTCAAAGCCCTTGCTGTGCAAAGAGGAGGGGTTTCCGTAGCGATGGGTCATCAGGGCCACCGCCTTGCCCGCGGCCTCGGGCAGCACCGGGGTGGTGGCCGAGTTGTCTAAATAGTGCTCCACTTTTTCCATATCCCTCATCCCAGCTTTCGGTACCCTGTGGAAAAGTCCACCTGGTTTTTCAGGGGCGCGCCAGAGAGGAAGCGGCCCAAATTCTCCACAAAAATTTCGATAATCCGCTGGTGGGTCTCCCACAAATGGTAGCCCCCAGAGACATGGGGCGTAATCACCGCCGAAGGAATACTCCACAGCCGGTGGCCGGGGGGCAGGGGTTCCGGGTCGGTCACGTCCAGCCCCGCCCCCGAAAGATGCCCCTTCTCCAAAGCGTCGCAAAGGGCCTCAGTGTCCACAATATACCCTCTGCCCACGTTCAGCAGCACCGCGCCCTGCTTCATTTTGCCAATGCGGGCCCGGTCCAGCAGGCCCCGGGTGGCGGGGGTGCCCGGCAGGGTAACAGCCACCACATCGGCCTGGGGCAGCAGAAGGTCTAGGTCGTCCATCAGGTGGACCTCGTCCGCATACTCCGGCTTTGAGGTATCGCTGCGCCGCACCCCGATCACCCGGGCCCCCAAGGCCTTGCACAGCTGGCCAAAAGCCCCGCCAATGTCTCCCATGCCCAGCACCAGCACCGTGGCCCCATACACAGAACCCACCTGGCCCTGGCTGCCCCACTGGCCTTGCAGCTGGGCGTCCCGGTACAGGTGCAGCTTTTTCTCTATCATCAGCAGGGCGCCCAGCATATGCTCGGAGATAGCGAGTCCATAGGCCCCGGTAGCGTTGGTAAGCAGCGTCCCCTGGGGCAGGGACCCAGGACGAACGTACCACTCCACCCCGGCACTGCTGGTCTGCATCCACCGCAGGTTAGGGGTGTTGGCCAGCAGGGCGGGGGAAACATTTCCCAAAATTGCATGGGCCCAGACCACATCTTCCTGGGTCAGAGGGTCAGCGGGCAGCAGCTGGGGAAACGGCAGAGACCCGCCCCGGCCAGAGGGCAAGTCCTCTCCCAGCCGAAAGCGCACAGAACAGGGCCCGGCGGCGGCCAGCAGGCTTTCTTTTTGTTCCGCCGAGACAGGCACAGTAACCAGGATATTGGGAGAATTCATAGAAGGAACTCCTTTCAGGATCAAAATATGGGAAACCGCTGCAGCGGCGAGGTATTGGGGCATTCAAAAAACTTCTACTGATGCGGGCCTTACCCAGCGGAAGCCTTTGGGCTCTCCGGTTTCTGGAGCCGCACAAAAGGGCTTCTGTACGGAAGAGGTATTATGCCAGCGGGCCGCTGTTTTGCTTTACCGAAAGGCGCTGGTTTTGGGCCGGGCGGTGCCGGTGCACCCTTTTCCCCTTTTGTCTACTGGCTTCTTCCCGCCCAATACCTTGAGGGCTCCCCGCCCTCAAACTCCCGGGAAGGGGCCTAACGCCCCTTCACCGCGTTCGCGTCTCTTCTCTTACAGTTGGTCAATCTCTTTCAGCCACAGGGCCGCGCTGGCGTCGCTGGGCATTCTCAGGTCGCCCCTGGGCGACACTGCCACTGTGCCCACCTTGGGGCCGTCCGGCAGGCAGGACCGCTTAAACTGCTGGCTAAAAAACCGCCGGTAAAAGGTGCGCAGCCAAGTTTTCACGGTGGCCGGGTCATACTCTCCGGCAAAGGCCCGGCAGGCCATGCGGAAAATTTTCCCCGGGCCAAAGCCGTGGCGCAGCAGGTGGTATAAGAAAAAGTCGTGCAGCTCATAGGGCCCCACCAGCTCCTCGGTCTTTTGGGCAATCTCCCCGTCCTTGGGGGGCAGCAGTTCAGGACTCACCGGGGTGGCCAGCACGTCCAAAAGGGCTTCCCGCAGGGCCCCCTGGCAGCGGCCAGCCTCAAACTCCACCAAGTGCCGCACCAAAGTTTTCGGCACTCCGGCGTTCACCGCGTACATGGACATGTGGTCCCCATTATAGGTGGCCCAGCCCAAAACCAGCTCCGAGAGGTCCCCGGTGCCCACCACCAGCCCGTTCCGCTGGTTGGCCATGTCCATGAGCACCTGGGTGCGCTCCCGGGCCTGGGCATTCTCAAAAGCCACGTCAAAGCGGTCCTCCGGCTGGCCAATGTCCGCAAAGTGCTGGCGCACGGCCTTTTCAATGGAAACCTCCTCAAAGCCCACCCCCAGGCCCTGGGCCATGCGCTGGGCGTTGCTCTTGGTCCGGCTGGTGGTGCCAAAGCAGGGCATGGTGATGGTTAAAATCTCCTTCCGGCTTAGGCCCAGCTGGTCAAAGGCCCGCACAGTCACCAGCAGGGCCAGGGTGGAATCCAATCCCCCAGACAGGGCGATGAGGGCGGTTTTGCAGCCAATATGCTTCAGCCGGGTGGCTAAGCCCTGAGCCTGTAGGTTTAAAATCAACTGGCAGCGCTCCTCCCGGCCGGAGCCTGGGTCTGGCACAAAGGGCAGCCGGGGGAACGCGCGGCTGGGAACAAAGGCGGCCAAGGTAGCCTCCTCATACAAAAAGGGCACCTGGAACGCACTGGTTAGATCAGCCTCTTCCTGCCAAACATTGGAACGGCGGCGCTCCTGTGATAGACTCTCCAGGTCCACTTCCGCCAAGGTAAGGCCTGTGGAGAAGAGCGCGCTCTCTGCCAGCAGTCCGGCGTTTTCGGCAATGATGTTGTGCCCCGCGAACACCAGGTCTCCAGTGGACTCCCCCGCCCCGGCGTCTGTATACACGTAGGCACTGATGGTATGGCCGGACCAGGTACGCACCATGTCCTGGCGGTAAGCGGCCTTGCCCGCCACCTCGTCGCTGCACGAGGGGTTAAAAATCAGGGTGGCCCCGTTTTTGCACAGCCGGGCGCTGGGGGGCGCGGGGCCCCACAGGTCCTCGCAAATCTCCACGCCCATGGTAAGCCCCTCCACATTGCCACAGGGGAACAACAGTCCCTGGCCCAAAAGGGCCTTCTGCCCGGCAAAAGAGACCTCCCACCCCTCTTGGGGAGCAGGCGCGAAGTAGCGGGCCTCGTAGAACTCGCCGTAGTTGGGGATATGGCTTTTGGCCGGCAGGCCCAGCAGCCGGCCCCGGAGGAACACAGCGGCGCAATTAAACAGGGAAGCCCCCACAGCCACCGGAACCCCCACCACACAAAGAATATCCAGGTGGGCGGTCTCTTCCATCAGCCGGGCCAGGCCCTGCTGGGCGGCGGCGATGAGGGTACGGTTCAAAAACAGGTCGCCGCAGGTATAGGCTGTCACCGAGAGCTCTGGAAAGCACACCGCCCCGCAGCCTTTAGCGGCAGCCTCTTCGATAAGCTTTTTAATTTGGCAGATGTTGTGGTCCACATCCGCCACCCGTACCTGGGGGGTGGCCGCAGCCACCCGAAAGAATCCGTCTTGCATAGGGGCATCTCCTTTTAACTAATAATTTTTGAGTTGAACTAGGGCCCGTCCGGGAACGTCAGTTTCCGCCCGAGGCTCAAAAAAGAGGAGGGGCACAGCCCCTCCCCTTTACCGCCTTGCATCCATCAAAATCAAGCTCCGGGCGCGCCCGCCTTACCAGTCCTCGTTCCCGCTGTCCCCGTCGCCATCCCCCTCGCCGGGGTCCACAGGGTCCGGCTCAGAGTAGGGCGGTTCTGTGGGTTCTGGGGTGGGCTCGGGTGTAGGCTCTGGGGTGGGTTCCGGGGTAGGCTCCGGCGTGGGCTCATTGGTCGGCGCCGGCGTAGGCGAAGCGGTGGGCGACGGGCTGGGCGAGGCCTGGCCCACCGTGCCGCTGCTCTGGCTGGTGTCAATCTTGCTTGTGTCCGTGCCCTCGCCCACAGCGAAAATCATCCCCGTAGAGCCATAGTAAGAATCCGGCAGGTTCTCGGTTTTGACTACTTCGCCATTTTTATAGAAAGTCCGCCAGGCGCTGGCATAATAGCCGCTGTTGCCAGAGGATTTGCGCACAAACTGCCCCTTTGCCAAAGAGCTGTCCACCCGGAACTCCACCGAGCCCCTGGGGGGCTCGCTGCCGGTCTGTTCAGACCCCAGCTCTATGTTGTCCCACTCCTCCGGGAAGCAGCCATAAAACTTCACGGTCAAGGTTACATCGTCCATCCAAGAGGCAATATATACTGGGTTTTTCAAAACATTTTTAAAACGAAAGTCAATGGAGCCATAGTCCACAGTGGCGTCCAGACCAATGGGACAGTAGCCAGAGGGCACCGCGTGGCAGTCCCGCTCCACCACTTCCATGCCAGCCATCATGGCCGCGTTATATAGGGTGGTGGAACCCTGGCAAATGCCGCCGCCATAGGTCATCACGCTCAGGCCCCCCGCCAGGCCCCCGGCAGGCAGCCAGCCGTTGTTGGGGTCTGTGCTGTCGCCAATGGTCTCGTTATAAGAGAACACTTGGCCGGGCTTTAAAATGGTGCCGTTTACGTGGGAAAGCGCTAAGCTCATATTGCTGTTCCCATTAGAATTATTGTTAGAGACTGTGCTATAAGTGGAAAGCAGCTTAAAATTCTCCTGCAAATACTTCTTGGTCACCTTTGGCACTGTTTCCACAAAGGTGGCCTGTATGGCCCCTCCGTGCTTTTGAGCCAGCAGCTGCCGCACGCTTTGCAGGGTGGCGGTCATGTCCACTCTGCTGCCCTTTTGCTCCTCGGAAAAAACAAATTCCCCGGCGTCGGTATTATACTTATCAATGGCCGCGTCTTTGGCCTGGACATGGCACGCCTTGGCAGCCTCCTGCAGCTTCTGCTTGCCCTGGTCCGAAAGGTCGGTGACAAAGGGCAGCTCATATTTTTCCGCACTGCGAGTTTTCAGCATTTCGGGCAGTACCAAGTCCAGAACGTCCTGGGTGGCAAAGTCCGGGCCTTTTAACGAAATGGTGTCGTCCTTAAACTTCACGCTGATCTCCATGGATTCCAGCACCTCGTCCAGGGCATCCTTGGCCACTTCCAGGGCCTCTTCCACAGTCTTGCCCCCAATATTTTTACCGCCAATACTGGCCCCTTCTGGGAACAGGTTGGGGTCCCCGGCAGAGGAGGTCATTTGGCTTACGTCTCCATCCAGCTCCTTTTCCTGCTGGGAACAAGCCCCCAAGGCCGCCGCGATCAGCAGCGCGGCGCAGAAGGCAGCGGTTCTTTTCCATACGATTTTTGTGGTTTTCATCATCTATACGTCCTTTCCCCCACCGGGCGGGTACACTAAAGCCTTTTGAAACGTTCTTTGCCCAAATCCGGTTTACATATTATTATACAATGGTCTACTGGAAATGTAAAGGTGCTAATTTATGAAATCTTCTTTTTGCTTTTGCCCGGGTGGCAGCGGAGTCTTACGAATAACTTACGCTTTCGCAATTCACTGGAAAAACCCCCTTTTCCATGGTATAATGTGTTCTGACGAACCCCCGGAGAAGCCCTGAAGCGTGGAACGCTTTTCTTTTGCCGCGCAAAAGCGCCGGCTTTCTCCAATTGGATTTTTTAGGTAGGTATAATGCAGGGCAAAAACGCGCGTTCGCGTTACCATATTTTAGAATAACAACCATATTGGGAACACCAGGGAACTGTCTGTAAGGAGAGAATAGAATGAAGATTATGCTTTTAACCGCCGCCACTGGGGGCGGCCATATCCGTGCCGCCAATGCGGTGGAAGCGTACATCCGGGAAAATACTAGCTGGGAAGTGCAAAACGTGGACTGCCTAAAGGCCGTGGGCCGCCTTTTGGACAAAACCGTGTGCGACAGCTACCTGTTTATGGCCAAAAAGGCCCCCATGCTCTTTGGCCGCCTATACAAGCGCACCAATAAAGAGAACCGCTTTTCCAGCCTGGTGCCAAAGCTTAGCGGGCTCTTTAGCAACCTGCTGTACCCGGCCATTGCCTCTTACGAGCCGGACGTGATCATTACCACCCATCCCTTTGCCACCGAGATGGTGGCAGCCCTAAAGGATGACGGCCTGGTGGCCGCGCCTCTAATCTGCATTATCACAGACTATGGGGCCCACCGGGCCTACATTGCCGAAAGCGTGGACAGCTACGTGGTGGCCAGCGAGGACATGGTCCCCGAGCTGATGGACTTTGGCGTGCCGAAAAAGAAAATCCATCCCTTTGGCATCCCGGTCCACGGGGAATTCTTCGACCGCCAGGATCAGGCCCAGCTGCTAAAAGGCCTGGACCTGGACCCCAGCCTGCCCACCCTGCTGTTTATGGCCGGCAGTTTCGGCGTTTCCAACATCATCAAGCTCTACCGGGACCTGGCCGAGACCCAGGTGAAGATGCAGATCATTGTGATCACGGGCCGCAACCAAAAGCTGTTCGACGCCTTTGAGAAGGAGATTGCCGAAAACCCCGGCATTCCCACCCGTCTGCTGTTCTTTACCGACGAGGTAGAAAAGTACATGCACGCCGCCGACCTGCTGGTTACCAAGCCCGGGGGCCTTACGGTTTCCGAAGCCCTGGCCTGCAACCTGCCCATGGCCGTGTTCGACGCCATTCCCGGGCAAGAGGAGGATAACGCCAACTTCCTGAAGACCCACGACATGTGCGTACGCATTGACAAGGACGGCGACTTTGCCGGGGAGATTTCACAGCTCCTTCAGGAAAAAAAGCGCCTACAGGCCATGCGGGAAAACTGCGCGGGCTTTGACAAGTCCCAGTCCATTCCCAATATGCTAAGCCTCATCCAAGAGCTGGTGGATAAAGAGGTGCGGGTATGAGCTTTTCAAAGGAGGACTACCAGGCCCTTTTGGCAGAACTAGAGGCCCTGGCGGACCCCAAGTACCGGGACTTCCACCAGGGGCTGGTGCCTGGCACGGAGATTGCCTATGGGGTGCGGGTACCCCAGCTGCGCCAGCTGGCCCGTTCTATCCTTAAGAAGGACCCCGCTGGATTTTTGGTTGCGGGGGCGCCGGCCAGCTACGAAGAAAAAATGCTTCGGGGCATGGTCATTGCCGGGATGAAGCTGCCCCCAGAGGAAAAGCTGCCCCTGGTGCGGGACTTTCTGCCCCTCATCGACAACTGGGCGCTGTGCGATACCTTCTGCGGCAGCTTTAAGCTGAAAAAGCCGGAGGAGAAAGCCGCCTTTTGGCGGTTTATCCAGCCTCTGTTTTCCTGCGGGAGGGAGTACTTTGCCCGGTTCGCCGCGGTAATGTTCCTGGGCCATTTTGTAGAAGCGGACTACATAGAAGAAGGCCTATCCCTGCTGGAGGCCATGACCCAGGAGCAGTACTATGTGCGCATGGCTGCGGCCTGGGCGGTGTCGGTGTGCTACGTGAAGTTCCCGGAGGAGACCCTTACGCTGCTTCAGCGCCGGAGCCTGCCGGCCTTTACCCAGAACAAGGCCATCCAAAAGATACGGGAGTCCTACCGGGTTGCCCAAGAGGACAAGGAGATGCTGTTGGGCTATAAGATTTGACGGGCTGGGAGGGCGCTAGGTAAGGGACGGGGGATATACCGGCCTCTCTTCTCTGGGGGAGCCCCGTGCTGCGGGTCCGCTGTTTCGGCGGTGTTCCCCACCGGCGAAAGACGCTGCCTTGGGGGCGGCGCTTGCCTGGTTCTCCTTTTTGATCCGGGTGGGCCGGGCCGGGGGCGTGGAACCACGTTTTCTTTGCTTCGCGCCGCCCCAAACCCCGCCAGGGCTGCTCGCCCTGTACCTCGGAAGGCGCCTATCTCGTCTGCCGGCTCGGTCGGGTCAGAACGATTGCCACTGGCAATCTTCCCCGCGCCTTCCCCGCGTCTGTTTGCCTTTTTTGGCCTTTCCACATAAAAAAACGGCATCGCCCTTTTGGGGCTTTGCCGTTTCTTTATTTTACATGGTATCCGGGGCTGTCACCTTAAACAAGGCCAGGGCGTTCTCCAGCACGGTCTTGGCCCCTATGCACACCATCAGCCTGGCGGCCGCCAGGGGCTCTTCGCTGCCCTTTACCCGGCAGGCGTTGTAGAACTTGTGGAACAGGGTAGACACATTCACCACATACCGGGTAATGCGGGCCGGGTCCAGAGCCCGGGCCGCCCCGGCTACCTCGCCGGTATAGGCCGAGAGCAACCGGATAAGCTCCATCTCCTCTGGGGCGGCAAGCAGGGCCAGCTCCTCTGCGGTACAGGGCCTGGGCCGGATGCCGTCGGCCTCCAGGTTCCGCAGAATGCTGCAAATTCGGGCATGGGCGTACTGCACGTAGTACACCGGGTTCTGGGCGTCCTGTTTTACCGCCAGGTCCAGGTCAAAGTCGATTTTGGTGTTTGGCTCGTAGGAGTTGAAGAGGAACCGGGCCGCGTCCACCGGCACCTCGTCCAGCAGGGTGGCCATGGTGATGGCCTTGCCGCTGCGCTTACTCAGCTTCACGGCCTGGCCATCCCGCACCAGGTTCACCATCTGCATCAGCACTACCCCCAGCCGGGAGGCGTCCACCCCCAGGGCCGCCACAGCCCCCCGCAGCCGGGGCACATAGCCGTGGTGGTCGGCGCCCAGCACGTTGATAGCTAGGTCAAAGTTCCTGGTCACCAGTTTATTGTAATGATACGCAATGTCCGGCACCACGTAGGTGGGCACCCCGTTGGAGCGCACCAGCACAAAGTCATCGCTGCCGAACTCGCCGCCCCTAAACCACAGGGCTCCGTCCTTCTCATAGGTAACGCCCTTCTCCTTCAGCAGCTCTACCACCCGGCTCACGGCCCCGCTCTCATGAAGGGTGGACTCGTGAAACCAGTTGTCGTACTCCACCCGGTAACGCAGCAGGTCGTCGTGGAGCACCTGGATATTCTTGGGAATGGCAAAGCCCACCAGGGCCGCCCGGCGCTCCTCGCCGGGGCGGTTTACATACTGGTCGCCGTACTTCTCGGCAAAAGCCTGGGCGTTCTCCACCACGTCCGCTCCCAGGTATCCGTCCTCCGGGAAGGGGAACTCCGGCTGGAACAGCTGCATATACCGGGCTTCAATGGAAAGGCCGTAGCGGTTCACTTGGTTCCCCGCGTCGTTTACGTAAAATTCCCGCTCCACCTGGTAGCCGGCCGCCTCCAGCACAGCGGAAAGCGCGTCTCCCAGCACGCCGCCCCGGGCGTTGCCAATGTGCATGGGCCCGGTGGGGTTGGCGGAGACATACTCCACCAGCACCCGCCTGCCGCCGCCAAAGGCGCTTTTGCCATAGTCCGCGCCCAGTCGGGCAATGTCCTGTAAGATCTCCCCGTAAAAGCGGGGATGGTACGTGAAGTTCAGGAACCCGGGCCCGGCGATCTCACATTTCTCAAAATAGCTGCCGGAGAGGTCCAGGTTATCGGCAATGGCCTGGGCAATCTTTCGGGGCGCGGCGTGGAACGCCCTGGCCCCGGCCATGGCGGCGTTACAGGACCAGTCCCCGTGGGCGCGGTCGGCGGGCACTTCCAGGGCGACGGCGGGGGGCTCGGCCTGGGGAAGCTGGCCGGAGCGGACGGCGGACTCTATAGCGGCGGCAATGGCCTGCCGCAGCTGAGATTTAGCGGTTTCTACGATTTGAGACAATTTTATCGTTCCTTTCCATTACAATTATCCTTAAGGAACCACTGAATAAATCCTGCCTAACGGCTTGGCACGCAACGCGCTTGCATATTTCCCGTCATAGGGCACAGCTTTTGCTTTCCAACCGCAAGCGATCTATGCACTCTGACGAAAAATCTGACTGCGCAATTTGCGCACCAGATTGAATTCAGTGGTTCCTTAACATTCACAACGCAAGCCAAGCAACATGGCGCGGTCAAGGGGCGGGGAAGCCGCCAGCAGCAGTGGTTCTGACCCGGCCCAGGCGGCAGCCAAAACAGGCCCCAAGGTTTCGCCGTAGAACGCGCCTCTTTGCGCCCGCAGGCCTTCCAATATTCCTACGGTCTCCTCCCGGCTGGCGGCTAAGTTGCGCCGCAGCTGGTCCAGGGTCATTCCCTGTCCATAGTAATAATCGGTCAGATAGTCCTCCACCCCATAGACCTCAAAACCCGCCGGAAGCTTCTCAAAGGGATACTCCAGCGCCCGGGCCCGGGTAAGCTTGGTGGATAGGCTCACGCAGTCCAGGTTCAGTTCCACGTCGCACAGCCCCGACACCGAGATCACCGGGATGGGATAGTGGGCAAGCCGGTACGCCCCCTGTTCATTTTTATAGTAATGCCCGTTATACCACCCCGCCTCTACCGGCAGCCCCAGGGTCTCCAGGGCTTTTTGCAGCCGTTCCCGCCGCTGGCAGAGCCCGGCATATAAACAGTCTAAGGCTTCTAAGTCGGCTTCTAAGTCCATCATAGGCAGCTCCCAGGCAGGGGGCTGACCTCTACCAAAAGCTCGTTGCGGCTGGATAGGTTGGAATCAATGTCCAGGGTATACTTGATCTCCAACGAACCCCCGGTTTGGTCCAGGGCCTGGCGCAGTTCGCTGGTAAACACCCCCACGGTCATGGAGCCAAAGCCCGTGTCGTACAGGCACAGGTGGCGGCGTCCCTTTTCCAAAATCAGCCGGGTGGTGGACCCGGCCCGCATCATGGTCACTTTGCCGGGCTCCACTTTTAAAACAGCCGTGTGAGAAACGCGAGGGTCCTCGTCGTCGTACTCCTTATAGGCAATATACCGCACGTCGTCCCGCTGGGTATAAGAACCCGTGGTGGAAAGCACCACCTCGCCGGTGTCCTCCGCGTAGATCTGACGGCCTTTGATATTAATATTATAATCCTCTCGCATCTTCCCGCCTCCTTTACCACTTTGGGGGTTGGTTTTTTATTCTGTTCTATAAGATTTTCTTACGCTTCAGGCCCCTGCTTCCAGGTCTACCTGTTTTCCCTCCACAGCATGGCCCAAAAACAGCTGGGCCACTGCCCCGAAGTTTTCCGGCGCGTCGCTAACATAATACTCCGCCCGCCGGGGCTGTTCCGCCCCGCACAGCATCTCCTGGGTCTCCAGGTACCCGGCCAGGGCCAGGGCCGCCTCTCTTCCGCTGTCCACCAGCGTCACCCCGCTGCCCATCACCCGCTGGATGGTCTCCCGGATCAGCGGGTAGTGGGTGCAGCCCAAGATCAGCGTATCCACCCCGGCCTCCCGCAGGGGGGCCAGATACCGTTCCGCCACCAGCCGGGTCACCTCTTCCTCTGGCTCCACAAAGCCGTTTTCCACCAGGGGCACAAACAGCGGGCAGGCCTGGGGATACACCCAAAGCCCCGGGTCCAGCTCCTTTAGGGTGCGTTCATAGGCCCCGCTGTGGATGCTGGCGCTGGTACCGATCACCCCCACCCTGCGGTTTCTGGTCTGCCGCACGGCGGCCTGGGCTGTGGGCATTAGCACGTCAAAATAGGGCACCGGCAGCCGTGCGCCAATATCCGCCGAGGTAGAGCTTACTGTACCACAGGCCGCCAGCACTGCCTTAACCTGGTGTTTCATCAAAAAGGACATGTCCTGCCAAGCGTAGCGCCGCACCGTCTCCCGGCTGCGGGTGCCGTAGGGCACCCGGCCCGTATCGCCAAAGTAGACCAGGCTCTCCCTGGGCAGCAGGCCCTCCAGAGCTTTCACCGCGGTGAGTCCCCCCAGGCCGGAATCAAACACTCCAATGGGCCGGTTATCCATTGGCGCCCTCCCCGGCCCGCTGAAAGGCCAGCTCAATCAGCCGGTCCAGCAGCCCGCCGTAGGTCATCCCTCCGGCCATCCACAGCTTGGGATACATGCTGATAGAGGTAAAGCCCGGCAGGGTATTGATCTCGTTGAGCACCACCCGGCCGTCCTCTTCCACAAAGAAGTCCACCCGGGAAAGCCCCGAACAGCCCAGCAGCCGGTAGGCACGCACAGCGGTCTCCCGTATCTCCTGGGCGGCCTTTTCGCTGATGCGCGCCGGGATAAACAGCTGGCTGGTGCCGTTAATATACTTGTCGTCATAGTCGTAGAACTGGGCGCTGGCCCCTATCTCCCCCACCAGAGAAGCCTCCGCCCCCTGGCGGGTGCCCAGCACGGCGCACTCTACCTCTTGGCCGCGCACGCCCTGCTCTACCACAATCTTCCCATCCTCCTGGGCGGCCTTACGAATGGCCGCGTCCAGGCCCTCGGGGCTCTCCACCTTGCTAACCCCCACCGAGGACCCGGCGTTGGCAGGCTTGACGAACACGGGGAAGTCCAGCCGGGCCTCAATCTTGTTGCGCACCTTCTCCGGCGCGGCCTCATACCGGTCCGCGTAGAACCACAGGTACAGGGCCTGGGGAATACCCGCCGCAGACAGCTGGGTGTGGGTCACGGCCTTATCCATACACACTGCGGAGCTAGTGGTATCACACCCCACATAGGGTACCCCGGAAAGCTGGAATAGCCCCTGTACGGTGCCGTCCTCGCCGTTTTTGCCGTGGAGAGCCGGAAAAACGCAGTCCAGCCGGATAACCTGGGCCTCGCCCTGCCGCAGTACCACCAGGCCGTGGACCGTGGGGTCCGGCGCAAGAAAAGCTGGGGTCCCCTTTAACCAAGAGCCGTCCTCCAGGCCGGAAGCCGGCCCCTCATACAGCAGCCAGCGGCCCTCTTTTGTAATACCCACCATGTACACGTCGTACTTTTCCGGGTCCAGGTTTTGCAGAATAGACCTAGCGGACATTAAGGACACCTCATGCTCAGAGGACTGGCCGCCAAAAAGCACGGCCAGACTGATTTTTTTGCTCATGGGAATCACGCTCTTTTCTGGTAAGATTATGAAAGGCATGGAAAAAAACTCGTATTTGGATCCTGTCTATAGAAATAATCGTGCCCGTCTTTTCGGTGGATTTCGGCGGTTTCCACGACAAAAGAGGTTGCCCCCCGAGACCACCCGCGCTTGTTTCCTTGAACCCGCAGAAAATCCGGGCGTCCAACCCGTGGAAAGCTAGGCCTTGTTTAAAAAACCGGAAGTACCGTCTTTATGCCCCATACAGGCGGATTTCTGTGTCGAACATTCCCGAGACACGAACCCCTGGTGGTTTTCTCTTGGAAACCGCCTTGTTTTGAGCAAAAATCCGGCGCTCCCTTTATTTTCAAACCAGCCCTAGAGTCTGTTTGAAAACGCCGAAACAGGGTCTGTTTTGCCCAGAAATGGTGGCTTCGACGTCAAAAATCCTGGAAAGGCGCCAGCATTTCTTGCGGTTCTTTCCTGGAACCCACTTATTTCTATGCAAAGATCCAGCGTTTCTCCCATTTTAAAACAGACTCTAGCGTTCTGGCAAAAGAACCCGTACCGCCGGCATTGCCATAAAAAAGGCTTTTTACATCCTTACTATATGCTCCATAAACACCCGGGGGCACTTTCCTTTGCATTATACTATATCCTCTCCCAATTATCAACCTTTCTTTCTCCCTTTCCCAGGGCAGGAAAAGGCTGCCGCAAAAAACCAGCGCTCCCGGCCTTTCAAAAGGCCCTGGAACGCTGATCCTTGTTCAATCTACACTATTTTAACGCCGCCCCTTCCGGCCCCGCTTGGCCCTAAAGAGGTATACAGGGCTTTGGGAATTGGCGATGACATGGTCTACAAAGTGCAAAGCCGCCAGCATAAACACAATAGAGAACAAAAGCAGAGGCATAAGGGCAATGAGCATGGGCAGCGTTAGGCTGACCAGGGCAAAAAACGGCCCAAAGAACAGATACGCCAGCACAAAAGCCGTTAGCAGCCCACCAAACAGCAGGCCCCGCAGGGTGTTGAAAGGGGCGCTAACCTTAAACAGCATAATAAAGCCCGTCATAGCTGTGGTCATAACCGCCATGGTAGAGGCTTCGGCGCTGGTCAGGCCCAGGGGCTCGGTCAGTGTGCACAAGACCACAATGTTGGCTGTCATGGTCAAAGCCGCCGGGATGCACATTCGTATCACGTTGAAAATAAACTTGCCCTTTACCCGGTCGTTGTTGGGCTCCAGGGCCAAAATAAAGGAGGGCACGCCAATGGTCAGGGAGCTGATAAGGGTCTGCTGAATGGGCTCAAAGGGATAGGAGTAGTTGATAAAAATGAAGAGCACGCCGATCAGGGCCGAGAAGATGGTCTTGACCAAAAACAGGGAACTGGACCGCTGAAGGTTGTTGATAGACCGCCGCCCCTCCTGAACCACCACGGGCATGGAGGCAAAGTTGCTGTCCAGCAGCACCAGGTTGGAGACCGTGCGGGCCGCGTCGCTGCCCGAGGCCATGGCCACCGAGCAGTCCGCCTCCTTTAGGGCCAGCACGTCGTTGACCCCGTCGCCAGTCATAGCCACTGTGTGGCCGTCCTCCTTCAGGGCCTTGACAAAGGCCAGCTTCTGCTGGGGGGTCACCCGGCCAAACACCGCGTAGTCCTTTACCGCCCGGCGAATGTCCTCGTCCGTGCGCAGGGTGGTGGCGTCTACATAGCGGTCCGCATGCTCCAGTCCCGCCTTGCGGGCAATGTTTGCCACGGTCACCGCGTTGTCTCCCGAGATCACCTTGAGGTCCACCCCTTGGTCTGCAAAGTACCGCAGGGTGCTGGGGGCCTCTTTGCGTATCTTGTCGCTAATGAGCACCAGGCCCATGCTGACCAGGCCCCCAGGCAGGCTCTTGTCCTCAAAGGGCCCCTGGGCCCGGGCCAAAAGCAGCACCCGCTGGCCGTTTTGGGAGCAGCCCTCTACCTTTTCCTTGATAGCCCCAAAGGCCCGCCCCAGGATGAACTCCCCAGCCCCCATCACATAGCTGCCCCGGCCCGGAAAGTAGACCCCGCTCCACTTTCTGGCAGAGGAAAAGGGCACCGCCTCCCCCGCTTTCCACAGGGTGTGTTCCGGCAGGTAGTCTTTTAGGGCCATAAAGGTGGGGTTGTTGTCCGAAAGCGTGTTTACTAGGGCGGTTAGGGCTTCTTCCATCTCCTCCTTCGTAAAGCCCTCAAAGGGCTCTAGAGCGTCCACCTGCATGCTGCCCTCTGTAATGGTGCCGGTCTTGTCCAGACAAAGGGTGTCCACCCGGGCCAGGGTCTCTACGCAGTACATATCCTGGACCAGGGTCTTGTGGGTAGAGAGCTTGATAACGCTCACCGCAAAAGCCAGACTGATGAGCAGCACCAGGCCCTCGGGAATCATGCCCACCATGGCGGCGGCGGTACTGACTACCGAGGCCTGGAAGGTGTCTCCCAGCACAAAGAACTGCTTCCAGAACAGCAGCCCGCCAATGGGCAGAATGGCAAAGCCAATGATCTTTACAATAAAGTCAATGGAATTCATAATCTCCGAGTTGCGCTTTTTCATGTACTTGGCGTCCCCGGCAATCTTATTGGCATAGCTTTCGGCTCCCACGTGTTCCACCTGGGCCGAGCAGTTCCCGCTGACAATAAAACTGCCGGAAAGCAGCGGGTCTCCGGGTCGCTTTAAAATGGGGTCCGCCTCGCCGGTGAGCAAAGACTCGTTCACTTCGCACTCGCCGGCCACCACCGTAGCGTCGGCGCAGATCTGCCCCCCGGAGGAGAGCAGCAGAATGTCGTCCAACACCACATCCTCCACCTGCACGGTAAACTGCCGGCTTGCCCGCATCACCGTGGCCTTGGGAGAAGAGATCAGGGAAAGCTTGTCAATGGTGTGCTTGGCGCGAATGCCCTGAAAAGAGCCGATGATAATATTGGAAAAAATCACCCCCATAAACAGGGCGCTGCGGGGCGAACCCACCAAAATTACGGCCAGGGCCAGGGCGAAGTTCAGCAGGTTAAAAAAGGTGAACACGTTTTCTCGGATAATCTGCCCCTCGGTTTTGCTCTTTATGCCCGAATCACCGTTGTGCAGGCCCTGGGCCATGCGCCGGGCTACCTGCTGGGGCGAAAGGCCCTCGCTAGGGTTGGGATAAAAACGCTCGGGTCCCCGGGTCTGGGGGGCCGGAGAGGCTGGGGGTTGCTTTTGGAGAGGCATAACGGCAAGCAGCTCCTTTCATACTAGAGAGAATTTTATAGACTAAGTATAATACACGCTAAAGAGCCAGTCAAAATAGAACAGTCAAGCGGCTGTATGAAAATTCCTGAAGATTCAAACAGCAAGCCATAAAGGACGGCGGGGTCCGCCCCGTCCACAGCAAAACCGCCCCGCCAAAAAGGAGGAGCCGTCCCGCCGCTGGCTAAGCCGTGGGCTAAAACCCAGCAAACCGGACAGAGCTGCGCACAGAAACAGCCGTGCCCGCCCCTAAAGACGCAAAACCGGCAAAAACACCAATTATATCCATAAGTATACACCTAAAACGCCGGTTTTCCAAGGGTACAAAGGCAAAATTTACAATTTTATTTTTTTACGAATTTCATCTCCCAGCCTTTGAAAGAACTGCCCATATTGGCTAAAATTCTCAACCAAATTCTGCCAAAAGCCCCGTAAATCCCGGCACTTCGGGAAAAAACGCCGGGCTGCGGCAGGGTTTTGCATTTGACATTATTTTTGTTAGCGGCTATAATTATCTTGTAACCCAGTTAAAACTCCCTCCGGAATTCGCGCCCGGCGGGACACTCGTAGAAAAAATACACCTGTGCAGGGGGCGGCGGCCTCCCCGTTTGAAAGGAAGTTTTTTTGATGGCAGCTAAGGAGAAGATGGAAGAACTGATGATAGTCAACCGCAGGACCGGCAAAGCCCTGCAAACCACCGGCCTGGACAACGGCCTGCCCGTGACCCAGTGCGAGCCCAACGGCAGCGACGTTCAGCTGTGGCAGCTGGTGAAAACCGGCGCGGTGGTAAAGTTTGTAAACAAGCAAAACGCCAAGGTACTGGACGTGATGCACGGCGCCACCGAGGCCGGCGCCTGGGCCCAGGCCTGGGAGGACGTGGGCGGCGAAAGCCAGCTGTGGCAGCTGGTAAAGGTTACTCCCACGTACAAAAAGATCTTGAACATACAGTCCGGCAAGGTTCTGGATATTGTGGATATGCGGGAGGACGACGGAGCGCCCGCGCAAATCTGGGACGATGTGGACGGCTTGGGCCAGCAGTGGAAACTGGTGGACCCCGCCGCCCTGAAAGCCAAGGCGGAAAAAAAGGCTGCGGCAAAAGCCGAGCCTAAGACATCGGCTGACGCCGAGTCTAAGACATCGGCTGACGCCGAGTCTAAGACATCGGCTGACGCCGAGCCTAAGACATCGGCTGACGCCGAGCCTAAGACATCGGCTGACGCCGAGTCTAAGACGTCCGCTGACGCCGAGTCCAAGACATCGGCTGACGCCGAGTCTAAGACGTCCGCTGACGCCGAGTCCAAGACGTCCGCTGACGCCGAGTCTAAGACGTCCGCTGACGCCGAGTCTAAGACGTCGGCTGACGCCGAGTCTAAGACGTCGGCTGACGCCGAGTCCAAGACGTCCGCTGACGCCGCTAAGAGCAAGACAGTGACCAAAAAGGCCCCTGCCAAGAAGCCCGCGGCCCGCACCACCCGCAAGACTGCCAAGAAATAACAGCCCGAAAGCTAAACAGGGACCCTCTCATCTGGGGTCCCTGTTTTTTGTGGCCTAGCCCTGTTTATCCTTCTGGTTTTTCAGGTGCTCCTCCACCCGGTACCGGGGCCGGGCCTTTACTTCGCTGTAAATTTTGCCAATATAGCCCCCTACCACTCCCAGGCACAGCATCTGTAAGCCGCCCAAAAGCCAAATGGAGCACACAATGGCCGTCCACCCAGACACAGCCCATCCGGCAAAGTATGAAACCAGAGCGTACAAAAGCCCAAATACGCTTAGGACAGAAAGAAGAATTCCAAAGTTGGAGATCAGCTTTAGGGGCTTTACACTAAAGCTGGTGATACCGTCCAGAGCAAAGGAGATCATTTTTTTCAGCGGATACTTGGACTCTCCCGCAAAACGCTCATGGCGGTCATAATACACATAGTCGCTGCGGTAACCGATGAGGGGCACCAGCCCCCGCAGGAACAGGTTGACCTCTTTGTACTCGGAGAGCCCCTCCAGGGCCCTTTTGCTCATCAGCCGGTAGTCCGCATGGTTAAAGACCACGTCCACCCCCAAAAGCTTCATCACCTTGTAAAAGCCCTCGGCAGTGGTGCGTTTAAACCAGGTGTCCGTGTCCCGCTTGTTGCGCACACCGTACACCACGTCGCAGCCCTCCAGATATTTATGTACAAACTGGTCCAGAGCGTCCACGTCGTCCTGTAAGTCCGCGTCCAGGCTAATGGCGCAGTCGCAACTGTCCATGGCGGTCATCAGGCCACACAGCAGGGCGTTCTGGTGGCCCCGGTTGTGGGCCAGCTTAACCCCCTCCACATACATATTCTCCTGGTTCAACCGGGTAATCAGCTGCCAGGTCTTGTCCCGGCTTCCGTCATCCACCAGCAGCATCCGGCTTTGCGCATTGGCCAGGCCCTGCTGGCGCATGGCGTCCAGCTTGGCAGAAAGGCGGCGAACGGTTTCGGGCAGGACCTCTTCCTCGTTATAGCAGGGAATGACAAAATAGACGGTGGGGTTCATAGCGGCACATCCTTTCAGTTAGTTTCTTCCGGTTCCTCTTCCTTTTCTTCCGCCTCTTCCTTTTTCTCCGGCCAAGGCCGGGGCTGAAGCCGGTCGTGCCGGGGGGCGGGTGGCTCCCGGCGGGCAGGCGCGCTCTCTTCCTCTTTTTCTGTCAATGCGGCCTTTGGCTCCGGCGGGTCCTCGGGGGGCACGGCTGCTTCTCTGCGGCTTGGCAGGCGCAGGGCGCCCGGCCGGGAGAACCGGGCCCTCCGGCGCTTCTCATAGTCCGCAAACCGGGCCACCCGCATAACCTTGGGATAAACTTTTGGCTCTGGGGCAAAGTTGTTCATCCGCTTCCCAAGGGTCAGATAGGCAATGAGCAGAATCAGCGCCCCCAGGGAGACCAGCGCCCCCAGCCCCAGCCCTGGGGTGGAATAGGTGAACTCAATATGGGCGGCAGGGCCCTGGGCGGGCACCTTCACTGCCATAAAGCCCACGTTCACCCGAAGGATCTCGGCGGGCTGGCCGTTCACCTGGGCACTCCAGCCCGGCTCATAGGGTACGCTGAAAAACACCAGCCGGTCCCTTTGGGGGGTGTCCATTTTGGCCTCAAATCCGGTCTGGGTATAGCGGAACTCATGACAGGCGGTGGCGGCCCGGTCCTGGCAATCCTTTAGGTAGCCTGCTTCGGTAAAGCTCCGCATGTCGCCAGAAAGATGGGTCAAACCCATGGCCTCGGCAATCCGCACAGCCTCTTGGTCCTCCAGCACCACGGCCCGCAGCATAGAGAGCTCACGGGCTCCGCAGGTGGTGTCGCTGCCCTTGCCCAGGGTCTCGTACTCGCTGCGGGTTAAATAATAGTCATAGGAAAAACCCATGGGGACATAGTACTCGTTTTCCCAGATGTCATAGCCGTTGGCATTGCCATAGTAGGCCCAGCCGGGCATAGCGGGTTCGCTGGAATCCTCCCCGGCAAAAAAGTCCCGGTCCCTGTCATCGTCAAACAGCCAGCGCACACTGGTCAGGCCCCGCAGGGCATAGTGGCTCACCTTTGGTCTAGAGGCCACGTCCCGCTTTACGCCAATAGAGTCGTAGAACTCCATCACAGACCCGGGCACAATGCTGTGAAAGGCCTGAATAGAGGGAATTTGCCAGAACATGGCCGCGTTGTCCAAAGACTCGTAAAAGTCCGAACGGCATTGCTGAAGATCCGGCAGGTCGATGGCCGCGCCGCCGTTCAGCTGGTAGGGTATAATGTGGTCCCAGGTATAGTCGCTCTGGGTTTTGCCCAAGGCGATAAAGAAGATGGCGTACAGCACCGACACTGCCGAGAGGCAGCCCATGGTCACCCGGCGGAACACCCGGCGGCTGCTCCGGCAGAACAGGAAGATATACACCAGCATCCCCAGGCAGATCAGGGAAATGGCCACATAGCTCCAAAAACGGGTGGGGTACTGCTCCAGGCCCATGGCCACGGTGGTTTCTCCGTCCTCGGTCTCTACCACAGGCATAAAGCCGATTACAGCCGCAATGGCCACGGTAATCGTCAGGGTCCAGGTAATGGACCGCCGCCAGTCCACCCGCTGGTTTTCCAGGGCCATCACAGTGGCAAGGCTCATCATCAGGGTCAGCATATAGTACCACCGGGCGTAAAAGGCGCTGTTCATCATCTGGAAGGAGGAGTTAAGGAAAGGCACCAGGGCCATGGCCAAGAGAATCCACAGCATCTTTTTCAGCCAGTGCCTGTGCCGCAGCTGTAGCCAGCCAATAACCCCGGTCATGCTGAACAAAGGCAGCCAGGCCCCCAGAGAGGACCACTTGGACTCGCTGTCCGGGGTAAAGTTGGGCCGGGCGGGCAGGTCCGGGGGGAAGAAGAAGCACTCAATAATATGCAGGTAGCGCTGGTTGCGGTTATACAGCACCGCATTCCAGCCAGAGAGGAAGTTGTCCACCCGGTTGTTCTGCACCACGGCCAGCACAGAGGGGACCAGCAAAAGACACGAGAGCCCCACCCCCAGCAGGGCCTCCAGGGCCAAAAAGAGAAAGTCCTTAAAGGAAATGCGCCAGCTGCGGCAGATTAGCCGCAGAAAAAAGTAGATTATGCAAAAGGTGACCTGGCCCACAAAGAAGTAGTAGTTTACCAGGCAGCTGGCAAACACCGCCAGGGCAAACAGCCCCCGGCGGCGCGTGGCCATATACTCATCCAAAGCGGCCAGCAGCAGGGGAAAGAACACAATGGCCTCGTGAAAATGGTTGAAGAAAATATTATAGATAGAAAACCCAGAAAAAGCGTACAGCACTCCGCCGATCAGGGCCGTGTCCCCGGACTTTGTATACCGGTGGATGTAGACATAGGCCGTTAGGGTGGCACAGGCAAACTTCAGCACCAGCAGGGGGCCCATGAGAAACTGGATCCATTCCGAGGGGAAGGGGATGGTCAGCCAGAAAAAGGGGCTGCCCAGCAGATAGAAGGAGTAGGAGCCAATGAAATTTGCCCCCAGGTCCGTCAGGTGGTTCCAACCCAAATTGCCAGAGCGCACCGCGTCGTGGGCCAGCCGGTAAAAGGGAACCTGCTGTACATTAAAGTCTCCGTAAAACAGGAACCGGCCGCCGTCCACAAAAATAAAGGGGAGAAAAACCAAAAACGACAGACCCAGGCCCAAGAAAAAGGCCTTGAGAAAATAATTGTCCCGCCAGGACGTGGTTGGTTTAGACATATATTTACCTCCAAGGGGAAATGATGGACAAGAGAAAGAAAAAGAGGTTTTGCACCTATACTTTACCATAGAACCATTGACTTTAGAGAAAGCCGGTGCTTTTGCCCAGCAAAAGAGAAACCCTTCGCGTTTCAGGACTTCTCCTGGTGTTCGTTAAAATCCATTATATCATAAATTTTTCCATCCTGCAATGCAAAGCGGGAGTTTTTAGGCAAGCCCCCGGGCGCCCGCCCATATCTTTTTCTTGACAAAATTCTACTTTCTCTGTATAGTATGTACATTGCGTTTGCATCTGAAAACGGCTGCGCGTGCAGGAGGCGCGCGGCTTAAAAGCGGCCTGGCGGAAAGCTGCTCCGGCCTATCCCGGCAATAGCCGGGGGACCTTAAATCCTTTGCGGGAGGCAGCTGTGGGGGTGTTTTTTCCCTTGGCGTCAGGCTGGGTTATGTTGTGAATAACGAAAGACACGCAACTAATTTTCCAGCGCGGCGGTTTTGTGGCACGCCGCGCTGGCCGCAAAGGAGACGCATTGCCCTATGGAAAATTCTATCATTTCGCTGAAAGACATCGCTGTTTCTTACGATGGCGAGCAGGTGCTCTCGGGCTTTAGCCTGGACATTCGCGACGGAGAGTTCGTCACCCTTTTGGGCCCCTCCGGCTGTGGAAAGACCACCGTGCTGCGCACCATCGGGGGCTTTATCCGGCCCGATTCTGGCGAGGTCTTTTTTAATGGCGAAAACATCACCGCCCTGCCCCCCCACAAGCGGGAGGTAAACACCATCTTTCAAAAGTACGCCCTCTTCCCCCACCTGAACGTGTACGACAACATTGCCTTTGGCATGCGGCTAAAGGGGAAAAGCGAAAAAGAGGTAAAGGCCACTGTGCACGAGATGCTGCGCATGGTGAACCTTTCTGGCTACGCCCACCGGGGGGTGGGGCAGCTTTCTGGCGGACAGCAGCAGCGGGTGGCCATGGCCCGGGCCCTGGCCAACGAGCCCAAGGTACTGCTGCTGGACGAGCCCCTCTCCGCCCTGGACCTAAAGCTGCGCAAGGACATGCAGGTAGAGCTGAAGAAGATTCAGCAGCAGACAGGCATTACCTTTGTGTTCGTCACCCACGACCAGGAGGAAGCCCTTTCCATGTCGGACCGGGTGGTGGTAATGGACGGGGGCGTGATCCAGCAAATCGGCAGCCCAACAGACATCTACAACGAGCCTGAGAACGCCTTTGTGGCGGACTTTATCGGCGAGTCCAATATCCTGGACGGCCTGATGCTGGAGGACTACCTGGTACGCTTTGCAGGGCATAAGTTCCGGTGCCTGGACAAAGGCTTTGGCCAGAACACCTCGGTGGACGTGGTCATCCGGCCAGAGGACATCGACGTGGTAGCGGCGGACTCCACCCACATTACAGGCGAGGTGACGGCCGTTACCTTTAAAGGCGTGCACTATGAGATTATTGTGGACGTGGCTGGCTTTAAGTGGATGATACAGTCCACGGACTATTGCGGGGTGGGGGACCGCATTGGCCTGTCCCTAACCCCGGACGACATCCACGTTATGTCGAAGTCCGAGTACTCGGGCATGTTTGGCGACTACAGCACCTTCTCCGACGAGCTGGAGGAGGATAGGATGGCTGGCGGGAGCCTGGAGGAGGACAGCGATGAAAACCAACTCTAAGCTTCTCTGCGCCCCCTACACGGTGTGGATGACCATCTTCATCATCCTGCCTATGCTGCTGGTGGCCTGGTTCGCCTTTACCGACAAGTCCGGCGCCTTTACCCTGGAGCATATTCTTAGCGTGGGCCAGTACTCCAACGTATTCCTGCGCTCCATCTGGCTGGGGGCCATTGCCACGGCCCTCTCTCTTGTCCTTGGCTACCCCCTGGCCTATATTATCTCCCATATGCCCGCCAAGCGCCAAAGCGTTATGGTCATGCTGGTCATGCTGCCCATGTGGATGAATTTTTTGCTGCGCACCTATGCCTGGATGACCCTTTTGGAGGACAACGGGCTGATTAACAGCCTGCTCTCGGCCCTGGGCCTGCCCCGGGTGCATATGATTAACACCGCCGGGGCCGTGGTGCTGGGCATGGTGTACAACTATATTCCCTATATGATCCTGCCCCTGTACTCTGTGCTGACAAAGATTGACCCCAGCGTCATCGAGGCCGCCCAGGACCTGGGGGCGAACCACCGCAAGGTGTTCCTCAAGGTGGTGGTGCCCATGAGCATGCCGGGCATTATCAGCGGGGTCACCATGGTCTTTGTGCCAGCGGTGAGCACCTTTATCATCTCGAAGATGCTGGGCGGCGGCGGCAACCTGCTCATCGGTGACCTGATCGACATGCAGTTTTTGGGCAGCGCCTACAACCCCAACCTGGGCTCTGCCATCTCCCTGGTACTGATGGTGATTATCCTCATCTGTATGGGCATTATGAATCAGTTTGACGAGGGAGAGGATAACGCGGGAGGAGGTATGCTGCTATGAGCAAAGCGGTGGCCCGGATCTATACCTTTTTGATTTTTCTGTTTCTGTACGCCCCCATCCTGGTGCTGATTGTGTTCTCCTTTAACGATACCGAGACCGCCAGCCGCACGGTGTGGAGCGGCTTTTCCCTGAAGTGGTACGAAAAGCTCTTTGAGGACCGGCTGATTCTGGAGGCCCTGCGGAACACCCTTGTCATCGCGGTGGCTGCGGCCGCGGCCTCTACCGTGCTGGGCACCATAGCGGCCATTGGCATTAACTCCATGAAGCGCCTGCCCAAGCGGGTGATGATGAACATCACCAACTTCCCCATGGTGAACCCGGAGATTGTCACCGGCGTGTCCCTTATGCTTCTGTTTGTGTTCGCGGTGGGCCTGGTAGGGGGGCGCAGCCTGGGAATGCTGTCCCTGATTGGCGCGCATATCACCTTTTGCCTGCCCTATGTGATTCTCTCGGTGCTGCCCAAGCTGCGGCAAATGGACCCCGCCCTGTATGAGGCGGCCCAAGACCTGGGCTGCCCGCCGGTAAAGGCTTTCTTCAAGGTGGTGCTGCCAGAGATTATGCCCGGCATTGTCACAGGCATGATCATGGCTTTTACCCTGTCCATCGACGACTTTGTCATCAGCTACTTTACCAGCGGCACCACCCAGACCCTGCCCATCTATATTTACTCCATGACCCGCAAGCGGGTGAGCCCGGAGATCAACGCCCTGTCCACCGTGCTGTTCGCCGCGGTAATGGCCCTGCTGATTGTGGTAAATGTGCGCACCGAAAAGGTGCGTAAGGCCGAAAAGGCCCTGGAAGAATAAAGCCCGCTACTCTTATCTCTCCATTCTAACAGGAAAGGATTTCGATACCAAAAAATGAAAAAATTTCTTCTTTTCCTCCTGGCCGTCCTGGCCTCCGCCCTGCTCTCCCCCTGGGCGGCAGCGGCGGAAAACGTCACCCTGAACGTGTACAACTGGGGCGAATACATTGCCAACGGCACCGACGGCTCTATGGACGTGAACGCCGAGTTCACCCGGCGCACCGGCATCCAGGTGAACTACACCACCTTTGACAGCAACGAATCTCTCTATTCCAAGCTGGCCGGAGGCGGCGCGGACTATGACGTAATCATCCCCTCGGACTATATGATCTCTAAACTCATTGCCGAGGATATGCTGGCCCCCCTGGACTTTTCCAATATTCCCAACTTTCAGTACGTGGACCAGCCGTTTAAAAACCCGGACTATGACCCCCAGAACCTCTACTCTGTGCCCTATACCTGGGGCGTGGTGGGCATTTTTTACAACACAGACTTTGTAGAAGAGGTCACCAGCTGGCAAAGCCTGTGGGACGCCCAGTACGCGGGGAAAATTCTGATGTTTGACAATCCCCGGGACTCCTTCGCCATTGCCCAGTTCCTGCTGGGACAAGACGTGAACACCGCAGACCCGGCCCAGTGGCGCCAGGCCGCCGCCCTTTTAAAGGAGCAAAAGCCCCTGGTGCAGGCCTATGTAATGGACCAGATTTTTGACAAAATGGAAAACGGCGAGGCCTGGCTGGCCCCCTACTATGCCGGGGACGCGGCCATTCTGGTGGAAAACAGCGAAAACATTGCCTTTGCCGTGCCAGAAGAGGGCACCAACTTTTTTGTGGACGCTGCCTGCGTGCCTAAAACCGCCAGCCATAAAGCAGAGGCCGAGGCGTACATTAATTTTTTGTGCGACCCAGAAATCGCGGGGGCCAACATGGACTATGTGGGCTACTCCACCCCAGAAACCGCTGCCAAGGAGTACTTGGACCCAGAGGTAATCGAAAGCCCCATGTACTACCCCAGCCAGGAGACCCTAAACCGCACCCAGGTGTTTGTAAACCTGCCGGAGGACACCGCCCGCCTGGTGGACACCCTTTGGGCAGAGGTAAAGATGGGCGGCCCAGGAGAGTCGGCGGTGCTGGTGGCCATTATCCTGGGCTTTTTGGCCCTGTACATTGCCATTGTGGTCTATAAGCGCCGAAAAAGAAAGCGGGAGCTGGCATAAGAAAGAGTCGCGCCATTCAGCCCCAATCAAACAAAAAAAGAGAGCCGCCAAATGGCGGTAGTCCATAAGGAAATATTGCAAAATTTGTGACGAATGCCAGGTAAACGGAAAAAGAATAACTGCTATGCAAAAGGGTTATCCGATTGCATAGCAGTTTTCTTTTGTCTTTCTATTTAGTTTTTGATTTTCAGCGTTCCAACGGAACGCACAGCCATCACCGCAGATGATGATCTCAGGGGTTGGGGGACATGTCACCAACAAGCATTTAGCAGAAATTCCGGGGACGGGATTTCTGCTAAATACGCAATCTTACGGAAGATTGCATTGCTTGCGAACTGTATCGCGAATTCCTGTTAACCGCTAATTGTAAAATCTATTGCTATTATTCATTTAAATGTCTATAATAAGAAAATCGAAAAATCTAATCAAAAACTAATCAAGCCTTAGTATAATCAGATTGGAGGTTTCAGATATGGCAAAAACAATACTGATTATTGAAGATGAAATAGCAATACAAAATATCTTAGCCGAGCCGCTTAGAGCCTGCGGCTATGAAGTTGTGACTGCATCGGATGGTCTGGAGGGTATCAATGCTTTTCATACCCACCACATAGACCTTATCCTTTTGGATATTATGCTGCCGAAAATCAACGGATATGCTGTTTGCGAAATGGTACGACAAGAAGCACAGACCCCAATTATCCTTTTGACTGCCCTTGATACAGAGGATGACCAGATAAAAGGTTTTGATTTATTGGCAGATGACTATATCACAAAGCCCTTTTCTATCAAACTGGTACTAAAGCGTGTGGAAGCATTGCTTAGAAGAACAGAAACAACGGATATGGGTACAGACATTATCCGATATAAGGAACTTCAGATAAGTGCCAAGCAAAGGCAAGTTCTTGTAGCAGGTGCAGAGGTCATTCTTACGCAATCCGAGTTTGATATTTTACTCTTGTTCCTTAAAAATCAAGGACGAGTATTCACAAGAGATGAGCTGCTCAACCTTGTGTGGGGATATGAATTTATCGGCGAGGAAAAAAGTGTCAACTTCCACATTATGAATCTGAGGAAAAAGTTAGGTGTAGATTATATTGAAACTGTCAGAGGGGTGGGATACAAAATTGCGAAAGAAAATCAGTAACTCTCTAAGTACAAAAGTGTTCCTGTGGGTATTTACCGCATTGACTTTGTGTAGCATTTTGATATATGGCATCGTTCTTGTATTTGTTCCACAGAGCTATCAGCTCACAGGCAGCAAACAGTTTGAAACCAATGCGGGAGCGTTGTTCTCTGCTCTGGAAAACAAAAGCTATGAGGATGGAACGACGCTGATTACGAATTTCTGTATTGAGAACAATGCTGTAGCTGTGTTGGGAAACGAAAAGAATAGTGTTACTTTCGGAGATTTTGAAGCTATCGTCGATGACCTGTCAACGGCACAAACCTACACAACCAATGTGACCTTTGCCGAAGATAAAGCAATCTACACGCTTTCCGTTATCTCCCTTTCCAAAACGGCAAGCGAACTATTCAGTCTACTGCTCCGTTTTATTCCGTTGGTATTGACGGTTATTCTGCTTCTCTCTGCTCTAAGTGCTTTCATTTGCAGCCGAGTGATTGTTGTACCGATTGCAAAAATCAGTCAGATTTCCAAGCGAATGACCGAGCTTGATATGACTTGGAGGTGTGATACAGACAGAGGGGACGAAATCGGTGTACTTTCTTCCAGTCTGAATACAATGGCGGCAAGGCTGCAAAGTACAATGGAAGAATTGGAAACGGCAAATCAGCAGCTAACCAAAGATGTTAAGAAATTTCAAAGGTTGGAGGAACAGCATAGGAATTTTTTTGCGGCTGTTTCCCACGAGCTGAAAACACCGTTGACTATTCTGAAAGGTCAGCTTGAGAATATGATATTAGGTTTCGGGGATTACCAGAACCACGACAAATATCTGCCGCAGGCACTAAAATCTGCCGAGGACATCGAATACTTAGTGAAAGAGATACTATCTATTACCAAAATGGAAACAATGAACATCGGCAGCTCTTTGGAAACACTTTCTTTAGCTGATATGGTAAGTAAAGTAGTTACAGAGTTGCAGCCTTTGGCGACTGAAAAAGACATTGCTATTTTTCAGAATATCTCCGAAGATATAAGTGTGTCAGTCAACCGCAACCTGTTCGGTAAGGCGTTATCCAACATCATTGGCAACGCCATCCGTCACTCTAACGCAGATGCTAAGGTTTATGCAGATTATGACACGGATACGCACATTTTGGTTGTAGAAAATACAGGCGTATTTTTAGACGAGGATAATTTGGAAAATATGTTTACGCCGTTTTATAGGGCGGACAAATCCCGCAGCAAAGCCACAGGCGGAAGCGGTCTGGGTTTATACATTGTAAAGACTATTCTTGACCTGCACCAAATGGGATACCAAATCATGAATACCGACAAAGGTGTTGCGTTTTATCTGAAATTAAATTAAAATCATCTTCTAAGGAAGCCGTCAGTTATCTGGCGGCTCTTTTGCATCTCTAAAAACGAATGAAACGCATACCAAATGCTAACCAAAAACTAATCAAAAAAAGATATGATTGTCAGCAGAAAGGAGATGTTGCCTAAATGGATTATAAAAAGCGGGCAGGTCTGTATCTGCTCCGCAAAAAAGGAAATGCCATCAGTATCTTTCTGCTCATAATGGTCGTTTCGACCTTTCTCATTTCCTGTTTTACGCTTCTTACCGCATCCGAGAAATTAGCGAGCGACATTCGAGGAGCTTTAGGAGCTGCCTTTTATCTAAGGGCAAGTACAGGCGTCGTATCAGATGAAAACGGCGAAATGACAGTTACGGAAAACCATATCCGTATTACTGATAATGAGATAAAGCAGATACAAAGTTGTGGCGATATTGCATACCACAATCCTATCAATTATGGATATGCCAAAGGCGAACTGCTTACCAAAGGCAATCCCATTGCCTTTATTCGCGGAGAGAAACACACTGAGGATAACAATATGGGAGCAGTTACAGCACTTTGCTACTCTGCATTGGAAACAGATTTTGTAGACGAGGTACTGGCTCTTGCCGCAGGCAGACATATTACGGAAGCAGATACAAATGCCATTTTGATAAGCTCTGAGGTGGCTGCTGCGAATGGCTTGTCTGTTGGGGATAAGATTGTCCTGTCATCGTCCGAGCTTGGAGAAGCTGACGGCGAGTACATTGATGTGTGGTCTGGGGAAAGAAAAGAGACAGTTGTAACGATTGTAGGAATATACGATATTCTGGAAGCGGATGCGAATGTAACAGCAACCGCTGGCAGACAAGAAAATCGTATTTACGCAAGTATTGATGTTTTGACACAGCTTGCTGCAAGCGAACCGTCTGTTTATACAGGCGAGGTCGGTTTTTATGTGACTGACCCAAAGACACTTGATGAAATTGTATCCAAAGTGCAGCAGATAGAAGAAATTGATTGGAAAATGCATTTTATCCGCACGAATGATTTTCAGTATTCCAAAATTTCCGATGGTCTTACTTCTTTAGGGGATTTAATAAAAATCTTGTTGGTGTGTGTTTCCATCGTGAGTGCCGCTATTTTGACCTTGATTTTAACTTTGCGTATCAGAGGCCGCATACCAGAAGCAGGCATCCTTTTAGGAGCAGGTATCCCGAAAGGGGAAATCATAAAACAGTTTCTGTTAGAAGTATTGAGTGTAGCTGCCATCGCATTTCTGTTTTCTTATGCTGCGAGCTTTGGAATAAGCCATAACTTAGGTAATCATCTGCTTGCGGATTTTCATCCTAATCTCATCAACGCTGCGGCATTACAGAATGGAATGAGTGATGCAGTGAGTATGGACAGCTATCTCACTCTGGGTATTGGAAAAACCCTGCTGATATATGGATGCCAGCTTATCGTAGTTGTGCTTTCCGTACTGCTCTCATCGGCTTCTATCTTGAAGCTGAAACCAAGAGAGATACTGACAAAAATGAGCTAAGGAGGATATGCGTAATGAATTTTGTAAAGAGAGCTTTTCTTTACTGCTTTCGGCAGAAAGCAAAGACATTGATTTTGTTCTTGGTATTGGCGATTATTTCAACCTTTTTTTTGACAGGTCTGGCAATCCGTGATGCATCCGAGGGTGCGACTGCGGATGTGCAGACAGCTATCGGCGGTAAATTATTTTTGGAAATTGACCCTACCAACCAATACGATTCGAGCCAAGACGGATACGGGATGACCTATACCTATAATGGCGATTACATTACCCCAGAGATTTTAGATGCCATTTCAAAGGTGGACGGCGTTGTAGATTATAATTCTGACAATCCGAGAGGATTTTGGGGAGCAGGCGTGGACTTTCAATATTTACCTGCGGCATTTAATTTGAGCTATACCCCTTATGGAGAGTCGTCTGCGTATACGGCAGCTCTTTCCTCTGAAAAAAGCTCTGATTTTGAAAGCGGAAAGTACAGCCTTGTGGACGGCAGACACATCACCCCCGAAGATAAGTATGTCGTGATGATTTCAAAAGAGCTTGCGGATTACAATAAGCTGTCTGTGGGTGATGTGATGACAATGTACTGTCTGGACTCCGACAGTAATGTGAAGCTTAAAATTATTGGTATTTTTGACGGTACGGAGGGTACTTCTGGGAACGGCGGTTTTTCTGTATCGGATATACCCGCAAACTGCGGCTATGTGGACTACACGACGATGTTTGAAAACTTTGGTCGTAAGATAGACGGTTATACACAGATTGATATTTATGTGGAAGACCCTGTAAGCATCCAGAATGTCTATGATAAAGTAAAGGACCTGCCAGAGCTTCGTGGGAAATCCTTGAAACTAAGCATTGATACGGATGAATATGAGGTCGTACAAGCACCTCTTGAAACCTTGCAGGGCTTAGTAAGCACTATCCTCGTGATTATCATCGTTGTAAGCTCTCTTGTGCTGACACTTCTTTTAACTCTTTGGATTAGAGGGCGTAAAAAAGAGATTGGCGTTTACCTGTCTATTGGTAAGAGCAAGACGGGCATTATCGGACAATTTTTTGTGGAAACGGTGACTGTAGCGATTGTCGCCTTTGCAACTTCTGTTTTCTTTGGCGGTCTGATTGCAGGAAAAGCAAGTGAATTTCTGGTGTCCAGAGTAACAACAGGTGCAGCAACGCTTCATGTTGAAATTTCAGCGGCGTATCTATTGCCTCTATACCTTATCGGTATTGCCATTATTGCCGCCTCGGTGGTACTTGCATCGTGGACGGTGTTCCGTTTGAAGCCGAGAGATATTCTTTCAAAGATGAGCTAAGGAGGTAGAAAGCGATGAATATTATGGAGATAAAAGGAGTTCGCTACTCCTATGATAACAAGCGAAATGTGTTAAAAGGCGTGAGTGCTGAATTGGACGCAGGGAAAATGTACGCCATACTTGGACCGAGTGGCTGCGGAAAGACAACGCTGCTTTCCCTGCTTGGTGGATTAGACAGTCCGCTTGAGGGGCAAATCCTTTTTGAAGGGCAAGACATTGATACCGTAGGTCTTGCCACGCACCGCAAAAACAATGTAGCCTTTATCTTCCAGAGCTACAATCTGATTGATTATCTTACACCAAAAGAGAATGTGGCTCTGACTTCTAAACTGCCGCCACAGCCTATTTTAGAGCGGGTGGGACTGACCGAAGAAGAAAGCAAACGAAATGTTCTGAAACTTTCTGGCGGTCAGCAACAGCGTGTAGCGATTGCCCGTGCGTTAGCTTCTGATGCAAAGGTCATCCTTGCCGATGAGCCGACAGGCAACCTTGATGAAGATACAGCAGCAGAAATCACGGCAATTTTGAAAGAATGTGCCCATCAGATGAATAAATGCGTGGTTATCGTCACGCACTCCAATGAGCTTGCAAAGCAAGCAGATGTTATCTTTCGATTGAAGAAAGGTGACTTGCAGGTCGCAGGAAATTAGAGGGTAAGCAACGAAATATTCAGAATGAACAGGAGGGGGGTAACATGGGAAATTAGTTGTATTAGATATATCCGAATCCGGCAGACAGATTGGTGAGAAGTTATTTGTGGTTCTTAATGCTGGAAGAAAAAAAGAACTGACTGAATTTGTCCGGGAATATGAGGGAAACTGTGTTCCACATTTTCCTTCATACCTTCGTAGCAACAATCCATCATTAACTGAATTTCAGGAGGGCAACCTGTACGTATGCCTGGAGCAAAGGCTTGTACGAGTTCAGGATCAGACTGTCAATCTGACAACTAAGGAGTTTGATATACTGGCATTGCTGATTCGAAATCCAAAGCGGGTGTTCACCTATGAGATGATTATTGATTTTGTGTGGAATGAGGATTATTCTTACTACTCACGAAAAGCTGTCAACAACCATATCAGCAATATGCGGAAGAAACTGAAAATCTCGCCGGATGTGTCCGATTATATCAAAAGCGTTGCTGGTGTCGGATATAAATTTGAATACCAGCCAAGTCCATAAAAACCGTTGCAGGAAAACCTGCGGCGGATTTTTTGTAAATAACTAAACACAGACGGCAATTTTTGAGGAGAAAATGAACGGATATATAGAGGGAATTTTGTTCTGTAGGGAGTGTTCATATGCTTCAAATGTGAATTTTTTGTGAATTTTTCAAGCTGCCCCCCACAATTTGCCCTAAAAATGTACTGAATAGTAGAGGGATATTTTTTCGTATGGAAGGAGGTGTTACTATCCATAAAAAGATTCCGGTCATGGACTATCGACAGTACCGCCGGATGCGGAAACTGGTGCATGAATGCTGTAACTATGACAACGGTAACTGTATCGCATTGGATAATGGTGAGGAATGTGTATGTGTCCAGAGTATATCCTATTCGCTTCTCTGCAAATGGTTCCGCTCTGCTGTCCTGCCGCTGGACAAGTCCCTGGAAACGGTGCTCTTATTCCGGGATGAGTTAAAATGCTGTTCCGTCTGCGGGCAGCCGTTCCGCCCCGGTTCTAACCGGGCCAAATACTGCAAGTCCTGTGCGACGAAGGTTCACCGCCGGCAGAAAACGGACAGCGACCGGAAAAGGCGGCTGGCATGCGGACAATTAGAGTCGAAAAAGCATTGAATTTACTGCTGTTTTAAGCTGCTGTCAATGGGCGTGAGGGATAAATCTCCTGCGCCCCTCATAAACCTGCTTTTAACCGTCCGCAGAAGGATTTTCACCTAAATTGGAAAATCCCATTTAGGTGCGGTTTCTATTCTGCCGGTTTATCGGTTTATTACATATCCTGCCTGTATGGGATTTGCCAATACTGGATTTTCAGAGACTGGAAAACCTGACGTTCCAGACACCCCTGTCCCTCTCTTTCAGACGCTGGATTTCCAGACCTTTCTGGCAGCCCATATTTAGACGGAAATAAAAGAAAAGAAGTTAATAACAAAATAGTCAATATCAATCAAATCAATCTAAGGGGATGGATTGATGGAAGGGAGTGTGCTATGCAAAAACATTTTTTGATACCTTACAAGGAGGACAGCGGCGTACCGCCCTATCTGCCCTATCTGCCCTTTCCACGTTTTCTGATACCATTGGATTTATCCAATGATGCAAAGGTTCTGTACGCCCTGCTCTTTGACCGGGCAGGCATTTCCAGGGAGAACGGCTACATAGACCCGAACGGCCGGATCCGTCTTTATTTTACGGTGGAAGAAGCAAAGGAAAAACTGCACCGTAGCCGCCAGGTGGTGACAAGGGCTTTTCAGGAACTGGAGCGCAGCGGCCTGATTGTCCGCTGGAAACAAGGGCTTGGCCGTCCGGCGGTCATTACGCTGAATATTTTGCCTGCAAGGAAGGAGGGAGATGCGATTGTGTAAACCTGCAGATATGAACGAACTTCCTAAATATTTGAAGCCGGAAATTGCCGAGCGGGTGGCGGAGCATTTCAAGAACGGCATCTTTGAGTTTGAATTCAGCAGGGAAGAACTAATTGAAATTGAAGGAAACACTGTCTACCATACGATTCCCCATTATGCGGAGGAAGGGGCGGAAAGCGTGCTGGATAAGCTGCGCCGCATCATGGCCGGGAATTTGGAGGAAACAGAATGAAACCTGCTGAAAAAAAGAAACAACGCGATATAATATAGGCAACCGTTTACCTGGCTGTTATCCCGGATTGCGGGAAGAAAGGAGCTACTATGAACCAGCAGCCAGATAAAATTACAGCTTTATACTGCCGTCTGAGCCAGGACGATGCGCTTGATGGAGAAAGCAATTCCATTACTAACCAAAAGGCTTTATTGTCCAAATATGCGGCAGAACACGCCTTTAGAAACACTATGTTTTTCGTGGACGACGGATTCTCAGGGACAAATTTTCAAAGGCCCGGGTTTTTGGAAATGATGAAATATGTGGAGGACTATTCAGTCTCCACCCTGATCGTCAAAGACCTGTCCCGTCTGGGCAGGGAATATTCCTATATGGGACGTTTACAGGATTTCATCTTTCCCGCTTATGATGTCCGCTTTATTGCCATCAATGATGATGTGGACAGCGCCAAGGGCGAGAATGATTTTGCTGTATTCAAGAATGTTTTTAATACCACCCTCTCATAAAGAATGACACTACACGCAGGACATAGCATCCCTGTTATCTCCGACAAAGCTGTTTTGTGCCGAATACCATATTAACGGTAGCGGCTACCAAAAATGACGGAGGGTAACACAATGAGTGAATTGAAACCGAGAATCCATGACGAGGCAAATGGCCTTGATTATGTCCTTGGCGGGGACTACTACATTCCGGCTATTGAATTGCCGGAGAGCGATGGCCGTCCCATCAGAAAGTGGGGGCGGATGCACAAGGCGTATCTGGAAGAAACAAACCCGCTTTTGTTCAATCACCTGATTTTGACGGACAAGCTACACACTTACCTCGCTGATTTGGACGAACAGGCGAGAGAACGCTATCTGCTCATCGTCCGCCAGATGGCTGAGAATGAGGGCGTAACCGAGGATTTGAAGCGTCAGTCGCAGTGGGAGTGGGCCGGAGCAATGAACAGCATCGTGAGCCGCGCCGAAGAAAGTATCAAAAGTGAACTGATTAACGCTTAATAGGCTCAAAGTCTCCGCAAATGCACCGATCTGAACATTTGATTGGGGTGATTTGTGATTAAGCAAACAGGGTGCTGTCTTCTGTTTATATTTTGAATATCGACACCCCATGCTACTATAATATTGAACTCCCTCCTCCAGAAAAAGCATCTTGAATTTAACACGTCTGTCGGTTTCAACAAAAATTCTTTGAGTTTTTGGGAAGGGTAATTGTTTTTTAGAGATGGCTGATATATAATTTAATTTGTGTAGGTGTGTCCTTGTAGATATTGTTTGCTAAGATGAGATGGCATTTGATAGTCCAAGAAAATGCTCTGCTATATAGATAAGAGAGTATGGCCCATGAATTATAAATGTTGCAGGCGGAAAATAGCAAACCGAGGAGAATACATTATGTTTGAAACCAAGAAAACTCTCATCGTTGTTTATAAGGATGAGTTGCTGATGAATCAGTTGAGAAAGATGGTAGAAACTCACGATGACAGTGAACAAAGGATTGTTGACACCAAAGCGGTTTCTATCAATATTGTTTCTTGGAAGGAAAAGGTATGGCTTGGAAACGAGAAAGCTGGGAATATCCAGGGAAAGATTCTCTTCCTTGGAGAAATAAAGGGCACAGATAACTTGATTCCTGTTCTTGATATTAAATTTGATGAATATGGTGTCAGATTTGGATGGGCAGGCAATCGAGCAGTTGTATATGTTGATCCGAAAGTGCTGACCGCTCGTAAGGACTACGATGCATTTTTGGAGAAACTCTTTGCGCTACGTATCCCTGATTTGCTTAAAGCTACAAAAGAAAGTATTTCAGTTGTGGAATCTGAATCTCCAGTTGAGGATGCTCCAGAGCATTCAGATAGCGAGGCTATTGAAGCTGACGAGAAAAACCACAAAAAGGCCGATATCTTCAAAGGTGTCAAGAAAGCAATTTCAACGGGAACAGATGTCATCGGAAAAGCGAGAACACAGGTTACGTCTAAGTCCGAGGAAGTTTTCAGAAACAAGTCGTTGATGAAGCGACAGATGCTTTTTTATGGTGTGGTCAGTTTCTACAATGATGGACTCGAAAAGTTTATGAATATGTGAGGTAATAGCCTATGCAGTCAAAAACTGAAATGCAGCAGGGCTGGGAATTTGCCACAGAAATAATGGGTGCAGATATTGCTGCCCGTATGGGACAGGAATATGTAAGCGCAGTTGAGGCGGCAATTAAGCAGCTTGAAGAAAACATAAATAATCACAAATACAGAAATCTTGGAATCGGGCAACTACAAGGTTATATGCTTGAGGAATGGGGAGCCGGAACATTCAATGTAGATGCGGTTGCCGCTGATTCAGCAGACCGAGCCGCTGTGCTACATAGCACATTGAAAGACTCTGTTGATATCCAATTAGATTCAGGTGAGCTTTATAGCGCAAAGTCTTATGTTACAGCTGAAAAAACTGCAAAGGCACAGGCCAGACTTAGCCCGGAGTCCGGTCAGGCAAGCTATCATGATCAAGGCAGGTTCGTTCCTTCTGATCAGCTTTCTGACGCCAAAGTGACTGCCCATCGGGAAGCATTGAGAAATCAATCTATTCGCTCCGATATCTCTGATGCATATGCTGAAACCGAATCCAAACTGACAGATACAATAAAAAACGCCGAGGGTGTAAGTTCCAAAGGCGCATCAAGAAAAGAATTAGAGGACATTGCCCATGAAAGCAAGGAGCAGAAGTTTAGGGCGAAAGAACATGGTGTAACCACGGATAGTGCAGTCAATACAGAATATCTGTTGAGACAGGCATTGAAAGCCGGATACACTACTGCGGCGATTACTGTTGCTGTTCAGCTTGCCCCTGAAATTTATAAGGCCATAGATTTCCTCGTCAAGCATGGGGAGATTGATATTCAGCAGATTAAAAGAGTGGGTACAAAGGGAATCTCTGCTGGAGCAGAAGGTTTTCTTCGTGGCTCGATATCATCTTCTCTGCTGATAATGTGTGAAAAGGGAGCTCTTGGCGAGGCATTTAAAGGTATCAATCCCACTATTCTTGGTACAGTTGTTGCTTTGGTCATGCAGACTGTAAAGAACAGCATTCTTGTTGCTGCCGGAAAGATAAGCACACAGCATATGGGAGCAGCTTTTGTGGATACCATGGTTATCTCCAGCGGTTATTTACTTGGCGCACATATCGGTGGCATTATTGGTCAGTCTCTTGGCTTTGAACTCCCTGTTGTTGGGTATCTGCTTGGCAGTCTACTTGGCACATCGTTTTGTGTGATTTACAATATTGGGAAGAAAAAACTGATTTCCTTTTGCGTTGATACCGGTTTTACTTGCTTTGGTCTTGTTGAACAAAACTATGAACTGCCAAATGAAGTTTTAAATGATCTTGGTGTAGAAATTGCTCCGATTTCACGGACACAAATCGAAAGAATAGATGTTCTAAGGTCGGAGACAGCGATTACAGCAATTGATAAAGCAGAATACGAAACTATAGATATTACCGTATTACGGCGCGGAGTGATTGGTGTAAATAGGATTGGATACATACCATCATAGTTATGTCAAATTTGAAAGACGACCGCTACCTTGCAAGCAGTGTATTTGTTCCCACAAATACTCAAAACAGACTTCTGGCGTAGCCGCCGGAAGTCCGTTTTTGCTTGTTGGTGGCACAGCCCCCAAACCCCTTTTCGCAGAATTTCATTCTGCGGCTACGCACCGTTCCGGCGCTTTTTACTCCCGCCTCCGGCGGAGATTTTTTGAAAACGGCGAGGCTGGCTTACCAGCATGATCGCAAACTGCCCCATAAAGGGAAACGGCATTTTTTCAAAAATCCGTCAGGCTCGCAGAGCCGTAGCCAGCGTGAAACGCTGTTCAAAGGGTTTGGGATGCTTCCCAACAAGCAAAACCTGAGGTTTCCGGCATCGCCAGGAACCGCAGGTTTTGAGCGTTTGTATATACAAACGCCCTGCTTGCCCAGTATAGCGCATGGCTGTTGTTTTCGCCTACCCTCGACAAAATTTTCCCAAAGGCATTGACGGGAACATCCGTTTGTGCTACCATAATGGGGAACTGAATACTGCACATATTTTTCACGCAGATACATAGACCGAACCACAGCGTTTTCGCTGGGGGCGGTTTTGTTGTATCTGCGTTTTTTGTTTTTGAAAGGAGGCCAGACAATGGAGAAAATCAAAACGGGAGCGGTCAGGCGTGGGCGGGGCAGGCCGAAGCTGGATGCCCACATCACCGAGGAATACGCCCCCAGCAGGCGGCAAGCATTGAACAAGATGTATATGTACGAGGGCGTCCACCTGTTATCAGTAGCGGCTACCGAAATTCAAAACAGCGAGGTTTTATGGCAGGAGGACAGAACAGCTGTCACTGTGAAATCCCGTGACGGCATCCTGGAGCAGCTCGGCAGAATGGCCGTGCAGGACAAGCTGGGTCGTGCCGATTGCGTCTATCTTGCCAACCTCGCCATCGCCGCTGTTCAAGCCGGATATACCACACGGGAGGTGGAGGTTGCCCTGCGGGAAATCCGAATGGCGGCGAAGTCCAGCATGAAAAATCCAGACAATGAGGCACTTTATTGTGCGCTGGGCAACACCGTGGACATTCTGCGGAGGATGGGAGGTGTCGCATGAAAACGGAAAAACGGCCAGTAGAAATCACAGTGGCGGGGGAACTCCCCGGCTTTGAATACGGCGAGTGTCGGGGCGTATTTTTAAACTTGGGGCTTGATGTGGAAATGGACGGAGTGACCTATCACCTGTCCAGCAGCTTTGCGGAAAAAGCGGAAATGGGCGAGGTCATTGACACAACAGAACTTGAGCGGAACGGGCGGCGGACAGCGTAAAAACTTTTGATGTCCGTCAGAAAACTATTGCTTTACAGTGCTAAAGCGGCTATAATGGGAGCAGGTAACAGATGCTATGTTCCTGCGTCCAAGGAGGTAAAAAACAAGATGCAGGAAAAATACAATGTCGGAATTTATTGCAGGCTCAGCCGGGACGATGAGAGAACCGGGGAGTCCGTGTCCATCGAAAATCAGAAAATCATGCTCAGCCGCTATGTGCAGGAGCAGGGCTGGAACCTCTACGCCGCCTACTGCGATGACGGGGTCTCTGGGACAACCTTTGACCGGCCTATGTTCAACCAGATGATTGCCGATGCCAGGGCGGGGAAAATCAATCTGGTATTGTGCAAAGACCTCAGTCGTCTCGGCAGAGATTACATCGAGGCTGGCCGATATACGGACATCGTGTTCCCTTCGATGGGCTGCCGGTTTATCGCTCTCAACGATGGCGTGGACACCATTCACAAGAACAACGAGATGCTGGTGATTTTGAAAAATGTCATGAACGACCTCTATGCACGCGACACCAGCAGCAAAATCCGCGCCGTCAAGCAGTCCACATTTCGGACGGGAAAGTATGTCGGCTGCTACGCTCCTATCGGCTACCGAAAATCCGCAGAGGATAAGTACATCCTGGAAATCGACCCGGTGACCGCCCCTGTCGTTCTCCGCATTTTCGATATGCGCTTGCAGGGGGACAGCTTTCGGAAGATCGCCCGGACACTGAATGAGGAGGGCGTACCCTCCTCCCGTGGCTTCTACTACATGGCGGAGGGCAGGCCGAACCTGCGGGGCGAGACGCCCTACTGGAACGATGTGACGGTCAAGACCATTCTGCGGAATGAGGTCTACCTCGGCCACATGGTGCAGAACAAGACCGGCACAGTCTCCTACAAGGTTCACAAGCAGGTCAGAAAGCCGAAAGAGGACTGGATCAAGGTGGAGCATACCCACGAACCGCTTGTCTCTCAGGAAGTCTGGGACGCCGTTCAGAGGCTGGACAACCACCCCTCCAAAGGGCGCTCCGGCAGCGATGGGGTGATTTCCCTGTTCGCTGGAGTCCTCTACTGTGCGGACTGCGGTTCGTCTATGAGGGTTTTGAAGGACTACAAGAGCCGGAAACGCCACGCCGATGGACATCTTGGCAGCTACATGGCGTATATGTGCAACCGCTACGGATGCGGGGGCAGGGCGGCTTGTTCGTCTCACATCATCAACTGCAAGGTGTTGACGAAGCTGCTCCTGCTGGACATCCACGCCAAGGCGATGCTGGCGCAGAACAGCCCCGTTGCCCTCAAGGAGAAAATCTTGGCCCAGAAGAATGCCGCCAGCATGGAGCAGACCAAGGCGCTTCGGGCAACGCTGGCGGCGGTGGACAAACGGCTGGCCGAGTTGGAAAAGCTGGTAGTATCGGCCTACGAGGACAAGGTGAAGGGCGTTATGCCGGAGGCCCTGTGCGTCCAGCTGATGAACCGCTATGAGGACGAACGCCGGGGCAAGCTGGAACAGCGGACGCAGCTCACCGCCCAACTGGAGGCCACGCAGGAGGATGAGCAGGCCACCGACGAATGGCTGGCCGTCATCAGGGATTATGCCCAGCTTGAGGAACTGGACCGCCCCACCCTCCTGCGGCTGGTAAAGCGTATCGAGGTGGGCGAGAAGTATGAAATCGCTGGGGAGACCCACCGGGACATCAAAATTTATTACAACTTCGTCGGGTATGTGGAACTCTGAAATCTGTACTTCTTTATGCGAGGTTATCTAAATAGTGGTACGCTTTTCTTGAAAGAATTTGTTAGAAGTAGTAATATAAAAATACTTAGATATATTTGGGAGGAGGAAAAGAAAGTGAATCGCATCACAGAAATAACAAAACGTGACATTTTGGATTTATTTAAAAATAGACTTCTTGCGAAATAGCTGCAAGCCGACCAGAGCACGCGGTCTAGGGGCGTTGGGCCCCTGGCAGGGTGTGGGGCAGAGCCCCATGGCCTTGCCGTAGGGCGCGTCCTTTGCGCCCGGAGGCCTTTTAGTACTCAATCAATTATTATTTTCGCAAGAGGTCTAATGTATTGGAAATAGATGATTTTTTTGCAACTAGAACTGTTCCGTATCCCTATTTTGGTAGGCTTGAAGAATTAGACTTCCTTTAAAGGTTATATAAGTTGAAAGATATGCCAAGCAATGATTCAAGATATGAAAATGCAGAACAGGATATTTGGCAACATACAGTTAATAACGATGATTATCCTGATTGTTGGGTTTTTGAAGATGAAAGATTTTATTTGCAAAATGGTGATGATGAAACATATTTGAAATTTCTATGTGAGGTGTTCCATCCTGCTGTCAGATATGAAAAAGGCTACTGGAAAGAGTTTCTAACAGAAATCAATAAATTACTGCAAAATGATGGATATGAGCTTTATCCTGCGGAAAAGATATCTAATCGTGATGTTTATAAGTGGAGAATATATCAGCGAGGAGAATGTGCATTGTTCGTTCCATATTCGCAAAGGAATGCTAAAGATATAAAAGAAAAAAGGATAGCTTTGTCTATAAACCGAAAAGCAAGAAATCAAATTTATCAATTTTTGGAGCGATGTAATGTTGAATATCAAGCAACCGATGATACAGGATGGAATTATAGTACAAATATAGCGGCAGATGTTTTTTATGCCATACAGCAGTTTTATGTACCAAAGTGCTTTAATAGCCAAAAGGAATATGTTGAAACTGATAATTTGCAAGATTTTATAATCTCTAATTCACCATTTTGTGTATTGGATGCAATAGAGCTTTTTGCCAGACATAGTATGTTGGATGACTTTGAAGCCCAAATTAACACAATACTAAAATTGAATGATATTACGTTTCAGCTTAGCAATGGGAAAATAGCAAATTCATTTGATGTTCAAATAACTCATAGCTCATTGGGAACAGTGGAAGAAGCTGGATTGAAAGAATTGTTGCAAGATGCATCTAAATATTATGATGCAAACAATATGCAAATTGCAGTAGAAAAACTTTGGGATGCGTTTGAAAGATTAAAAACGTATTATTGTTCTCCAACCATAGACAAGAAGAAATCTGTAAATAGGATTGTAAAGGATATGGGAAATGACCAACAGGCGTTTATGGAATTGTTTGATAGAGAATTTCATGAACTTACATCTCTTGGAAATGATTTTAGGATTAGACACCATGAAACAACAAAGGTTGATATTCAAGATAAAAGGCACTTTGAATATTTTTATAAAAGATGTCTGACGTTAATTTCAACAGCGATTGAGTATTTAGATGGAAGATATTTATAAAACTAAGAAATCAAGTTCCCTTTATAGTTTTGTATAAGAGTGGATTTGTGCTTATAATAAAGCTGCAAGGAGGTTGATGTCCTATGAGAGAAAAGAAAAATCATTTGTATGTGGATAGCCAAGAAAGAACATTGCTTTTACATAGTCTTGTGGAGCTGAAAAATCAGCATATACAGCAGGGCAGATATACGGACTGCGTTGACGAGTTAATTTTTAAAGTTGTAAACGCACCGATTAAGAGAATGAAAATTGAATATGTCTAAGGCACATCATTATGAAGCCGCTTATTCTTATTTGCTTTTAAGAGTAAGCGGCTTTTTTGCGTTTTCTGGTACTGTTACATAGCCACCTTGACATAGTGGCTAAATCTATGCGAAAGGAGGACGCACCTATGTCAAATTGCAAAGTAATCGCTCTGACAAACCAGAAAGGCGGTGTCGGAAAGACCACCACGGCGGTAAATCTGGGTGTCAGTCTGGCACAGCAGGGTAAAAAAGTCCTGCTGATTGATGCCGATGCACAGGCAAATTTAACCATGTCCTTCGGTTACAGCCGACCAGACGACTTCCGTGGTTAAAGGATAAATGTACCGCATACCCATTGAGCAGTAGCCGGGAAGCCTTGATTTACGGGGGTTCTGTATTTTCTAAAGCGTGACATTTCCCCCTCTGTTTCCGCTTGCGCTGTGCGGCTCGGATTCTTTTCATGCGTCCGGCGCAATCCGGGCAGTATTTCACCCTATTGGATTTTGGGAGAAACTGACCGCCGCACTCGGTACAGCGTTTCAGTTCTGCCCGGTGCAAAAGGGCGGCTTCCAGTTTCCAGTCAAGGGGAAGTACGGCAGAGGTAAACCAGCGGCAGAGAAGCGAATAGCTGATACTCTGCACACATACGCAGCCGCCCCAGTCCAGCACAATGCAGTTGCCGTTATCGTAGTTGCAGCACTCATGCACAAGGCGGCGGGCGGCTCTGTACTGTGGGTAGTCCATGTAGGGGCGTTTACCGTTCATTTTCCTGCCCCTTTCCACGCTCCGGCTTGCGTCTTAAAATCTGTTCAATGTTGCCCTTTACAGTCTGCAATTCTTTTGTTTTCTCCCTCTTTTCCCGGTACTCGTTGTAAAGGCTGTTCTTCTCCCTCATAAGCTGCTCAATCTCCGCTTGTAATGTCTTGGACGCTGGCAGCTTTGGGGTGGCAACCCCAACAAGATTCCCATAGGACAAAATGAGCGATTAGCGAAATTTGGTACTGTGGTAGAATCTTGCTCTAAGTAACTGACGGATTCCGCTGTGCTGGCTTTTGCCGTTTTCCCCCGGCTTGCGTGGCGTGGATTCTGCCAATTTTGCGGCGGTATTTTCCCATACAGTAAAGCCGGAAATAAGCAAAATGGGCGCAAAAAAACAGGAAACCTTTTTCCTTGATTTCCTGTTTCGTATCTTCGCCAATAGCGGCGGTTATCCTGTTGCTATTCCCCGGAAGTAAACTTGTAGCCTATGCCTAAAACGGTCTTTATG
>CAJTCU010000011.1 GCA_910574935.1 Oscillospiraceae bacterium
GCTGCAAAGTGGTTTTTGATTTGCCAAGTGATATGGAAAGCAGAGGGTATTCCAGGATTTCCAGACAGGTGCTGGATGCGGGAAAAGTGGAAAAGCTGGGGTGGGGCATGCAAAACAACGAAAGTAATGGAATAGAAAATACAGTTCGAATTTTGCGGGAGTGCAGCCTATGAAAGAAATCAACGTAACCCGTTCGTCCATGCCAGCCTTTGAAGAATATTGTGCTGAAATCCGGGATTTGTGGGACAGTCGGTGGCTTACCAATATGGGTTCCAAGCATGAAGCGCTTCGGAATCGGTTGGTGGAATACTTGAGCGCTGAACACTTGGATTTGCTCACAAACGGCCACATGGCGATTGAGCTTTCCCTGCAGGCATTGAATCTAACAGGCGAAGTCATCACAACCCCGTTTACCTTTGCGTCCACCACACAGGCGATCGTGCGAAACGGCTTAACCCCTGTGTTTTGCGATATTGACCCGGTGACTTTCTGCATGGACGCGGCGAAAATAGAGCCGCTTATCACAGAAAAAACCAGCGCGATTTTACCGGTACATGTGTATGGAAACGTGTGCGATGTGGAGGCCATTGAGGCGCTTGCAGAGAAACATAATCTGAAGGTTTTGTATGACGCGGCCCACACCTTTGGCGTGAAATATAAGGGTAAAAGCACCGCAAATTTTGGAGACGCAAGTTGTTTCAGTTTTCATGCGACAAAGGTTTTTCATTCCATTGAGGGTGGTTGTTCGTGCTATAAAGACAAAGGGTTAGGAGAGCGCCTGGCTAAGCTAAAAAACTTTGGTTTGGCTGGTCAGGAAAGCGTGGAAGAACTCGGCACAAATGCGAAAATGGACGAGTTTAGGGCCGCCATGGGATTGTGCAACTTGCGGCATGTGGATGGGGAAATTGCGAAAAGGAAACGTGTTGTGGAGCGTTACCGTGAGCACTTGGACGGTGTTGCGGGATTGCAGTTAAACCCGATTCAAAAAGATGTGGAATCCAATTACGCGTATTTCCCAGTGGTTTTTCATGATGGGATTTTTAGCGCAAACCGTGATTTCACAGCGGATAAATTGTCACAACACGGCATTCATGCAAGGAAATATTTCTACCCGCTGACCAGCGAATTTGCTTGTTACAACGGAAAATTTGACCTAGGTAAAACGCCGATTGCAAAAGAAATCAGCCACAAGGTTTTAACGTTACCACTGTACGCGGATCTGGATTTAGAGGACGCGGACAGGGTTTGCGATATCATTTTGAATTGCGGAAAGTGAGGTGGAAATCGTGAAGGGAATCATTCTGGCGGGGGGCTCGGGGACGCGGCTTTATCCGTTGACGAAAATCGTGTCCAAGCAGCTTTTGCCCGTGTACGACAAGCCTATGATTTTCTATCCGCTGTCCACTTTGATGCTGGCGGGGATACGGGATATTTTGCTGATTTCTACGCCGCAGGATTTGCCAAGATTTCAGGATTTACTGGGGGATGGGGAGCAGTTTGGCATCCGGTTAAGCTATGCGGAACAGCCAAAACCGGAGGGGATCGCCCAGGCCTTTCTCATCGGGGAAAGCTTCTTATACAATGAGCCCTGCGCCATGATTTTGGGCGACAACATCTTTTACGGCGGGTGGTTCAGCAAGAATCTGGACGAGGCTGTAAAGAATGCTTATGACGGTTTTGCAACCATTTTTGGGTACTATGTGCGGGACCCCGAGCGCTTTGGGATCGTGGAATTTGACGCGGGGCACAACGTGGTTTCCGTGGAGGAAAAGCCGGAGAATCCCAAGTCTAATTATTGCATAACCGGGTTATATTTTTACAGCGGCGGGGTTTCGGAGATGGCAAAGGAACTTACGCCATCAGCCCGTGGGGAGTTGGAAATTACAGATTTAAACCGGCTGTATTTGCGAGAAAACAAATTGAAGGCCCAGGTGCTGGGAAGGGGCTTTGCGTGGCTTGATACGGGCACTGTAGACAGTTTGATGGAGGCCGGCACTTTTGTGGAGACGGTGCAGAACCGCCAGGGGGTGGTGATTTCCGCGCCGGAGGAGATCGCCTATCATGCTGGGTGGATCGGCAAAGCGAAACTGTTGGAAAATGCAAGATTATACGGAAAGTCGCCTTATGGGGAACATTTGCGGCGGGTGGCAGAGGACAGGTTTTTGCTGTGACTTTGAGAGAAAAGAGGTGGTTTGCATGACGGTTTTGGTGACGGGCGGGGCTGGGTTTATTGGCTCGAATTTCATATTTTACTGGATGGAGAGGCACCCGGAGGATAGGGTAATTTGCCTGGATAAACTGACCTACGCGGGGAATTTGTCCACATTAAAATCGGTGATGGATGAGCCCAATTTTCGGTTTGTAAAGGGCGATATCTGCGACAAAAATTTGGTGTTCGATTTGTTCCGGGCAGAGCATCCGGAGGTTGTGGTAAACTTTGCGGCGGAAACCCATGTAGATCGATCCATTGACGGCCCCGGTGTGTTTTTGCAGACAAACCTTTTCGGCACATCCACACTTTTAGAGGCCTGCCGGGAATTTGGTGTGGGGCGCTATCATCAGGTTTCTACAGATGAGGTTTACGGGGATTTGCCTTTAGACAGGCCTGATTTATTCTTCACAGAAAACACCCCGCTGCACACCAGCTCTCCTTACAGCGCCAGCAAGGCGGGGGCGGATTTGATGGTGCAGGCATACCACAAAACCTTTGGGATTCCGGCGACAATTTCAAGATGCTCTAATAATTATGGGCCATACCAGTTCCCTGAAAAACTGATCCCGTTAATGGTGCTGAATGCTTTGCAGGATAAACCTCTGCCTGTGTATGGGGAGGGCATAAACATACGGGACTGGCTGTATGTAACCGATCACTGTCGGGCCATAGAGTTGATTTTGCAGAAGGGCAGGCTGGGGGAAGTTTACAATGTAGGCGGGCACAATGAGCGCCGCAACATTGACGTGGTGAAGCTGATCCTTGCTGAGCTGGGTAAGCCGGAGAGCCTGATAACCTACGTGGCCGACCGAAAGGGGCATGACAGGCGGTATGCCATTGACCCGGGGAAAATACATGGCGAGTTGGGCTGGCTGCCGGAGACGGGGTTTGAGGACGGCATGAGGCGGACGGTTCGGTGGTATGCGGAGAACCGGGGATGGTGGGAGGATATCGTTTCCGGGGAGTATCAGGAGTACTATAAAAAGATGTATAAAGAAATATAACGACATGTAGAAATATAATAGTCAGGCGGTATTATTAATGAAAGTGTGCGTTATCGCGGATAATGAATATATTTATATTCAATTTCTCTCCATGGTCAAAGAAGGTGTGTTCTTTGGAAATGATTTCGATTTTTTCTACTCAGACACAAATTTGGATTTTACCTCAAAATATAACGGTGAGAAGTTTTTTCCCATTAATCTACAAGCCCAAAGCCATAACTTTTTTGATTTATATGATGTTTTTCTTTCATTGCATTCTAAACAAATATTTCCACATCAGTTAGTGAGTAAAAAGCTATGTATAAATGTTCATCCAGGTTATAACCCATACAATCGTGGTGTTTTTCCGCAAGTGTTTAGTATAATCAATAAGCATCCTGTAGGAGTTACAATTCATAAAATAGATGCAGAATTGGATCATGGGCCTATTTTTTTTAGGAGAGAAATACCAGTTTATGATTGGGATACATCCTTTGATGTGTATAAACGTATCCAAGAGTTAGAGATAGTGATGATAAGAGACTGCCTTCCTCAAATTTTATGCAATGCTGTACAGGAGTTTTCTGCTGAATCGGAAGGTAATCTAAATTATAAAAAAGATTTTTTACAATTGTGTGAAATAGATTTAAATCAGATTTGCACATATGGAGAAGCGATAGATCGCTTGCGCGCCATGACGTTTGAAGGGTATCATAATGCCTTTTTTATTACTGAGGAGAACCGAAAGGTATATGTGCAATTAAAGCTAATACCTGAATAGAGTGTCTTACTCAATGATAGCGAAGAGATTGCAAAATAAAGCAAAAAACTTTAGATTAACTTAAGTTTTGTTGTGTTTGCCGATTCAAATAAACAAATAAAATTGTAGGCTAATTTAAACGTATGAACAGAACGGATGATTCATTATGGAATTTGACAACTGCAAAAACATGAATAAATACGATTGCCTTGTGAGTATTCTTGTTTTGAGTTATGGACATGAAAAATATATCAGGCAGGCGCTGGAAAGCATTTTGGATCAAGAGACAGACTTGTGTTATGAGGTGCTGGTGGGGGATGACGCGTCACAGGACGGGACCGCCGGCATTATCCAGGAATTTACGAAACAATATCCGGACATCGTCAAGCCGGTGCTTCGGGCCGGTAATGTAGGGGCAAGCTGCAACCTGTACGATTTGATTTGCCGGGCCCAGGGGAAATATATTGCGATACTGGAGGGCGACGACTTCTGGTTGGACAAGCGTAAGCTGCAAAAGCAGTTTGACTTTTTGGAGTCTCACCCAGAGCATACTGGCTGTTGCAGCAAGTGCCTGATTGTAGATGAGGACAGCAAGCCGGATTATGAACGCAGTTGCCATATTGCCTGGAACAAAAGGGTTTTTACGCTGGAAGATTTGGCCGAAAGCTGGCAATTACCGGGCCACCTGGGGACGGTAATGCTTCGAAACTTTTTCCTGAGCATGGACCCGGAGCAGTGCAATATTTTCTATGAGGCTCATCCCATGGTGTGTGACAAGACTATAATACTGCTTGCGCTCCTTCGTGGTTCCATATATTGCAGCAATGAGATTTTATCTGCCTATCGTTTTGTGGATAAAAAAGGGGAAAACAACTGGTTCTCTACCCATCACGCAAACCCTTACCGGAATTACGACATGTTCATGTACCCCTGCAATCTGGAAAGCTGGGCGCGGAAAAACATGAAGCTTCCCCGGAATGTGCACTTTGGCAAACGCAACCCCTACCGCTTTGCCCGGTTTGTAGAGGAGTGCGTGAGGAAGCCAGGGCGCAAGAGGCTTCAGCAGCTATTTGAGATGATAGCCCGCAGCCACCAGCCCCTGAAATACAGCTGGTATGTGCTGAAAGCGCTGATAGAAATGGAGTGACAATATGAAAAAATCAAATATAGTTGCTCTGTTTTTCGGAGTGACTGTAGGCGCGGTGGCAGGCGGGGCGCTGGTAAAAAAGCTGTGGCTGGAGAAGTACCGCAAACAGAAGGTAGAATTGGCGGCAACCAGCCATGAGCGGGAACTGCTGCACATCCTGCTGAAGCTGAAACAGAAGGACGTTCGGTTCGGAGAATACTTTACAGAGCATAGGCTACAATCTGTAGCAGTCTTGGGCATGGGCCGGGAAGGGAGGTATCTGCTGGACGAGCTGGCCAAGGAGCAGGAGATTACCACGGCCTATGGCGTGGAGGCAGACTATCTGGGTTCTGTACATGAGACGCTGATCGTCTACCGTTTGGGGGAGGATGAGCTGCCCCCGGCGGACTGTTTGGTGGTGTGTGACTTAGTCCGGACAGAGGAAAAAATCGCCTTGGCGCAGCAAGAATTTTCCGGCAAAATTGTGGCGCTGGAAGGAGTTTTAGAGTGGCTTATGGACAGGCACGGCATTAAGAAGTGGCGGGGGCAGTCTACTTCTAGCAGGCCGGCGAAATAATCAAATTATGTGGAGGACAGGAAGATGAAATTTTGCAATAGACCTTTTGACAGTGCTTACTTAGCTCCAGATGGAGAGGTGTGGCCTTGTAGCTGGATGCACTGCATTATCGGCAACTTGTACGAAAATGATTTGGATAAAATTTGGAAAAGTGCAGCGGCACAGCAGGCTCGGGACAGCATCTTAGATGGTTCTTTTGCGTTTTGCCGGAAAACCTCCTGTCCATTTTTAGAGCGTGATGATTTGCCGGATTTGTTAGAAGATGAATTCAAGCAGAAAGCTGTTGCCAGCGAAACACCTTTGTTTATAAATATTGCAAATGATCGCATTTGTAATATAGCTTGTACTACCTGCCGTACCTCTCTTTATTGTCCAAAAGAAGGAGAGAGGGAAAAGATTGATACTGCGTTGGAGCGACTAATCCCCTTTGCCAATAAGGCAAAAGCCATAAACTTGAACGGACAAGGCGAATTTTTGGCAAATCCGAGTTTTATCAAGTTTTTACAAGTTTTGCGTCCTGAACGCAAAGAGTTTCAACTCAGCGTTGAAACTAATGGAATACTATTTGATAAGGCTCATTGGGAAAAGTTTTCTCACTTAGGAGAATATCATTTTGCAGTCAATGTCACATTAAATAGTTTGCGTAAAGAGGTTTTTCGATATTTGACTGGAGGGTTTGATAAGTTCGAGCAAGTCTTGGCTAATCTAGAGTTTTTGAGCAAACTCCGAAGAGAAGGGCAAATCAAAGAATTAAAATTGGCCATGGTGGTGCAGGAAAGTAACTTTTGGGAAATACCGGATTATGTTCAGAGATTTGCAAAGTCTGATGAGTTTGCAGTAGACCAGATTACCATGCGTCCTGTATACCGCTGGTTTGGTATGGAGGACGAAACCTACTGGTTCAAGAATATCCTGAATCCCATGCATCCCTATCATAAGGAATATCTTAAAATTTTAGCTGATGACTGCTGGAAGGATCCCAAGGTTTATGACTGGGGCTGCCACAATATCCGGGAGGCGCTGCCCCACCCACTGAAACAGGAGGAGATTTACCGGAAGATTCTCTCAAAAATTTATAACAATGAGTTTGGCCTTTCTCCTGTTGAGTACCTTAAAAAGTGTGTGGACAAATTGGGCGCAAAACGGATTGGCTTCTATGGGAAGAATGAGTTTTCGCAGGAGTTTGCCCATTTGTTAAAGCAAACCGGTGTTGAAATTTTCCAGCTTACCTGGGTGCCGGAGGACTGTAAAGGGGAATTTCACAAGGTGGCTAAACAGGAATTTAGGCCCGATATGGCGGATGCCGTGCTGATCATTGACTTCTTCAAGGGCAGATATTGGTTCAAGGATTTGCAGGCTTTAGGATTTGAAGGCGATATTTTGACAATAGAAGAGTTTATGGGAAGAAATGCGTGATGGCAGAAAAGTAATGAGCCTCTTTTCCGATACAAAAAGAAATAAGCAAGGAGTTGCAATATGCATATAGCTTTGTGTATCCCAACATATGAAAACTCAAAAGTTGTGGAGGATTTTTTGATAAACTGCGCTCCATATTATATGGAATGTGGAATCGATATTTACTTCTATGACTCAAGCAGGGAAGATGCAACAGAAAAGGTTGTTAAAAAGTTCATGACAAGTGGACGCATCCATTATATTGCAATTCCAGAATACGTGGAACCAGATGAAAAGACATTTATGATTTTTCAGGGCTATGGGATAACTGGAGAATATGATTTTATCTGGTTAAGTGGGGACGGAGTGCAATACCCTAAGGAAGGAGTACAATTCATTTTAAGCAAATTAGATACAAAGTACGATTTGGTTACGTTGAATTCAAGAAACCGCAATGGTGTGATTCAGGCTGAAATTATTTGTGATATAAATAATTATTTTCAAACATGTGCGGTACAGTTAACGTTATATGGGGCGGCCATCCTGAACACACACACTGTGTTTCGTGACGTTAATTGGGACTACTACAAAGGCATATGCTTAAAGGCCTCTATAGCGGGGTTTTCACATATTTCTTTTATTTTCCACAGAATTTTAGAGCTGGAGCAATTTTGCGGCCTGAATTTAAATTTAGGAAAGCATCGGTATAGGTTATCCACAAAAAAGAAAACTTCCTCATGGTACCAGAATTGTTTCTCTACATGGGTGTATAAATGGACAGAAGTGATAGAATCATTGCCTGATTACTATGAAAACAAAATGGCTATAGTAATGTCACAAGGAAAGAGCCTTTTAGGGAATGTCGATAGCTTTAAAAGATTAAAACTGGATGGTGTATATTCTTATAAAGTTTTCAGAAAATATATAGAATATTGGAATAAGGTAACGGAGATCTCCTTGTTTAGGCTATTTCTAATCTCCATAGAGCCTAAGTTTTTTATTCGTGTGACTGGCAAAATTAGATTTCTTTTAAATACAGGAAACCTCAAAAGATTCTGTCGTGCACATGCAGAGATATACATTTTGGGCGCAGGCCGGATTGGAGAAATATATGGGGAGTATTTTATAAAAAACAATATACCATTTCAAGGATTTTTTGTTTTGCCCGGAAAAGCCGCAAATAATGAGATGTTAGAGCATCCTGTTTTTGAATTCCAAGAAAATCATTATCTGTTGCAGAATACAGGCATTGTATTGGCGTTGGGGCCAGATGACACAAGAATTGGTTTGGAAAATTTAAGTGGTTTAGTTCCTCCAAAAGACATTTTCAATGTGCCTTCCCTGCGACGTGATATTGCATTTGAGTCTGGTTATAAAGCACTGAATATTTAGAGCATTTTCTACAGGAGCAGGGGTTAAAGCGCACAGATTGATACAGTATTACTTCTAAAAAACAATATAGGAAAAGGATGTAAAAAGTGGTAAAATAGAGGGTATGAAATACATTGATTTACGAAAATTGAAAAGTGGAGAGCTCAAGCAGGTACGCCGACAGGTCGTACGCCTCAAAAAGATGGGGAAAATCGGGAAAGAAATAGAGGAATTGACCGGAGTGCGGCAGAATCGCATCAGCGAAATATGGACGGCGTATCAGCGAGAGGGCGAGGGTTCCCTGGAACCGAAGAAACGTGGGTTCCAGAAGGGGACGCATCTCCGGCTGACATCGGAGGAACAGGCGGAAATACGGAAAACGATTGTGACGCGCCGCCCGGAGGAATTCAGCATTCCCGGCAGTTTGTGGACGCTGAAAAAAGTGTGCGCATACGTCTGGAAAAAGAAGATGTCAGACGGCAGTGCATCGGATTATATGCGGCGCTAGGGATTGACCTGTCAGCGTCCGGTCAAGCGTGCCCGGAAGCAGGATCCTTCCCGAATCTGAAGGTGGCGGGAGGAGGAATATCCGGCCATCGCTCAGAGAGCCAGGGCAGAAAATGCCGGGATCTACTGGGGAGACGAGACTGGGATCGACAACTGCTCGAACTGCGAGCGCGAGTTCGCCCCCAAAGAGCAGCCCCCGGTTCTGCCGGTGGAGACGAAAAGAGAGCGGCTGAATATGCTCTCCGCACTGAGCATGGAGGGGAAAATTCGCTTTATGCGGGCTTTGAAATATTCCCCTGATAAGGTCTCCACTTTCTTTCAACATTATCATGTTTCCTATATTTTTGTTCGGGAGTAATAGCTCCGATACAGAGGAGTTTTGTGAGTAGGAGTAGACTTTGTAAAACATTGGCCGTTTGGCTTGAAGTTTCCAAGGTTCTGTGTCCTATCTGTTCTTGGCTGGCAATAACATTTCTATTTCTTTATATTGATTTAAGGGAGAAACTACATGAAAACCCTGATTCTCGCCGGTGGATACGGCACCCGAATCTCCGAAGAAAGCCAATTTAAGCCCAAGCCCATGGTGGAGTTGGGCGGCATGCCCATCCTGTGGCACATTATGAAGCTGTACGGCCACTATGGTTTTAATGAATTCATTATCTGCGCAGGCTACAAGCAACACGTCATCAAGAAGTTTTTTGGCGATTATTTTCTTCATACTTCTGACATTACCTTTGACTTTACCAATGGCAAAGAGGACATGATCGTACATAAAAACACCTCAGAACCCTGGAAAGCCACTATCGTGGACACAGGTCTGAACACCATGACTGGAGGCCGGGTGAAGCGTGTGCGGGACTATGTTGGCAATGAACCCTTCCTTCTGACTTACGGCGACGGCGTTTCCAATGTAAATATCTCAGAACTGGTCAAATTCCATCAATCCCACGGCAAAATGGTGACCATTTCTGCGTACAACGCGGGCCAGCGCTTTGGCGTTCTGGACGTTGACAAAGACGGGCAAATCCAAGAGTTCCGCGAGAAAACTCAGGGCGATGGCAACCTCATCAACATCGGCTTCATGGTCTGCCAGCCGGAGTTTTTTGACATGATAGAGGGAGACGACACAATTTTAGAGAAATCTCCTCTCGAAACTGTTGCGAAAATGGGCCAGTTGATGGCGTATAAACATACAGGATTCTGGCAGTGCATGGACACTGTGCGGGAAAAAGAATTGCTGGAAAAGCTGTGGACAGAGGGCCGTGCCCCTTGGAAGGTGTGGTAAAATGACTGGGTTTTCTTTGGATTTCTTTCGCGGGAAGCGGGTGTTTGTCACGGGGCATACAGGCTTTAAGGGCAGTTGGCTATGCAGGATTCTGATAAACGCAGGCGCAGTTATAACTGGTTATTCCTTGCCGCCGCCCACTGAGCCAAACCTGTTTTCTTTGTCGGGATTGGAACAAAATATGAGCTCCATCATCGACGATATCCGGGACAGGGATAAGCTGATGCAGGCGTTTTGTGATGCCCAGCCGGAGATAGTTTTCCATTTAGCAGCGCAGCCTATTGTTCGCGATAGTTATAAAAATCCTGCTGGTACATATGAGACAAATGTGATGGGCACTGTAAACCTTCTGGAGTGTGTCCGTACCTTACAGGTACCTGTAAGGTCAGTGGTGATTATCACCACTGATAAAGTCTATGAGAACAAAAACTGGGCTTGGGGATACCGGGAAAATGACCCATTGGATGGCCGGGATCCCTACTCCAATTCTAAGTCCTGCGCGGAATTGGTAACTCACAGTTACGTGCAGAGTTTCTTTGCTGATTCGCCTGTAGCAGTCTCCACCGTGCGGGCAGGCAACGTAATTGGCGGCGGTGACTTCGCCCATGACCGCATTATTCCAGACTGCGTGCGAGCGGCTCAAGCAGGAAAACCCATCGCTGTTCGCAACCCCAACTCCATCCGCCCATACCAGCATGTGCTGGAGGCATTGTTTGCATATTTGCTAATTGCACAGCATCAATGTGGAAATAAAAAGCTGGCGGGATGGTACAATATCGGGCCGGATGACAGCGGATGTGTCACCACAGGAGAGCTGGTGAATATGTTCTGCCGGGCTTGGGGCAACAACCCAACTTGGGAGAACCAAGCCGAACCGAACGCGCCCCATGAGGACAATTTTTTAAAATTGGACTGTTCTAAAATGAAATCCACTTTTGGCTGGAAACCGTTATGGGACGTTCAAACCGCTATCGAAAAAACAGTGGAGTGGACGAAGGCTTGGATGGAAAAGAATGATGCCCCTTCTGTGATGGACAAGCAGATTATGAAATATTTAGATGGAATATGAGGAATAAACATGCGTACTAGAGATGAAATAAAGCAGGAAATATACTCGCTGGTGAGAGAGTACCGCCAAGTGGAGGATGCAGCGAAAAAGCCCTTCAGTCCAGGCGACCGTATCCCATACTGCTCCCGAGTCTACGACGCAGAGGAGCAAATAAACATGGTGGATTCCGCGTTGGAATTCTGGCTGACTGCCGGACGGTACTGCCAGGAATTTGAACGCGGCTTAGGCGAATTTCTGGGTGTGAAGCATGTGGCAGCGGTGAACTCCGGTTCCTCGGCAAACCTGCTGGCTTTTATGACGCTGACCTCCCCTCTATTGAAAGACCGTGCCATCCAACGTGGCGACGAGGTGATTTGCGTAGCGGCGGCATTCCCCACCAGCGTCACGCCTGTTTTACAATTCGGTGCGGTGCCCGTGTTCGTGGATGTGAAGCTGGGCACCTATAACATCGACGTTTCCATGTTGGAAGAAGGGCTTTCGGAGAAAACAAAATGTGTTTTTTTGGCGCACACATTAGGAAACCCCTTCAACTTGAAGGCCGTCAAAGAGTTCTGCGACAAGCATAATCTGTGGCTAATTGAGGACAACTGTGATGCCTTGGGTGCGGCTTATGACATGGGCGATGGCTACCGAAAAACCGGCACGATTGGCGATTTGGGCACCTCCAGTTTCTATCCGGCCCACCATCTGACCACGGGCGAAGGCGGAGCCGTCTATACAAATAATGACATGCTGGGCCGCATTATGCTCTCTATGCGGGACTGGGGCAGGGACTGCGTGTGTCCTTCTGGCGTGGACGATACCTGTGGGCGCCGATTTGATGGGCAGTATGGGCAGTTGCCGAAAGGGTACGACCACAAATATGTTTATTCGCATTTCGGTTACAACCTCAAAATGACAGATATGCAGGCGGCGGTGGGTTGCGCCCAATTAAAGAAGCTGGACGGCTTTATTCGGCGGCGCAATGAAAACTGGCAGGTACTGCGGGAGGGCTTGGCTGGGGCAGAGGACAAGCTGCTCTTGCCTTACCATGAGGAGGAAGCCCTGCCCAGTTGGTTTGGATTTTTACTGACTGTCCGGGAGGGCATAGACCGGGAAAAGGTAGTGCGGTATATAGAGGAGAAAGGCGTGCAGACGCGCATGCTTTTTTCGGGGAATTTGCTGCGACACCCTTGTTTTGACGAGTTGCGAAAAGCGGGGACAGGGTATCGTGTGGTGGGTGATTTGGCAAACACGAATAGGATTGTTCAGGACACTTTCTGGGTTGGGGTGTATCCGGGGATGACACAGGAGATGCTGGAGTATATGGTGCAGGTGATTCTAAGGGTTGCGGAGAACTTAATTTGATACTAGGATGATATTGATGGATAAGATAAAAGTAGGAATTATTGGTACAGGAAATATTGGGACAGATCTGTTAATGAAAATTATGCGTTCACCGATATTGGAATGCGAGATTTTTTCAGGCCAAAGAATGGATTCCCCTAACATTATTTGGGCCCAGCGAATGGGGGTGCCTGTTACTAGCGAATCAGTAAGCTATTTTGAGTCTCATCCTAGCAGTTGTCCTATTGTTTTTGATGCAACCTCTGCGGCAGCACATAAAAAGAACGCTGCCATATTGGCACGTCTTGGGAAATTTGTGATTGATTTAACCCCTGCACATGTAGGAGAATTTTGTATCCCAGTGATAAACTTAAAAAAAGTTATAATGAGCAGCAAAAATGTGAACATGATTACCTGCGGAGGACAGGCTGTTGTACCCTTAGCCTACGCTATTTGTAAAGTTCAACCTGGAGTTAGATATATTGAGCTTGTGGCTACAATCGCTTCTAAATCTGCTGGTGCCGGCACACGCAACAACATTGATGAATTCACACAAACGACAAAAGATGCATTGACTTATTTTACAGGGATAGAAAATACAAAAGCTATCATTACTTTGAATCCAGCGGAGCCACCTATTGTCATGCATAATACAATGTATATATTGGTTGATAATCCGGATATGAGTAAGATACGGTGTGCGGTTCAAGATATGGAAAAAAAGCTACAGAGATATATACCAGGATATCGCATAGTAACAGGACCAATCTATAGTAATGGACAGATTACTCTTACCATGCAAGTACTGGGGTCTGGCGATTTTTTGCCCAGGTATGCAGGGAATTTGGATATTATTACTTGTGCGGCAGTAGAGGTGGCAAGCGAATATGCAGGAAGGCTATTGAAATATGAGGAATAAATTAAGATTTTTTGATGCAACGCTTAGGGATGGTTCTCATGCTATCCACCATCAGTTTAGCAAGGAAAAGATAGTTGAATATTGCAAGGCAATTGATAAGTCGGGGCTGGATGTCGTTATTGTTGGCCATGGTAATGGATTGGGGGCTTCTTCTATACAAGTAGGGCTTTCTAAATTAAGCGACCAACAGATGCTTTTTATAGCCAGAGGCCATTTGCAACATACTAAATTAGGCGCTTACTTGATTCCTGGGTTTGGAACTATCCGAGATTCTTTGGAGCCAGCGGTTGACCAAGGCGTGGAAGTTTTCAAAATAGGCTGTCAATGTACAGAGGCTGATACTACCCGTCAACACATAGAATGGCTGGCACAAAGGAAAAAAGAAGTATATGGTGTGTTGATGATGTACCATATAGCAGACACAGAAACACTGCTTCGCGAAGCACAGAAAATGCAGGAATATGGAGCGCGAGGAGTGATAGTCATGGATAGTGCAGGTGCGTCAACACCAGAGATGGTGAAACGCACAATTTGCATATTACACGATAGGCTCAATATAGAGGTCGGTTTTCATGCACATAATAACCTAGGGCTAGCAGTTGGAAATACATATATAGCTATTCAGGAAGGAGCCACAATCATTGACGGAACTTTGCGTGGCTTTGGAGCGGGGGCGGGGAATTGCCCATTGGAAGTTATAGTGGCTCTGTTAAAAAAAGAGGGCATGGACCTCTCGCGAATTGATTTATACACTTTACTAGATATTTCGGATGGTATTGTAAGCGGTTTCGGAACAAGAAGTGACGGCCTAAGCGGGCTTTCCATTGTAAGTGGTATGGCGGGAGTGTTTTCTGGATTTAGGGGAAAAGTAGAATTGGCCTCGCATCAATTCAATGTGGACCCGCGAGATATTTTTATTGAATTAGGGAAGCGCCAGATTCTGGCTGGACAGGAAGACATGATTATAGATGTAGCGGCAGAACTGCAAAAACAAAACCTTATCAATAGAGGGTTATCATTTTGAATTTGTCATAAGGAGGATTAGTGTGAAAAATACAAATGAAAGGAACGATATCCGGTACAAAAGGCTGTTTTTCCTAGCTTTTTGTGCGACTTCTGTATCGCATGGTGATTAAGATGGCTCAAAACGATGTGTGGGTTGGCACATGGGCGGAAATACCTACCGCATATGTTACAAATGTCGTATCGAAAGCAGGGCTGGATTTTACCATTGCAGATATGGAGCATGGCATCCTAACTTTCGAAACGATACAAAGCATGGTATTTGCAGCCCACAGCGAGAATAAAAAAATGTTTGTACGCGTTCCGGCCATTGACGAGGTTTGGGTGCTGCGAGCACTAGATACAGGGTGTGACGGCATTGTGTTCCCGCAAGTTACATGCGCTGATATGATAAAAGATATTATACGTCTTTCCTTTTTTCCGCCCCAGGGTTGTCGGGGATTTAATCCCTATGTTGCGGCTGGCGGGTATACGGGGGCAGGCCAGCAGATGGTTGCTAAAGAAAATGCCCGCATTGCATTAATTGTTCTTCTCGAGGGAAAAGAAATACTGGAACAGATTCAAGAGATTCTTTCTTTCCCTCAGGTGGATGTCATTTATATAGGGCAGTACGATTTGTCTGCTGCTTTAGGCATACCTGGTGATGTTAATAATCAAAAAGTTATTCAAATCATGAAAGAAGTGGTATGCAAAATTCGCTCTGCAGGGAAAAGAGCCGGCTGTATGGCCCAAGGGATATCAGATGCAATTGAGTACATAAATATGGGATTTAACTTTATCACATACAAAGTGGATACCGGGGTATTATTCGAGAGTATGCATAGCTTTGTAAAAGGGGTAAAGGCTGAAACATTGCAAATTCCGCCAAAAGAAAAAATCGTATAAAGAACTAAGCCCAGTTACTGGACGCTTTTGCACGCTATTCCGTCTTAGATAAAAGAATAGTCCAAGGCTTTTGCCACAACTCCTGCACACAGAGCAGCAAAATGACGGTAATCTTGCTGCTCTGCGCCGGGAGGTCACTATTCTGAAATAATTAAATCTTGCTGTGCTGTCCAAGTCAAGAGAGTTTCATATCCTTTGGTGCCTTGCAGCGCAGCGGAAAGGTATGGTCATAAAAATGAAATTATCTGATTATATCGTATGCTTTTTTAAAGAAAAAGGGGTAGAGGACATTTTTATGGTGACGGGAGGCGGCTGTATGCACCTTGTCAATTCTTTTGGCAATTCTGCCACAATGAAGTATTGGTGTACGCACCACGAGCAAGCTGCTGCTATGGCGGCAGAAGGGTATAGTAAAATGAAGAATGACGTTGGTCTTGTACTGGTGACAAGCGGCCCAGGCGCTACGAACACCATTACAGGTGTGTTAGATTGTTATCAGGATTCCACCCCAGTCATTTTTATCTCTGGACAAGCTAAAAGCAAGCAAACAGTCCATGGCGCAGGGATTCCAGGATTGCGCCAATTTGGGGTGCAGGAGGCAGACATCGTTTCTATTGTCCAGGGGATTACAAAAATGGCAGTGGAAATTACAGATCCCTGTTCTATCCGATACTATTTGGAAAAAGCTTTTTATGAAGCGACAAATGCCCGCCCTGGGCCAGTGTGGCTTAGCATCCCGTTAGATGTGCAGAGCTCTGAAATTGAACCATTCAGCTTGCGGGGCTATAGGCCAGAGCATACTTTAGTAGGAAAGGATTTAGAAGAAAAAATACAAGACGTCAGAAAAATGATCCAAACAGCGAAACGCCCGGTTATCATTGCGGGCCATGGGATTCGTCTTGCAAACGGATGTCCAGAATTTTCAAAAGCAGTTGCAGACTGGGGAATTCCTGTAGTGACTCCCTTTATGGGAATAGATGTTGTAGAGGAGAACCACCCTTGCAACATCGGGCGGGTCGGCACAAAAGGAACCCGCGCTGGTAATTTTGCTATGCAAAATGCAGATCTCATTATATCAATTGGAAGTCGGCTTGCGGTTTCCGTGGTTGGGCACGAATACAATTTGTTTGCAAGGGATGCACGTATTGTTATTGTGGATGTTGATGGCCAGGAGCATAAGAAAAGAACCATTCATTGGAATGAATTCCTGTTATGCGATGCGAAAACATTTGTCCGGGAGTGTTTTCGCCAGCCTTTACCACAAGAAAAGCATACGCCTTGGCTTGAAAAGTGCCAGTATTGGAAAAAGAAGTATCCTGTCATTTTGAAAGAGTACGAAAACGATAGCCACGGTCTCAATTATTACAAGTTTATAGATTTGTTAAACAAACATACAGATGCCTGCATGCCTATCATAGCAGATGCGGGTTCGGCATTTTATGTGACTTCCCAGGCGATAAAACTTAAAAAGGGTCAAAGATATATTACAGCAGGTGGGACGGCAACGATGGGTTTTACTGTGCCCGCAGCGATAGGTGTAGCTGTTGCAAGCCCTGCAATACCGATTATCGCAATAACGGGCGATGGATCTTTTATGCAAAACCTGCAAGAGTTGGAAGTGATTCGGCATCAACAATTTAATATTAAATTATTTGTCATGAATAATGGAGGGTACTTCTCTATTCGCCAAACGCAGAACCGGTATTTTCAAGGGAACTTAGTTGGGGAAAGTAGTGAAAGTGGAATTTCTTTCCCCAGTATGGGAAAAATTGCAGAAGCTTTTGAAATTCCTTTTTATACAGTTGGCTCTATTCAAGAAGCTGAAAAGATAATGGAGAAAGCCTTTGCCGAAGTCGGGCCGGTTATCGTTGAAGTTAAAACCACGCACTACATGGAAATAATTCCTACTAATGCGGCTGCCATGCGGGAAGATGGAACAATGATATCAAAACCATTAGAAGATATGTATCCGTTTCTCGAACGCGATGAGTTTAACCAGGAAATGATTGTAACCCCTGTTAACTTGGAGTGACCTATGGATACGATAGCAATAACAGGGGCAACCAGCAGCATGGGTATTTCTTTGGTGAATGAATGCCTGAAAAGGGGCTGCTTTGTAATTGCATGTATGCGCAAGAGTTCTCAACATATCGGCAGGCTTCCCAAATCAGATAGGCTGCAGATTGTGGATTTTGATTTGACAGACAGGAAAAGAGAGCTGCATATAAATAGAAAATGTGATGTGTTTTTTCATCTTGCATGGTGTGGGACCGATAAGGAGAGTCGGGGAAACCCAGATCTGCAGCAGGATAATATAGCGTATACATTGCGTACTGTGCGTCTTGCGAAAGATTTGGGATGCAAAAAGTTTATCGGTACCGGCTCACAGGCTGAGTATGGGCCACATAAACACGCTTTGCTTTCCCCGGTGGATACAGCCTGTCCCAATACGGCATATGGAATCAGTAAATATGCCGCTGGTCAATTAGGGGCGGTACTGGCGGAACAATTGGGAATAGATTTTTTTTGGATACGGGTTTTCAGTGTATATGGAAGATATGACAGACCGGAAACCATGCTGCGTTCCACAGCTTCTCGAATGAAAAAGGGAGAAAGATGCCTGTTCACAGAAGGGACACAGGTATGGGATTATTTGCATTGCGATGATGCTGCAAGAGCCCTTTTTCTCGTAGGTGAAAAGTCAACGGGGAATAAAACATACTGTTTAGGGTGTGGGCAAAAAAGAAAGTTAAAAGAATATATTATTGAAATGAGGAATGTCATAAACCCTCAATGGGACTTGGGGTTTGGAGAAATCCCATTTAAGCCTGGAGAAGAAGTGGGGATTTATGCAGATATTTCTTCTTTGCAGGATGATACTGGGTGGAAGCCGGAGGTTAGTTTTGCTTGCGGGATAAGGAATATTCTACCATATTTGTAAGTTTGAGAATGAAGCCTCAACTCATTTTTTGGATAATTTTAAAATGTGTCTCGGTGTATTCTATGGTAGGACCTCTACATGCACTATGGAATGGTGTATAAGTGCGGAGAAGTGTTCACTGGTTTTTTGAAGTGAACTTGGCGAAATCTTTTCCCTGTTTAGTGACGCAAAATTTGGCTCGGGGGTGTGGATAAAAAGTTGGAGTGAGACACCCAACCACGAGCGGCAGTAGAACATTTCATTTTTAAGTCGTCCGAAGAAACCCTCACAGGCCGAGTTATCGGGGGAACAGCCCTTCTTGGACATAAGACCGGGTTAAGCCGGCCTGGTCCATTCGCCCGATCCATCCAGGCCAGCGATAATAACAACCTCGGTCGGAATGAATAATAGGGTGCCGTCCCTCGGGCAAATCAGCAATGGCCTGATCCAGCTCGTTTATGACGTACTTCTGATTTACCACGTCCATACCCAAAAGGGGAATACCCGCCGTTGTACAGGCCCTTTAAGGCCGTTTTCCGGTGCCCCTTTTTGGTTTCTTCCGCAAGATTGTCCAGGTAATACTCTGTGCAGCAAGCTTAAACTACATTTCAGACAAAAGGCTAGAGTCTGTTTTAAAACTCTGCTATTGCGTGCAAAAGGACGAAGTGATAGAATAGAACACATGAAGAGACATGAGATAAGCGAAAGACAATGGAATAAGATTAAGGGCAATACCGCACAATTCTAAGTGCCGTATTGCGCAGTCAGATTTTTCGTGAGAGGGTACAGATTGAGCGCCGTCCATCTCACCATTGACAAGCGAAAGCTGTACACTATCATGGAAAATGTGCAAGCAAGACGGTGCTTAAGGCGTCAGCCGCGAATTGTGCGGTGTTGCCTAAGGATTAAGTTTCCGCCTGAAAGGAAACTGCAAGGGGGCCGGCCCGGCAAAAGCAATCGGGAAATGCTCAACGCCATAGTGTATTGGCTAAACACCGGGATACCATGGCGGGATCTGCCGGAGCGGTTCGGGCCATGGCAAAGCGTATACAGCCAGTTCCGGGCATGGACAAAAGCCGGAGTATGGAAAGATATCATTTTAGCCCTGATTGAGCAAGACCTGATGGACGAGACAACGCTGATGCTTGACAGCACCACAATCAAAGTCCATCAGCACACCAGTGGGGCTAAAAAAGGGGATATCACGAGGAAACCGGGCGGATCCGGGGAGGCTTGACGACAAAAGTCCATGCGGTAACGGATGGGCTTGGGAACCCATTGCGCTTTTTGCTCTCCAGAGGGAACCGCAATGATATCTGTATGGCGCAGACGCTGCTGGAGCCTTTTGATCTGAAGGGCAAACTCATACTGGCAGATAAGGGCTATGACCGCGATAAGTTTGTGCGTTGCCTGGAGGAACGGGGTGCAATGGCGGTGATCCCCAGCCGTATCATTGCCAAACGCCCCAGAAAAACTGACTGACACACATACAAAGAGCGCCATTTGGTGGAAAATCTGTTCCTAAAACTCAAAAACAGCTGTCGTTTTGCTACCAGATATGAGAAGAAAGCTCTTTATTTCCAGGCTGTTGTTTTCCTCGCCTGTATCCTCGTTTGGTTACTTTGACGGTTTTAAAACAGACTCTAGCGGATAAGTGCTCTGTTATCCTTGTAACATATGAGACGTTTGGTCGCAGATACATGAAGTAAGTAGAATGCAACCACAGATATATTTCTAAAAAGCTTGGCGGGAGCAGGCAATGAACCTTTCCTGCTGACCGATGGCGATTGTCATTTGAATATAAAGGGGTAGAGCGAAGAAATGATTCTATGTGCGGAAACGGAGTGCCTGTTTCAAGGTAAACCGCTTACAACGCTTGACAAAGGGAAACATGATAAACAACAAAAAATGGACTGTCAACCTTACCGAAAACGCCGCCCGGCTGTAAAAAGGGCGGCGTTTTTGCGTGACAGGGAAAGGAGGAAAACGTATGAGGGGATGGGGCCAAAATAGGGTTTTGGTCCCGTTTGTATTTGAAAAAGTAAGGAGGTCAAGCGAATGGTAGAAGAAAAGAAAACGTCCCCAATCCCGGAGGAGAAGCAGCTGGAGGCCGCTGTACCGGAAGTGCCGGAGGCCCCGCCCGCCCCAGAGCCGGGGGCCCAGGGTGTGATTCCTGGCATGGAGGGCCCCCGTCCCCGGAGAACAAGGTGATCGACCTGTCGTCCGTCCGGGAGGGGCAGGAGTAGACGGACCCGGCCCCGGAGGGCGGGCAGGAGTGGGAGAAGCCCCAGGAGGAGCCGCCCCAGCCCAAGGACGCCTCCCGTGGGGAAAAGGAGGAGATCGTCTACCTGGACCTCTCCCAGCTCCACCCGTTCCAGGATCACCCGTTCGGCGTCCGGGATGACAATGAAATGAAAGGGCTGGTGTCGTCTGTGCGGGCAGGCGGCGTCCACCAGCCCGCCCTGGTGCGTCCCCGTGAGGGCGGGGGCTATGAGATCATAGCGGGCCACCGGCGGCAGGGGATCGTTCCCCTGTGGGCCAGCGAAATTGAAAAGGCCCCTGTCTCCATCACGAAACGCCACTTCCCGGATATGGAACACCTGGGGGACATTACCCGGCTCCACGGCGGCGAGGTCCCGCCCGTGGACGTCATTACATTCGGGTCCCCCTGTCAAAATCTATCCAGCGCGGGCCGCCGCGAGGGGCTGGGCGGGGCAAAGTCCAGCCTGTTCTTCCAGGCGGTGCGTATCATAGAGGAAATGAGGGATGCCACTGGAGGTCAATTTCCAACAATCGTTATTTGGAAAAACGTCATGGGAGCTCTGCTATCAGGAAACCGGCTGGATTTTAAGGCCGTCCTGCAATCTCTCACAAACACCGAAATTCCAATGCCTGCTTCCGACCGAAATTCCAATGCCTGCTTCCGGGCGCTGGGCCAATGCCGGAATGGTGCGAGGCGGAGGCCGTGACGTGTGCTGGCGTCTGCTGGATGTCCAGCATTGGGCAGACCCCCGGCTGGCCCGGCGTCAGCGGGTGTTCGTCGTGGCGGATTTTGGAGGCCGACGTGCCAGAGCGGTCCTGTTTAAGCCCTGCCGCCTGTTCCCGGCTCCTGCGCCTTGCGGAGACTTTGGGCTGCCCCCCGCCGGAGGCAATCGAATATCTGCTTTTGAAACAGGGGGCCGCTACCAGTCGTCCACCCCTTTCAAGGCTACCGTATGCGGAGGCGACCAAGGTGGGGGACGTGGGGAACTTCCTGGGGAGCTTTGGAAAACCAACAGACCCTTTTCCCACCCTGCTTGCCGGAGGCTGACGGTGTTTGCCCTGTGGCGGGAGGGCCGGGAGGCGGAGGGGGTGATAACGTGGCTGACCCCTACGGAGGGGGAGCGGGCCATGGGCCTGCCTGACGGCTGGACGGCATACGGCCACGACGGGCGCTCCGCCCGCGCCCGTCAAAAGGCCCTGGGAAACTCCCTTGCCGACTACATTCAAGGCATACTGTCACGCAAGGCACAGACGGGAAAATCGGGATATTCACAATCGCTGTATAACCTCAAAGACGCGGCAAATATGCTGAATTTTCTGCAAGCCAACAACATCATGGATATGGCGGGGCTTGATGAAAAATTCAAGTCCATGATAGGGGAACAACTGGATATTCAAGGCAAGCTGAAACCCGTTGAACGGCGGTTAGGCACTCTGAAAAAGCACTTAGAGCAAGCCGACATTTATTTTAAGTGTAAGGGAAAGAGGCCGCTGACCGAATCCGAGCAAATCCTGTTCACAACGGCGAAAGATTATCTCAAAGGCGTGATGAACGGCAAGACCACAATCCCGACAAAGGCATGGAAAGAAGAATACACCAAGCTGACCGCCGAGAGGAAAACGCTCAATCAACGGTATCTTGCATTGAAAGAGGAAGTGAAAGAAGCGGAGAAAATCAGAAAGAGCGTTTACAGTATTTTGCGGCAGGAACAGAGGGAACAACAGACCCACAGAAAGCAGGATATGGAGCGATAACGAAAAGGGCGGCGGGATAGTCAATGCTTGTCATCGTCGCCCTGTTTTGGACTTTTATTAGACCGATAAACTGGAATTTAATCGAATTTTTCTATAAAATGATTATGAAACATGTTCCAATATTTTTTATAAACGAAATCATCATTTACAGTAAAGTTTAGTTGATACATTCTAAAAGTAACCAACATATTTTTAGGTTGCACTAGTTCTTCATAAGAGTACTGATATTTCATTCCAGTTTTTTTCATTACCCCACCACTATGTGGGTTGTTAATATCATGAGTTGCTGTGATATAAGGGATACCATCCTTTTTTACCTGTTCCACAACGGCTTTCGCCGCTTCTGAAACAATTCCATGATGCCAAAATTCTTTACAAAGTCCATAGCCTAAGTCGTGAGCTTCTTCCATATCAACTTTAATATAACCAATGGGATAATTGTCATCTTTTAGGCAGATAGCATAAGCATAGGCTTGCGGCTGTATGTATTTTGCTACATATCTTTCCTCATAGAATTTTTTTGTTTCTTCAAGGCTTTTTACAGGATACCATGGAAGAAATTTATTAACTTTTTCATCTTTCAAAATCAAAAAAAGAGCCTCCATATCTTCTTCCGTAAACTTTCTCAATATCAATCGTTCTGTTTTCAATGTAGGTGTGTTCATATTAGTTTACTTCCTTTACAAATTTCGATTTATCGGTTTGTACTGAAGAAAATTATACCATACCCAATTACGAAAAACAATCCCCGTTCTACCGTCCGTTCCGACTATCCAGACCGTCAAGGGACGAGTAGTATTTTTTCGCAAAGTGCGCGAAAAAATCTCCACTCTTAAACCCTTGACCGTCTGGATTTTTGCCGTTGCCATTTCGCCGCCGAAAACGGGGAACAGGATAAAAAAATCCTGCCCCGCTTTCGTCTGCTCCATTCTAACGGCAAAACCGTCTGCACTACTTCGGCGGCGGGCGGTAGGTTTTGCGGTGGCTCTGCCCCCGCGCCCCCGACCTCTCCCAAAGAACAGAATGGAATGTTACGCAATAGGGCTTGAAAAGGCTTGATTTTTAAGGCGTTGCAGACGCGAAAATCCACAGGGTAAGGGTTTTATACTGCCTACCCACGAAAAGGGCTTCTAACCGTCCACAGGCGCGTTTGGCGCCCGTTCTTCCTGCCCGTTTCCCGCCGCGCTGAAAAGTTTTGCGTGCCTGATTTTTATCCTTTCTGTCGGTTATGGTAAAAATTCTTGGAACTTTAAGGAAAGAGGAATTGTTTTCGGAGGCGGGTAGTGTATAATGTAACCTGTATAGGTATAGCCTTCAAAGTGTACCCATACCCAAACATGAGTTGAGCTAAAAATGGATAGGTACAATCTAAGTATGAAGATTTTCTCCCGGAACGGCTGGCAAAGCTGAGGACGCAAAAGGGCGTATCTGCCTGTGATATGTCCCTGTCGCTGGAACAGGCGAACAACTATATCAACAACATCGAAAACAAGAAGGCCTTGCCCTCCATGCAGGCTTTCTTTTACATCTGCGAGTACCTCGATGTGACGCCCTAGGAGTTCTTCGATGAAGGGAACGTCCACCCGGGGGCGCTCCAGGCATTTATAGCAGAGGCGAAAAAGCTGGACTCCCAATCGTTGGAATACATCCTCGGCATCATGAAAAAGCTGAATAATACAAAATGATATTCAGGATATGTCCTGCTTTTATACTGGTGATAATCCAAGAAAAGTTCAGGAATTTAATTTATGGCCTAAAGTTAGGAAAATGGATTTCATCGTAATTCGTGCATCTTTCAATATTACCCTGATTGACTTGAAAATCATGGTTGACTACTACAGCAATCGGTGCTACAATAATTGTAGACAGGCTGTCGGTCTATATACAATAAAGAGGAGGCAAGCATATGCGTATCGTTAAAGAAGCTGAGGAACGAAGAAATGAGATATTGGATGTAGCGGAACGGCTCTTTGGAACAAAGGGCTTTGACGGCACCAGCACTACGGATATGCTCAATGAGATCGGTATTGCCAGGGGAACGCTCTACTACCACTTCAAGTCCAAGGAGGATATTTTGGACGCTATGATTGAGCGTATGACCGGCAGTTTGGTGGCAAAGGCCAGTGAAATTGTCGAGAATAAGGACGTACCGGTATTGCAGCGCTTGACCCTGATGATGGCGCTGAATGTAAACAACGATCTCGGACATGAAATCATGGAGCAGATTCATAAGCCGCAGAACGCACTCATGCACCAAAAGATGCAGGAACGGCTGTTGGCCGGGGTGAATCCGATCGTCACCAGTCTGATTGAGGAAGGGATCGCCCAAGGGATTTGCCAGACGGATTACCCGGCGGAGGTGGCGGAAATGACCCTGCTCTACTCCAATACGGTATTCGACGACTTAGCTCCACTCGGTGCGGAGGAGCGGCAGAGAAAGATTGCCGCGTTCATCTACAACCTGGAGCGGCTGCTGGGGATGGAGGAGGGCAGTTTGCGGGAGGCCATTCTCCCGATTTTCGGGTGATAAGTAAACCAGACAAATCGGGATTTGGAGGAAGAAGTAATAATGTCAAGATTAAAAGTGAATATAGAGTATATTGAGCAAAAAACAATATACGGATTGTGGAAAAAGTCAAATGATAGAACTGTTTCCAAAGATATAAATGCTCTCTCTAAACAATATTATACCGTTGTTTCCATGCCAGAAGGAAATGTGTTACCCAATTTTGTCCTGTCCAGAAATTACAATAAGCAAAGCCACGATTTTGAATTGTTTATTGGCAGCGTGATTGACAAGAGCGGTTTAGAAAGCTGCGTCCTTTCAGCCAACGAGTACGCAAAAATTACCATAAAGCCTAAATTGGGATTTTTATGGGGCGCTTCTATTGGAGAGGCAAAACGATATTTTTATAGAAAATGGCTTCTGGAAAATCCTTATGAAGCACTTAATATGGAATATGAATATCATACAGAAAAAGCAATAAGAAAGCACCCAGTCATTGATATTATTTTTGCAATAAAAAAACGCTATAAATCTCAAGCTTAAAAAGGAAAATGCTATGGTGGTTGATGTAGTAGAAATCTTTGAACTGCTGTTCGACAAAAACAATAAGGTTGCATACAAGGCATTACTGGAATTGCAAAGGGAAAGTGAAAAAAGTAATTGTATTTATCCTTATATGGATAGATTAAGCGGTATGCTTGACAGTGATAATTCCTATATTCGTACAAGGGGGCTTACACTGATTGCCTGTAATGCAAAGTGGGACACAGATTATAAGATTGATGAAATCATCGATAAATATTTACAACACATAACAGATGTTAAGCCCATAACAGCAAGACAATGTATTAGGCTATTGCCGATTATTGCAAAACATAAACCAGAATTGAGGAACGATATTCTTTCCGCACTTCATAAGGCAAATGCTTGTATTTATAATAACAGTATGCAGCCATTAGTTTATAAAGACATTCAAAAAGCACTAAAAGACATACAAGAATTATAAAAGCACAAATTCCAGCTTATCGGAAAGCTGATCGCAGAATCAAAATGCAGGAACCACGCTGTTCCTTTATTTTGTGACTTAGTATCGACAGGCATACGGTCTATAAGGAGGGCAAACAATGAAGCAGAAAAGCAACTTTCCAAAATTTATGTTACTGTGGGCGGGAGAACTGATCTCCGCCATCGGCGGCGGGCTGACCAGTTTTGGCCTGGGGGTCTATGTGTTCGGGCAGACCGGCAGCGCGGCCAGCATGGCCCTGATCACCCTGCTGGCGTTTTTGCCCACGCTGCTGCTCAGCGTCCCCGCCGGGGTGCTGGCAGACCGCTATGACCGGCGATTGCTGATGATGCTGGGGGACGGCTGTTCGGCGCTGGGGATTCTCTACATACTGCTGTGCATGATGCGGGGCGAAGCGGCGCTCTGGCAAATTTGTATCGGCGTATTCATCAGCTCCACCTTCTCCGCGTTGCTGGAGCCGTCCTACCGGGCCACCGTGACCGACCTGCTGACAAAGGAGGAATACTCCAAGGCCAGCGGTTTGGTGAGCCTTGCGGGGAGCGCCCGATACTTGATCGCCCCCGTTTTAGCGGGGGCGCTACTGGTCGTCAGCGATATTAAGCTGCTGCTGGTTATCGACATCTGTACCTTTTTCCCCACCGTGTTCGCCGCCGCCTTTGTACGGAGGGGCCTTGCAAAAAAGGAAACGGAACGCCATGACTCCTTTTGGGACAGTCTGCGGCAGGGCTGGCAAGCTGTCACCGGCAATCGTGGTGTCCTGATTCTGATTACGGTTTCCGCGGTGCTGACCTGCTTTATGGGTACATTCCAGATTTTGGCCCAGCCGTTAATTCTGGACTTTGCCGACAGCACCATGCTGGGGATTGGAGAAACGATCTGCGCCTCCGGGATGCTGGTGTCCAGTCTGTACCTGGGGGCCAAGGGAATCCGGCGGGGCTATGTCAAAACGCTGTGCCTGTCCCTGCTGGCGGCAGGGGTGAGCATTGTGGGGTTTGGCATTTGGGAAAACATCTACCCCGTCTGCTTGTTCGGATTTTTGTTCTTTGCCGCGCTCCCCTTTGCCAACAACTGTCTGGATTATTTAGTCCGGGTGAACATCCCGGACGAATTGCAGGGCCGGGCCTGGGGCCTGATCGGTTTCCTGTCGCAGATCGGCTATGTAGTGGCCTACGGCGGGGCCGGGGCGCTTGCGGATGGCATTGCCGCCCGGTTCCAGATTGGCGTGGGCCGGGGCGCGGCCTGGGTTGTGATGGCGGCGGGTGTACTGCTGGGGCTGACGGCGGCGGTACTGTATCTGCCCAAAAGTGTCCGGGGGCTGGAGAAGGAGGCACCATGCTGAACAAACTGATCTGGAACGATATACGACAAAACAAATTGCTCTCTGCCGCCACGGTTTTCTTCATGGCCGTTTCCGCTATGATGCTTGCGTTGACAGCGCTGCTGTTTTCCAGCCTGCTGGGTTCGGTCAACGCCCTGATGGAGCAGGCACAAGTGCCCGACCTTTTGCAGATGCACACCGGCGAATTGGAGGAATCGGAGATCAGCCGGTTTGCCGGGGCGCGGCAGGACATCAGCCAGTGGCAAATCTGCCGCTTGCTGAACCTGGATAATAGCGAAGTCGCCCTGGGCGGTCACAGCCTGCTGGACAGCACCCAGGACAACGGCCTGTGTGTGCAGAGTGAGCGGTTTGACTACCTTCTGGACATGGACAACAACCGCCCGGACGTACTGCCCGGGCAGGTCTATGTCCCCGTCTGCTACCGCACACGTTACGACTTGAACATCGGGGACGCCATGCGGATCGGCGGCGAGGCGCTTACCATCGCCGGATTTCTCCGGGACGCGCAGATGAACTCTATGATGGCCTCCTCCAAGCGGTTCCTGGTGAGCCAATGGGACTATGAACGGCTGAAATCAAGGGGCGAGGAAGAATATCTCATTGAGTTTCTCTTGAAGGACGGTGAGGACACCAGCGCCGTTAGTACTGCTTATACGAGGCAGGGGCTTCCGGCAAACGGCCCCGCCATCACGAAGCCGCTGATCCGCATGATGAACGCGCTATCGGACGGGACGGCCATATTCGTGATCTTCCTGGCCGCTGTGGTAGTGCTGCTGGTTGCCCTGCTTTGCATCCGCTTTATCCTGTCCATCCGTATGGAGCGGGATAAGCGGGAGGTTGGGATGCTGAAAGCCCTGGGAATCGGGAAGGGCGAAATCAAGCGGCTCTACTTTGCAAAGTATCTCCTGTTTTCCGTCTGCGGCGGTCTGCTGGGCCTTGGGGCTGCCGCCGCCCTGCAAGGGCCGTTGGAGGGGCAGATACGGGAGTTATACGGCGCGTCTGATCACAGCGCACAGACGGCGGCGCTTGCCCTTTGCGCCGTTGCCGTGGCGGAGGCTGTGATTCTTTTCTCCGTGTGGCGCAGTCTGAAAAAGACAGATAGGCTGTCCGTCCTGGCCGCATTGTTCCCGGTTCGGGAGCAGAAGCAGAACAGGTGTCAATATCTGCTGATTGGCTTTGTGTCCGCCGCCTGCGCCTTTTTGATGCTGCTGCCGGAAAATCTATATTCCACCATGTCCTCCCCCACGTTTGTCACTTATATGGGCATTGGGGACGCGGACATCCGCATGGATATACGCCAGGGGGTGGACATCCGCCTGACAGCGGCCCGGCTTGCCGCCGCCCTGGAGCGGGACGGGCAGGTAGCGCGATACGCCGTGCTGGAAACCCAATCCCTCCCGGTAGTTTTAGCGGATGGCACGACCTGCAATCTGACCGTGGAAATAGGCGATCATACTGTATTCCCTGTGCGGTATTCGGAGGGAACGCCGCCAGTTATGGATAACGAGATTGCGCTATCTTCTCTGAACGCAAAAGAATTGGGGCTGTCTGTCGGCGATACTCTGCCGCTGCGGATAAATGGTATAGAAACACTCTACTCCGTCTGCGGAATTTATTCGGATATTACAAACGGTGGGAAAACAGCGAAAATTAGCAGCAGAACGGACAGCGCCCCTGTGATCTGGAGCGTTGCGTATGTCTCCCTCAAAAATCGGCCGGCCAGCCCCCGGTGGACGGAAACCTACAGTCAGGCGGGGGGCGATGTGACGGACGTTGAGGACTATGTACGGGATACCTATGGGCCGACCCTGGCGCAGCTCTGTCTGGCCTCACGAGGGGCCATGCTGATTGCCGTTCTGGTGGCCTTTGTGGTGATTACGCTGTTCCTCCGGCTGATCGTGGAGCGGAACCGGGACGCAATCTCACTGCAAAAAGCTCTTGGATTTACCAGTGGAGATATTGGACGGGCCTATTGTCTCAAAGGCTTTCTCTCCGCTACAGCAGGCGTCATATCCGGGCTGACTCTTGGCACTTTGCTGGGAGAGAACCTTTGCGGAATTGTGCTGAAGTCCTTTGGTGCGGACAGCTTTCGCTTCATCATCCGTTGGGATCGCCTGATGGTTGGTATCCCGGCCATCATCCTCGGAACAACGATATTGGCTGTTTTGATAGGAACGGCGGAAGTCCGGCGCATCAAAGCCTACGAGTGCTGCACGGGGAGGGAGTAAGGAGCATGAAAAAGTTACTGAGGGTAGAGAACCTGACAAAAGAAAACATCCTGCACCAAATCACGTTTGGCATGGCGCAGGGCGAAATGCTGGCGGTCATGGGGCCGTCCGGCTCCGGGAAATCGACGCTGCTCTACAACGTGGCCGGGATGGATCAGCCCACGGCTGGGCAGGTCTGGCTTGGCAATGTGGAGATCACGAGGCTGTCCGAGGACGAAAAGGCGCGGCTGCGGCTGCACCGCATGGGCTTTGTGTTCCAGCAGATGAACATGATGGCAAATTTGAATTTGCTGGACAATATCCTGCTTCCGGCAGCGCAGGCCAACAGAGGTAAGGGCCGGAAATCAAAGGAGGAACTGCGCCTGCGGGCGCGAACGCTTACGGAGAAGCTGGGAATCACGGGGCTGGAACAGCGCCGGATCACCCAGGTGTCCGGGGGTCAGCTCCAGCGGGCGTGTATCTGCCGGAGCATGATGAACGAGCCGGAAATCCTGTTCGCGGACGAACCCACCGGGGCGCTGAACATGAGCGCGGCGGGGGAGGTCATGGAGGAACTGGTCAAGCTGAACCGGGAGGGAACCACGATTTTGATGGTGACCCATGACAGCAGGATCGCCAGCAGATGTGACCGGATCATCTACTTGCTGGACGGCCAGATTTCCGCAGAGCTGAAGCTGGGCAAATCAGCAGCCGGGGCGGAAAAGCGGCGGGAGGAAACGGCGGCGAGGTGGCTGATGGAGATGGGATGGTGAGGTCGTAACATGGACAATCAATTTACTTTCCGTATATGGAAGAACAAAAAGCCATTGGGTGAACGTTCAGTCTAAGGATTGACAAAATCAGTTTTGCAGAGTGTAATGTAATTCATGTTATGTAACGCAAATTACCAAACAGGAGGAAAAGTTATGCCGCCGAAACCTAAAATCACAAAAGAGATGGTCATTAACGCTGCCTTTGAAGTTGCCCGTGAAGCAGGTGGAGAGAACATCAACGCACGGACTGTTGCAAAAAAACTAAATTGTTCCACACATCCCGTTATGTACCATTTTGCGACGATTGAGGAATTGAAAAAAGCTGTCTATGCGAAATTGGAGTGGTATCATACGGAATATTTGATGAACATTCAGAAGCCACAGAAAGGCGTTATGCTTGGAATAGGCTTGAATTATATTCGTTTTGCAGTTGAAGAACCGAATTTGTTTCGTTTCCTGTTTCAATCGGGTTTTGCAGTTGAGAACAATTTGCTTGAAATGATTGATTCAGAGGAACTTGTGCCAGTTATTTCTGCAATGCAGGAGACAATAGGTATGAATATTGAACAAACAAAAAAAGTTTTTTTGAAAGTTTCGCTATTTGCTCATGGATACGCAAGCATCATAGCTAACAATTCATTGGAGTATGATGAGGAACTCATTAAATCTCATATAGAACAGGCTTACCGAGGAGCAATATTAGCCGTACAGGAGGAAATGAAATGAAAAATCAACAGGCTATGGAAAATAATAAAGAGGGTACTGTCCTCACGATGATAGGTGTGGCAATAATGATACTATTGACGGCAACGAAAGTTGTGCCGTCCTCAAATATTGCGAGTTATTCCGTGTTTGTTGGGATTGCGTTTATCTTCATTGTGGAAGCGGTTTCCAAAACACCAAATGCCGAATCGGGTTTACGTTTTAATATGTTTTAGGGTAAAGTTCAAATCTTATCAGTTGAGATTTTAGTACTTCTAAGTAGTTTGGTGTATCATCTGACACTTTGTGGTTATCAAACATATAAGCTAATGTCCCACTAACAAAATCAGCTACTTGAAGACCAACATCATTTTTGCTGTTTCGAAAACTAAAATCTGCATCTCCCCACAGATTCGGCATATCCTGATGATTAATAACATATTACTGGCAAAAACTTTGCATATACTCATTACTGCCAATTTCGTCAGCAATAATGGTTACTTTTTCTTGAATGCCCGCCTCAACTCCTTGTGAACAATGTTATTCATGAATTTATAGAATAATTTCTTGTGTTGAAGTCCTTTCAAATTCATATTTTCTATGTGTTTTTCTTATCAATACAAACTGAAAAAATACTGAAGGGTAGGGGGTCTTAATCCGCAAGTATACGTTTGCGCCGTTCATGATTTCTACTCACTTTAGAAGATTTCATTTCCCCTGTTTGAAAATGTTGTTTGAATTTGTTCCACACAGTCTCTGCACTTGTCCACATTTGCTTCTTCTACAATAATTGCTGTAATGATGAAATGTGTAGATACATCTAGATTGTTACTATCACATCCGAACGCGCCATATTCTTCTGTGAAAGCACAAACACGTTTCACAATTGTTCTCTCCTCAATAATTTAATTAATGCTTTGTACATGACTTGAAATTCTTCATTGAAAATAGCTATTCTAATTGCAACAACTTGGAATAACTCAGACTTATATGATAACATGGGCCCATAATAGTTCATGCTGGCTTGCTCGTTCCGTTCTTCAATATTCGCAGTATTTTCGATTGGGGTTTCGGTATTGGCCAGATTTCATTTCTTTTACTGCACAGTAGGTGGCGTGGTCAATAATGCCGAAAGTGTACTTTATGATGTTATCCACACTTTTTGTTTCATCATTAGAATTTCAGAGCATAAAAAAGGAGGTAAACGCCTCTAAAATGCTTTTGTCTCCTTTTGGTCTTACCATGCTTAAAAGATGCCGCTTTTTCGATACAAAAAAAGAAATTCGAACCCTTTTGTCTAATGCCAAGAAAAAGTTTCTCCCTTGTTGGCACCTGGAATCGCCATTCGATGATGACAAAATATAACACTCGTTTCGCGCAAAAAGCTAACTCAGCCTTCTTCCGCGATTTTTTTGACTTCGTCCAAATCCAGGCCACAAATATCGGCAATTTCCTCCATAGACCTCTGCTGTTTCAACAGCCGCTGCCAGGCCCCTGCGCTGGGAGCCCACCGAAAGCCGTTGCTTTTAAGCGCGGGTCGGGTTTCCGCTTCCGGCTTTTCATCAAAGATGATTTGCAGGCGGTTATCCTCGGCGTTGGCCTCTACTCTCCCGCCGTCAAAGTCCCAGCCCGTGTACCCAACCTCCTGCTGGCGGGTCAGCATGGTTATGCGTTCCTTGACCCGCCGGATCTCTGTGTTGTTGTTGGATAAGGCCCAGGAAGGGGAGGGCTTGTCCTCGATGTGCCAGGAACTCGCCATGCCCGATTTCAGCTTTAGCACCTCATCCTCTGAGAGGCGAGGACAGCCATCCAGGGTTTTGTGTTTCCGGTAGTAAGCATTCACCGCTTTTGTCCTCTCCTGGGCGACATTCCCGCCTGGGTACGCAGTCCAAAACGCTTCTTTGAACTCTGGTATAATAGAGTTTAGTATTCTTCATCTTCCCTTTCTCCTATGCTGGTAAATGAATATTTATGACCCTCTTGCATCTTTCGAGCTTCTGTGCTAAAATCATCGTATTATCACTGTAGAAAGGCCCGATATATCTATGGGAGAATTGCTTGAGAAACTGCTAGAAGAGTGCCGGCCCTACACCGCTACGGGCAGGGTTGCAAATTATATTCCGGAGCTGGCGAAAAAAGACCCCAGCGCCCTGGGGCTCTACGTTATTGACAGCGAAGGAAAACACAGTTGGGCCGGGGACTGCCGCCAGCCCTTTACCTTGCAGAGCATGGTGAAGCCGGTCCTGCTGCTGCAAGCCCTGCTGGACAACGGGGCCTGCGCGGTTCAGAGCAAGGTGGGCGTGGAGGCCACCGGCAAGCCCTTTGACGCCATCAACGCCGGGGAGCACACCCTGGACAGCCGGCATATCAACCCCATGGTCAATATGGGGGCTATCGTCATGTGCACCCTGATCCACGGCGGCAGCTATGAGGAACGCTTTCAGCGCCTGATGAACCTGACCGGCCAGCTGGTGGGGGACGATACGATCACCATTGACCAGGCGGTCTATCTCTCTGAGAAAAGCCACGGCAGCAAGAACCGGGCGCTGGCCTATCTGCTCAAGTCCCACGGTATTTTGGAGGATGACGTGGAAGAGGTTCTGGACTGCTATTTCCGGGCCTGCTCCATCCAGGTGGACTGCAGGGGCCTGGCCCATATGGGCGCAGTGCTGGCCAACAGGGGACGGCTGCCGGACTCAAACCGGCGCATTTTCCCCGCGCCTTTGGCCCAGTATGTGAACGCCATCCTCATGACATGCGGCATGTATGACGGGTCCGGCGAGTTCGCCATCCGGGTGGGGATCCCCGCCAAGAGCGGGGTCTCCGGGGGTATTATGGCCGTGGTCCCTACCCGCATGGGCATTGGGATCTACTCCCCTGCCTTGGACCAAAAGGGCAACAGCGTGGCGGGGATCCGGCTCTTAGAGAAGCTGAGCCGGGAACTTTATTTGAGTATTTTTTGACCGCCCGCAATTAAGACAATACCGCAGAATTCTAAGTACCGTATTGTGCAGTCAGATTTTTCGTGAGAGTGTACAGATTGAGCGCCGTCCATCTCACCATTGACAAGCGAAAGCTGTGCGCTATCACGGAAAATCTGCAAGCAAGACGGTGCTTAAGGCGCCACCCGCGAATGGTGCGGTGTTGCCTTATCGTAATATCGGCGTCCCATACCCCCAAATCTGGTCGTCGCCGATGGGATAGCGGTTCCGCTCACAAGCGTCCCCTGAGTTGCCCTCGATGGTGTAGACCCTGCCGCCCTCCACTTTTTCCACAATGCCTACATGGTCCGAGCTGCCGCCCTGGACACCGTACTCATCCGGCCAATTAAAGAAAATGATGCAGCCGGAGTCGGGAGTCGCGCTGCCCTCCAGCCATTGGTTTTTATTCTTGAACCAGTTTACGCCAGTGTTGCAGCCTGCGAATTTAGGTATAATTGCGTTCCAGGTACCGCTTGACCCGCTGAAACAGGCTCTCCGGCACCTGGAACGCCAGGGTTCTCATGTTCTCCCTTTCCTTTCCCTCCCTTTCCGGTATTTTGGGATGTAACTTGTCCTGTGTGGCCAGGGCAATGAACTCGTCCATAGCCATGCCGTGCTGCTCCAGATACGCGCTGATCTCAGTCTGGAGCGGCAGGGTCCATCTCCATGGACGGAGGCCGCAGCAGCTCTTGTGCCGCCTGATTCAAAAGAGGGATTCTTCCTCTTTTGAACTGTGTTAACTATCCCAGTCCAGCGCAAGCCGCCTGCCTGCCCCACACATCTCCATCCTGCGGCCCGGAGGCTGGCTCCGTTTTGCTTTCCAATATATAATAATCAGCCTTTTATAGCCCATTGCCCTGGCTGCCCTCCAGGCGGCTATCAAAAGTAAGTAGGAGTTCTCTTTCCTTTGAATTACCGCTATCTTTTGAGCAGGCGGCGGCTTACCAAAAGGTTAACGGACCGTATGTAAGGAAAAATCAATGGAGAGAAACCACCGTAACGGGATATGTCGATCTTGATTAAGAACTGAATTCAGATAAGCATACCATTAAGAATGGAGGTACGCTTGCTTTTTTTGCTCTTTTGCACCTTTGAATTTCAAGCCGTCTTATAAAGTTAAGACAGGACGGTGGACGGTATGAGAGAAAAGAAACCTCACATATATGTGGATAGCCAAGAAAGAAATATTTTATTACATAGTCTTGTGGAGCTGAAGAACCAGCTCATACAGCAGGGCAGATACGGGGATTGCGTTGACGAGATTATCTTTAAGGTAGCCAATGCCCCCGTCAAGAGAGTAAAAATTGAATATGTCTAAAGGAGCACCACCATGAAGCCGCTTATGGATGATTCCTAAAGAAGCGAAAGCCTGCTGATTAGAGAAGAAAATCAGAAAAACTAATCAAAAACTAACCAAGCCTTAAAGAGTGTCTTAAAAAAAGTAGACAAAAGAAGGGAACTGTGGTAAAGTAGAAGAATGAAATGACCGAAGAATAATGACCGAAGAATAGTGGAAAAAAGTGAAAGACTTGTTGCCGCCAGAAAAGCCAAAGCATGGAGGAAGGCCGGGAAAAGACAACCGGATGATGCTCAATGGGATATTTGTACTGGCTGAATACAGGGATCCCATGGCGGGACCTGCCGGAGCGGTACGGCCCGTGGAAAAGCGTGTACACCCCGGTTCCGCCGATGGAGCCAGCAAGGTGTTTAGGAGCACATTTTTGAGGAATTGATTGCCCAGGACATTGTGGATGAAACGACTCTGATGCTGGATAGTACCACGGTCAAAATCCATCAGCATGAAGCGGCGCTAAAAAGGGGGCCAAGAAGAGCTGGGACGCAGCCGGGGAGGATTGACCACGAAAGTCCATGCGGTAGTAGATGGGCTGGGAAACCCATTGCGGCTTTTGCTGTCGCCAGGAAACCACAATGACATTTGTTATGCGCAAAAACTGCTGGAACCTTTTGATCTACAGGGGAAATATGTGATCGGTTTGTCCATTGGCTGGAGGAACGCGGGGCCATTGTTGGGATTCCAAGCCGCAAAATTGCCAAGCATCCCCGCAATATTGACTGGCATATTTACAAGGAATGCCATTTGGTGGAGAATTTATTCCTCAAGTTTAAGGCCCACCGCCGCTTTTCCACCAGATATGAAAAACGCGCTTACTTATTTTTTGCTGTTGCTCTTCTTGCCTCCATCCTCCTTTGGATTGCTTGAGTTTGAAGACGCGCCCTAGGGCTTGTTTGAGAATAGAGGGAATGACGAATTTTTGGTCAGAAGTGGTCAGATTTCAGGAAAAAACCGCAAGTCAACCGGTCGGTTGACGAGGATTTTTGACGCAGAAGATAACCGCTTTCGATGTTCGCTTTGCGAAATCGAGCAAAAAGACGGCGTTTCCAAATTTTCAAACAAGCCCTAAACTCCAATATATTCTTATTCCTTCAGCCAATCGACAGGAACAGGCTTAACGTTATTTCTCCATTTTTCAACAAGATGAATTTGGGAATCGGGGATATTACCTCATATATCATCATCAGCATGTTCTGTAACGATAATCTGTATGTCAAACTTTGCGTTCTTTACAAAGGCAGATAAGGTCTCAAATATTTTTCTAACCGAATTTGTATCACATGCTCTAATTTGTTTATTCAATGCTTTACGATAGTCTTTTGCGGCAATACAGGCAGGCTTATTGTTCTTCGTAAATGACTCTACTGTTTGAGTAACCTAACCGAGCATATCTGTCAGTAGGAGATCCGCATATTCTACGGGGATTGTTTGACTGTGGAACCGGTTTAAGAGATCTTCATCATAGGTATCGCAATGAATTTCAATTTCCATGGCCTTGATAATATCGCAAACAATTCTTTCCCGACTTTTATTAAAAAGATATCTGATATACTTTCTATAAGTATCTGGCAAAGCAGCATATACATCAACAGCTGAATCATCTGGAGGTGTTCCTAAAATAGTAATTTTTGCATCATCAAAAGCTTTTCGAGCCTCATCATTGGAATGAGCATTTGCAAATATCTCCTGAATGCTACCAGGGGTAATGGTTCCATTCGCAACAACAACAAATCGCCAAACAGCGCCGGCTGGCAAAGAACCGTATTCAATGTAAGTACACCAATTGTAAAGTGTCTTCCAAAAAAACTACGGATCTCTCATCCATTGGATTATTAGATGATGTAACACTTTTGATTTGTTCGGCAATAACTTTTCCATCAATCTCCACAGCTACATCATCCAGTTTCTCAACACTTACAATACGATCATCAACTGAAATCAGTTCATAGAGCATATGCCCCACTTGAAGCAGATTCCCTTGCAGCTTAATCAGGAACCAGCGTCTTGTTTGACATATGCACTCCTCCATTTATTATACGGCCTATAAACCATTACAGACCGTTAAATTGAATTGCATTGTATTGCTTATAAGCTGCTCCTCAATATATAGTATTATAATACTATATATTTCCACATCATTTACTCTTTTTGGCATTTCTGCAATTTCCTGAAATCACAGAGTATAGTTCAACCATACTCCCACATCATCCAAACGAAGCTGAATGAACATTCATTAATTATGCGTTTTTATTCGTCATTTTTTCCTTTAAAACTTTTGCAAAAGTTTGGGCCAAAAAGGGCCTTTTGCCCCGATTTTGCCTCAAAAACGCCCAAAATGCTGTTTTGAAAATTAAGCGCAAAAGACCCGCGAACCCCCAGTAATACTACGCTTTTGCGGGCTCTACCCCGCCCCTAATTTTTACTCACACCACAAGCATCGCATCTCCAAACGAAAAAAAGCGATATCTTTCCTCCACCGCGATTCGATACGCCTGCAGAACATTTTCTCGCCCGGCCAAAGCGGAAACCAGCATAATCAGCGTACTCTCCGGCAGGTGGAAATTGGTGATCAGCCCATCAATCCCCCGAAACTGGTAGCCGGGATAAATGAAAATATCCGTCCAGCCGCCGCTCTCTTTAAAGCAGCCCTCTTGCCTGGCCACAGACTCAATGGTACGGCAGCTGGTGGTACCCACCGCGATCACCCTGCCGCCATTGGCTTTGGTCTGGTTGATCAGCTCCGCTGTGGCTCCGGGCATAAAGTAGTGCTCTGAATGCATCTTGTGGTCGGCAATGTTCTCCGCGCTCACGGGCCGGAAGGTCCCCAGCCCCACGTGCAGGGTCACAAATCCCAGCTGGACGCCTTTTGCCCGGACGGCCTCCAACAGCGCTGGAGTAAAGTGGAGGCCAGCTGTGGGAGCGGCCGCGGAGCCCCTCTCTCGAGAATACACGGTCTGATAACGCTCTTGGTCCTGGAGCTTTTCCTTAATGTAGGGCGGCAGGGGCATTTGTCCGATTTGGTCCAGCACGCTGAAAAATTCCCCTTCACAGGTAAAGCGCACCAGGCGGCCGCCCTCTTCTGTCACGCCGGTGACTTCCCCCCGCAAAAGTCCCCCGCCAAAGGAAAAACGGCTGCCAGGCTTTGCGCGTTTTCCAGGCTTGCAAAGGGCCTCCCAAACGTCCCCCCGGTTTTTAAGCAGCAGAAACTCCACATGGGCTCCTGTTTCTTCTTTCTCTCCATAGATACGGGCCGGAAGCACCCGGGAATCATTGAGAATCAGGCAGTCGCCAGGGTTCAACAGTTCCGTTATATCACGAAAGTGCCGGTGCCCCACCTGGCCGGTGGTTTTGTCCAGGGTCATTAGCCGGGAGGAGTCCCTGGGCTCCACCGGGGTTTGGGCAATCTGCTCCGGCGGAAGGTTATAATAAAAATCATGCGTTTTCATAGTTGTTTGATTTATGACAGCTCTCTCCTAATATCTCCGTCAGGCTTCACGTTTCTTAATGTTCTTTCATATTATAAGCCAGGGCGTCCACTTACCTAGCGCGCTTCCCCTGGTTTTCGGGCCAACTCCAGATCTACTGTATAATACACTGTCATGGTCCCTCCATGCCGCTCAATAGCCTGATAAATCCCATGGAACAGCTTTGCCCTGTGCTCCTCGTCCAGGGCCATATGGTCCGGGTAGGTCCTCAAAAGACACAGATACTCTTCGGCGGTGAAGTTCTTTTCCAGCTCATACAGATGAAACTCTGTTTCCTCAAATCCATAGCTTTTGGGAACGGCCAAAAGCCGTTCCCCGTCCTCTGGACACAAGGGGCGGTATGTCCCCTTGCCCCCGTTCATATGCTCACGGTACAGCTTATAAACCTCTTCGGTCAGGGCCAGGCGTTTTCTGTCTGGTCCCGCGTGGTAGGCAAACCGGGCAAAGGCCCCGCCCGGCCGCAGCAAACGATAGACCCGCCGGTAGCCGTAGTCTTCTGGAAGCCAATGAAACGCAGTGGCAGCATAGATCAAATCAAAGCGCTCATCCGGCCCACTGTAATCTTGGAACACTTGTTCCAACAGGGTGAGGTTTTCATAATCCCTTAACCGCCGCCGGGCCAGCGCCGCCAGGCTGCCACCTGGTTCTAGTCCCACCAGGCGGCAGCCTGTTTCTAAAACCGGCTTTGTGGCCTTGCCGCTGCCCAGGCCAATTTCCAGCACCTGGCTTGTTCTCTCCAAGGGCTGATAGCGGAGCATGTCCTGGTAAAGCTCCCTGGGGTATTCCGGGCGGGAGGCTTCATACGCCTCTGCCTGGTTATCAAAATTGCGCTGAAAATCCACGGGTCATGGTCTCCTCTCCACCAAATTCAAACGTTATCCATAAAAAATCTTCTGGTCAGCTAAAAAGGGATTCCCTCCTGGTTGCGGGGCGTGGCCCAAACAAGGCGTTTATGACAATATTGGGGAGTCTCGCCTGCCGAGGAAATTGCTGGCAAGCCCCAGAGGAGACGACGAAACTTTTCCTGTTCCGTCGCCGGAAAGTCTGCTCATAAAACACTGCATTTGGACACTCCCTGATGGCGCTTCACCTTGACAAAGACCGCGAACTAGAGTATTATTATACAATACTCTTCTCATTATAGGGGATTGCCGGCCTTTTTTCAACCCTTTTTTACGGGGAAATGCGTTTGAGCATCTGCGTTCACCGATTCTCAAACCAGCCGCTGTGCCGCCCATCTAAAAATGCTTTACCACTGTATGGACTGCGTTCCCCCTATCATTCTTGTTCTTTTAAGAAAGGATTTTTGAAAATGAAACAATATCGCGTGGGAATCATTGGATGTACAGGTATGGTAGGCCAGCGCTTTGCCACCATTTTAGACGGACACCCCTGGTTTCAAGTCACCGCCCTGGCGGCCAGCGCTTCTTCGGCGGGAAAGACCTACCGTCAGGCCGTGGAGGGCCGCTGGGCCATGGCCGCCCCTATTCCAGAGGAGATGGCCGGCCTTATGGTCTATGACGCGGAAAAAGACCGGGAAACCGTGGCCTCTCTCGTAGACTTTGTGTTCTGTGCTGTCAATATGAACTCCCAGGACATCCTGGCCCTGGAAGAGAGCTATGCCAAGCTGGAGTGCCCGGTCATCTCCAACAACAAAGAGCACCGCGGCACCCCGGACGTTCCCATGATTATTCCAGAGCTGAACGCGGACCACGCCCAAGTCATCCAGCACCAGCGCCAGCGGCTTGGCACCAAGCGGGGCTTCATTGCCGTTAAGTGCAACTGTTCTTTGCAGAGCTACGTGCCCGCTATCCACCCCCTGCTGGACCTGGGGGTCAGCAAAGTGCTGGCCTGCACTTATCAGGCCATTTCTGGCGCGGGCAAGACCTTTGAGACCATGCCGGAGATTGTGGACAATATTATCCCCTACATTGGCGGCGAGGAGGAAAAGTCCGAGCGGGAGCCTATGAAAATATGGGGCCATGTGGAAAACGGCGTAATTGTCAATGCCACAGCGCCCTCCATCACCGCCCAGTGCCTGCGGGTGCCTGTGGCCGACGGACATATGGCGGCGGTGTTCTTCTCTTTGGAAAAGAAGGTGGAGGCCGAAGAGATTATCCGGCGCTGGAACCAGTTCCGGGGCCCTGCCCAAGAGCTGGAGCTGCCCAGCGCCCCCAAGCAGTTTATCCACTATTTTACCGAGCCCAACCGGCCCCAAACCAAGCTGGACCGGGATATAGAGGGCGGCATGGCCATTTCAGTAGGCCGCCTGCGCCCGGATACACAGTATGACTACAAGTTTGTCTGTCTTTCTCATAACACCCTGCGGGGCGCGGCCGGCGGCGGCCTGCTGATGGCCGAACTGCTGTGCAAGAAGGGCTATTTTGACTGATTTTTTTGCCGCTTTCAAAAATTTGCGCTCTTTTGCCCCTGGGGTGCGCAATATCTCCTCTCTTTTACTTCAAATAGGAATCCGTAAGCCACTTTGAAAGGAACGTGCCAACCTTATGAAGAATACCATTTTTACCGGCGTGGGCACCGCCCTCGTCACCCCTATGAACCAATGCGGCGACGTCCTTTGGGATGAACTGGAGCAGCTGGTAGAGCAGCAGGTGGCCGGCGGCGTAGACGCCATCATTGCCTGTGGAACCACCGGCGAGGCCGCCACCATGAGCACAGAGGAACACCTGAAAACCATTGCCTTTATTGTGGAAAAGGCCAAGGGGCGGGTCCCCATTATCGCGGGAACCGGCAGCAACGATACCCGCTTTTGTGTGGACCTCTCCTTAGAGGCCAAGGCTTTGGGCGTGGAGGGCCTTCTGCTGGTAACCCCTTACTATAACAAAACCTCCCAAAAAGGCCTGGTAGAAAGCTTTAACTACATTGCCGACTGCGTACAGATGCCCTGCATCCTCTATAATGTGCCCAGCCGCACCGGCTGCAATATTCAGCCCGCCACCTACCAGGAGCTTTCCAAAAATCCCTATATCGTGGCCACCAAAGAGGCCAACGGCGACACTGCCTCGGTGGCCCGCACTTTGGCCCTGTGCGGCGATGAACTGGCGGTCTATTCCGGCGAGGATAATCAGGCTTTGGCCATTATGGCCATGGGCGGCCAGGGGGTCATCTCTGTCTTTTCCAACGCCCTGCCACGAGAAATGCGTGACCTGACCCACGCTATGCTAAAAGGTGACCTGGACACTGCCCGTAAACTAAACTGCCAGTTCCTGGACCTGATGGACGGCTTCTTTATGGACGTAAATCCCATTCCCATTAAGGACGCCCTTTGGCGCATGGGGCTGCTTAGCACCAACTTCTGCCGAATGCCTTTGACCTGTATGCCAGAGGAGAAGCAGACAAAAATGCACGAAATGCTGCGGGAGCATGGGCTGATTTCATAAAGGCTGCTTCTAGCAATAAAAAAAACAGGACGTGATAAGCTTGACCAAGCTGCTGCTGTGCGGCTGCGCGGGAAAAATGGGCGCGGCTGTAAGAAATTTTGTCCAAAACCGGGAGAACTGCCAAATTGTTGCCGGTGTGGACCGTTTGGGCGGAGAGATGGACTTTCCGCTCTACCAAGAAATCCAGGAAGTCTCCGAACCGGTGGATGTAGTGGTGGATTTCTCCCACCCCAGCGCTCTCTCCTCGATTCTAGACTACTGCCGGGCCCACCCTGGCGCGGCCGCCGTGCTGTGCACCACTGGCTATACCCCCGAGCAGGTGGAGCAGGTCCATGCCGCCGCCAGAGAACTGCCTATTTTCTATTCCCGGAATATGTCCTTGGGCATTAATTTGCTCATTGAGCTGGCCAAAAAGGCCGAGGCTGTTTTAGGCAGCGGGTTCGATGTGGAGATTGTGGAGGCCCACCATAACCAGAAGATTGACGCACCCAGCGGTACGGCCCTTATGCTGGCGGACGCCATCAACCAGGTGCGGGATGGAGACATGAAGTATACCTACGACCGCCACTCCCAGCGAAAAAAGCGGGACAGCCGGGAGATCGGCATTCATTCTGTGCGGGGCGGCACCATTGTGGGGGAGCACCAGGTGGTCTTCGCGGGCAATCATGAGGTGATCACTTTGTCTCACTCCGCCCAGTCTAAAGAGCTCTTCGCCGCCGGGGCGGTTCGCGCCGCTGTATTTATGGCTGGCCAGAAGCCAGGGCTGTATGACATGTCCCATATGCTGGGATAAAACTACTGGAAAGGAACGTAAAAATGAGCGCAAAGACTGTAATCAGCACAGTGGACAATATTACGCTGGTCACCCTGGTGGGATTTCCCGCCAATGTGGATTCCATCGCCAAAATTTTCGACTCCATTGCCCAGTATGGCATTAATATTGATATGATCTCCATGGCTCCCACCCACGGGGCCTTTACCGGGCTCTCCTTTACCATTTCCGACCAGGATTTGGTAGACGTTCTGGCCTTTACCACCAAGCTGAAGAAAGAAACCGACGTTAACGTAATTGTCAGCTCGGTAAACCATAAAATCTCTGTCTATGACCCGGACATGAAGAACACCCCCGGCATTGCTGCCAAAGTATTTGGGGCTATCTCCAGCACCCGGGCCGACCTGCGGTTAATCACCACCTCGGAGGTGGAGATTTCCCTTTTGGTTACAGAGGCGGATTTTGATACCGTGCTGCTCTCCATCCAAAAGGCTATGGCGGAATAATAACAAGGCAAAGCCCCCCTCCTGGAATTTCCCGGGAGGGGGGCTTTTTGGCCGCTTATCCTAAAATCCACAAGGCCAGTGGAAGAACATATACCAGCAGAATCACTGCGGAAAAGGCCGCTGTTAGCAGGGCCGGCGCGGCCCTGTACCAGGCCCGCCGCAGCTTTCCGGCGTTCTGACTCCGCTTTTTGCGGAAAATCACGCACAGCGCCAGGGTGGCAAGGCTAAGGCACCCGCCCAGTCTTAGACCGCTGGGAATATAGCGCAGCTCCACTTCTCCCCAGCCGGCGGGCAGGGGAATCTCCATAAAGCAGTCCAGTACAATCCTGGGCTGGACCCGCTCCCCGTTCACCCATACCTCTGTGCCCTGGTACCAGGGCACAGACAGGAACAAAGCCTGTCCCGCTTCCGCCTCTGTCTGGCAGCCAAGGCCTCCCTTCTGGCAAAAGAGGCCGCTGCTGCCTAAAGCCTCTGCAAGGCGCCGCACCTTGGCGGCTTTTAGGCCGTACACCCCAAAGGAGCATAGCTCTACCCTCTTTAAAACCGTCACTTCCACAGACACCTTCTGGTTTTCAAAGGTACCCAACTCCAAAATGCCGTTTTGTCTCTGGGTGGGATACGAGGCGGCTATCTCCTGACCGTTCACCATTAATGTGAAAGCCGTCGTTAATCTTCTCCTTCAGCCGGGTAGAGATACAGGAAAAGGCGTCAAAATATAATGTCTCCCTTTGCAGGACAGGGACCTCGTAGCGCAGCACCGTTGGCTCTAGGGTAACCTCTCCCAGGACAGCCTTCCCCTGTACCGGCCTATAGACGGAAAAAGCCCCCTCTGCCTCCCCTGTTACCGCCTGGTAAAGCCGGTCCTGCACCTGAAAGCGATTTTCCGTCTCCAGGGCCGCGGGCAAAACGTTCTGGGGCAAAAGGTACCCCAAATTCCCGCTGCCGGTGGCAGTCCAAAGGTAGTGGCCGTCCATGCTGTACTTGTTCGATAACAGCAGGTCGCTAATCCCCGTGCCGCCACAGCCAGAGGTCTCCATCCAATAGGAAGAATACCCCAGTTTCTTCATAACAGCAAGAAACCGGCTGTCCGTTAACGAGGTGTAGTGGTTCAAGGTGGGGTGGCCAGCCGCCCCCAGCAGGTTCACGTCAAAAAACTTCTCTTTTGTCTTTACCCGGTAAAGCCCCGCGTCCTCTGGGGGCGCGGCCTCCACCACAGCCTGTCCCCGAGACGGCGACCGGGCGGCCGACCCTATAAAGATCTCTGCCTGCACCAGGCCCTGGGCCATGCAGACCGCCAAAAGCAGCCAGCCAGCTGCCCGGCGGCTGGAAAAGCGGCACCCCAGAACCATTGCCCCCATGCAGGGGCCCCAGAACAAGCACAGCAGCCCAAAGGCCTTTGCGTCTACCCAAAGGCTGGAGGTGTAAGAGGATACGGCGTCATACCGGGCCAGCAGCAGGTACATCCCCGCCCCGGCCACCGCCAGCAGAGGCAGTGCCCATAGGGCCGCTTTCTTCCAGCCAGGGGCCCCGGCTCTCTCTTCCCGCTGTTCCAAACCAACGCCCAGGAACCAAAGCCCAAAAAGCACTGGCATGTAGCCATACCGCCCAGGAAACGCCTGGTAGCTGCCCATATGCCACAATTTATTTACTGGCTCCACCACCAGGGGCAGAACGGTCAGCCCCCAGCAGAGGGCAATGGCCCTTAGCTTGGAAGTCTTTTGAAAAAAGAACCATAGCGCCGGTAATACCGAGGCCCCCGCTGTGCACAGAAGCAGCGGCAGGGTGGTGGTCAGGCTGCTCCAAAAACTACCGGTGCGCACCAGGTCCATCAGGCCCCCGCTGGTCCGGGCAGAGGCAAGGCATTGCAGTAAAGAGGGCAGCCACACCACAGCCGTGGCCCCTAAAGCAGTGAGGGCGCTTAGGCCAATTTTCCCGGCCAGTTCTCTCTGTGCCTCTCTTTTTACATAGCAGCGGAGAAATACCGCAGCGCAGAGGATCATCCCCAAAAACACCATGTAGCTTAGGTAGTAATTGACCACCAACGCCGCTATCAGGGTCCCGGTTAGCAGCCGGGAGCTTTTCCCCTCTATCAGCCGCATAAAGCCCATTAAAATCAAGGGAAACAGGCACAGCATATCCAGCCATACCAGGTTTTGGTAATACAGCAGGGCATAACCGCATAGCCCATAAGAGACGCACAGGGCCAAGTGCACAGGAGCCGCTAGCCCTGGTGCTTCCCGGTCAAAAAACCGCGAAGCCGTGGCAGCCGCCAGACAGAGCTTTACCAGGACCAGCAGGTTGACCAGCAAATAAATCTGGCCCTTCTCTACAAAAGCCACCAAGAAGCTGAACGGGCTGGCCAAAAAGAAAAAGAATACCCCCCAAAAGCTCATGCCGCCGGCATTTTGAAGGTTCAAAAGCAGGTTTGCCCTGCCCTGCATAATGTCCTTCAGTTCCATCAGCAGCGGGACCACTTGCTGGGACATATCGCCCCAGGCCAAGGTGTTTTCCCCAAAAGGGAACAGCCCAGACGCAGCAAACACACAGCCCAGCAGCACTGCCGAGAGCAAAAAGGCAGCACCAGGGCGCAGAATCTTTCTGGATAAGCATAATTCTCTCATAGAAAGAGTATACCATAAAATTCTTACTTTATACTATTACAAATTCTTACAGGTTTATTAAATAATCGATCTCCCTGCCCGAGCCCAGGGGGCGGGCGAAAGCTGCGCAATGGAGCTTTTTGTATAGAAGCAAAAGAACCCCCTAAGCGAACCCTCCGGCGCTGCTTCATCCACAGCGCCGTCCAATACCTCCGTGTTGAGCCTCAAGACATTCTTATCCCCGGAGAAGCACTCCCACGTTTGAACCATGTTAACGATACTTCCAAAATTTGCGCTCTTTTCAATCGCTCCAACTTGGAACATATTTCCTGTGTCGTGATGCTGATTACAATAACATCATCTTCCATTACTTAAACCGCACCCCATTCCGTCCCGAATATTTCAGCAATATCACTGCGATCACCAATACCACTGCTTCATAAGTAAACATCGAAAGCCAAATTGCCCCATTGCCAAACAGTTTGGGCAGAAATACAATAATTGCCGAATTCAGGATCACGCTCCGCAAAAGGCTGATGCCTGTGGACAAAGCCGACCGTTCCGTGGAATACAGGTAGGCCGTTATCATTACATTTATTGCCATAATTATGAAGCCAATGGAGAATATTGGATAGATTTGTAAAACGTATTCTGTTGTTTCCCCGTTAGATCCAAACAATAAACAAATATTCTCTCTGAGCAGAACCGTCAATATTGTTATCATAGAACTGCCCGCAAAGCTGATGATCAACCCAGACCTAAAGTAGAATTTCAAGTCTTTTTCATTGTTTGCTCCATAACTCTGCCCAAATAAGGGCTGCAATCCCTCGCTGGCGCCGGAGAAAATACCCATTGAGAGAATGGCTATGTTGCTGACCACAGAAAACGCATTGACCCCCAGGTCGCCGATTCGCTCAATCAGAACAAGATTCATGCAGAACTTCATGATAGGGGTTGCCAACTGGCTGACCCCTTCCGGCAGGCCATGGACAAGGATTTTATGGAACAGCTCTTTATCCAGCGAGATTTTGCCAAACCGGAGATTTCCGTTTTTCCGGGCGAAATGGGTCAGCATGATCAACAGACCAAGGGTTTGGGAAATGCCGGTGGCAATCGCCGCGCCTTTTGTCCCCATTGCCAGGGGGAAAACCAGCAGCCAGTCCCCCAAAACGTTGCAGATGGAGGAAACGATAACCGCCATGCCCACCAGCCCGGGGGCGTTGTCATTCCGGCAATAATTTTGTAATCCCGCGGACATCGCGGAGGGAATGATGAAGAGTGAATACCAAAACAGATAATCCGCCGCATACTGATGGAAGGTTTCTCCGGCGCCCAAAAGGGAACAAATACGGTCCGTAAAAAGCGTACCCGCAAAACTGAGTACAGCAGCGGTGCAGAGCAGCAGAAGCATCCCATGGCGGAATACTGTATTGGCCCCCTCATAATCCCCTTTCCCCATATGGACGGCGCAAATTGCCACGCCGCCCACACTGATAAACAGATTCATCGCATTGACTATTAAAACGAAGGGATTGACCAGATTGATTGCACCAAGAGCGTTCGTCCCCACGCCCCGGCCCACAAAAATGGCGTCGATAATCGTAAACAGAACAAAGCAAAAGTTGCTTAGGGCTTGTTTGAAAATAGAGGAAATGACGAATTTTTACCCAGAAGGGGTTCATTTCAAGGAAAAAACCGCAAAGCAATCTTCCGATTGGCGAGGATTTTTGACGCAGAAAGGGGCCCCTTCTGGGTAAAAAGACGGCGTTTCCGATTTTTCAAACAAGCCCTAAAATGGTGGGAACAACATACCGGGCCACAGTCCGAATTTTTGTGTTGTGCATTTTAATGACCTCCTTCCGTGTTATTCCACGGAGATTTTTTATTTGACAAGTTTTTCGCGGGATGCTAAAATGGAGCATCCTATATTAGGAGAGTTTTGCCATGAAAAAAGAGAACCTGCTATCCATCGGCGCCCTGTCAAAGCAGACCGGCGTTCACATCAAATCCCTCCGTTACTATGATTCTTTGGGAATCCTCCGTCCCGCCTATGTTGACCCCGGCAGCGGCTACCGCTACTACAGCTTGCAGCAAGTCCCTGTGGTGGACGCCATTCGGCTGTGTGTTGATTTGGGCATCCCTCTCAAGGATTTTACGGATTATTACATCGAGAGCAACCGCCAGATCCACTACGCAAAGCTGGTGGAACATGGCACAGCGCTGGCCCGGGAGAAAATTCAAACCATACAAGGGCGGCTGGCCATGCTGGAAAGGATACAGGCTGAAATTGAACACGGCGAACAAATTCTAAAAAGCGATGGAATGGTGCAATGTAATCTTCCCGCAATGGACGTACTACTCGCCCCATATCCACAGAATGCTTCAGCCGCCCAGGCGGCCGCTCTATTCCGCAGCTTGGTGCGGACCGCCGAGGATAGCGGTTTGACCATCAACGATTTTGTTGGGCGGCTGCTTCACTGTCAAGGAACCCGAAAGGAGCTGTTTTTTGGTATTGGGGTGGATATCCCCCAGGGAGCGCGGGACCTTTCCGAACACATTCTGCATCTTCCGGCAGGCGAGTATCTCTGCTGTAAACAGGCAGCGCCCGCGATTGAAAATGCCGCGAACCTATTTGCGGAACAATTTGTGCTGGATTACGAAAAGTATGTGGTAGAGTCTGAACTGCCTCTTGGGAATTATGAATGTGCCGCACCTCCTTTTGAGCTTTGCTGTTTCCTTCCGGGAATCCAGCCGAATTGAGACTTTAATCGCCAATCCGCAATGATAAGGCTTTCATAATATGTGACCAGAGTTTTGAAAGCGTTATCTGATAGGGTAGGAACAAGTGGGCGTCATCTTTCACCCTCCGGGCATATTTTGTCCCGGCATTGCCCAGCACGATAACATAGGGAGACCGCCTGAATCCATAAGGAAATTCTGGAGCAGCCTGCGCAAACAACTCTAAATCAACAAGAATCACCGCAAATCTGTGCTGTGCAAGCAGCTGCTCCGCTGTTTCTATGCTGGGAGAGTCAAGAGGCTTTCTTTTTTCCTGACGATGCACCTGGGGAGAGCGGATCATAAATATGTTGTTTACAGAAAATTCACCATCTTAAGATTTGTTAAGAACCAAAGGTGTAATTATTTAAGAACTTCCTGGTAGAATCATGATTGCCGGGGGAGAAGCCCCCAAAGGCCAAATATTTGAAAGGAAGTGCTTTAATTATGACAGACAGAAACAAAAAGACAAGATGGCAGAAGGTTGGCGCTTTGGTTCTGGCGTCACTTATGACGCTGACCATGCTGACCGGCTGTGGCGGCGAGAACACCAGCAGTACCAAGAAAAGCAGCTCCAGTTCTTCACAGTCATCCAGCCGTAAAGCAAAGCAGACTTCTTCCTCTTCTTCCAGCCAGGCCGGCAAAGATGACAAGGATGATTCCTCTGCCAGTAAAGAGAGCAGCAGTTCCAGCACGGCAAGCCGGAGTGACGATAAAAAAGACGACAGCAGTTCCACAGACCGTAAATCGGACAAGGGTGACAGTTCGAAGTCCGAAAAAAAGGATAGCAAAGACAAATCATCCGGCAAGGATGATAAGGAAAGCTCTTCGGTCGATCCGGACAATCCCTCCACAAGCAAGGAGGACAGCAGTACCAGCCGTGAGGAGAGCGGTTCCAAATCTGATAAAAAAGACAGCTCATCCAGTAACGCAGACACAAACAAAAAGGGCGGCTCTGGAAAAGGCTGACGATGCAAATTGGCGGCTACAGGGTTTCGCCAAAGGTAAAATTTGCGTGTAAGGTTACGTCCTTTTCATAAATACATACAAAAAGCCCTCTGGAAATCTCCGAGGGCTTTTTGTGTGCGCTCCATGGATAGAGAGAGGGAAAAAGAATGGAAGCACAGAAAATTTTTGTAGTTGAGGACGAGGCGGATATCCGGGAAGGGATTCGCATTTTATTGGCTGGCGAAAACTACATAATTCTTGAGGCCGAAAACGGGGAACAGGCACTAAAGAAAATGAACGATGAAATTGACCTGGTCATTTTGGATGTGATGATGCCGGGGATGTCTGGACTGCGTGTTTGTGAAGAGCTGCGGAAAACCTATACCGTGCCGGTGCTGTTCCTTACGGCAAAAGCACAGGAGTCTGATAAACTCATTGGGCTGACCGCTGGGGGTGACGATTACCTTACCAAGCCATTCTCTTATGCTGAGCTTATTGCCAGGATAAAAGCACTGCTGCGCCGGTACTGCGTTTATCAGGGCAAAAATCAACCAGGGACTACCTACGAGGGAAACACCCTCTCTTGCGGAGGGGTGGAGATTGCATTGGATCATAACCAAGCCTGGGTAGACGAGGAAGAGGTGGAATTGACTACAATCGAGTACAATATCCTGCGAACCTTGATGCAGCACCCACAGCAAACCTTTTCTGCACAGATGATTTATGAAACCGTCTGGAATGAGCCATATTTTCATATTTCCAATGGCACAGTGATGGTCCATATCCGCAAACTGCGGCTAAAAATAGAGGACGATCCCCAAAACCCCACGCGTATCAAAACAGTTTGGGGAAAAGGCTATCGGTTCGGATGGGAGAGCGGTAATGAAATGGTTAAATAAGCGCCGAGGGCTGGCCTGGCAATTTGCAGCGTTGCTGATTACGGCAGGGATTCTTTGCGGGGGGGTGTTTGCGGTAATGCACATGAGTATAGATGAGATTTTGTTTCAGCACGTCAACAGCCCGGAATTTCAAGAGCAGGCAACAGAGGAACGTATCGCGGAATTTCAGCGATATGTAACCACTCATCAGCTTTCCACCACGGATAGGACGGAGCTGGCCCAATGGGTAAGAAAAAACCCCTTGCTGCTGATGGAAATATATCGTTCCAATATACTGATTTTCACTTCCTCCGCGCCGGAAAATGAAGAGGTACTTGCCAACAATGCCGAAGTGCCCTATTACAACTGGATGTCTTACTATGTGGTAGACTTTGCCGACGGGAGCGCCGATGTTCTTCTATATAGCGGCGATGGGTACCGCTATTCCGCGCTTGCTGCTATTTTTGAAATAGTACTATGCACGCTGCTGTTTTTTGGGATTTTTTTGCATGGTTGTCAAAAAATTGTGCGATATATCCGGCTTATCAACAAAGAAATTTTGGCTATGGAAAGTGGAGATTTGGACAGCGCCATTACTGTTAAAGGCAATAATGAGCTGACCACTCTGGCCCAAGGGCTGGATTCCATGCGCAAGGCGTTTCGAGCCCAGCAGGAGCGAGAAACCCAGTTCTTTGCGGCGAACCAGGCTTTGATTTCGGAGATGTCCCATGATTTGCGCACGCCGTTGACCTCTCTGCTGATTTATTCGGAAGTTTTGCGGTATGGCAAGTACCAAGACCAGAACCAGCATGGAATATCCTGCTAACATCCTCGTAAACATAAAACACCCTTTGCCTCTCTTCCGCCGAACCTGCCCGAACCAGCTCGACCCCCTCATCTCTTCCCAGGTTCCGGCCATACTTTTTCTCGGTGCTGTTGTTCCAGTGCTCATGCACGCCAAGATTTGTGACAGTATTCCCCCGGCTGTCCGTATAGGTCGTGCCGGAGGGTGCGCTGTTTACCAATCCAGCCTCGTGCAGGTAATTTTCGTTATTCACACTGGCGGCGGCCCGGTTATAGTCTGTGACCGTAGCTTCATTGCTGAGAAAATCCGCGCCCACGCTGTCAATCGCCACCGGGTCCTGGCTGGCAAACACGCTGGCGGTAAAGCCGCCATTAAAGGGAGCCTGCTGCCAGGCGGCGTTCTCCTTTGTGATGGAGGCCCCCTCGCTGGGAGCGCAGATCAGCGCGTCCAGCATATAGAGCACGGTCTTGCCGCCCAAATCGGCGTTTGCCATCAGGTCAACAAGCGGGCTGTAAAGGCCCATCTCGTCCCGGGTCAGCCACTGGTGGAGGTTTGCCCCCTCCGGCGGCCGCAGGGCGTTGCCATTGATGAAACTGCCGAAATGGTTCTTGCCGCACAGGGTAATGCCATAGCTGTGGCCTTTTAGGTTTGCAAGATTTATCACATACTTAGCCTCAGTCACACAGGTGGGCAGGTAGTTCACCCGTCCGCTGAACTCGTGCGACCAGACGATAGGCGCGCTCTCATCTGCCACACCATGGTTCCGTCCCACAAAGTTCACTCCTGCCAACTCCCCCTGGGTGCAGAGTTCCACCATATAGTCCGGGAAGAGCCTGGATACGTCATATACAGTGATGTCGCCGGGGGCCGCGCCCGCATCCCGCACCAGGGAGGTGAGCAGGGCCTTGAGCAATACCGGGTTTGTATAGCTCATGGCGGTCTCGCCGGAGGTATCGTCGTCCATTACTGCCGAACCGTTGATGTTGGCCTTGATTGCAATCTTCTCCCCGGGTTTATAGCCGCCCTCGCTCTTATAGGCAAACAGAGCCTGCCAGCCCTCCTTTGCCGTAGGCTTGCCGCCAAGCTGGGCGATGCTCTCGTCCGCCATCTTCTGTATGGCGGGCTCGTCAAAGTGGGAGGGCTCCCACCAGTAGCCGCTGCCGTCCCAGCTTACTGAATCAGGGTCATGGGCCCAGACCACCCGGCCCGGCATGACCCCGATCCCCGCGCCCATAGGCTGGTGCTGGGGGAAGGCGCCGTCGTAGGGGAGAGACGGTGTGAGCAGGGCCAGCAGGCCGGCCAAAATTAGCTCCAGGCAGTTCTTTATGGAGTTAACCATTCAGCTTTGCCGTAAAGTCCGCCATAGCCTCGCTGATCTTAATCTGCTGGGGGCAGACCTTCTCACAGCTCCGGCAGCCGATACAGGCGGCAGGCTTCTTGTCCTCTGGCAGAGCGGACAGGGCCATAGGCGCGATGAACCCGCCGCCGGTGAAACTGTGCTCGTTGTAGAGCTCTAACAGGAAGGGGATGTCCAGCCCCTTGGGGCAGTGGCTGGTGCAGTAGCGGCAGGCGGTGCAGGCCAGCTTGCCGGAGAGCATACCGTCCGCGATGCCCAGCAGGGCTTTCATCTCGTTTTCATTAAGGGGCTTATCCTCGCTGTAGGTAGCGATATTCTCCTTCATCTGCTCAAAATTGCTCATGCCAGAGAGGGTCACCACCACCTGGGGCAGGCTCTGTAAGAACCGGAACGCCCAGGCCACGGTTTTCTCGTCCGGACGAAGGGCGCGAAGCTTCTGCTCGTCCGCTTCGGGCAGACTAGCTAATTTGCCGCCCCGCACCGGCTCCATGACCCAGATGGGGATATTGTAGGAGCTCACAAGCTCCACCTTTTCCTTGCACTTTTGCAGCTCCCAGTCCACATAGTTTAATTGCAGCTGGCAGAAATCCATATGCTCACCGTAAGCCTCCAAAAAGCGCTTGATCACATCGTATCCGCCGTGGGCCGAGAAGCCCAGGTGCCGGATTCTGCCGTTCTTTTTCTGCTCCATGAGATAGGAGAAAATCCCATACTTCTCATCGTCCAGATAAGCGTCGATGTTCATCTCGCACACGTTGTGGAACAGATAGAAGTCAAAGTATTTAACCTGGCATTTTTCCAGCTGCTGTTCGAAGATCTCCTTGACCTTGGGCATATTATTGAGGTCATAGCCAGGGAATTTCGTGGCAAGATAGAACTTCGCCCGGGGGTGCTTTTTCAGCGCTTCGCCCATCACCAGCTCGGAGTTGCCATCGTGGTAGCCCCAAGCCGTGTCATAGTAGTTGACGCCCTGCTCCATGGCGTAGTCCACCATTTTTTGGGTGGCGGCTTTGTCAATCTGCCCGTCGTTACCGTCGATGGTGGGCAGGCGCATGGCACCCATGCCAAGGGCGGAAAGCTCTAAATCTTGGAATTTTTTGTAAATCATATTAAGTGCTCCTTTCAGATAATAAAGTTTATAGTTTTCTGTAGCTCAAAAGTTTTGCCATATAGTGCCCCAAACAGGCAATCATAGCCATGATAGCGGCGTGATCCAGCAGGAACAGCGCCAGTGGTTCCGAAAAATCGAAGAATACAAAGGTGGATTTCAGCAGCATATAGGTGCCCAGCTGCCGCTTTATAAAGGCGTATATTCCATACCCGCACAAAAGCACCGAGACAGCATATCCAATCAGGCGGCTCTTTGAGGAAGGATACCCCTTTTTGACAGCCCGCTTCACCAGCGCCAATACCATGCCTCCATGCAGCCCAAGCCCGGGAAAAGTATGCGATCAGGGTGGAACTGCCCTCTTGAGAGGAAGGGCTTTCCGGGCTGGCGGCAGCAGAGCTTTCAGGTTCTTCGCTGGACGGTGGGGGTGATATTGCAGTCTCCTGTTTCTCTGCTGGGGAAATAGAGACGGCGGATGATTCCGGCGGTGCACTCTGCCCGCAGGCGGAAAAGCTTAGCACAAGGGCCGCCAGCAGGCAAATACCGATTCGTCTCATTTTTGGGCCTCCTTATGCTTTTCATTTCTTTCGATGGTGTACACCAGATAGTCCAGGCAGTCAATGCGTTTCTGCTCCCGGTGCAGGGCGTCCAGCAGTGCCCGCCGGTGCTTTGCCAGTTGGGGAAGCATTTTCGCCGGGGCCCCTGCCGTGAAGCAGGCCATGCAGGACTCGGTGGTTTTACGGTCGCAGCCCGCGTCCAGCAGGTTTTGGCGGATAAGGCTGCGGTCATCGTTCATTTCCGGCATTTTGTACCACGCTCCTTACACCCAATATTATAGGCCCACCGTCCTGAAATAGCAAATACCTAGTTCCTATATCATGTTATTCTTGAACAGAATAACATCCCGTGATATACTATGAGGAGGGGGGATTCAAAATGGAGATACGAGTCTTGCGCTATTTTTTGGAGGTGGCCCGGGAGGGCAGCATTACCCATGCGGCAAAGCGGCTGCACATCTCCCAGCCCACTCTTTCCAAACAGCTGAAAGACTTGGAGGGGGAGTTGGGCAAAAAACTGTTTACCCGCAGCAGCTTCAGCGTACATTTGACGGACGAGGGGATGCTCCTTAGAAAGCGGGCCGAGGACATTTTGGATATGGTGGATAAGACAGAGGAGGAGTTCAAAGCTCTGGGAGCCATCACCGGCGGGGACATCCATATAGGCTGTGCGGAATCCGAAGGTATTCGGCACTTGGCCCAGTGCATTAAAGCCTTGCAGGAGAAGCACCCAGGGATTCGTGCCCACCTTTACAGCGGCGACACCAATGACCTGGCGGAGCGGCTGGAGCAGGGGCTTTTGGACTTCGCCGTGACGGCCCAGGCGGTGGATCTGTCCAAGTACAATTACCTGGAGCTGCCCTGGGTGGACACCTGGGGCGTGGCGCTGCGGAAAGACGACCCGCTGGCAAAAAAGGAGGCTTTGGGCGTGGAGGACTTGCTGGGCAAGCCCTTGATCGTGTCCAGGCAGGGATTGCGGGAGGATATGCCACGGCTGTTCGGGGAGAAGGTCGACCAGCTGAATGTGACCGCCACCATCAACCTGACCTATAACGGCACCATCCTTGCGCGGGAGGGCATCGGCTATGTGCTCACCTTTGACAAGCTGGTGAACACCAGCCGGGAGAGCGAGCTTTGCTTCCGTCCGCTAATTCCAAGGCTGGAGACGAAGCTGTACGTTATTTGGAAGAAATACCAGGTCTTTTCCCCGGCGGCGGAACTGCTGCTGCGGGAGATGAAGGGCTGTTATGGAGTTTCTGCGTGAGATAGTAATGCGTGGAATATGTTTTTGACTCAGTTTAAGGAGTGAACCAAATGAAACCAGATCCCGCGTTCTCGACCCTGGCACTCCAAAATGGCGTAGATATCAAGACAGTTTCCGGAATGCGTGGTCACTACTCGGCAGGGTTCACCCTGGACACCTATGCCCACGTCACCACCGCCGCGCAAAAAGAAGCAGCCAAGACGATGGGCAACCTCCTGGGGAGTAGTATCCGGTCGTTTCCCCGTGATGGGTAGGAGAAACCGCAAGCGGTTTCTCCCGGAGTTTTGTGATTCTGCTGTCGCAGACCCCCGAAACGTCCGAGCGGGTTCTGGTATGGGTCAGTGGGTCAACGAAGGGGAAACGAAAAAAGAAATCCCCGAAAAACTTAGAGTTTCCGGGGATTTTTGGTTGCGGGGGCAGGATTCGAACCTGCGGCCTTCGGGTTATGAGGGTGATAATGCCCCAAATAGGCTCCTAACATACTGTATATAGGAAAGGCTAGGGTTACTAAATACAATTTGTGGGGTGATAAAACGAATCACTCTTAATTTGACCTGCCGCAACTGGCTTAGGAATGGGCATTCGTTAGAAAAGTGTTAGAAGGATGTTAGAAAACGGAGAGGGCCTACTCCACCCAATTTTCCACTTTAAGGCCGGGCACTCGATTAAATTCCTTAACATTGTTCGTAACTAAAATCAAGTCCTCTGCTCTTGCGTGTCCAGCTATCAGCATATCCAAAGGCCCTATTGGGGTTCCTTGCCGCTCCAAGTGCGCTCGAATCTTTCCGTACTCCATTGCCGCACGATCATCAAATGGAATCACATCAAGGACAAAAAGAAGCTGCATGATAGCCGCTCTGTTCCTATCCGGGCTGGCGCTTTTTGACGCACCATACTCCAATTCAGATAAGGTAATAGCAGATATACATAAACCATCATGCTGGTATGCCTTTAGCCTCATCAGGACACTTTCTGGCTTATTCTTGATAGCGTAGATACATATATTGGTGTCCAGCATATACTTCATAGAGATTCCCTTTCCTGCTGAACATCTTGTTTCCTGCCTTCCGCAAAGAAATCATCCGAAAAACTGTCTAGTCCTTCGAGAAACGTCTTCCAAGCCGCATCCTTAGGCACCAGCATAACAGCATCTCCCAGACGCTGAATCAGAACCTCACTGTCAGAAAAGCGGAATTGCTTGGGCAGCCGCACTGCCTGGCTCCTCCCGGTTTCAAATATTTTTGCAACTTCCATGGCGGTCACCTCCTACTATATGAGTATATACCATGATATATATTCTTGTCAATGCTTTTTATGCTATTCGAAGAATCTGAAACACTCTGCTAGCTATCCTACTACTTTATGAGGTAGATGTGGTTTCCTCCAAAAAAGCCTTGAAACTTCGCTATACTTGTGGTAAAATTATGAAAAGAGTGTGAACATAAGATGCTCGCACTTGACAAAGATGTCAAAGAAATGGATCCAGGAGGGTTTCGTTATGAAAAAACAGTTCTTGGCCATTTTGCTAGTGATGTGTCTGGTGATAGGTTCATGCCCTGTATGGGCGGTAGCCTCAAATGATGATTTTGTGATAGAAAACGGTGTGTTGCTAAAGTATACTGGCACTAGCAAGAACGTAACCATTCCTAGCGGGATAACCAGCATAGGGGACCGGGCGTTTAGAGAATGTCATTTTCTTTTCAGAATCGTGTTTCCAGATACGCTAAAAAGAATTGGAAATAGAGCCTTTGAAAAATGCGACTCTTTAGTTAGTGTATCGATTCCTAACACTGTTATTAGCATTGGTGATGATGCTTTTTCTGACTGTGATTCGCTTAGGGCTTGTTTGAAAATAGAGGAAATGACGAATTTTTACCCAGAAGGGGTTCATTTCAAGGAAAAAACCGCAAAGCAATCTTCCGATTGGCGAGGATTTTTGACGCAGAAAGGGGCCCCTTCTGGGTAAAAAGACGGCGTTTCCGATTTTTCAAACAAGCCCTAATGAAGTTACCATTCCCAGTAATGTAACAAGTATTGGGAATAACCCGTTTGGACATTGTGGAAACTTAGAAAGAATCGAAGTAAATGATGGAAATTCCTTTTTTTCTTCATATGACGGTGTCCTATTTGATGCGAGAGCAAATAGACTGCTCGCTTATCCAAAAGGAAAATCGGCTACTAGCTATAAAATTCCATCTAGCGTGACTACAATAGCAAATAGTGCATTTGGCGGGTGTAATCTTAAAAATATAATTATACCCAATAGCGTAATTCATATAGATAAATATGCTTTTTGGAACTGTGAATTATTAGAAGATCTGATGTTGCCAAGCAGCATAAATCAAATTGGAGAAGGTGCGTTCGGTTCCTGTAACAATCTGAAAAGAATTGAAATTAACAAATTGAATTCTGACTTTTTTTCTGTAGACGGGGTGCTATTTAATGACAGTAAGGACGAATTAGTGTGTTATCCAGCAGGAAAAATTGATTCCTCGTTTACCATCCCACGTGGAGTGAAGAAAATATAGCCAGAAGCTTTCTCATATTGTGCTAAACTTACCAGCGTTGTTATTCCAACTGGGGTAACAACGATTGATGGAAGTTTTAATGGATGTCAAAGTCTTGGCAGTATTCATATTCCGCGTACAGTCACATCTATTCGAGCAGCCTCTTTTGCAAAATGCAATTCGCTAAGTGAAATCTTTTATGATGGGTCAGAAACGCAGTGGAAGCAAATTGAAATTGATTATTTGGAAAATGAGTCTTTGATATTTTCTACCGTTCACTACAAAAATATCGGTTCGGATAACACTCCAGATACAACCCCTACCCCTGGCCCAATCGCAGATGATTTTCCCTCAGAGATAACTCCCATAACAAGCAAAACCATCTATAATGGCCATACTTATCAGATACTCTATTCCTCCTATGGCTGGGACGAGATGCAGGCATACTTGAAAACCACTGGCGGGTATTTGGCCTGCATTACTTCCGCAGCCGAAAACCAGTGGATACATGATTATGCCTCCAGAAATGGGGCAAGCAACGCTTGGTTTGGCTATTCCGACGCGGAGGATGAAGGCAACTGGAAGTGGGTAAGCGGCGAAACTTCCAGCTACACCAACTGGGCTCCGGGTGAGCCTAATAATGAGGGCGGTCGTGAGCACTACGCAGGCTACTATTTTGGCGATGGAACCTGGAACGATGGCACATATCCCAGCAACTGCTATTATCTCTGCGAGTGGCCGAAAATTATCTCTTCTGTGGACCCTGTGCCTACGATTGCCCCAAGCCCATCCAGCGGACCAGATATAGGAACGTCTAATTCCATCCAGCCAAAAAGCAGGATGTTTATTCCGGTCGGTGAATCATTGGATTTGACTGCTGATATAGTGATAAAAACCTTGGTGCCGGGTGATACCGTCCATTGGACGGTAAAAAGCAACGATAATGTCCGGTTGAGCCAAGACGGAGCGCTTGAAGTGACGCGTCCCCTGGGAACTGTCCCAAATTCTGGAATTGTGCAAAACACAGTACGGCTATATGGCAATTCTGTAGGTAGCGCTAAAATTGAGTGCAGGCTTACCAGCGGCGCGAAGCAGCAATTTGAGGTGGTTGTTTACCGCGAAGAGAGAAAGAACCTACAGGATTTTGCCAAAAATGTATTGGTTGGATATCAGCAATATATAGAGGCTGTTAAAAAAGCCATGAAAGAGAATCGCAACACGGTTACAATGGCTTCTATCCAGCAACAAGCTGAACTGCTGCGGGAGGCCGATAAAAATAACAACGAAAAACTCATTTCTTTTTACAACCATAACGAGAGCGAAAAATCGATCCAGAATGTATATACTGCCGTTGCTCAGTTTATGGCGGAAACAACAGCAGGCGAGTTTGACCTGTCTGATATAAGCGTAAAGGACCTGGATAAGTTTTCAACGAATATCGTAAATAAACTATACAGTTCTTTTGATATAAAACCTTACAGATACACATATGGGGGAGACACTGTTATTATTGGTGGGTTTTCGGGAGTTGGTGCAAACCTCCGAAGCATAGATTATAAGCCTGCAAAAGGGAAAAGCCGGACGATAGCGGCTTTTGTTACTACCAAATCCCAAGCTCAAGCTGTTATCAAAAAATACTTACAGGACCTTTTGAGCGTGGAAAAGAAGCTCATCAACAAAGCATATGCTGAAATGGCAAAAGAAATTTTTGGCAAAGGACTGGATTCACTAGTTAAGTCCAAAATCACGGAACTCGTAAAGCCATATACAACAGCGGTTGAACAATGTGGATTGGGGCGTATTGATAATGTTATTATTAAAAGTATCGATTATTACAAATATGTGAAAAAGATATTAGCGATGGCGGACGAGGATCCCATCAGCTTGCTCAATGACTTGTCATCTATGGAAAAACTAAAGTTTACGCCAGGCTCAATAACAAATGCAACTGTTAACACAAGCATGACAGCATATGAAAGTGCAAAAAAGAATTTCGAGGCGGCGATTTACGAATATGTGACCACTGGCAAAGTTGACACTAATTCGAAAATCAGGAATGTTTGGGATGACACTATTAACAGCTTAACCGCTGATTTGAATTGTCCTGTTGATGTGTCGGTATATGACGCGTCTGGACAACTTATAGGCTTTGTGGGAGAGAATGACCTTTGGTTTACCGATGGCAAGGTATATATTGAAAAAGTTGGGGACACGAAACGGATTCAGTCTGCCGATGAGTTCACACTAAAAGCAGTGGCGACGGATACAGGAGTTCTAAATTGCACTTTTAAAGAGTATAACGGAGAAAATCAAACTGGAAGGACAACCTATTTCGATATTGATCTGTTCCGTGGCAAGGAGATATCGGCCCGCCTCCCTAAAAATGCTGTTTCCCAAAAGAGTGTGGCCGTGGAGGCAAATGGAAAGCTTTTATCGCCTAGTAACATTTTTACGTCAGATGAGTATGGGTTATCCACAGTAAATATTGCATCGGCGCCCAATATGTCTCAAGGGGGAGTGGTTACTGGCACAGGAAAATATGTCCTCGGAGATTCTGTTAAGCTTCAGGCCGATCCAAAGCCAGGATATGAATTCTTGGGCTGGCAAAATATAGATGGAGCCTACGAAGAAGTTTCACCAATTTATGAATTCGTCGCAAAAGAGGACATATTTGTTACAGCGGTGTTTTATGAGCGGTCTGAAAACGAAGACCTGGATACCCCTTGGGATTCTCCCAGCAATTCGCCTAAGCCATCCAATCCACCGAGCCTAGAGCCGACTACCTCACCCAGTCCTTCTCCCAGCAATTCACCTGAACCCTCCAATCCACCCAGCGCTGAGCCAACATCTTCACCCAGTCTTTCTCCCAGCCCTTGGGATAACACATTCCCGGACGTACCAAATACTGCATGGTACATCAAAGCGGTTGAATATGTTGTAACTGAGGGCTTGATGGGCGGCTATCCCAATGGCAAATTCGGACCCAATGATAATATTTCCCGAGCGGAGTTCGCACAAATTATCTATAATAAGGCTGGACGACCGGGTGCTGGTACTAGTGTCTTTACCGATGTGAAAGCAGGACAGTGGTATGCAAATGCCGTAACTTGGGCAGCAGAGCAACAAGTCGTTTCCGGCATCGGCAACAATCAGTTTGCGCCAAATCGGGATATCTCCCGCGAGGAGCTTGCAACAATGCTTTGGCGATATGCGAAAAGCCCCAAACCACAAAAGGGTGTACTAGATTTCGCAGATGCGAATAAAGTCAGTAATTTCGCGAAGGAGGCAATGCTTTGGGCAAATGAAGATGGGATTGTTAACGGCAAAGGAAGTGGCATACTTGATCCCAAGGGAAAAGCTACCCGAGCAGAAACGGCACAGATGTTGATGAATTTTCTTATCAAAAGTACAACATCCATGTCAATTTACTCTCAATTATGAAATGAGGTACTAATATGAAAAAGTTGGCAAACAGTCATTCTGTCATAAGGCGTACCCAATTGAAACGACAACTGGTTTCCATCTTTCTTTTACTCTGCATCATCACCTTAAGTCTGCCCATAACCGCTTCTGCTTCTGCGACCTTTGGTTCCTGTGGGCAAGACACTACATGGAGCTTCGATGAGAATACCAGAACCCTCACAATCAGCGGGACAGGAGATATGTATGATTATGATAGCAGTAGCGAAAAGGCTCCTTGGGATTGGCCTCATCGTTTGTCATTGACTGAAGTGGTCATTGAACCAGGTATCACGAGTATTGGGAATTACGCATTCCAATATTGTATTGCTCTGACAGGTATTTCCATTCCCGATAGTGTCACAAGCATAGGAAGTTTTGCGTTTAATCATTGCACTGCTTTGAACGATATTACTATTCCTGATAGTGTCACAAGTATTGGGAATAATGCCTTTAGAGATTGTCAAAGCATAAACACTGTTACCATCCCTAACAATGTCACAAATATTGAATGGAACCTATTTCTGGATTGCACTTCCCTTACTAAAGTAACTATTCCCAATAATGTCAAAAAAATTGGCAGTTGTGCATTTAGTGGTTGTTCCAGTCTGGCCGGTATTACAATTCCAGATAGTGTCAAGATCATTGATGGAGCCGCATTCGAAGATTGTTCTTCTCTGACCAGTATTGTCATTCCCAATGGTGTTATGAGCATTTGGATTCAGACTTTTTTGGGATGCTCGGGCCTGACCAGCATCACGATTCCAGACAGTGTCACGATCATTGGTGAGAATGCCTTTGCGTCTTGTAGTGAGCTGCAAGATGTATACTACGGTGGCACTAAAGAGCAGTGGAGTAAGATTAGAATTGATGAATCAGATAATATGAATGGGAATAATTCGTGCCTGCTGAATGCCAACATTCACTTCAATAGCACTGGTCCCAGCTCAGATTCATACGACTCATTCATCAAAACCAATGCCTATACAGAGGGAATGTTTACCGATGTATCAGAGAAGTTTTGGGGGGCTGCGAATATAAAGGCCGCTTATGAGTACGGCTTGATGGTTGGCACTTCTGATAATCGTTTCAGTCCGCAAAGTAGCTTGTCGATTGCCCAAACGATTGTCTTGGCCTGCCGGCTTCACAATATCTATCGTTATGAGGGCAGAAATACCTTTGAAGGAACAGGATCATGGTATCAGCCATATGTGGACTATGCGAAAAAGGAAGGAATCGTTACAAAAGTGTATCCCAGCTATTCTAAAACCATTACCCGATGGGAATTTGCAAAAATCCTAGATGCTTCTTTTCCCAACGAGGCTTTACCGGCGATAAATGAGATAGAGGATAACGCGATACCAGATGTCAAAACGCGGTACCTTGATCGCTCTGCGAGCCTTTCAGAATTATTGGCTTAGTCAACAGATTTCCTCCCGAGTGTTCCAGAGGATCACACAATAAATTTTGGCCCAAGTGTGTATCATCTGTACCGGGCGGGCATCGTAACCGGAAGCGATAAGCAAGGTACATATAAACCTTATTCTACAATCACACGTGCAGAAGCGGCGGCAATTATAACGCGGATGGCGGATCCTTCCCTGCGCAAAAAACTTACACTAAAAGTGCCCGCTTTCAAACCGGTTCCTCTTAACAAACTTGCCAATTTGCGCAGTTTAAGAAGCGGAGCAACAGACGCGCAGTTACAACAAGCTTACAATAAAGCAGTGGAAATGATGTGGCCTTACGCTAACCTTAGCAGGGAAGAGCAAGCGTGTTGGGCAGTTATGGCAGTAGGCAGATATAGAATGAACAATATACGTTACTCCATGTCCGCTCCGCATTATGATGATCCCTATGGCTTCTTTGTGCTGAACACAGCCTCTTGTGCGGGAGATACCCGCGCCTTAGGTTTGTGCTTGAATATTCTTGGCATCTCCTACGAACACGTTAATCCTAGTGCCTATACCCATCAGTGGGCACGTGTAAATCTTAACGGCAAATATTGGGTATGCGATGCAGATGTGTTTTGCTGTCAAATTGAAACAGCGCCTTACAAACATCCACATTTAACGTAGAAATATATGTAATGAAGAATTCTGATATAAGAAAGATATCCAGCATATTCGGTGCGCTGGATATCTTTTTTGCTCAGTTAAATAAATTTTGCTATTACCTTTGCTCCGGTTCCAAGATAACATCAAAAGGCGTATCTTCTTTTCTTTGGCTAGTGTACAGAACCATATGCAAACTCCCATCATCCAGAATTTCAAGGGAAACCGCACCCTCAATAGAATTCATATCCTTGATGATTCCATCACTGCCGGTCATGTTGTCCGCATAAAAGGTCATGTACGTTTCGCCATCCGGCTTAATATTTGCATGAACATCATTTTTGTTCAACATGGGTTCATACTCAATATAGACATAGAAAGAATCATCATCAGAACCCTTGTCCAGAGTTACCCAAAAAAGCCCCAGGTCTTTTGAGTTGTAGAAGCCATAATATTGCGCGAGGTCGTTTGCGGCAGGCGGCTCAGGGGTAGGTGTGGGCTCTTGGGTAGGCACGGGGGAGGGAGTTGCATAGTAGTAATCCATATCCAGCCGTCCGGCAGAATCCAGCAGCATGGCTACGTTTACGTCTAGGGGAAGGTCGCCGTTCAGTGTGCATAGCTGGCTGCGGTCGTCGCTATATTCTGCGGAGGCTCCATACTGTACAGCAGAGCCAGAAATACCTTCCAGTCGTTTTACCAGCGCTAATTCCTTTTCAAAATCTTCGGAAACCTCCTGGTGTTCTGCTATATATTGCTCAAAATAGATGTAGTTTACCTCTGCTAACAAGTCAGAAGATTTTTCGATACTTCTCAAAGGGTCCACAAAAGCTGTGACTTTGAACACCTCATCATTGAGCATAGTAAATTGAATGTTTGCATCTTCAAGAATTTCTTCATCGTCATGGTATGTAACCTGTACAATCTCCTTGCCATCCTCTGTCGTACCGCCCTCCCAGGTTTCTTCATCATATGAACACATGCTATAGTGGCCCCAAAGCAAGTTTCTTACAGGAATGTCGGTGTACTCTCCCAAATAGCCGTTTTGGACGGTTTCAATACTTTTACTGATAAGCAAATCTTTATATTCCGTTTTGACGGATGTCATAACCACTTTTGCCACACTAAGAGCGATTGGGGTATCGCCAACCAACTCACAAAGTTTGCCACGATTTCCTTCATAATCAGCGGAAGCGCCATATAAAACTGCTGAGCCAGAAATTCCTTCCATCCTATCCGCAAAGGTTGCACGGGCCTTTGCATCCTCAAATAAATCGGGATGAGAAGCGGAGTATTGCTCAATATAGATGGAATTTATGACTACCATCAAATCAGCGGGGGCATCCAATGGATGGGCGGGGTCAACAAAAGCAGAGAGTTCAAAGCACTGTCCGTCCAGCATAGTAAACTGTATAGTAACGTCATCGTGGATATCCTCTGAATCGTGGAAGCAGACCTGTACAAGGTCTTTCCCCTCATCCGTAGAGCCACCTTCCCAGGTTTCCTCATCGTAGCTTTGCCCATAATACTTTGAAAAGAGGGCTTTTATGGTTATGTCAGTGTACTCGCCTAAGTAACCGTTTTGGACTGTGGCAATATTTTCTTCTGCTTTTGAATCTGAGCAGCTCACAAAGAAACATAGGCAGAGGACAAGTATAAAGAGAATTGAGTACGCTAAGAATTTTTTCATACAATATGCAAGCCTTCCTTTTTTGAGATAAAGAGCTGCGGAGACAATTCCGCAGCTCCTGTTGTTACTTTACTTTCTTAAATTGCGTTGGGGCATTGTAATCATCGGGATCTTCCGTTAGGTTCTCCCAGCTTAGATTGCCATTGGACAAAAGAGAAAACACCGCTTTTCCGGTACCCTTGTACACTGTGGTATTCTCAAAGCGCGAGGAGTCCACTCGGGTTCCATTGCTACAAGTTAGCTTACCAGTGGTTTCATCATATTCACCATCATAAGTCCAAGTGGCATACATCTGTGCCCAAGCATAATCGGTCAACTCAACGGAATAGTGGTTTGCATTTCCTGTGGAAACAATTTTTAGTGTGGAATCGGGACCATCAGCGTTCTCCCATTTCCCAACAATCATTTCGGATGGATAAGTAGGAGCAGGGCTGGGTGTGGAACTAGAGTCGGGCTTATACTCTGGATTTGGATAAACAGCGCGGAGTGCCAGTTCAGAGCTGTCATAGAAGATAAAGGCCCCAGCTGGCGTTACAAGTAAGTCCTGCGTATAGTACGGCAGGGGACGTAAATCCGCCACAAGCACATCTTTACCGGGGTCGAACAGAATCTTCGTTTCGCCGGTGGGCTTTATCGCCATACCAACCCCATCATCACCCCATGTATAAAATAGGCCGTTTTGGGAAGTCGCGTGCCCCCGTACTTCGATGATTTTCTTTCTGTTGAGGTCGCCCATGCCAATTTTATAGATGGTAGTTTCACCGCCAAAGGCGTTGCCCGCATAAATGTCCTGGCCAATTTGCGTGGCAAATCTGTCCTCATATCCTTCTATACCCAGTGAGGTATAGTTGCCAGTATAGGAATCCCAGATTTTTGTGTACCCGTCTTCTCGAACAAGGAACCGGCCATCGCTCATAGTATCAAGGAAAATGCTGGGGAAATGGCCGTAATCATCAAAGATGCTGATTTCACCGTCTTTATATGCAAAGATAGCAAAGTAAGTATCGCTGATTCCAGGAATGGACCATCCATCATTGTCAATTTTACTCAGGCTTCCTGGCATGAGTAGGCAGTCGTCATAGGAATCATAGAAAACCTGGGATATGCTCATCTCTTGGTAGGTGACGGACCTATCTCCAAAATTGATCGTACGCGGCTCGTTTAAATCCAGCAGAAGCTCAGGTTTTGTCCAGGCATCATTTTCATAGGCCACTTTGTAGATAGAATGATTGCCTCTGTCGTAGTAGACCACAGCGCCATTGCCATCAATCGTCATATCCATCTGGGGCTTTCCGCTCATCTCAGCACGGGCAAGGGTGTTTGCCACATATGGCTTCGGGGTGGGAGTGGGTTCAGGTGTTGCGGTGGGTTTGGGAGTCGGTTCCTGAGAGCTTGAACTAGTCAAAGTCACCGTCTTAGTTGCCTGGTCCCAATCTACCCCAAGCCCTAAAGCAGAGGCAATGGCGCGGATGGGCAGATATGTTGTGCCGCCAACGATGAAGGGGTCAACCACTTTGCCATTGACATCCTTAGGAGTGACCGTCTGGCCATCCAGAATGATCTTGACGCCAGGATAAGAAGCCTTAATGGTTTTGGTAATCGCGCTAACAGGCCGGCTTGCGGAAGAGAACACAAGATTGTCAATGATATTGTCGATCTCTTTGGACTTCGCGCTGTAGCTGGCCTGCTGTCCGGGACCGAACTGCACATCAGTAGGCGAAATCTTCACCAAGTGATAAGTTTTTCCCTGATAGATAATGTCATACAACAGCTTTTTCTTTGGAAGGTCCCTATAGCTGTTATCAGAAAACAGGCGCAGTGTAAAAAGCCGCCCACCGTATGCTGAGTTGTTTTTGTCGTAGATAGAAATAAGGCCTTGAGAACTATTGTTGTCAACGGTGAAAGTATTCCCCCAGGCAGATGGAAAATAGAGGGTACAAACGGTTCCGCCGAATGCTTTAAAGTCAGCATAGAGGGTACCCGAACTATCCGGGTCAGGCTTGGGGTCAGGGTTGCTGCTGTCCAGCGTCACAGTCTTGGTAGCCTGGTCCCAAGCAACGCCTAAATTTAAAGAATTGGCCACGGCACGGATGGGTAAGTAAGTGGTGCCGCTCAAGGTAAAAGGCTGCACAATTTTCCCCTTGGCGTCCATCGGGGTGATAATCTCGCCATCCAGGACAATGTTGATGCCGGAATAGGCAGCTTTCAGGTCCTTTACCACGGCGGCGGAGGCGGGTAGGCTGAGGCTGCATAGCAGCAGCGCGGCACCCAGCAGCAGGGACAGGGATTTGGTTAGTTTCTTCATTTTGTTCGCTCCTTTTGTTTTTATATGGTAGGATATTCGTACCATTTACTGAATTTAGTATGGACAATAGCACATTATAACTCTTGCTGGGCAAAATGGATAATAATTAGTATAACTACAATAACCGACACCAGAACGAGGAAAATCTTCTTAGCATTCCATCCCTTGATCCTATTTACATTCTCCACTTGCTCAGCTTGGTCAAACGCCAATTGGTATACGGATATAGGGATAGCTGAACCGATTATGTATCCGAGATAGTAGCGGATTGGGGCAGTTTGGAAGATCGTGACCACTAGAGAAACAAAATAGCGGGCAATTCCCAAAAAGAAGTTCTTAAAAAACACCCAAAGTAGACCTACAACTCCCCATAGAATATTGCCAATTATTCCATAGTCAAATCCTCCTGTGTACTCAAAAAAACCATCTCTGAAAATGTCACCAATGCATCGGCCAAACACAACGAAACCGTTTTTCAGTCCATCAAAAAAACTGAGTGGTCCTGTCACACTAACGTCTCGCAACATCAAAGATACTCCAAATAACTTAACATCCTTTTGAGCAAATTCAGGCGTTCCGGATAGGGTAAAGAAATAACTTGAAATAATGATGGCAAGAAGGATCAAATTGGCCATTGTGCCAATCACTTTTGAGGCCTTGATTTCCCGCGAGTTTTCATGTTGGAATAGCTTATCCAGCAGTTCTGCCCTTGTTTCATCTGAGAAATCGGCAGAATTAATACGGCTGAAAAGCCTGTATCATAGCGGCACGTTGCTGTGCCGGATTCGCTATTCGCGCCATATTTCGGAGTATGGCAGCGGCTTCTTCCTTGTCTGCTTCTCCAACAATTCCATTGATGGTGTCTTGGTCTGCGCCGGTTTTATCCAGACAGTCAATAAGGGCAAGGTGCAAATCAAATACAGATTTATAAAGTCCAGAAATAAGAATTTTTTCAGTTTTTTCATCCTTAAAAATTCGTTCCATCTTAGAACTAGCAGCAATGGATGATCCTATTTTCGCCAATCCATTGAAAACCATATGCCCAGCGCCGCTCACGATGTTGAGTGCACCAGCCGTTGCCGCACCCTTGAGCGTACCACCTATGCCAAAGCCGCCGCCCTGCCATTTTGCGCGGCCCTGCCTCCGCGCTGTCCGATAGGCATCTTTCTCTTCCTCTGTCATGATGATTTCAGCATATTGATCTTGAATTTCAATATATGCTTCGTCTGCTGGACTCAAGATTTCAGAATAAAGTTCCAGGAACCGTTCTTCATCTACAGAAAGTGCTCCACGATCAATTAGAATCTGAACGCAAAGGCCTATAGCTGGCTGTATACATTGTTTCATCTGATCAGGCACTTTTTTAATGACCATCTCAAGGGAAGTATTTGACTGATAGAGTTTTTGAAATTGCTTTACAGCGCTTCTTGCTTTTCCTTGGAACATAGTCCGGTAGCTATTGTAATTTTCTCTATCTGGATCAAGCGTAATAGTTTTCCCCAAAAACTGAAAACCCATTCTTAGTCACCATATCAGCCACTTAACGCTCTATGCGTAGCGGTCACCTTTCCTAATAATTTGGGCCTTGGATAGAAGCAGACTGCAACGCGCATAGAGTGCCTTAGCTTGAATAGCGCTCTAAAAAATTGCTGAAAATAGCTTATCCAGCCATATTATAACACAAAATACTTGCTAAAGCAATCTGGAATTTATAATTCCCAAAGGATTTTGCAGATTCAGGCCTTTCACCCTAAAATTATACATGGTGATATTATGAGTGAACTAGCTGTTGCATTCGGCAGGCAAGTCAGGAACTTACGCCAGCACAAGAAAATGAGCCAGGAGGAATTGGCGTTCAAGGCAGGGCTCAGCCCGGCGCATTTAGGCCAGATTGAACGCGCCCAGAAGAAGCCTACTCTGGAGACCATCGGCAGGCTGGCTGAGGCTCTTGAGGTTCCGGTTGCGAATTTGTTCTCCTGCGAGGCTTCCGTTTCTAGTGAAACTAGCCCAAATAATATTATGGAAAAGATAAACTCCCAACTCATTGCTATGTCTGAGGAAGATCAGAAGGATATTTTGCGCATTATCCGTATCTTCAGACGCTCGCGTTCTAGGAGTAAACCTTAGAATAATCGCTATAGAGAGGGAAGGTAATCCTTCCCTCTCCGAATCCCCAAACTATGTACACAGAGGCCCCTTCTCTTTACACTCAGCATATCTTGCGCATTCCGAGCACAAACAACCCTCTTTGGGCTTATTTGATGCCCGCACTCTGTCATAAAGATTCAGCTTATCCAACTGATTAATGATAGCTTTTTCCGTCCGTTCAAAGTATACCGTCATCTCCGTGATGCCAACCTGCTCATTGAACATCTTGGTCAAAAGTTCTTTCTCTTCCTGCTTCCAATACCCCCGATTCTTCCCGGCGATACCGTTTCTAAGCGCTTTGATTTTATCAATATCTTGCATTCTTATGCCCTCCTTTTTAAGGTTGTTTACTATTGTGTTGTTACAATTTATGATTAGGATTACATCATATTTTGTTATGAATATTTGAAAGTACATAATGGTAAATCAAAAAAGGAGGAACCGCATAATCATGTTAGACGAATACAACACAGTTTTAACGATCCAAGAGCTGATGGAAGTACTAAACATCGGACGCAACTCCGCATACGAGCTTTTTAACAGCGGAGCGATCCGCGCTTTCCGAATTGGAAGCAGGTGGAAAATACCGAAAGATGCTGTTATTGACTACATTGGACAGTGGAAAAAAGCCACACAACATAGGTTGTAAAAGTAACGATTTTCAATTATATATTATAAACATGAAGCCTGACCTTTTATCAAAGGTCAGGCTATTTTAATTACAAGGAGGTAAACGATGAATCCTTTTGGCAAAAGCTTCTGGTCCCTGCTAGTGTCCGCTGCGGCAACGATCATTTACGCCGTAATTGAGGCAGTCGCTGACAAGGACTAGAAATCAATCCAGCTGATGTGGGGCTTCCGTGTGGAGGCACCATATCTATTATTAAACCAAATTAAGGAGGTAAAAATTATGTCCGCAAATGTTGAAACCATGTTCTACATCCGAGAGAAACCCTGGCACGGTTTGGGCACTCGTGTTGAGGCCGCGCCTACCTCCATCGACGCTCTTGTGTTGGCCGGTCTGGATTGGCAAGTCACCCAGAAAAACGTCTACACCCAAGACGGATATCTAATTCCCGGCTACAAGGCCAACATCCGCAGTACGGACGATTCCGCGCTGGGTATCGTGTCCGACAAGTACAAGGTGGTCCAGAACGAGGACGCTTTCCAGTTCACCGATGATCTGCTGGGTGCAGGTGTCACCTATGAAACCGCTGGTGCCTTGCAGGGTGGCCGCAAGGTGTGGATGCTGGCGAAGATGCCCCAGCGGTACATCATTGCGGGGGACGAGATTACGCCGTATTTGGTGGTGATGAACTCTCACGATGGCAGTTCTGGTATCAAGGTCGCCATGACCCCCATCCGGGTGGTCTGTCAAAACACCCTCAACCTTGCCCTGAACAGCGCCAAGCGCGTCTGGACTACCAAGCACACAGAGAATGTCATGAGCCGTGTCCATGAGGCCCAGGAGACTTTGGGTTTGGCCGAGCGGTACATGACCCAGCTAGGCCGGGGCATTGAAGTGTTGTCGCAAATCAAGCTGAGCGACAAAAAAGTGATGGACTTTCTTGATGAATTCTTTCCCGTCACCGCCGACCTGACCGAGGCCCAGCGCAAAAATAACAAGCGTCTTTTGGAGGATGCAAGGCGCCGTTATTTGGAGGCTCCCGATCTCATTCATGTTGGCAAAAATGGCTATCGTTTTGTCAACGCCATCAGTGACTTTGCCACTCACGCCGACCCCATCCGCAAGACCAAGAATTACAACGAGAACCTGTTTTTGCGCACCGTGGAGGGCAATCCCATGATCGATAAGGCGTACAAAATGGTGCTTGCTGCGGCATAAAAGGAGGAGAATATGTCATTCAAAATCTTGGCAAATACTGAAAATATGCCCTATGAGGGATGGCTGAAAGTGCGCAAAAATGGCATTGGCGGTTCGGACGCTTCGGTGGTCTGCGGTATCAATCGATACCGCTCACCGGTGGAACTTTGGATGGACAAGACCGGCCAAATGCCCGCACAGGAGGCGGGCGAAGCTGCCTATTGGGGTACACAATTGGAGAGCATTGTTAGGGCTGAATTTTCAAAGCGCACGAACATTTTCGTTGCTGAAACCCATGAGCTTTTGCAGAGCGAGGAACACCCTTTCATGTTGGCTAACCTTGACGGTGTGTGCGATGTTCCAGAGTACGGCACTTGCATATTTGAGGCCAAAACTGCGTCTGCTTTCAAGGCTGGGGAGCGGGAAGATTCCATCCCTGACGAGTACCAGTTGCAGATACAGCACTACTTGGTTGTGACCGGTTACAAGGCTGCGTTTATCGCGGTTTTGATCGGTGGCAACAGCTTCAAATGGAAGTGTGTAAAGCGTGACGATGAGCTGATTTCTATGCTCATTCAGCTTGAATCCGACTTCTGGGAGCATGTGCAGAATGGCACTCCGCCACCTTTGGATGGCTCTGTTGCTTCGACGAAATTTCTTGCTGAAAGGTTTGCTAATTCCAGGCCAAGTTCTCGCATTGATCTGCCCGAAAAAGCTGCTGATCTGCTATGTCAGTATGATGAAGCCTGTGAACAGTTGGAGGCTATCACAGGACAAAAACAGCTTGCGGAAAACCTGTTGAAGGAGATGATGGGCGAGAATGAGATTGCCACCGCTGGTGACAGAATTATCACCGGGAAACCCGTTTCCCAGGAGCGTTTGGATATCAAAACACTGAAAGCGGAGCATCCTGCACTGTATAAAAAGTACGCAAATAAAACATCATTCCGCCGCTTCTCCATCAAGGCGGAGGCTTAAGGAGGATTTATCATGGACACAACTAAGCTCAAAAATAAGCTGGGTGACAAGGTGCTGGCCTTACAGGAATCTGGTGATGTGGCTGCTGAAGCTGCCCTTGCTACGACCGACTCTGACTACCTTGCCCTGAACAGCAACGCCCTAGACATTATCCGTGAGAACCTGAAGAATCAGCCGCTCTCCTTTGACTTCTTCGACGTTGTGAAGTCCCCATCCGGAGGCTCTACGGTGTTCTCGGTTCCTGGTCTGGCCGGGGATGAAGCAGCGAAGGAACTGACCGGCATTATTCTGGACTACACCACGCCCCGGGCGTACTGGGACACCCCCGATCCTGTCGAGGGAACACCGCCCACCTGTCTGAGCCAAAACAGCATTATCTCCCAGGATGGCAAGGCTTGCGCACGTTGTCCATACAACGATTTTGGCTCCAAAGATGGTGAGTCCAACGCCAAAGCCTGTAAGGAATCCGTGCTGATATTTCTGCTGCGGCCCAACAACATCATCCCGCTGCTGGTGAGGGTGCCGGTGACAAGCAAGCCCAGGTTTCTGAAATACTCCACCCGGCTGTTGAGTAGCTTAACGCCAATCAGCAGTGTGGTAACGAGAATTACTCTGGAAAAGGCCACCAGCAAAGGCGGCAAGCCTTATGCGCTCTTTAACTTCGAGGCTGTGGCTACGCTCAGTTCCGAGGAAGCTGCCCAGGCTAAGAGGTTCGGCCAGCAGTTCCTTGCTTATGTGGAGGCTGCCAACCTGGAGCCTGAGTTTGCGGAGGCTGGTTGATATGGACATAAGGCCCGGTACCTGTGCAACGCATGGGTATCGGGCTATTATTTTTCTATTCGAGGTGTTTTCTATGACCTACAAAGGGAAGTCCATGAAGGAAACTGAGGTTTACATACAGCGGGTTTCACTGGATCAGTTGGATTCTGTAATCGAATCAAGACTACCCCAAGGATGCTTTCTGGCGCAGGATAATGGTACGTGGGTGGCGGTTGACAACTCCACTGGTGATGCTTGGACTGAGGAGTTTTACACTGAACATGAAGCGGTCTGCTGGTTGTGCAGTGATGTAGAGCTCGCTTAGCAGGTTTACACAAAAATCATTAAGCAAAATAGTAACTGAAGGAGACAAAACATGAGCACCTATACAAACCCATTTATCGGTAAAAATGTCGCTGTTACCGGTAAGCTGAACAACTATACACGCAGCGGCATCAACTCAAGATTGTTGCAATTGGGCGTACACCCCACATCCACCATCAGCAAGCACACCCACTACATCATCGTGGGTTCCAAAGCTGGTAATAAGCTGGATAAGGCCCGCGCGCTGGGCGTCGCGATCCTCTCCGAGTACGACTTTGAAAGGATGGTAGATGATGACAAATATGAAGATCAGTAAAATCATCACGGGTACGCTTCTATACCCCATCACAATCGGGGAACCGGCCTTAATTCATCAGCATAATGGATTGACGAGAACAACCACTGTGACCACTGTAAGCAAGATTACCACAACAGAAATCAGGTTTGAAACCCATAACACCAAGTACGTGTTAAGGCTAATACCGATGGGGAAAGTTGGGGTATCCGTATGATAAATCTATGTGAAAAACGTACGATCAAACTTACCTGGGATGAGGTATGCCAGATTGTGTCGGAAGAGATTAAAACCATTCTTGGCATAGAAACATTTTGTAAAGCAAACTATGTGGAGTACGAATATTGGGATGTATCATTTGCCGAATACCGGTTACCATTGCAGAAGCTCTGCCAGCTTTTACATGCGGTTCAGGCATCCTCTGTCGATTGGGAGGATGCTTTGCCTGATGAGGCCACTTCTACCGTTTCATGTCTAGGAATGGCGCTTTCAGAGAAGCTGCTAGTACGACGCTTGAACATCACCTGGGAACACACCTTGATTCTCGCGGATGGCTTGTGGCTGGTGGGTGCAAAGAATTGCCAAAGTTCAGAGAATGATGAGTCTGTTACTGGCTTTCCCTTAGAGGAGCTGACCCAAGTAGTCCGATGGCTGCAAAGCGAAATAGATAGAAATGTCAAAGGAGGGGGCAGCTGTGAAAGTTGAAGCATACATACACAGCTTAAAGGACCATATGCATGATTGCCATGTGCTCGGTGAGGCGGAAATTGTCAGGCGTATCGGAGATAACCTCTATCTGGCGGAGTACCAGGGGATTAGGTGTATGGCTATCTACAATCCCTTTGTGGGGAGGTACTTTGTGGATGATGTGTATGGCATAACCAATGCCTAGAGCATACGGATAAATGCGTCAAAATCCAGTGAATAAAAAAGAAGAAGACCCTCGACCTTACCAACCAAAGTATTTGGCTAAAAAGGCCGAGGGTCTCTTTTTCTTTCATGATTCCAGGTGAGCATAACAACAGGTATCTGGTAAGGGGAAATAAGCAAATTCACCTTTATCAATTCCTCAATGAAAGGATATACTTATATGATTTACTCAGCGCAAAATGGAAAAAACCTTTGTCCTGAATAAGCGTTATGCTGAGGAATAGAAATCAGATGAGCGTTGGCAGTATAGAGATAGTGCGAGGTGCCTCTGAGATAAAATCATATAGCATTACTTTTTGATTGGCAAAACTCAAGGAAGAATTAAAATGGAATAATAATGATAATTTGTAAGAGCCAAGTTTAACATACTGACGTATATGCTTTATTCAAATTTGATCCTCAGTATCAAGACTAGTATATTTTGTCATGGCATAAAAACAGATTATTTTCATAACTCAATCTCAGCATCTTTTGACATTATAACCGGCAGATGCGTAACAGATTTCATGTGCCTCTGAAAAGAATAATAATCTTGCTTCTTGCCGTAATACCTGTTTCCATCCACAAATGAAATTTGATTCATAACAAAGTGAATATGAACATGTCTTGTATTAGTATGTACTGCGTAAACGATCTGGAAATACGGGGAGTAATGTGTAATGATTTGCCTTGCAAAAGCATCAGCCATTTCAGGTGTAACAACGTCACTATCATTAAAAGAAAGTATTGAATGCCTTAATCTTTTACCAGAGTTTTTGCCAAAGTTAATTGCCACTCTCAACATCTCATCCGCAGCACTTGTAATCGAGCTGACATTAGCCCCTCCAAAATAAAGTGCTTTTTTAGGATCCATAATGTAATGAATCGCATCCTTGTAGCTGGATTCATCAAAAAATTTCTTACGTTCTCCTATTCCTGTAACTTTGTAAATTGCCATTTGGATTTCTCCTTTCAAAAATATATAGTTTAGTACAGTATTGTATATTGAGTATAATAGAAAAGATAATAAATTGAAATATATTAAATTGGATATTTTATCGGACGCAAGGGGAAGAAAAAACTTCCACAGGGGCCCCTTACTCTAATAGTTATATAGGTAATAAGAAATAAATTCTTACAAAGCAAATTACACAGCTTTCTTAAAAAAGATAAGCATGAGAGCAAATATGGCTTTCAGAGAAAAGGAAGCACAGGAGGCGTAGCTAATAACTGCGCTTCCTGTGCTTTTTTACCAAGAACATAACGTACATATAATCCAATAAGATAGGAGAAATCTTGATGAAATTAGAAATAAACCCCAACGCTCTAAAAGAATTAGAGCGAAAAAGCTATCCAGATGTACTCACAGCGCAGCAGGTACAAAAAGTCTTGAAGATAGGTAGGCTGAGCGTCTACCAGCTGATTGAGAACAACAAAATTCCCGCGTTCCCCATTGGCAGGGTATATTATATCCCCAAGAAAACGCTGGCGCAGTTTTTAGAAATGAGAGGAGAGGTATCATGACCGGAAGTTTGCGGATTAAGAACGATAATTATTATGCTGTCCTGAACTTTAAGGACAACACGGGCAAGCGCGTTCAAAAGTGGATCAATCTAAATATGCCTCTTGCCAATAATAAGCGAAGGGCAGAGATGGCGCTCAATGAGTTGCTGGTTCAATATCAAGATTACGAAAACATTGAACCTATGAATCTGCCAATTTCCCAGTTAGTGGCCCGGTGGCTGGAAGCAAACCGTCCCAATATTGCGGTTACGACATATGACCAGTATTACTTAATTCTTGTAAAACATTTCCGTCCCTATTTTGATAACAAGGGCATTACCGTAATCAAGTTAACAGCCGGTGATCTTGAAGACTATTACGCTTTCAAAGTGAAAGAAGGCCTCAGCCCAAACACGGTAATCAAGCACCATGCCATGATTCGAACCGCTCTTCAATGGGCGGTTAAGCATCGGTATATTCGTGAGAATGTGGCCGATTTTGCAGAAAAACCCGGCCATGTTCGATATCGTGGCCCAGAACCTTACACCGTGCAGGAAGTGGCGAATCTTTTGCAACTGACTGCGAACGAGCCAATTGCGGTTCCCATTTACCTGGCAAGTTTTTATGGTATGCGCCGTTCTGAACTGCTGGGCCTGCGATGGTCGGCAATCGACTTTCGGAAGGAAACGCTTACCATATCGACAACAGTTGTGCGGGAGAAGCAGGGAGAGGAAATTGTAGCGGTAGTGCGCGAAAACACCGCTAAATCAGACAGCAGTATGCGCACACTGCCGCTTTGCCAGTACACCTATCAATACTTCTCCTGGCTCAGGCAGCAACAGGCAACCCAGCGCGATCTTTGCGGCGGAAGCTATGACCAACGGTTTCTGGATTTTGTTTGCGTAGATCAAATGGGAACTTTGTTGCAGCCAGATTATGTTACTCACAAATTTGGACAGGTACTGAATAAGTATGGCTTACGGCCTATTAGATTTCACGATTTAAGGCACCCGTATGTCAAGCCCACGACAACAAATTTCAGAAGTTTTTTTGAATTTCTTTGCCGCTAGAGCCAAAACCGCCTATTTTCCAGACGATTTCAATATTCTGCTGTGGATAGACATACACTCGGTCAATCAACATATCCACCAGCTCGGTGTTTAGCTTGCCTATATCTACCACCTTCTCTGCCAACAACCTGTTGGCGTTTTTTGTTTGCTCATCTGCCTGCCGCTGGGATAGCTGAGTGGAGAGCACAGCCTTTACCTCCTGCAAGCGGGTTAATTCAGCATCCAGCACCCCTTTTTTCATTCTGTATTCCTGCTCACTCAGTTCATGGAGAACTATTTGCTCAAACAGCACACGCTTTTGCTCCTGTATTTTGCTGATCTGCTGTCCGTACCCGGCCTGTTTTGCCGAAAGAGCCTCTAAACCGTCAGTATCCCCATCAGCCGCACCCAAGATGATTTGAGCTTGCTTTTTCAGAACTGAGTATACCACCGTTTCCAGCTCGGATTCTTCTACTTTCAATTCATGACAGGGAGCTTTCTCATCTGCCACAGTATGCCTACAAACGAACCGAAAAGTCACATTGCCAATTCGTGCGAGCCGGTGTAGGCAGTTTCCACAATAGACCTTATCCCGCAAAGGATAAAGATGAATTTGCTTTTTCGGACACTTTTCCCGCCGCATCGCTTTCTGCGTTTTGTCAAATAACTCTTTAGTAACTATGGCCGGATGGTGGTTCGGTATTTTCACCCACTCGCTTTCATCTTTCATTCTGACATGATTACTCCCCACCTCCACACGCCTACGCTTACCAATAATATATGTGCCTGTGTAGCGCTCGTCCTGCAAAAGTCTGGCAAGCGTGGAGCGCTGCCATATCCCACCGCACCGAGAAACGTCGTGATAGTCCTGGCCTTTCGCCTTTTTGTACTCGCCTGGGGTTGGTACGTTGCGGTCAAATAGCGCCTTAATGATGGCTGTGGTATTCTGCCCCTGTGCGGCCATTTCAAAAATTATCCGCACAATGGGGGCGGTTTCCGGGTCCGGCTCCATGCGGCCATCCGCACCTTTCTGGTATCCGTAGGGGCAAATCTTGCTCTGATACTCGCCCCGCTTGAATTTCACATACTTGGCGCTTTTATACTTGATGGACAAGTCCCGGCTGTATAATTCGCTGACAAGGTACTTGAACGCCATATTCAGCCCGCCGGTATCTGCGTGGAGCTTGCCGCTGTCAAAATCATCGTTGATGGAGATGAACCGCACTCCATAGAGAGGAAAAACCTTCTCCATGAAATAGCCTACCTCCAAGCTGTTCCGGCCAAACCTGCTAAAGTCTTTAACGATAATACAGTCAATTTTGCCATCCCGCGCAAGGTCGAGAAGTTCCTGAACGGCTGGCCGCTCAAAGTTCGTACCAGAGTAACCGTTGTCTACAAACTCTCTAATCTCATAGTCCGTCAAATCATCGAGATTTTCCGTGTATTTATGCAGGGCCAGCTTTTGATTGTCGATACTCATGCTCTCCACCTTGTAATCCTCTGTAGAAAGCCGGATATAAAGCGCCACCACCCTATTCATCGCTCAGCACCTCCATCAGCTCGTCAAATCCGTTCTCAAAGCGGAAGTCAATAGAAATGTCCTCGGCGCTGTTAACGGTGATACGCTCAATCAGAGTGTCTACAAGCTGCGCGGTCAGCGCGGTATCTGTATCAATCTTTGCCAACATATCTGCCATGCTGGTATAACCCTTTGCCTGCTTTTCCAACTCAGACTGCTGGGCGTTAAGCTTTTGGATGCGCTCCAAGGTGCTATTGACTTCCTGAGTGTATCCCTCCCGCAGTTCTCTGTATTCTGTTTCTGTCAGGATTCCGTTGACAAGGTTTTCATAAAGCCCATTGAGAAATGCCTTGCTTTTTTGTGCCTGCTTTTGAAGTTCTATAATCTCACTCTCAACCTCATTCCTTTTTTCGACCACCTTGTTGTTAAGCTGTTTTGTCCAAAGACGCTTGCCTAACATGACCTCCGCTTTCTGCCGGATGATTGTCATAATGGCGCGGAACAATTTATCCTCAGTAATATGGATTTTTGCACCGCAAGCCACACGCCTGATACGTTCGTTTGAAATACAACGGTAGACAAAACGTCCATGATTCTTTTCCCGGTGCAGACTTTTCCCACAATCACCGCAAAAGATTTTGCCTTTGAGGATATTCACAGGCCATGTGTTCCTAGTAAAAAAAGTATGATTTTGGCTGGATTTTTGGCGTATGGCTCTGGCTTTCTCGAACAGCTCCCGGCTGATGATAGGCTCATGGGTGTTGCGCACGATTACCCAATCCTCAGACTTTGTGGGTATCTGCTTGTGGCCGACATTCGTGTGCTTACCCTGCACCATATCTCCCACATAGACCTCATCGTTGAGGATAACATCCAGCGTCCTGGTCTGCCAAACGCCGCTGCCCATTAACTTTTCGTTCGTTATCAAGCCGATACTGGCAAGGTAGCGGCCTGGGGTAAGAGTTCCGCTTTCGTTCAGATTAAGGACAATCTGTTTTTTTGATACCCTATCAGCCGCCCACTGAAATATCTGTCTGACAACCGGCGCAGTATCAGGGTTCACCACCAGCTTATGGCAGTCCCTAGGGTCTTTAAGGTAGCCATAGGGTGGGCGGCTTCCCACAAACTGCCCTTCCTGCATGGCCTGCCGCTGCTGGGAGCGTACCTTCCGGCTGATGTCAGCGGCGTAAGCCTCGTTCACCATGTTTTTTAACGGTACTATCATATGGGCGGCGCTGTTGGAGCTGTCCTCGCTGTCATACTGGTCATTGACGGCGATAAACCGTACATGATGGAGCGGAAAATACTTTTCCAAGTAAAACCCGGAATCAATAGCGTTACGGCCCAGCCTGGACAGGTCTTTCACCACCACGCAGTTGATTTTGCCCTGCTCAATGTCCTCTAGCATTTTCTGAAACTCTGGTCGCTCAAAAATCCTGCCGGTAACACCGTTGTCGGTGTAGACCTCCATGATTTCAATATCCGGGCAGAGCGCTAAGTAAGCCTCCATGATCTGCTGCTGAGTTTCCAGTGAATCGCCACGGTTGCTGTTGAACTCAACCGACAGCCGCACATAGAGCGCCGCCCGCCAGAACTTGACAGCGGGAACACTCTCAACTTCCGGGGTACGGTTCTTTCTGCTTTTCCTCGCCACTCAGACCGCCTCCCTTCCCTGAGAGAACCGGCCCAGCTCCTGCTCATATTCAGCCTGATAGCGGTAGGTGATGTCCAGCTCCTGCTTGCCCAGCACCCGGATGGACTGTATCAGCGCGATAACCGCCCGTCTGTCCAGCTCCTTCATGGTGGAGAATTGCTTGAAGTGCTGCATCCACCGTTGGCGGTCGTCGCTGTTGTGCATAGCGTTTTCCACGCTCTGGCGCAGGGCGGCAATAGCCTCTTGATACTGCTCAATCTGGCGGGAATAGCCAGATTTCCACTCCCGGTACTCCTGTTTTGTCACCAGCCCATTGATGAATTTTTCATATAGCGACCGCTTGAACTCTTTCGCCTTATCCAGTTGAGCCTCGTTCTCCCGGATTTGCGCAGTGTAACCGGCCACAAGCTCCCGATTTATCTGTTCTTCACCCATGCTGTCCAGCAGCTTACCCAGAGCAATCACGCTCTGAATATGGCTTTGCAGGCTCTCCAAAACGCAGGCGGTCAGTGCGTCCTCCCGCAGCATGACGGGATTCTCACAACCGTGCTTTTTTCCAGTGGGGCAATAATAGTAGATATACTGATTTTGTCCGGACTTAGCGGTTTTGCGGGTCATTGGCCCGCCGCAGGAGCCGCAAATCAGTAAGCCGGAGAACAGATAGACCTCTCTGCCATCAGGAGCCGTGCGGGTGTCCAGCGAGAGGATTTTCTGCACCAGGTCGAAATCACGGCGGGGGATAATCGACTCATGAGCGTCCTCCGTGCGCACCCATTCCTCTTGGGGGTTCGTCAGGATATTTTTGAGCTTGTGATTGTAGGTTTCCTGTTTGCCCTGCAAGAGAACGCCGGTATAGGTTTCATCCTGCAAAATGCGCAGCACGGTCTTTGCCGACCATTTTGCCCCCGGCACGTCCGTAAAACCGCCGGTAGGGTGGGGCAATCCCCGGCTGACTTTATACTGCGAAGGGGAGAGAACGCCCAGCCGGTTCAGCTCCGTGGCAATACGCTTGGCGCTGGCTCCGTCTATCTTGCGGCGGTAGATATCCCGCACCACCCGGGCGGCGTCCTCGTCAATTACCAGTCGGTTGCGGTTCGCGGGGTCTTTCTGATAGCCGTAAATGGGGCAAGCGCCTACATAGTCGCCCTTCTCCCGTTTGGCTTGGAGAGCGCTCCGGGTCTTAACGGAAATGTCGTGGCAGTAGGCATCGTTTATCATGTTCTTCAGCCCGATAGTCAGGTCATCGCCGCTGCGCTCATTGGCTGTGTCGATGTTGTCGTTGATGGAGATGAACCGTACCCCATAGGCCGGAAAAATCTGGCGCAGATAGCGGCCAGTGTCTATCCATTCCCGGCCCAGGCGGGACAGGTCTTTCACGATGACGCAGTTGACTATGCCAGCCTTGATGTCCTCCATCATTTCCAGAAACGCGGGCCGGTTGAACAGAACACCGCTGTAACCGTCGTCCACCCTCTCTGACACGATTTCAATATCCGGGTGGGCGGCAACGAAGTCCTCAATGAGCTTTTTCTGGTTCTGGATGCTGTCGCTTTTCTCTGTGCGGTCTGCGGTATAGGACAGCCGCAGATAGGCGTCGGCCTTATAAACAGACAAAAAAATCACTCCTTTTGCTTTGCGGACTTTCCCGGCAAATCAAAGGGTGATTCGGATTTATCTCTATTCGATTCTTTTTCCGTCATCAGTATAGCACAGGGCTTTGGGGAAAGTCAACAGCTTTTTTACAGTAATATTTGTTTCAAGCACTCCTCCAACGTAGGCCCGTCTTTGGAGAACCGGGCGTGGACGGTGAATGAACCGCACTTGAAGCAGTATGGGTTTTTGATTTGGCGTAAGTATTCTTTGATACGTTCGTCCTTTGGTAGATTGGGGTCAACGTGTACGTCACGGATATCTACCAAAGACTCGGCACTTGATATTTGTTCGTTCATAGCGGCCTCCTTTACTTTTTGAACCGGTCAGGCAGCATTTTTGCACCCTGTTCGTTATATTTTCTGCGTATCAGACGGGCATAGCGCAGTGGCGGCGTGTCCACACGGGCCATCTGGATGATAACCGCCGGGTCGATTGTAGCCAGCCGGCGACATTTGCGTTCCGTGCCATGCCCCTGCCATGAGGCCCAGCATACGGGAAAAGGCAGGAGCGCCCAGTAGGTGATAGGCGTTAATGATTGCCCGGACCGGCTTAATCTCATAGCTTGCGCCTGTGGGCTTGTCCAGCGCCCAGGTGAACCCGGCCCGCTCAATGCGCTGCTTAATGTCAATAATGCTGGGGTCGGTGCCGGATTCTAGCAGTGCTTTGATGGAGCTGGCTAATTTCAAATGGCCGGTAGACTTGTCCAGCAGATAGTACATGGCGGCTTCCTGCTCATAGCTCAAGCCGGTATAAATCAGGCATGGGACTATCACATCAGCCCCGCCGTTCATCTTACGCATGGCCTCAATGCGGTGTTGGCCGTTTATAACATTGTAGCTGCCGTCCCGGAAACTGACCTCGATAGGCGATAAATAGGCCGGGTCCCAACGCCTGATTAGGGCGTTCACGTCGCTGGGCTTTACCGGGCGCTGATAGGGCTGGCCGGAGTTGAGATTGGCGGTGGACATCTCACGGGCAATGCCGGGGTTTGCATACCGCACCATCTCCGGGTTGGCTCCTTTATGAAAATTACGTTTCTTCAATAATTGATGCTCCTCTCTATCTTTTGCAGCATTTCCTCAATCACAGAGGTAATGGTCGCAAATCTTTTCGTGATGTAATCAAGCTGTTCCCGGTTGATTTTCGGGAACACAACCGTGCATTGGGACATATCGTACCAGGCGAAGTCCCGGTGGAAACGGTCTATCAACCCGTCCATGTCGGCAAGCAAGGTGCCGGGGGTGTAGCTGGCATCCTTGTTGGGATTCTTGAGGTCGGCTATGGATTCCTCTAAGGAAGAAAACTGCTTGCCGCCAATGGAGTAGGGTTTCTGGTATTCGTTCATGGAGTGGATTTCGCCGGTGGCTAACTGTGTGGCGGCTTGTTCCTGCTGGTCAGGTGCAAGGCGGGACAGCTTTAGAGCGTCTGTTTTGGTAATGTCCGCATTAGACCCTCGGATTATCTCTTTGGCTTCTGGTGTGAGATTCTTGGCGGTCTGAAGTTCACGGTGGACGGTGCTTGGATTAACTCCGAGTTTTTCGGCAGTATCTTTGACAAATGACCTGGCTGGATCAAGTTTGCATTTTGCAGTCTTGATTTCCCCGCTTTTTCTGTCCCCGCCATGTTTCGCTTCTGGATGTAATGCTTCGTATATCTCCTTGCGCCGGAGCAGTAAATCTCCAAACTCAATAGGTGAAAGATTCACGCGCACAAAATTCTCGTCTATCTCAGCAAGTTCGACCAGCAGGCCGCTGACATCGCAGACAGTACACTCTATCTCCGTCCATTCCAGCAGTTTTGCCGCCTCCAGGCGGTGATTTCCTGCAATAAGGGTGTGGTCTGGCGTAACTGTAATCGGGTTGAGAAGCCCAACCTGTGAAATACTCTTTGCCAGGTCTTGTACATCCTTGGCTTCTACCTTGCGTCTGCCAGGATTGATCTTTATTTCACAAATAGGCACAAGCAAAGGCGCTCATCCTTTCTATATGTGGTGTCCCATGATATAGGGTGCAGCACGAAAACCATCGTTGGCACGATGCGCGATACTTTCATATCCCCCTTTGACCCTGCGGTACGGGATTTGCGGTTGCTCCACTACGCTTTTAGCTTTGCCAGGGCTGGTCAACAGCCAGGGGGCGCTCGTGCCTTTGAGGTCGTTCTTTACGGTATCTATCAGTACCGCAGGCAGTCTTGGCGTCTGGACTGTACTGCAGTGGGGCGGTGTTTGGGTGCTGCTATGAGGTTTTCAAGGTACATGGTGGCGAAAAATATTTATACCCCGCCATATCCTTTAGGGTCCAACCTACGCTTTGGTCCCCATTTTTGAAAATTATTTTTTCTCCATCTCCTTCTTTAACTTTTTTAGTATCTGCACTTTCTTTTTGTGAAGGGAAGTTATTGCATAGTGTAGGGCTTCGCAGACCTCGCGTTCTGTCTTTTCATAGTAGAACAATTCCCGAATCAAGTGCATTTCTTCTTCTGATAACTTGCTGAGGGCCTGGTTCAAAAGAAAGAACAGGTCATCTTTTATAACGACATCATCGGGAGAGGGTGTTGAAGTATCCTCAAACTGAATACCGTGCTCACTTAGCCGCTCTAAAGAATCCTCACGGCTGGATATGAACTTGGCCGTTTCTTCCTCTTGGCTACTTACGAATCCGCCCTGCTTGAGCTTACCCATGAAGTATTTCTCCTTCTCAGTGTAGTGCCAGTAGGCACGATATACTTCCTCTGATACCTCAATCTTCTCTTTTCCAACGGTTATGTACCACTTTTTCTGTTTGTCCATTTTGATTCCTCCAGGATTTGAATTTGTTGAAAATCAAATCCTGGAGGTGGTGCACGTGGGCCAAAAAGCCAATGAGCTTGCTCAAAAGGGTTCTTTTGTGCTCTTAAAGGCGAAAAAAGGCAAAAAAATAAAAGAGATATGAAAAAATCATATCTCTTTTCACGGTAAAGTGTTTTTAGGCATACCTCTGCGCCGACAGGAAAGACTTCTGCGGCGAAAGAGGCAGCGTTATGATACATAGGGATTAATCTAATAAAGAAAAGCCAGCCAGGCATGTCTCCTGACCGGCTATTTCTTAGGGGTTACTTCTGGATCTCTTCGGGGACTTTAGGCTCATAGCCGTACCCGAGAGAGGCCACGCCTGCCCCGAAACTCGCAATGCTCTCAATGAACTTAGCAATAATAGACCATACAGACATCATACGTCCTTTCTCCTTTCCCGGATTTTAGGTATTACCATCAAAACGGCCACTGCCGTCATTGTGGTTGAGCACATACAGACTATGTGTGGCATGAACGAGAGAAAGTATGCTATCAATATGCATAGTCCCTCACACGCAGTGATTTGCCAAGAAATGTTTCTGTTTTTTCGATATGAAACATCAGACATCGGATGATTTTTGTTCTTTATGGGCGTTAGCATAAAAACAACTGCCATAGATGAAAGTACCAAAAATGGGCAAAGAAACTCTATTCTAAGTGTTTGAATCAATCGGGCAGCATCGAAACAAATCAAGTACACTGCATTACTGAGGATAAAACAACGTCCATATGTCTTGGCGTGGTAACCACCAGAAAAAAGCCGGATACTCACGAATATAAGGCTAAAGGTGAAAGAAGTATACACCGCGCCACACAAGCATGACAGAATGAACACGGAGAGCATTACTGCCAAGGATGAAATAGTTATTTCAAATCCATAAATATAAACTGCTCTACGGACTCGGACCATTGGGAATCTGCACAGAAGTTTTTCTGTTAATGCGGTAGCACAAGCGTTTAGCATAACGAGTCCCTCCTTTTCATAAGGCTATTATAGCAGAAAAGGAATTAAAAAACAGATTTTTGTCTAAGAGGTATCAAAGTTTGTCTAAAAGGAGTTCAAGCACACGAAAACAGTTGAAACAAAGTAATGGTCCTGGTAGAAACTGTGGAGAGCGCCGCCATATTTTTTTGCTGTGTCAGCTATGTTTTGTAGGCCAAGCCCGTGGAGTTCTTGGGAGTCTGCTTTGGTGGTGTGCAAATTTGGGTTAGATACAAGCGGATCTATGTCCACATAGTTCTCCACACGGAAAAAGAGGGTGCTGTCATTCTTAACCCATATCTTTACGCTAACATCTCTTTTAGTGCCATCAAGCACATGCTGGCTCGCCTCAAAGGCATTGTCGATTTGATTGGACAAAATGTCGCAAACATCAACAGGGTCGATTTCAATCGGTCGGGGAAGATCCACCGAATACTGAAAAGGGACTGATAAGACCTCTGCCTCAGCGGCCTTGCAGTTGATAACAGCGTCGATAATGTCGTTCCCGCTTTTGCAGAATCTCTTTTCTTTGTAAGAAGTTTTTAGAAGAGCGCGGGTGTACTGGGCGGTCTTCTCCGCATGTTCCTGGCTGGCTAAAACCTCCAGTGCCTTGATGTGATGGTTAAAGTCGTGAATCCTCCGTGCGATTTCCTTTCGATTTTCGTATAGTGCTTGGTAGTTCTGGGCAATTAGTTGATTTGTGTTGCGAAGAAGTTCTGCCCTCTGTTTTTCATCCTGATAATTGCCATTGATAAGTAGCAGTGCAATTACAGCAAAGATACATAGACACGAGAAAATGCAGGAAAACATGATAGCGTTCTGCATAGCCAGCAAAGATTGGCTCATAATCAGGGCAATTAACGCTGTCATGACAGCATATACGGAAAGACTCGTACAAAAAAGCAAAAGTCTTTGCTTATAGCGGAGTTTTTGAAGACTAGGTAGAAAGTGCCATAAAAGTACCAATAGCAGTATATCTACCCCCTTATTCACCGCTAAGTATAGGGTTCGCAATGGACACGGATTTAACAGTGCCTGAAAAGAGTATGTATCAGTAACAGGGGATTCTGTTATCATACAGAAGATAAATAAGCAAATATAATCGACCGAATTAACAACCAGGACACTAATTACTGTTGCCGTAGAGCGAAGTAACCAGGATTCTTTTGAGACAAAGCGGCTTGATAGTACAATGAACGTGAAACCGATGCCTATTGTGACAAACGAGAAAGCTTGAACGGAGTTCAAAATAGCAATAATTGCGGTATATATAATAGTAAACATACAAATAAGGGCCTTATGCTTTTGCCCATGATGTAGCTCACATGATATATGCGTAACAGCGCACAGTATAACCGCTCCTTCGCAGACAGTCGCTGCTAATTCCATAAGGTCATAAGCCCACATCATGGTTCTTCACCCCAGACTTGAAGAATTGTAGATTTGACTCCAGGCAGCATTTTTCGGCTAATGGGGAGAGATTCATCGGAGTCCATTTTTATGAAGGCTTCGGATAGCTGCTGGACATGATTCAGATTCACAAAACAGCTACGGTTTATAAAAACGAATCTCTCATCCCCTATTTTTTTGAATATTTCTTTTATGCCACGCCCGGTATTCACAATTCCTTGACGGGACGTATGGATTTCCAAATAGCGCATTACCCTCTGCACATACAGAATTTCGTCATATGGAATTCGCACAATATCGTGGTAGTATGTAACGGTGAGGAAATTCTTTTCTGCTTTTTCAGCTTCGGCCAGCGCCGCGTCCAGAGCCTCTGTTAGTTCCTCATTCAAACTGAGCTTTGACACATACCGCAGCGCATCGACCTTATATCCTTCCCTTGACATTTCGATATGGGAAGTCAGGAATAAAATGGGTACAAGAGGGTGAGAAGTCTTGATCTGCTTCGCAAGGGAAAAGCCATCTAAACCTGGCATCTCCACATCCAACAAATAGATGTCGTAGACCGAGCCCTCAATGATCTCATCCTGCAATGCAGATGGGTCAGAAAAAGCATGAAGCCGGAAGTTTAATTTCTTCTTTTTGGCATACTTCTGTAGAAGTTCGCTGATTTTGTCAATAAAGACAACCTCATCGTCACAAATTGACACATGATACATTTGCATTTTCCCCCTTAGTCTGATTTGAAATCTGCGTATGTGTACTTAAATGAACGCCTGCGGTTAACATCCAGGAAAAAACTCTGTTCCTCTGAGACTAGCAGCATATATGGATCGTCTGGAGATTTCTGGTTCCGGGGGTTCAAGTTGCTATGATATGCATATACCCCAATATGACGGGTGAGAACCTTTTCCCTTATGTCCTCCAGGACTTCTTGGATGGGAGCGGTGTGATACTTTGTCGCGGTCCATCGAGGAATCATCGCATGGATTGTATTTAGAGATAGGGCTAGTATTGGTTGTGATGGCGGAATAACAGAAAGGAGTGCCTTTAAATCATCCTCCGTATATTCTTTGATTCGCGAAAATAGATAAAGAATTTCATATAAGTCACAGTCACAAGATAGAAACAACTGGAATAAATCTGAGGTTCCTATTGGAAGAAGATTGTCATTCCTAAGAGCAATACACTTGGTTACAAATTCAGTCAAATTGTTTCTCATAGTCATATATGCAAATTCCTCCTTGATTTGGCAGCTAGAGCTATTATAGAAGAAACTTGCGTATTTGTAAAGCGTCTAGGCGTTTGTGCAATGGAGTTTCAAGTTCCTTTTTGGTAGAATAGTACTGAAAGGAGGGCAGCATATGGATTCAGTAGGCCGAAAGATTCGTGAATTGAGGAAAATCAGAAAACTTACGCAGGAGCAACTTGTGGAACGGTGCGGAGTATCCCCGTCTTGTATCTCCAGATGGGAAAATGATGCACTTCGCCCTACTGCGAAGAATATCGAATCTCTTTCTACTGCACTGAACGCCATTATAACTGAGTTATTTCCTTCATATGCTGTCCAACCCTCAGAGAGCCTGATTGTGCGGGAAATAGTCTCTATTGTGGAGCAAATGACGGAACCCGAGCAGAAGTTCGTACTTGAAACCTTGATTCATTACCAGGAGGTTCGAAATTCTCTTACTAAAGACAGTATACCATAGTTTTTCTTTTTTCACTATGTATGTCTAAATGGTCTATAAGTTCGTCTAAATGAAATCTTTTCAGGAGCAGAGTGCTGCTCCTGAATTTTTTAGACAAACTTTGATACGGCTTGGACAAAATTTTGTTATGGGCAAAAATGTGTGATATAATAAACTCACAGAAAGACATTTCAGCAATATAGTCTCAGAACACAATTATTGATTTCTAAGGAAGATTGGATACTGAGAAATAGCATATGGGAATGAGTAGAAAAGGTGAAGTACAAAGGAAAGAACTATGTGGATTACATAACATTCGGGTATGATTATAATGGCAATGTAACCCACATATGTTGGGTTCAGAATAGCTATGATTTTTTACCGATATTTCCAAGTGTCGAATTTGGTTTCCAAACACTTTCAGGTATGTTCGCTAGAAAGGAAAGTTTGCATGTATAAAAAATCCGCTTTTAATGTCGTCAATAAAAATGTGAGAAGAATTCTCATCTTTAACACAAAAACAAAAAGGTACTTAAAATCAATGAAAGATATAGAAGAGATATCTGATTTGATAGAATATCCTAATAAGTATCCAGACCATCCGCTCATACCGTTTTTAAAAGATGCTGGTGTCATTGTGAACCAGGCATGTGATGAAATGCAACATATTGGGGCATGGCGAAATGAATACATATATTCCCCTAAGCTGGAGTTGTGCATTTTGCCCACAGAACAATGCAACTTGCGGTGCCCATACTGTTATGAGGATTTCAAGCATGGGACCATGTCTCAAGAAACACAAGACGCATTGATGAACTGGCTAAGAAAAAATCTGCGAAACTATACTGAACTTAGTGTATCATGGTTTGGAGGCGAACCCCTTCTTGCAAAAGATGTTATCGCTTCTCTTTCACAAAGAATGTTGGATTTATGCCACCAGGCGAGAAAGCCTTTTTCGGCATCAATAACTACGAATGGCACTTTGTTAGACCTCGACACTTTTGCGATGTTACAAAAATATCGTATCACTGGTATCCAAGTGACACTCGATGGCCCCAAAGAAACACACGATAAGGTAAAAGGCATAGGGTCATATGATAAAGTGATTTCAAATCTTTTGGCGATAAGGGATAAGGTCAAGTCTTCTCATTCAATTTATATTTCAGTTAGGACAAATGTAACTAAAGATACTTTGTCAACGATGGATAAGTATTTGGATAAATTAGCTGAGTTGTTTGCCAATGATTGCAAGTTTGGCTTTTACTTCAGACCTGTTGGAAATTGGAAGATGGATGAACACTTCTCATTATCATCATCTCTATTAGATAGTTTATTTGAATTATACAATCCAATAATTGAACACCGAGCTCCTTTGAATTATAATGCCTATTGCAATTTACTTGAAAATCAAATTTGTGCTGCTGCAAAAAGGAACCAATATGTTATACGTGCGGACGGGACCGTATGTAAATGCACAATGCTTTTGGACGATGAAAGAAATCACATTGGAAATCTATCCAAATCCGGAGAAATGAAACTGGACGAGGACAGACTCCAAGAGTGGGTGAATTCGTTCAAGGAGGTTGAGAAATGTGGGGGATGCAGCTTTGCGCCATCCTGTATGAGCATTATGTGTCCAGCAAAAAAATTTACTTCCCCCGAAAAACCTCGTTGTGGATATGAGCCCGGCTCGATTACATATATTATGGAGTTGCTTGACCAATGTGATGTGTTTGAAATAATTCCCCCTTGGAGGTAAAGCATAATGACGGAAAGAAGTCGGATCATTGAGTGCTTAAATCATCTTGGTATATTGTGTGATGCTGAATCCAATTTCCTGCTATCCGATATTATTGAGGACTCTCTTTTATTTGTGGCTATGATTATTGAAATTGAGCAGGAGTTCAAAATTGAAATTCCGGATGAATATTTTCAGCCAGATAGATTGATATCATTTAGCGATCTTGTGGAAATGGTTAATACCCTTTCTTCCACTAAATAGTTGAATGAAATTATATGGCATGGTGAAATGAGTTTGAGGTACATAGATACTGTTAGTTTGATATCCCGAATCCATATCACGATGTACATAATCAATAGAATGGAGGTGAATATCATGAAAGAGACTCTGAATAAGCCTGTGGATTCTACAGCTAATGACAATTGGCTGGATTTGTACGGGGAGGCAACAGGCGGCAACTCGTGTGGTAATGGTTGCGGTCTGGATTGGTAAGTACACAATGCAGGAACAGTAAGCGTTAAAGCGGTAGCAATAACGCTTACTGTTCCTTGCGTGACTATTTTTATAACAGTATATCTATTATGGATATATTTCTCTTAGGTCAGAAAGTTGAGGTCGTTCATATGAGAATCGCAGTGTTGGATAGTAGAGCTTGGATTCAACATCCAATTTTTCAGAAGCACCTTCCTGTTATATATCAAGAAAGCGGTACGACATGGATGAATAGAACAGAGATCGTGCAAAAACCAAGTAATCCCCATGGAACAGCTGTATGCGCAATAATCGCACAACATACTTCTCCGAATATTAAAATCCACAATTTCGATATATTCCATAAAGAGCCACAAATCTTAACAAAGAAAGTAATTTCTGCTTTAAAATATATCATGGACGATGGCGGGTATGATATAGTCAATATGAGTTTGGGTATACGTACCCCAAATACTGAATTGGAGGATCTGTGTTATAAGATAAGCCACCAAGGTACGTTAATTGTTTCAGCTTTTGATAACGCTGGTGCAATCTCATATCCCGCTGCGTATCCATTTGTTATAGGTGTTGATACTTCACCTAGGTGCACCCACGCGGAGGATTTCGTTATCGTTGAAGACAGCCCGATTAATATTAGAGGAAAAGGCGGAGTCCAAAGATTGGCTTGGGTGGAACCGCCCTATACGATAAGTCAGGGAAATAGTTTTGCTGCGCCTTATGTTACTGCCTCTATTGCGTCCCATTTTACTAATGGCCCATCGCAAGAGCAGGCTTTAGATTTCATACGCCGTAATGCAAAACATATATATTTTTCTCAAAAGAGCAAAAATACCACCAGAAAGCCATTTCAGATTTCCAGTGCATCTCTTTTCCCTTACAACAAAGAGATGACAAGCTTGATTTCATTTAGAGAATTATTGGACTTCAATATAGTTGAAATCTTCGACACAAAATATTCAGGACACATAGGACTTCCTGTAAAAGGGTTATATGATGTAGAAAGCTGTTTTAATATTAAGAATATTGATGATATTAACTCAAAAGCAATTGATACACTCATCCTTGGGCATATCTCTGAAACAGAGGGTGTGTCTGGAAAAGCAATTAAGCGTGATGTACTTAATAAATGCTTGGAAAAAGGGCTTAACGTGTTTGCGTTTGACGATTTATACTTAAACGAATTTTTACCTCTATATGAGGCCAAATGTCTTTCATTGTATTGCCCAAATCATAATGTAATTCCCGTTTCGAATTACTTTGGTAAGTTATATCAAATGCGGTCACCAGTTCTTTGTGTAGCGGGAACATCAAAACGCCAAGGGAAATTCACCTTACAGCTTCAACTACGGAAAAAGCTAACGGAAAGACAATATATAGTTGGACAACTTGGCTCTGAACCTACAGCACAGCTTTGGGGGATTGATGAAGTTTTCCCATTAGGTTATAATGGCATTATTGAAAGTAATGTGCAAGATATTTTAGTTCAAACTAATATGTTGATGCATAAAATAGATGAAAAAAACCCAGACATAATTATTGTCGGCTCTCAATCAAACATATTACCAAGAGCATTCTATAATACAGGACAGATTCCTTTATCTCAAGTTGGATATATTCTTGGTGCAAATCCCGATGCTATTATTTTATGTGTAAATTTAGATGATGATATCAAAATGATCTCTAGATTTATCTATGGAATTCAAGGTCTCTGTAATTGCAGAGTGATAGCTTTGGGCGTTTATCCTTTTACATATTCAAACGGATGGGGAATTATTCGCAATAAGAAATCCAAGGCGAGTAATGAGTCAGTGGAAAAAGTTGTACAAAACCTTGAAAGCACTTTCAAAATACCGGTCATTATAGTAGGTGAGCAAGAGTACGAAGAGAAACTTGTAAATACTTGTATTAAATTTTTTACTGGAGATTCAACATGAGTAAATATGATTTAGGCTTTTTACTCCACTCAGGACACTTCCAAATTCAGATATCTAAAGATTTGTACTGGGTTCCAGTAAACACAATAGGTTCGCCACAACACAGCGTTCAAGATATAAGAGATATATCAATGTGTACCCCGCAACAAAAAAGAGCATATATTAACACTCTATATGATGCTGTTCAATTATTTGTTGCCTGCAACTTCCATGATTTACTGGATATTGTTGTTATAGAGGAAAATAATATCGAATGGGAACATCACAAACCTGGATATTATGCTATCTTAACAAATTGTGGTTGTTGCGCATCCGATGCAGCATGGTTACGATATTTGCTTTTTGAAAAGTATCAGGATGTTGGATATATCTCTTTCTCAAGGCCGAATGGCTCCGGTCATGTTTTTAATTACATTCTATCAGACGGATGGTACTACCTATATGATTTATGTCCCTTAACAGAGAAATATATTAAGAATGTTCTGGTTGAATCCGGTAAGATGGCAGACTTCTTAAAGGCAAAATATGTGACAGGTGCTCTACTACAATGTCGGCAACTTGAAAGTTTTGCTTTGTTTTTTAAACGTTTGCAACTGAGGGGAGGTTTTGACCATCTTTTCTTCAAACACAGTGGCGCGGAAGTCGGGCCAATTTCAACAATCATTAAGGGGGGGATAACAACTATATTGATGCCAGAGAATGCGGGGATTACTCCCCTGCTGATGCCGAACACTAAAACAATTCAGTCAAAATTTGTCTCTCACCCCAAATCTATACCAGATTGGGAAAGTAGGAGCAAAGAACTCCAATAAGAGGTGAAAGAAAATGTTTAAAGGAATATTTTTCTTACTTAAATATGCCTGGAAATATGAAAAGAAATATATCCCCTATCAAATTGTCCTACAGGTATTGACAGCCCTTATCCCCATAATCGACATAGTGTTTCCTAAATATATTATTGACGAAATACTTCGTGGAGATAATATCCAGAACGTCTTGTATTTGATAACAGGCATGATCATGTTAAATTTAATGGCATCCATGCTAGCAAGTTTTTTGGAGGGAAGGATATTTTTGCTGCAGGGAAGCATTTTTACGAAGTTTCAAACTATGATGGCCGACACGCTCTCTAAAAGTGACTTTCAGCGCCTTGAAGACCCTAAATTCCTGGATACTAAGGCAAAAGCAGAAAAATTCTTGTACGCAAATGGCCAAGGTTTTGCTGTTGTCTTAAAAAATTCGTTTAATATTTTGGGCAAAGCATTTACTTTCGTGGGAATCATTGCTGTAATACTTACATTGAACTGGTGGATTGTGGCCTTGTTCATATTACTCATTCTGTTGGATGCTTGGTACGAATCTGGCATAAGAAAGCAAAATATCCAATGGGACATAAACAAAGCGCCTATTGAGCGAAAAACGAGTTACTTCCTGGACTTAATCGAGAATTTTGCTTTTGGAAAGGAAATAAGAATTTATAACCTAAAAGATTGGCTTGTAGCTAAAGTAAACCATCATTTGCTAGAATCGGAAGCGTTCTATAAAAAGCAAACCAAGTTGCTTAATCGCGCTCAATACATCTCCGTGTTATTGAACTTTATCTTGAAAGGAATTACCTATATCTATTTAGCTTACTGCGTCATTAAATCAACAATAGGTATTGGCGATTTTACGATGTATGTGAATGCAATGATGAACTTTTCCAACGCAATGAAAAGTTTAATGGAAAGCGTATTGGACATTAGACAGTTTAGCGGATATTATGATGCCCTAACCGACTATCTAAACGTACCGCAGACAATGTACCAGGGAAAAAACTTGCCTCTCCCGGAAGGACCATATGAAATTGAATTCTGTGATGTTTCTTTTTGCTATCCTGGGCAAAAAGTTAATGCCTTATCTCATATTTCTTTGAAATTAAAGTATGGTGAAAAACTATCCATTGTTGGAGAAAATGGAGCAGGAAAAACAACTTTTGTGAAATTGCTTTGTCGCCTATATGATCCAACACAGGGGAAAATAACTTTGAACGGAATGAATATACAAGATATAAATTACGATTCGTATATGGGGCTGATTTGCTCTGTGTTCCAAGACTACAAATTATTAGCATTTACATTAAAAGAAAATGTTTCGTTCCAACACTCAAGTGATGTTGAGGATTCCTATATCGCAAAGCTTTTAGAGGACAGTGGATTGGGAGAAAAAGTGAGAAAATTGCCAGACGGAGTAAACACATATGTTTACCGCACATTCTCTGAAGAGGGTTTTGAGCCATCTGGCGGTGAAGGACAAAAGATTTCATTAGCTAGGGCAGTTTATAAAGATTCACCGATTATGGTTCTTGACGAACCAACAGCAGCGCTTGATCCTAGAGCTGAATATGAGATTTATCGGAAGTTTTCTGATTTGACAAAAGGAAAAACAACCGTTTTCATTTCTCACAGAATGTCAAGTTCTAAATTTTGTGATCATATCGCTTTTTTTGAGGATGGTCAAATTATTGAATATGGTACTCATAATGAGCTGATGGATTGCAACGGGAAGTATAAGGACTTGTTTGATATGCAAGCCCAGTTCTATATATAGTGGATTTCTTATAACGTTACAAATGCTCATATATTCTTTCCGGTCTTGGCCACATTAATCAAGAGTAAAAGTTTTATAAATGCCAATGCATTAGGCCGATGCCTTGGCCCGGAAACATTTCAAGATATTCATAAAGTACTTCGGGGCTTTCTGATAAAAGAAGATATCATGTTTTTTTGACCAGATATGATTTCAAGGGCACATCAAGTCAGACTAGTCTTAGACTTGGCCTTTCGGCTCCAAAAGCGGCAGCTTCTGGTCACAAAGACAGTATTTTCGTTTTTTTACGTGTCCGAGCAACAATGATTATAGACTTTATGCCAGTGGCATTTGAGATATTGTTATATTAGAGGGGCAACGTATCAACAATTTGATATTTTAGCCAGTGACTTGCATCCCAATTTTCCCGACCGGAATATCTATCTTATATCAGTGGATGAGCCGCTAGGGTACACTATAGAGATAGGATTGGTATTTGTCGTAACGACACTTTCTGTTTCAGTACCTTTAGGGATGGGTAAAACTCTAAATTGCTTCCAACCAAGTACAATATATGGCATCTTCAAATACGCGTATATCCCATTAGTTTTGTAAAATTTGCATTTCGTTCTTCTATCAGTACCTTAGCTATGGAGGGTAAAAACTATGTCTGAGGTAATACTCCCTTTTAAGATTCAAGATGTCACTTCTTATTGCTCAAACGCTTCCATCTGCGCAATAGCAAGAAACACTTCTGATTCTGAGGAGTGGCTAGCTAATAATTTCATTCAATTTCATTATGAGACAGAATATGATGTGTTTCATTATATGGGAACGCATATTTTACAGAAATTCTGCCCGTTTATTCAACATGAACAACTTGATAGAGATCTTATAAATTCAATATGGTATGGAGATATTATATCTATGTTTGAATTTATGCTATCTAGCAATAAATATATATATTGCTATGTTGACTTGTACCATATTAATGTTCAAAACAAATATTGGTATGATACCCCTTCTGTCTATCATGAGATATTTATTTATGGATATAATACAGATAGAAGCATATTTTACTGCGTTAACAATGTTATGGATGGACAATATCAAACTTTTTTTGTGCGGTACGAAGATATGGAAAAGGCTTATTGGGTAGTCCCGGATGCTTATTGGCATACTCATATTGAACTATACACTTACAAACCGCTTGGGGACGATTATTTGCGAATCAATCCCCAAATGATATACAATAGCATGGAGGACTACTTAAACTCTGAGTACCCTACGTTATTTGCGTTTCATCGCACTTTTTATACGGGAATTTCTTCCCTTAAATATGAACTTAATCGTATCGGTGAATTACCCAAATTGGATCGTCGGTGCTATCACTTGTTTTATGAGCACAAATCCCTTATGATTAAGCGGATCAACACCCTAAGAAAATGCGGGTTAATTCGTAATTCATCACTTCATATACAAAACTATAAGACTCTAGCGAAACTCTATTATCAATTACGCGGGATGGTTCTGAAATATAACATGACCAGCGAGTACGCAATACTACTCAGAATTAAGTCACTGTTTTCGGATCTTATTGATATGGATATAAAAGCGATGGAATCTATTTGTCAAGATGTGATTCGGCCATAGCCGCCTATATTTATCTATATTGATGTGGTATAGTTAAATTGTTCAGTAACAACTCCCAATACTGTAATTTCTTTTTATTACCTGCTACTGCGGCCAAGCCAACTCCGCAAAGTTCCGACCGCCAATACCTGCGTCCCCATTATGATAAAGCGCCAAATGCAAATGAGGCCCGGTAGAGTTGCCAGTACTGCCGATATAGCCTATAAGTTGGCCCTGGGTGACAGTTTCCCCGCTTGACACCGCCAAAGCCGATAAATGTCCGTATGCGGAAATCCATCCGTCCCCATGCTCAATAAATACACTGTTGCCAAAGGACCACATACCGCCCACCCCATGAGCGGGGGTCCATCCATCTTGGGTATAGCGCACACTCCCAGCGGCTACCGCATAGACCGGCTCACCGTAGCAGTTTGCAAAGGAAATGTCAATGCCATTGTGACCGGGGTAGGTGTCCCAGGGGTGACCGGGGAGAGGATAGGCAAACCGCCCGCCAGCAATGGCGCTGGCATCGCCCATACTACCCACCGATACCTGATAATATCTCAGCACATGGTCTACATAGTCAATATCGCCGTAACCGCCCCAGCCGTGGGCGGCTGCTTGCATTTCTGAGAACTCCCGGGCGTTATCTTTGGAGTAGCCGCCTCTTGCCAGCGCCCAGGATATGTAGCCGTTGCCGAAGTTATAGCCCTGCAAGGCCAGACTGATTGCTGGAATATCCGTAGGCCCGGTGGCCCCGGCCTCCCGGAGATTCCGGGCGATAATGCCTGTACCGAAGTTTATGGATTCCTCCACGCTTACCGGCGTACCTACAGGCAACCCCATCCCCTCCGCGCACTGCATCACGTCCCCGCCCGCATCGTCCACCCGGCCCCCGGATTCCTGCATGATAACTGCCGCAACGAGAGGGGCATACTCTGGGATGCCGTGTGTCTGACAAGCCGCGCTGATTTGGGGCATGAGAGCAATCACGTCTGCCGAAAGATTTACATTTTTAGCGGAACCGCCGCCCCGGAACGCTCCGGCAATGGCGGCGATCACCAGTAAGGGCATAAGAATAAGTGCCGTCAGCGCTCCCCAGGATGATGAACTGCGGGGAACGCTGGCGGCTATGTTTTCTATGGTGTCCTTGATTTTTTCCACTGCTTTCTCTGTGGCTTGAATCGCGGTCCCCACCCCCGGCGCGGCGGCATTGGCTCCGGCACTGCCAGCCGACTGCCCCGCAGCCTGGAAGGTCTGTACGGCCGCGCTGGAAGTTTCAGCGGTATGGATTGCCGCCCCTTGATTCTGTAACCCATTGGTGACAGAGTTTTTTTGCCAAGTGTTAAGGGAATGCTCCTCACTCAATCGCAAACTGCTATCAGTGGCCCGCATATGGGGAGGTTCTTCTGACACTGGGTGAGTGGCGGCTTTTGCCGGTGGTACATTCTTAGGGGCGTTCTGGTGGCTGGTATGTTTGGGTTGGGGATTGCGGCCCTGTATTTGTGCGGATGCCGGGGCAGCAGTGGGGCTAGGATTTGTAGCGGGCTTGTGCAAGGGAAGGGGCGGTTCCTCAGAGGTTTCCGGCCCGGAAATAGCCGGGGCCGGTTTTGTGTAGTCCCCACAGGGCTCAGAGGTTTTCTCACCCCGATTCTCTGCGGCAGGCTGACAGGGAGGCTCAACCGGGATTTGCGCATCTGCGCTTTTGGGAGGATTGTCCCCATGCTCCGGGGTAGGTAAAGGGGGAGGCGTTTCTGGCCCACTCCTTTGCTCCGCCTCTTGGGGCACAGAGGAAAAGGCCCCTTGCCGCCCTCTTTTGAACCGCCGGGCCGTGGACTTCTCTATAAATGCCCTTTTCACGGCCTCCTTACTCTTTTTCATCACATAATCAGCCGACTGCAAAGCCCGCTCGCCCATCACGTTAATGGCGTACTGCTCCGAACTATCCACCTTCTGATTCTGCTTGTCCCGTATCTGTAAATCGCTGCTCAAAAAGCCAACCCCTTTCTCTGTATGTATTCCTCCCAGGTTTCCCGGCGAAAGCATCCGCTGTAAACATATCTGTGGGCAAATTCCAGTTGTGCCTTGTTGGGGCGAATCCCCAGGCTTTCGTTTCGCTCCGCCTGGGCGTAGAGATTGATTCCCCGCAGCCCCTTTAACGCCTCTACCCGGCGGGAGGCGCTGCTCAAATCAGCCGTTACCAGCAGATAGACAAACACCCGGTATGGCTTAATCCCCCGCGCCTTTAACAGCTCGCAGGTGTGCAAAACCGGCTCAATCTGGCTCTCCTGGTCGCAGGAAAGGCGAAGGTAGCTTATCCATTTCAACCGGGCCAGAATATCCGCTATCTCCGGCGTGACCAGCCGCGCGTCCATGCCCTGGTTCAAATCGATCTTGTACCCGCTGCCAATCAGCCCGGCTAACTGCTCTATGCCATATTCACAGGCCAGAATGTTGTTGTCCATGAGCACCAGCTTGTCCGTGTCCGGGCGCACCAAGTCCCGCCATGCCCGGTAGGGCTGGATATTGCCCTCCTTCTTGGGCACGATGCACCAACGGCACCGGTTTGGACAGCCTCTTGTCAAGTAGCCGATGGCATAGTCGCAGTTGGGATAGATGGAGTAGTCCGGGAACACTGCGTCTATCTCCGGGGTCAGTTCTGTGAACAGGCCATAGCCTGTGCCGCCCTTGACGGTGTCTGGCGGTAGGTATGGGTTTTCGGGCGTAAAATCAAATACCTTGCTGCTGTATACCCTATCAAAAAGGCCCAAGGGTTCCCACCACTCCACGGTGTCCCCCTGAGCCTTGTGCCATGCGGATATTTTCATCAGCGCATAATTGGGAAAGCGTTTCTTTCCCCGAAAACGTTCGGCCTCCGCGTCGTGCAAGCCAACTCTCACTGCCCCACCTCCCGCTGATACCGCGTTTTCATTTGGGCCGGATAGAGGTCAACGGTAGGGCGACGTTTCCCTGTCCAGCGCAAGCCGCCTGCCTGCCCGATACACTTCCAGCCAGCAGCCCACAGGCTAACCCCGCTTTCGCTTTCCAGGATGTATGTAATCAGGCGTTTGTACCCCATAGCCCGTGCTGCCCGCCATGCCGCAGCATATAGCATGGAGCAGGCGTTCCGGGAGCCGTCGGTGCAGAGGCGGTTGACTTCCAGGGTCCACCCATCGTCCAGATACCGGCTGACCGGCCTGCCGACGATTACCACGCCTACTATCTTCTCACCACCGGATAGACCGATAGAGAACTTGTGGCCTGCTACCGGCCCGTGGTGCCGGTGATATGCGCTGACAAAGGCATTGGCCTCCTTCAAAGTAATGGGAACAATTTCTATGGCATATCTCCTCCTCTATCTTTGAAATAAACCCTTTCCCACATCCCCAATCTAAGCCGGGGACATGGGAAAGGGCTGCGGTTTCCCGCAGACCTTTCAGTTACTCATTAACAGCTATCACCGCCAATCTTCCGTTATTTTGCGAATACTCACAGGTCACAAGGGTCAAGAGCCTGTCTCCAAAGACAAGCTCCCGCCCGGTATCATAAAGCCTCCTTTCGCTTAGATTTTCCACAAGCGTGTTAAAAGCACCAGCGCTGATGTTAATTTGGTCGAACAAGCTCCATTCCCCCGGCCCATAACTTCCAGCCGCCCGAACTACCGCCGCCACTTGGTAGGTTTCCGCTCCGTGTTCCGTTTCCAGGATGATTTGCGGATGGGCGGCTGAATAGCCCTCATCCGCATAGTTCAACAGCCCGGAAAACATGCTCCCATCGTTCATGTGGTGGCCGTAGATGATGAAATTATCGGAACTGTCCAGGCTGCACCGCTCGTCCAGAAAGGGCAGGCCGTAGTCGGTGTAGTTGCCATCAAAATCATGCTTGAGATAAAAGTCACTGTTCTGCATGACCGGAAAATCTATGGACGTGCCGGGGATGAATACCCAGCCTATACAGTCAGGGTTCTTCTCTTTTAGTACAGCGAAATCGTGCAGGATAGGTTCGCCAAGACTTTCCGCGCCGGATTGTGGAGCCGCAGAGGGTTTCGCCACAGATTCCAGTCCTCCTTTCAAATCCGTGACGGTTCCCCTAACGGCCATCTTGCGAATCTCTGCGATTTTTGCCTCCTGTTCTTTTGATTCATGCCAGACGTTCACCAGCCAGCAGGCGGCAACTGTGGAGCCAAGAACCAACAGCACAGCCAGCGCCGCCGCCAGACGTTTCATCGGCGGCCTCCGGAGCGCTTGCGGGAATCCCGGTAAATGAAAATTCCAATAATCAGTCCAGCCAACAGCACCATGCCAGCGGCGGCAAAAGGCAGGATGTTCTCATAGTCCTTCAAGGTAAAGCCCTGCGGCTCATCTTCTGAGACCTCGCCGGGAAGATAGGTTTTTACCTGGATTTTCTGCAAAGATTCCTCATTACTAACCTCAAAATGAACGGTATCGCTCTGCCCATCCTGGGTGATTTTCAGCGCATACTCGCCCTTGGGAACCCGGATAAGGCGGTGGACAGTTCCCTCAGAAGTCCATTTCGCCAGCTCAGTATTATCCTCACCCAGCAGTGCCAAGCTAGCGCCCAGAACGGCAGAATCGGTGGTTGTACTCCAAACGGACAAGTCAACAGCCACATATTTACAAGCTACCGTGAACTTGCTCTCAAGCCCAGAGGGAATGTCTGTGGCGGTTTTCTCCGCAGAATATCCATCCGGCAGTTCAATGGGGACTGCCACAAACGCCGCGACCGGCACATTCTGAATAAGCGCGGTCCCATCTTCGCCGGTCTTGCCTACATAAAGCACGTTGGCCTTGGTGTAAGGGTCGGCGCGCTTTTCATCAGCGGCTTTCTGGTCCTTGAGCTGGGCCAGGGTTTCGCTGATGTCGGTACTGCCGCTCTCCGTTTCCTTTTTGACTTCCGGCAAGGGGTCCTCTCCCGGTTCAAAAATCCCCACGGTCACACCGGGAACCGGCTGGCTGTCATCGTCCAAAACGGTCAGGGTCAAGTCGCGCTGGTTCGCTATAAAGCTAAAGGTCAGATAGGCGCTCCCACTGCCTGCCAGTTCTATAGCCTGCGGCTGGGGCAGTTCAAAACCTTTCACGCTTTTGGGCGTGACGGTGTACTTTCCAGCGGGGATTGCAGTGACAATTTTTCCATCTGCGCCGGTCTTAAAGTCTTTGCTGAACTTGCCGCCCTCGGCCTTTGTCCCGCTGACTTCAAAAGAGAACGCCTGCCCTGTTTTGTCGGAGGTACAGGCGATGGTGAGCTGCCCATCGGGGATAGGCGTAGGGGAGGGAACAGCCGTGGGCTTTGGGGTAGAAGTGGGCTTGGGCGTAGCAGTCGGGGCCGGAGTAGGCGTGGCCTTTGGCGTGGGCTTGGGTTTCGTCACATTGTTGGATGTCCCGCCCTGGTTGACGGGAGGTGCCGGGACTGGCGTAGGGTCCGGTTCTTTTTCCGTCAGATACTGCGTGTAGTTTCGCCCGGATTTCTCGGCCAGTTTGTAGGAGATATGCACCGCGCCGCATATTTCGCCGCTGTTTTTAAGATGGTTTAGCTCCTCCTGGGCCGCTTGCAGTGTGACGTACTCAAAGGAATTGCTCTCGCCCTTTTTGCCCAGCGTAGCGCCGTAATTCTCATAGGTTACGGTCACACTGCCGATCTGCTTTTCATGGCTGGCAATCAGCTCTATGTCCGGCGAGAACTTCCCGGCAATCAAAACCTCGTTTTCCCCGGCTACGATCTTCTTGCCCTCGCTGGTGCGTATCTCTTTATCGCCGCCAGAGATAACTATGCTGGTGACGGAGAACTTCACGCCAGCAGCCGATTTGTAACCCTTTGGAGTAGAAGCAGGCCGCAGCTCATACTCGCCGGGGTCCAGACTGCCCACGGTGATCTTTCCGGCCTTATCCGTAGTCAGGCCAGATTTTACCGCCGCCGTTCCCTTATACAAGGTATAGGCAGCATTGTGAATGGGCTTTAGGGTGCGGCTGTTCTTGACCGTCAGGGTCACACTGCCTTTAGCCGGAGTAATGTCCACCGGGTCATACACGGCAAGACCCAGCTTTTTCTCAACCGTTTCCTCGCCGCATATCAGTTTAACCGTCTGTACGGTGGAGGCATAGAGGGAATCAAATTGCAATGCATTCCCCTTGAAAGAAAGAGTAAAGGCGGGGTCCTCCCCCGCCTCTACATTGGTGATTTCTTTGTCCAATCCAAACTCGCCGGAGAATGTCTCCCCAGGCGCTTCCCGGTAGAAAACCCGGTCGGGGATGGGCAGGTCTGTGACCACTACCGCCCCAACCGGGAGTGCGCTGGCAAACACAAAGGCCGCTGCCAGAACGACAGCGGCCAGTTGATTCAGTTTCTTCATACTGTTCTCCTTATGCGCGCCGGTGCTTGAGCAGATACCAGAGCAGCCGCCCAGCGCAGGCAAGCATGAGCAAGGCCGCACCGCCAATCAGCCAGGGGCTAGGCCGGGTATCGCCGGTCTTGGGCACGTCCTTAGAGGGGGTGGTGGGTATCTTCTCGTTTTCGGCAGTGACTTCCACCGTAGGCATTTTTGCGCCGATCTCAAACTTGTGCTCGGTATCGTCCAGTTTGTACCCCTCTGGGGCGTAGACCTCCTGATAGGTGTAGCTGCCGAAAGGCAGATTCTCAAAGACGATCACGCCATCTTTATCGGTTTTGCCCTCGGCAACCACCTGGCCATTCTCATCTTTCACACAGAAAGTAGCTCCGGCCAACGGTGTGGTCGTACCCTTCTCTACCTTGACGATCCGCAGGGAGCCGGTCTGCTTCTTATTGACGAAACCGGCTTCTTTATCGGCGGTGTTGGTGACTTCCACGCGCTCACCGTCCTCGGCCAGCTTGAAGTAGTAATATCCACCGTCAGCGGTATAGCCCTCCGGGGCCTTTTCTTCGTGGAGGAAGTAGCCGCCAACCGGCAGGCCGGACAGGGAGTAGGAATCCTCCGAAAATTCCAGCTTGCCAAAGAGGGTATCGGTTTCCGGGTCAAACTCGGCGTTGCCATCCACGTCCGCGTAAACCGAAAACGCCGCGCCGGAGAGGTTCTCACCGGGAGCGCCCCCGGCAGTCTTAACGACATAGACAGAGCCGCGCTTGAGCTTGTTGTGGAACTCGATTTCAGCAGGCTCATCATTGGGGGTGATTGTCACGGCCTTGCCCGCCTCGATGATGTACTTGGCGGTCACATCGTTCTCCACCTCGGTGACGGTGTACTCGCCGGGGACCAAATCCTGCACATAAATCTGGCCCTGCTTGTCCGTGACAAAGGTTTCCTCATAGCCATCTCCGGTCACGATGAAGGGAATCCCCTCCACAAAATCGTCCTCGGAAGTCTTGCGGATGAGCAAGCCGCCCTTGCGCCGGATGATAATGGTCTGGTCCTTGTCCTCCAAGTCAGCGTGAACCGCTACCTCTTTGCCCTCAGGTATACGCTCTCAAATACCACGATGGTCTTGCCAGCCAGGGTGCTGGCTGGCAATGTAAAGGTCATTTCTACCGTGCCGGTAGGCTTTTCCGGGATGAAAATGGCCTCGGCGGTGACTTCCTTGCCATCTGCCAGCAGCTTGCTGCCCGTGCCCTTATCCATGAGCACGCCCTTGACCTGATAAGTCTTGCCGGGAATCAGGTTCCGGTAGGTAACGGTATCGGTCAAAGTGATGGTTTCCAGAGGGTCAACCTCTTTTTCGCCGTCTACCGTGGCCTTGGTCTTGATTTCGGGGCCGTCAAACTCCACGGTCTGGCCCTCATCGTTGATGTCCGTATGGGAGGCAACCTCTTTGCTGTCGAAGTAGAGAGTTTCAAAGACCACCACGGACTTCCCAGCCAGGGCAGAAGCGTCCAAGGTGAACTGGATTTCCTCGGTGCCGCTGGCGTTCTCAGGTGTGAACTCCTTCTCAGCGGTGACTTTCTGGCCGTCCACCAGGAGGGCCGCGCCGCTGGATTTGTCCATGAGTATGCCAGACAGCTTATAGGTCTTGCCAGGGGTCAGGCCGGTGTAGCTGACCGTATCGGTGATGGTGATTTCTCCCTTGGGTTCCACTTTTTTCTCACCGTTTACGGTAGCCGTGGTCTTAATCTCCGGCTTCTCGCTGAAGGTCACAGTCTGGTCCTTGTCCTCAATATCGGCATGGGTGCAGACCTCCAGCTTGTCCCTATACAGGGTTTCAAAGACAACGACGGTCTTTCCCGCCAGAGCGGACGCGGCAAAGGTAAAGGGGATGTCAATGCTGCCCTCGGCCTTGCTGGCCCGGAAAGTGGCCCCGGCTGTGATTTCTTTTCCGTCTACTGTCAGAGGCTTACTGGTGGACTTGTCCATGAGCACACCCTTGACCGTGTACTCCTTGCCGGGAATCAGTCCGGAGTATTTCACTGTGTCAACGATGGTAATCTCGTCAACCGGCTTGACGGTATGCTCCCCATTGGCAGTGGCAGTAGTGCCGATTTTGGGCTCGGTAAAGGTGACAGTCTGGCCCTCGTCCTCTATGTCCGCATGGCTGGCAACCTTGCTCTCACCCTCGTACAAATCCTCGAACACCACCACGGATTTGCCTGCCAGTGCGCTGGCGTTAAAGGTGTAACTCAGCTCAAGCGTACCGCTCTCGGCCTTGGGAGTAAACTCTTTTTCTGCCGTAATCTCGTTTCCGTCCACCAGGAGTTTTTCGCCGGTTTCCTTATCCATGAGTACACCAGACAGCTTGTAGGTCTTGCCCACGGTCAGGCCGGAATAGCGCACTGTGTCCACAATGGTGACTTCGGACAGCGGCTCACTGTTCTTCTCACCGTCAACCGTGGCTGTGGTGCCGATCTCCGGGGTCCCCTCCTTGATGTCGTCAATGGTGCCCAGCTCAATCACCGTGCTGTCCCGGCTGATGAAAATGTTGGGGACTGTCACCAGGGCGTAGCCCTTGTTGCCCTCGCAGCGCAGCTCCTCCAACGTGTAGTAGTCATTTGGCAGGGCACAGAGGCCATCTTGTGTCTCCACCATCCAGTCCTCGGTGGTCTTGCCAAACCAGATTCCCGTTTCATCGTTCCACTCGGCTTCCGGCTTTTCATCGTTGCCGTTGGTGTTCTGGGTGTGGGGATTCCATTTCGTTTCCGTTCTTACTTCTCCATTGCTGTCAGTTATGAGAATGTGGCTCTCGCCGGTAGTCTGTGAAGTCAGCTTAAAGGCCACATTTGCGAAACGGTGCATGGTGTCCTCGCCCACCTTGACGAACTTGAGTTCCCCGCGCTTGACCTGATTATAAGCCGCCTCTCCCTCCCGGTACTCCTTGACAGAACCGTCAATCAGCACGTCAAAGGGCCGGATGGTCTTGTCCGTCCACAGATAGCCGGTGCCGGGCTTGCTCTCGGCCAACTCATACGAGCCATAGGGCAGGGCGCGGACATCTGACTGGGCAACGCCGTCCTTGACCTCGATTGTCAGGCACACCTCGTCCGGCTGGTACAGAGCGCCGTCCACATACACGGCGTTTTTGCTCTTGTTGGTGATTTCAAACAGCGTTCCGTCCAGGCTTGCGCCGCCCAGCGGGGTCAGCAGGAGGGACTCCAGGTCGCGTTTCTCGATGAGGACGCCGCCGCGAACCACCTCGTTATCCATGAAGAACGGATAGACCCTGCGGTTCTCTGTGATTTCCGCCAACTGGTTAGGAGCCGTGTTCAGCATGGATTCATTGGTGGCGCTTTCATGGAGGATATAAGAACCGTATGGCAGAGCATCGGGAGCCGTGCTGGCCTTGCCCTCGCTGTCCGTGGTCAGGGTCAGGGCGACCTCGCCGGGCGCGGCCTTCTTGCCGCCCACCTCCACAGGGTTCTTGGACTTGTTCACGATTTCAAACTGAATGCCAGAGAAGTCAGCATCGCCCTGGGGACGTTCCCCGGTCTTGCTGTCCCGCTTCACAACAGAAACACCGCCCCGCATGACTGTATCCGTCACGTTGGCGGTGTTGTCGTTGAACTCATTGTTAGAACCTGCGGGAATCTCGCAGAGCTGGGTGGACACGTCGCTGACCAGATACCCCTCGCCCGCGCTGATCTCCCGGAGGGTCCAGTCCTCTCCATAGGGGAAGTAGTCGGTGGTAAACTGGCCTTTTTCGTCTGTGGTGTACTCCTTAACCAGCTCGTTCCCTTGGTACACACCGTACTTTGCCCCAGCCAGGGAGCCGTTGCCCTGGGGGATACTGCCAGTCCTGTCGTCTGTCTTGGTGACCGTGACCCGCCAGCGTTTCAGCTTGTTCTCAAACTGGATGGAGGCGGTCTGCCCCTCGGTTAGCTGGAAGGTCTGGGACTCCGGCTTGACGTATTTGTTGGGGACATTGATTTCGGTGGCGGTATAGGTGATTTTGCTACCATCTGCCGCGTAGATGGGGAGGCCGTCGATGTCGATGCTGCCGCTGGCGTCGGTGGTCTTGGTGGTGCTGCTGCCATCGCTGCCGGTAATCTGGAACTGGATGCCCTCCACCTTTCCGTCCTCGGAGGTCTTGACCAGACCTGCGCTGCCTACCGCATCCGTTTTCACCTTGATGTAACAGCCCACAGGCTCCCCGCCATCCGCATTGTAGGTGGCAAAGTCCTGCTGGGATGGGTCACTGGTCTGCCAAACGGCTACAGCGCCTTTCCCAACAGTTAATCCGCCGCTATTAAGGATACGAGAAGAAGTTTTTGGTGTAAGAATAGGCTCACTAGAAGAAAGTGTCAAGGTATTCCCACTTGTTGTGATTGTAACGCCAGGAACTGATCCCTGAAATCTGTACTTGCTAAGGACAGCATTGGTGTCAGTGACCGTAGCGCTATACTTACTCCCATCCCATCTCATAGTAATGGTTTCAGCTTTGCTGGCCTCCTTACTGGCAAAGCTGGGTATCTTCATAAAGTCGGTGAGCTTCTGCTTGACCTCCCGGTAATAGGCCAAAAACTTCGTGGCGTTGTAGGTATATGGTGCGATCTGCTCAAAGTCAGCGTCCACAGCAGCGTCAATACTGTATAGGCCGTTGCTCTGCAGCTTGACATGGTTCTTGACCGCCTCCCATACCAAAAGCTGAGTCACAGCCCACTTGTCGCCCTCATCGCTGGGGCCGTGCCAGAAGTCAGGAGCGTTCCACTGAAAACCCACAGCCAGAATAGCGGCAATGGTCTCCTGCCCGGTTTTGCTTACGTCCGCCCAGGTATAGGGCTGGTCTGCGGTAGCGCCCAGGTCTTGGTCGAGACAATAGGCCGCGATACATTTACCGTTATACAGCATGGACTTTGCAGGCATACGGCCAATGTACTTGTTGCCCAGGGTGGCCACAAGATTGGGGTTGTCGATGGGGAAACAGTAATACCCCATCTGCAAAACGCCGCCAGCGCCTACACCAGAGGCGGCTCTGGCCTTGGCTCTCTGGAGTGCGGGCCAGACCTGACGGGCCTCCACGGTTGCCAGCTCAGTATTGTAGATACTGTCGGGTTCCTCTGCCGGTTCATCCCCAGGAGAGGAGGGGCCAGTTTCCGGGAGTAAAACTGGCTCGTCTGTCACATTCAGCTCGGGCGAAACCTCTGTAGTCGAATCACTTTCGGCAGGAGGTTCGCTGGTCGGAGCTTCGGTGGAGGCCGTTTCATCCGGCGCGGATTCAGCCGCAAATGCGGACATGGGAATTACACTGAAAATCAGAATGACGGTCATAAGAAAAGCAAGTGCTCGTTTCAAGTTTTTTTGCATAAATTCATCCTTTCTCTGATATCAAATATGGCGTCATTTCGATGTGGGCATTTTACCCATCACCACCCCCTCTGTAAATCAACTTCATATCCATAGGCAGTCCCCCTTTCAATGAAAAAAGCCTTTCTGTTTCCAGAAAGGCTTTTTGGTCTATCGCTTATTCGCCGTACAACAAGTAAAATACCCCTGGCTCCGGCTCAGTCAAATAATATTGTATGGCTGTGTGCATATCCGTAAGGTAATACTCGATTTTCTCTGCTATCCCCTGTGCGCCGTATAACTCCCACCTTAAGGGTCCGGCCCAGCCAGCGCCTTCATAACAAAGACTGCGGTCATATTTTATGGTATCGGGCAGATTCAAAAGAGACTTGATTTCCCGCATTTGAGCGCTGTCCTCGACATCTGCCGGGTGATAGTAAAGACAAAAACAGTTCGTTTCCTCGTCCGCAGTTATATAGAATCTATCGCTTACTGTTCGGGTAAGCATTTGGACAAACCCATTTGTAACCGCTGAGGTATTGTTGTAATCGCTTGGACTATCCAACCAATCCCCCAAAAAGTATTTGCCTACATTGGGACTAGTGGTGAGAGAAATATCCCATGTAGCTGTAGTTCCATCATAGGCAAAAGTGGGATCATCATTCTTCCCATTCAAAACATAGTCCAGCAGCATTTCGGGATTCAAGTTATCTTTCAGTTTCGCCCGAACTTCATCTGTAATAACGATATGAGGAGCGTCCGGGACAGGAGAGGGGCTGGGCGTTACATCCGGGCTGGGAGATGGCGTGGGAGGCTGGGGGTTCTCACTGCCGCCGTTTGCCAGCAGTTCCCGGCTGCTGTAGAAAATCTGCGCCACCTGTGCCCTGGTGGCTGTGCCGCTGGGGTCCAGTTTGCCGCCGTTGCCATTGATGATTCCGTGGGTTATGGCCCACTCCATGGGGTACTTGGCGTAGCCGGACACCTTGTTCCCATCCGGGAACTGCTCCAGCAGGCCAGCCCGGACCGTCAGGTCGCAGTTTGTAAACTTGGCGTAGTTGTAGAGGATAACCGCCATCTGCTCCCGGGTGACGCTCTTGTTGGGACTGAAGCGCCCGCCGCCAGTGCCGTTCACAATGCCGTTCTGCGCGGCCCACTCCACATTGGGCGCGTACCAGACCCCGGCTTTCACGTCGCTGAAACTGCTCTCCGTATACTGAGCCGGGTCAATCCTGGCTTTGTTCCCCAGCACCGTCACGAACATCCCACGGGTCATGGGTTCTTCCGGCGAAAAGGTGGTCGAGGAGGTCCCGCTGAACAGCCCCTCACTCACCGCATAGTCTACTGCCGTATAGTACCACTTACCCGGTTTCACATCCGTGAACCGCTCTGCCGCTGCGGAGGCATTGACGGTCAACAGGCTCATCCCTATGAGTAACGCTAACAGTATTGCAATCCATCTCTTTTTCATCTTAGTTTTCCTCCCCATTTTCTCCTGGCATTGGTATGCCGTATTTTTCTATAAACTCATCCAGGGCTTTTTGCATGACCTGTGCCAAATTGGTATCGTGGGCCAGGGCATAGACCGTCAATGCCTCTTGGACAACCGGGCTAAAGCGAAGCGTATACATCCCGGTAAACGGCTTTGTAGGCTCCTTGCCAGTTTCCGTACAGGCAGTGAGGTAATCGTCTACCGCCCGGTGGAAACTCTCCTTGATTCCCGCCACGGTCTGCGCTGTGAATATGGGTATTTGTTTCATTCCCAATATCCGCCCAATCAGGCTGTCTTTCAGGTTGGAGTAGGAAACCTGACAGAGATAGTTTTTATACTGGAGTGTGTTTGTGGGTTTCATTATGAGTATCCCTCCTTCTCTACCCATAGTATAACACACTCTCTTGCAGATTGCAACACCTTTTTAGTTACGTTTTCAAATTCTTTTCAGTTCCACTTTCCTTCCCTGGGATTGGTGGAGAGCAGCTTATATAGCCGGGTATCAGCCGGGACGGTACTGATAAAGGGAATCATGGCCCCGCCAATCTTCATGAGGCCGTGCCCCGGCTGGGTGTTGGTGAAGTAGGTCCGCTGATTCTCGGTGATCTTGTACAGCTCGGAGAGTTGCTGGGCGTTGGAGGGGGACTGATTGAGCATGACCACAAAATCCGTGTTGGAGAGCATGGCCCGCCCGGATTCGCTGGCAAGCACTTCCTCGCAGTTTTGGGTAGCGCCGGTGCAGTAACCGTTGTACTTGCGGATTCTACGCCAGAGGTTTGAAAAAAACTTGCCGGTGTCCTCGTCCTGGAACAGCAGGGCGAACTCGTCCGCATACACAAAGGTGATTTTTCCGGCCTTGTAGTTGCGCATGACCCGGCCCAGCAGATGGTCCAGGGTGATGAGCGTCCCTATTGGTTTCATCTGGTCCCGCAGGCCGCTCAAGCTGTAGCAAATCAGGCTATTGCCGGTGTCAATGTTGGTAGACTTAGAGAAGGTATTCAGCGCACCGTCCACAAAGCGCTCTAAGGAGAGGGCCAGTTCCCAGGCCCGGGGATTATCCATCTTCTGGAGAGCCGCCCGGAAGTCGCCCAATAGGGGCGGCAGATACCGGCCCTTGGACTTTAGGAAGTCCTTGTAAACGGTTCTTACTGCCCTATCTATGAGGGATTTTGTCTGTGCGTCCAGTCCGTCCCCCTCGCTGACCTTTTCGCAGAAGGTAGTGATAAACTCCGTCTTATAGGCCAGGGGGTTCCGCTCGTCCATGTCCAGTTCCAAATCAAAGGGGTTAATGCTGTCCTGGCCCTCATGGTATACCTCGCCGCCCAGCTCTGTGACTACCTTTCCATATTCCTGCTCGGGGTCTAAGAGCAAGAAGTCAGCCTTGTCCGGGGGATATTTCAGCCGCAGGGACACCAGCTCATTCTTGCAGAAGAAGGATTTCCCGCCTCCGGTCATGCCCAGCACAAAGCCGTTACCGCTGCTCTTAGCCAGCCTATCCACCACCACAAGGTTGCGGGTGACTGCGTTCTGTCCATATAGTACCCCGCTGGAATCGCAAATCTCCTGGGCGGAGAACGGCACGAACGCCGCCAGGGTTTCGGTGGTGAGGCTGCGGTCCATGGAGATACGGTCCAGGCCATAAGGCAGGACCGTATTAAGCGCGTCCAGCTGCTGCTCGGTGCAGATATTAAACTCGCAGTTTTTGCCTCTGGTGACATTGCGGATAAGCTCCGTGTCGGAATCAAGCTGCTCCAGGGAATCCGCCATATGCGCCAGGGTGACGGTAGCCACCACCAGCCCCAAGTCCTTCTGGATGATGTCGTTAAGGCTGTCTGTAATAGCGTCCCTGTCCTTGCGGAAGTTGTACGGCTCCGGGGGTGCGATCTGCATCCGCTGGAGCTGCTTTTGCTGAAAGCGCATGGAGTTGGCCTCCAGGGAATCCAGCTTTTTGGTGTAGTATTTCACGGACTCCTCGGTGGGCACAGGCAGGAAGTTCACGGAAAGAATCATCTCTGTGTCGAGATTGATAAGCTCCTTGACCGTATCATCGTAAATCCAACTAGCGTATTCGGTCATTGCCAGCACACGGACGTAGCGTGAGCCGATTTTGAAGTAGTCGGGGGCGGGGAGGAAGCTCATGGGGGCAATGCTGTCCTTAAAGCTGTGCCTTTTGCGCCGCTTGTCCTCAAAGTCGAAGTGCCAGTAATTTTCATCCCCGGGGCGGTAAAAGTCGTGGAGGATGCGTAGACGGTCCGACAGGTCAACTGGGGCCAGCTTGGAGCCCATGTTGGCAAAGCCCAGGGCCAGTTCTGTGCCCACTCTGTCAAAGTGTATCCCGGCCTCTTTGGGCGTGGACTTGCTGACGGACGCGGTAAAGTACCGCTCCTGGATAATGCCGGTGCCACGGCCCGCTTGATTTTCCAGAATCTCATTCATCTCCCCGCGCAGTTCATCCAGGCTGTCATGTTGTCCGGCATATTGCAGCCGTTCCAGCAGTTCCCGGTTGATGTGCCGGTTGATTATGGTGATCTGGGACATCTCGCCGGGGGTGCAGCCCTTAGCCAGCGTCCGCATATCCCGGATAATGCCCTCTTTCTCCGATTGACCTGCTATCTGATAATTGATGTCAGAGAAACGGTAGGTCCTGGAATAGATGCTGCCGTTGGAGAGGAACATCCCATCCGGATATACGGTGTCCACGGGGATAAGGTCCTGGGTGGAGCGGGGGCGCTTAAAGTAGTTCTTTTCCCGGTGGCGGGCCTTCATCTTCTTTTCACTTTGGAGCATTTCATCACCTTTCCTTTCTTGGTAGAGTTTGTCTGTACGGCTTGCCGGAGCGGGTTGTCGGGCCGGAAAAAGAGGGGCCTGTTCAGCACCAGCCGGGAGCGGATGAACACCCCTACCATGCGCACAAAGGGCATCCCATGCCAGCGCACAAACCCGAAAGCGCCAAAGGGCACAGCCGCCGCCACGCAGAGCCAGCTCACGGCCTCCATGCTCATCCTGCGGTTGCAGAGCAGGTAAACTCCCAGGGCAGCAGCTCCGGCAAGCCCAGAGAAGATGAGCTGCCGAAGGGTCATGCCGAAGTAGACAACCTCCTTATACTCCCGCACATCCTGGTTGGATTTGATCTGCATACTTTTTGCCATTGCCATCACGTCCTTGTATAATAGAGTAGTAGTTATTAAAGCCCCTCTCCAAGGGCTGTGCTACACTGAAAGGGATGCTGTGGATTGGTGCCCACGTCCTACCACCCAGATGGTTCTAGAAAGGTTCCAACCACAGCCCTTTGCAGTTTTGTTGATCAGTTAAATACCGCCAGACGGTTTATGTAGAACAAGGCTACAAAAGCAAAGTGTTCTGTGGATGCAGCATCACAAATTTTCCGTTGGAGGTATTGCTATGATTTGCGTAGGAATTGATGTGGCCAAGGACAAGCACGACTGTTTCATCCTCAACTCAGAAGGCGCTGTTCTGGCGGATGTGTTCACCATCGCCAACAATCTGGAAGGCTTCAACACTCTGCTGGACAAGCTCCGGGCCTGCTCCACGCCTCAAGACAGCATAAAAGTAGGGCTTGAGGCAACCGAGCATTACAGCTACAACATCCTTGGGTTTCTTCTTGACAGAGGGCTTCCCACCTATGTCCTGAACCCTCTGCGCACCAACTTGTACCGGAAAAGTCTCAGCCTCAGAAAGACAAAGACGGACCGGGTGGACGCGCGAACGTTCGCGGCTATGCTTATGAGTTGTTGTACAACTCAATCCGATGCGGGACTCAAGCCCTACACGGATACAGCATACCACAACAAGGAGTTAAAGTCGCTAACCATATACCGTTTTGACAAGGTAAAAGAGCAGGCCAAATTGAAAACTTCCGTTTCCAGACTGGTGTGCATCCTGTTTGCTGAGTTGGAGAAGCTGGTGACAACCCTTCACACAGCGTCAGTCTATGCGCTGCTGTCTGAATTTCCAGGGGCCAAACAAATTGCTGACGCCCATCTGACCAGGCTGAAGACCCTGTTGGCAGATGCCTCCAAAGGCCGTTATGGGAGGGATATGGCAGTAGAGATCCGCGATGCCGCCAGAGGCTCTATAGGCTCAAGAATGCCTGCCAAGTCCCTGGAATTGCAGCACACCATCCGCCTCATCCGGGAGTTGGACGCAGAGATTGAAGAAATTGAGGCCGCGATTCAGGCCATCATGGAGGAACTTCGCTCCCCCATCACCACGATCCCCGGCATTGGATACCGCATGGGTGCCATGATCCTGGCCGAGGTTGGCGACTTCTCTCGGTTTGATTCCCCTGACAAGCTGCTGGCCTACGCCGGTATGTCTCCTTCTACCTACCAGTCCGGGCAGCTGAAAAACTGTTATCCCCACATGGAAAAACGTGGTTCCCGCTATCTTCGCTATGCCCTCTATAACGCTGCCAAATACGTCTGTCATTGGGATCCTGGATTTGCTGCCTATCTTGTCAAGAAACGGGCTGAAGGCAAACATTATAACATCGCCTTATCCCACGCCGCCAAGAAACTGGTACGGCTTATCTTCGCTCTGGAGAAGTCCAGGCAACCCTACTGCCCGGCAGTTTGAGCTCCTTCGATAGCTTTCCGGGGTCCTCCTGGGCCTCTGCTTTGCTATGCCTTTTTGAACCGTCTAACTTTTTCCGCCTCCCTTCATTTGGGGGGTTGACTTTTAATAGTTAATCTTTCTACATCCCGAAAATACGGTGTGTCACTTGGTCGGCCCCCTTGATGATACCCAGCAGCAGGAGCATATTGAAAATCAGGCTGTACATATAGGCCATTTCTTCTGCCGCATCCCCAATCCACTGGAAAATGCCCAGCCCTGATAGGTCTATGACCGGGGACTGGCAGTAGGCCGAGAACACGATAAGGGCCAGCCCAATGGTAAGGCCCTCCAAGCTCACCCCGGCAAAGGACTTGAGGAAATTCTGCCCAATGGAGTGGGTGGATTCCGAGCCAAAGGTAGCCAGGGGGATGGGGGACAGTGCCGCGAAAAGGTAGATTTTGAAAAATCGGCCGATGACCGTCAGCAGTAATGTTACAGAAAGCACCACTGCCACGATAAAGCCAATTAGCCCCAGCAGGAGCGAGGGAATTTGTGATAGTGGGTTGACAACCGCCATAATGGTGGAGATGATTTTGAGTATGCCGGTATCGTCAAAGTTGGGGGCCGTAACGCCTGCCCACATATTCCCATCCGTCAGGCCGCTGGTGGTGAACACCTTGGTAATGAGCGCTCCGGTGATGGCAAATATCCCATTCACCAGTTTCCAGGCCACGCCTATGGCGTACTTGGAAAGGATGAATCGGACAAACAGCTTAAAGACATGCTCCGGGCGTTTCAGCTCCACATAGGAACCGGCGGTGCGTACCACGTTCCAGAGGGTCAGAATCACCAGCAGGGCGTAGGAGAACGCCTGCAAGCCGTTGTTGATGTTCTCCATAGCCAGCGCCACGTTGGGTGCAAAGGCAGGTCAGGTCTTGGGTCAGGAAGTTGTAGGAGGTTTCTGTGGCAAAGCTGAACAGGTCCAGTATAGATTGTATAAACATAGGCTATTTCTGGATGGCGGTCAGGATTTCCGGCGAGAAGAAGATAATGATTGCTCCGGCAATGCACATCAGCCCTTGAATCCTCTGGCTGGGGTCGTGGCCCGAGAAGGACATTCCCACCTGTAAAATGCCATAGATACAGAGGATGCCGCCGATCACTTTCACCAGCCCGGTGATAAGCTCATTCAGGTTGGTAAGCATGGTGTCAACCTCCGTTACCCCGGTGGTGAGGGGACGGATGGTGAGTGCGTCCACGCCTGCGGCCTGGGCCGGGATAACAGCGCAGCTCATAAGCACCATAACGGCGGCAATCACTGCCAGCAGCTTTCTCATTTTCAGAAAGATTTTCCTTGTTTTCAGATTCATGGAATCATTCCTTTCGTTAAAAAATGGCAGGAGCGTCACATCTGTACCGCTCCTACTTGGATTCATTATCGTCAATAAAGGTAAACCACACAGGCTTGGCCTCGGGCAGCGCCATGACCTGCTCCTGGGTCATATCCATAACCGGCTCAAAGCTGGCGGCAACATGGGTCAGCTCATTGTGGACATAGGGCGCGGCCCCGCCATAGGTCGTTTCCTTGATGTGGGGGTGGCGCTTGAAGTCAAACTTCCCGTCCAGGATGGGCCGCTCCCCGCGCACGAACAGCAAAGCCAGCTTGTTGTCCAGCATCCGTATCTCGTCCGGGGTCAACAGTTCCCGGCCCAACTGCTGCTCGTTTTTGGAAAAGCTCCCGGAGCGCCCCTTGGACTGCCCAAAGGTGTTGGTGCGGATGGTCTGCTTGCCCAGAAGCTTAGAAAGATACTCATGGGTGCCGCTCTCGTTGCCGCCCAGGTATAGCAGCAGGTCGGCGTTGTTCATCATGGCCTGCCACTGCTTTTCATAGAGGGCCTTGAGCTAGCTCATGTCTTGCAGGATGATAGAGGCCGATATACCGTACTTGCGGAAGGTGGCAAGGCGCAGCTCAAAGTCCTTCGGGAGCGTTACGTTGGCGAACTCGTCCATTAGGATGTGCATGGGAACTTTCAGCTTGCCATGACGGTTTCCGTAGTCATAGAGGATTTCAAAAAGCTGCCCATAGAGCAGGCTGACAAAGAAATTGAAAGAGGAATCCGCAACGGGCGTGACCGCGAAAATCACCGTCCTTTCCTCCGGTGCGGTCAAGAGGCCCAAATCATCCGAGTTGGTGGTGGACAGCCGCTCAATGGATTCCAGGTTGAACTTCCCCAGCCGGGACAGCAGGGTGATCTGAATACTCTGCAAGGTCTTGGTAGCACCGGAGTGGTAGGCCCTATAGTGCTTGAGCGCAACATGCTCCGGCTCCCGCTGTTCCAGTTCCGTGAACATCTGCTCCACGGGACTGGAATCCTTTTCCCCCTCCACCAGGGCCATGTTACGGAGCAAAAACTGAATGGTGGGAAAGTTCTGTTCCTCCGGCGGGGCCTCATAGTACAAAAAATAGGCGAGAGCTGAAAGCAGCTCCTTCGCCATATCGTCCCAAATCTGTTCTCCCTTTTGTGCGCCCTGCACCGCCGTGGCTTTCCAGAAATTTTCCACCATCCTGTCTACATCGTCATCGTTGCGCAGGAATACAAAGGGATTGTACCTGTCCGAGCGCTCCGGCTCCACCAGATTGAGAACATGGATGGTATAGCCATGCTCTTTGAGATAGTTCCCGGTGGCCCGGAGCATTTCTCCTGATGGGTCAAGGCAAACATAGGAGTGGCTGGCCTGCAAGAGATTGATAAGTACATGAGTGGTGGACTTGCCCGACCCGCTGCCGCCGATCACCACGGTGTTAAGGTTTCGCCTATGCCTGTACATGCTCTCCTGGGAGCTGCCAATGGCAACGTGCTGGGTCATAATGAGATTCTTGTCCGGCGATTTTCTGTCCCGGTACTTCCGGTCAATGGCGCGGGGACTGCCCCACTTGGCGCTGCCGTATTCCTCGCCGCGACGGAAGTTCATGCCAGAGGAAACGAACATCAGCACAGCCAGACCATAAATGAACAGGCATACCAACACACAGCGCGGGGTGTCCGGCACAAGCTGAAACCGGAACGGGTTTGCCATAGCCCTGTTGAGAGCGGAAAACATCCCCGCCAGCCCGCTGTTTATTCCCGGCGCCAGGGCAATGCCCAGCCAGACAGCCACAAGCCCCCCGGCTATGCCCACCACTATGGCGGGCAGTCTGTTCTGTCCGGGTTTCATACCGCCAGGGTATCATCCCTTGCATCCTCCGGCCTGTACCGTGGGCTGGAAACATACAGGCCCAGGAGCCGTTCCATCTCCGCAATCCCCCTCTGAATCTCCTGCCCCGCCATGCCGCTGGCCCGGATCACGCTGGAAAGCAGGTCCCGAACAGCGCCGCACCTCTCCTGTACACTCCCGCCGGGGATTTCCGGGAACACCTCCCGCTGGAATAGAATATTCTCTGTGCTGATATCGAACCGCCGCGCCAGCACATACCCGCCGCAGAGGGCCACAAAGTTGGTCACAGGATTGCGCTCATAGGTCTTGCCCATGAACTTGTGCTGCTCATAGTGGCAGAACTCTTTGAGTAGGGAAAAGCACATCTGCTGCGCGTCCTGCCCCTCTCGGACGCGCACTTCGTTAAGGGCGGGGATATAGGTCCCGTCCACACCGTCAGGAATCTGCGAATCGTACTCAATGCTGAAGTCAGCGGCCAGGGCAATGGCCCTGATAATGTCCATGGGCTCGGTCCAGAACACTTCCCTTGGCTGGGAGCGGGCCGTGGTCTGGCTGATGTCAAAGCGGTACTCCACATTGTAGTAATACTTTGTCCGGTGGGTCTTGGAATCCTCCTTGCCGGGGGAGCGAACGTAAACGCGGATGCCCTTTTCGCCCCTGCGGATGTATGCCTGCTCCTTTTTCCAGTCCTCAAAGGAGCCCAGCCGTGTCGCGCCCGGACACTGGGCGTAAAATCAGCAGGGCATTGGCGCTGCCTCCGCCCAGGGTCCCGCTGGCAAGGTTAAGCCGCTCCACCACATCCAGCAGGCGGGGGAACTGCTCCATATCGCCCCAAACCCCCTCCACGGTTTCGGCGGTCAACCTGCCGGTTTCCTCCCGGAGCTTTTTCTGGTAGGCAAGATACTGGCTAAAATCAAATTTCCCGTTCATGGTAACATCCTTTCTGCGTTAGATTTCTCTTGTTGCCGTGCTCAAATGGTGCATATTCTTTTCATAGAAAAGCCGGGCCGTATCGTCCCGGCTGGGAATGCTGCCCGCCACAGAGGGCTGGCCCAGGGTTTCCTTACCGGCACCCTGACGGATTGCCTCAACCCTCTCCCGGACCGACTGCCGCCCGCTGGCGGTAGACGTTGACAAGCCCTCTGACGGAGCAGCGCTCCCGCGCTCCGCCGGGGTAGTAGGGTTTGGGGCGGCGTGGGGCTGCACCTCGTCGATGAACTGCGTGATGAAGTCCGCGTTCATGGCCCGGTTGCGCTGGCGCAGCTCCTCCTCACTCATGGACTCCACCTCCTGGGGTGTGACTTCCCTGGCTGATTCCTGCTCATACTCCGCGGACTTCACGCCGTTGAGTTTATTGATTTCAATAATGCGGTTCACGATGTCCGCCTGGTCCGGGCTGCAGAAGATGGTAAACAGCCGCTCACCCTCTGGATGAATCTTGTCCAGGCTCACACAGGAGAACCGTACCCCAGCGCTCATGGCAGCGTCATAAAAGGTCTTGTAATCCTTTTCCATAAGGTCGAACTGGCAGAAACCCTTGCCCTGTTGAATCATCCGCTCCATCTCCATGGCGCTGCGGGTACTGTAATCCTGCTGGTTCATCCCGGCCATGACCCCGGCAAGCCGGGCGTTGTTCCGCTCCCCGGCGCGCGCCGCCTCCTCGATAATTCGGAACACATAGGCAATACCCTTGTATGTCACCCGGAACACGGTGTCTACTGCCTCTGTTGTGTTGTCCATAATTCATCACCTCTTTCCCTTCCTAACTGGCGTTGAGCAATCTCCTTTTCCCGGTCCACTGCCGCCGTAACCGAAGTACAGCGTTCCGCAATATCCTTGCAAAGACTCCGCTCCCGGTAGAGCGGTTTCAGCCGCTGGTTAATATCTGAGATTTTCTGCTCTATCACCTGCCTTTCCTCCCAAGTGGGGTTCTTCTGCAAATCCCGTTTCAAATACCACCTCTCTTTGTGCAGTTCATGGATTCTTTCACCTAGCGAAACCTGATAGGCGCTCAGCTCCTTTCCTGTCTGAATTTTGTTGTGCACCAGCAGCCGCGCCTCCTGGGAATCCTTTTCCAGCTTGGCCAGGGCCTTGCGCTGCTCCATACTGGGATAGTGGGGGTAGCTCTGCCGCCGGATGCTCACCAGCATATACCGGTAGTGCAGGTAGGTGGCGTTAAGGCCACGGCGGTCATATCTCCGGGCATAGTAGCCGGTATACCGCTTTTGGTATGTGCGGTGTTCCTCCTGATTCTTCCACACTCCATAGACCTGCCGGGGTTTTTGCTGCCGGGGGCGGCGATCCTGATTCTTTCCGGCAATACGATTGCGAATATCTTCCTCTGTATATCCGTCTTTGAATTTGTACAGCCGGAAAAATCCGTGGCCCTCCGGGGAAATAGCCGGGTACTTGCCGTCCCGCTTGACCCGGTAGCCCATCTGCGTCAGGATGCGGTAAAAATCATCTAGGTCTTTTGCCGCGTCCACGGCCCGGTCTATATCCTGGTACATGATGGAGTGGACCGTAGGGGAGGACTGCGGTTTCTTATGGTGCTGGGCCGGGTAGCTCTCATACTTGTGCGACTTCGCCTCCTATTACAATATAATTTGGTTGGGACCCTCGGCAGCCAGCCGGGGGTTTCGTCCGTCTCGTGCCAAAGCTACAATAAGAGGAGCAACTGGCTGGCCTTCACCTC